>NZ_SZWK01000101.1:0-774166 GCF_005280815.1 Citrobacter sp. TBCS-15 | reverse complement strand
GTGTCAGTGGAGGCGCATTATAGGGAGTTATTTCAGGCTGACAAGTTAAAAATACAAAAAACTTATCAAACGATTACTTTTCACTCAACCCTTCTATTTTTGCCTGGTTTTTAAACAAAAACGAGCCCCGCAGGGCTCGTTTATTGTCGTTTTGTGACTTACTGCACTGCCACGATACGGTCGTCGTTCACTTCCAGGCGAATGGCTTTGCCAGGAATCAGCTCCCCAGACAAAATTTGCTGCGCCAGCGGGTTTTCGATCTGTTGCTGGATAGCGCGTTTCAATGGACGCGCGCCATATACCGGATCGTAACCATTCGCGCTCAGCAGTTTGAGCGCTTCGTCAGAGATATGGATTTCATAGCCACGCTCTTCCAGACGTTTATACAGACGCTGCAGTTGGATCTGAGCAATAGAAGCAATGTGCTGCTCACCCAACGGATGGAATACCACAACCTCATCTATACGGTTGATAAATTCCGGACGGAAGTTATGGCTCACAACGCCCAGCACCATATCCTTCATGTGGCTGTAATCAAGCTCGCCAAAACGTTCCTGGATCAGATCGGACCCCAGGTTCGAAGTCATGATGACCACCGTATTACGGAAGTCGACCGTTCTCCCTTGCCCGTCAGTCAGACGACCATCGTCAAGCACTTGCAGCAGAATGTTGAACACATCCGGATGCGCTTTCTCCACTTCATCCAGCAGAATGACGGAGTAAGGACGACGGCGCACTGCTTCAGTGAGATAACCACCCTCTTCGTAGCCGACATATCCCGGAGGCGCACCGACCAGACGAGACACCGAGTGTTTCTCCATAAACTCGGACATATCGATACGCACCATTGCATCGTCACTGTCGAACATAAAGTTTGCCAGCGCTTTACACAGTTCAGTTTTACCGACACCGGTCGGCCCAAGGAACAGGAATGAACCAATCGGACGGTTCGGGTCAGACAGCCCAGCACGGCTACGGCGGATCGCGTTAGATACCGCTTCAACCGCTTCGTTCTGGCCAATCACACGACTGTGCAACTCCTGCTCCATACGCAACAGTTTTTCCCGTTCGCCTTCCAGCATGCGGGCAACCGGGATCCCCGTCCAACGCGCCAGCACTTCAGCAATTTCTGCATCGGTCACTTTGTTACGCAACAGACGCATAGTTTTACCTTCCGACTGGGTAGCGGCTTCCAGCTGTTTTTCCAGCTCCGGAATTTTACCGTACTGCAGCTCGGACATCCGCGCCAGATCGCCCACACGACGCGCCTGCTCAATGGCAATCTTCGCCTGCTCCAGCTCAGCCTTAATCGTCTGAGTACCAGAGAGCGAGGCTTTTTCCGCTTTCCACTCTTCTTCTAACTCAGAATACTGGCGCTCTTTGTCGTCCAGTTCTTCGTTGAGCATATCGAGACGCTTTTTACTCGCCTCATCAGACTCTTTCATTAATGCCTGCTGTTCCAGTTTGAGCTGGATAATACGGCGGTCGAGTCTGTCCAGTTCTTCCGGCTTGGAGTCAATCTGCATACGAATGCTGGATGCCGCTTCATCGATTAGGTCGATAGCTTTATCCGGCAACTGACGGTCGGCAATATAGCGGTGAGACAGCGTAGCTGCCGCCACAATTGCCGGGTCAGTGATCTGCACATGGTGGTGCAGCTCATAACGCTCTTTCAGACCACGCAAAATGGCGATGGTGTCTTCTACTGAAGGTTCAGCCACAAACACTTTCTGGAAACGACGTTCCAGCGCCGCATCTTTTTCGATGTACTGACGATATTCATCGAGCGTGGTTGCGCCTACGCAGTGCAGTTCCCCACGCGCCAGCGCCGGTTTCAGCATGTTCCCGGCGTCCATGGCGCCATCGGCTTTACCCGCGCCAACCATGGTGTGCAGCTCATCAATAAACAGAATGACGTTGCCTTCTTGTTTAGAGAGATCGTTCAGCACACCTTTTAAACGTTCTTCAAACTCGCCACGATATTTGGCCCCGGCCACCAGCGCGCCCATATCCAGCGCCAGTACGCGGCGGCCTTTTAAGCCTTCCGGCACTTCGCCGTTGATAATACGCTGCGCCAGCCCTTCAACGATGGCAGTTTTACCGACGCCAGGTTCACCAATCAACACCGGGTTATTTTTAGTACGACGTTGCAGCACCTGAATAGTGCGGCGAATTTCTTCATCACGACCGATAACCGGATCGAGTTTGCCCTGTTCGGCGCGTTCGGTCAGATCGACGGTATATTTTTTCAAGGCCTGACGTTGGTCTTCAGCTCCCTGATCATTCACGCTTTCACCTCCACGCATTTGTTCAATTGCCTGAGTGATATTGGCGGCCGTCGCCCCTGCTGATTTTAATAAATCGGTCAGCGTACCGCGTGACTCAAGCGCCGCCAGAACGAACAGTTCTGACGAAATAAAGTTGTCCCCTCGTTTTTGCGCCAGCTTGTCGCAAAGATTCAGTACACGCACCAGATCCTGAGAAGGCTGCACATCACCGCCGGTGCCTTCTACCTGCGGCAAGCGGCTCAGCGCCTGGTCAATGGCTGTACGTAACTGGCCGGCATTAATGCCAGCAGAGGTTAATAAAGGACGTACCGATCCCCCTTCCTGATTCAGCAAGGCGCTCATTAGATGAAGTGGTTCGATGAATTGATTGTCGTGCCCCAATGCGAGTGACTGGGCATCGGCAAGAGCAAGCTGGAATTTATTAGTAAGACGATCCAGACGCATAACTCCTCCCATAACAGGTCAAAATTGCTACTGGAGATTAAATGAGGTCATCCCTCAATTATTCAAGGTGAATGACCTGAATTATGTGAAAAGAAAATTACACGTACCGGATCGTCTTGATTCTTTAGGTTATATCAGCCAAATAAAACTTGCCATACGCCCCGTGGTATTGTCGCGACGATAAGAGAAGAAAGTCTCACTTTCGCTGAAGGTGCAACGGTCACCGCCATAGAGGTTCGTCACACCAACATTTGCCAGACGCTGGCGCGCAAGCTGGTAGATATCCGCCAGATATTTGTCTGCGCGCGGTACAAATGCGAGGTCCGCCTGCGAATCTTTCGCCATAAACGCTGTGCGGACTTCTGGCCCCACTTCGAACGCGTTCGGGCCAATCGCCGGGCCTAGCCAGGCAATAATATTTTCAGGTTTGTCGGCAAAACACGCCACCGTCTCTTCCAGCACGCCGGCGCATAATCCACGCCAACCCGCATGAGCCGCCGCAACTTCCGTACCTGCACGATTACAAAATAATACGGGCAGACAGTCCGCCGTCATCACCGCACATACGGTGCCCGGCGTATTGCTGTATGACGCATCCGCACGTTTGGATGAGTACGGCTCGCCCGTCAGTTTCAGGACGTCCTTACCGTGGACCTGTTCCAGCCAGACTGGCTTTGAAGGCAGATTGCCCGCAGCAAACAGTCGTTTGCGGTTCTCTTCGACATGCTCCGGGTTATCGCCGCAATGTGCGCCCAGATTCAGCGAATCATAAGGCGGCATACTGATACCGCCAATACGGGTAGAACTACATGCCGCAACACCTTGCGGTAGCGGCCACTGCGGGACAATTAGCTTACTCATAACCAGGCAATATCATCCTTATGTTCTTCGAAATCAGCGCGCATCACTTCAATCAGTTCCACCATATCTTGCGGAATTGGCGCATGCCATTCCATTTCGATACCGGAAATCGGGTGATACAGACGCAGCATGGTCGCGTGCAGCGCCTGACGGTCGAACTTACGCAATACGGAAATAAATTCGTCAGAAGCGCCTTTCGGTGGACGCGGACGGCCGCCGTAGACCTGATCGCCCACCAGCGGATGGGTAATATGCGCCATGTGCACGCGGATCTGGTGCGTACGTCCGGTTTCCAGACGCAACCGCAGACGCGTGTGCACACGGAAGTGTTCCATAATGCGATAGTGCGTCACCGCCGGTTTACCCATCGGGTGTACCGCCATGTGTGTACGCTTGGTCGGGTGACGGCTAATCGGCTCTTCAACGGTTCCGCCCGCTGTCATATGACCAATCGCCACGGCTTCGTACTCACGGGTAATTTCACGCAGCTGTAATGACTCCACCAGACGCGTTTGCGCCGGAACGGTTTTTGCCACCACCATTAATCCAGTCGTGTCTTTGTCCAGTCGATGGACGATACCCGCACGAGGAACATCTGCAATTGGCGGGTAGTAATGCAGCAACGCATTCAAAACCGTGCCATCAGGATTGCCTGCACCCGGATGCACCACGAGGTCACGCGGTTTGTTGATAACAAGAATATCGTCATCTTCATACACGATATCCAGCGGGATATCCTGAGGCTCAAAACGAACCTCTTCGTCAATTTCTGCATTGATGGAGACCTGCTCTCCACCCAACACTTTTTCTTTCGGTTTATCGCAAAGATTGCCATTTACCAGCACGCGCTGGTCGAGGATCCATTCTTTTATGCGCGATCGCGAATAATCAGGGAACAATTCGGCCAAAGCCTGATCTAAGCGTTGACCGAGCTGATTTTCGGAGACTGTTGCGGTGAGTTCTACTCGTTGTGCCATAAACTGCTTCTTTGTTTAACGTTGGGTTTTACGGCTTTGCCGTTTAATATAGTGTGCTATTGTAGCTGGTCTTAACCGGGAGCAGGAACAGAGAATCTCCCGTAAAACATTTTGAGGAAAGTCAAAACGTCATGACGCGCATGAAATATCTGGTGGCAGCAGCCACGTTGAGCCTGTTTTTGGCGGGTTGCTCTGGTTCAAAGGAAGAGGTGCCCGATAATCCGCCAAATGAAATCTACGCGACTGCTCAGCAAAAGCTGCAGGACGGTAACTGGAAACAGGCAATAACGCAATTGGAAGCGTTGGATAACCGTTATCCATTTGGACCGTATTCTCAGCAGGTGCAATTAGATCTCATCTACGCCTACTACAAAAACGCCGATCTGCCACTTGCTCAGGCTGCCATCGATCGTTTTATTCGTCTTAATCCGACACACCCTAACATTGATTATGTCATGTATATGCGTGGCCTGACCAATATGGCGTTGGATGATAGCGCACTGCAAGGATTCTTTGGGGTTGATCGCAGCGATCGCGATCCACAACATGCCCGAGCTGCGTTTAATGACTTTTCCAAACTGGTACGTGGCTATCCGAACAGCCAGTACACCACTGATGCCACTAAACGTCTGGTGTTCCTGAAAGATCGTCTGGCGAAGTATGAATACTCCGTTGCGGAATATTACACTGCCCGTGGCGCATGGGTGGCGGTGGTAAACCGTGTGGAAGGCATGCTGCGCGACTACCCGGATACCCAGGCAACGCGTGATGCTCTGCCGTTGATGGAAAACGCTTATCGCCAGATGCAAATGAATGCGCAGGCAGAAAAAGTAGCGAAAATCATTGCCGCCAACAGCAGTAATACCTGATTTACCTCAGAATGCAAAACGGCAGCCCCAAGGGCTGCCGTTTTTTTATCCGTTTACGCCATAACTGAAGCGGTTTAGCTCCGACGCATCTCATCAAATATGGCCTGCTTTCTGCTATTCCTCAAGTAAAAAATCGCTTGTTCCTGCGGTGCCTCACAAAAAGGTTTTCTTGACAAAAAGCGACAAAATAATGTGATTTAAATCACACATTTTGACATTAGGAACGGTATGCTGGAATCACCAAGACGGGAAAGACAAGAGGTAAAATTTATGACAATGAACATTACCAGTAAACAAATGGAAATTACTCCGGCAATTCGCCAGCATGTCGCAGACCGTCTCGCCAAACTTGAAAAATGGCAAACTCATCTGATTAATCCACATATCATTCTGTCTAAGGAGCCACAGGGTTTCATTGCTGATGCCACCATCAATACACCGAACGGACATCTGGTCGCCAGCGCAAAACACGAGGATATGTACACCGCAATTAACGATTTGATCAACAAGCTGGAACGGCAGCTCAATAAAGTGCAGCACAAAGGCGAAGCCCGTCGTGCAACAACTTCAGTCAAAGACGCCAACTTCGTCGAAGCAGAAGAAGAGTAGTCCCTTACATTGAGTGTATCGCCAACGCGCCTTCGGGCGCGTTTTTTGTTGACAGGGTGAAAACAGTACGGGTACTTTACTGACGTAGCCAAAGGAAAATTACATGAAACTTGTCCCGTTCTTCTTCGCATTCTTTTTTACCTTCCCCTGAATGGGAGGCGTTTCGTCGTGTGATAAAGAATGCGAAGACGAACAATAAGGCCTCCCACAACGGGGGGCCTTTTTTATTGATAACAAGAAAGGCAACACTATGACATCGGAAAACCCATTGCTGGCGCTGCGCGATAAAATCAGTTCGCTGGATGAAAAATTACTGGCCCTGCTGGCTGAACGGCGTGGGCTGGCCGTAGAAGTCGGTAAAGCTAAACTGCTTTCACATCGTCCGGTACGTGATATCGACCGCGAACGCGATCTGTTAGACCGGCTGATTCAGCTTGGCAAAGCGCATCATCTCGACGCGCACTATATCACCCGCCTGTTCCAACTGATTATCGAAGACTCCGTCCTGACGCAGCAGGCACTGCTCCAGCAACATCTGAACAAAATTAACCCCCATTCCGCGCGCGTCGCCTTCCTTGGGCCAAAAGGCTCATACTCACACCTCGCCGCACGTCAGTACGCTGCCCGTCATTTTGAACAATTCATTGAAAGCGGCTGCGCGAAATTTGCCGATATCTTTAATCAGGTCGAAACCGGACAAGCTGACTATGCGGTGGTCCCGATTGAAAACACCAGCTCCGGTGGGATTAACGACGTCTACGACCTGCTGCAGCACACCAGTCTGTCTATCGTTGGCGAGATGACTATTACGATTGACCACTGCGTACTGGTATCCGGCACAACCGATCTCGAGACCATTGATACGGTATACAGCCACCCGCAGCCGTTCCAACAGTGCAGCAAGTTCCTGAGCCGTTACCCACACTGGAAGATTGAGTACACCGAAAGCACCTCAGCGGCGATGGAAAAAGTTGCACAAGCTAACTCACCTCGCGTAGCCGCATTGGGGAGCGAAGCCGGAGGCGTACTGTATGGTTTGCAGGTTCTCGAGCATATCGAAGCAAACCAGACACAAAACATCACCCGCTTTGTGGTACTGGCACGCAAGGCTATCAATGTTTCCGACCAGGTTCCGGCGAAAACCACGCTGCTGATGGCAACAGGCCAACAGGCCGGTGCGCTGGTTGAAGCGCTGCTGGTACTGCGCAACCATAATCTGATTATGACTAAACTGGAGTCACGCCCGATTCACGGCAATCCATGGGAAGAGATGTTTTATCTTGATATCCAGGCCAATCTGGAATCCCCCCAAATGCAAAAGGCGTTAAAGGAATTGGGGGAGATTACGCGTTCGATGAAGGTGCTGGGATGTTACCCGAGTGAGAACGTGGTGCCGGTCGATCCGAGTTAACGTGACAATGCCGGATGGCGCCAGGCTTATCCGGCATCTTACTTAAGGACGGCTGTCATTCGCCTGGCGCAGCAAAGTACGGCTTTCGCTCTGGAAGCGTTTCGCATAATCGCCAAACCAGTGCTCCACCTTACGGAAGCTGTCGATAAACGCTTGCTTATCGCCCTGCTCCAGTAAACCAATCGCCTCACCAAAACGTTGATAGTAGCGTTTGATCAGCGCAAGGTTGCTCTCAGACGACATAATGATATCAGCATAAAGCTGCGGATCCTGGGCAAACAGGCGTCCAACCATCGCCAGCTCAAGGCGGTAAATCGGCGAGGAGAGCGCCAGCAATTGTTCCAGTTGCACGTTTTCTTCCGCCAGATGCAGACCATAGGCAAAGGTCGCAAAGTGCCGCAATGCCTGAATAAACGCCATATTCTGGTCGTGTTCAACGGCGCTGATCCGATGCAGCCGCGCGCCCCAGACCTGAATCTGTTCCAGAAACCACTGATAGGCTTCCGGCTGACGTCCATCACACCAGACAACCACCTGTTTTGCCAGACTGCCGCTATCCGGACCAAACATGGGATGTAACCCCACCACCGGACCATCGTGCGCTGCCAGCATCGCCTGTAAAGGACCATTTTTCACCGATGCCAAATCGACCAGAATACAGTCAGACGGCAGACGCGGTAATTTGGCGATCACCTGCTCGGTGACGTGGATCGGCACGCTGACGATCACCATGCCTGCATCAGAGACGATCTCCGGCGCGCGATCCCAGTCCTGCTGTTCCAGGATCCGCACCTGATAACCTGACAGAGTGAGCATTTTTTCGAAAAGACGCCCCATCTGACCACCGCCGCCGACGATCACCACCGGTCGCAGAGAAGGACAAAGCGTTTTAAATCCTTTGTCATTTTCACTGGAGTAGGACTCGCGCATAACCCGGCGCAGCACATCTTCAATCAGATCCGGCGGTACGCCAAGGGCTTCCGCTTCCGCGCGGCGTGAAGCCAACATAGAGGCCTCCCGCTCCGGCACGTAAATCGGCAGCCCAAAGCGGCTTTTTACTTCACCGACTTCAGCAACCAGCTCCAGGCGGCGTGCCAGCAAATCCAGCAGCGCCTTGTCGACTTCATCAATTTGATCGCGTAATGCGGTCAATTCAGCAACCATAACCAACCTCTTATGCTACACGCGCCGTCAGCTGGCCGTTTAAATCCTGGCTAATTTCACGCAGCAGCGCATCCGTCATTTCCCAGCTAATGCACGCATCGGTTACGGACACACCGTATTTCATTGCGCTGCGCGGCTGTTCGGAAGACTGGTTGCCTTCATGAATATTACTTTCAATCATCAAACCAATGATCGAGCGATTGCCATCTTTGATTTGCGCAATCACGGATTCAGCCACGGCAGGCTGACGGCGGTAATCTTTATTGGAGTTACCATGACTGCAATCTACCATCAGGGAAGGTCTTAGTCCCGCCTGCTCCATCTCTTTTTCGCATTGGGCAACATCTGCCGGGCTGTAGTTCGGCGCTTTGCCGCCACGCAGGATCACATGACCGTCCGGATTGCCCTGAGTTTGCAGCAGCGCTACCTGCCCTGCCTGGTTAATACCGACAAAACGGTGTGACTGCGCCGCGGCACGCATGGCATTGATAGCGGTGGCCAGGCTGCCGTCAGTGCCGTTCTTAAAGCCAACCGGCATCGAAAGACCAGAAGCCATTTCACGGTGAGTCTGTGATTCCGTGGTACGCGCACCGATTGCTGACCAGCTAAACAGATCGCCCAGGTACTGCGGGCTATTAGGATCCAGAGCTTCAGTTGCCAGCGGAAGTCCCATATTTACCAGTTCAAGCAGCAGCTGACGCGCAATTTTCAGTCCTGCTTCAACATCAAAAGAGCCATCCATATGAGGATCGTTAATTAACCCTTTCCAACCAACGGTAGTACGGGGTTTTTCAAAATAGACGCGCATCACCAGGTAGAGGTTATCGCTGACCTCTGCGGCAAGGGCTTTAAATCGACGAGCGTACTCAATTGCCATTTCAGGATCGTGAATGGAGCACGGACCACATACCACCAGCAGGCGCGGATCGCGACCGGAGATAATATCTGAAATGGTTTTACGCGACTGGGCGATTTGCGCCTCTTGCGCCTGGCTCAGCGGAAATTCAGCTTTCAGCTGCTCCGGAGTCATCAGAACCTGTTCGTCGGTAATATGTACGTTGTTCAGCGCGTCTTTTTGCATGATGGTGATCCTGTTTAGCTCGTTTGCGATAGTTGATCCTCAGCGAGGAGGAAATAACGATATCACAACAGGTAAAGATTTCAATCCATAATCCGTAAATTTTACTTTACATCATGCTATTAAGCACTAAATAAAGCCCATCCATATGTATATTTAAATTTACACCCGCCCAATATCAGATCCACTATGCTTAAAAAAAACGCGGGAGCACAGGCAATGAAGCAACTCATCAGCACCTTATTGATACTACTTCTGAGCGGCTGTCAGATAGATCCCTATACTCACGCTCCTACCTGGACAGGAACCGACTGGTACGATGCCGGGATACGCGATGCCATTTCAGGCTATGCGGTTAAAGATAATGAAATTCTTGCCGACAATTACAATGATCCAGAAGTCGATCGTACGGAATATCTTAAGGGTTACGCCGAGGGACAACGTAAAACCTGCCAGCAGGATTTTGTTTACGCCAGGGGTCTGGCCGGGAAAACCTTTCCCCCAAGTTGCGATACGGTCGAAAATGTTGACCAGTTACACAACGCCTGGCAAAAAGGGGAAAACGAAGCTAATGCCTCTATAAGATTAAATTAAACAATAGCTTATATTTTATAAGCACATAAGATTTAACTTAAATTATCAATAGCTTTATACCCGGAATAATGACGACTTAGGAAAATAATGTTATTTTGTCTCAAACAATCTTGAGTGTATTTCGACGCTTTACGGCAACCGCTGGTAGGTAACTATTCATGAGCTATTCTTACCGACTCATACTTCTACTGGCACTGCTCCTGACCGGATTACCGCTGTACGCCCAGAGCGTTACGGAAGAAGCAAAATCTGTACGTGCGATGGTTTCCGGCATCGTCAGTTATACACACTGGCCTTCACTTTCCGGGCCACCAAAACTGTGTATTTTCTCTTCATCGCGTTTTTCCAGTGTACTGGTAGATACCAGTACTGGTGCTTTACCCTATCTTCCCGTCATCATTCGTACGGAACAAGAAATATTAGTTGCGCAGTGTGATGGTTTTTATTTTGGAAAAGAATCCCCTGGTTATCAGGTGGAATTAAAGAATAAATATCCGACAAAGGCACTGTTATTAATCGCTGAACAGAATCCCGAATGCGTTATTGGCAGTGCCTTTTGCCTCATAATTAAAGATGAAGATGTGAGATTTTCCGTAAATATGGATTCCCTTTCACGCAGTGGCGTAAGGGTCAGTCCAGACGTATTGATGCTTGCACGGAATAAAAAGCATGGATAAGGGCCATTCTCCCATAACACGCCCGACGTTTAAGCGGACATTACGGCGTATCAGCATAATCAGCGTCCTGGTCACCATGACGTTGATCTGGCTACTGCTTAGCATTTCCTCCGTGCTGGCATTAAGACAGTATGCGCAAAAGAACCTGGACCTGACCGCAGCCACTATGACTCGGACACTTGAAGCTGCATTAGTCTTTTCTGACAGTGTTGCGGCCACAGAAACACTGGCGGCGCTAGGGCAACAAGGGCAGTTTTCCGTAGCGGAAGTGCGTAATAAAAATCAGAACGTGATTGCCACCTGGCGCTATGACGCGCAGGACACCACTGAAAAGATCAGCGGTCTGATCAGCCACTGGCTGTTTCCGCAACCGGTCACACAGCCCATTTTGCACAATGGCAGCGTGATTGGTGAAGTGCGCCTGACGGCACGCGATAGCGTGATCAGCCATTTCATTTATCTGTCGCTGGCCGTTCTTACCGGATGCATTCTGCTGGCATCAGGCATTGCATTAATGCTCACTCGCTATTTGCACAATGGCGTAGTAGAAGCCCTGCAAAATATAACCGAGGTGGTACATGATGTCCGTACCAACCGTAACTTTTCACGACGTGTTTCAGAAGAACGTATCGAAGAATTTCATCTTTTTGCCCAGGATTTCAATAGCCTACTGGACGAAATGGAGGAATGGCAACTTCGGTTGCAGGCAAAGAACGCTCAGCTTTTGCGTACCGCGTTACATGATCCTCTGACAGGACTGGCAAATCGCGCCGCATTTCGCAGCAGCATTAACGCCCTGATGAACGACGATGCTGCCCGCAGCAGTTCTGCATTGCTATTCCTTGATGGTGATAATTTTAAATTTATTAACGATACCTGGGGCCACGCAGCGGGCGACCGTGTCCTGATTGAAGTTGCAAAAAGGCTGGCCGAGTTTGGAGGTGATCGACATCACCCCTACAGGCTTGGCGGCGATGAGTTTGCCATGGTGCTGTATAGCGTTCACTCAGAATACGAAGTTCAGCGTATCTGTGCCGCACTGTCGCAAGCGTTTAACCGACCTTTTGACCTGCACAATGGTCATCTGGCAAGCATGACACTCAGCATTGGCTTTGCGCTGACGTGGGAACATGCCTCTGCCGAGAAATTACAAGAACTTGCCGATCAAAATATGTATCAGGCCAAACATTTGCGTTCTGAACGCATTATTAAATAAGGAATTACACACATGTTAAAACGTCTATTTTCACCGTTTTTTCTGCTTTTACTGATCGTGGCAGGCTGTCAGGCACCGCAGGGAAAATTTACCCCAGAGCAAATTGCAGCTATGAAATCGTACGGATTTAGCGAAGTTTCAGGAGACTGGTCTCTTGGCCTGTCTGACAATATCCTGTTTGATAAAAACGACTATAAGCTCCGTCCGGAAAGTGAAAAGCAGATTCAGGAAATGGCATCCAAACTGGCTGCTACCGGGCTAAACCATGCACGTCTGGACGGTCATACGGATAACTACGGTGAAGACAGCTACAACGAAGCTCTGTCGCTCAAACGCGCAAATGTCGTGGCCGATGCCTGGGCACAAGGCGCTAATATTCCCCGTACCAATCTGACCACCCAGGGACTCGGGAAGAAATACCCTATCGCCAGTAACCAGACCTCAAAAGGTCGTGCTGAAAACCGCCGTGTCGCGGTAGTGATCGCCACACCGTAATCATTCCCGGCTGACTGTATCCAGAGAGTATGTAAAATCCCCCGGCAGTCAGTCTGTTCCCATAAATAAATATCGCGATAAAAAAAGGGCCAGCCTTTCGGCCAGCCCTTTTCTAACAGGATGTCGCTTGCGCGAATCTTAGTTAAGACGCTCTTTGATACGAGCAGACTTACCAGTGCGCTCACGCAGGTAGTACAGTTTAGCTTTACGAACAGCACCACGACGTTTAACAGCAATGCTGTCAACTACCGGAGAGTGAGTCTGGAAGACACGCTCAACGCCTTCGCCGTTGGAAATTTTACGAACAGTGAATGCAGAGTGCAGACCGCGGCTACGAATAGCGATAACCACGCCCTCAAATGCCTGCAGACGTTTTTTGGAACCTTCAACAACCCATACTTTCACTTCCACGGTATCACCCGGACGGAAGGAAGGTACGTCCTGCTTCATCTGTTCTTGTTCAAGTTGCTTAATAATGTTGCTCATAATTTAATCTCTTATCCTGGGTAAACTGATATTGGGGGCTTACGCCTGCCCATCATGTTTATGTTGCTGTTGTGCGTGTTCCTTTTTGAACTCCGCCAGCAACCTTGCTTGCTCTTCAGTCAGAGCCAGGTTTTCCAGAAGTTCAGGTCTTCTAAGCCAGGTCCGGCCCAGCGACTGTTTCAAACGCCAGCGACGTATCTCAGCGTGGTTCCCCGACAGTAATACTGCCGGTACTTCCATCTGCTCTAACACTTCAGGTCGGGTATAGTGTGGACAGTCCAGCAACCCGTCAGCAAACGAATCTTCGATTGCTGATGCTTCATGACCCAGAACCCCCGGAATAAACCGGGAAACGGAGTCGATCAGCGTCATTGCCGGTAACTCACCACCGCTGAGGACGTAATCGCCGATTGACCATTCTTCATCAATTTCGGTTTGAATCACGCGCTCATCGATACCTTCATAGCGACCACACACCAGAATCAGCTTTTGATTCGTGGCCAGTTCGCTGACGCCCGCTTGATCAAGCTTGCGTCCCTGAGGTGACAGATAAATCACCTTTGCGCCTTCACCAGCCGCAGCTTTTGCTGCATGAATGGCGTCCCGTAAGGGTTGCACCATCATTAACATCCCCGGTCCGCCGCCGTAAGGACGATCGTCCACGGTACGGTGCCGGTCATGAGTAAAGTCTCGAGGACTCCAGCTCTGGATGTTCAGCAGGCCATTTTTTACTGCCCGGCCAGTTACCCCGTAATCGGTAATTGCGCGGAACATTTCAGGAAACAGGCTAACGATACCTATAAACACAAGCCAATCCCCATAACGCCGACTTTTACCGTTTATCCGGTGGTTTAAAAACCAGGATCCCAATCTACTTCGATAGTACGAGTAGCGAGATCGACTTTCTTGATAACCTGCCCATCGAGGAACGGTACAAGACGTTCCTTGATACCAAACGCATCTTTCAGGTTTGCCTTGATGACGATGACGTCATTCGAACCGGTTTCCATCATATCGACGACTTTACCGAGATCGTAGCCTTCGGTGGTCACTACCTGGCAGCCCATAAGGTCTTTCCAGTAGTAGGAACCATCTTCCAGCGCTGGCAACTGCGAGGAATCCACGACAATTTCACAATTGGTCAGTAGATTCGCCGAATCACGATCGTCAACGCCTTTCAGCTTGATGATCAGATCCTGATTGTGGTGCTTCCAGCTTTCCAGCTGTACTTGCTGCCACTGACCCGCCTTCTGGATAAACCAGGGCTGATAGTCAAAAATGCTTTCGGCGTCTTCAGTGGAAGAAAACACTCTGAGCCAACCACGAATACCGTAAGAAGACCCCATTTTCCCCAAAACGATGGGTTCCACAGGAGCCTGCGCGGCGAGTTGCTTGCTCATCATGACCACCGTGACAGATTAAGCTGCTTTGTTTGCTGCTTTGATCAGCGTAGCTACGCGATCAGAAATAGTCGCGCCCTGGCCAACCCAGTGAGCGATGCGATCCAGATCCAGGCGAGTGCCTTCTTCTTTTTCGCTAGCGATTGGGTTAAAGAAGCCAACGCGCTCGATGAAGCGACCGTTGCGTGCATTACGGCTGTCGGTGACAACAACCTGGTAGAACGGACGCTTTTTAGCGCCGTGACGAGCTAAACGAATAGTAACCATAACATCCTCTTGTGTGAATAAAACACCGGGCCCCATCGAGGGAAGGGACCCGGTGTCATATTAAAAGCCCGAAAATTTTACTGATTTCTGGGAAAAAAGCAATCAACAGTTAATAACTCTGCTGTAGAAGGCCGTCGGCGGCGCAGCGAGTTCGGTGCCGGCGTGCGCGCAGCCACCGCAGCGTACACACAGTACGTGAGGATGGCTAGCACACCCCGGTGCCGAAGTAGCAAGTGAGCCAGGCCGGGAAATTAGCGCCCCGGGAAGCCTGGCGGCATCATCCCCTTCATACTCCGCATCATCTTCGCCATCCCGCCTTTCTTCATTTTCTTCATCATGCGCTGCATGTCGTCGAACTGTTTCAGAAGGCGGTTAACATCCTGTACCTGCATGCCGCAACCGGTGGCAATGCGGCGTTTACGGGAACCTTTGATGATTTCCGGCTTAGCGCGCTCTTTCATCGTCATCGAGTTGATGATGGCTTCCATACGCACCAGCACTTTATCGTCCATCTGCGATTTCACATTGTCAGGGATCTGACCCATGCCCGGCAGTTTGCCCATCAGGCTTGCCATACCGCCCATGTTTTTCATCTGCTTGAGCTGCTCAAGGAAATCGTTGAGATCGAAGCCGTCGCCTTTTTTCAGCTTGCTGGCTAATTTCTCTGCCTGCGCGCGGTCAACTTTGCTTTCGATATCTTCGATCAGCGACAGCACGTCGCCCATGCCGAGAATACGTGAAGCAATACGGTCTGGGTGGAACGGCTCCAGCGCTTCGGTTTTCTCGCCGACACCGAGGAATTTAATCGGCTTGCCGGTGATATGACGAATAGAGAGCGCCGCACCGCCACGCGCATCACCATCAACTTTGGTCAGCACCACACCAGTTAACGGCAGCGCTTCGTTAAAGGCTTTTGCGGTATTCGCGGCATCCTGACCGGTCATCGCATCGACGACAAAAAGCGTTTCTACCGGTTTGATAGAAGCGTGGACCTGTTTGATTTCGTCCATCATCGCTTCGTCAACGTGCAGACGACCGGCGGTATCCACCAGCAGCACGTCGTAGAATTTGAGTTTGGCTTCTTTCAGCGCGGCGTTGACGATATCGACCGGTTTTTGACCGACATCCGACGGGAAGAAGTCTACACCGACCTGCTCGGCCAGCGTTTCCAGCTGTTTAATCGCCGCCGGGCGATAAACGTCCGCGGAGACCACCAGCACTTTCTTCTTGTGCTTCTCACGCAGGAATTTCCCCAGCTTACCAACGCTGGTCGTTTTACCCGCACCCTGCAAGCCCGCCATCAGTACGACGGCAGGCGGCTGAGCAGCCAGATTCAGGGTCTGGTTTTCTTCGCCCATTGCCGCAACCAGCTCGTTACGGACAATCTTGACGAACTCCTGACCCGGCGTCAGGCTTTTGTTAACTTCATGACCAACCGCTTTCTCTTTTACGCGATTGATAAACTCACGCACTACCGGCAGCGCTACATCAGCCTCCAGCAGCGCCATGCGCACTTCGCGCAGCGTCTCTTTAACGTTGTCTTCAGTAAGGCGTCCACGGCCACTGATATTGCGCAGCGTGCGCGACAAACGATCGGTTAAATTATCAAACATTGTCTCTCGCCTGGGGTGGAAACGGTCGGTCGCGACAGCGACACATCAACAGAAATTTGTCGCAGTATAACATGAAGCCGCCTTTGTTGTTATGCAACGGTTGGAGCAGCGGTCACGTAACGCTATACTGCTTTTCTTTATCACTGGCCAACTGTCGACACCTAATATGCCCGTTTTTGCTCTGCTCGCCCTTGTCGCCTACTCAGTCAGCCTTGCGCTGATTATTCCCGCCCTGCTGCAAAAAAACAGCGGCTGGCGGCGTATGGCTATTCTTTCTGCGGTCGTCGCGCTGGTAAGCCATGCTATTGCCCTGGAAGCGCGTATCCTGCCCGGCGGTGAAAGCGGACAAAACCTGAGCCTGTTGAACGTAGGCTCACTGGTTAGCCTGATGATCTGCACGGTAATGACTATCGTCGCTTCCCGCAATCGTGGCTGGCTATTACTGCCCATTGTCTACGCCTTTGCCCTGATCAACCTCGCGTTCGCGACGTTTATGCCTAACGAGTTCATCACCCATCTCGAAGCGACACCGGGCATGATGATTCACATCGGGTTATCGCTGTTTGCTTATGCCACGCTGATTATTGCCGCGCTCTATGCGTTACAACTGGCGTGGATCGACTATCAGCTGAAAAACAAAAAACTGGCGTTCAGTAATGAAATGCCGCCACTGATGAGCATTGAGCGGAAAATGTTTCATATCACCCAGATCGGTGTGGTTCTGCTGACGCTAACTCTGTGTACTGGCCTGTTTTACATGCATAACCTGTTCAGTACTGAGAATATTGATAAAGCCGTTCTTTCTATCGTGGCATGGTTTGTCTATATCGTTCTGTTGTGGGGGCATTACCATGAAGGCTGGCGCGGACGTCGCGTCGTATGGTTTAACGTCGCAGGCGCAGTCATTCTGACGCTGGCCTATTTCGGCAGCCGTATACTGCAGCAGTTCGTGAGTTAAATCTTTAAGGAACCCTACGTGGAACACATCTCCACCACCACGCTCATTGTCACGCTTCTCATCATGGTGGTCATTTCCGCCTATTTTTCCGGTTCTGAAACCGGAATGATGACCCTGAATCGCTATCGTCTGCGGCATCGGGCCAAGCAGGGTAATCGTCAGGCAAAACGCGTTGAAAAGTTACTTCGCAAACCGGATCGCCTGATAAGCCTGGTACTGATCGGGAATAACCTGGTGAATATTCTGGCCTCCGCGCTTGGCACTATTGTCGGTATGCGCCTGTATGGCGATGCCGGCGTCGCCATCGCTACCGGGGTGCTAACGTTTGTGGTGCTGGTTTTTGCCGAAGTACTGCCAAAGACCATTGCCGCGCTGTATCCAGAAAAAGTCGCCTACCCGAGCAGTTTTTTGCTGGCTCCCCTGCAAATCATCATGATGCCGCTGGTGTGGTTGCTTAATACCATCACCCGCCTGCTGATGCGCATGATGGGTATCAAAACGGATATCGTGGTGAGCGGTTCGCTGAATAAAGATGAACTGCGAACGCTGGTCAATGAATCGCGCTCCCAAATCTCGCGTCGTAATCAGGATATGCTGCTGTCCGTGCTGGATCTGGAAAAAGTCAGCGTCGATGACATCATGGTGCCGCGCAGTGAAATCATCGGCATTGATATTAACGACGACTGGAAATCAATCGTGCGCCAGCTTTCGCACTCCCCTCACGGCCGCATCGTGCTGTACCGCGACTCACTCGACGATGCCATCAGTATGCTGCGCGTACGCGAAGCCTGGCGATTAATGGCGGAGAAAAAAGAGTTCACCAAAGAGACCATGTTACGCGCGGCCGACGAAATTTATTACGTCCCGGAAGGTACGCCCCTCAGCACCCAGCTCATTAAATTTCAGCGCAATAAGAAGAAAGTGGGTCTGGTGGTCAATGAATATGGCGATATTCAGGGGCTGGTCACGGTCGAAGATATTCTGGAAGAGATTGTCGGCGATTTCACCACGTCAATGTCACCGACGCTTGCTGAAGAGGTGACGCCGCAGAATGATGGCTCAGTGATCATTGACGGCAGCGCCAACGTTCGTGAAATCAATAAGGCGTTTAACTGGCACCTGCCGGAGGATGACGCACGTACCGTGAACGGTATTATTCTTGAAGCGCTGGAAGAGATCCCGGTAGCTGGCACACGAGTGCGTATTGGGCAGTACGATATCGATATTCTCGACGTGCAGGACAATATGATTAAACAGGTACAGGTGTTGCCGGTTACACCACTGCGCGAGAGTGTAGCGGACCAGTGAGCATAGTCCGGGCCGGGTAGCGCATCAGCATTACCCGGCCCAGGGCTGATTAGCCTTTGGCTTTCGCCACGGAGACCATCGCCGCACGGATGGTACGTCCGTTCAGGGTATAGCCTTTCTGCATTACCATCAGCACATTACCGGCGGCAACGTCGTCAGACTCTACCATTGCAATGGCCTGATGCACGTTCGGGTCCATCGGCACATCGATATCCGCAACCACCTGCACACCAAACTTCGCCACCACATCCAGCATTGACTTACGCGTCAGCTCAATACCTTCAATCATTGGTGCCATCGCATCATTGTCTTTGTCCGCCACTTCCAGCGCACGATCCAGACTGTCCAGCACCGGCAGCAGCTCGTTGACGAATTTTTCCAGCGCAAATTTATGCGCTTTTTCTACATCCAGTTCGGTACGACGACGCAGGTTTTCCATTTCCGCTTTGATACGCAACACGCTGTCGCGCTCGCGAGTTTCGGCTTCAGCAAGCTGAGCTTCCAGATTCGCAATTTTTTCATCGCGCGGATCCACCTGCTCAGCAGAAGCGTCTGGTTCAACCGCCTCAACTTCTTCGTGCTGATCCATGATAATTTCTTCCGGGGCTTGCCCCTCAGGCGTTTTCTGTTCTTTACTACTCATGAATTTCTCCGCGTTTTTTTCGCATTCATCTCGCTAACCTGGATTATTATGGGGATAAGATTCAGGGTTTCAAGGGAAGTACTCACATTGTCACTAATCTTCGTTACAAGGACCTCGAGAAAATGAACAATCATTTCAAGTGTATTGGCATTGTGGGGCATCCACGTCACCCCACTGCACTGACAACACATGAAATGCTCTACCGCTGGCTGTGCGCCAAAGGTTATGAGGTTATCGTGGAGCAACAAATCGCGCACGAGCTACAGCTGAAAAATGTGAAAACCGGTACGCTCGCGGAGATTGGCCAGCAGGCAGACCTCGCCGTAGTCGTCGGCGGCGACGGCAATATGCTGGGCGCTGCGCGCACCCTTGCACGTTATGACATCAAGGTTATCGGAATTAACCGCGGTAACCTCGGTTTCCTCACCGACCTTGATCCAGACAATGCCCACCAACAGTTAGCTGACGTACTGGAAGGCCACTACATCAGCGAAAAACGCTTTTTACTCGAAGCCCAGGTATGCCAACAGGATTGCCAAAAGCGCATCAGCACCGCGATCAACGAAGTGGTGCTGCATCCAGGCAAAGTGGCGCATATGATTGAGTTCGAAGTGTATATCGATGAAATCTTTGCCTTCTCTCAGCGTTCCGACGGGCTAATTATCTCTACGCCTACCGGCTCTACCGCCTACTCGCTCTCTGCCGGAGGCCCAATTCTGACGCCTTCCCTGGATGCCATTACGCTGGTGCCGATGTTCCCGCATACGCTTTCTGCGCGCCCGCTGGTGATCAACAGTAGCAGCACAATTCGCCTGCGCTTTTCTCATCGCCGTAGCGATCTGGAGATCAGCTGCGACAGCCAAATCGCCCTGCCGATACAGGAAGGTGAAGACGTATTGATCCGCCGCTGTGATTATCATCTGAACCTGATACATCCAAAAGATTACAGCTATTTCAATACATTAAGTACCAAGCTGGGCTGGTCAAAAAAATTATTCTAATTTAACGCCAACCTCTTTACTGTATAAAAAACCAGTTTATACTGTATGTAATTACAGTTATGGTTTTTCATACAGGAAAACAGCTATGTTGGCACAACTGACCATCAGCAATTTTGCTATCGTTCGTGAACTTGAGATCGATTTCCAGAACGGCATGACCGTCATCACCGGTGAGACAGGTGCGGGTAAGTCCATTGCCATTGATGCTCTCGGTTTGTGCCTGGGCGGGCGCGCAGAAGCCGACATGGTGCGCGCAGGCGCTGCGCGAGCCGACCTCTGTGCCCGTTTCGCCTTAAAAGACACCCCAGCAGCCCTGCGCTGGCTGGAAGAGAACCAGCTTGAAGACGGCCGTGAGTGCTTGCTGCGTCGCGTTATCAGCAGCGACGGCCGCTCCCGTGGCTTTATTAACGGTACCGCCGTTCCGCTATCACAGCTTCGTGAGCTGGGCCAGTTGCTGATTCAAATCCACGGTCAGCACGCACACCAGCTTCTGACAAAATCCGAACACCAAAAATTCCTGCTTGATGGTTACGCCAATGAAGCGTCCCTGACCCAGGAAATGACCGCGCGCTATCAGCTATGGCACCAAAGCTGCCGCGATCTGGCGCATCATCAGCAACAAAGCCAGGAGCGCGCAGCACGGGCGGAACTGTTGCAATATCAGCTAAAAGAATTGAACGAATTCAACCCACAGCCGGGCGAGTTTGAGCAAATTGATGAAGAGTACAAGCGTCTGGCTAACAGCGGGCAATTGCTCACCACCAGCCAGCAGGCTCTGGCTATCCTCGCGGATGGCGAAGACATCAATCTGCAGAGCCAGCTGTACACCGCAAAGCACCTGGTCACCGAACTGGCAGGCATGGACGGCAAACTTTCCGGTATCCTCGATATGCTGGAAGAGGCAACCATTCAGCTCAGCGAAGCCAGCGATGAACTGCGCCACTATTGCGATCGTCTGGATTTAGACCCTAACCGTTTGTTCGAACTTGAGCAGCGTATTTCAAAGCAAATCTCGTTGGCACGTAAGCATCACGTCTCTCCGGAAGCGCTGCCGCAGTTCTATCAGTCTTTGTTAGATGAACAGCAGCAACTTGACGATCAGGCCGACTCGCTCGAAACCTTAACCCTGGCGGTGAACAATCACCATCAGCAGGCGCTGGAAACAGCAAAAAGGTTGCACCAACAGCGCCAGCATTACGCCCAGGAACTGGGGCAACTCATTACCGAGAGTATGCATACCCTTTCGATGCCACATGGTCTCTTTTGCATTGATGTAAAATTTGAGGAGCATCATCTGAGCGCAGACGGTGCTGACCGCGTGGAGTTTAAAGTTACCACTAACCCGGGTCAGCCGTTACAACCGATCGCGAAAGTTGCTTCCGGCGGCGAGCTGTCGCGCATCGCTCTGGCTATTCAGGTTATTACCGCACGTAAAATGGAAACCCCAGCGCTGATTTTCGATGAGGTTGATGTCGGCATCAGCGGTCCGACTGCGGCGGTCGTGGGCAAAATGCTGCGGCAGTTGGGAGAATCAACCCAGGTAATGTGCGTAACGCACCTGCCGCAGGTTGCTGGTTGTGGTCATCAACATTTCTATGTCAGCAAAGAAACTGACGGCGCAATGACGGAAACACACATGCAGCCGCTTGATAAACGCGCACGTCTGCAGGAGTTAGCCCGCTTACTTGGCGGAAGCGAAGTCACACGCAATACCCTCGCAAACGCAAAAGAACTGCTGGCAGCATAAACTTTTTTCCCTTGTGAAGGTCTGAGTTCAACATAAAATCGCCGACCGACCCGACAGCAAAAGGTTTTAAAGTGGTGAAAGGTCTATTATCATCGGCATATTACATATGAGCCGCGTACTGCTCGGGCCCGAAAAGGAATCAAATCACTATGCGCTGTAAAACGCTGACTGCTGCTGCAGCAGTACTACTGATGTTGACTGCAGGCTGTTCCACTCTGGAGCGAGTGGTTTACCGCCCTGACATCAACCAGGGAAATTATCTGACACCGACCGATGTCGCCAAAGTGCGTACAGGCATGACGCAACAGCAGGTTGCTTATGCTCTGGGTACCCCGATGATGTCCGATCCTTTTGGCACTAACACCTGGTTCTATGTGTTCCGTCAGCAACCTGGACACGAAGGCGTAACTCAGCAAACGCTGACGCTGACCTTTAACAGCAGCGGCGTATTGACCAACATTGATAACAAACCTGCCCTGACCGACAACAAGTAGGTTTGAGAGATTAAAAAAAGGTGCTCAATGAGCACCTTTTTTATTGTCTGTTATTTTTTAGCGGATTTCTCTGCTCGCTGCCTGCGCAGCTCTTTGGGATCGGCAATCAACGGCCGATAAATTTCCACCCGCTCGCCGTCATGCAGAACATCAGCAAGCTTTACCGGACGGCTGTAGATGCCCACTTTATTTTTGCTGAGATCGATATCATTACGTAATTCCAGCAACCCGGAAGCGCGGATAGCCTCTTCCACCGTAGCGCCCTGCTGCAGCGTTACGCGCTGTAAATACTGTTTTTCAGGCAGCGCGTATGCCACTTCAACGACAATTTTAGCCGACGCTGACACTGTAAACCTCTTTCGCGCGAACGGTGAAAGCCTGCACCATATTCGAAGCCAGCTCTTTAAAGATGCGGCCAAACGCCAGCTCGATGAGTTTATTCGTGAACTCAAAATCGAGATGAAACTCAATGCGGCACGCGTCCTGGCTTAACGGCGTAAATTTCCAGCCGCCAATCAGTTTTTTAAACGGTCCATCGACCAGATGCATCAGGATGCTCTGATTACTGGTCAGTTGGTTACGCGTGGTGAACGTTTTGCTAATCCCTGCTTTAGAGACGTCCACAGCGGCCGTCATTTGTCCCGGAGTCGACTCCAGTACGCGGCTACCGGTGCACCCCGGTAAAAACTGGGGATAGGATTTAACATCATTCACTAACTGATACATCTGCTCCGCACTGTAAGGTACTAAAGCGGTCCGGCTAATCTGAGGCATAACAATTTCCATCAATATCAATCACACAAATAATACCATTTATCACTCGCTAAAAAAAACGCTATAGCCCAACTCGTGCTAAGATAGCGCCTTGCGCCCCGCTGGATGAAATGGGGTGTTTTTCGATTCCAGATTACCTATACTGAGCGGCATTATGACGAAGAAAAAAGCACACAAACCTGGCTCAGCCACAATCGCGCTTAACAAACGCGCACGACACGAATACTTTATCGAAGAAGAGTTCGAAGCAGGACTCGCTCTGCAGGGCTGGGAAGTCAAATCCTTGCGCGCAGGTAAAGCCAACATCGGCGATAGCTACGTTATACTCAAAGACGGCGAAGCGTTCCTGTTTGGCGCCAACTTCACACCGATGGCCGTTGCTTCAACACACGTGGTATGCGATCCCACCCGTACCCGTAAACTACTGTTAAACCAGCGCGAACTCGACTCTTTGTATGGTCGCATGAATCGTGATGGTTATACCGTGGTAGCACTTTCGCTGTACTGGAAGAACGCCTGGTGTAAAGTGAAAATCGGCGTCGCAAAAGGTAAGAAACAACACGACAAGCGCTCCGATGTGAAAGAACGTGAATGGCAGGTGGATAAAGCACGTATTATGAAAAATGCCGGGCGATAACCTTCTTTTCTTTGTGGCCAGTCTATCACCATGATGACTGGCCTTTATTTTTTAGTTATTGAAAGTCGCATTATACATTCATAGTAATTATAGATTCCATTGCTGAATCGTTCAGCTAAAAATACAACCTCCAATCCGCAGGCAAGGAGTAGCCTAATAGAATAAAACTTCAAGTACTCCCGCCCTATATTTTCCACTCTACGAAATAGCATTATTATTACTGTTGTTTATTATTAACAATAAATAATAAAAGCAATGATTACAGCAAGTTATAAATAAAGCCTATTTATCGAAACGTTTAACTCTTTTCGGTGAAAAATGTCATCATATATTTTTAATATCTGGACATTGCAGAAAAGTTTCTTTCTGACTATATCATCTAATACGAAAGAACTATTTTTGGTGCTCAGACTACGACTTTATTTGTTCAGAAACTGATATCTGTAAATCTCATCCATGAAATTACATGTGCAAGTTCATCATTATGATGAACGAGGCACCTGTCTGCTCATTTTCCCGGCACGCCGTTGCGGATTAATACTCCCGACCTGCCATCAGGAGTGAACATATGCGTCTACTCGCCGTTGTATCGAAGTTGACTGGTGTTTCTACCAATGTTGAAGCCTCTGAAATTACGCTCAACTCACCTTCTATTGTGAAACTGTCCGTTTCGCGTGAGGAGGTCAGCCAGTTGACTCGCGTTAATCAGGATCTGGTTGTCACACTCCGTTCAGGTGAAACCATCACCATTAAAAATTTTTACGTCGGAAAAGGTGATGCGCAAAACCAGCTGGTTCTGGAAGACAGCAATGGCGCGCTGTGGTGGGTTCAGGATACGGATGGCGCTTTCCATTTTCAGCACCTGGACGATCTCACGCCGCTGATGACGGCCGAAGGCAGTCATGACGGTGGCGCAGTCTGGCCCTGGGTTCTCGGCGGGGTCGTTGCCGCAGGTGGGATTGCAGCTATAGCCTCTTCTGGCGGCGGTGGCGGACATCACAATAACGACAACGGCTCAGGCAATGGTAATCCCGGTGGTAGTACGGATCCTGGCGTTGGAACAAATCCAGATGGTGGCACTAATCCAGGCGGTAATAATAGCGGAGATACCACTCCACCAACATCCCCAACTGCACTGGTGGTCTCCCCTGATGGCAAGTCGTTGACCGGGCAGGCAGAACCGGGCAGTACAGTCATCATTAAAGATGCGCAGGGCAACATTGTTGGTCAGGGTAAAGCAGACAGTGACGGCAAATTTGCGATCGATCTTAATCCCCCTAAACTCAGCGGAGAACACCTGACCGTTACCGCAACCGATGCGGCAGGTAATACCAGCCCCGCCGCGAGCGTTAACGCGCCCGATATTCCTCTGCCTGCCACACCGGTAATTTCTGCTGCTATAGACGATCAGGCTCCGGAAACCGGGACTGTCGCTAACAAGCAATTTACCAATGACAATACCCCAACGCTACAGGGAACCGGCACCCCCGGCTCAACTATCCATATTTATGTTGATGGTAAAGAGACAGGTACCGCCGTGGTGGGATCGAATGGAAAATGGAGCTTTGCTATTGCCACACCGCTGGCAGATGGTGAACACAGCTTTACAGCCATTGCTACCAACCTTAAAGGCAGCAGCGGAGAATCTACCCAATTCACGCTCAACATTGATACTCACACCCCGGAAGCCCCTGTACTTGAAGCCCTAACGGATAAAACAGGGTACATTACTGGTCTACTCATCAATAACGCACACACTGATGAAGCAAAACCAACCCTATCCGGTAAAGGTGAAGCAGGAAATACCATCACCATCCGTGAAGGGAACATCATTCTGGGGACGACTGTCGTTGATGCCAGCGGCCAGTGGAGCTTCACCCCGACAACAGCGTTAAGCGACGGCGCACATACGTTCACGATCCAACAGACGGATAAAGCAGGAAACGTCAGCGAAATAACGACAACCCCAACGATTATTGTTGATACGACTCCCCCACCTGCTGCGGTGGTTGACTCAGTCTCCGTGGATGGCACCACCGTAACAGGCCATGCTGAAATCGGCAGTACCGTCTCCATCTATGATGCCGATAACAATCTCCTCGGTTCAGCTGTAGTAGGCCAGGATGGCTTATTCAGTATTACGCTGAATCCAGCGAAAACGCATGGCGAAACGCTGGAAACACGTATCCGGGACGAGGTAGGTAATAACGGACCGGCAGGCCAATTTACTGCATCAAACTCTCAATATCCTTCTCAACCGATCATCATCACCGTGTCAGATGACATTGGGAGCGTGACCGGTGCTTTGAAAAACGGCGATGCTACAGATGACAATCGCCCGACCATCAGCGGCACTGCTGAACCGGGAAGTGTTATCACAATTAATGACAATGGCGTGCCAATGCCAACAATCCCGCCGGTGATTGCTGACAACGATGGGAAGTGGAGCTTTACGCCCTCTCAGCCACTTCCTGATGGCGATCATCTTTTTACCGCAACGGCGACAAATAACTTCGGCACCAGCGGACAGTCCATCAGCTTTGCGGTTGATATCGACACCCAACCTCCGGTGCTGGAAGATTTGGAAGTCATTAATCAGGGAACCACGCTGACAGGCTCCACCGAAGCAGGCAGCACGGTGGTGATTAAAGACAGTCAGGGAAATGTTTTGGGAAGCGGTAAGGCAGGTAATGACGGCTCATTCTCAATAGGCATTAATCCCGCCAAAACCAATGGTGAAACGCTGACCATTTCGGTTACTGATAGAGCCTCAAATACGGGTCCTGTAGAGAGCCTGAAAGTACCGGATATTTCGCCACCAGCCTCCCCTTCCGGACTAACTGTCGCTGCCGACGGTGAATCCGTTAGTGGTCAGGCGGAACCCGGTTCTACGGTTATCATCAAAGACGTCGCGGGTAACGTACTGGGTACCGGGATCGCCAACGGCAGCGGGCAATTCATCGCCCCGCTAAATTCACCACAAACCAATGGCGAAGCGTTAACGGCAACAGCCAAAGACGCTGCACAAAATGAGAGTCTACCGTCTACCGTGCTCGCACCGGATACGACCGCACCACTCGCACCAGAAGATGTGAAGGTGAGCCCGGAAGGCACCAGCGTAACGGGGACGGCTGAACCAGGCAGTACAATAACCATTACCGCACCGGACGGCAGCACCATCGGTACTGGAAAAACGGGAAGCGATGGCAACTTTAGCGTACCGCTTTCACCTGCGCAGACAAATGGCGAAACCGTCAGCGTCACCGCCACTGACAGCGCTAAAAATGAAAGCCCGGCGAAAACCGCAGTTGCGCCGGATACTACCGCCCCAGATAAGCCCATTATTTTGCAGGTATTTGATGACGTCGCAGGCGATACCGGGCCACTCACCAGTGGACAAACAACCAACGATAACCGTCCGACGCTGAGCGGCACAGCAGAAGCTGGCTCAACTGTAGAGATATTTGATAACGGGACATCTCTAGGTGTGGCCGTAATGCAGCCAGACGGTAGCTGGAGCTTCACCCCTCAGACCGACCTCGGTGAAGGGAAACACCAGCTTACGGCTGTCGCTACAGATACCAAAGGCAACGCCAGCCCGGCGACCGCGTTTGAACTGATTGTTGATACGCAGTCACCGCAAATGCCTGCCATTACCCATGTAACGGATGACAAGCCGGGCATTGTCGGTTCCATCGCCAATAACGGTCTGACCAACGATAACACGCCAACCATCAACGGAACCGGCGAACCCGGCTCAATAGTTCATCTGATGCGTGACGGGCAACTGATTGCAGATATTACCGTCGATACTAGCGGGATATGGAGCTACACCCCGCCGCAAACGTTGCCCGATAATAAATATGAATTTACGGTGACAGCCAGCGACAACAATGGAAACACGACACCTCTCTCCGCAGGGTTCACCATTACCATTGACAGCACGGCACCCCTCGCCCCGGGATTTTCTGCGATCCTTGATCCTGATAAAAATCCTATCGATACCAGTCAACCGACCAACTCTTCTCAGCCACAGTTAACCGGTAGTGGCACCGCTGGCGACACCATCACCATTTATGACAATGGCAAGCCGATTGGCGAAACAAAGGTTGGCACGGATGGAAGCTGGCAATTCACGCCGCCAGTGGTTCTGGGTGACGGCACACATGTTCTGACGGCAACCGCCAGCGATCCGGCGGGCAATGAAGGCCCGAAATCCACCAGCTTCACGCTACAGGTCGATACAAATGCGCCAAATGCACCACAAATCCTGTCAGCAACCATTGTTGTGGGTACCGAAAATGTCGTCCTGGCTAATGGCAGCACAACGAATCAGGAAACCCCACTTCTGAGCGGTACCGGTGAGCCAGGCGCCACGATCACGCTCTATAATAATGGCACTGAGGTGGACACGGTAAAGGTCAATGCACAAGGGAAATGGACCTACCAGCCAACCGCCAATTTATCTGAAGGGTTAAACGTCATTACCGCGACGGCTACCGATGCGGCAGGCAACGTCAGCCCGGTATCCGGCGTCTACTCGATCACAATTGATACCATTCCACCTGCGAAACCTGACGTACCGCTAATCACCGATAACGTTCTACCCGTTGTCGGAAACGTTGCCAGTGGTGGCACAACCAATGACACCACGCCCACCTTCAGCGGGAAGGGAGAGCCGGGTAGCACTATCACTATCTATAATAACGGCAGCGAAATTGGTCAAACAACGGTAGGTGATAACGGGAGCTGGACCTTTACCCCGAGCCCATTAGACCCAGACACGACTTACGTCATCACCACAACTGAAACCGACATTGCGGGCAATACCAGCGATCCGTCGGATCCCGTCACCCTAACCATTGACACAACAGCACCAGGCAATCCTACCATCGGATTTGCGACGGATGATGACAACACGCCCAATGCCAACTTTAACAGCGGCGCCACCACCGATGACAATACGCCGGTTATTCATGGTACGGGTGAAGCTGGCAGTATTATTACTGTATTCAATGGCGCTACCGTTCTGGGCGTGGCCACCGTCGACAGTTCTGGCAACTGGGAATTCCCCATTACCAGCGCCCTGCTCGATGGTACCTATACCCTGACCGCCAGCGCAAAAGACGCCGCCGGTAATCCCAGCGGGACATCGAACAGCTTTACCTTTACCGTTGATACCATTCCTCTGCAGGCACCGGTAGTGACGGAAATCCTTGATAACGTCAACCCGGTCACTGGCACTCTGAGCGATGGCTCCTTCACTAACGACCAGACGTTAACCATCAACGGCACCGGAGAGACGGGCAGCACAATAACGATTTATGACAATGGCACAGCTATAGGGACCGCAAACGTCATTGATGGAAAATGGACCTTCACCACGCCTGCACTTTCAGAAGATCCTCACGCGCTGACCTTCAGTGCAGATGACGGAGCCGGAAACACGACGGTTCAAACGCCGGCCATTAATATCACCGTAGATATTACACCGCCGCCAGCCCCGACGATCCAGACTGTCTCACCGGATGGCACCCGGGTTGCTGGTCTGGCAGATCCTTTCGCCACGGTTGAAATTCGCGATGCTTCCGGCACGCTAATCGGTACCGCAACCGCAAATAATACCGGCGAATTCGCCGTAACCTTAAGCCCGGCGCAGACCAACGGCGGTGAACTCACGGCGAAAGCAATTGATCGCGCGGGTAACGAAAGCCCCAATGCGACCTTTCCTGCCTCTGACAGCGGCCTGCCTGATGTGCCGTTCATTACCGCGATTGACGACGATGTCGGTAGCGTACAGGGAAATATTCTCACTGCTGGCGGTAGAACAGACGACACCACCCCCACGCTTCGTGGCACAACGGAAGTGGGGTCGACGGTCGAAGTCTTTATTAACGGCACCAGCGCTGGCCAGGCCATCGTTGATACCAGCGGCAATTGGACATTTGCGGTTCCCACCCTGCCGGGCGAAGGGAACTACAATTTTACCGTTCAGGCCACCAACGGTAACGGCAAGGGCGGTCTGTCCGCCCCCGTTGCAATAACGGTAGATTTAACCGCACCGCTCCAGCCGGTGATTGTCAACGCGACGGATGACGTTCCCGGCTACACCGGCTCACTGGCTAACGCCGCGCTAACAAACGATGCGCGCCCTACGCTCAACGGTACCGGCGAAGCAGGTGCCACTATAACCATCTTTGATAATGGCAATGCGATCGGCACTACCACCGTAGCTCAAAACGGTAGCTGGAGCTTCACGCCGGGAAGTAATCTCAGTAACAGCCAGCATGTGTTCACCGCCCGCGCAACGGATAGTGCGGGTAATACCGAGGCTATTTCGGGCGATTTCACCCTGACCATTGACGCACAAGCGCCCACCGTCCCGACAATTACATCGGTGATTGACGATAACAACCTACCGAACGTTTCCGTTTTACCAGGCCAGGCAACCGACGATCGCCAGCCCGTGCTGAACGGTACGGGCGAAACCGGTGCGACAATTAATATCTTTGATAACGGCGTACTCCTTGGTACGACTGTAGTAGGTGCAGGAGGAACCTGGTCCTGGACGGTTGACAGCGCGCTAACGGAAGGCAGCCACACCCTGACCGTCAGCGCCACCGACCCGGCAGGTAACACCAGCGCAGCCTCCTCTGGGTGGAATATCGTCGTGGATGTGACGCCCCCCGCCGTACCAACGCTCACTTCCGTGGTAGACGATCAGCCCGGTTTAACCGGCAATCTGGTCAGCGGTCAACTCACCAACGACGCGACTCCGACGCTCAACGGTCGCGGAGAAATCGGGGCTACAATTAACATCTGGCTGGATGGCGGAACAACACCGATTGGCACAGCCATTGTTGATGGAACCGGGTCGTGGAGCTTCACGCCTGGAACACCACTCACTAATGGTAACCATACCTTTACCCTTAGCGCGACTGACCCAGCCGGCAACACCAGCGCCCTGTCCGGTGGATTTACGCTGAATGTTGACGCCACTCCACCTGTAGCGCCAGTCATTACCAGCATCGCGGATAATACGGCCCCCGTGATAGGCGTCGTACCGAATGGTGGAAGCACCAATGAGACAAGGCCGACAATTACCGGAACCGGTGAAGCAGGCTCGACGATATCTATTTATAACGGCGCTTCTCTCGTGGGCACCGCCCTCGTCCAGGCCAGCGGCAACTGGAGCTTTACACCAACAAATGCGCTTGCTGCGGGCACATGGAATCTTACCGCGAAGGCAACAGATACCGCGGGAAATACCGGGCCGGCATCGGATGTTCGCTCATTCACTATTGATACCACCGCCCCCGTTGCACCTGTCATAACCACCGTCTTTGACGATCAAGGGCCACTCACCGGCAATCTCAGCAATGGACAAATTACTGATGATGCCCGCCCGACATTCAGCGGTACCAGCGAACCCAACGCCATAATCCGTATCTTTGACAACGGCTCTTTGTTAACGGAGATAACCGCTAACAGCAGCGGTAACTGGAGCTATACGCCTACGCAACCAACAGCGCCTGCAATGGCCACGGGAAACCATGTCATCACCGTAATGGCCATCGATGCGGCGGGTAATGTGAGTCCTGCATCGGACAGCTTCACATTCGTGGTGGATACCACCGCGCCATTGCTACCGGTTATTACCCTGGTGACCGAAGATATGCCCCCTGGCACCGGGGCGATTACTAACGGACAAAGTACCAACGATCCAACGCCGACGTTTAGCGGAACAGCGGAGGCCGGAGCCACAATCACCCTGTATGAGAATAATACCGTCCTGGGAACCACCACCGTGTTAGCCAACGGTACCTGGAGCGTCACCACCTCCACGTTGGGAAGCGGTACACATACCATTACCGCTGTCGCTACAGATGCAGCAGGCAACGCCAGCCAACCAACAGGCGGTTTTACGCTGACTGTCGACACATCGGCCCCCGCTACGCCAATCCTGACTACCGTCGTGGATGACGTTGCTGGCGGTGTATTCGGCAACCTGAATAACGGTCAGATCAGTAATGACAGCCGGCCAACACTGAACGGGACTGCTGAGGTGGGAAGTACGGTAAGTGTTTATGACGGCAACACCTTGTTGGGAACAACCACGGCTGGAGCAGGTGGTGTCTGGAGCTTCACGCCGGGAACCCCGCTCAGCGAAGGCTCGCACACGCTAACCGTCACCGCCACCGATGCGGCGGGTAATAACAGCCCGGCGACCAACAGTTTTGTGATAGTCGTTGATACCACCGCGCCAGGCGTGCCAGTTATTGTCAGCATTATTGATGATGTGCCTAACATCACTGGTGCAGTGGGTAATGGTCAGTCCACCAATGATACCCTCCCCACGCTCAACGGCACGGCGGAAGCCAACAGCACGGTCAATATCTTTGACAACGGCGCGCTGGTGGCCTCCGTAACGGCGAACGCCAGCGGAAACTGGACCTGGACTCCCACCTCAGCGTTGGGCCAGGGCACGCATGCTTATACGGTGAATGCCACTGATACGGCGGGTAACGTGAGCCCCACCTCCCCTGGCTCGTCGATTGTAGTGGATACCCTTGCGCCCGGCGCGCCGACAGGCCTTACTATCAATGCAACCGGCAACCGTGTCAGCGGTACAGCTGAAGCAGGGAGCACCGTGACCATTACATCCAGTACAGGAACCGTACTGGGAATCGCCACTGCGGATGGTGCTGGCAGCTTTGTGGTGGCGCTTTCCCCGGCACAAACCAGCGGCCAGGCGCTGCTGGCATTTGCTCAGGATAAAGCGGGTAATACCGGTGTTTCTGCCGGGTTCACTGCCCCGGATACCCGCGTACCCGATGCCCCAACCATCGTCAGTGTTGTGGATGATTTCGGCATTTATACCGGGATTATCGCCAATGGCCAGGTAACCAACGATGCCTTACCTACGCTAAACGGAACGGCACAGGCCAATGCCGTCATCAATATTTACAACAACGGGGCGCTGCTTGGCTCCACAACGGCAAACGCCAGCGGCGTCTGGTCCTTCACGCCTGGCAGCAATTTGACCGAGGGCTCGCACGCCTTTACCGCAACGGCAACCAACGCTAATGGCACAGGAGCCGCATCAGGTCCCGCCACAGTGGTGGTCGATACACTGGCTCCCAATACGCCAACCGGCATACTAAGTGCGGATGGCGGTTCGCTAACAGGTCAGGCAGAAGCAAACAGCACGGTGACGGTGACAATCCCTGGCGCGGGTACCTACACCACGACGGCAGGAAGCAACGGCGCCTGGTCATTGACCTTGCCGACCAAACAAATTGAAGGGCAGAAGCTGGGCATAACCGCAACCGATGCGGCGGGCAATACGTCGGGGTCGCTCTCCATTACCGCCCCAATCCTCCCACTCTCGGCTAACGATAACGTCACCAGCCTCGCTCTGACGACCACCGCAACCACCAGCTCACAAAGCTACTCTGACTACGGTCTGCTGTTGGTAGGTGCTTTGGGGAATGTCGCCTCCGTTCTGGGTAATGACACCGCACAGGTACAGTTCACCATTGCCGCCGGCGGTTCTGGCAATGTTACGATCGATGCGGCAGCGACAGGCATTGTTCTGTCATTGCTCAGTACCCAGGAGATTGTGGTGCAGCGCTTTGATGCCACTCTCGGCACCTGGAGCACCTTCATCAACACTGCAAATGGCGACTTCGCAAACCTACTGACGTTAACTGGTAGCGGCGTCACCCTGAATCTGACTGGCCTGACCGGCGGGCAGTATCGCGTGCTGACGTATAACACCAGCCTGCTGGCGACAGGTTCATATACCAGCCTGGACGTAGACGTTCATCAGACCAGCGCAGGCGTTGTCAGCGGGCCGACCGTCAATACTGGCAACGTGATGGCCGATGACGTTACGCCAACCGGAACAACACTAACATCAGTCACTGATGCCAGCGGGAAAACCACCGTCGTTGGCGCGGGAGGGGTCGATATCACAGGTCAGTACGGCACCCTGCACATCAACCAGGACGGCAGCTACAGCTACAAATTAACTAACACCAGCGCCGCGGTTTACGGTCAAAAAGAGAGCTTCACCTATACCATCACACAGGGTAGCAACAGCAGCTCGGCACATCTGGTGATCAACCTGGGGCCAGCCCCGGCGGCCACCACCGTTATTGCGGCCGACAACAATGCTGCCATGGTCTTTGATACCAGCGTCAGCTATGTCAACAATGGGTCATCAGTACAAAGCGGTCTGACGGTATTAAGCGTCGGAGTTGGTACCGTACTTAACGCCAACCTGCTTGATGACATGAGCAATCCGATTATCTTTGATGTAGAGGATGGCTCAACCCGTACGATGACCATTCAAGGGACCGTTGGCGGCGTAACGCTGGCCTCAACGTTCGATCTTTATATCTACCGCTTCAATGATGCGATCCAGCAGTTTGAACAATACCGGGTGCAAAAAGGCTGGATCAACACCCTGCTGCTGAATGGAAATTCACAGCCGTTGACGGTAACGCTGCCAGGCGGTGAATACCTGTTTGTACTGAATACCGCCAGCGGGATCAGCGCCCTCACCGGTTACACGCTCAATATCTCGCAGGATCATACCTATGCCGTAGATAGCACTACCGCCAATACCACCGGCAATGTGTTAACTAACGATATTGTGCCGCCAGATGCGGTGATCACTGAAGTCAACGGCGTGGCTGTCCCGGCATCGGGAAGCACCACCATAAACGGACTCTACGGTACGTTATCCATTGATGCAAAAGGAAATTACACCTATACCCTGAAAAACGGCGTTGGTGCGGACAGCATCAAATCCCCGGACAGCTTCGTCTATACCGTTCGCGCGCAGAATGGTGATACGGATACCGCCTCACTGAACATCACGCCAACCCCGCAGGCGTTGAATGCCGTCGATGACGTCAGCAGCATCATGGCGGTAAATACCGTTCAGGACTCGGCTGCATATGGCAGCGGCGCGCTGGGAACAGCGACAATTCCGACACTGGGGAGCAAGGCAACCGCGACAGGTTCGTTTGACATCGCGACAAATGACGTCCTGAAAAACGCTACGCTTAACTTCGATATCAACACGCTAATCACCGTCGGTACGCTCGGTGTGAGCTGGACGATAACCGGCCCTGGCGGATACACACTTTCAGGTACGGTACCTGCCAGCGCCATCAGTCTGTTAGGCAGTTCAATCGCGGTCTCGCTGGGGAATGCCGAACTGACCGCAGGTCATTATAGCGTCAGCTTCACAGGAACGATGGGAGGGCTGGCCGTGGGCGACGTCAGCATTACGCCGAACGTCACCGGCACCACCTGGCACCTTAATACCTTTGACGTCAACACCACCACGGTAAATGGCAATATTTTTGATGGTAGTGATGCGGCAGGCGCCCACGATCAGCTGTCAACCGTCCATACCCTGCTTACCGTTAATGGCTATAACGGCAGTACCGCCACGCTCAATCCGACCAGCAGTACCAGTAGCGCCACCGTTCAGGGCCATTATGGTTCACTGACCATGAATCTGGATGGCTCATACACCTACACGCTGAAGCCGGGTACGACCGTGGCATCGATGACCACCAAAGAGACCTTCACCTATACGCTTAATGACCAAAACGGACATACGGACACCGCCACGCTGACCATCAATATGAATCCGCAGCTGGCAAGCTCCTCACAACATGATGTGATCACCGGGTCGGTCTACGGCGATACGCTTATCTATCATCTGCTTAATGCCAACAACGCAACCGGAGGGAACAACAGCGACAACTGGACCAATTTCTCTATGGCCCAGGGCGACAAGATCGATATCCACGAACTGCTGAGCGGATGGAACCATCAGGCCTCAACGCTTGGAAACTACGTGCAGGTCACCACCAACGGATCCAACACCGTGATCGCCATCGACCGCGATGGTACGGGTGGAACTTATCAATCCACCAACCTCATCACCCTGGAGAACGTCAACACCACGCTGAATGAACTGCTACAGAACAACCATCTCATCACGGGTGGTTAATACATAAAGCTCCGGGCGCCACGACGCCCGGAGCAACTGCCGTAACGGTTGTATTTGAAAGGGATGAGATATGGGAAAAGTCATGCCCGTGGCATTACTGCTGGCATTAACGCTGTGTTCCATGCAGGTGAATGCCGAGGATGAACCGCAAATTATTACGCCGGAAGGGTTGGCAAATAGCCAGATGCTTCCAAACCTTGACGGCTCCGTTGCCGATCTGCCGCTAAGCTCCGCCGCCCCCGGTACTCTGACGCTGAACGATGCCGTGAGTCGTGCCGTGAGCTGGCACCCATCCATTCGTGAATCTATCGGCAAATTACTCACACAGAATGAGCAGATAGACGTGGCGAAATCGAAATATTACCCGCAGGTAACTGCCGGAATGAACAACGGCTACAGCAATACTTACACCGACCACGGCTTTAGCCCGGCCCTGGTTATTTCGGTGTCACAAATGCTGTATGACTTCGGCAAAGTGGCCAGCCAGGTCCGCGCTGAAACCGCAGGTTCCGCGCAGCAGCAGGCTAATGTGTTACTCAGTATTGATACCATCGCGCACGCGACCGCTAACGCGATAGTCCAGGTGCAGACGTGGCAGCAAATGGTGGATGCCGCCGAGGAGCAACTCGCCGCTCTGAACGGCATTGGCCGACTGACCCGGCAACGCAATGATGAAGGCGCAACCTCGCTATCAGACGTGGTGCAAACCGATGCGCGTATAGAGTCCGCTCGTTCGCAACTGGCGCAGTACCAGGCCAATCTCGACAGCAGCAAGGCAACTCTGATGAGCTATCTCGGCTGGAACTCGCTCAACGGCATCAGCAATGAATTCCCCGGCAAACTGGACAGCAGTTGTGATGTCGTTAAACCCGACGATAAGCTGGTTCCTGCCGTGCTGGCGGCGTGGGCGCAGGCAAATGTGGCGCAGGCCAACCTCGACTACGCCAACGCGCAAATGACGCCAACTATTTCTCTGGAGCCGTCGGTTCAGCACTATCTCAACGACAAATACCCCAGCCATGAGGTACTCGACAAAACCCAGTACTCCGCATGGGTAAAAGTTGAAATGCCGCTGTATCAGGGGGGTGGACTTACCGCCAGACGCAACGCCGCCAGTCATGCGGTTGAGTCAGCCCAGTATTCCATTCAACGAACCCGGCTTGAGGTACGGCAGAAATTACTGGAATCCCGCAGCCAGGCTATGAGTCTCGCCACCGCCCTGCAAATTCTGCGACGCCAGCAGCGACTGAGTGAACAAACGCGCGAGCTGTATCAACAGCAGTATCTGGATCTTGGTTCACGCCCGTTGCTCGATGTGCTTAACGCCGAGCAGGAGGTGTATCAGGCGCGCTTTGCTGAACTCCAGACCCAAAACCAGCTGCGCCAGTTACAGCTTAACTGCCTCTACAATACCGGATCGCTACGCCAGGCGTTCGCCTTAAATAACCGCAGCATTCAATCGGTGGAGATACAGCTATGAGCGACGTCGATTCACATGCGGAAGAGGCCATTGGCGAACAGCCCCTAAGCCAATGGGCGCAGGCGATGACGTATATTGCCAGCCACTATCGTGTTGCCTGCTCGCCCGGCGCAATCCAGGCCAACGCCCCGTGGTTTGCAGGGAAAAACCGCCCCCTCGCGCTGACACAACTGGCGCGCCAGGCGGGTCTGTCATTTCACGCGCTGGACACCACAAAGCAGGCGTTCAGCCAGTGGCGTTTACCGGTAGTAGCGGAACTGCGCGACGGCCAAATCATGGTGATAGAGCATTTCAACGGTGACGATGCACTGGATGTTTTTATCATCGCCGAAGAGGGGCAACGTAACCGGGTGACGGTCGCAGAGCTTGTGCCAGAGATCGTAAGCATTACCGCGCTGCGCCCGCTTTCGGCGCTAAAAGACAGTCGGGTAGACCGCTATATTTCTCGCTTTAAACCCGACTGGATGCGCGAACTGGTTTTACAGGATATCCGCCCTTACCTGCCAGTGATGGTTGCCGCTTTTCTGATTAACGTTCTGTCGCTCTCCGGGATTATCTTTTCGATGCAGGTCTACGATCGGGTGATTCCGGCGCAGTCATATCCGACGCTGTATGTTCTCTCAACCGGCGTTCTGGTGGCGGTCCTGTTTGGCTTTCTGCTGCGCGAAGCACGTACCCACATTATGGATCTGCTGGGTAAACGCGCCGATATGCGCATTTCCGATCGGGTATTCAGCCATGCCCTGCGGCTGCGTAATAGCGCCGTACCTCGCTCGACGGGGAGCTTTATTTCTCAACTCCGCGAGCTGGAGCAGGTTCGCGAGATGATCACCTCCTCGACCATGTCGACTATTGTCGATCTGCCTTTTTTCTTTCTGTTTATCGTGGTACTGGCCTGCATTGCCCCGCCGCTGGCATGGATAGCGCCCGTCGCCGCCCTGCTGATGATCCTGCCAGGTTTACTGTTACAGAAGAAGCTGGCTGTGCTCGCCAACCAGGCCGCACATGAATCCACCCTGCGTAATGCGGTACTGGTTGAAAGCGTTCAGGGGCTGGAGGACATCAAGCTGATGCAGGCGGAAAACCGCTTTTTACAGCAGTGGAACAGCTACATCCGCATTACCGGAGAGTCCGGACTGCGCACGCGCAAGCTGACTCAGGGGCTGATTGGCTGGGGCATGTCGGTACAGAGTCTGGTCTACGCCGCCATTATTATGTTCGGCGCGCCGATGGTCATTGAAGGCACGATGACCACCGGGGCCGTGGTGGCCGCCTCCATGCTCGGTTCCAGAATGATTGCCCCAATGGCTAACCTATGCGGCGTGCTGGCCCGCTGGCAGCAGGTTAAAGCAGCGAAGATGGGGTTGGACAGCATCATGCAGCTCCCCACCGAAACGCAATACGATGAAGATCGGGTACATCAGGAGATTCTTCACGGTCATTATCTCTTTGAAAACGCGCACTTTCGCTACCACAGCGACGATCAGCGCGTTCCGCTGCGTATCTCCCGTCTGGAGATCATGCCCGGGGAACGAATAGCGATCCTCGGTCGTAACGGCGCGGGGAAATCAACGCTGCTGCAGGCCATGGCGGGCGGCGTGGAGATTATTCAGGGCGAGGTCCGACTCGATAACCTGAGCCTGGCGCAAATCGATATGGCCGATTTACGCCGCAACATCGGTTTTCTCAGCCAGAATGCGCGCCTGTTTTTCGGCACCCTGCGTGAGAACCTGACTCTCGGCGCGCCGCATGCCAGCGACGCGCAGATATTCGAAGCGCTGGAGGTCAGCGGCGCAGCGGCTTTTGTTAAACAACTCGCCAAAGGGCTGGCGCATCCGATTATGGAGGGCGGCAACGGTCTGTCCGGGGGACAGAGGCAGTCGATTTTGCTGGCAAGAATGCTGCTGCGCTCGCCCAATATCGTACTACTCGACGAACCCAGTGCTTCACTGGATGAGCATACCGAGCGGGAGTTTATTCAGCGGCTGAACCTGTGGCTGGGCAACCGCACATTGATTGTCGCCACCCATCGCGTGCCGGTTCTGGAGCTGGTTGAGCGCGTGGTGGTGTTGAAAGAAGGTCAACTGGTGATGGATGCCCCGAAAGCGCAGGCGTTGAATGCGAGTCGGGCACCTGTACCGACTCACGGTCGGGAGTGGAAAAATGAAAACCAATCCGCATGACGCCGCCATGGACGATCTCGATATCCGCCGCGAACACCGTTTTTCCGGGGCCAGCCGCATTATTCTGCTCAGCACGCTGTTGTTTGCTGTGCTGGGTATCTGGGCGTATTTCGGTAAACTGGATGAAGTCTCAACCGGCAGCGGGAAAGTGATCCCCAGCTCACGTGAGCAGGTATTGCAGTCGCTGGATGGCGGGATCCTCGCCGAGCTGACGGTACGCGAGGGCGATAAGGTGCAGGCCAATCAAATCGTGGCACGCCTCGATCCTACCCGGTCTGAGTCCAACGTTGGGGAAAGCGCCGCCCGCTATCGCGCCTCGCTGGCTTCCAGCGCGCGGCTTAATGCTGAAGTTAACGATCTGCCGCTGACCTTTCCCGATTCACTGCGCGCCTGGCCTGATCTCGTCGCCTCCGAAACGCGTCTGTATAAAAGCCGCCGCGCGCAGCTTGCTGATTCTATGGCGGAACTGCAGGACGCGCTGGTCTCAGTTAACAAAGAGCTGGCCATTACCCAGCGTCTGGAGAAAAGCGGCGCCGCCAGCCATGTAGAAGTGCTGCGCCTGCAACGACAAAAAAGCGACCTGGGATTAAAAATTACCGACCTGCGTTCCCAATACTTCGTGCAGGCGCGTGAGGCGCTGTCTAAAGCCAACGCCGAAGTGGATATGCTGGCAGCTATTTTGAAAGGACGTGAGGATTCCGTCACCCGGCTGACAGTGCGCGCGCCCATGCGCGGTATTGTGAAAAATATCCAGGTCACCACCATTGGTGGGGTTATCCCACCCAATGGCGAAATGATGGAAATAGTGCCAATAGACGATCATCTACTCATTGAAACCCGTCTGTCGCCACGTGATATCGCATTTATTCACCCAGGCCAGCGAGCGCTGGTCAAGATAACCGCTTATGACTACGCCATTTATGGCGGTCTGGAAGGCGTAGTTGAAACCATCTCTCCGGACACCATCCAGGATAAAGCGAAACCGGAAATCTTCTACTACCGCGTGTTTATCCGTACCCATCAGGACTACCTGGAGAACAAACTGGGACGCCATTTCTCCATCGTACCGGGCATGATTGCCACAGTGGATATAAAAACAGGTGAAAAAACCATCGCCGACTATTTAATCAAACCATTTAATCGGGCTAAAGAAGCGCTGCGCGAGCGGTAAATCCTTGAGGATAAGGGGTTGCGGGGGCTGGTCACGCGTGTCACAAGTCTGTTATACTTGCTCTAACACATTGGGGCTGATTCTGGATTCGACGGGATTCGCGAAACCCAAGGTGCATGCCGAGGGGCGGTTGGCCTCGTAAAAAGCCGCAAAAAAATAGTCGCAAACGACGAAAACTACGCTTTAGCAGCTTAATAACCTGCTCTGAGCCCTCTCTCCCTAGCTTCCGCTCTTAAGACGGGGATCAAAGAGAGGTCAAACCCAAAAGAGATCGCGTGGATGCCCTGCCTGGGGTTGAAGCGTTAAAACTAATCAGGCTAGTCTGGTAGTGGCGTGTCCGTCCGCAGGTGCCAGGCGAATGTAAAGACGAACTAAGCATGTAGTACCGAGGATGTAGGAATTTCGGACGCGGGTTCAACTCCCGCCAGCTCCACCAAAATTCTCCATCGGTGATTACCAGAGTCATCCGATGAAGTCCTAAGAGCCCGCACGGCGCAAGCCCTGCGGGCTTTTTTGTGTCTGTTGTTGCCCGAGGGAATCCGGCTAAATCCAGAGAAAATTGGTACACGTTTAGGTACACGCTATATTGTGGTCCATTAAACGTGTACTAACTATGGAAAGATTCCAGACATGGCGCGTATCACACGCCCCCTCACTAACAACGAGATCCTTAAAGCTAAGCCCCAAGAAAAAGAAGGCATGGTCAGTTTTGAACGATATACTAACCTTTACTTGCGAAAAACTTCATAGATTACAAACTCAAGGCACTTATACAGAGCTGAAATTTTCCGGCTGCATAGAACATCAAGCCATTAAGCGTTGTTTCTCTCATGCTCAATGAGCCATTCTTTGCGCGAAATACCACCACCATAACCAGTCATTTTGCCATCTTTTCCAATTATCCGGTGACAAGGGATCACTATCGCAATTCGGTTTGCGCCATTAGCTGCAGCGACGGCGCGCACAGCATTGGGCTTATTAAGCCGAATTGAAATCGCCTGATAGTGTGAGGTCTGGCCATATGGAACTGCACGCAGCTCATGCCAGACAGATTGTTGAAAATCACTGCCCGGAGTATCGACAGAGAGCTCAAACTGTCGGCGAGTTCCGGCAAAATACTCGCTGATTTCTTTTACTGTCTGCCGGGTATGGCTGTTTTCTCCGGTGACAATTCTGGCGTTAAATAAACGCTGGATATCGCGAAATTCTGTTTCTAACATCCGGCGATCGGTAAACTCCAGCAGACAGACCCCCCTCTCTGTAGCACAGACAAACATCGGTCCAAGCATAGTGGTAAACCGGTGAATGACAATCACCTGGATTGCCTGAGTCGGCGCTGCGCCAGTAAGACGCTTGTAGGTATAACCAAAGCCGCTCAAGGATTCATAGCCATTGTCCAGCGCAACGTCAGTCGCCGCTCGTCCGCTTTTCAGCTCCTGCAGGGCAATATTCACCCGCTGCATTCGCTGGAAAGCCTGAAAAGTGATGCCATGGTGTTGCAGGAACCAGCGTCTTACCCGCTCCGGGCTGATGCCATGCTGGCGAAGCTGCGCGTCAGCTACACGGGATTTTATATCGCGCCTGACAAGCGCAAGCGCCTGTTCAACAAATAATGGCGCGCTGTGCGCATTTTCTGCGGGTCTGCAGACTTTACAGGGACGAAACCCGGCCGCCAGGGCCGATTTAGCATCTTTATAAAATTCGACATTTTCGCGTTTGGGCTTTCGTGCCCGGCATACAGAAATACAGAATACGCCAGTGGTTTTGACGCCAACAAAAAACACGCCAGTATATTCTGGAGCTCGTTCAAGTAATGCCTGATACCAGATATCACACAAATTCTTATCGGTTATTTTCATCACCAAAAAGTCCTTCAAACGTCTGACGAGTTCGGATCGCATGCATGACATCAGTCAGCGTTGACTGCATGGCCGAATGAACAAAATTGCCCATTGAAATGCGGCTTACCCCGGCCCGTTTCAGCCTGTCGAATGAGGGAAGATCGGGCATACACATGACATTCAGAGGCAATCCCATTGCCTCTGCAATGAGGCTGATGTCTTTCTCTGACGTCAGGCAGGGAACAAAAAGGCCGTCAGCACCTGCAGCTTTATAGCGTTGACCCCGTGATATCGTCTCCTGCAACGCGTCTTCATGCCCGAGCAGGTAAGTATCAGTCCGGATATTCATAAACAGGCTGTAATTTTCGCTTCTCAGCGTATCGCACACTGTTCTCAGGTTACGGGAAAAATCAGAGACATCGTCAAGCTGACGAACCCCGTTTATGACTCGGCTGTCTTCGAGGTTAACGCCTGCGACGCCTGTCTGAGCAAGGCGCCTGAGATTGGCTGCTATCTCTTCGGCTGAATCACCATACCCTGCTTCCATGTCAACGCTCAATGGCAGGTTGCTGACAGCCCGGATCCGGGTGACCATATAAAATAACTCATCAAACGGAATTCCCTGCCCATCGTCATATCCCAATGTGGACGCTATAGCTGCACTGGACGTTCCCAGAACCTGGTAGCCTGCTTTTTGCGCTGCGACAGCACTGGCGGCATCCCAGACGTTGGCGATAAGAAGAGGCTCATGCTGATAGTGGCGTTCTGCAAAGTTCATATTCATATCCTCTCGATAGATTGAAAATGAATCTAAGCACTCAGGAAGAACCTCACAACCGAAATTCAGACGACCATTTTTTAGCAAACATCGTCTGAACATGAGTGCGGAACAGACCAAACCTTTTAAGGTCAGGTTCTGGCTTCGAGCATGGCAAGAACAGCCCAACGTGCCGCATCGTCTGCGATATTTTCCGGCAACGCATCAGCCCGCAGCGTGATATAAGCATCAACAGCCTTTCTGATGGCCATGCTGACGGAATCACGATCGTGCGTTGCCAGCGTGGAAGTCAGCAAGTCATCAGGATCAATGCTGAGGAATTCGATGCGGCGAACCCCACGTTGCGGTAGATTGGCACGACGGTACAGCATAGGTCCCAGCACTTGCTCGCGGAAGAATGCCAGCATGCCTATCGCTTCAAAGAGTTCGCCTCTTCCCAGCTTAACCACTGCATAATGAAGCCAGATCCAGGCTCGGGACTCAAACCACTCCGGCGTCATGTTGGGCCACTGAGCACTAAATTTTGCCAGTTGGCGCTCCAGAGCAGTGCTATCACGGGTAAATAACACTGCTGGCTCCTCAACGCGTTTAGTGAGCATTTCCAGGGTGACGAATTTCAGATCGACATGAAGGAGTTCGGGACCATACAGGCAGATAAGCAGACGAGGCTCTCCCACATGTTCCCCGGTGAAAGCATGGAGCAGGTGACCCAGTGTTCCGGCGAACACAATACGCTGAGCCATGATTTCGTCATAGTGGAGAGGGTCTACAACAACGACAAAATCCAGATCGGAGTATTTATCAAATCCGCCATGGATAATCGAACCGCCAGCGAGAAGGGAATGAATTCGCGAATCAGACTGGAATTTAAGCTTGAGTTGCTCTGCAAAACTTCTGTGTAAATCGGGTAATGTACTAAGCATACTTTTTCCTGTTCACAAAAAATACAAAGCATTTCAGAATATCGAGTAGTTTATATTCAGGCCAGATATTTTTGCAGGAACAGTCATGTCCTTCGAAGACGCTCACTTAGCCGCATGCCCACTATTGGTGGGTAAGACCAGAGAGCGAAGTGCAGCGTTTAGTTGGGGGAACGTTTGATCATCTGCATTGGCAGCGTCCTCAGATTCCATCGAATGGTGAAATCCTGCCCACCTATCAGTCGTATTGCTAGCACAGTTTTAGAACGTCCTGTCAGAACGAGTAGCGGATATGCAAGCCAGGATAAAATGTAGTTAGTCAAACCATCAACAAGTAATCTGCCGACACGGGAAAATACGCCAGAAGAATTGCTACTTCATCGCGACTATAAATGTTCAGGAGGGTTCAATGTCTTCATCTTTTCAACATCGTTTCATTCTTACAGGTGGCCCAGGGTCAGGCAAAAGCACGATAATTGATACCCTTAAAAAAAGAGGTGTTTGGTGTTCTAAAGAAGCTGGACGAGGTGTTATACAAGACCAGGTTAACATCGGCGGTGATGCATTGCCATGGGCCAATCAAACTGCGTTCGCAGAGCTCATGCTATCCTGGGAAATGCGTTCATGGCACGAAGCAGAAGGGCAAACAAGACCCTGCTTCTTCGACCGTGGTGTTCCTGATGTTGTAGGTTATTTACGTCTTTCAGAGCTTACCATACCGAAGCATCTGGAAAACGCCATCGAGAGATTTCGCTATAACCGAACAGTATTTATTGCCCCCCCCTGGCGTGACATATATGTACAGGATACCGAGCGCAAGCAATCTTTCGATGTCGCCGTCGCGACATATCACGCAATGGTGCAAACATACCGTATGTATGATTATCAGTTGATTGAATTGCCATGCGTTTCGGTTGAGGAGCGTGTGGATTTTATCCTTTCCAGGATAGTACGCTGATAAAACAGCAACTACGCGTAATGGTGAATCACTCTGCCTGAATCGGCCATCGTGGCAAGAAAATACATTCTCTATGCGCGCTTGCAGACTGCAATTTATGTTTATATGAAAATCCGCAATGAGGGTTTAAATTTTATTTAAGAGGGAATAAATGCGTACTCGTCCATCCTCTCGATTGATAGTTCTTTCACCTGAAAATCACGTTCTGCTCTTTAGGTTCTGCCATAAAGATGATGCTCTGGATGGAAAAACTTACTGGGCAACGCCAGGGGGAGGACTTGAGCACAACGAGTCTTTTGAGCAGGCGGCGCTACGTGAATTATTTGAAGAAACGGGCCTGATAAGAAAAACGGCGGGACCACAAATAGCCTCCAGAACCTTTCCTATGATGTTGCCAAGTGGTGAGAACGTTCTCGCTGAAGAACATTTCTTTATTATTACTGCAGAAAAACCAGATATTGACCGATCAGGTTGGAGTAACAACGAAAAAGAAGTCATTCGCGAGCACTACTGGTGGAGCTTAGAAGAGCTCAAACAAACTAAAGAAATCATCTTCCCACTCGATTTGATAATTAACATACTTGAAGGCTTCCCCTGCACTTAACTCTCTGAAACGGCTTAGATGTCCACTTCTGGCACGAAGTGGACAAGTTACCTGAGCTGAAGGTCCGCTATGAGCGAGGAGCGGACATTGGATTTGAGAACTGTTATGTTCGTGTGCATATCTATGATGGCAAATTATCATCCAAATCCAGTTGGTTGTAAAACTCCTGCTCCAGTTTCGTTTCCAATATCGAACGAATCTCAAAGGCCAGGTTTTTATAAAAAACTGAGAACTCATCATTCTTGCACAGCAGAACAATTTTACGACGCTCTTTACGCTTTTTGATCCGGATAATCTTCAGCAAGTTAGAAAAAGCAGGAATAGTAGTAATGAACAACGGTGTCGTTAACGTCCACCCGTAACCACAGGATATTAGTTTCAATATTTCATCAGCATTGTCCATTTCAAACTGAATGGTAGGAGAAAAGTTTTGCCATTTCAGCCAGTTAAGTGTCTGGATTCCCGTTGGCGTATTTTGGGTATAAGCAATGTAGTTCCGCTGTTTACATAATTCTTCCAGCTCTGTTTCCGGCCAAGATTTGGGGCAAATACATAGAAACTCTTCCTCAATCAAAGGATACATTCTAACATTGGGTGGCATTTCAGTATACAGCATGGTTACAGCAAGATTAATACTCCCATTATTAAGTGCCTGGAGTAATCCGGATGCTGTACCAGTCACCTGAAAAATATGCTTCACCTGTGGTTGCAGGAATTTCAGGATATCCAGGCCAACGGTTTTACTAATTGAATCCACAAACCCAATTTTCAGATTTGAAATATGTCCGTCGCTTATTGCATTGATACGTTCTTGCAGGTGGACACCGTTATCAATAATTTTTTTTCCTAACGGGTAGAGTGCTTGTCCAGCTATCGTCATCTGGATTGGTCGCTGTGAACGGTTGACTAGAGCAGTATTTAATCCGAGCTCCAGGTTTGCAACCTGCTGCGAAATTGATGACTGAGTCACATTCAGTTTCCTCGCTGCGGCTGTAAATGAGCCAGTGTCTATCACGGTTAAAAATGCCTGCAATTGCTTAAAATCAAAGTTAATATCCTTCATTTTCACCCTTTATTATTAAATTTTTTAATAGTATATATTTAACTTTTAAATGGTATTTTTTCTTTGAGCTACTTCAAACTATCTGTTACATCGCTAAATTAATGTATAGGCAACCTTAATACACAAGAGAAACAGATATGCGTGAAGAAAAAGATCTATTAGGAACTTTAATGGTGCCAGATGAGGCCTACTATGGTATTCAAACACAACGTGCGGTGCTGAATTTCTCCGTGTCAGGAAAAACAGCAGGAGAAATACCACACTTTTTATGGTCTATCGCCGCTATCAAGCAAGCGGCAGCAGAGGCTAACAGACAAATTGGTGCGCTGGATGAACAGAAAGCGTCAGCCATCGTTACTGCGTTGAAAGAGGTAATGGCCGGCGATTTTGATGCCCATTTTCCTATTGATATTTTTCAGGGGGGAGGCGGCACTTCAACCAATATGAACATGAATGAAGTAGTCGCAAACCGGGCAAGTGAGCTAATCACAGGCAAACGCGGATATGATGAGATTCACCCAAATACCCATGTTAACATGGGGCAGTCAACGAATGACGTCATCCCTGCGGCGATGAAAATGACCAGCCGTATGAATATAAATCAATTGTTAATTCGATTAGAAGAACTTGAAGCGGTGTTGTCAGAAAAAAGTTTTCTGTTTTCTGACAAGGTGAAGTTGGGGAGAACCTGCTTACAAGATGCAGTACCGATGACGTTTGGCCAGCAGTTTGGCGCTTATCGCACGCAGGTCAGCAAACTTAGAGCAAAAATGGCTGAAGTAAGCGAAGAAGCATTGTTTTTACCATTGGGCGCGACAGCTATAGGCACAGGTCTGTCAACTCACGAAGGATATATCCCGGCAGTTTATCAGTGGCTGGAAATCATTACTGGGGATAAATACACGCCAGAATCGGATTTCTTTGACGGTCTTCAGCACGGTGATTTTTATATTGAATTTTCCGCACAGCTAAAAAAAATAGCTGCGTTTCTCTCCAAAATGGCTACCGATTTTCGTATACAAGGTTCAGGACCAAGAGCGGGGTTTAATGAAATTATTGTCCCTGCTGTCCAACCGGGCTCTTCAATTATGCCGGGAAAAATTAATCCTGTAATACCTGAATTGATAAATCAAATTGCGTATCAGGTGATTGGTAATGACGTAACTGTGACGATGGCTGTGGAGGGCGGTGAGCTTGATCTGAACGTGTGGGAACCTGTGTTGTTGAAAGCTCTCTTTGAATCCTGCTCATTATTAAGTAAAGGGATACCGTTATTTATTGATAAGTGCCTGAAGGATATTGCGATCAACGAAAAAGTGAGCGCCCGTTATGCAGAGGAAAGTACAGCGCTTGCGACTATCATCTCCACATTATTTGGCTATCAGGTAGGATCTAGAATTGCCAAAACCGCATTTCAGCAGCAGACCAGTGTAAAGCAGGTCGTTTTAGCAGAAAATCTGTTAACGCCAGAACAGGCAGATTACTTGCTTGATCCAATGAATATGACTGACCCACAAAAAAGTACAGCAGTGATTAAGCGGTATCAAAAAGAAATGAATATTTTGTAGTCATCCGATTTAATAAATAATTAGTTTTGACTTGAGGTAATGAATGTAAAAATTCATTACCTTTGCATCCACTTTGCGTGAAATAAAAATAAAAAAAGGATAATTATATGGTAATGTTTCATGTCGTTTTATTGCTGGGGACTATCATGCTTGCCGCCCGTTGGGGGGGGATTGGAGTAGGGTTTGCTGGTGGGGTTGGATTGGCAATTTCAGTTTTTATTTTTGATGTTCCGGTGGGGACTCCGCCTGTCGACGTCATGCTCATTATTCTGTCCACCATTGTAGCGCTCTCTGCAATGCAACAGGCTGGCGGAATGGATTATTTAGTAACTCTAACAGAGAAATTATTACGTAATAATCCAGGTTATCTTAATATTCTTGCGCCAACAGTGACCTTTATCCTGACGGTACTTTCTGGTACGGGATATACCGCTATGTCAGTCATGAATGTGATTCAGGAAGTTGCAAAAGATAACGGTATTAGGCCCAGCCAACCATTAAGTTCTGCTGTTGTTGCCTCACAGTTAGGAATTACAGCCTCACCAATCTCCGCAGCTACAGCAATTATGTATGGTACTGTTGAGGTAATGGGAGTCAGTTTTGGTGATGCTATGTTGATTGTTTTCCCCACGGCTTTTTTTGCTATGCTGGTTGCAGCTTTTATCGCCAGCAGACAAGGTGAAAATTTGGCTGATGATCCCATTTGTAAAAAGGTTATGCAAGAAAATAAAATTGTTATAAATAAACATATCAAAAATGAAGTTCCCGCAAGGGCTAAATCTTCGGTAGTGATTTTTTTGATGGGCGTTATATTTGTAGTTTGTATGTTGCTGTTTAAATCGGTTATTGGGCATGCAATTAATTCTCGTGATCTAATAATCATTACCATGTTTGTTGTTTCTACGTTAATTATTTTTATCTGTAAACTTGATATGAAAGAACTGAAGAATACACCTATATTTAAATCTGGTGCTGAATCACTGGTTGTGGTATTAGGTATTGTGTGGTTAAGCAGTACACTTATTGGCGCACATATCGATGAGATAAAAATACAAGCCAGTGATATGTTACGTATGTACCCGGGACTACTGGCGGTAGTTTTTTTCTGTACCAGCGCAATGTTATTCAGTCAGGGCGCAACATGTGCTTTATTGATGCCTATTGCCGCCTCTATTGGTATTAGCGTTGATGCCATTTTGGCCAGTTTCGTCGCTGTTAGTGCACTTTATCTCACTAACATTTACCCAACAACTGCATTTGCAATTGCAACTGCAACTGATGATACTGGCTCATTTTTAAGTAAACGGTGGAATGGTTCTAAGATAATTAATCATCCATTCTTTTTACCGGGCTGCATCTCTATATTAGTTGCAGTCCCAATCGGTTTTGCCCTGGCAAAAATCATTCTTTAATTGATATGATTACCAATCAGATATAAGAAATAGTAAGATGCAATCTAAAACATTTTATCATTTACAGATTAACAGTGATTCATAGCTTAATAGCTATCAAAAACAACGTCCGCTTCTGGCACACTGCAGTCACATTCCTGACGCGGAAGGTCTGCTGAGAGCGAAGAGCGGACGTTGAGGAACGTAATAAATCGTCTCAATCTTCTACTTTTCTGACCCGTAATATCCGGAGGAGCAAATATATCTTCGTTTTGTTTTCATTATCAGTAATAATTAAATTATTCATCCAACAACTAAAATAATAAGGCCGATTAAAAAAATAATATATCCTGAGCACATAGGAGCATCGCCATTACTTGTTTTAACCGCCTCTCTTATATTAGTCTTAACTAAAGCATGGTGACGTCTGGATTGAATAGTACCAACCACAAGAAGACATAAACCAACTACAACAAGAGTCCAAGCAATAAATTCCATAACCGTTCCTATGTAATGAAAATATCTTAACAAAGTGAAAACCACATTAAATCAACCAACATATCTACCACTTTATAATTCAATAAGCAAATCATTTAATTAGTATGAAAGCCAGCTTATTGAATGAATCGAATTTTAGTGAGTTTGACATCGTCTGGTGGCTTGAGAACGTCCCCAAATTTTTGATTTAATCTAAATTTATACTTTATTGTTGAACAATCATCTCATCAAAAGTGACTTATTCAACAAGCCCCCGTAAAGGGCAAGCAACCCTTGCTGTCCGAGGCGATACACGCTGCGTTTACACCACAGCGGCAAGCCTTAGGGAGTGAGTCGATGCACTGGATCATGGATGTCAGCCTAAAGGCAGAAGCCTGCCAAATTTACCGCGAAAACGCAGCGGAAAACTTGGCGGGTTTACGACACATGGCACTCAATATGATGCGCGAGGAAGATACTAAAATCAGCATACCGATTAAGCAGAAGCGCTGCATGATGAATCCGGCTCTTTTAAAGCGGGTTCTGATCGCAGGATCTACATCAGTGGATAAAAAACAAGCACTCATGCGGACGCCCTGTCGTTTACACTCGAATACCGTAACGCTCCTTACAGTATTAAACATCCCCGTTCTTTAGACGAACTTATTGAAGCTTCAGAAAAAACTTGCTACTGACTTTGATTATTGCAGGGTTGATCTTATGGTTGAAAAAAAAGGTTTTCTTCAGTGAGATCACACCAACTCCTGAAAGTGGTCAGCTGAAGTTCAGTTCTGCAGAGTGGGATTTACGACTTGGCTGCTTATGGGATATGCCTGTGGCGAAAGGCGATTATCTCGCGGGAATAACAAATGTCCGCTGTTGGCACTAAGCGGACGGCTAGCAGGATCACGGAGACCGTTACAAGCAACGAGCGAACATAGTTTGCATCTCTATTGTTGATAGTGACGCTGAGTGGATGCAGGGTGCCGCAGGAGGGATGCTTCGGGGCGTATTGGACGTCGCACCAGCTCCCCTCCGCAGTTCGGGCACTGGCCATTAAGTCGTTGGGTCACGCAATCTACACAAAATGTGCATTCGAATGAACAGATGTAGGCCCCTTTTGATTCAGGTGGCAGATCTTTATCACAGCATTCGCAATTAGGACGGAGTTCAAGCATGGTGCTCTCTTATTGTTAAAGGCACATCATTGGACATACCAAAAGCCCTCTATCGGTATCACTTTTGCGATAAACGACGTTATTGTTTATGCCCGTATGAAATAAGCATGGTCTACAGGCCGGAAAAATCAAGAGAGTGAATTATTTGATAGAAACGCTCACCTTCGGAAACGAACGACCAGCCTATAACGCCCCAATCAATCACATAAAAATCAAACAGATAAAACTTTTCATATCAACATTATCACTACGATTTTTACACCTTCCCTTTCGCGCAAAAAAACAATACCCGCCATAAAAATAACCGTATTAATTGCTCAAAGCTGCACAAAATGGATAAATAACGTTAGCAGCACTTACAGTTTTTTCCTAAAGTCAGCGCTTCGTTTGTATGTCATGCTTCATCACGCTAATAACTTATAACGCTAAGCGAGGATATTATGAAAAAGACAATTATCGCATTATCTGCAATTCTGCTGGCTTCTCCTGTTATTGCCGCAACAACACACGCAACCGATAATGATGTCGCTGCCGCGCACGAAAACGCGAATACTGCAAAAGAAAAACTGCATCAGGCGCAGAATCAGGGCGAAGAGCAAAAATTAAAAGCAAAACATACTGCTGAAGGTAAGCAAGATGACCTGAGCAGCAAGGTGAGTGAGGGCTCACAAAAAGCCTGGAATACAACCAAGGAAGGCGCTGAAAAAGGTTGGAATGCAACAAAAGAAGTTACCGAGAAAGGCTGGAATAAGACCAAAGAAGGTGCAACCTCCGTTGAGAAAAAAGTCAGCGAATAATCCACCTGCCATCTAATAATAAAAGCCGCAAAAGCGGCTTTTATTATTAGCATGACCCGCCCTGAATAGCGTTGACACGTTCCTGACTTAAATCCGCAGAACGTGATGATGACTGAGTTCAAACGCCCCTAACGTGATTATCCTGCCATGGTCGCCACCGTGTAATAACCTTGTGGTATCATCAGCACCTCACAGTTGTTGACCGTCATCCACTCTCCCTGCGACCCGCTAAAATACTGTCTGTTATTACCATAAGCTACAATTATATTAATTTTAGATAATCAGCCTCACGCCTGCTGACATTAATGAGTAAAGGTTTACTATAGGCCTGTCTTTTTTAGCAGGAAAGTAAAATGAAAAAACAAAAAGGGTTGCTGATTATTGCCCTTGCTTTCACTCTGGCATCATGTGCTTCAATTCCTGAAAATATCAAAGGTAATAATCAACCAGATATACAAAAGAACTTTATCTCCGTGCATAACCAACCGGGGTTATATACAGGCCAGCAGGCCCGATTTGGGGGTAAAGTCATCAATGTAATTAACACCAAAACGGATACGTTACTGGAAATCGCCGTTCTGCCGCTGAACAACGACGCTAAACCACAAATAGACGCCAGCTATCAGGGACGTATTCTTGCCCAACAGAAGGGTTTTCTCGACCCGGTAAATTACAGAAACCACTTCGTGACTATTTTAGGGACAATTCAAGGAGATGAACAAGGATTCATCAACAAAATCCCGTACAACTTTGTTAAAGTTGATTTACAAGGCATTCAGGTTTGGCATTTAACTGAGTCCGTAAACACGACCTATAATATGTGGGATTACGGTTATGGCGCGTTCTGGCCCGGACCGATGTGGGGAATGCCCTACTCCGCAAGTACCGTAACCGAGGTTACGCCAGAGCTAGTGAAATAATCCCTGTAGTACGATGATGCGAATAGACTCCGGAGTCGAGTGTTTGCCAACACGCATTTTAATCACTCCGCGTTTCGCTTATTGCGTCATCGTGCTCCATGTGATCCTTCGCTAAATATTCATTATTTCTGCTGCATATAATTTAACCGCTAACTTTTAGCGCAAAAATGGGCGTTACTTTTCTCATGCCTGACCATCTTCTGTTATTTACCGATAACTCCCCCACCCTGCATGCCATAAAAAACATTTGTGCTTACGAATTCTTCAGGGATTACTATGAACAGAAAATGCTTACTGTTGATACCATTATTTTTTAGCAGCGTCATTATTACCGCCTGCGATAATAAACCTGCAGTAAAAACCGCCATGGAGCCCGAGGTCGGCGTTGTTACCTTAGCGCCTTCCTCAGTGAATATTAAAAGCGAGCTTCCTGGCCGCGCGGTTTCATTTGAGATCGCCGAAATCCGCCCTCAGGTTGGGGGGATCATCATCAAACGTAATTTTATTGAAGGTGACAAAGTCAGCAAAGGAGAGTCACTGTATCAAATTGATCCCGCCCCGTTGCAGGCCAGGCTGGATGCAGCCAGAGGCGCACTGGCAAAGGCACAGGCGACGGCCAATAATGTGCGACTGACATTAAATCGGCAGTCAGCATTAATAAAGTCCAATTACGTCAGCCGCCAGGACTACGACACGACGCGCTCGCAGCTTAATGAAGCAGAAGCCAATGTCGCCGTCGCCAAAGCGGATCTTGAGCAGGCCACCATCAACCTGCGTTACGCCAATGTCACCTCGCCGATTGAGGGCATCAGCGGTAAATCCTCCGTAACCGTGGGTGCTCTGGTCACCGCGAATCAGGGAAACGCGCTGGTTACCGTGCAAAGACTGGATCCAATTTATGTTGATTTAACGCAGTCAGTACAAGACTTCTTACGCCTGAAAGAAGAAAAAGCCAGTGGGAAAATTGCCCAGCAAAAGGGCAAAATTCCGGTTGAGCTGATGCTGGAAAATGGCAAGCCCTATCGCTATACCGGCACGCTTGAGTTTTCCGATCCTGCCGTCGATGAGACTACCGGCTCCGTGACCTTGCGCGCCGTGTTCCCCAATCCTGAGGGTGAAATTTTACCCGGTATGTACGTCACAGCATTGCTGGATGAGGGCAGCCAACAGAATGTTTTAATGGTTCCACAGCAAGGGATTACGCATAACGCGCAGGGAAAGGCCACAGCGTTAATCCTCGATCAAGAAAACGTGGTGCAACTACGCGAAATAAATGCGGTGAAGGCTGTAGGCAATCAATGGTTGGTGACTACGGGATTACATCCTGGCGATCGGGTCATTGTATCCGGATTACAAAGAATCCGTCCGGGAATTAAAGCCAAAATCCTCGCAGCAAAACCAAACACACCTGACACGGTAACTGAACAGTAATATTTCAGGTATTAAGGACACCTTCTTCATGGCTAACTTTTTTATTGAGCGCCCGGTTTTCGCCTGGGTGCTCGCTATTATCATGATGTTTACCGGCGGTATCGCGATAATGAACTTACCCATCGCGCAATATCCGCAAATTGCTCCCCCCACAATTACCATTAGCGCAGCCTACCCCGGTGCAGACGCCAAGACCGTTGAAGACTCGGTGACTCAGGTGATTGAACAGAATATGAACGGGCTTGATGGCCTGATGTATATGTCATCCACCAGCGATGCGGCCGGTAATGCGTCGATTATCCTGACCTTTAAAACGGGGACTTCACCTGATATAGCGCAGGTTCAGGTACAGAATAAACTGCAGCTGGCGATGCCTTCCTTGCCACAGGAAGTCCAGCAGCAAGGGATCAGCGTTGATAAATCCAGCAGCAATATCTTAATGGTCGCCGGTTTTATCTCTGATAATAACAGTCTGAGCCAATATGATATTGCTGACTATGTGGCGTCAAATATTAAAGATCCACTAAGCCGCACCCCCGGGGTCGGGAGCGTACAGTTATTCGGTTCGCAATACGCCATGCGTATCTGGCTGGATCCGCAAAAGCTCGACAAATATAACCTTACGCCGCAGGACGTTATTACCCAACTCAAAGTACAGAATAACCAGATATCGGGCGGACAGCTGGGAGGAATGCCGCAATCAGCCGACCAGCAGTTAAATGCGTCGATCATTGTTCAGACACGCCTGCAAACTACCGATGAATTCGGCAAGATCTTCCTTAAGGTTCAGCAGGATGGCTCCCAGGTTCTGCTGCGCGACGTCGCACGCATTGAGCTGGGTGCGGAAAATTATGCCACGGTGGCACGTTACAACGGAAAACCCGCCGCCGGGATTGCGATTAAACTTGCCGCAGGCGCCAATGCCCTGGAAACCTCCCAGGCCGTTAAACAAGAGTTGAACAGATTATCAGCCTGGTTTCCGGCCAGCATGAAAACCGTTTATCCCTATGACACTACCCCCTTTATCGAGATCTCAATTCAGGGTGTGTTTCATACATTGATCGAGGCAATCATCCTGGTATTCCTCGTCATGTACCTGTTTTTGCAAAGTTTCCGCGCGACGCTTATCCCCACTATCGCGGTTCCGGTTGTTATTCTCGGAACCTTTGCAATACTCGACGTCGCCGGTTTTTCGATCAATACGCTCACGATGTTTGGCATGGTGCTGGCAATAGGATTGTTAGTTGATGATGCCATCGTGGTGGTTGAGAACGTAGAACGTATTATTGCCGAAGAGCACTTGTCACCAAAAGCGGCGACGCATAAAGCGATGGGTCAGCTCCAGAGAGCACTGGTCGGTATTGCCGTCGTCTTATCCGCCGTGTTTATGCCAATGGCATTTATGAGCGGGGCAACGGGTGAGATTTTCCGTCAGTTTTCCATCACCTTAATTTCCTCCATGCTGCTGTCGGTGTTCGTGGCGATGAGCCTGACGCCCGCACTCTGCGCCATGCTGTTAAAATCCCACGAGGGAGAAAAAGAAAACACCCATTTTCTGTTTACCCGTTTCAATCACTTCATGGAGAAATGCACCCATCACTACACGGACAGCACCCGTAGGCTGTTACGTTGCACCGGCCGTTATATGGTGGTCTATTTAGTGATTGGTGCTGGCATGATGGTACTGTTTCTCCGTACTCCTACCTCCTTTTTGCCTGAAGAAGATCAGGGCGTATTCATGACCACGGCGCAATTACCTTCCGGTTCAACGATGGTAAATACCAGCAAAGTGCTTGGGGAAATAACGGATTACTATCTGACAAAAGAACAGAAAAATGTCGCGTCTGTTTTTACCGTTGGCGGATTTGGCTTCAGCGGACAGGGGCAAAATAACGGTCTGGCGTTTATCAGCCTGAAACCGTGGTCAGAACGTGTTGGCGAAGAAAACTCGGTTACCGCCATCATTCGCCGGGCAATGATGGCTTTAAGCACCATTAATAATGCCGTCGTTTATCCGTTCAATTTACCCGCAGTCGCGGAATTGGGCACCGCTTCAGGTTTTGATATGGAGTTGCTGGATAACGGCAACCTTGGGCATGAAAAAATGATGCAGGCCCGCAACCAGCTCCTGGCTTTGGCCAGCCAGTCACCCGATGAAGTTAACGGAGTGCGCCCAAATGGGCTGGAAGATACGCCGATGTTTCGTATCCACGTCAACGCGACAAAAGCAGAGGCGATGGGTGTGGCATTGTCGGATATCAATCAGACCATCTCTACGGCGTTTGGTAGCCGCTACGTCAATGATTTCCTTAACCAGGGACGCGTTAAAAAAGTGTATGTGCAGGCCGATACGCCGTTCCGTATGCTGCCGGACAATATCAATCACTGGTACGTACGTAACGCCTCTGGCGCGATGACGCCGCTTTCGGCCTGCTCATCAACCGAATGGACCTACGGCTCTCCCCGTCTTGAACGCTACAACGGACAGCCTGCAATGGAAATTCTCGGCCAACCGGTCGCAGGGAAAAGCAGCGGCGATGCGATGAAATTTATGGCATCACTGATTAATAAACTGCCCGCGGGCGTCGGTTATGCCTGGACGGGGCTGTCGTATCAGGAGGCGCTGTCTACCCACCAGGCGCCAATGCTGTACGGCATTTCTCTGATCGTCGTATTTCTGGCGCTGGCAGCACTCTATGAAAGCTGGTCAATACCGTTTTCTGTGATGCTGGTTGTACCAATCGGTGTGGTCGGGGCTTTGCTGGCGACCGATCTGCGTGGCCTGAGCAATGATGTTTACTTCCAGGTTGGCCTGCTCACCACCATGGGACTCTCAGCTAAAAACGCTATTCTGATCGTCGAGTTTGCCGTCGAGATTATGCAAAAAGAAGGAAAAACGCCGCTTGAAGCTGCGGTGGAAGCTGCGCAAATGCGTTTACGTCCTATTTTGATGACGTCATTGGCCTTCATTCTGGGGGTTATCCCACTGGCAATAAGTGACGGCGCAGGCTCTGGCGCGCAAAACGCCGTCGGTACGGGCGTTATCGGTGGGATGCTGGCCGCGACCGTGCTGGCGATCTACTTTGTTCCGGTCTTCTTTGTTCTTGTCGAAAACATGCTGGCGCGATTTAAAACCCGGCATTAATTCCCTGCCCTTGTAGATGCTTATCCCTGGGATCGGGTAATAAGATCCCAGGAATGGCGCTTCACTTATCAGACCTACGGTTGTTAGCAGACACAGCTATCCAGCGAGTTTCCTCGTGGATAGCAGGGTGAGTTATTTTATTGTGAGGGGAAATGCGGGTGTAGGGACAGAGGTTGTCAATTCTAACTAAAGCCAGGCTATCAAAACGGTTAATCAATCGTGTGCAGATTTACGGCCAATTCGCCCAATTTCGTATTCGGGTGCTGATGACACATGTTAATCATTTTAGGAACAGCGACAGTTTCCACCTCATGCAGCGGAACATAATCATCGCCTTTAAAGTCAGAATTTTTATTAACAATCACAAAGGCAATTGCCGTCATGTATTGCCGACTCATATCAGCAAATTCTTTACAGGTCATATCTTGTGGCGCAGCTTCGGTTGCCTGAGTAGCAAACGCACAGCTCATCGGTGCCAAAACAGAGGTCATAATCACAACAGCTGAAACCATCATTTTAATATTCACGATACACTCCAGAGATAGGATTAGTTGTTATTGGCTAGTTTATCTGTTGATGCCAACTTCGTATTTCTACGCAGGCTGATAAAAGCCAAAGAACTGAAGATCATCTCGACTCCAATAAAAATCGAAGTAAACACGTAAGACTTATCGGGATCCATATTCAGCCATACGCCAGCAATAAGCAGATCTAAAATGCCGATAAAAATGTTCCAGACATAGCCCGGACTGCGGAACATTTGAACTCCGGAAGCCACACGAAAAATACCACCAAGAATAAACAAGCAGCAAAAAACCATAGCTAACGAATTCATGCCGATCACAGGGTTAACAAGGAAACAGTACCCCAGCAGTAACCATGCGATAGCAAAAAATGCATAGGTAAATTTGGCTTTCAACTGCTTCTTCCCAGCGCTAAACAGGCTATAGATAGAATAAAAACCGCATACCAGGAACATAAAACCTGTCGCATAGCTTAAATAAACGCCAGCAGCGATAGGATAGATTAAGCAGCAAATACCACATATCAACAACAGCACCGCCATAATTGTTGCGTGTCTTTTATAATGAGAAAGTGTTTTTTCATTAAACGTTCTCAGGGCTTGCTGATTAAAAATAAACATACATCCTCCGTTACATGTAAACGTAATGTAACCTACTAATAAAAGAGTTAATACTCACACAATACATATCACTTACAATCAAATGATAAGTCTTCTGCTAAGGATGCGTATATAAGAAGAAAGGAATGTCGTTATCCGTTTAATCCTACACATGTCAGACGTCTGACACCTGTAGGATTAAACGCTCATTATTATATCCTGGCTCTGATTCCGCTCTTTAAACTTATTTAATATGATTATTGCGTTTGGTGAACAATACCAACTTTATTCAGGAGAACGTAATGAAAAAGATTATTCTTGCAGGTCTGCTTGCAACTATGATGGGTTCAGCCCCAGTAATGGCTTCTGCCACTACCACCACTGCGGCACAAACAGCCACAGCAAATGTACAAAAAGAAGCAGCCGATATTATGCAGGTCGCCGTACAAGGCGCCAATGCGATGCGTGATATTCAACTTGCTCGCCTGGCTCTGTTTCACGGACAACCTGACAGCGCAAAAAAATTAACCAATGACGCCGCTTCCCTGCTGGCAGGCGACAGCAGCGACTGGGCAAAATTTGTCAAAGCAGCGCCTAAGGCGAAGATGATTGACGATCAGTACGTAATTATTAACGCTACAATCGCATTATCAGAAGACTATATTGCTACGCCGGAAAAAGAATCTGCTATCAAAACCGCGAACGGCAAAATGGCCAAAGGTGACTGGAAAGGTGCAGTGGATACCTTACAACTGGCAGGGATCAGCGTGCTTCAGACCCAATACCTGATGCCTTTGAATCAGACGCGTAAAGCCGTTGCCAGCGCCCAAAAACTGCTGTCCACGGGTAAATTTTATGAGGCTAACCTTGTGTTAAAAGGTGCTGAAGAAGGCATTGTTATTGATAGCGAAATGGTGGGTGCAGGCCAGTAATACTCTGCACTAACGAGTGATGAATCAAGACATTTCTCTCCTGATCGGGCAGCTACGGCTACCCGATCAGGGGGGATTAATGGCTCATCAGACTGTCGATCTCAATTTCAATTTCCCGCATGACAGCAACAATTTTCTGTAATGCCTGTTGCCGTACAGCCAGCGGAAGATCGTCATGTCGCATAGACTCAAAAGGTTCGCACAGCGTCTGAAGCGCGGTGATACCCAGAATTTGCGCCGAACCATGCAACCGATGAAGCGCCCGTAAAAACAGCTGCGGCTCATCTTGCGCAACGGCTTTCTCAGCCGCTTGTAAATCACTCAGTGTTGCCTCGCGGAATGTTTCGAGTATCTCGTTCATTAATGCGCGATCGCCACCGGTATTTTCAGTCAGTACATTGAATTTTAAATGCCGGATTGCACAAGGAGACGCATAGCCCGTATCGATTTTACTCAATTCATGCGTCAGCGTCTGGATTGACACCGGCTTAAACAGACACAAATTCATACCGTTTTGCAGACATCGATCGCGTGACTGCGGGAGCGCACTGGCCGTCAGCCCCCATATTTGCAAGTGAGGTTGTTGACGACGTAGCGAAGCCGCGAGATCAAACCCGTCTTTCTTCGGCATATTCACATCGGTTATCAACAGGTCGTATGATTTTTTGGCCAGTTTAGCTTCGGCTTCCTCGCCATCACAGGCCTCATCCACGCTATAGCCAATGGTATTCAACTGGCGTTTAAGCAGCAGCCGGTTAGTAGGATTATCGTCTGCAATCAGAATCGACAGACACGGTAACGGCAACACAGCGCCAGGGGTATCTCCATCCGGTACTATCGATTGTCGGGCAGTTTCAACCGGAAGCGTAATTGTGAACGTGGTTCCCTGCGACAGAATACTCCTCAGCTCCAGCGTACCGCCCATCAGCGTTACCAGTTCTTTGCAGATAAATAACCCCAGGCCTGACCCCGTTTGTTGACGCCCGCAACGCCCCTGAGCATAACGATGGAACAGTCCAGCCTGCTCTTCTTCGCTAATGCCGCAACCGGTATCACTGATGACGATTGTCAGGGTGCCGTGATTATCTGTGTCCGGAGCCAGACGGGCCGTAACATGAATACTACCCTGCACCGTAAATTTCAGCGCATTGCCCACCAGATTGGTGAGAATTTGCCGCAAAGCCTGCTGATCGACAAATACCCGCTCGTTTACTGGCAACTGGCTGACGCAGGCAAGCGATATACCTTTCTGCCTGGCCAGAGCATCGAAAGAGTGGCACTGCAATTCAATAAGCTGCGAGAGATCGGTCCACTGGGGAACAACCTCATATTTTCCGGATTCAATCTTATCAACGTCCAGAATCTTACCAATCAGACCCAGCAATGATTGGGCCGTCGCCCCGGTCAAAGCAATGGCCTCTTTGCGTTGTGCCGGACTGAGCTCTGAGCTTGAGAGTAATTCCACAAAACCAACGATCGAGCTTACCGGGGTACGTAACTCATGGCTCATGCTCGCAAGAAAACGGCTTTTGGCTTTTGTAGCGGCAATCGCTTTATTCTTTTCGCTCTCCAGCTCTTGAGATAAGACCTCTTTGAGATGCAACTGTTCTTCCAGTAACCGCTGCGATTGCTTTCTTTTACGGACTTCACGGGAGAGTGATATCCCCCAGATCAGGCTAATCGCAATAAGTACCAGCGCAAATACCACCAGTTGATAGAACTGTTTGCTATATCGGCTCCAGATATCAACCTGGGTATTGGAAATCTTCGACCACTTCTCCGTCATCTGTAAAATTTCACGCGGAGGTATGGCTTGCAGGGCCTTATCAATGACAGACTTCAGCATGGGCTCATGAGAAGAAATAGCAAAACTCACCGATGCACCTGGCATATCAGGAAGCCGGAAGAAGTGCATATTATTCTGGTAGTAATGATCGGTAATGAACTTTGCCGACAATTCAGTCGCGATTGCCGCATCAACGTCGCCCTCCTTGACCATAGCCATGGCAGCGCTACCGGTATCCGCATTCACCCATGTCACCTGCGGATAACGTTGTTTGAGGCCACGCTCCAGAATATGTCCGGCAGGCAGAGCAACGCGTATCGGTTTTTCCAGCAGCGAATCGGCTGTTTCCTGGCGCGATGTGATAACCACGAATGCAACATTCATCAGCGGATCGCTAAATGCCGAATCGTCCTGGTTTTGGTTAGCCGGGGCGATCGTCGGATACATATCCCACTGCCCACCACTGATGAGTTTGGTCTGTTCACTTCTGGACGTGGCCAAAACAGGTTCAAAATCAAGACCCGTTTGCAGATGAATAATATTCAGCAAATCGCCAAGAATACCGCGTAATTCGCCGCTGCTATCTACCAGCGTATAGGGCGGGTAATCCGGGTTGATCAAAATGCGGATGGTATGCTTATTCTTCAGCCATTCTTTTTCCTGATGGCTGAAAGGAATGGGCGCATTAAGATAAGCAAGATTACCGCGATTTAACCAGTTCTGCATCACCTGCATATGGATTTCATTACTTATTGACGTAATAAAACCATCAAGGATATTTCTTAATAGCGGTTGATTTTCATTAACCACAAAATAATTATATTGTTCTTGCTTGTCAAAATAATGCGTAATAACCAGGGATTGCGAAAAATACCGCGAAATACAATGACTGCTGGTAATATTGTTACCAATATAATATTGGTTATCATCGTTCACTACCGACGCCATTGCCTGATACTCGTCGTCATAAAATGAGACTTTAGCATCAGGAAAAGCGTCCTGGATGACGTTAAGAAAAGGGCAATCCCGCACACATGCGACGCTGACCTTATGGTTCGTCGTCAGCGGTAGCATGGTGTTTTTTAATGACGTCACAAGCGTCGGCCACGTTGTGAGTAATGCTGAAGTGCGCAGTAAATCCCCGCCGACATCCTGCCGCCGGGAAAGCTGGGTTATCAACGTATCAACATCATTATTGGCGAGTGCGGCAAGCGCCTGCTGCTCGTTATCATATTGCTTTATAACAATTTTTACTTTGAGACTTTTTTGCATTAGCGCAAGATAGTCCGCGTTAACGCCCCGATAATTTTCCCCGCTGTTTTGATAGACAATAGGGGAGACTTCCGGTAACCAGGTGCCAACCACTAATGTTTTTTTATGCGCCAACCAGTTTGTTTCTTCCTTGTTTAAACTGATATTTTGCACTGCAGTATTATAGTTGCTTTTTAGCTCAACCTGACGCGCTGAACTCACACCCGTAGACAATCCGATGGTAAATATGACCATCAAAAAAATAAATAAGCGTTCCAGCATTACTCTACCCTATTTTATTTCTTTGCGCGTAATCATAAATTTCCATTAATGAAGAACAATCTAACTTTTCCATTAAACGACTTTTATAGGTACTCACCGTTTTATTACTGATATTCATTTTACTGGCAATAGTGCTGTAATCCATGCCATTAAGGATATAACGCAACACTCTCATTTCCTGTGTCGATAATGTATCAAGTTTATCCTGCTCGCTGACCGATGAGCCAGTAAAGTGCTCAAGGGAGAAGGGGAAATAACTATAACCATTTTTAGCGGCTTCGATAGCGGCAAGAATATTATTCATGCCTTCTTTTTTACTCACAAATCCGTTGGCACCGTATTCAGCACTGCGTTTACCATAAAAATATTCATTTTTTGCTGAAATGATAATGATCACGCCAGCATAGTGCCGCTTGCGTAATTGTTCCAGCACCTCGATGCCACTGATGCCAGGAATGTCCACATCGATAATTAGCAGCTCAGGTTTGTTTTTTTCAACCACCTGCACGACTTGCTCGCCACTGTCGAGCTCAGTGGTCACAGTGATACCATTAGTATCGAGTAAGTTGCGAATGGCAATGCGGGCCAAAGGGTGATCATCAACGATTATCGCGTTCATTGCGTATAAGAATCCCGATAAATAAAGAGAGGCGATGGCTATAGTGCAGGTGAGTCTTCGATATTATTAATTTATAAGCGCCAGACCCAGGACGCAAATTCTAACATAGTCACGTGTATATTTTATGATTTTTTCATAACCAAGATGAATAAACCATAAAAATAACATTTAGATTTACAAGAATTAAACCTTGAGCCTTTCTGTAGATCAAATCATTAACACATAATAGAGAGAATATTCCTACACATGTAGGACTGGTCTTTCATTTATTATGCTTAATTCTTAATAAAAGGAGAGAAATAGAATTGCCGTGGTAACTGTACATCTGGCGGGAAATTCAGTTATTGCGAGTACTTAAACGCTAATACCCGTCAATCCCTGTGGCCCTGAAACAGCAGAGCCACAGGAGACAGACATTAATCAAGCCTGACTGGGTAATGCTCCAACCGCGCGCGAGTTTTTCACGGTCAGCGTAACGACGGCAGAACATAACAGTGCGGCAATCATAAAGATAAAGGCGCTGTTATAGCTTCCTGCACTGCTTTGGATCAGCCAGCCGATGATAGGTGCGGAAACAACGCCCGCCATCTGACCGCCAAAGTTAACGATCCCCGACGCCCGTCCCATAATGTTGCTGGGGATGGTATCCATCAAAATTCCCCAGAACGTCGCCATAGCGAAGAACATGAACAGGGCTGAAATACACTGATAAACCACCGCCATATCTGCACTACTCACGCTGAAGGTCAGATACAGGAAGCCTGCAGCAATGACAGAGGTTACGACGTACAACGTTTTACGCATCGGTTTGAATTTATCTGAACAGTATCCGCCTAACAAAGTCCCTCCTGCACCAAACAGGAACGGAATTGCCGCCATTACGCCGGTCTTGGCCAGAGAAAACTCACGTACAGTGATCAGGTAACTGGGTAACCAGGTTGAAAAACCCCAGAAGGTGATATCAAACAAAAACCAGATACTTGCCATTTGCCACAGCACCGGCATTTTGAGTACGTCTTTAAACGCGATAGCGCTGGTGTTTTGCAGACCACCCTGATCGTCAACGGCCAGTTCCGCCAGATCCTGCTGCGTAATGGCGGGGTGATCTTTCGGGTTGTCACGCGTAAATAAGTAGATACCTGCGGCGATAAACAGGCCAGGAATACCCAGCACGATAAAAACCATATGCCAGCCAAAAGCCCCGATAATGCTTGCTGCAACCACGACCGCCAGCGCCGGGCCTAAGGTGTTCACCGTTGATTGAATCGCCGTCGCACGTCCGCGTTCTTTCGACGGGAAATAGGTCGAAATCATTTTCCATGAGGCCGACGGGAAGCACCCTTCGCCGATACCAAAGAAGAAGCGTACGGCCAGCATCAGCGGTAGCGTCAGCACAGCCCCGGTTAAGCTGGTAAAAACAGACCACCAGGCAATACCAATGGCCATAATTTTACGTGAGCCAAACTTATCCGCCAGTAAACCACCGGGAATTTGAAATGCCGCATAACCAATAAAAAAGGCGCTAATAATTAAACCTTGTTGGGTCGTATCCAGATTTAAATCTTTGCCGATATAAGGGAGCGAAACGCTCATGACCATTCTGTCGAGAAAAGAGAGGAGCCACGCCAGCCAGATCAATGTCAGGACGGTATATCTTGCTTTCCAGGTCTTCGGTTTACCTGAAGGTAAAGATGTTTGTAGGTTCATTGTGATGTCCTTAGGGTGTAGTGATCTACCGCGGCTATAAATAGTCGCGATAGATCAATGCGTGTTTAGCGTTATTTATTAATATTCTTTTCTTATAACCGTACCGCTACAGGCATAACTTTCCGTGCCATTAATTAAGGCAATGCGCCCATTAACCATGACAATTTCAATCCCTTGCGGATACTGATTAGGTTCAACAAACGTGCCCCTATCAGCGATAGTGTTCGGATCGAACATCACGATATCCGCCGCGTAACCCACCTTCAGCAGCCCACGATCCTGCAGGCCCAGCACCTCAGCAGGTTTACCCGTCATTTTGCGAATTGCCGCTTCCCAGCTCAGACATCCCTCTTCACGTACGTATTTACCGAGCACACGTGGGAATGCGCCGAACACGCGAGGGTGCGGTTTTCCGGCCCCCATTAAACCGTCGGTACAAACGTTTTGCTCTGGCCGACAGAGAAACTTAATCACATGCTCTTCAGTGCCGTAGAAGTCGACCATTCCAACGGCGTTTTCTTCTTCAAAAAGCAGGTCGAAGGTGGCGTTGTAGGGGTCTTTCCCGCGCAATTCCCCCAACTGGACGAGGTTCAGACCAACGGCATCCTGATTTTTGGCCGTTTTCACGCTGGTAACAAAAATCTGGTCCAGACCGGCAAAATCGATAAAGTTATCCCAGCCGGGAATACCCTGCTGAATATCCTCGATCATTTTGGCGCGCAGTTCAGGCGAGGCCAGGCGTTCCAGCAATTTGTCTGTTCCACCGGAGTGGACCCATGGCGGCAGGATCACCCCAAGCATCGTGCTACCCGCCACATACGGATACTGGTCGAAAGAGATGCGGATCCCCTCTTCCTGCGCCTGCTCCAGCATCCCCAGCATCTGGTCGATCAGCCCCCAGTTTTTCTTTCCGCAAACCTTCATATGTGAAATATGTAGCCAGACGCCAGTGGCTTTGGCGATATCAATCAGTTCCTGCGTTGAGTTGATAATATCGTCAGCTTCACTGCGCTGATGTACCACAAAGATCCCGTTATATTTCGCCGTGACCTTGCACAGTTCAATCATTTCGGCAGTATCGCCAAAGGCGCAAGGCATATAGATAAGCCCGGTGGAAAGACCAAACGCTCCCGCTTTTAATTCCCGCTCAAGGACTTCGCACATCTTCGCCACATCTTCACGGGTGGAAGGCCGTCCATCCAGCCCCATAGCCTCCATGCGCACGTTGCCATGCGGAACTAAATAGGCAAGGTTTGTCGCCGGATGTCGAGATGCCAGCAGATTGAGATAACCGTCCGTATTTTTATATTTCCAGTCTATTTTGTCGGTATCGCCGTCAAGGCCGGCGATATTTTTACGCCACGCTGGAATATATTCTTCCGGCAACGGCGCTAACGCGACGCCATCCTGCCCCAGCAATTCAGTGGTAATTCCCTGACGAATTTTTGCCGACAGCGCGGGGTTAATAATCGCCGACAGGTCAGAGTGCGTATGGGTATCAATAAAGCCGGGACAAATAATTTTTCCCGTGGCATCAATAACCTGTTCATTGACGCCAACGTCTATTTGACCGATTGCGACAATACGTCCTTCATCAACGACCACATCGGCAATTCTGCCTTCACTGCCCGTCCCATCGATCACATTTCCGTTTTTGAAAATGGTTTTCATCGTTATTCTCCATTGCGGCGGCGCTGCGCGGCACCGCCTGTAAGGTAAGAGGATTTTTATCGTTCTTTTTATTGGCGATAGAGTGTCTGGATGATGCTGTAATAGCCGCTGGCCGAACCGGTTAACTGATCGATCTCGATATACTCATCAATGGTGTGCGCCAGATTTTCACGCGAAGGTCCGAAGCCGATAGTTTTAATTCCCGCTTCGCCCGCATAGTGGCTACCGTTGGTGCAAAATGAGTATTGCGTGATGCCCGGATTAAACCCGGCCTCGCGGACGCCAGCCAGAGCGGCTTGCACGAATTCGTCCGACTCGTCATACACCCAGCCCGGGAAGAAGCGCTCTCCCTCAATAGTGGCACCTGTATAACAAGACTCCTGACCCACCGCGTAGGAGACACGGGCCTTAAATTGCGGATCCTGCGCGATGAATTCTGCAAGGACATTTTCCAGCGGGGCAATCACGCTTTCTTTGGTTTCGCCCACCAGCAAACGGCGATCGTAGGTTGCGCGGCAGTAATCCGGCACGACCGAGGCCCCCGGGTACGGCGAAGATTTAATGTCGGTCAGTTCGAGAATGCCAGGCCCGAGTACCGGGTGCGTTGGCGGGGTAATGGTGCGAATTTTGTCGATCAATTGCGCCATTTTATACACCGCGTTAATCCCTGCCTGCGGGTTGGCGGAGTGCGCAGGTTTACCAAACGTTTCAACCACAATTTCAGCACGGCCACGCTGGCCAATTTTCAGGTTTAGCTCGGAAGCTTCACCGATGATTACGTAGTCTGGCTTATAGCGCTCGCTGACCAGGCGAGCGGCAATACCTTCAAAGCACTCTTCATGCACGATGCAGGCAACGTAGATTTTCCCGGCGAAATTGCGCTGATTGTCCTGACCGAAAAAACCCACGGCGGAGATCATTGCCGCCACGGCGCCTTTCATGTCTGTTGTACCGCGACCATAAATCTTGCCATCTTCGATATCACCGCCGTACGGGTTGCGGGTCCACTTCTCTTCATTCACCGGCACGGTATCGATATGCCCATCAAGAACCAGCGTTTTCCCAGGCTGATTACCCACGATACCGCCAACAATGTTGCCGTACTTATCAACGTGGATGTCATCGAACTGGTAATGCTGCATCATTGTTTTTATGGCATTAACCACTTCCCCTTCCTGACCGGAATAACTTTTTTGTTGGATTAACGCCTGACAGTTTTTAATCACTTCTTCAATACGGTTTGCAGATAACATGGGTTTCTCCGTTCTTATTCTCAATCAGGAAATTATTTGTTGATGCCCGGGTACTGACCGCCCCAGACAATATCCAGATACTGTTGTGGGTCAGTGTCACCCTCAGTACTTATCAACAACACGCGGGAATGCTCATCCAGTCCCAGTTGCGCACGCGTTTGCGCCAGTTCAGGCGAGGTCATCAGCAGTGACAGCAGGCCGGTCGTCACCGCCCCGGACTCACCGGAAACGATCTGCGGATCGCCTGCCAGCGGATTACCCAACATGCGCATGCCAAGCGCCGCAACCTCATCCGGGCAGGAGGCAAATGCAGTGGCATAATCACGCAACAGTTTCCAGCCGATGCTATTTGCCTCACCGCAGGCGAGACCAGCCATCACGGTTTGCAAATCTCCACCCACCGCTATGGCATCACCCTCTTTCGATCGGGCTGAGCGGTAGAGACAATCGGCAATTAACGCCTCGGCGACGATCACTTTCGGGCGATTTTCTCCCCATGCCGCTGTCACCATTCCCTGAACCATGCCGGCAAACGAGCCAACACCTGCCTGAACAAAAATATGCGTCGGCGCAACCTGATGCAGCTGGTCGATCGCCTCCAGCATCAGCGTGCCGTAGCCCTGCATAATCCACTGCGGGATTTTTTCATACCCTTCCCAGGCGGTATCCTGCACCACAATCCAGCCATGCTTTTCCGCCTGTTCTGCGGTCATGCGAACCGCATCGTCATAGTTCATATCGACGATTTCAGCGGTAGCGCCTTCGTTACGGATAGACGCCAGACGTTGCTGCGAAGAGCCTTTTGGCATGTAAACCACGGCATTTTGCTTCAGCTGTCGTGCCATCCAGGCAACGCCGCGACCGTGATTGCCATCGGTGGTGGTAGCAAACGTGACGGTTTGCAGATCGCGGCGCACCTCTTCGCTAGTCATCACATCAAACGGTAATTCGCTGATATCTTTACCGATTAATTCAGCGATATGGCACGCCATCGCATAGGAACCGCCCAGCGCTTTAAAGGCTTTCAGGCCAAAACGTTGAGACTCATCTTTGAGGTAGATATTTTTTACGCCCAGTTTTTGTGAAAGTGCCGGCAGCGTATACAACGGCGTTGGGGAATATCCCGGAACAGACCGATGAAAATTCAACGCTTTGACCAACTCCTGGCGGCTAAACGGCGCCAACGGCGCGTTCGGATGTTCGGTAAACGGTGTCTGGTTGATAAAAAATGATAAGTTTTCCTGCATCATAAAACCTCATTGTGCTGGTAATCCATTCCCTGCAATTGATGTCATACAGAGATATTTCCGCTATCGGTAATGCCAATAGAGCAAAATGCTTACCAGCTTTTTATTAATTGAGTAAAATCTTATAAATAATTTAATAAATGCTTAAATTTCAATTAAATAGACAGAGAATAAGATTTGCAGCCAAAAATATCATCGTGTTAGTTTATCGTTTCATTTTGATAAATTCTCATAATTGATAAATAGTGTGATCGCGGAAGATAAAATAAAAAAAACATACTAAAACAGAGCAGTAGATTGATTTTTCGCAAATCATTTTGGGATTAGTTCGCCTATTTATCACTTTTCATGATAAATGCGACACACGCCGGAGAAGTAGCATGATTTCAGTACTCAGCAATATTCAGGATGATATATGCAATTATGCCGATGCTATTTCTGGCATCACCGGAACGGATGTTGAGATCATTGATGAATCTTTAATGCGTATCGCTGGCACCGGTAAATACCGGCATATGCTCAATGAAAACGTGGCAAAAAATGGCTATATCTACCGCCACGTTTTGCAGGTGCGGGAAACGGTACTGATCAAAAATCCTGGCGAACATCCGCTGTGTCAGTTATGTGAAAAACACCACTATTGTTCTGAAATGCTGGATTTGAACGCACCAATTTTTCTCAACAATCGTGTCATTGGGGTGATCGGGATTATTTGCTCAACCCAGGCGCAGCGAGACACCCTCCTGAGCCAGATTGAGAAATTTGTTACTTTCATTGAGCAAATAGCCGTGATGATTTCCAGTAAGGTTTTTGAATGTCTGGAACGTTTACGCGCGCAGGAAACGCTGGGCGCTTTTCGCCGTCTGATCGACGCCATGGACCGCGGCGTCGTGGCAATCGATGGTCATGGTCTTGTCTGGCATGCCAACCATTCAGCCGATCGCATTCTCAATCGCGAGGTTCAGGGATTACCGTTGACCATTGAAACAACCGGGGACAGTTTGTATGGCGATGAGGAAGCCTGGCTGACGCTCGAAGGTCAGAAATACCATGTGCTGTGCAAGCAAATTTCGCTCTCGTCTTTGGATAACGATCGCTTGACCATGATTATCTTTCGTGACGCGCACGACTACCTGAGTACCCTACTTCCATCGCCTTATGAGGCCGACACCCAGGTGCGGTTGATTGGTCACTCCCCCTTGATGGAACAGCTCAGAAGCACCATCGGTAAAATCGCCAACAGCTATGCCAGTGTGCTCATTACCGGCGAAAGTGGCTCAGGAAAAGAGGTCGTGGCATTTGCCATTCACCAGAGCAGCCCCCGTAAAGCCGCACCCTTCGTAACAATCAACTGTGCAGCCATTCCCGAACAGTTGTTGGAAAGCGAACTGTTTGGCTATGTGCGCGGCGCATTCAGCGGGGCCGACCCCAAAGGCCGAGTGGGAAAATTTGAGCTGGCCAACGGCGGCAGTCTGTTTCTGGATGAGATCGGCGATATGCCGCTTCATCTGCAGGCTAAGCTGCTCAGGGTTCTGCAGGAAAAGGCGATCACTCGCGTCGGGTCTAACAACACCATCAATATTGATGTACGAATTATTGCCGCGACCAACAAAAATATTAACGCCATGGTGGAGAATAATCAGTTTCGCGAAGATCTTTTCTATCGCCTGAACGTGGTCCCGTTGGTTCTTCCCTCTCTACGCGAACGACGAGCAGATATTGCCGTTCTCGCGCAATATTTTGCCGATGAGTTTTCGGTCAGTTATCAGCGACCGTCGCAAAAACTCCCCGATGACGTCATCAACCGCCTCTATGCCTGGCACTGGCCTGGCAACATTCGTGAATTACGTAACGTCATCGAATATATTTTCGTGATGCGCGGGGAAGCCGCTGGGATCAACGCCAGCCATCTGCCTCCTTACCTGCTCACCGCAGCTGACGGCAGAAAAACGTCGATGACAGCCCAGCCTCAGCAGCTTGCTAATAAGGGAAAGCAAGCGGAAAGGGAGGCCATTGAAAATGTCATCCAGCGATTTGGCGCAAGCGTGGAGGGAAAAAAACAGGCAGCGACTGAACTGGGGATCAGCATTGCCACGCTTTATCGAAAAATAAAGCTATACGGGTTATGAACCCCATCTTACTTAACGTAAAAGCCCGCGTAACGCGGGCTTTCGGCAGGAACAACAAAGCCAATTAATTCCGTGGCGACTTAATCAAACACACCATTAATAACAGCAGTGACAATCGCCGTGCTCAGTGCAATCAACACCAAATTGTCGCCAACGACCTGCCATTCATAGCCAGGGTAATACGGCAGTTGATTCAACATAGAGGGTGGGACACTTTTTTTAGCGATCCCCGGAGGAAGCGGTTTTCCTCGCGCCAGATTTTTGGCAATGCCTGGCGGCAGTGATTTATACCCCGTCAAACCGTATCTGACAGCATACTGCCTGGCCACGTTATAGCTGATGTCACTATCCACATGATCCGGCTTGCCATAATTTTTACGCTGTTCTGTATGTGAATTATTTTTTTGGCCAGCGTTTCCTTTCTGGCTGTTACCACTATTACCCTTGTTTCCGCTATTACCATGGTTGCCACTATTACCATTGCCGTTACCGGGGTTAGCGAATACAGGGGTGGCGCACATCGTCATCGCGGCAACGGCGACTAAAGCCGTTGCTAAAGTACGGAGTCTGGACATGATGATTCCTTGAGGTGTGGATACATATAAAAATGTAAGGTATTCCATGATGACTGGCTATCGCTATAACTCCGATTTATTGGCAAAAAAAGCGATGACATTTTGCAAAGCGAACACCTCCGAATACGTATTTTTGTGATTAAAGCTCACCACTCCCGATAACTCAGATTGGCAAGCGAGAGGCACAGGATCTGAGTTTTTGGGAATAATTTGGCGAAAATGGAGAGAAAACGGCGCTTTTTTTCGGTTAAGCTATGTTCATGCTTTGACGCTACACCATGGTCAGATTCACTATCCAGGAACCCTCCATAATGGCAAAAAGTACCCCGCAGCTGCCACTCGACCCACATATGTGCCGCAGCTATGAAAAAAAGACGAGAAGTCCGTTGGCGCTCTATTCAGAGTATCAGCGTATGGACGTCGAACTGCGGGCGCCGCTGGCCATGACCTACAGCCACTGGCATGGTCAGGTTGAGGTGAATGTACCGTTCGATGGTGATGTGGAGTACCTTTTTAACGACGAAGTGGTGAAAAGCAAACAGGGTTTTATCACCTTGTTCTGGGCCTGTACTCCCCATCAGCTCATCGATGCCGGGCATTGTAAACAAATGGCTATCTTCAATTTGCCGATGCATTTGTTTTTATCCTGGCCGCTGGACAGGGATTTGATCAACCACGTGACGCACGGGATGGTGGTTACTTCGCTTGCCTCGCAGCAACTGAGCGCTTTTGAAGTACAGCGCTGGCAAAGTGAACTTAGCAGCGACAACGAGCAGATTCGCCAGTTAGCTATCGATGAAATCGCCTTGATGCTCAAGCGTTTTAGCCTCTCAGGTTGGCGGCCAGTGCTGGGTAATAAAACACCACGGACGCAGAAAAACAGTATTTCACGGCATTCACAGTTTTACGTCAGCCAAATGTTGGAGTTTATCGCCGCTAACTGCGACAAACAGCTCACGGTCGATGCCATTGCCGAGCACGTTAAGCTCAATCCCAATTATGCGATGGGTATTTTTCACCGGGTGATGCAACTGACGATGAAACAGTACATTACGGCGATGCGTATCAACCATGTGCGAGCGTTACTCAGCGATACGGATAAAACAATTTTGGATATCGCCACGATTGCTGGTTTTCGCTCCAGTAGCCGCTTTTATAGCTCGTTCCATAAATATGTCGGCATGCCACCGCAGCAGTATCGCAAACTGAGCCAACAACGACGAAATCACTCACCTTATGCCGAGGGGTAATTCATTCGCCAAATTTTCTCTTATCCTACTACAAAAAAGAAATACCATAACTGCAGGTCATAATAGATAACCTGACACAGTTAATAAAATAGAGTTCAGCCGAGCTCTGGCAACTATGTTGCTCAATACTGAGTAACCTGTAGCGGGTAGTTATTTGACGTGTTCAACCATTAATGATTGGGATGGAATTATGCAATTAAATAGCTGCACCTCCAACAACAGAAAGAAATTGTCTTTCTGTTGGTCAGTTTTACCTATGATAGTCATGCTGGGCGGGATTAGCATCGGATATTTTATATTCAATATTCGTGCCGAACCCATGATCCTGATGGGCACAGCAACCGCCTCATTTATCGCCGTCGCTCATGGCTACACGTGGGATGATATTCTACAAGCTATTTGCAATAAAATATCTGAAGCGCTGCCAGTCATATTAATTGTCGCCAGTATCGGTTTCTTAATTGGCGCATGGATGGTGTCAGGCACTATCCCGATGATGATTTATTATGGTTTAAAATGGATTAACCCGCAGTATTTCTATATTTCAGCATTTATGCTGGGTGCGCTGATCTCAGTTTGTACCGGTACTTCCTGGGGCTCTATCGGGACCGTGGGGATAGCCATGATTGGCGTGGCAATTGGTCTTAATGTTTCGCTGCCTATTGCCGCAGGCGCCATTGTCTCAGGCTGCTGGTTTGGTGATAAGCTCTCACCGGTTTCTGATTCAACCAACATGGCGGCACTGGCTGCCGGTGTAAATCTGTACTCGCATATCGGTCATCTGCTGTGGACCACCGGCCCGGGGTTTATAATTTGCTGCATTATTTATAGCTATATGGGTATGGGTATTGATGCCTCATCCAGTGCTCCTGAAAATATCACCAGCTTAATGAACGCTATCGGCCAGATTTATCATTTTAACATTCTGTTGTTATTACCGCCGATCATCGTTTTATATGGCTCACTGTCAAAAAGGCCACCAATTCCGATGCTCTTTTTGTCTACGATAGTGTCGATGATTCTGGCATTAGTCTTTCAGCAATTCACCGCTTCGTCCGTTGGCGAATCCGTAGTCAGCGGTTTTAAACTCGCGATGCTTACCGGGGATAACCTGCCCGCACTGTCCTCCGATGTCTCCCGCTTGCTGGAAAGAGGTGGCGCAATATCTATGTTCAGCAGTTTTGTCACCGTCTTCAGCGCCTTCAGTTTTGCCGGTGCAATGAGCGCGACAGGCTCTTTACACACCGTAATTAACGCGCTGACCAAAAGGGTTCAATCCACATTCCGCCTGGTGGCCACCACGATTGTTACGACCTTCACCATCTGTGCCTGTACGGCAAACGGGACTCTGCCACTGCTGCTGTGTGGCGACGCCTTTAAAGATGAGTATAAAAAACGGGGGTTGGCAGCAAAAAATCTTTCACGAACCACCGAAGATGCCGGAACTGTGGTTGAGCCGATTATTCCCTGGTCTGCTTCAGGCGTTTATTGCGCCACGATGCTGGGCGTGGCAACGCTTGATTATTTACCATGGGCAATTCTGTGTTATAGCGGCGTCATCTTTGCCTTGCTGTGGGCGGCAACGGGTATTGGCATTGCGAAATATGAGCCAAATGAAGCTGCTGAAAATATGGTTGAGCAAAAATCATAGGCTAATAACAGCTATAACCGGGGTAAATTTAATATATCAATAAAATAGATATTCTTCGCTGTTTGCGTTGCTAAACCTATTTTTCAGAGGCTTTCCAGGAGTCAGCAATGTCTTTGTTTGATGAAATTGTCATAAGGGATGCTAATTGCCGAAAATACGGTCAATTACAACAAATGTACGGCACCACCGATGTATTGCCATTATGGATTGCAGATATGGATTTTGTGACGCCGGAACCTGTAATGAACACGCTGCGTTCAGTAGTCGCGCAGCCTGTACAAGGATATAACCTGGATTATCCGCAATGGAAAGAATCCGTGATCCATTGGTATGCACAACAGTATGATGCCGACGTCAGGCCGCACTGGTTGCATTTTATTCCTGGGGTTATAAAAACCATCGTACTTTCTTTAATGGCGCTTACCCGACCAGGCGATAATATATTGACCTGTACGCCAATATATGATCCCTACCCTAACCTGGTGAAAACCAGCGGCAGGAATTTAATCCAAACGCGCCTTATTGAAAAAGACGGGTATTATGAATTTGACTGGCATGATTTCAGCGAGAAGCTCAAGCAGTGCAAAATGTTTCTTTTCCCGTCACCGCATAATCCGGGGGGAATGGTGTGGTCGCGGGAAACGCTGGAACAAGTTAGCCATTATTGCCAGCAGGCTGGCGTCATCATTCTGTCTGATGAAGTGCATAGCGATTTAACCCTGCCAGGTAAGCGCCATTTGCCATTTTTTACGCTCAATGAAACGTCAGGCAGCAAATCAATTGTACTGACCTCAATCAGTAAAACCTTCAATACGGCAGCACTCCAGGGCGGAATAGCCATTATTAAAAACGATGAGTTACGCCATCAGTTCTATCACTTTCTTGATAACTGCTACCTTGCCGAGACGCATTCATTACAGCAAGCGGCCATTTACAGCGCGTTTACTCATTGTGGCGACTGGCACCAGAAACTACTGGCCTATCTGGCTGACAATGTCGCGTTTGTTAAACGCGACATTGAAAAGCACTGTCCCTTGATATCTGTCGTATATGGCGGCGCATCTTATCTTCTGTTTCTGAATGCGGAAAAAATGGGTCTCAACGATGCACAACTAAGCGATTTTTTTGTGCATGAAGCGAAGCTTGGTCTGTCGCCAGGCGCACAATATGGTCCTGGCGGAGAGGGTCACATGAGACTCAACGTGGGCTGTCCGCGTTCTGTCCTGGTAGAAGCCATGAGCCGCCTAAAAGCGGCCTACCAGAAACGGCAAAACGCGTAGCGTACATCACGATACTTGCCCTGCCATGGTGGGGCAAAATTAGCCAGAAATGTTGCAAAACTGCTATAAAGTCTTTCCCTTCTGTCGGCTGGTGTTAAACTGGAAAGTGTGATCTTCATCATAACCTGTTCAAACAGAAAAAAGAGACACTGCTATGCAACATATCATTGAGGGCTTCCTCAACTTCCAAAAAGAGATTTTCCCTCAACGTAAGGAACTCTTTCGCAGCCTGGCATCCAGCCAGAATCCAAAAGCGCTTTTCATTTCCTGTTCCGATAGCCGTCTGGTGCCGGAACTGGTGACCCAGCAAGAGCCGGGGCAGCTTTTCGTTATTCGCAACGCCGGCAATATCGTACCGTCTTTCGGTCCCGAACCTGGTGGTGTCTCCGCCACTATTGAATATGCGGTAGTTGCACTTGGCGTGACGGATATCGTCATCTGTGGTCATTCCAACTGTGGCGCGATGAAAGCCATTGCTGATAGCCAGCCTCTGGATCCGATGCCCGCAGTGGCTCACTGGCTGCACTATGCCGATGCCGCCAAAGCCGTGGTTGAGAAAAAAACCTGGGATAACCCCATCGATAAAGTTAACGCCATGGTGGAAGAGAACGTTATTGCGCAGTTGAACAATATTAAAACGCATCCTTCAGTAGCTGTTGGACTGCGAAATAATGCGCTGCGTCTGCATGGCTGGGTGTATGACATCGAAAGTGGTGAAATTCGTACCCTGGATAAAAACAGCAAAACCTACGTTTCCCTTGCTGACAACCCGCAGGTGCATTTCGAGTAACCCCTCCACTGGAGCAAGGATGCTCTGGACATTTTTTCCTACTTTTGTGCTACCGACAAAAAAACATCTGCAACTAGTTTTTAAGATAGGCGTAGATATTTCTACATCAGTCATCGCGCATTCATTCAACATTGCGGCAAATGACATGTAGTGACCTGCAAAACGGCTGTCCCTATAGGCATTTTTTCAAGTTGCAGGCGATAACAAGGAGTATGCGCAAATGCTAGCGAAAATAAAACGAATGATAAAAATGTTATTCTATCATGAGTCATGGGACATCATGATTCTGAAAGATCATGGCTCACACTTATTCCCTGATAATACTCTGGAAATACTGAGTAAAACTGCTGCCCAGCAGTTAAAAAAGAAATATACGTTTCAGGCCGACCCTTTTATTATTGAAAAGGCCGATAAACTGTATGTTTTTTATGAAGCTTTTAGCTTTCGAAACTCGAAAGGTACGCTAAGATGCCGTGTTCTGGATCGTGAACTGACTGAAATCGATGATGTTAAACTTGAGGGCTTTGACGACTTAAAGTGTCATTTGTCATTCCCTTTCCTGATTCATATCAACGATCAGCTATTCATGATCCCCGAGTCTTCAGAAAGAAAAGAAGTCATACTGTTTCAGTCGGTAGAGTTCCCGGTACGCTGGAAGAAAATCAAAGTCTTAATATCGGATACTGAAGTAACAGATAATGTGTTTCTCACAATTAATGAAACCTGTTATCTTTTATCCACCACAATGGATAATGAAATTATTATTCACTCTGCTGAGAATATCTATGGGCAGTGGCAGCGGATTGCCCCCTCATTGAAGGTGAGCAACCATCACCATCGGGGAGCAGGTGCGCCCTACCTTGTCGATAACAAAATGTACTTCCTCACCCAAGAATGCACGCCTGAAACCTACGGAAAATCCATCTACATCAAAGAATTAGTCACATTAAGCAATACTGTATTTGATGAAAGCCTGATCGAGAAAATCAATTCATCGATCAACCACAGTGATGGTGTCCATACACTAAACTTCTCAAATAATTATATTGTTTATGACACTAAAATAAACAAGTTCAGTTTTTTATCTATACTTAAAAAAATATCTTACAAATGTATGGTGAGATATCGTAACTACAACCTTACCAGACTTCACCAATAGCAAGTTTTCTATGGTAGTGGCGTGAATCAAAACCCGTTTTGATAGCATAAATCTGGAGTCTGTATGGCAATTTTTGTCACTGGTGGCGCAGGTTATATTGGTTCACATACTGTTTTAACACTACTGGAAAGAGGCGATGATGTCGTTGTCGTTGATAATCTGTCGAACTCTTCTCGAGTCTCGCTGGACAGAGTCGCGGAACTCACCGGCAGGGAACCGACTGTCTATATCGCCGACGTTCAGAATCGGCAGGCATTAAAAAACATTTTCACCCGCCATAACATCACTGATGTCATCCATTTTGCGGGACTCAAATCGGTTTCAGAGTCGATAAAAGAACCCCTCGCCTACTATGAAAACAACGTCACTGGTACGCTGGTATTACTGGATGAGATGCTGGCGGCAGGCGTTAATCGTTTTATTTTTAGCTCATCGGCCACAGTATACGGTAATCCGGAAAGCGTGCCGCTAAGCGAGCAATCACGCACGGGCGGTACGACCAATCCGTACGGCACGTCTAAATTAATGGTCGAACAGATTCTGGCAGATTTTTCACGCGCACAGCCCGATTTTCGCATCACCTGCCTGCGCTATTTTAACCCGGCCGGTGCCCATCCATCGGGTCGAATTGGCGAAGATCCTAACGGTGTTCCTAATAATCTGGTCCCGTATATCTCCCAGGTCGCAATTGGTAAACTTGAAACCGTGTCGGTATACGGCAATGACTATCCAACCTCCGACGGTACCGGCGTTCGTGATTACATACACGTTATGGACCTGGCGACCGGCCACTTAGCCGCGTTGGATTGCCAGAACAAAGGCGCTGCCTACAAAGTGATTAATCTCGGTACCGGAGTCGGGTATTCCGTGCTTAACCTTATTGAGGCGTTTGAAAAAGCAGCGCAAACAAAAATTAATTATCAGTTTGTCGCCAGAAGACCTGGGGACATTGCCGAGTGTTGGTCAGACCCTTCTCTGGCGCGAAAAGAGTTAGGCTGGCAGGCTATTTATAGCCTTGATGACATGATGCGCGACACGTGGAACTGGCAAAAAAATAACCCGAATGGTTATAACCTGTGATGTTCTCAGCAACGAGCCTGGTCACCAGGCTCGTTGCTTTACCGGGCTAGCGTGACGTTATGGTTGATACACGATACCAGCCGCTGCTCTGCTTCCCTTCATTGGCAAAGTTAATTCTCGCCGCACCGGATTTATCCAGCATCGCAACCTCAATCGCATATTGCCCTTTCTCCAGTCGACCTGGCATAGGCAGCGCATAACTGACCTGATGAATTCCTGGGAGCCAACGTCGTATATCATCCGCCGCATTACCCTGCGCCACCACCTTATTGGCACTGTCTACCGCACGAAATGCCAGCGTATAGGGCAGGTAGATCGGTGCCACGCCATCGTTATACCAGGTACTGTTCAACGTCAGCGTTTGTCCACCGCTCCACACGGCCTCATGGCTCAGGGATGCTAAGCGAAATCGATAGCCCAGTTTGGTCAGCGCATCATCGACAATCGGTCGATAATCGCTGGGTATCGCTCTCGATTTCAGGTTGATAGTACTGGCATGCTGTTTGAACGCCCAGTCAAAAATCCCCTGCACTTCGGCGCGCGTATAATGAAAAGAATTCTTCCAGTCCTGCATATACGAACAGATTTCCAGACTCACTGGCGCGCGTTTCCAGGCATCGTTAAACCCTGCATAACTTTGCTGCGCTGCCAGTAATCGCTGCGGGTAATCATCTTGCATATGATTCCAGGCGTCTGAAAACACGCGCAGGTCACCCCAACAGTCCGCTCGCCACCCGGCCCCACGCGCCACCGCATTTGCCAGGCTTTGCCCACCGCTTATCAGCATAATTTTGGGCGTTTTGGGAAAGGCAGAAAAGTGCATCGCAACGTAGCGATCCAACTGTCCGGTGGTGTATCGCTCCAGGAGTGGCTTCAGATCGGGGAAGTTGCTGTTATGCCACTCGCCCCACGAACCCACCATGCCGATATCAACAAAAGCGAGATTCTCATTACCATCGTAGCGCTGACCCAATGTGTTGAGCAGACGCTGGCTGTATTCGATAAACAGTGGGTCATCTAAATCCGGTACAAACGTCTTATTATCAGACGTCCAGGTTCCTTTTACGCCTTTTTTAATCAGCCAGTCGGGAATTTTAGTGCCATCCGCCGGGTCGGCAAGCGCCATAAATCGTAGCCCGACATTCATCGCGGGACGGTGCGCCGCAGCGTATCTAAAGGCATCATCCACCAGCGCAAAATTGTACTGCCCTTCAACAGGTTCCAAATCTCGCCAATAAAATCGCTCATACTCGAACCCGGTATTGGGATAATCCGCCAGGCTCAGCGTTTCACCGTATCCCTGATGAAAACTGGCAACGCCAATCCCCGGGTTGGTCAACGGCCCGGTCAATGCTTTGGGGGTTACGGTCGTTAATGCGGCCATCACCGACAGCGGAAGGAACATACCCAACAGCGCAGAAACCCATTGACACTTCATCGCAGTAACGCCCCCGTAGGTTTAATAACACTAGTGTTTTTTCAGGTTTAACCACCAGTCCCAAATACCGACGTGAAAATTTTGGAATACATCAATACCTAGCGCTGATTTGATCATATACAGCGTCAGCAATATGCAGCAGGTGACGAACAGCACGGCGATCAACAGCAAAAAAGTGAGCAAGATCCGCGACAAGGTCGATTCCTGGCGATGCTGGCGGCGTAAATCTCTGCCAAACAAAAAAACCAGATAAAAACGTTTACTGAAAAAAGGAAAACTCCGGCGAATATCAATCTGATGCCGTGCAGCCAATGTCGAGGCCAGGATCGCGTTTTCCACCCCTGCTTTTTGTTCCGGGGTCAACTCCTCCGCTATTTGCTCATCAAGGTGAGCATAGAACCGTTCGATGACGGGGGGACGATTTTGAGGACTGGTCAAAATTAACCTATATCTTTATCAATTGAGTGGTAGACGTTGACTGTCTTTTTGGCGATTTCATGCCAATTATAGTTTTGCAAATATACACGATAGTCCACACGATTGGCTGTCACCCACTGGGTTAATTTCCCGGCCAGACTGTTCACGTCCCCGACCTTAAAATAGGCTGCGACAGGTAACTGAACTTCAAGGTTAGCCGGAATATCACTGACCACAGCGGGAAGAGAAAAGGACATCGCTTCCAGCAGCGCAATAGGTAGACCTTCGTGATATGAAGGCATCACAAACAGTTTCGCCTGTGAAAATACCGCCTGCAGTTCATCACCGCGTAAAAATCCGGTCATCACCACACCAGGCGTGTCGGCGGCCAGCTTTTTGAGGCGAATGCTGTATTCGGTCGGATGATCTGCATCGCCAATTAACACCAGCGGCAGGGTCAAACCGCTATGTTGATAAGCGGCGATGGCGTCATGCATCCCTTTTTCTTCTACAAATCGTCCAACCACCACAAGATAATTTTTCGGCTGTAGCCCAAAGCGGGAGAGCGTATTTTCGATAGTCAGCTCAGATAACAACCGCGGCTCATTCACGCCGTTGTGAATTAAATGCGCGTCATAGCGACCATGTTTTTTCTGGATCAGTTGATTAATCACCTCAGAAATCACAATCACCTCGTGGGCGTATCTCACCGCCCAGCGCTCACCCAGCAACAGTATTTTTTTGGCAATGAATCCCCATTTCTGACGATCGTAGTCAGGCCCATGGTGGGTAAAAACGACCTTTTTGCCCAGGACGCGTAATAATGGAATCACAAGGCCCGGTCCGATAGCATGCACATGCACAATATCCGAATGGTCGAAAACTGTCCTCAATGCCGCTAAAACGGAATGCACAATCGCTTCCAGCGAGCGTTTTTTGGGCGCCCACAGCGCATAGGTTTCGACTTTCTTATACGTTGACCGTTTGTAATTTACATACGGTGAGCGAGCGATAACACAAATATCAACATCGAGCTGCTGCTTAATAGCAGGATAAAGATTCTGGCAGTGAGTCTCCACGCCGCCCAACACATCCGGAATACCTCGTGTGCCAAAAACCGTTATTTTTTTCATACTAGGGCCTGCTCAGCAGTTCTTTATACAGCGCCAGCAAGGTGTCCATATGTTTGCTTAGCGCATATTTTTCACTTAATCGCGCCCGACCATGTAACCCCATAACCCGTGCTTTCTCTGGCGAGTCGGCCAGCGTATCCATCGCATTCGCCAACGCTTGCACGTTGCCCGGCTCGAATAAAATCCCTTCGCTACCGTCACGAATTTGTTCCGGGATCCCGCCAATGCGCGATCCAATCACCGGCTTGCCCAGGGACATCGCCTCTAATATCGCCATGGAACAGTTTTCATAACATTCAGAAGGAAGGATTACCGCCCGTGCATGCTTAATAAGCTTATCAAGGGCTTCCCCTTGCTGCACATAACCTAAAAATTCAACATCCGGGTATTTGGCGACTAACTCGTCATGTAGCGGGCCGTGGCCCACAATTTTCAACGGCGCTTTGTTCTGCATTTTCTCATGTGCCGCCAACAGCGTTGCCACCCCTTTTTCACGGCTCAGGCGACCAAAGAACAGCATATAGCCTTCATCGCTTGCCTCATCCAGAGGACGACTGTCATCTACGCCATTGACGATCACATCAATGCGCGACTTCGGCAGCGTACGCAGCAGCACCCCGCGTAAAAAAACGCTCGGCGAAACGATCACATCCAGCGCCTGGTAATTTTGCGCAATGTATTGCCAGGTTGCCTCCAGAGAGAGCAATAAGCTTTTTGAGGCGGAACCTTCCTGGCAACGATACCTGAAAGCATTAAAAACCGTGCCGGTGATACAGGAGTCACACACTTTGCCGTCGCGCAACATGGAATACGTAGGGCAGACAATCTTATAGTCATGCGCAGTCAGTACCGTTTTGCAGCCAAAATTGCGCGCAACTTTTATCAGCGCCGGCGTTAATTGGTGATAGATATTATGAAAATGAACGATATCCGGGCGCTCTTTTTGCAATAACGCCAGCATCTTTTTGCAGGCCTGCGAATTATGAATAAAGTTAACCGCCGTTTTGAGCCCACCCAACAAATTACTTTCCTGGTGGTAGTCCACATTGCTGACAAAATAATCCGCATAGTCCGAAGGGAAATTTTTCTCATGCTGCATCGAGAAATCAATCACCTGCACTCCGGCCTGTTTCAGCATATCGCGCTCTTGAAAATAAACCGTTTCCGCGCCGCCTTTGATGAAAAAAAACTTATTTACTAATAAAACTTTCATGGCGTCTGCCTTAGTTATTCATGAATGATTTTACTGTCAGGCGGAGTCAACGGATCGCGTAGCGGATGTGTTAACCCTTTAACAAGTCCCGCGGAAAGCACAGCTAAGTTCATCACGCTTTGCAGGCCATTCAGTAACGACCGATTCTGTACAGTTTTCAGTATCACAAAGGCAAGCAATGGCAGAAATGCGATATCGAAAATTTCGAGATTAAAGGTCACCGCCGCAATGAACAAGGCAACCAGGTAAACAGCAAAAATCGCCTCGTTTTTAACCATTTTTAACGCTTTAATGAAATAAGGCTTTCCCCAGGCGCAACGTAAAAATTCGCCCGGAGCCTGATAGTATCCGCTTTTCCAGCGATGCTTCAGCATCTGAAAGGTCGGCATGGTATGCGAAGTATGAATAAAATACGGAATATTCAGACGACGTAATTTATAACCCGCGTCAAGTAACCGCAGGCCGAGTTCAGCTTCTTCATAAGCATGCAGATTACGGTTGGTGAGATAACCAATTTTCTCAATGGCGGAGCGGCGATATAGCCCCCCGCCGCCTAAATGGTCGCTATCCCCTACGGGATAGATTTTATTAATGCGTTGCTTACGCGATTTAAATTCATAGTTAACGGCATCGTCCATTTCGACGGTTCCCGCTACGCCAGCGTATTCCGGTTCCGCCTGCAAAAACGCGACAGCCTGATCCACAAATCCTTCTTCCAACTCCATGTCGCCGTCCATCAGCAACAGATATTCCCCTTCACTATAAAGGTAACCCAACTGATGTCCGACACCACAGCAGCGATCGCCTGGATCGGTTAATGACACCACAGTCACCCCTTTATCGATCGCCAACTGCTGGGTGTTATCCGTTGACAGACTATCTGCCACAATAATTTTATGTGGATAATCAACAAGCTGTTTACGGATACTATCAATTGTTTTCTCAATACATTCAGATTCATTGAGCGTTTTGATACTCACTGAAATAAACGGTTTATTGTCCATACAATTACCCTACGCAGCGAAGGACGGTTCGACGAATCACTAAACTTGATCCTAGTGATAAATAGAACAGGAATTGTAACATCGGTGTAATCATCAGTATCTGGCTGTAAGGTAAGCTAATTAAGCAAGCAATCGCAAAAGCATTAAATGCCGGAGCAAAGCTCAACAACTGAAGATCCTGCTGGTCCAGTTGTTCAAGCATCAGTAAAGGCTTGGGCTGACATATTTTCAGGATATAAATAAATAAGCTAATGAAGATTAACGTGCCAATCACACCCACTTCCCACAGCAGCATACTCAGAGAAGTCGAGTCGAGGATTAAGTTATAAATAATATTCAGAAAGCCCGGCGATACCGTACTCCCGCTGTTAGTGGCGTTAAGTCCATAGCCAAATAACGTTCCTGACAGTCCCCACAGATCATTATTTTTTAGCCAGAACAGGAAGGTCGTAAAGCGCCCTAACTCCCCGGTAGACATGATGTAGTTCGGATCAAAAATATAGCTCAAAGAGTCGATAAAAATACTCAACGCGCTTTTCGACGGATCGCCGCCAAACGCAGTAGAATAATAATATGCAAGGATCACTATCGACAGGCTAATCAGCAGCAACATCCCCGCCACAATAACCAACAACGTCTTCAGATTAACCTTACTAACATCTTTAACGTAGCTCGGTGAGATCCACACCCACGCCAGGAATAGAGGCGATAGCAGGATAACGAACTTTACTTCACCAATAATGCACAGCCCGATCCCGAGCACAATGTGCAACGCCATGGATTTAAACGTGGTCAGTCCGTGCTTATACTCAGAGACCTTTAACAGCATAATCAGCAGGCAAAACAGGCCCATCGCGGCAGTGTTACCTCCCCCCATCGGGTCGCCGCCAAAGGTACCCACCACGGAATCCCATTTTTCATCTTCACCACGCACCGCGACACGCTGGGGAACAACCAGTAAAACCTGATAAATCATGACCGGGATCTGCGCGTAAAACACCCAGTAGAAATAGCGAGTCACGCGATAAATCTGCGACTCCCGGCAAAATCCCAGCAGCAAGCAGATCATCATCAGCGACAGCGCAATTTCATTTTTAAAGGCCACAATCGCGACGGTGATCCCACCCTGAATCAGAGTTGAGGCCCCGGCCAGTATCAGGAACGAGAAATACAGCGCCAGTACTATCGTCTCCTGCGCATCCAGACGCAGCGAGCCATCCCGCGTCTGCATCACCAGTAATCCCACCATCAATAAGGTCAGGAAAAAAGGAATCCACAGCACTGACTGCATGCCGGTAAAGTATTGCACCAGGCCACAGAGGATCAGCGTAACGAAGGTATAACCCTGTAAATAATATCCGGTATTCAGCGTCATAGTATCACCGGCCTGTCTTTCAGCAGATTAGCCCGCTTGTTCATTTTCAAATAAATAAAGGCGTAGCGAATAAATGTCAGTGAAGAAAACAAAATCACCGACGTTGCATAGTCTTTATAAAAATAGGGCGTCACGACAAAAGCGAATAACACAATCGCCAGTTGCTCCAACTGGATGCGCAGAAAATAGCGGTGGGAACCAAAAATAAGCTCTATTACCGTCAGGGGGCTTATCGCCAGCGCCGGGAACAGGTAGGGTAGCATGTAGCGAGACGTTTCAATGGAGTTAATCCAGTCTTCGCTAAAACCGAGGCGCATCACAATCGGGTAGAAAATAAACACGCCAAGAGTACAGATAACCCCCAGCACCAACAGTAGCATCCGTACCCGGGTATACTCCTGATAATTAAAGGTGTTGTTTCTGAAATCGATAGACCACTTGGAAAAAATAGTATTACGCACCGCGTTCCCGATGATCACCACCGGCGCCAGGCAGAAGCGGCTGACCACGGAAAAATAACCGGCGGTCAGCGCCGAAAACCAGAAGTTAATCAGCATAACCGGTAGATTGCTGCTAGCCATCGCCAACACCTCAGCGCTGCCAACTTTAGTGATGTGATGAATATTCTGTTTAAAAAAATGCCAGTTGCTGGCGGGTCGTAAATGCTGGACCGCCACCGAACGAATATCAAACGAATGCAATATACAGCTTACCGTCAGTACCATCGTCGCACAGGCCCACGACCAATAAAACAGCTGCACATGATGCGTAACCAGTATCGAAAGTAATACCACCACAGAAACAGAAATGCGCTGGAAGATCAGAAAACGAAAGTTAGCTGTGCGCAGCGACAGGTTTTCCGAGATGAGAACCCACGCCGTAGCAAGCGTCAGTAAATAGAGGAACAGTATGCTCTGGTGGAACAACCACGCGGTCAATACGGCGTAGGGTAAGGCAATAATCGTGCTTTGTATCAGACAAAACACGACATTCTGTACCAGTTCATCATCCTGCTGTTTAGGAATTAAAAGCTGTGATGCAAAGGTACAGACCTGAGCGCCCACCACGGCAATACTGTAGTTGAGCGCATAAAGCCCCACTTCAGCCATATCGTACTTATGTGAGATCAACCAGATAGACAGCGCACCAATCAACTGTGAGATGACTGATGAACCGGCTATCGTGGAGGCGCTCTTCAGTAGACTCATACGCGACCTGGCGTCGTCATCAGTTGATCGGTACTGAAGTTCAGTGAGCGCAGACCCTCTTGCGTTTCAAGGTCTTTTTCTTCAACCGCATTCAACACAGCGCCAATCACAACGCCGTTATTTTCCTCGATCTTGTCCAGCGCGTTGGCAATATGTCCCGCCGAACCCGAGCCGGCTTTCACGATGAAAATAACGCCATCAACGGCACGTTTAATCAATTGCACATCCTGACTCTGATTTACCGCAGCCACATCGATAATGATGCGTTGATAGTGGGATTTCAGTTCGTGCATTAAAGGCTCAAGGTGCCCGGACGACAACATCAGCAGAGAAGAGAGGGTGGTCTTCCCGTGCGGGATAAAATCGAGATTATCACTGAGCTTGATCCGCGCCTGTTCAAGCTGGGTCTCCCCACGCAGCAGTTCCGCTACGCCTGCGGACGTTGCCGATGCCAACTCGGATGAGAGTCCGTCAGTATTGAAGAAATCCGCATCAATAAGCAGCGTTTTCTGGTCGAAACTAAAGGAGTTTGCTAACAGACTCGCCAGCAATGAGCGCCCTTCACGGTGCTCCGTCGACGCCACGGCGAGCGTCTGCAATGGTCGATTATCCAATATAATCCGGGTACGGATACCGTGCACAATATCGGCGTTCAGTGGATTCTTGAGGATCATGTCGCGAACCTGCGCGCGCCCTGAGGTTCCGCTAAACCGACGAATTTCGCCCAGTGGAGTAACGTTCAGGCGTTTTTTCATACGACTCAACGTACGGATTGAGTTGTCCATCGCCGCTTTGACAATGAAATACATGATACTGAACACCACCACCAGCAGAACCACCATCACCAACAAGAGGGATTTATTCGGTTTCGCGGGTTTTAGCGCGGGAACGGCAGGATCATATAACACCGCGTCAGCATTCACGCCGGACAGCGACAGTTCCTGAGTACGTTGATACAGCGATTTATACAGATCTTCCATTTTATCTAACGACAGCTTTTGGCTGTTCCAGGCATCGCGTTTTGAGGCCATTTTCTGGAAGATCTCTTTCTGCTGCGCCACCTGCTGCTGATAGTTCTTTTCATCCGCCAGCGCCGCCAGATATTGCTGACGTAACCCCTCTTTCAGCTCACCCAGTACCCGTCCGGTTTGACTTTGGATCGACTTGACATCAGCTTCTGCTTTTAAAATTGCGGGATTTTTCGGCCCGTATACTTTGCGCAGTTCAGACAACGTGCGCTGCGCCTGAATTAACGCGATACGTAAATCCTGAATCTGGGCGTGGTTAGAGATCGAAGGTTGAGAGATAACGCTCTCCGCCGACCGCCCTCCGCTGTTCACCTCGTTATAGACAGATTCAGCGGCAACGCGACGCTGGGTCGCATCAGCCAGGCGATTGGTGACGATACTTAACTGCTCGGTTTCAAAACCATCGATACCGCGAAAGGTCAGCAGCCCGGCGTTTTTCAGATAGCTGTCCATCTCCTCTTTTTGTTTCGCTATCGACTTCTGAATCTCTTCCATTTTTTCAAAATTCAGTTCGCGGGCTTTCTCTACTTTCAGGCGCTTTTGCTCCACCGTATAGTTGATGAAAGCCTGCGCGACGCCATTCGCAACGTCAGCAGCCACCAGCGGTGAGGGGGATTCATAGGTGATAGATGCCAGGTTCGTTGTACGAATACCGATAACATTCAGGTTTTTCGACAACGTTTTCAGCGCTTGCTCCATCCTCAACTGTCGGTTTTCACTGCTTTCCGCCCCCTGTCCACCGGTTTTTTCCCCAATAAATTCCGGGTTTTCATCCAGCTTCATATCGCGAACGGCTTGCTCAAGCACAATACGTGAATGCATCAACGCATATTGCGTTTCGTAGTAACCACTGCGCGTTGAATCGAAACCATCAACCTGTGGGAACGGAGAAACGTTATCGGCCTGGGCTTTAATCAGTACCGTCGCCGTTGAGACATACTTTGAGGACATCATGCTGATTATTGGATATGCCACTACCCCGGCAACGATACCGGCCAGCACGATTTTCCAGGCGTTCTTTTTCAGCTCTTTGGCAAAGCGGGAGAATTCGACAGTGTTTTCTCGTTTTTTGCCGTTTTCCACTATAGATAGTTTCATCGTCAGAAGAACCCCATGCCAATAATCACGACATCCCCAGGATGAACAGAGTGCGTTAAATCGACATTCTCAAGCAGCTGATTGCTGCCAGACAGGCGAATGTTGATATCTTGTCGGTCAGCACGATCTGTAAATCCCCCTGCCTGCGCAATAGATTTCTCGACGGTAAGACCTGGCTCCCAGGCAAATCCGTTCGGACTTTTCACCTCACCTGAAACATAGTATTTACGGAACTCGGCAATGCTCACCGTCACCATCGGCGTGGTAAAGTAATCTCCCGTCAACCGTTGAGTTAATTCGTTGGTCACTTGATCGACAGTTTTATCTTTTAATTTAAGAGCGCCCACAAACGGAAAATTAATCTCCCCGCTCTTATCCAAAATAAACCGCATCGTCATATCGGGTTGACCGTGAACAGCGATATTGACAGTATCCCCCGCCCCAAGCCGGTAATCCTGCTGAACAGCAGCAGGATCGTCCATTAATCTTGGGCCGGACGTTGAGCACCCGACCACCAGGATACTGAATAGCAAAAACGCGCACAGTTCTATTATTTTCATTTTAGATCTGAACCTTAGCTTTAAGCATAATCATAGAATTATCATAACCCAACGTTCTAATAACTTCCTGGTTGTCGTTGGGACCGATATAAAACGAGTCAGTATCCTTATTCGAATTCAATGTATCTAATTGATATTTAATCTCAAAATTAACCGATGGCGTATAGTCGTAGCTCATTGTGACGCTAAACACCCCATCTTTATCATGCCGGTCCTTGTTCTGTTTTTTATAGTCTTCCGCAGTGTATGAATAATCCAGCAAAGTCGAAAAACGATTACCTAACCAGAAATGCTGGTAAGAAATGCCATACTGGGTCACTAAAATATATCCCCCAACTTCCGACGGGTCTTTAATGCTTTGCGCCGAGTGGGCCGTGAAAACCGACTGTTGTAGCGGCTTCCACTCTGCTTTTATGTCCCAGTTCAGACCATTAAAATCATGCGAGTTTGCGCTGTTTTCAAATGTTTTGTACAACCATGAAATATTCATGTCGACGTTGGTTTTTCCAGTCAACTGCGATTTCATGCCGTACAGCAAATAGTATTCATTAGTATCTTTTTCTGAGTTGTTGTCATAGCGACGCTGGTTAGTAATAAAGCTATAGCGAAAGCGTGTTCTGGATGTGTATTGGTCAAAAATTTCCGCGACCAGGCTATTTTCATGCCATTCCTGTTCCTGAATGTAATGGTAAAAATCCTCACTGGTATCCTGTACATCAGAAGTATTACCGAAAGTCAGTTTTTTGTATAACAACGCCAGTTCCGCTTTGCCACGCCCATCTGGCGCACCATAGCTGTAGCGCAGTTCACTGTTGATGAAATTTGTCGTCAGCGGTGAGGTAATCCCATATTGCTGAAACTGACTGGGTAAAAAACCCTCGGTAATTCCGCGGCCACGGGATTCATGCCCAAGTGAATCCTCCAGATTGAGGGTTAAGCCATGCATGAGTCCATAACGCCAGGCCCCATTAAAACGGAAAAAATGATCGGTGTAGTTATCAGCAGAATCGCTTGAGTAGTTACGGTAATCCCCAGAGTACATCAGTAAATACTTATCCTGACCGCGCTCACCGATCATACTCAGCACTGGCGCTGCGCTCTGAAACGAGGAACCGACAGCATCGCTGTTATGTGGCTGATAAGTCACGTTATCATTATAACCATAATCCACAGCGACCTTGCCCTGGAAGTCGATCCCCGCAAAGCCGATGTGTGATTTCGGTGTTAAATCAGCCCATGCGGGCTGCGATATCACGATTCCGGTAATAACGATTAATTTAGTATGCATTCTTACCGACAAATCCTTTGAAAATAGTTTTAATGATAATTTTTATATCCAGCCAAAGTGACCAGTTTTGAATGTACTCAATATCGTACTGAACCCGTTTTTCCATCTTATAAAGCGCATCGATTTCCCCACGAAAACCGTTAATCTGCGCAAGTCCGGTGATGCCAGGCTTTACCTTATGGCGGATCATGTAATTTTCGACCTGTTTGCGGTACTGCTCATTATGCGTAACCGCATGGGGTCTGGGACCCACAATCGACATACTTCCCTGCAATACGTTAATAAATTGCGGAAGTTCATCCAGAGATGTACGGCGTAAGAAGCTACCGAATTTCGTCACCCGCGGATCGTTTTTCGTGGCCTGAATTACCGTATCGGAATTCTCCATAACGCGCATAGTGCGAAATTTCCAGACCTTAATTTTTTGCCCACTCAGGCCATACCTGTCTTGTTTGAAAAACACCGGCCCACGAGAAGTGAGTTTGATACCAATAGCAATAACCAACATCAGCGACGAAATCATCAGCATAATGATACTGCCAAGCACCAAATCCTCTGCCCGCTTAATAAACGAACCCGCCCCTTCAAACGGCGAGCTAAAGATGCCGATGGTTTGCAGGTTATGGATAGAACGTAACTTGGACATATTGTTGCTGTAGGTATAAAAGTCAGGAACAATATAGGTATCTACGGTGGTGTCTGACATCATGGTCAAAAAATGGCGGATGCGATGCAGCGCCACCATCGGTAAAGCGATATAGATTTCGTCTATATTTCCCAGTCGGGCTTCCTCAACCAGATTAATCACCGGGCCACGAAATGGGCTTTTGACCTTATCCACGATGTCGCCACAGCGCGATAACGCACGCTCATCATAAAAAGCCAAATCCAATTTGATATCGGCGTACTCATTCAGTAACGCGCTTTCCGCGGCCAGACCATTGTCGGTCAAACCAATAATCGCCACGCGCATACTCTTTTTCGTTGAATATTTAAAAATAAAAAAGCGAATGTAATAAAGAAAAGGTAATGGAATAAAGTACCAGTAAATAATGGCAGAATAAAAAGGCGAAGGTAGCCTGTCTAAGTAACCGAGGGACTCCGGCTCTGCCACCGTCATACTCACCAGCTCGTTAAAAAATATAGCCAACAGCGTACAAAAAAGTAACCGCTTTTGATTACGCAAACCAATCGTTTTAATCTTTTGCTGATAAATTTTGATATATTCAGCAAACAATAAAAAAAAGACGGAGAACAGAATACTCAGAATAGCAATGGTGTTAAATGGCATCAACCCCAGCAGATGAGCACTAAAAATTAACGTCACATTAATAACGATAAAATCAACCAGTTTTAAAAAGACTGGATATCCTTGACTGCTAATCTTTAGCGATTTTTTAAGCATATCTCAGCCCATTATCTATTGATATTTAATTATTTTTTTCTCATTTCATGATGCTAATTATATCACAAGTCTAAAAAACGCAATGCTCCATTGTCAGTAAATGTAAAAAATAATGTTTGCATGTGTGAAAATTCGCCGCTGAGTGATTTTATAACTATGATTTTAAAGGAAATTAATACAACCAAACCATTTACCATAAAATCAAAAAAGACAATTTTTCACAACAAAACCATCATTGACAGTTAACAATTTATGGTCTACGCGAAAACATTTTAGGTATGACAAATTTCACAATGGTGTTATTTGATTTATTTTGAATCACCCTTCCATTGCGGCTAAACACCACAATAAAAATATCTCAGCCAGCAACGCTTAAAAAGCGCACCCGCACGCTTAACCCACCTAAGATTTCGCTACGTGTCAGCTGCGGATGTGTACGGTGTAAACGCGCAATGTCGTTAACCAGCGCCAGACCAATTCCTGCGCCTGGGACATTGCCAACGTTATCGAGTCGATGAAACGGTAGCATCGCCTGATGAACCATCTGATCATCTATACCTGGCCCGCTATCCTCGATCATCAGCACCACGGCTTCGCCTTCACGCTGCAGTCGGGCTGTCACCACACCATGCGGCGGCGTATATTTCAGGGCGTTATCAAGTAGATTCCCACACAGTTCGCCGAGCAGGACTTCATCGCCCTCAATCCACACCGCGCCCTGTTCCCCCTCATAACCCAGATCGATAGCTTTACTGCGTGCCTGCGCCAGCCGGGTAAAACAGCTGCTTTGCACCACCTCATACAAATTAACCGGTGAGAAGTGCTTTTCTCCCTGCTCTTTGCGCTTCACAGCCGACAGCTGAAGCAGCCTTTCCGTCAGTTGAATCGTGTTATCCAGAGTCACGCTCATGGCCTGTAAACTCTCGTACCACTGCTGAGGCTGCGGGCTGGCGAGGGCTACCGCCGCCTGAGTTTTCAGTACCGCCAGCGGCGTTTTGAGCTGATGGGATGCGTCCGCGCTGAAGCGTTCCTGACGAGAGATAAGGCCGCGAAGTCGGTCCAGATAGCGGTTAAACGCCACAATCAGCAGACGGGTTTCCGACCACGGCAACAGCTCCGGCAACGGCGTCAGCAGCCCAGGCTCGCGACGTACCATAAGCGATGACAACTGGCGCATCGGACGTAGCACCCGGCGCAGCAGCCAGCCAACCAGCACCAGCGTGAGCATTACCAGCAGTCCTTGCGAAACCCACGAGGAGAACAGCAACTGTCGCGCCAGATAACGCCGTGATTGCAGCGTTTCAGCGACATAAATCTCTGCCATGCCGATAATACCGCCCTCGTTGACGGGCTGTAGCAAACGCGCCACGCGGATTGCTTCGCCGCGATATTCAGTGTGATAAAACCACGCCAGCGCCGGATAAAGTCGTGTGCGCGAGGTGGCAGGCGGCATCGCAGGTAAATCGTCATAACCTGATATCACCTTCCCCGCCGGGTCGACCACTTTGTAATACAGCCTGTCGTTCATATTCAGTTCAAAGCTGTCCAACACCACCCACGGCACATTCACTTCCAGCCGTTTATTACGCACCACTAACCGCTCAGAGACGGTTCTGGCGGACGAGAGCAGTGTCCGATCATACGCCTGAGTCGCCGCCTGTAACGCGCTGACATAGCTGTTAAACGCCGACAGCCCCCACAGCAACAGCAGCGGTAATCCCAGAAACATCAGCAGTTGCAGATACAATGACTGAGGCTTAACCCACCTCATCGCTACGCTCCAGCACATAGCCCAGACCACGTAGCGTGGCGATACGTACATCGCTTCCCTGAAGTTTTTTACGCAGACGATGGATGTACAGTTCGATACTTTCTGGGCTGACCTCATCGCTCAAACTAAAGACCTGCTCAAACAACTGCTGGCGCGAAACCGGGCGCAACCGACGGTACATCAGCACCGTCAGCAGGGCCTGCTCACGCGGCGTAAGCGCCAACGGTTGCCCCTGCAACAGAAAGTAGCCTTCATCATGAAACGCCAGTTCGCCCAGTTGCTGTATGCCTTGTACCTGCCCCGCGCTGCGACGAAGCAAAGCCCGCAGCCGGGCATCCAGTTCCTCAATTTCAAACGGCTTTGCCAGATAATCATCGGCCCCGACGTTTAACCCTTTCACCCTGTCGGCCACCGCGCCGCGCGCCGTCAACAGCAGAACGGGGAGCGTCTGGCCGCGCTTGCGCAGCCGCTGGACGACTTCAAGACCGTCCAGCCCCGGCATATTGATGTCCAGCACCGCCAGCGCGTACGTTTCACTATGTAAAAGATGATCGGCCGCCTGACCATCAAAAACGCAGTCAACGGCAAAACCGTTTTGCACCAGCGCTTTCTCCAGCCAGTGAGCTAACTCACGGTTATCTTCCGCTAATAAGAGACGCATATCACATCCTGTAAAGTTTCTGCCGCATTGAAAGGGAATTGAAAGGTTAATGTTTTAACAATCACGCAACCGAACTGCTACACATCGGCTCACATAATCACAAAAATCTTCTTTCGTACCTGAAAATCCGGTTTTCCGGTGTGAGGATAAACAATGAAAAAACAATTACTTCGTACCCTTACTGCAAGCATTTTACTGATGAGTACCTCTGTTCTGGCAGAACAAGCGCCATCGCGCACCGAATGTATCGCCCCGGCGAAACCCGGCGGTGGCTTCGATCTCACCTGCAAGCTGATTCAGGTGAGCATGATGGAAACCGGCGCTATCGAAAAACCGATGCGCGTAACCTACATGCCCGGCGGCGTTGGCGCTGTGGCCTATAACGCAATCGTCGCTCAACGCCCGGCTGAAGCAGGTACCGTGGTGGCTTTTTCCGGCGGCTCCCTGTTGAACCTGTCACAAGGTAAATTTGGTCGCTATGGCGTGGATGACGTGCGCTGGTTGGCAAGCGTGGGCACGGATTACGGCATGATCGCCGTACGCCAGGACTCACCATGGAAGACGCTGAAAGATCTGCTGACGGCAATGGAAAAAGATCCTAACAGCGTAGTTATTGGCGCGGGTGCCTCAATCGGTAGTCAGGACTGGATGAAGTCGGCGCTGCTGGCGCAAAAAGCCAACGTCGATCCGCACAAGATGCGCTATGTAGCCTTTGAAGGCGGCGGCGAACCGGTTACCGCGTTGATGGGCAATCACGTGCAGGTAGTTTCCGGCGATCTCAGCGAGATGGTGCCTTATCTCAGTGGCGACAAAATCCGCGTGCTGGCGGTGTTCTCTGAAGAACGCCTGCCGGGTCAGTTAGCCAATGTGCCAACCGCCAAAGAGCAGGGTTACGACCTGGTGTGGCCGATCATTCGTGGCTTCTACGTTGGACCAAAAGTTAGCGATGCCGAATACCAGTGGTGGGTCGATGCCTTTAACAAACTCCAGCAGACCGAGGAATTTAAAAAGCAGCGCGATCTCCGCGGCCTGTTCGAGTTCAACATGAGCGGTAAGCAGCTCGACGAGTACGTGAAGAAGCAGGTCACGGATTATCGTGAGCAGGCGAAAGCCTTCGGTCTGGCGAAATAAACGCAGAGGCAAAGATGATGAGCGATCGTATTTTTGCAGGTATCTGGCTGTTGCTCTGTATAGCCGGGCTGTTCGTGGCCTGGCAAATCAGCAGCGAATACAGCTATGAGCCGGTTGGCCCGCGTCCCTTTCCGCTGGGCATTATCAGCCTGATGCTGTTATGCGCCGTGGCGCTGCTGTTGCGCCACCCGGACACCATCAGTTGGCCTCGCCGTCATGTGCTGCAAAAGCTGCTGACGATGGTGATTGTTCTGTTGATGTACGCCTGGGGTTTTGAATGGCTCGGTTTTCCCATCGCCACCGCCATTCTTACCGTGGTGATTGGCATGCTGTTCGGCGCAACCATTCCGGCTGCGGGTATTTCCGGCGCGGTCCTCGGCATTCTGTTGTGGTATGCCTTCGACCGGCTGCTTGACGTCACCTTACCACTCGGCGCCTGGCTGGGTTAACGGAGAAACGATGGATACCTGGATTTATCTTTCTCAGGGTTTCGCGGTGGCGATGACGCCGGAAAACCTGGTTATCGCCTTGATTGGCTGCTTTGTCGGCACCATCGTCGGGCTGCTGCCCGGCCTCGGGCCTATCAACGGCGTGGCGATCCTGCTGCCGCTGGCTTTCGCTTTGCACCTGCCGGCTGAATCTGCGCTGATCCTGCTGGCGACGGTCTACATTGGTTGTGAATACGGCGGGCGTATCTCCTCCATCCTGCTGAACGTGCCCGGCGATGCGGCAGCGATTATGACTGCGCTGGATGGCTACCCGATGGCGCAGCAAGGGCGCGGCGGCGTCGCGCTCTCTATCTCGGCGGTCAGCTCATTCTTTGGTTCGCTTATCGCTATCGGCGGCATCATTCTGTTTGCCCCAGCGTTAGCCCAATGGTCGCTGGCCTTCGGTCCGGCGGAATACTTTGCCTTAATGGTTTTCGCCATTGCCTGTCTCGGCAGCATGATGGCGCAAAATCCACTGAAATCATTTCTGGCAGCGCTTATCGGTCTCGGCCTTGCGACCGTCGGCGTGGACGCCAACACCGGGGTTTATCGCTTTACCTTTGACAGTGTTCATCTCTCCGACGGCGTGCAGTTTATCGTGGTAGTGATTGGGTTGTTCTCTGTCTCAGAAATACTGTTAATGCTGGAACATACCAGCAGTGGCCAGACGCTGGTGCGTAAAACGGGCCGCATGTTGTTCAATGCCAAAGAAGGCGCGCAGTGCGTGGGCGCCACCCTGCGTTCATCGGTGATCGGCTTTTTCGTCGGCGTCCTGCCTGGCGCAGGGGCAACCATTGCCAGCGCTATCACTTACATGACCGAGAAAAAGCTCAGCGGCAACAGCGACAGCTTCGGCAAGGGGGATATTCGCGGTGTGGCGGCACCTGAGGCCGCGAACAATGCCTCGGCCTGTGGCTCTTTTATTCCGATGCTGACGCTCGGCGTTCCAGGCTCCGGCACCACGGCAGTGATGATGGGCGCGCTGACCCTGTACAACATCACTCCTGGCCCGGCGATGTTCACCGAACAACCGGATATCGTTTGGGGACTGATTGCGGCGCTGCTGATTGCCAACGTGATGCTGCTGGTGATGAACATCCCGCTGATCGGTCTGTTTACCCGTATGCTGACCATCCCACTGTGGTTTTTGGTGCCCGCTATCGCAGCAGTCTCAGCGGTAGGCGTGTACGCCGTTCACAGCACTACCTTTGATCTGGTATTGATGGTCGCCCTTGGCGTACTGGGCTACATTCTGCGTAAGATGCACTTCCCGATGTCGCCATTGATTTTAGGCTTCGTGCTGGGCGAAATGCTGGAGCAAAACCTGCGTCGGGCGCTGTCTATCAGTAACGGCAGCATGGATATTCTGTGGGCCAGCGGCGTAGCAAAAGTGCTGCTGGTGATGGCGGTACTGGTTATCGTGATCCCGCCGGTGCTGCGCCTGATCCGTAAGCGTAACAGCAAACCGCAGGTGGATATCGGCTAGTAATATGCCGGATGGGCATCGCCATCCGGCATTTTCATCTTAATTCCTGAACTGCACTAAGAACGTGCTCGACAAACCGCGTCAGTTTCGGCAACGCACGCAAATCTTGCCGCCACAGCAAATGAATGGGTCGCGGCTGCGGCGTAAACGCCTCCAGCACCCGCACCAGTCTGCCAGTAGCTAACTCTTTCGCCAGCAGCACCTCCGGTTGTAACAGCAGCCCCGCCCCCGCCACTGCCGCCATACGCAGGCCATGACCATCGTTACAGCGCAGGATCGCATCGCGTTTCCATCTGACTTCGCCCCCTGCGCCCGGTAGCATCCATTCGTTGCGGGCCGTCCAGACGGTGTGGGACAGGCACAAATGATCCACCAGATCCGCGGGCGTGAAGGGGGTGCCATGACGAGCGAGATAATCCGGCGAAGCGCAAATCGCCATACGGTACGGACACAGATATTTCGCCACCACATCAGTCTGATGGATATCGCCAATGCGGATCGCCAGGTCAACCCCTTCATTCACCAGATCGACCATTCGATTGGTCAGATCCAGTTCAATTCGCACTTCCGGCCAGGCCTGTAAAAACGAGGCGGCCAACGGCGAGATCACGCAGGCACCAAAGGAGGTTGGCGCGCTGATGCGCAGAGTCCCCGCAGGCGCCAGCCGCAGACGCTCCACTGAACGTTCGGCTATCGTCACCTGTTCCAGCACACGCCGGGCCTCTTCAAAATAGACTCGTCCGGCATCGGTCAGGCTCTGGCGGCGAGTGTTGCGCTCCAGCAGGCGCGTACCGAGTTGCGCTTCAAGGTGGGTGATATATTTCCCCACCATCACCGCAGACATCCCCAGTCGCGTTGCCGCGGTGGTAAAGCTCCCGCTCTCCACCACCGCGATAAACGTTTCCATGCCGCGCAGTTTATCCATATTGCAAACCCCTGGTTAGTAATCATCTAACTTTTAGCCAGTTTATCCGATTTCATTTTCATTAAAGAATAGCGGCTCACACTAATGCGGAGGTGGTTATGAAAATTGTTATTGTTGGTGCCAGCGGTACGGTGGGTCGTGCGGTTACAGAAACATTAAGCCGTAAACATGAAGTGATCCGTGTGGGTCGCAGCCAGGGTGATTACCAGGTCGATATCACCTCCCAGAAGAGTGTCGAGGCATTGTTTGAAAAAGTCGGTCGGGTAGACGCGATCGTTTCCGCCACCGGCAATTTGTTCTTTGGGCCGTTATCCACCATGACCGATCGGAATTTTAATCAGGGTTTACAGGATAAGCTGTTAGGGCAAATACGACTGGCCTTAACCGGGCAGCATTACCTCAATGATGGCGGCTCGATTACGCTCATTAGCGGTATTATCGCTCATGAACCCATTGCGCAAGGCACAAATGCGGCAACAATCAATGCCGGTCTGGAAGGGTTTGTTCGCGCAGCAGCCTGTGAATTGGGTCGTGGACTGCGCATCAACCTGATTAGCCCAACCGTACTCAGTGAATCCGCCGCAGCCTACGACGATTTCTTCTCTGGCTTCGAAAGCGTCCCGGCCGCCACCGTTGCCAACGCCTATCGCCGCAGTGTGGAAGGCATCCAAACGGGTCGCATTTATCAAGTCGGTTACTGACTTACTGCTGTCGCTGGTTTATCGCCAGCGACAGAGCAATTAACCCTATGTTTTAAAATACATTTTCTTGCCAACCTTCCCTCTACTCGCAGATATCCTCACCTTTTATAATGTTAAATAATTGTTGCTTTTGATCACAAATAAGAAACAAACAAGTTCATTCTGTGCGCGTTTTTCAAAAATGTAGATATTTTTAATTTATGGCTACGAAACGAGCTGCGCCATATCTCCCTGACAATCTACTGAGAGGATCGATTTGATGAACGCACTGACTGCCGTACAACCGAACGCTGAAGATCCAGCCCAGCACTACAGCGGTTTCACACTGAAACCATCAGTCCAGTCTCCACGCCTGCTGGAGCTGACTTTTTCTGCCGAAACCACTGAGCAATTTCTGCAGGCCGTCGCGCAGTGGCCGGTGCAGGCCCTGGAATACAAATCTTTCTTGCGTTTCAAAGTGGGCAAGATCCTCGATGATTTGTGCGGCAACCAGTTACAGCCCCTGCTGCTGAAAACGCTGCTCGATCGTGCCGAAGGGGCGCTGCTGATCAACGCCGTCGGCGTGGATGACGTGGCGCAGGCTGAAGAGATGGTCAAGCTGGCAACGGCGGTCGCGCATCTGATCGGACGCTCCAATTTTGATGCGATGAGCGGTCAATACTATGCCCGTTTTGTGGTGAAAAACGTCGATAACTCAGACAGCTATCTGCGCCAGCCGCACCGTGTTATGGAGCTGCATAACGACGGAACCTACCTCGAAGAAATCACCGATTACGTGCTGATGATGAAGATCGACGAGCAGAACATGACCGGCGGTAACTCGCTGCTGCTGCATCTCGACGACTGGGAGCATCTGGATCAGTACTTTACCCATCCGTTGGCGCGTCGTGCGATGCGCTTTGCCGCCCCGCCAAGCAAAAACGTCAGCAAGGATGTGTTCCATCCGGTGTTTGACGTTGACCAGTTGGGCCGCCCGGTAATGCGCTACATCGACCAGTTCGTCCAGCCAAAAGACTATGAAGAAGGCGTCTGGCTGAGCGACTTGTCCGATGCGCTGGAAACCAGCAAGAACATTATTTCCGTTCCGGTTCCCGTGGGTAAATTCCTGCTGATTAACAACCTGTTCTGGCTGCACGGTCGCGACCGCTTCACCTCGCACCCTGACCTGCGCCGCGAACTGATGCGCCAGCGTGGTTATTTCGCTTACGCGACCAACCACTACCAGACCCATCAGTAAGCGCGAAGGAAAAAAGCGGATGTATGATTTTGTGATTATTGGCGGCGGTATTATCGGCATGTCGACCGCCATGCAACTGATTGATGTCTATCCGGACGCCAGAATCGCGCTGCTGGAAAAAGAGTCCGGCCCGGCCTGTCACCAGACGGGCCATAACAGCGGCGTGATTCATGCCGGGGTTTATTACACGCCTGGCAGCCTGAAGGCGCAGTTTTGCCTGGCCGGAAATCGCGCCACCAAAGCCTTTTGTGATCAAAACGGCATCCGCTACGACGTCTGCGGGAAAATGCTGGTTGCCACTTCCGCTCTGGAAATGGAACGCATGCGCGCGCTATGGGATCGCACCGCCGCTAACGGCCTGGAACGCGAATGGCTGAATGCGCAGGAGCTACGCGAGCGTGAACCCAATATCACCGGGCTGGGCGGCATTTTCGTCCCGTCGAGCGGGATCGTCAGCTACCGCGAAGTAACCGCCGCGATGGCAAAGATTTTCCAGGCCAAGGGCGGTGAGATTGTTTATAACGCCGAGGTCAGCGCGCTGAAAGAGCATGCCGCGGGCGTGATCGTCCATACCCGTCAGGGTCAGGAGTATGAAGGGTCAACGCTGATTAGCTGTTCTGGCCTGATGGCGGACCGACTGGTGAAAATGCTCGGCGTTGAACCCGGCTTTATCATCTGTCCGTTCCGTGGCGAATACTTCCGTCTGGCGTCAGAACATAATCAGATAGTCAATCATCTGATCTACCCGATCCCCGACCCGGCGATGCCGTTTCTCGGTGTGCATCTCACCCGCATGATTGATGGCAGCGTCACGGTGGGACCCAACGCGGTACTGGCATTTAAACGCGAAGGCTACCGCAAACGCGATTTCTCACTCAGCGATACGCTGGAGATCTTCGGCTCTTCCGGCATCCGCCGCGTACTGCAAAACAACCTGCGCTCCGGGCTTGGCGAAATGAAGAATTCACTGTGCAAAAGCGGCTACCTGCGGCTGGTGCAAAAGTATTGTCCGAGTCTGACGCAGAAAGATCTGCAACCGTGGCCTGCAGGCGTGCGGGCGCAGGCTGTGTCTCCGGACGGCAAGCTGATCGACGATTTCTTGTTTGTCACTACGCCACGCTCCATTCATACCTGCAACGCCCCTTCTCCAGCGGCGACGTCAGCGATCCCTATCGGCGCGCATATTGTCGGCAAAGTTCATGCACTGCTGGAGAGCCAGAATAATCCCGGACGCACGCTGCGTGCGGCACGTAGCGTGGAGACATTACACGCCGCATTCACCCGTTAACATGATTAAGACAGGAAGCAATTATGCAACTGAACGATCCAACCTTATTTCGCCAACAGGCGTTGATTGACGGCAACTGGCGTGACGCCAACAACGGCGAGACCATCGCGGTGACCAATCCCGCCAACGGTCAGCAATTGGGTAGCGTACCGAAAATGGGGGCGGATGAAACCCGTGAAGCCATTAACGCCGCGAACCGCGCTCTACCCGCCTGGCGTGCACTGACCGCCAAAGAGCGGGCCAATATTCTGCGTCGCTGGTTCAACCTGATGATTGAACATCAGGACGATCTTGCTCGTCTGATGACCCTGGAACAGGGTAAGCCGCTGGCGGAAGCCAAAGGCGAAATCACCTATGCCGCCTCATTTATTGAGTGGTTTGCCGAAGAGGGCAAACGCATTTATGGCGATACGATCCCCGGCCATCAGGCAGATAAGCGTCTGATCGTCATCAAGCAACCAATCGGCGTGACCGCCGCGATTACGCCGTGGAACTTCCCGGCGGCGATGATCACCCGCAAAGCCGGTCCGGCACTGGCGGCGGGTTGCACCATGGTGCTTAAACCGGCCAGCCAAACCCCCTATTCCGCACTGGCGCTGGCAGAGCTGGCCAATCGCGCCGGGATCCCGGCTGGCGTATTCAGCGTGGTGACCGGTTCAGCAAGCGCGGTCGGTAACGAACTGACCGGCAACCCGCTGGTGCGCAAACTGTCATTTACCGGCTCCACCGAAATTGGCCGTCAGCTGATGGAACAGTGTGCCAAAGACATCAAGAAGGTGTCACTGGAGCTGGGTGGCAATGCGCCGTTTATCGTCTTTGACGATGCCGATCTCGACAAAGCGGTGGAAGGCGCGCTGGCGTCGAAGTTCCGTAACGCCGGGCAAACCTGCGTCTGCGCCAACCGTCTGTACGTTCAGGCCGGTGTGTATGACCAGTTTGCCGAAAAACTCGAACAGGCGGTGAGCAAGCTGCGCCTCGGTGATGGTCTGCAACCAGATGTCACTACCGGGCCGCTGATCGACGAAAAAGCGGTCGCCAAAGTGCAGGAGCACATCGCCGATGCCCTGGATAAAGGCGCACGCATTATCGCTGGCGGTAAACCTCATGCGCTGGGCGGGAACTTCTTCCAGCCCACCATTCTGGTCGATGTGCCGGACAACGCGAAGGTCGCCAAAGAAGAGACATTTGGCCCGCTGGCGCCGCTGTTTCGCTTTAAAGACGAAGCTGACGTCATCGCACAGGCCAATGACACCGAGTTTGGCCTGGCAGCCTATTTCTACGCCCGTGATTTAAGCCGCGTCTTCCGCGTTGGCGAAGCGCTGGAGTACGGCATCGTCGGGATTAACACCGGCATCATCTCCAACGAAGTCGCCCCATTTGGGGGGATCAAAGCCTCCGGTCTTGGCCGTGAAGGATCGAAATACGGCATCGAAGACTACTTAGAAATCAAATATATGTGCATCGGCCTTTAATAAAACAAATACTGGAGAACACCTGATGAGCACCAACAAAGAACTTATGCAACGTCGCAGCAACGCCGTTCCCCGTGGCGTAGGACAGATCCACCCTATTTTTGCCGAGCGGGCAGAAAATTGCCGGGTCTGGGACGTTGAAGGCCGCGAATTCCTCGATTTTGCTGGCGGTATTGCGGTGCTGAATACCGGTCACCTGCACCCGCAGATTGTTTCTGCGGTAGAAGCGCAGTTGAAAAAACTGTCGCATACCTGCTTCCAGGTGCTGGCCTATGAGCCATACCTGGAGCTGTGCGAAATCATGAACAAGAAAGTGCCGGGCGATTTCGCCAAGAAAACTCTGCTGGTGACCACCGGTTCTGAAGCCGTGGAAAACGCGGTGAAAATTGCCCGCGCCGCCACCAAACGTACAGGTACGATCGCCTTCAGCGGTGCTTATCATGGTCGTACCCACTACACCCTGTCTCTGACCGGAAAAGTAAATCCGTACTCTGCCGGAATGGGACTGATGCCGGGTCACGTCTATCGCGCGCTGTATCCTTGCCCGCTGCATGGCATCAGCGAAGATGATGCTATCGCCAGCATTCATCGTATTTTCAAAAATGATGCCGCGCCGGAAGACGTTGCCGCCATCGTAATTGAACCCGTCCAGGGCGAAGGCGGTTTTTACGCGGCCACCCCGGCATTTATGCAGCGTCTGCGCGCCATTTGTGACGAACACGGGATCATGCTGATTGCCGATGAAGTGCAGAGCGGCGCAGGCCGCACCGGTACGCTGTTCGCCATGGAGCAGATGGGCGTAGCACCCGATCTTACCACCTTCGCCAAATCTATCGCTGGCGGCTTCCCGCTGGCAGGAGTAACCGGTCGCGCCGAAGTCATGGACGCTATCCCGCCGGGTGGCCTGGGCGGTACCTATGCCGGTAACCCGATTGCCTGTGCCGCCGCGCTGGCGGTGCTGAACATTTTCGAACAGGAAAATCTGCTGCAAAAGGCCAACGAACTGGGGCAAACCTTGCGCGAAGGCCTGCTTGCTATCGCCGAAACGCATCGCGAAATTGGCGACGTGCGTGGGCTGGGGGCGATGATCGCCATCGAACTGTTCGAAGACGGCGACCATACGAAGCCAGACGCCAAACTGACCGCGGAAGTGGTGGCCCGCGCGCGTGATAAAGGGCTGATCCTGCTCTCCTGCGGACCTTACTACAACGTACTGCGCATCCTTGTCCCGCTGACCATTGAAGATGCGCAAATCCGCCAGGGGCTGGACATCATCGCCCAGTGTTTTGCTGAGGCGAAGCAGGGCTAACCCTATAAAAAACGCAATCCATAGGCCGGATAAGGCGGAGCCGCCATCCGGCACATAGGGTCAATAACAATAATACGCGTGCCCCGGCGCGGGAATGCCGGGGTGCTCTCCCAAGTGAAATACTTTCGAGAGGTTTAAAAGATGGGGCAAGTGTCACAATCACATGATTTAGGGGGCGGGCTGAAATCACGCCACGTCACCATGCTGTCTATTGCCGGGGTTATCGGCGCGAGTTTATTCGTAGGTTCAAGCGTGGCGATTGCAGAAGCCGGTCCCGCGGTATTATTAGCTTATCTGTTTGCCGGACTTTTGGTGGTGATGATTATGCGCATGCTGGCCGAAATGGCCGTCGCCACCCCGGATACCGGCTCCTTTTCCACCTACGCCGATAAAGCCATCGGCCCATGGGCAGGTTATACCATCGGCTGGTTGTACTGGTGGTTCTGGGTGTTGGTTATCCCATTGGAGGCCAATATTGCCGCCATCATTCTGCATTCCTGGATCCCTGGCATACCTGTCTGGTTATTTTCTCTGGTTATCACGCTGGCATTAACTGGCAGTAATTTGCTGAGCGTCAAAAATTACGGTGAATTCGAATTCTGGCTGGCGCTGTGCAAAGTGATTGCCATTCTGGCGTTTATTGTCCTCGGCGCGGTGGCGATTAGCGGTTTCTATCCTTATGCCGAGGTTAGCGGCGTTTCACGCCTGTGGGATCAGGGCGGCTTTATGCCGAACGGTTTTGGCGCCGTACTCAGCGCGATGCTGATCACCATGTTCTCCTTCATGGGCGCTGAGATTGTCACCATCGCCGCCGCCGAGTCCGACACCCCGGATAAACACATCGTCCGCGCCACCAACTCGGTTATCTGGCGTATATCCATCTTCTATCTGTGCTCCATTTTCGTGGTGGTGGCGCTGATCCCATGGAACATGCCGGGGCTAAAAGAAGTGGGTTCTTACCGCTCGGTGCTGGAGTTACTGCATATTCCGCACGCGAAACTGATCATGGACTGCGTCATTTTGCTGTCGGTGACCAGCTGTCTGAACTCCGCGCTGTATACCTCATCCCGTATGCTCTATTCCCTGAGCCGTCGTGGCGATGCCCCCGCCTTTATGGGGAAAACTAACCGCAGTAAAACGCCTTACGTGGCGGTGTTACTGTCTACGGGGGCGGCGTTCCTCACCGTGGTAGTCAACTATTACGCCCCGGCCAAAGTGTTTAAATTCCTGATCGACAGCTCTGGTGCTATCGCTCTGTTGGTTTATCTGGTAATCGCTATTTCCCAACTGCGGATGCGCAAAATTCTGCTGGCGCGAGGTGGTGAAATTAAACTGAAAATGTGGCTTTATCCGTGGCTTACCTGGCTGGTCATCGCCTTTATTATCTTTGTGCTGGTGGTCATGCTCTTTCGCCCGGCGCAACAACTGGAAGTCATCTCTACCGGGTTATTAGCCATAGGAATTATTTGCACGGTGCCCATTATGGCACGCTGGAAAAAACTGCTATCGTGGCAAAAAGCACCCTTGCAAAATACGCATTAAATCTGTTCCCGGCGCACGCCGGGACATTTATTCAGGAGTAAGACCATGACCGCCATTCCCCAACCGACGGCCATTGATGGATACCGCTGGCTAAAGAACGACATCATCCGCGGTATTTATCAGCCTGATGAGAAACTGCGTATGAGCCTTCTGACCTCGCGCTACGAGCTTGGCGTGGGACCGCTGCGCGAAGCGCTTTCACAGCTGGTGGCGGAGCGACTGGTCACGGTGGTCAATCAGAAAGGGTATCGTGTCGCCCCGATGTCCGAGCAGGAATTGCTCGATATTTTCGATGCCCGCGCCAATATGGAGGCCATGCTGGTCGCGCTGGCCATCGAACGCGGCGACGATGCCTGGGAAGCGGAGATTTTAGCCAGGGCGCATATGCTCAGTAAGCTTGAAGCCGTGGACGCCAGCGAACAGATGCTTGATGAATGGGATCAGCGCCATCAGGCGTTTCACTCGGCGATTGTCGCCGGCTGCGGTTCCCAATATCTGCTGCAAATGCGCGAACGATTGTTTGATTTAGCGGCACGTTACCGGTTTATCTGGCTACGTAAAACGGTGTTGTCAGTTGAGATGCTGGAAGATAAACACGATCAGCATCAAACACTGACCGAAGCGATTCTGGCACGCGATGCCGTGCGCGCTAGCGAATTAATGCGCCAGCACCTGCTGACGCCGATTCCAATTATTCAACAGGCGATGGCCGGCAAGCTGCTGACGGAATAAGCCTGCACTTCATCATTCTTCCGGAATACGTAACACCTGCCCGGGATAAATTTTATCCGGGCTTTTCAGCATCGGTTTATTCGCTTCGAAGATTTTATTGTACAGATTAGCGTTACCGTAAACCTGTTTGGCAATAGCGCTCAGGGTATCGCCCGCTTTCACGGTATAAAACTGACTTTCGCTCGCGGGTGCAGAGGTTTTGACCTGATCGTCTACGCTGGCGATACCGGAGATATTACCAATCGCAATCAGGATTTTCTCTTTCGCTTCCTGGCTTAATCCATCACCAGAAACGGTGGCCTTGCCTTCGTTAATTTGGACGTTCACCTTATCTGCATCGGGGATGCCGGTTTTATTCAGGTGTTCCTGCACCTTCTTCGCCAGATCGGCCGTGTCATGATTTCCGGTGACCGCATCCCAAAGTTTTTCACCTGCATCTTTCACAAAATTGAAGAGTCCCATATCCACCTCGGTTATTAACAAGCAACACCAGGAAGTGTAGCAGAGGAGAGAGGACGGCAAAGAAAACGGCGCAAATGCGCCGTTTATGAAAAGAAATCTTAATTACGCGTTTGTACCCAAAAGGCGTGGATCAAACCTGGAATGTAGCCCAGCAGCGTCAGAACGATATTAAGGATAAACGCCCAGCCGAATCCTTTTCCCAGCAGTACGCCAAGCGGGGGCAGAATAATAGTGAAAACGATTCTCCAGAAACCCATACAAACTCCCTACAAGCAAAAAAGTTAATCATTGTTTAAAAAGAGATTTTATCTCTAAGAGTAGTCATTCTACTCAAATCTGCCAGCCTTCCCCTGCTGTTTTACCCTCTTTTACGCTCTTTACGCTGGCGTACGTTGGTTTTTTATTTTAGAATTTACTTAATTTAGAATACACTTAAATACATATGACAGAACTTGAACAACTCCAGGCCAGCGCTGAACAGGCGGCCGCTCTGCTCAAAGCGATGAGTAACCCGAAGCGGTTGCTGATTTTGTGCATGCTCTGCGGTTCGCCCGGTACCAGCGCAGGCGAATTAGCACGCGCTACCGGCCTGAGTCCTTCCGCTACTTCACAGCATCTGGCGCGTATGCGCGAAGAAGGTCTGATAGACAGCCAGCGCGATGCCCAGCGCATCCTTTATTCCATTAAAAATGCGGCCGTGAATTCGCTGATCGCCACATTAAAAACACTGTATTGCCCATAAGGAGCCATCATGACCATTGGGACGATTTCCCCGCGCGAGGCGCAGACGCTGGTCGCGCAAGGCGCGAAACTGATTGATATCCGCGATGCCGACGAGTACCTGCACGAGCATATTCCTGAGGCGCATCTGGCACCGTTACCCACACTTGAGCAGGGATCGTTGCCTACGAATTTACGCGCCGAGCAGGTGATTTTTCACTGCCAGTCAGGCAAACGCACACAAAATGCAGCGAACAGGCTCAGCGCGATTGCCGCGCCAGCACAAGTCTGGTTGCTTGAAGGTGGAATTGATGGCTGGAAAGCCGCAGGTTTACCGGTGGCAAAAGACAGTTCGCAACCGTTGCCGCTGATGCGTCAGGTGCAGATAGCCGCAGGTAGTCTTGCCTTACTCGGCGTCATTCTGGGTTACGCCGTCAGCAGCGCCTTCTTCCTGCTGAGCGGTTTTGTGGGTGCCGGGCTGATACTCGCTGGCGTGACCGGCTTTTGCGGCATGGCGCGGTTGCTGGACAAAATGCCCTGGAATCGTCGTACTCATTAAGCGGTAATACCTGAATCAGCGCTGTACCCGTCGATTGACGTGATCTATGGTGAGTTGTGCGATAAATAAAGGAGCGCAATATGTTTAAACCTGGCGATCTGGTTCAACCACGCATGGGCGGACCTAAACTGAAAGTTGTCGAAGTCAACGAAGATCAAATTGTGGCGGTACAAGCCAGTAATGAAAGCGGTGAGAAATTCACACTGAAAGCAGCTGACGTGACGCGATATACCGAAGACGGTGATTTCGGCGTCTGCTGAAAACAGGCGGTGAGGATACCCTCACCGCATTTATAATTAGATTAAAAAATCATCAAGAGATTTACCGGCAGCCAGCGCCTGGGCAATTGGCTTTGGTGTACGGCCTTGCCCGGTCCATGTTTTTGCTTCACCGTTGAAATCGATAAAACGATATTTCGCCGGGCGTGGTTGACGTTTTTTGGCTGCCCGCGACGTCGCTGGCGTCATACTCAGCAACTCTTCCGGATTGATCCCATCTGCCTGCATCAGGGCCAGCAAATTATTAATTTTTTCCTGCTGTTCTGCACGTTGGCGCTGAATCTGTTCTTCTTCATCGCGGCGTTCTTTGGTTACTACTCTGAATTTTTCGAGCATATCTTCGAGCACATCAACGGAAAATTCACGCGCCATTACACGCAGCGAGCGGATATTATTTAAGTTTTTTAACATTGAACTCATATTAACAAAACCTCTTTAACGTAAAAATGGTATTACGCCAAATATTGTATGCAACTGATTATTATTTTTCCAGTCTAATTTTTTCACAGATTATTAAATAAATAGCCATTCCCGTTATTTAAATGGCTATCCTGAAACCTGACATCAAATATTTTATATTCCCTGGCTAGTCACTGTAAATATACTCGCATAACGTCTCAGCACATCGTCTGATAAACACATCACTTTATTGTCCAGGGCCGGCACGCGCACATTCTGAACATCAGTCAACTTTCAGAAAAGGAGCGCAAAAAATTCAGAAAAACAAGTCTCCATAACTTATTGATATAAAATACTTTTAATTAGCTAAACAACGAAAACACCAAAACGAACAAAAATCAAACCAATACAGAGCATTTTATCGACAAAAAGACAATAAATAAAAATTTTAAGCTAGTTGCTAGTTATTATCCAGGCAGATATCCTATTGAAACGCGAAAGCAGCAAGACAAATCACTAGCACCAAAGGTATTCAAAACCTTTTTTCCCCTTTTTACAAGGAGCATTAACATGTTCTCTCCGCAGTCACGCTTGCGTCATGCTGTAGCAGACACGTTCGCGATGGTTGTTTATTGTTCTGTCGTGAACATGTTGATCGAGATATTCCTTTCTGGAATGAGCTTTGAACAGTCACTGTACTCCAGACTGGTGGCCATCCCTGTCAATATTCTGATCGCCTGGCCATACGGCATGTACCGTGATTTGTTTATGCGCGCGGCACGTAAAGCCACGCAGGCTGGATGGGCAAAAAACCTGGCGGACGTGCTGGCTTATGTCACCTTCCAGTCGCCGGTTTACGTGATTATTCTGTTGACGGTTGGCGCGGACTGGCACCAGATTACGGCTGCGGTAAGTTCGAACATCGTGGTATCGATGCTGATGGGCGCAGTATACGGCTACTTCCTTGATTATTGCCGCCGCCTGTTTAAGGTCAGCAGCTATCACCAGGCTAAAGCCTGACACGCCTCTCGCGACTGGCCCTGCCAGTCGCGTTATTAGTTAGCGTTAACGTCGCCAAATAACCCACTCAGATAACGCTCAAGTGCAATACGCGAACTAAAGCCGTGAGGAATACCATAATGCTCATGGTTCTCTCCGGCTAAATACAACGGGAATTGCTGGTAGTGATCGCAGGTTTTAATGTCTGTCGCAGGTTCCGCCAGTGAAGAGCTGCGCTCTTTAAGCGTGGGATGGATGACTAAGGCGGTACGTCCCATACGTGCTTCCCGGTTAACGTACACATAATTTTCACCACGTCGATAGCCGTACGTTTTCGGCGTCACTACATCAACGGTAAAGCCCACTTTTTCAAGTACGCGCGCCACCTCATCAGGTCGTAAATACATATTATTTTCCTCGTTATCTTTTACTGCGGGCTTACCTTACCTGATTCAGCATTAGCAACGCTTTCAGAAAAGTCCATAAACGAGTGAAGACGGTGGGACGAATATCTTAAGAACCGTGCAGATTTACGTCAGCGCCTGCCGCAATTGATATGCCGCCTGCAGCGCCATTTCCGCTGAGCTAATATTGGTAAATGACAATAATATTCCCCCTTGTCCGTTCGGCGTTATACGCCACTGGCTCAAGGCTTGTACAGCCAGACCTGCCCGATTCGCTTTACGGACTAACGCAACATCGTCTGCGTCTACACTCATCACCAGTTGAATCCCACCCTCTTGCGGGAGCACGCTAAAACCGTGTTCGGTCAGGGCACTTTCCATCCACTGACGTCGCTGGGCATAATGTTGACGCATGCGTTTTAAGTGCCGCCAGAAGTGCCCCTCACGCATAAAATCCGCCAACGTTTGTTGCCATAAAACCGGAACGCTACAGGCCGCTAGCGCCACCTGCTGGCGAAAATGTTCGACCTGAGTCATGGGCACCACCAGCCATGCCGTGCGCAGAGCAGGAAACATTGATTTACTGAACGTTCCGGCATAAATCACCCGCTGCGGCGCATCCAGACTTTTTAACGGCGGCAACGGTTTACCGTGGTAGCGAAATTCACTGTCATAGTCATCTTCAATAATCCATGCCTGGGTGCGGGCCGCCCACTCCAGCAACTGATGGCGACGTTCCAATGAAAGGGCCACACCCAGCGGGCTTTGATGTGCGGGTGTAAGCAAAACAAAGCGCGCCTGCGGGTAATCGCGGATCCCAGCGCAGACATCCAGACCATTGGCATCAACAGGAACCGGCATCAGCGCAATTCGCTCCTGAGCCACCACCGGTCTGATCAACGGAAAGCCGGGATCTTCGACCCACATCCCTTCACCGGGTTGAGACAGCGCGCGCAGGATTAGCGTCATCGATGCCGCATAGCCAGAAGTGATAAAAACCTGCTCCGGCTGGCACTCAATGCTGCGCGAAACGCGCAGGTAATCAACAATCGCCTGACGCAGCCCCCTTTCGCCGCAAACATCCCCCACAGCCAGATCAAAACGCGTTTGGGTGCGCAAACGTCGGCCCATCACCCGCGCCCAGACTTCACGCGGGAAGAGATCGAGTGCGGGTAACCCCATCTGAAAAGGTTGTGGTCTGGGATTTTCTCCTGCGAAGATAGTGGGAGCCGTAGGCGCGGTCTCTGGTCGCAATTGCTCGCTGACAAAAGTTCCCGCCTGCCCACGTCGAGCCAGCCAGCCCTGCGCCACCAGCTCGGAATAGGCATGTTCCACCGTCGAACGCGAAACCCCCAGTTCCTGGGACCACGTCCGGCTTGAGGGCAATCTTGTGCCTGGTTTGAGTTCACCGGTCTCAATGGCATTTTTTAACTGGCGGGCGATTTGTTGATAGCGCGGCATTTATGGTCTGCTTTTTTTGCAACAATATGGCTCTCTGTAGCAGTCCATTATAGTGCTACATTGCGGGTTATCCAAACGAGGAGAGATACCATGACAATGTTACGCCAGCCCTATTATGAACTCAGTCCTGAAATTTATAACGCTCTGGTTCAGGCCAGCAAAGCGCTGGAAAATTGCGCGCTGGAACCTACGCTGACGGAACTGCTGTACCTGCGGGTCTCGCAAATCAACGGCTGCGCATTTTGCCTGGAAATGCACAGTAAGGCGCTGCGCAAAGCAGGCGTTGCGCAGGCCAAACTTGACGCGCTGGCAGGTTGGCGAGTGAGCCACCATTTCAGTGAGCAGGAACGTGCGGCGCTGGCGTGGGCCGAATCAGTCACTCATATCGCCAGCACCCACGCGGAAGATGATGTTTATCTGCCGTTGCTTGACCATTTTAGCGCCAAAGAAATCAGCGATCTGACGTTTGCCATCAGCCTAATGAATTGCTTCAACCGCCTGGCGGTTGGGATGCGCATGTAATTCTGCCCTGCCGGATGGCAGTATAAATGCCTTATCCGACCTACGATGTGTTCCCCTGTAGGCCGGATAAGACGCGACGCGTCGTCCTCCGACACCCCGTCATGCTACATATCCCTTCCCCCGTCACGCTCATCACCTTCCCCTTCATCAATCTAAAATTCCCATATCTTGTATGGTTGAATCTTTTTAAAACTACATCTAGTATCATTTCTATCAAGACACCTACAATCCGACGCTATCAATCGCGTCGATCTTTTACTCATAAATGGAAATGCGAATCATGCGTATTGTTATTTACACTCGTAATAACTGTGTTCAGTGCCACGCCACTAAGCGGGCAATGGAAAGCCGTGGGTTTGACTTTGAGATGGTAAATATTGATTTGCAGCCCGATATGGCTGACAGCCTGCGCGATCAAGGCTTTCGTCAGTTACCGGTCGTCGTCGCCGGGGAAACCAGTTGGTCCGGGTTTCGCCCGGACATGATCAACCGTCTGCGTCCACAACCCCATATGGTCAGCGCATGAGCCAGCTCGTCTACTTCTCCAGCAGCTCCGAAAATACACACCGCTTTATCCAGCGTCTGGGGCTGCCTGCCATCCGCATTCCGCTTAACGAACGCGAGCGGATCCGGGTAGACGAACCTTACATTTTAATCGTGCCGTCCTACGGTGGCGGCGGAACGGCGGGTGCGGTTCCGAGACAGGTGATCCGCTTTTTAAACGATCCGCACAACCGCGCGTTAATCCGTGGGGTGATTGCCTCCGGCAATCGCAATTTCGGTGACGCCTATGGTCGCGCGGGTGAGGTCATCTCACAAAAATGCGGCGTGCCGTGGCTCTACCGCTTCGAGCTGATGGGCACCCAAAGCGATATCGACAACGTTCGACAAGGAGTGAGTGAATTTTGGCAACGACAACCGCAGAACGCATAACCCAGCCCACGCTGGATTATCACGCCCTGAACGCCATGCTGAATCTGTACGATCAGGCCGGGCGTATTCAGTTCGACAAAGACCACCAGGCGGTAGAGGTTTTTTTGGCCACGCATGTCCGCCCCAACTCGGTAGCGTTTGCCAGCCCGCAGAAGCGCCTGGAAACATTGATAGATGAAGGCTATTACGATGCCAGCGTGTTAGCTCGTTACGATCACGCGTTTGTGATAAAGCTCTTTGCCCACGCTCACGCCAGCGGATTTCGGTTCCAGACGTTCCTCGGTGCGTGGAAGTTCTATACCAGCTATACGCTGAAAACATTTGATGGTAAGCGTTATCTCGAAGATTTTGAGGATCGGGTAACGATGGTGGCGCTCACGCTGGCGCAGGGAGATGAAACGCTCGCCATGCAGCTTACCGATGAAATGCTCTCCGGGCGCTTTCAGCCCGCCACGCCAACCTTCTTAAACTGCGGCAAACAGCAGCGCGGTGAGCTGGTTTCCTGCTTCCTGTTACGCATTGAAGACAACATGGAGTCCATTGGCCGGGCGGTTAACTCTGCGCTGCAACTTTCCAAGCGCGGTGGCGGCGTAGCGTTTTTGCTCTCTAACCTGCGCGAAGCAGGTGCGCCGATTAAACGCATTGAGAATCAGTCCTCCGGCGTAATCCCGGTAATGAAAATGCTGGAAGATGCGTTTTCTTATGCCAATCAACTCGGCGCGCGTCAGGGTGCGGGCGCAGTGTACCTGCACGCACACCATCCGGATATTTTACGTTTTCTGGATACCAAACGTGAAAACGCCGACGAGAAAATCCGTATCAAAACCCTGTCGCTTGGCGTGGTGATCCCGGATATCACCTTTAAACTGGCCAAAGAGAATGCCGACATGGCGCTGTTCTCACCCTATGACGTGGAACGCATTTACGGCAAAGCGTTCGGCGATATCGCCGTCAGTGAACGCTATGACGAACTGCTTGCCGATGAACGTGTGCGTAAAAAATACATTAACGCCCGCGATTTCTTCCAGCGGCTGGCTGAGATCCAGTTTGAGTCCGGCTACCCTTACATCATGTTTGAAGATACGGTGAATCGCGCCAATCCGATTGCCGGTCGTATTAACATGAGCAATCTGTGCTCCGAAATTTTGCAGGTTAACAGCGCCTCCACCTACGATGAAAATCTCAACTACGCGCAGACCGGACACGATATCTCCTGCAACCTCGGCTCGCTGAATATCGCCCATACCATGGATTCCCCGGATTTTGGTCGTACCGTGGAAACGGCGGTTCGCGGCTTAACCGCCGTTTCGGACATGAGTCATATTCGCAGCGTACCCTCGATTGCAGCCGGAAACAGCGCATCGCACGCGATTGGTCTTGGTCAGATGAACCTGCACGGATATCTGGCGCGGGAAGGCATCGCCTACGGCTCGCCGGAAGGGCTGGATTTCACCAATATCTACTTTTACACCATCACCTGGCATGCGCTGAATACGTCAATGAAGCTCGCCCGCGAGCGTGGTAAAGCCTTTGCCGGATTCAGGCAGTCTCGCTATGCCAGCGGCGAGTATTTTAGCCAGTATCTGCAGGGTGACTGGCAGCCAAAAACCGACAAAGTTCGCGCGCTGTTTGCCGCCAACGGCATTACGCTGCCGACGCGTGAGATGTGGTCGCAACTGCGTGAAGATGTGATGCGCTACGGCATTTATAACCAGAATTTACAGGCAGTTCCGCCAACCGGCTCTATTTCCTACATCAACCATGCGACGTCCAGTATTCACCCAATCGTGTCAAAAGTGGAAATTCGCAAAGAGGGCAAAACCGGGCGCGTTTACTACCCTGCTCCTTTTATGACCAATGACAATCTGGCCTTGTATCAGGATGCCTACGAGATTGGCCCACAAAAGATCATTGATACCTATGCAGAAGCGACGCGCCATGTCGATCAGGGACTGTCGCTGACGCTCTTTTTCCCCGATACCGCCACTACCCGCGATATCAACAAAGCGCAGATCTACGCCTGGCGTAAGGGCATCAAATCGCTGTACTACATCCGACTGCGTCAGTTGGCGCTGGAAGGGACCGAAATCGAAGGTTGCGTGTCATGCGCGCTGTAAGGAGGAGATCATGACATTATCCCGCGTGAGCGCCATCAACTGGAACAAGATTGAAGATGATAAAGACCTTGAAGTATGGAATCGCCTGACCAGTAACTTCTGGCTACCGGAAAAAGTCCCGCTCTCTAACGACGTCCCGTCCTGGCAAACGTTGAACGCTGCCGAGCAGCAGTTAACTATCCGCGTTTTTACCGGGCTAACGCTACTCGACACCATTCAGAATGTTGCCGGTGCGCCAGCGCTAATGGCGGATTCATTAACACCACACGAAGAAGCGGTGCTGTCGAATATCAGCTTTATGGAAGCCGTTCACGCCCGCTCATACAGCTCTATTTTCTCCACGCTTTGCCAGACCAAAGATGTGGATGCAGCTTACGCCTGGAGTGAGGAAAATAATCCGCTCCAACGTAAGGCGCAGATTATTCTGGCCCATTACGCCAGCGATAATCCGTTGCGGAAGAAAATTGCCAGCGTGTTTCTGGAATCCTTCCTGTTCTATTCCGGCTTCTGGTTGCCGATGTATTTCTCCAGCCGCGGCAAACTGACGAATACCGCCGATCTCATTCGTCTGATCATTCGTGATGAAGCGGTCCACGGGTATTACATTGGTTATAAATTTCAAAAAGGCCTGGAGTATATTTCTGAATCCGCACGCGAGGAGTTAAAGAATTTTGCCCTCGACCTGCTCATGGAACTGTATGATAACGAAGCGCGTTATACGGAAGAATTGTATGCAGAAACCGGTTGGGTGGATGACGTCAAAGCCTTCCTCTGTTACAACGCCAATAAGGCATTAATGAATTTGGGTTATGAGGCGTTATTCCCGCCAGAGATGGCGGAGGTTAACCCGGCAATCCTTGCCGCGCTGTCGCCCAATGCAGACGAAAACCACGATTTCTTCTCAGGTTCTGGCTCATCTTATGTAATGGGCAAAGCGGTCGAAACTGAAGACGACGACTGGAATTTTTAACTCTCATTTTCACGGAAAATACCGTACATTTTTCGCGGAAATATTTTAACAGGATCACACTTTTATCGTGCAAATATAATTGTGTGATCTACACTCAATATCAGCCGCATTATTCGCCTGCATTCCATCAATTCAGGCGCCTTTTCATTGGCATTTACAAAAAATATCAGTCTACTCATATTCGCGCTCAGCCCTTATATCACGGGAAGTCCCGCCATCTCAGCTTCGGCAATATTCATGCCACAACTAAATTCAGGGTTGTCTCAGATTCTCAGTATGTTAGGGTAGAAAAAGGTCACTATTTCCATCAGGTAATATATAGATATAAACAAATAACAGGAATCATTCTATTGCATGGCAATTAAATTAGAAGTGAAGAACCTCTATAAGATATTTGGCGAGCATCCTCAGAGAGCGTTCAAATATATTGAAAAAGGACTTACCAAAGAGCAAATTCTGGATAAAACAGGGCTATCGCTTGGCGTTAAAGACGCCAGTCTGGCCATTGAAGAAGGCGAGATATTTGTCATCATGGGATTATCCGGCTCGGGTAAATCCACAATGGTACGCCTTCTCAATCGCCTGATTGAACCCACCCGCGGACAGGTACTGATCGACGGCGTAGATATCGCCCGGATCTCCGATGCCGAACTCCGCGAGGTGCGCAGAAAAAAGATTGCGATGGTCTTTCAGTCCTTTGCCCTGATGCCGCATATGACGGTGCTGGACAATACGGCATTCGGCATGGAATTAGCCGGCGTCGCCGCGGATGAACGTCGCGAAAAGGCGCTGGATGCTCTACGTCAGGTTGGTCTGGAGAATTACGCTCACGCTTACCCGGATGAACTTTCCGGGGGGATGCGTCAGCGTGTAGGTCTCGCCCGCGCATTAGCCATTAACCCTGACATCTTATTAATGGATGAGGCCTTCTCAGCCCTCGATCCATTAATTCGCACCGAGATGCAGGATGAACTGGTAAAACTCCAGGCGAAGCATCAACGTACGGTGGTCTTTATTTCCCATGATCTCGACGAAGCTATGCGTATTGGCGACAGAATTGCCATTATGCAAAACGGTGAAGTGGTACAGGTCGGTACACCGGATGAAATCCTGAATAATCCGGCGAATGATTATGTACGCACCTTCTTCCGCGGCGTTGATATTAGCCAGGTGTTCAGCGCAAAAGATATTTCCCGCCGTAGCCCCGAAGGTTTAATTCGTAAAACACCAGGCGTAGGCCCTCGTTCGGCGCTGCAATTATTGCAGGACAAAGATCGCGAATATGGCTACGTGATCGAACGTGGCAATAAATTCGTCGGCGTCGTCTCGATCGACTCACTAAAAACCGCGCTTAGTCAGGCGCAAGGTATTGAAGCGGCGTTGATCAATGAACCGCTGGCTGTCGATGCACAAACTCCTCTCAGCGAGTTGCTTTCTCATGTCGGCCAGGCACCGTGTGCGGTACCGGTTGTTGACGAGGAACAGCAGTATGTGGGCGTCATTTCAAAACGCATGCTGTTACAGGCTTTAGATCGTGAGGGGGCAAACAATGGCTGATCAAACTAATCCGTGGGATACCACACCAGCGGCCAATAGCGCCGCCCAAACCGCCGATGCGTGGAGCACACCATCCGCCGCGCCTACTGACGGCGGTAGCGCAGACTGGCTGACCAGCGCGCCCACGCCGGCACCAGAGCATTTCAACATTATGGATCCGTTCCATAAGACGCTGATCCCATTGGACAGTTGGGTCACCGAGGGGATCGACTGGGTGGTTACCCATTTTCGTCCGGTCTTCCAGGGCATCCGTGTACCGGTGGATTACATTCTCAACGGCTTCCAGCAAATGCTGTTGGGTATGCCTGCCCCCGTGGCGATTATCCTGTTCGCCCTGATCGCCTGGCAGATTTCCGGCGTTGGAATGGGTGTCGCGACGCTGATTTCGTTGATTGCTATCGGCGCCATTGGCGCGTGGTCGCAAGCGATGATCACGCTGGCGCTGGTGCTGACCGCATTACTGTTCTGTGTGGTGATCGGTCTGCCGATGGGCATCTGGTTGGCGCGCAGCCCTCGGGCGGCAAAGATTGTTCGTCCGCTGCTGGATGCGATGCAAACCACCCCCGCCTTCGTGTATCTGGTGCCGATTGTCATGCTGTTCGGTATTGGTAACGTCCCTGGCGTAGTGGTGACGATTATCTTCGCCCTGCCGCCAATCGTCCGTCTGACCATTCTGGGGATTAACCAGGTGCCGGCCGACCTGATTGAAGCCTCGCGCTCGTTTGGCGCCAGCCCACGTCAAATGCTGTTTAAAGTGCAGCTCCCGCTGGCGATGCCCACCATTATGGCCGGGGTTAACCAAACGCTGATGCTGGCGCTCTCGATGGTGGTCATCGCCTCGATGATTGCCGTTGGCGGATTGGGTCAGATGGTTCTGCGAGGAATTGGTCGTCTGGATATGGGATTAGCCACGGTTGGTGGCGTTGGGATTGTGATCCTCGCCATCATCCTGGATCGCCTGACGCAGGCCGTTGGTCGCGACTCACGTAGTCGTGGCAACCGTCGCTGGTACACCACTGGTCCCGTTGGGCTTATCACTCGCCCTTTCACGAAGTAATACACCCGTTGCCCGGTAGCGCATTGCTTACCGGGCCTACAATTCATTAACTTGCACAAAATCATTCAGGATGAAGTGTAATAAGGAACAACGATGCGACATACCGTACTTTTTGCCACAGCGTTTGCTACCCTTGTCTCCACCAGCGCTTTCGCTGCCGACCTGCCAGGCAAAGGCATCACCGTACAGCCAATCCAGAGCACTATCTCTGAAGAATCCTTCCAGACGCAACTGGTCGCCCGCGCGCTGGAGAAACTGGGTTACACCGTTAACAAAACCAGCGAAGTTGACTACAACGTCGGCTATACCTCCATTGCCTCTGGCGATGCAACTTTTACCGCCGTGAACTGGCAGCCGCTGCATGATGATATGTACGCCGCGGCAGGCGGAGACAAAAAGTTTTATCGCGAGGGGGTATTCGTTACGGGTGCTGCACAGGGTTATCTGATCGACAAAAAAACCGCTGAGCAGTACAAAATCACCAACATCGCCCAGTTAAAAGATCCCAAGATTGCCAAAATTTTTGACACCAACGGTGACGGAAAAGCCGATATGATGGGCTGTTCTCCTGGCTGGGGTTGTGAAGCGGTGATCAACCACCAGAACAAAGCCTTCGATCTGGAAAAAACGGTCGAGGTCAGCCACGGTAACTATGCGGCGATGATGGCAGACACCATCACCCGCTTTAAAGAAGGCAAACCGATCCTCTACTACACCTGGACTCCGTACTGGGTCAGCGACGTGATGAAGCCGGGCAAAGATGTGGTCTGGTTGCAGGTACCATTCTCTTCCCTGCCGGGTGAGCAGAAAGATATCGATACCAAACTGCCAAACGGTGCAAACTACGGTTTCCCGGTGAACACCATGCACATCGTCGCCAACAAAGCCTGGGCGGAGAAAAACCCAGCGGCAGCGAAACTGTTCGCTATCATGAAATTACCGTTGGCGGATATCAACGCACAGAACGCGATGATGCATGACGGTAAAGCGTCTGAAGCCGATGTTCAGGGTCACGTAGACGGCTGGATCAAAGCCCACCAGCAGCAGTTCGACGGCTGGGTAAACGAAGCGCTGGCTGCGCAGAAATAACATCGACTGAATGCCGGATACGCTAACGCTTATCCGGCCTGTTTCCCTCTATCCCCCCTAAACCGCACAATCCATCACCCAACAAATCAGCAACAGTTAATCACTTCCGTTATGATTGTTTTCTGCAACCCATTATTCAGTTGAAAACCATGACGAAAACCACTCAGGGACTTAGCCCTTCGCTGATCCTGTTAATGTCTATCGCCACCGGCCTTGCCGTCGCCAGTAACTATTACGCGCAACCACTGCTCGACACCATCGCCCGCAACTTCTCACTGTCAGCCAGTACAGCGGGATTTATCGTCACCGCGGCCCAGCTCGGCTATGCCGCAGGTCTGCTATTCCTGGTACCGCTTGGCGACATGTTTGAACGCCGGATGCTGATTGTCTCCATGACGCTGCTGGCGGCTGGCGGCATGCTGATTACCGCCAGTAGCCAGTCGTTGGGCATGCTGATCCTCGGCACCGCTCTGACCGGGCTGTTCTCGGTAGTGGCGCAGATCCTGGTTCCCCTGGCGGCAACGCTTGCCACCCCGGACAAGCGCGGAAAAGTCGTCGGGACAATTATGAGCGGTCTGTTGCTGGGGATTCTGCTGGCGCGTACCGTAGCGGGATTACTGGCGAACCTTGGCGGTTGGCGCACCGTATTTTGGGTGGCATCGATACTGATGGCGTTGATGGCAATTGCGCTGTGGCGCGGTCTGCCGAAGATGAAATCAGATACCCAGCTTAACTATCCGCAACTGTTAGGTTCCGTATTCAGCCTGTTTATCCATGATAAATTGCTGCGTACCCGCGCAATGCTGGGTTGCCTGACTTTTGCCAACTTCAGCATTCTGTGGACCTCAATGGCATTTTTGCTCGCCGCGCCGCCGTTTAACTATTCAGAGGGGATGATCGGTCTGTTCGGTCTGGCGGGGGCGGCTGGTGCGTTAGGCGCGCGCCCGGCGGGTGGCTTTGCCGATAAAGGAAAATCACATCTCACCACAACCGTTGGCCTGTTGTTACTGTTGCTCTCGTGGCTGGCTATCTGGCTCGGGCACACTTCGGTGCCGATGCTGATTATCGGCATTCTGATTCTGGATCTCACCGTTCAGGGAGTGCATATCACTAACCAGACGGTTATTTATCGCATTCATCCGGATGCACGTAACCGTCTGACCGCCGGCTACATGACCAGCTATTTTATTGGCGGGGCCGCTGGTTCGTTGATTTCCGCTTCCGCCTGGCAGCATGCCGGTTGGGCTGGCGTTTGTCTGGCGGGTACGACCGTTGCCGTACTCAACCTGTTGGTCTGGTGGCGAGGTTTTCACCGTCAGGAAGCCGTAAATTAAGCGTATAGCGCTTGTTTACCGCTGATTGGGCTCCACAGGGTGTTAAGGAGCCCATCAGTCTGCTAAGGTTATAACTCATTGAACCAAGTTATATTAATTTCGGTAATGAAACCTATAACCCTATGGAAAGCCCTATACCCCAGTCCGGATCCCGTTCGGCGACGTTAACGGAAGGATGCAAAGACAGTCTACCGATAGTTATCAGCTATATTCCGGTCGCTTTTGCATTTGGTCTCAATGCTACTCGCCTTGGCTTTACGCCGGTCGAAAGCCTCTTTTTCTCCTGCATTATCTATGCGGGAGCCAGCCAGTTCGTCATTACCACTATGCTTGCCGCAGGCAGTTCTCTGTGGGTCGCCGCACTGACCGTTATGGCTATGGATGTCCGCCATGTTTTATACGGTCCCTCCCTGCGCAGTCGCATCACACAGCGCCTGAACAAACCCAAAAGCGCGCTGTGGGCCTTTGGTCTCACCGATGAAGTCTTTGCCGCTGCAACGGCTAAACTGGTACGGGATAATCGGCGCTGGAGTGAAAACTGGATGATTGGCATTGCGCTATGTTCCTGGGCTTCCTGGGTATTCGGCACGGTGGTCGGCGCGTTTTCCGGTAGTGGTTTACTCAAAGATTATCCCGCGGTTGAAGCGGCACTGGGCTTCATGCTTCCGGCGCTATTTATGAGTTTCCTGCTCGCCTCTTTCCAGCGTCAACAGGCGCTCTGCGTGACTGCCGCACTGGCTGGCGCGCTGGCCGGGGTAATACTCTTTTCTATCCCTGCCGCCATCCTTTTGGGCATCGTCTGCGGATGCCTGACCGCGTTGCTCCAGTCATTTTGGCAGGGAGGACCGGATGAGCTATGAAGTTTTACTGCTCGGCCTGCTGGTCGGCTGCGTGAATTACTGCTTTCGCTATTTACCGCTCCGTCTTGGGGTGGGGAATGTTCGCCCGACAAGACGCGGCGCGACGGGCATATTACTCGACACCATTGGCATTGCATCAATTTGCGCCCTGTTGGTGGTGTCTACCGCGCCAGAAGTGATGCACGATGCTCGCCGGTTCGTGCCTACGCTGGTGGGGTTTGTCATACTGGGCGCAAGCTTCTATAAGACCCGCAGCATCATCATTCCGACCTTACTGAGTGCTCTGGGCTACGGATTAGCCTGGAAAATGCTGGTTGGCTTATAGATAAAAACAATCATTTTAAATAAATAATACATTTACTTTATTTGTCACTGTCGTTACTATATCGGCTGAAATTAATGAGGTTATACCCAAATGGATAGTTCGTTTACGCCCATTGAACAAATGCTAAAATTTCGCGCCAGCCGCTACGAAGAGTTCCCTTATCAGGAAGTGCTTCTGACTCGTCTTTGCATGCACATGCAAGGCAAGCTGCTGGAAAATCGCAATAAGATGCTGAAAGCTCAAGGGATTAACGAGACATTGTTTATGGCGTTGATTACGCTGGAGTCTCAGGAAAACCACAGTATTCAGCCTTCTGAACTGAGTTGCGCGCTTGGCTCGTCACGGACTAACGCTACCCGCATTGCGGATGAGTTAGAAAAACGTGGCTGGATTGAACGTCGCGAAAGCGATAACGATCGCCGCTGTCTGCATCTGCAATTGACCGAAAAAGGCCATGCTTTTTTGCAAGAGGTTTTACCACCTCAGCACAACTGCCTGCATCAACTCTGGTCATCTCTCAGCACCACCGAAAAAGATCAGCTTGAGCAAATCACCCGTAAACTTCTGACCCGTCTTGATCAGATGGAGCAGGATGGCACGGTATTAGAAGCGCTGCGCTAACGCGCTGACTCGCTCAGAAATCCAGATTTATAAATGAAAACCGACAGGCCAGCACGCATACTGCTGGCCTTTCTGATGAACAGGTCGGCTCAGCCGATGTGAAAAAAATAAGATCGTGGAGAACAACATGAGCGCAAATGCGGAGACTCAAACCCCGCAGCAACCGGTTAAGAAGAATGGCAAACGTAAAAATGCGCTGCTCCTTCTGACCTTGCTCTTTATTATCATTGCCGTGGCATATGGGATTTATTGGTTTTTAGTACTGCGTCATGTCGAAGAGACGGACGATGCGTACGTGGCAGGGAACCAGGTTCAAATCATGGCGCAGGTATCAGGCAGCGTGACGAAAGTCTGGGCTGATAACACTGACTTTGTTAAACAAGGCGATGTGCTGGTTACCCTCGATCAGACGGATGCTAAGCAGGCATTTGAAAAAGCCAAAACGGCATTGGCTTCCAGCGTGCGCCAGACGCACCAGCTGATGATCAACAGCAAGCAGTTACAGGCAAGCATTGAAGTGCAGAAAACCGCTCTGGCACAGGCGCAAAGCGATTTTAATCGTCGCGTACCGCTGGGCAATGCGAACCTGATTGGCCGCGAAGAACTGCAACATGCGCGTGATGCCGTTGCCAGCGCTCAAGCGCAGCTTGATGTCGCAATCCAGCAATATAATGCTAACCAGGCGATGATTCTCGGCAGCAAGCTGGAAGATCAGCCTGCTGTACAACAGGCCGCTACCGAAGTGCGCAACGCCTGGCTGGCCCTGGAACGTACCAGAATCGTCAGTCCAATGACCGGCTATGTTTCCCGTCGTTCCGTCCAGCCTGGCGCGCAAATCAGCCCAACCACGCCGCTGATGGCGGTTGTTCCGGCCACCAACCTGTGGGTCGATGCCAACTTTAAAGAAACGCAGCTTGCGCACATGCGTATCGGCCAGCCTGCGACGGTTATCAGTGATATTTACGGCGATGACGTGAAATACACCGGTAAAATTGTTGGCCTGGATATGGGTACGGGCAGCGCCTTTTCTCTCCTGCCTGCGCAAAACGCAACCGGTAACTGGATCAAAGTCGTCCAGCGTCTGCCGGTACGTATCGAACTGGATGCGCAGCAACTGGCGCAGCATCCGCTGCGGATCGGTTTGTCCACGCTGGTTACGGTAGATACCTCAAATCGCGACGGACAAATTCTGGCAAGCCAGGTCCGTACCACACCGGTATCAGAAAGTAATGCACGTGAAATCAACCTTGATCCGGTCAATAAGATGATCGAAGAGATCGTGCGGGCCAACGCGGGCTAATTCAAAGGTGCGTGTGATGCAACAGCAAAAACCGCTGGAAGGCGCGCAGCTCGTCATTATGACGATCGCGCTGTCTATGGCGACATTCATGCAGGTGCTGGACTCCACCATTGCTAACGTGGCGATCCCCACTATCGCCGGGAACCTGGGCTCTTCGCTGAGCCAGGGGACCTGGGTGATCACCTCTTTTGGGGTGGCGAACGCTATCTCTATTCCGATCACCGGCTGGCTGGCAAAGCGCGTTGGCGAAGTGAAGCTATTTATGTGGTCGACTATCGCTTTCGCCATTGCGTCGTGGGCGTGCGGTATGTCCAACAGCCTGAACATGCTGATTTTCTTCCGCGTGGTACAAGGGATTGTCGCCGGTCCATTAATTCCGCTTTCGCAAAGCCTGTTGCTGAATAATTATCCTCCCGCCAAGCGTTCCATCGCCCTCGCGCTATGGTCGATGACGGTGATTGTCGCCCCAATATGCGGCCCGATTCTTGGGGGCTATATTAGCGACAACTATCACTGGGGTTGGATATTCTTCATCAACGTGCCAATCGGCGCGGCGGTGGTATTGATGACCCTGCAAACTCTACGCGGGCGAGAAACCAAAACCGAGCAGCGACGCATTGACGCCATTGGTCTGGCATTGCTGGTCATTGGTATCGGTAGCTTGCAGATTATGCTCGACCGCGGCAAAGAGCTGGACTGGTTTGCCTCACAGGAGATTATCATCCTGACGGTGGTTGCCGTTGTCGCTATCAGCTTCCTGATCGTCTGGGAGCTTACCGACGAGCATCCGATTGTCGACCTCTCGCTGTTTAAGTCGCGAAACTTTACCATCGGCTGTTTGTGTATCAGTCTGGCCTATATGCTCTACTTCGGCGCAATCGTCCTGCTGCCGCAGCTATTGCAGGAGGTTTACGGATATACGGCAACCTGGGCCGGTCTGGCCTCCGCGCCGGTTGGGGTGATCCCGGTGATCCTGTCGCCGATAATCGGTCGCTTCGCGCATAAGCTGGATATGCGTCGGCTGGTCACTTTCAGTTTTATTATGTACGCCGTCTGTTTCTACTGGCGTGCGTGGACGTTCGAACCGGGTATGGACTTTGGCGCATCGGCCTGGCCGCAGTTTATTCAGGGTTTCGCAGTAGCCTGCTTCTTTATGCCGCTGACAACCATTACGCTGTCCGGTTTACCACCTGAACGTCTGGCTGCGGCTTCCAGCTTGTCTAACTTTACGCGAACGCTGGCAGGTTCTATCGGGACTTCCATTACCACGACAATGTGGACTAACCGTGAGTCGCTACACCATGCGCAGTTAACGGAGTCTGTTAACCCCTATAACCCAAATGCACAGGCTATGTATAACCAGCTGCAGGGATTAGGGATGAGCAAGGAGCAAGCCTCTGGCTGGCTGGCCCAACAGATAACCAATCAAGGGCTGATCATTTCCGCCAACGAAATCTTCTGGATGTCGGCGGGGATCTTCCTGGTGCTGCTTGGTCTTGTCTGGTTCGCTAAACCACCGTTTGGTGCAGGCGGCGGTGGCGGCGGCGCGCATTGATCAAAAAAGCCAGTTCAAATGAACTGGCTTTTTTATACCAGCTGGCGCCTATTATTTGTCAGCCGGATTAGATGCGTTCCTGCATGACAACTAAATATGCAGCTCCTGCAACTTCTCTTTCGGCAGCGCCAGCTCTTCATTGCTGTTCACGCGCACATCGTGCTCAAGGATATGACGGGCAATGTCCTGCGCTTCACTGAGCGAGTGCATCTGATACGTGCCGCACTGGTAAATGTTCAGCTCAGGGATCTGGTTTTGATCCTGCACTTTCAGTACGTCAGCCATCGCCGCTTTCCACGCGTCGGCAACACGCTGCTCGTCCGGGGTACCAATCAGACTCATGTAGAAGCCGGTGCGGCATCCCATCGGAGAGATATCAATAATCTCAACGCCGTTACCGTTGAGGTGGTTACGCATAAAACCTGCAAACAGGTGTTCCAGCGTGTGGATACCTTTCTCAGGCATCACTTCTTTGTTCGGAATGCAGAAACGCAGATCAAACACGGTGATTGCGTCGCCATGCGGGGTGTTCATCGTTTTTGCAACCCGGACCGCGGGAGCTTCCATCCGGGTGTGATCGACAGTAAAACTATCTAACAACGGCATTTAGCCACCTCCGATAAATTTTTTAAAAATAATCTGAACTCTTTGTTCCGGGGCGAGTCTGAGTATATGAAAGACGCGCATTTGTTATCATCATCCCTGTTTTCAGAGATGAAATTTTGGCCACTCCCGAGTGGCCTTTTTCTTTTGTATCAAGCGTGCTTTTCCAGCCACACGCTAAACGGCTCGGTATCAGCCGCTTCGATCTCCTGCTGACGACGCTTTGAAGCTTCGGTTTCAGCAATAAACTCTTCTTCCTGCACGATCTGCAACGGCTCTTCGCGCAGCAGATTGCGGTAAGCCTCACCCAACGCTTTCCCCGTACCGCCAATGCCTTCATCAATCATAGACCGTAGGATCCGGGCAGAGAAAGTCAGTTCAGGATTGTCAAAACAGGCAACCAGTTCATCACAGACCTTCTGATACTCCTCTCCCCCATCGATGCTGTCCAGCGTTTGTGCCACGCGTTTCAGATCGCGGAACAGATCTTTACCTACCTTCGGCAGCGGGAACTGCGCTGCCTCACAGCCAATGCCTAAGGTCAGGCCAGGCTTACGCCCTTCCAGAATAACGCGATTCCAGTTAGTACGCGTACATAACAGCTCATCGCTACTCATTTCCGGCGCATCGGCCAATGCGCACCAGACCATAAACAGATCGAGGAAGCGCACCTGTTGCTCGTCTACGCCGATTGGTGAGAACGGGTTAATATCCAGTGAACGTACTTCGATGTACTCAATACCGCCACGCAGAAGCGCGTCAGAAGGTGTTTCACCACGACGAGTAACGCGTTTTGGACGAATAGGCGCATACAGTTCATTTTCAATCTGCAAAACGTTGCTGTTAATTTGCAGACGCTTACCGTCCTTCTCCAGACCGATCGCCGCGTACTCCTCGGAAGGGGTTTTGATCGCGCGCTTTAATCCTGCCACATACTCATGCAAATCGTTAAACGTAATTCCGAGATTACTTTGCGACTTATTGGTATAGCCTAAATCGCTCAGACGTAGCGATGTCGCGTACGGCAGGTAATACATCCCACAGTCGGTTTTTTCAAACGGCAGGGTGGTCGGTTTTCCTTGCAGGAAGGAGGAACAAATAGCCGGAGAGGCGCCAAACAGATACGGGATCACCCAACCAAAACGGTAATAGTTGCGGATCAGGCGGAAGTAACCCGCAGAGATCTTCTCTTTAGCATCTTCGCCGTCCGTTACGCCGCATTTCGCCTGCCAGAAAGCCATCGGCAGCGAGAAGTTGTAATGTACGCCGGAGATGGTCTGCATCAACGCGCCATAACGGTTTTTGAGGCCTTCACGATAAAGCGTTTTCAAACGACCGGTATTCGACGTACCGTACTGAGCCAACTCAATATCCTGACCTTCGGCAATATAGCAAGGCATGCTCAACGGCCACATACGCTCGTCACCCAGGTTTCTGGCGGTATAACGATGCAGGTCACGCATGAACGTCAGCATTTTATGAATATCGTCGCCAGGTGGAGTAATAAACTCCAGCAGCGCTTCGGCAAAGTCCGTGGTTATCCACTTATGTGTTAGCGCTGAGCCTAACACCTCAGGATGGCCTGTCGTTGCCAATGACCCATCAGCATTGACGCGCAGCGTTTCACGCTCCAGCCCACGTTGAATCCCCTTTAACGCCTGAGGATGGTTTTCCAGCCAGGCCAGCGCCTGTGATACGTTCGGGATCAAATTGACCTCCCGCCTGTCAAAATCGTTTTAATTAGCATAATGGTATTGGTTACCCTGAAGGCTATCTCACAACACAATTAGTGCCACCACATAATGCCTTGCGTCGTAACCGCTGCGACAACAACATAGCGCAACGCCTTGCCAAGGCATAAGAAAAAGAGAACTGGGCCCCACGAGATGCGCATCCATCCAGCTAACAGGCACAGTAAATCACCCACAACCGGCATCCAGCTTAATAATAGTGTGACAGCGCCATAGCGCCGCAGCCAACCAGTGGCTTTCTCTTGCCAGCGCGATGTTTTACGCAATGGAAAGAAACGCCCAAGGATAACGTTAGTTAACCCTCCAAGGCTATTACCCATTGTTGCTGTTAAGACTAAGACCCAGGGATGACTGGCCCCAGAAACCAGCAAGGCAACCAGAACAACTTCAGAATTGCCGGGTAATAGCGTGGCGCTGAGAAAACTGCTGGCAAACAGTGACAGGAGCGATAGTCCATCACTCACAATAACCGAACATCCACGGCGTCCATCCCCGCTGCGTTCGCCGCCTGCAGTCCAAAATCGGCATCTTCAAACACGACGCAGCGCGCCGGAACAACCCCCATTCGCTCAGCACAGAGCAAGAACGTATCAGGAGCAGGCTTATGGCGTTGTACGTGATCGGCAGCAACCACAGCATCAAAATAGCGACGTAGACCAAGGTGAGCGAGCAGAGCCTCTGCAATTGCGCTTTCACTCCCCGTCCCTACCGACATAGGACGGCGACCATACCAGTCTTTCACCACTTCAACCAACGGTAAAGGCTGGACGCTATCCAGCAGCATGCTTTTTACCTTGTCCGTTTTTTCTCGTGCCAAAACATGAGGGTCAAGATCGGCATGATTCAATTCAATAACCGACTGGGCAATACGCCACGTTGGGGAACCATTGAGGGCGACCATGGCTTGTTCATCAAACCTTAGCCCATAATGGCCCAATACCTCATGCCACGCCTTACGGTGCGTAGGTTCGGTATCCAGGATGGTGCCATCCATATCAAAAATCAAACCCGCATAACGTTCGTACATCGTCTTCTCACAAGCCGAATGACCAGACGTTATTTTATCGTAATTGATTGATTTTGTCGCTGACAGCGAATTGAGGGATGTTCAGAGAGTATGTGGAAATAATTCAAGTGGGAGATGGTGCATCCGGGAGGATTACTCACTAGTGTTCGCCCTACGGGCCGTTGCTGAAGCAACGTTATCCTCCCTGGTGCTGGCGATTATCTCGCAGACCGTGAAATAACAGTTTCGCTATTATTTAGGAGAAGATGGTGCATCCGGGAGGATTCGAACCTCCGACCGCTCGGTTCGTAGCCGAGTACTCTATCCAGCTGAGCTACGGATGCATCGGGAAACTTGCTTTACTGCCGATATTGATACCGCAATAAGCGATATCAAGGAAAAGATGGTGCATCCGGGAGGATTCGAACCTCCGACCGCTCGGTTCGTAGCCGAGTACTCTATCCAGCTGAGCTACGGATGCATCGGGAAACTTGCTTTACTGCCGATATTGATACCGCAATAAGCGATATCAAGGAAAAGATGGTGCATCCGGGAGGATTCGAACCTCCGACCGCTCGGTTCGTAGCCGAGTACTCTATCCAGCTGAGCTACGGATGCATCGGGAAACTTGCTTTACTGCCGATATTGATACCGCAATAAGCGATATCAAGTAAAGATGGTGCATCCGGGAGGATTCGAACCTCCGACCGCTCGGTTCGTAGCCGAGTACTCTATCCAGCTGAGCTACGGATGCATCGGGAAACTTACTTTACTGCAGATTTGATACCACTGCTAAAGCGATATCGATTTTCTGTAACAACGCTAATGCACTATTGCAGAAAAGATGGTGCATCCGGGAGGATTCGAACCTCCGACCGCTCGGTTCGTAGCCGAGTACTCTATCCAGCTGAGCTACGGATGCAAATGGCGGTGAGGCGGGGATTCGAACCCCGGATGCAGCTTTTGACCGCATACTCCCTTAGCAGGGGAGCGCCTTCAGCCTCTCGGCCACCTCACCAACACGCCTCTTGCGAGTGCTTCGAAGAACTTGTTTCTGCTCATCGTCGCTGCGTGGCGCACATATTACTTTCTGGGACTTATAAGTCAAACAATTTTTCCAGAGCTTTTATCGTTTGCACATTTCACGCGCAATTAGTCTGCAAAAACGGCAAAAAGAGTGTTTTATCAACAGATAAATTGGCAGTTTCCTGCCGGCAATGAAGAAACAGAAAATTCGCCGGGAACGACAATATGCGTATGGGAAACGAGAAAACGAGGGAATGAAGCAGAAAAGCGAAGAAAGAAGACAACTCAATCAGGTTGCGCCTCACCAGAAAGGTGAGACGCGAAAACCTTAGTAACTGGACTGCTGGGATTTTTCAGCCTGGATACGCTGGTAGATCTCTTCACGATGGACAGAAACTTCTTTCGGGGCGTTTACGCCAATGCGTACCTGGTTGCCCTTCACCCCTAAAACTGTCACGGTGACCTCATCGCCTATCATGAGGGTCTCACCAACTCGACGAGTCAGAATCAGCATTCTTTGCTCCTTGAAAGATTAAAAGAGTCGGGTCTCTCTGTATCCCGGCATTATCCATCATATAACGCCAAAAAGTAAGCGATGACAAACACCTAAGTGTAAGCAGTCACGGCATCACATTCTGTTAAACCTAAGTTTAGCCGATATACACAACTTCAACCTGACTTTATCGTTGTCGATAGCGTTGATGCAAACGCTGCGGATTGAAGCCCGCAGCGTCGACTTACGCTTATAGTTATTACAGTTTTGCGCTGACCCAGCCTTTCACACTGGCTAACGCTGCAGGCAGAGCCGCTGCATCCGTACCACCGGCTTGCGCCATGTCCGGACGACCGCCACCCTTACCGCCTACCTGCTGAGCGACCATACCAACCAGCTCCCCTGCTTTCACACGGTCTGTCACATCCTTAGACACACCAGCAATCAGAGAAACCTTACCTTCAACTACCGTTGCCAGAACGATAACGGTAGACCCCAGTTGATTTTTCAGATCATCAACCATGGTACGCAACATTTTCGGCTCAACGTCCGCGAGTTCACTGACCAGCAGCTTCACGCCGTTGATATCAACCGCTTTGCTGGAGAGATTTGCACTCTCCTGCGCCGCAGCCTGTTCCTTCAATTGCTGCAATTCTTTTTCGAGTTGACGCGTACGTTCCAGTACAGAACGCACTTTATCACCTATATTCTGGCTATCGCCTTTCAGCAGCTGCGCGATATCGCTTAAGCGGTCGCTCTCAGCATGCACGGTTTGGATAGCGCCTTCACCGGTTACGGCTTCGATACGACGAACGCCCGCCGCCGTGCCTGACTCAGACACAATGCGGAACAGACCGATATCCCCCGTACGGCTGGCGTGAGTACCGCCACACAGTTCGGTGGAGAAATCGCCCATACTCAGAACGCGCACGTGATCATCATATTTCTCGCCAAACAGCGCCATTGCGCCTTTGGCTTTCGCCGCTTCCAGATCCATGATGTTCGTTTCAATCGGCAGGTTGCGACGAATTTGCGCATTCACCAGATCTTCAACGGCACGGATTTCCGCAGGCTTCATGGCTTCGGTATGAGAGAAGTCGAAACGCAGCACTTTATCGTTAACCAGCGAGCCTTTCTGTGCCACATGGGTGCCCAATACCTGGCGCAGCGCCGCGTGCATCAGGTGCGTTGCGGAGTGATTCAAACGGATACGCGCACGACGAGCTTCATCCACATCAGCCTGCACTGCATCGCCAATTTTCAGAGAACCCGCAGACAGTTTGCCGATATGACCAATCGCCTGGCCATATTTTTGCGTGTCGCTCACGGCAAACGCAAAGCCCGCACCTTTCAGTTCGCCCTTGTCGCCAACCTGACCACCAGATTCCGCATAGAACGGCGTCTGATCCAGTACAACAACAGCGTCCTGACCGGCGTTAATGGCGTCTACCGCTTTACCATCGACAAACAGCGCAGTCACTTTGCCGTTCAGCTCAAGATGCTCATACCCTTTAAATTCTGAAGCGCCATCAACACGAATCATCGCATTGTAGTCTGCGCCAAAGCCGCTGGCTTCACGCGCACGACGGCGCTGTTCTTCCATTGCGGCTTCAAAGCCCGCTTCGTCAACCTTGATGTTGCGCTCGCGGCAAACGTCTGCCGTCAGGTCAACCGGGAAGCCGTAGGTGTCATACAGACGGAAGGCGGTTTCGCCATCCAGCGTATCACCGGTCAGTTTTGCCAGTTCTTCGTCCAACAGTGCCAGACCACGCTCCAGCGTACGCGCGAACTGTTCTTCTTCGGTTTTCAGAACCTGCTCAACCATAGCCTGTTGACGCTGCAGTTCTTCACCTGCTGACCCCATGACTTCCACCAGCGGACCAACCAGCTTGTAGAAGAAGGTATCCTTCGCGCCCAGCATGTTGCCATGACGTACCGCGCGGCGAATGATACGGCGCAGCACATAGCCACGGTTTTCATTCGATGGGACAACGCCATCGGCAATCAGGAATGCACAGGAACGGATATGGTCGGCGATGACGCGCAGCGATTTATTGCTCAGATCGGTCGCACCGGTAACTTTCGCTACGGATTCAATCAGTGAGCGGAACAGGTCAATTTCATAGTTGGAGTTAACGTGTTGCAGCACGGCCGCAATACGCTCCAGACCCATACCGGTATCCACGGACGGCTTCGGCAGCGGTTCCATGGTGCCGTCAGCCTGACGGTTGAACTGCATAAAGACGATGTTCCAGATCTCAATGTAGCGATCGCCATCTTCTTCTGCGCTTCCCGGAGGGCCGCCCCAAATGTGGTCGCCGTGATCGTAGAAAATTTCGGTACACGGACCGCAAGGACCGGTGTCCCCCATCTGCCAGAAGTTATCGGATGCATAGGCCGCGCCTTTGTTATCACCAATGCGGATGATACGCTCGCGCGGAATACCAACTTCTTTTTCCCAGATTTCATAGGCTTCATCGTCAGTTTCATAGACGGTGACCCACAGACGCTCTTTTGGCAGGGCAAACCAGTTTTCACCGGTCAGCAGTTCCCATGCGAATTGAATGGCGTCGTGTTTGAAATAATCGCCGAAGCTGAAGTTGCCCAGCATTTCGAAGAAGGTGTGGTGACGTGCAGTGTAACCGACGTTTTCCAGGTCGTTGTGCTTACCGCCCGCACGTACACAACGCTGCGAGGTGGTTGCGCGGGAATAATTACGCTTGTCGAGGCCAAGGAAAACATCCTTGAACTGGTTCATCCCGGCGTTGGTAAACAACAAAGTAGGGTCATTGTTCGGTACCAGGGAGCTGCTGGCAACTACCTGATGTCCTTTACTATGGAAAAAATCGAGAAACGCCTGACGGATCTCAGCGGTGCTCTTGCTCATAATTATCCTGAAGAAATCAAGCTAACGAAATGTCATTACCAGCATCGGCAGCAAACTGCGCCTCTGGCAATCGAAAAGTGGGAATAAGATAAGTTTTCTTTACTGGGAAGTAAAATCCCGTATGCGCTCAATCGTCAAAATTTCGCCATATTGCCTGAATATCTTCCATCAGATAGCCACGATAGAGCAAAAAACGCTGGACCTTTACCTTATCTGAAAAATCCACAGGTAAAGGTTCACCGTATTTCCGGATTGCCTGCTCGCGCGCAAGTACTGCCCAGTCAATTTCACACTCGCGCATGGCGCGCTCGATAGCCTCACGCGAGATCCCTTTCTGGCTGAGTTCCTGCCGCACGCGCGCAGGCCCATAGCCTTTACGGCTACGGCTGGCGATAAACTGCTGTACGAAGCGGTCATCATCCAGATAGCGACTTTCAATACACCAGGCAATGACCTTGTCGTAATCCTCCGCAGAAGCATCAATGTCTTCCGGTCCATGTTTACCCATCACCGGCGCGGCCAGCTTACGCCGCAGTTCCTGCTCGCTGTGATCGCGCATTGCCAGAATACGCACGGCGCGGTCAAGCAGTCGGGAATAAGCGGATCGGCGGGAAGTTGCATCTGTCATAGTAAACCTTCAGAAATGCAAAAGGGCTGCATGATATGCAGCCCTTTACTATTATGCGATGTAAAACAGATTATCAGAAATCTTCGTTCGTTTCTGCTACGTCTGCACCACCGTCATCAACGGAGAAATCTGGCGTTGAATCCTGGTTATTGAGCAGTAACTCGCGCAATTTCTTCTCAATTTCTTTTGCGGTTGCCGGGTTTTCTTTCAGCCAGTTGGTCGCATTCGCTTTACCCTGACCGATTTTCTCACCGTTATAGCTGTACCATGCACCGGCTTTCTCAATCAGCTTCTCTTTCACGCCCAGATCAACCAGTTCGCCATAGAAGTTGATACCTTCACCGTACAGAATCTGGAATTCAGCCTGTTTAAACGGCGCGGCGATTTTGTTTTTCACGACCTTAACGCGGGTTTCGCTACCGACCACGTTGTCGCCCTCTTTCACTGCGCCGATACGGCGAATGTCCAGGCGAACGGAGGCATAGAATTTCAGCGCGTTACCACCGGTGGTGGTTTCCGGGTTACCGAACATCACGCCAATCTTCATACGGATCTGGTTGATGAAAATCAGCAGCGTGTTGGACTGCTTCAGGTTACCGGCCAGCTTACGCATCGCCTGGCTCATCATACGCGCCGCAAGACCCATGTGAGAGTCGCCAATCTCGCCTTCGATTTCCGCTTTCGGCGTCAGCGCCGCTACGGAGTCGACAACGATAACGTCAACCGCGCCGGAACGCGCCAGCGCATCACAGATTTCCAGCGCTTGTTCACCGGTATCCGGCTGGGAACACAGCAGGTTGTCGATATCAACGCCAAGCTTACGGGCATAGACGGGATCCAACGCGTGTTCCGCATCAATGAACGCACAGGTTTTACCTTCGCGCTGAGCGGCGGCAATAACCTGCAGAGTCAGCGTCGTTTTACCGGAAGATTCAGGCCCGTAGATTTCGACGATACGGCCCATTGGCAAACCGCCCGCGCCCAGTGCGATATCCAGAGAAAGCGAACCGGTGGAGATAGTTTCCACATCCATGGAACGGTCTTCACCCAGGCGCATGATGGAGCCTTTACCGAATTGCTTTTCGATCTGACCCAGCGCTGCCGCCAACGCTTTCTGTTTGTTTTCGTCGATAGCCATTAATTACTCCTGTCATGCCGCTTTCGGTTTAAACCGCGAAACGTGAAAGATAATGTTCTGTTGAGGCAATTATACTGTATGCTCATACAGTATCAAGTGTTTTGTAGAAATTGTTGCCACAGGGTTTGTAACGCATAGGCAGTCGCCTGCCGACGTACCGCATCGCGATCGCCGCTGAAGCATTCCCTGCGCGTCACGCCCTCGCCGCTTGCGCTGGCGAAGGCAAACCACACCGTACCCACGGGCTTGTCTTCACTTCCGCCATCCGGCCCCGCAATACCGCTGATCGATACAGCAAAGTCCGCGCGTGCCGCCTTTAGCGCGCCAATCGCCATTTCCACGACCACCGGCTCACTCACCGCGCCATGCTGGGCCAGCGTCTCTTCGCGCACGCCAATCATCTGCGCTTTGGCCTCGTTGCTGTAAGTCACGAACCCGCGTTCAAACCAGGCGGAGCTGCCAGCAATATCCGTAATGGCTTTGGCCACCCAGCCGCCGGTGCAGGATTCCGCTGTCGTAACGGTAGCCCCGCGCACTTTCAGCGCCAGGCCAACCTGCTCACTTAACTGCATCAGTTCACTGTCGGTCATTTCAGCCTCTGTCAGTTAAAAAAATATGCCGGACAAGATAGCACTTTCACAACCAATGTGGGGATGAGGAGAACGTTTTACGAGGGGGATTCCAAAAATTGATCCGTTGCAAAATAAGACCTGCCGGATGGCGATGTCAGAGCATCTTATCCGGCCTACAAGCAATATCTTACTGTAGGCCGGTTGGAGCGATTACTGTACGCGCGCCAGCGCTACCGCCTGACCCAGTTGCCACACGGCCATCGCGTAGTGGGTACTGTGGTTGTAGCGGGTGATAGTGTAGAAGTTCGGCAGTCCGTACCAGTACTGATAACCGGTGCCAATGTCCAGGCGCAGCAGGCTGGCCTGCTGATGATTCCCCAACGACTGCTGCGGCGTCAGACCCGCGGCGGCAAGCTGTGAAATGCTGTACTGGGTTTTAAAGCCGTTCGCCAGCCCAGGCGCCTGACCATTCGCCGGCACCGCGACCGTATCGCCTTTTACCCAGCCATGGCCTTTAAAATAGTTCGCCACGCTACCGATGGCATCTACCGGATCCCACAAGTTAATGTGTCCATCGCCATTGAAATCGACCGCATATTCTTTATAGGAAGACGGCATAAACTGGCCGTAGCCCATCGCACCGGCGAAGGAACCTTTCAAATCGAGCGGATCATCACTTTCATCTCGCGCCATCAACAGGAAAGTTTCCAGTTCGCCAGAGAAGTATTCCGCACGACGAGGATAATTAAAGGACAGCGTCGCCAGCGCATCCAGAATTCGCGTTTTGCCCATCACGCGGCCCCAGCGCGTCTCCACGCCAATAATGCCGACGATAATTTCCGGAGGAACGCCGTAGACCTGCCACGCGCGGTTCAGGGCATCTTCATATTGATTCCAGAAGGCTACGCCGTTTTGTACGTTGTCCGGGGTGATGAATTGTTTGCGATAACGCAGCCATGCGCCGTTAGGTCCGGCTGGCGGTTGCGTCGTCGGCGCCTGACGATCCATCAGACGCAATACCGAATCCAGGCGCTTGGCCTGCGACAGGATCTCCTGCAACTGCTGACGGTCAAAGCCGTGCTTGTTCACCATCTTCTCGATGAACTGTTGCGCGTTCGGGTTATTGGCAAAATCGCCGCCCGTTAGCATGACATTATGCTGTGGCTCAAGCAGGAAACCGCCGGATGGCGTACCCGTAGTCGTTTGAGTCTCTGAAGGTTTAGGTTTGCTGCTACAGGCAGCAAGCAATACGAAAAGGGGAAGTAACGCTACATAACGACGCTTGAACATGAGACATCCATTAAACAAATTCAGCCTGGGAGAAGTATGGTAAAGCATCCTCCGCCATACAAGGAAGCAGTAGTCGCTCTGCTTCACAGAATTTCCCGCCTCTTGCACTTCCGACCGTCATATTTGCGAGCGCTTACGCAATAACTTTCACATTAAAATATTTATCTTTCATTTTGAGATCAAAATAACACTTTTAAATCTTTCAATCTGATTAAAATTAGTTTCCGTTTGGCAAGATAACTAAAAACCCCTACAGGAGAGAATAATGATCGACACCATCACACTCGGTGCTGAGTGGTTTATCGGGCTGTTCCAGAAAGGCGGAGAGGTGTTTACCGGCATGGTGACCGGTATTCTTCCCCTACTGATTAGCCTGCTGGTCATCATGAATGCGCTGATTAACTTTATCGGCCAGCAGCGTATTGAACGTTTTGCCCAGCGCTGCGCCGGAAACCCACTGTCCCGCTATCTGCTGCTGCCGTGCATCGGCACATTTGTGTTTTGTAATCCGATGACGTTGAGCCTGGGCCGCTTTATGCCAGAAAAGTACAAGCCCAGCTATTACGCAGCGGCCTCTTATAGCTGCCATTCCATGAATGGCTTATTCCCGCACATCAACCCCGGCGAGCTGTTTGTCTATCTGGGTATCGCCAGCGGCCTGACGACGCTGGGCCTTCCGCTTGGCCCGCTGGCGGTGAGCTATTTGCTGGTCGGACTGGTGACCAACTTCTTCCGCGGCTGGGTGACCGATTTCACCACCGCCATTTTTGAGAAAAAAATGGGCATTCAACTTGAGCAGAAAGTTCATCTGGCGGGAGCAACATCATGACGCGTATTCGTATTGAAAAAGGCACCGGCGGCTGGGGCGGCCCGCTTGAACTGGATGCCGTACCAGGCAAAAAGATTGTCTATATCACTGCCGGGACTCGCCCTGCGATTGTCGACAAGCTGGCGAACCTGACCGGTTGGCAGGCCGTTGATGGTTTCAAAGAGGGCGAACCGCCGGAGAATGAAATTGCTGTGGCGATCATCGATTGCGGCGGAACGCTACGCTGTGGGATCTATCCCAAACGTCGCATACCCACGATAAATATTCACGCCACGGGGAAATCCGGTCCGCTGGCCCAGTACATTGTTGAAGATATCTATGTCTCTGGCGTGAAAGAAGAAAACATCACGGTTGTCGGGGAAGCATCCGCTGCGCCGCAGCCTGCAAGCAGCACTATCGGTCGCGATTACGACACCAGTAAAAAGATTACTGAACAAAGCGATGGTCTGTTGGCAAAAGTTGGGATGGGCATGGGATCGGCCGTTGCTGTCCTGTTCCAGGCCGGTCGCGACACTATTGATACCGTTCTGAAAACCATTCTGCCGTTTATGGCGTTCGTCTCAGCGCTGATCGGCATCATCATGGCTTCTGGTCTGGGAGACTGGATAGCCCATGGACTCGCACCGCTCGCCAGCCACCCGCTGGGACTGGTGACGCTGGCGCTGATTTGCTCTTTCCCGCTGTTGTCGCCTTTCCTCGGCCCTGGTGCGGTCATCGCCCAGGTTATCGGGGTGCTGATCGGCGTACAGATTGGCCTGGGGAACATCCCTCCCCATCTGGCGCTACCGGCCCTGTTTGCCATTAATGCGCAAGCGGCATGCGATTTTATTCCGGTGGGATTATCGCTGGCCGAAGCGCGTCAGGACACGGTCCGCGTCGGTGTGCCATCAGTCCTGGTAAGCCGCTTCCTGACCGGCGCGCCTACCGTTCTCATCGCCTGGTTTGTATCCGGCTTTATTTACCAATAAGAGGCACTCAAAAATGACCGTGATTTATCAAACCACCATCACCCGTATCGGACAGAGCGCCCCGGACGCACTTTGCGACCAGATGTTGATCACCTTTCGTGAAGGTGCGCCAGCGGATATCGAAGAGTTTTGCTTCATCCATTGCCACGGAGAGCTGAATGGCGCTTTGCAAGCTGGGCTCCAGTTTGAGCTAGGCCAGCATCACTACCCGGTCACCGCCGTTGGCAGCGTGGCGGAACAGAACTTACGTGAACTGGGGCATATCACCCTACGTTTTGACGGGCTCAGTGAAGCGGAATTCCCAGGCACCGTACATGTGGCGGGCCCTGTACCGGACGATATCGCGCCGGGCTGTATTTTGAAGTTTGTTGCTTAAGATTGAAGGAGAAAAAGATGAATCAGGTTGCCGTTGTCATTGGTGGAGGTCAGACCCTGGGGGCATTCCTTTGCCGTGGGCTTGCGACAGAAGGATACCGCGTCGCGGTGGTGGATATTCAAAGTGATAAAGCCGCAAACGTCGCGCAGGAGATTAACGCCGAGTTTGGCGCAGGCACAGCGTACGGTTTTGGCGCTGATGCCACCAGCGAACAGAGCGTGCTGGCACTGTCACGCGGAGTGGATGAAATATTCGGTCGCGTCGACCTGCTGGTTTACAGCGCAGGTATCGCTAAAGCCGCGTTTATCAGCGATTTTCAGCTTGGGGATTTCGACCGCTCGCTGCAGGTGAATTTGGTCGGTTACTTCCTCTGCGCCCGTGAATTCTCACGCCTGATGATCCGCGATGGCGTTCAGGGACGCATTATCCAGATCAACTCCAAATCAGGGAAAGTAGGCAGTAAACACAATTCGGGCTACAGCGCGGCAAAATTCGGCGGCGTGGGTTTAACCCAATCGCTGGCGCTGGATCTGGCGGAATACGGTATTACCGTCCATTCGCTGATGCTCGGCAACCTGTTGAAATCACCTATGTTTCAGTCATTATTGCCGCAATATGCAACCAAATTGGGCCTTAAGCCGGATGAAGTCGAGCAGTATTACATTGATAAGGTTCCGCTCAAACGCGGCTGCGATTATCAGGACGTGCTGAACATGCTGCTGTTTTATGCCAGTTCGAAAGCCTCTTACTGCACCGGACAATCGATTAACGTCACCGGCGGTCAGGTGATGTTCTAAGAGGTATGATTGCCCGGTGGAGCTGTGCTTACCGGGCCTACGAATATTATGTCGACCGGATTCGGCGCAGCCGCCATCCGGCAAAATCAAAGGGGCGCATTATGGTTTCCGCACTGATCACCGTCGCCGCTATCGCCTGGTGCCTGCAACTGGCGCTCGGCGGCTGGCAAATATCCCACTTTAACCAGGCGTTTGACAAACTCTGCCAGCAGGGCCGGGTTGGCGTAGGTCGTTCCGGCGGACGGTTTAAACCGCGCGTGGTCGTCGCCATTGCGCTTGATGAGCAGCAGCGGGTTACCGATACGTTATTTATGAAAGGTCTGACGGTATTCGCCAGACCCGGAAAAATTGCCACGATAATGGGCAAACATCTTGATGATTTACAGCCTGATGTGATCTTTCCCCATGATCCATTAGCGCAGAATGCACTATCATTGGCGCTTAAACTGAAACATGGGTAATTTCGTTGTGAATGCTAATAGCTTGCGAAATTATCATTTTGCAACCTATACCCTAAATAATTCGAGTTGCAGGAAGGCGGCGACGCAGCGAATCCCCAGGAGCGTACATAAGTACGTGACTGGGGTGAGCGAGTAAAGCCAACGCACATGCAGCTTGAAGTATGACGGGTAAATATAAGTCAGGGTAATCACGCCTATGAAACCTCGTCAGCGTCAGGCTGCCATACTGGAGCACCTGCAAAAGCAGGGAAAATGCTCGGTTGAAGAACTGGCCCACTACTTTGACACGACCGGCACAACCATTCGCAAAGACCTGGTCATTCTGGAAAATGCCGGAACCGTCATTCGTACCTATGGCGGCGTGGTGTTAAATAAAGACGAATCCGATCCGCCTATCGATCACAAAACGCTAATCAACACGCATAAAAAAGAGCAGATTGCCGAAGCCGCCGTCCGTTATATCCATGATGGCGATTCCATCATTCTGGATGCGGGCAGCACCGTATTGCAGATGGTGCCGATGCTTACCCGCTTTAGCAACATCACCGTCATGACCAACAGTCTGCACATTGTTAACGCCCTTTCGGAGCTGGACAACGAGCAAACCATCCTGATGCCCGGCGGGACCTTTCGCAAAAAATCTGCGTCATTTCACGGTCAGCTGGCAGAAAACGCCTTTGAGCAATTCAGCTTTGATAAACTCTTCATGGGTACCGACGGCATTGATCTCAATGCCGGCGTGACCACCTTTAATGAGGTGTTTAGCGTCAGTAAAGCGATGTGCAATGCCGCTCGCGAAGTGATTCTGATGGCCGACTCCTCAAAATTTGGGCGTAAAAGCCCTAATGTTGTGTGCAGTCTGGAAAGCGTCGACAAGCTGATTACCGATGCGGGTATCGACCCTGCATTTCGTCAGGCGCTGGAAGCAAAAGGGATTGAAGTAATCATAACCGGAGAAACCAATGAGTGATGCACTACTGAACGCGGGCCGTCAGACGTTAATGCTGGAACTACAGGAAGCCAGCCGACTGCCAGAGCGACTGGGCGATGATTTTGTCCGCGCCGCCAATACGATCATGCACTGTGAAGGCAAAGTCATTGTCTCCGGGATTGGCAAATCAGGCCATATTGGCAAAAAAATTGCTGCGACCCTCGCCAGTACCGGCACCCCAGCCTTTTTTGTGCATCCCGCTGAAGCCCTGCACGGCGACTTAGGGATGATTGAAAGCCGCGACGTGATGCTGTTTATCTCTTACTCCGGCGGCGCAAAAGAGCTGGATCTCATCATCCCGCGCCTGGAAGACAAATCCGTCGCCCTGCTGGCAATGACCGGAAAACCGACTTCGCCGCTGGGCCTGGCGGCCAAAGCCGTGCTGGATATTTCTGTTGAACGTGAAGCCTGCCCGATGCGCCTGGCGCCGACCTCCAGCACCGTGAACACGCTGATGATGGGCGACGCGCTCGCAATCGCCGTGATGCAGGCGCGCGGCTTTAACGAAGAAGATTTTGCCCGCTCGCATCCGGCTGGCGCGCTGGGCGCTCGTCTGTTAAATAAAGTGCATCATCTGATGCGCCGTGACGATGCCATTCCGCAGGTGACTCTGACCACCAGCGTCATGGACGCGATGCTGGAGCTGAGCCGCACAGGCCTTGGTCTGGTGGCTGTTTGTGACGATGCGTCGCTGGTGAAAGGCGTCTTTACCGACGGCGACCTGCGCCGCTGGCTGGTTGGCGGCGGCGCGCTCACCACGCAGGTTAGCGAAGCAATGACCCATAATGGCATTACGCTGCAGGCGCAGAGCCGCGCGATTGACGCCAAAGAGATCCTGATGAAACGCAAAATCACTGCCGCACCGGTGGTAGATGAAAACGGGAAACTCACCGGTGCTATCAACCTGCAGGATTTCTATCAGGCCGGTATTATCTAATCCTTCAGCCCCAGGCGTTTCGCCAGCCGGTGCAGGTTGGCGACGTCTGTTTCCAGCGTCCGCGCGCTTGCCGCCCAATTGTGATTATTTTGCGCCAGGGCCCGGCGGATCATCTCGCGCTGAAATGACTCCGTTGCCTCACGCAAATTGTGATGCTGCGGGATCTCTGCCACGACGTCCGGCTGCGGTACAGGGCTTTCATCCTGCAAGGCAAAATGCTGTGCCTCCAGCACCACCTCATCCCCTGCCCGGGTAGCCCTTGCCAGCACAACCGCCCGATGAATGGCATGTTCCAGCTCGCGCACGTTTCCGGGCCAGCCGTAACTCAGTAGATGATTACGCGCGCCGGGGCTTAACACCACGCGGGAAAGTCCCAGCCGCAGCCGACATTGCTCGCAAAAATAGCCTGCCAGCAGCACTACATCTTCGCCGCGCTCACGCAGTGGCGGCACGGAAAGGGGAAAAACGCTCAGGCGATGAAACAGATCTGCGCGAAAATTCCCCGCCAGCACCTCTTCGCGTAAATCACGATTGGTCGCCGCCAGTACGCGCACGTCAACGCGCAGGCTGCGATCGTCCCCTACGCGCTGAATATCGCCATACTGCAATACGCGCAGCAGCTTGGCCTGCAGCGCCAGCGAGAGTTCGCCAATCTCGTCGAGAAACAGCGTGCCGTTATCCGCCATTTCAAACTTACCGCTACGATTACTGATAGCCCCGGTAAAAGCCCCTTTTACGTGACCAAAAAGTTCACTTTCCGCCACGCTTTCGGGCAACGCCGCGCAGTTGAGATACACCAGCGGATTCACCGCACGCGGCGAACCTTCATGGATAGCTTTGGCTACCAGCTCCTTCCCGGTCCCGGTTTCGCCGCTGATCAATACGTTGAGATCGGACCCTGCAACAATCTCAATCTCTTTTTTCAACTGCATCATATTGGGCGACAGACCAATCATCTGGGTTTCCGTCACCTGCTCGAAAGCCGTCGACGAACCCGGCAGCATATTCTGGCTTTCCAGTTGTTCAATCAGCAACGCATTACTCAGCGCCCCCGCCGCCAGGGCGGCAATCAGCCTCAGCTCTTCATCGCTGAAGACATCGAACTGATCGGGCTCCATGCCATCCAGCGTTAACGCACCAATCAGATTTTGTCCGGCAAACAACGGCAACCCAATGCAGGCATGGACCTTCAGGCTCTCCTGACCCGGGATTAACCCGTCATAAGGATCGGGCAGATCGCTGTCGGCAGGAAAACGTACCACGTCCCCGGCGCGGGCAATCGCCTCCAGCCGCGGATGTCCCTCCAGCGTGAAGCGGCGGCCCAGAACATCCTGCGCCAGGCCATCGATAGCCAGCGGGATAAACTGTCGTGACTCGTAGCGCAGCAGTGCCGATGCGTCGCACTCCAGCACCTGGCGCAAGGTAGTGATCAGGCGCTGAAAACGGTCCTGATGTCCGATACCGCTTTGTAATTCAATGGCGATACCCGCCAGCACATCTACTGAAAAGCTCATGGCAACCTCATTGTCATTTTGACAATTCATATTGTCATATCGACAATGAAACAAACAGTCATTTTGACTACAAATTTATAGGAAGCAAATAATAAATTATTAAAAATCAAACAATTAAAAAGTTGGCACGCAACCTGCAATTAACAAAATATCTTTTTAGAAAAACGCTGAATTAATTGAGGTTGCTATGTCTATTCTGGTTAAAAATAACATTCATTGGGTTGGCCAACGTGACTGGGAAGTGCGTGATTTCCACGGCACTGAATACAAAACGCTGCGCGGCAGCAGCTACAACAGCTATCTCATCCGTGAAGAAAAAAACGTGCTGATCGATACAGTAGACCATAAGTTTAGCCGTGAATTCGTGCAGAACCTGCGCAGTGAAATTGACCTCGCGGATATCGACTACATCATCATTAACCACGCAGAAGAAGACCACGCCGGAGCGCTGACCGAACTGATGTCCTGCATCCCGGACACGCCAATTTACTGCACCGCTAACGCAATTGATTCCATCACCGGCCACCACCATCATCCGGAGTGGAACTTCAACGTGGTGAAAACCGGTGATTCTCTGGACATCGGCAACGGCAAACAGCTGATCTTTGTTGAAACGCCAATGCTGCACTGGCCTGACAGCATGATGACCTACATGACCGGCGATGCGGTACTGTTCAGTAACGACGCCTTCGGCCAGCATTACTGCGACGAACGCCTGTTCAACGACGAAGTTGACCAGACCGAACTGTTCGAACAATGCCAACGCTACTACGCCAACATCCTGACCCCGTTCAGCCGTCTGGTGACGCCGAAAATCACTGAAATCCTCGGCTTCAACCTGCCGGTGGATATGATTGCGACTTCTCACGGTGTGGTATGGCGCGAAAACCCAACGCAGATCGTTGAGCTGTACCTGAAATGGGCGGCGGATTATCAGGAAGACCGCATCACCATCTTCTACGACACCATGTCCAACAACACCCGCATGATGGCGGACGCCATTGCCCAGGGCATCAACGAAGTTGACCCGAACGTGGCGGTGAAAATCTTTAACGTCGCCCGTAGCGACAAAAACGAAGTCCTGACCAACGTCTTCCGCTCTAAAGGCGTGCTGGTCGGTACTTCCACCATGAACAACGTGATGATGCCGAAAATCGCCGGACTGGTGGAAGAGATGACCGGCCTGCGTTTTCGTAACAAACGCGCCAGCGCCTTTGGTTCTCACGGCTGGAGCGGCGGCGCAGTAGACCGCCTGTCCACCCGCTTACAGGATGCGGGTTTTGAGATGTCGCTGAGCCTGAAGGCGAAATGGCGTCCGGATCTGGATGCGCTGGAACTGTGTCGTCAGCATGGTCGTGAAATTGCACGTCAGTGGGCGCTTGCTCCGCTGCCGGAAACGGTGGTGAAAGCGGCAACCAAAGAAGAAGAGTGCGCCTGTGCCGCTGCGGCTGCCGCTGACCTTGGCCCAAGCATGCAGTGCAGCGTGTGTCAGTGGATTTACGATCCAGCAAAAGGTGAACCGTTGCAGGATGTCGCGCCAGGTACCCCATGGAGCGACGTGCCGGATAACTTCCTGTGCCCGGAATGTTCATTAGGTAAAGACGTCTTCGACGTACTGGCAACGGAGGCAAAATGAGCCGCGAAATTGTCATTATTGGTTCGGGCTTCGCCGCCCGCCAGTTAGTCAAAAATATCCGTAAACAGGATGCAACTGTTCCGTTGACCCTGATTGCCGCTGACAGCATGGATGAGTACAACAAGCCCGATCTCAGCCACGTTATCAGTCAGGCACAGCGTGCAGACGACCTCACCCGCCAGTCGGCGGGGGAGTTTGCCGAACAGTTTAACTTGCGCCTGTTCCCATACACCTGGGTGACCGACATCGACGCTGATGCTCACATCGTGAAAAGTCAGGACCAACAGTGGCAGTATGACAAGCTGGTTCTGGCTACGGGGGCTTCAGCCTTTGTGCCTCCAGTTACCGGACGTGAGTTAATGCTCACACTGAACAGCCAGCAAGAATACCGCGCCTGTGAAACGCAACTGCGTGATGCCCAGCGGGTACTCATTGTCGGCGGTGGTTTGATTGGCAGTGAGCTGGCGATGGATTTCTGCCGTGCCGGTAAAGCGGTAACGCTTATCGACAACGCCGCCAGCATTCTCGCCTCGCTGATGCCACCGGAAGTCAGCAGTCGCTTACAGCATCGTCTGACCGATATGGATGTGCATCTGCTGCTGAAATCCCAGCTTCAGGGTCTGGAAAAAACTGAATCGGGTATTCGCGCCACGCTCGATCGCAGCCGCAGCGTAGAAGTCGATACGGTGATCGCCGCAACCGGTCTGCGCGCGGAAACAGCGCTGGCCCGTCGCGCCGGATTGAACATCAATCGTGGCGTCTGCGTCGACAGCTATCTGCAAACCAGCCACCCGGACATTTATGCGCTCGGCGACTGTGCGGAAATTAATGGTCAGGTCCTGCCGTTCCTGCAGCCGATTCAACTGAGCGCCATGTATCTGGCGAAAAACCTGCTCGGCGGCAATGCGCCATTGAAGCTGCCTGCCATGCTGGTAAAAGTTAAAACGCCGGAACTGCCATTACATCTGGCAGGGGAAACCCAGCGTCGCGATCTGAACTGGCATATTGCCGCTGAAGCGCAAGGTATGGTGGCCAGAGGAATGAACGAAGAAGGCCAGCTATGTGCGTTTGTGGTCAGTGAAGACCGAATGAAAGAGGCCTTTACGCTGCTGAAAACGTTGCCCGTGTAAGTTTGTGATGCCGGATGGCTGCCGCGCCTTATCCGGCAATGCCGCTACTGATTTATTAACCTCACGCACATGGACGTGCGTTGCCACTTGTCGGTATGCCCCGACATGTTTTTCTTGCCCCGCCAGTCCCGGGGCTTTTTTTATTTTTGCGCCAACCAGCGCGCCGCGGTAATCACGCCCTGCCCCAGCGATAATCCCCCATCCCCCGCAGGTAAACGCTGCGGAAACAGTAAGGTGAAATCAGCCAGATAAAATGCCAGCCGCGATGACAACAAACGGTTATGCATCACGCCACCGCTGAATACTAACGTCTTAACACCACGCGCTTCGGCCTGCTCACGCATCAGCGTGGCAAACCCACTCGCCAGCGCATCATGAAACGCCCACGCCCTTGCTGCAGGCGCCCCCTGCCAGTTCAGCCATTGCTGCCAAAACACAGCCAGGTCAAGTTCATTACCTTGCAACGGGATGGTTACCGGATGCTCAACACCATCACATTGCGAGGCCAACGCCTCCAGCGCGCAGGCGGCCTCGCCTTCATAACTCAATGAAGTCGGAGCGCACTGGAGCGCGGCGGCAACGGCATCAAACAGCCGTCCGCACGATGACGCCAGCGGCGCATTGATCCCCCGCTCAATGGCGCGTGCCAGCACGTTCCAGTTTTGCTGTTGCAGCGCCGATGTTTCCGGGTAACGCTGCCAGTCAGGGACAAAACGCAGACACTGCGCGAGCAGGTTACGCCACGGCTGCTTTGCCGCCAGATCGCCGCCCGCCAGCGCGACCGCGGGTAAGCCACCCAGGTGTTCGCATTCACGATAGTTGACCCGCAAACACTCTCCGCCCCACAGCGCGCCGTTTTCACCCATGCCGATACCGTCTAACGTCAGAGCGATAACGTCGCCACCGTCCAGCGGCCAACCGTGCTCGGCAAGGCTCGCAGCGGCATGCGCATGGTGATGCAGCACCGTTTCGGTCGGCAGATTCATCTCACTGGCCCACTGGCTGGAAACATAGCCGGGGTGAGCATCATGAACAATACGCTGTGGCGTAAAGTCATAAATGTTCTGGATCAGGTGCAGCGCATCACGCCACTGCTGCTGGATGCCGTCATCACTGAGATCGCCCAAATGCTGACTGATAACCGCCTGTTCGCCACGCACCAGACAGAAGGTATTTTTTAGATCCGCGCCTAAACACAGCATCGGCGGCACGTCACGAAAACCCGGCGGCAGTGCGACCGCATCCGGCACGTAACCCCGCGAACGGCGCAGCATTTCCCCGCTTTCACGCACCACGGAGTCATCCATACGCTGCACAATTTCGCGGTTATGCAGCAGGAAACCGTCGGCAATCTCGCGTAAATCTGCCAGCGCCTGCGCGTTGGTAATGGCTGGCGGCCTGCCGCTGAGGTTGCCGGAGGTCATTACCAGCGGGCAATTCATCTCTTGTAACAGGAGATGCTGCAACGGATTCGCTGGCAACATGACGCCAACTTCCGTTAACCCTGGCGCAATTCCCTCGCTCAGTGCCGCTACACAGCGTTTCTGCACCAGCACGATCGGCGCGGCAGGAGTGGTTAACAGACGACGTGCGGCTTCAGGCAATCCGTCGTCAGCAGGCAACATCACCGCCAACGGTTTAGCCGGGCGATGCTTACGCAAGCGAAGCAGCGCCACGGCGCCATCATTTCGCGCATCGCAGACCAGATGAAAACCGCCAATACCTTTCACCGCGACAATGCCGCCCGCTTTTAGCAACGCCACCGCCGCCTGCAGCGCCTCTTCTTTTTCCGCTCGCTCACCCGCGCTTAACCACTCAAGATGTGGGCCACATTGCGGGCAGGCAACAGGTTGGGCGTGAAAGCGACGGTCGTAGGGATCGCGATACTCTGTATCGCATTGCGCACAGAGAGGGAAGGACGCCATCACGGTAAACGGACGGTCGTACGGCATGGCGCGGATAATCGTAAAACGTGGACCACAATGAGTACAGTTGATGAAGGGGTAGCGATAACGACGTTCGCCGGGGGTGTTCATTTCAACAAGGCATTCGGGACAAGTCGCGGCGTCCGGGACAATTTGCGTATTCATCGTACCGCCTGCACTTTGGCGAATCGAGAAATCGGCAGGCTGCTGCGTCCAGGCGAATGGTTCGCTCTCAATGCTATCAATGCGCGCCAGCGGCGGACAATGTTGATGCAATTGCGCAATAAACTCCGCCGGATCTTCCTGTAAGCGCACCACCACACCGTCACCGTCGTTGCACACGTCGCCATGCAGTTGCAGGCGCTGCGCCAGTTGCCAGACGAAGGGGCGAAAGCCGACGCCCTGTACCTTACCGCGAATACGCAGTTGTACGCCGGAGTGGTTGTTGATTGTCATTATGTCCTTCCCGCAGTCATCTATCCCGGTTTGCCGGATGGCGGCTGCGCCTTATCCGGCCTACATGACTCCCGTGTAGGCCTTAAAGCTGCGCGCCATCAGGCACGTATTTTACGCGGATTTTTAGCGATCAGAACAGCAAAGATGCGGTGGAATCCAGCGCCGCGCGACGGCGTTTTTCAGCGCTCAGTTGCTCAAGCTTATTGCGATCCACATAAATCAGCGCGTGAGTCGGGCAGACTTCCATACAGGCAGGACCCGCTTCACGGTGGTGGCACAGGTCGCACTTGTTGGCTTCGGCTTTTTCTGCACGAACGTTCAGGCCCGCGCCGCTGTTACGCACAACCGGACGCACGACAACTTCCATTGCCCCATAAGGACACGCCACCACGCAGGTTTTACAGCCAATGCAGCGTTCCTGCATCACGTGGACAAAGCCTTTATCACGGCTGATTGCTCCGTTCGGACAGACGTTAGCGCACGGCGCGTCTTCACACTGGCGGCACAGCGTTGCCGTGGAGACGTTAACGCCTTTGATGACGTGAATGCGGGGTAAAAAGGTTTCAGGGGTCAGCGATGCGCAGTCCTGGTTATCCTGATGGGATACCACGCAGGCCACTTCACAGGTACGGCAACCAATGCATTTATTGGCGTCTGCAATGATGAAACGGTTCATCAATTTCTCCAGCAATGACAGATTATCTGCCGAAGCATTCACGAATCGTGCCAAATTTTAATATACTGTTATTAAAGGATTTTTATTTTGATGGATGTGAGAATGGTGTGTCATCGTCACTAGTGACGATGACAAATGACAGCCGTCAGCGCGAAACATACGGCGCAACAGAGTCGCGCTGAATGAGTTCCCCGATGAAGATTTTTGGCGGTGTAAATACTCCATCGCCCAGCATAAATATCAGGCGGCCGATCGTTTCCTGGATCATTTCCGTCACCGGAATTTTGACGCTGGAAAGCGCCGGAATAGTGTATGGCGCGATGGCGATATCATCGAAACCAATCACCGACACCTGGGCAGGCACGCGGATACCCTGCTCATGCAGCTGCTTCATCGCGCCTATCGCCATATCATCATTGCTGGCCACCAGCGCGGTAAAATTGACCTTGCGTGCAAGCAAGGTATCAACGCCCGCCGCACCGCAGGCTGGCGTCCATTTTCCTTTGACAATCAAATCATTATTTAGCGGAATGCCATGCGCAGCCAGCGCGTCTTTATAGCCTGAGAGTCGTTCCACGCCGGTAGGTGAATCCATCGAGCCGGTAATAAAACCAATCTCCTGGTGCCCGGCGGCAATCAACTGCGCAACGGCGTTAAAGCTGGTTTGTTTTTGATCGCACCAGACGCTGTGGCTACTGTTTTTACGCAGCTGTCGGTTAAGCACCATAATCGGCTGGGTGTGCGCGTCAATGATCTCGTCTATTTCATCCACGCTGAGAAAACGCGGATAAATCATAATCGCGTCACAGCGCAGGTCGAGTAAGTACTGGATCGCCTGACGCTCTTCCTCTGCGCTATGCTTACCATCAGCCAGCAACAACTGGCGCCCCTTATCCTCCGCCATCCGCGCGGTGTGAAACAGCAGCTCGCTGAAATAGACGCCATGATAAAGAGTGTTGGTCACCACCAGACCCAGCGTTTGCGAGGTCTTCGCTGCCAGACTGCGCGCCAGTAAATTAGGGCGGTAACCACTCTCTTCAATGGCCTGAAACACACGGTCTTTGGTTTCCTGGCTGACGTAACCGTTCCCGGAAAGCACCCGGGAAACCGTCGCTTTCGACACCCCGGCCCGCTTCGCCACTTCCAGCATAGTGGTCATAGTAGTCATCCCTTTTCTCTTAATGTGACGCAGTGTACTGCACCGTTTCGCCGCTGTCCTTGCTGCTAAAACGCGGCGCCTGACATCTGGTGATCATCATCACGATTATAAAAATAATAAAATTTAAATCTTGTTTAAAAATTATAAATTAAACATTCTTTTGTGGAACCGGTTTCCTATTTGAGTTTCATCAACTCAGAAACGCGACCTGCGCAAACGGATAAAAACATAACGTACCCTACTGATAAAACAGGATTAAATCCGATGTCCAAGAATTATGCAGCGCTGGCGCGCTCCGTTGTGACGGCTCTGGGAGGCGTCGACAACATCACAGCAGTGACTCACTGTATGACCCGTTTGCGTTTCGTTATCAAAGATGATGCGCAGGTCGATAGCGCGACACTGAAAACACTTCCTGGCGTGCTGGGCGTAGTACGTAACGATAATCAGTGTCAGGTGATCATCGGCAACACCGTTTCGCAGGCGTATCGCGAAGTTGTCAGCCTGCTACCTGCCAACATGCAGCCTGCTGAGCCGCAAACCAAACCCCGGCTGACGCTGAAACGGATTGGCGCGGGGATCCTCGATGCGCTGATCGGCACGATGTCACCGCTGATCCCGGCAATTATCGGTGGATCAATGCTCAAGTTGCTGGCAATGGTTCTGGAAATGACCGGCGTGCTGGTGAAAGGATCGTCCACCCTCACCATTCTGACCGTTATCGGCGACGGCGCATTTTTCTTCCTGCCGCTGATGGTCGCCGCTTCGGCAGCCATCAAATTCAAAACCAACATGTCGCTGGCAATTGCTATTGCGGGTGTGCTGGTCCATCCCAGCTTTATCGATCTGATGGCAAAAGCCGCGCAGGGTGAGCACGTTGAGTTCGCCCTGATCCCGGTGACGGCGGTGAAATATACCTACACAGTGATCCCGGCACTGGTCATGACCTGGTGTCTGTCATACATCGAACGTTGGGTGGATCGTATCACTCCGGCAGTGACCAAAAACTTCCTCAAACCGATGCTGATCGTGCTGATCGCCGCCCCGCTCGCGATCGTTTTAATCGGTCCGATTGGTATCTGGATCGGTAGCGCAATTTCAGCGCTGGTCTATACCATTCACGGCTATCTCGGCTGGCTGTCGGTCGCCATTATGGGCGCATTGTGGCCGCTGCTGGTGATGACGGGTATGCACCGCGTGTTTACGCCCACCATTATCCAGACCATTGCCGAAACCGGTAAAGAAGGCATGGTGATGCCGTCTGAAATCGGCGCCAATCTGTCGCTGGGTGGTTCATCGCTGGCGGTGGCATGGAAAACCAAAAACCCGGAACTGCGTCAGACGGCGTTAGCGGCCGCCGCGTCAGCCATCATGGCTGGCATTTCCGAACCCGCGCTGTACGGCGTGGCGATCCGTCTGAAACGCCCACTGATTGCGAGCCTAATCAGCGGGTTTATTTGCGGCGCCGTTGCCGGCATGGCTGGACTGGCGAGTCATTCCATGGCGGCCCCCGGTCTGTTCACCAGCGTCCAGTTTTTCGATCCGGCTAATCCGATGACCATTGTCTGGGTGTTTGGCGTGATGGCGCTGGCGGTCGTGCTTTCCTTTGTATTAACACTGATTCTCGGCTTTGAAGATATTCCTGTCGAAGATGCTGCCGCGCAGGCCAGAAAAAATCAGGCCGCACAACCGGGCAATGTCAATGGAGCCAGCATTTGACTGGCATGAACTGAGGTTAACTATGTCTGTTTTTCCGCAAGGATTTTTATGGGGCGGCGCGCTGGCCGCCAACCAGTCTGAAGGGGCATACCGGGAAGGCGGCAAAGGGCTGACCACCGTCGATATGATCCCCCACGGCGAACATCGGATGCCCGTTAAGCTGGGTCAGGAGAAGCGCTTTACGCTTCAGGATGACGAATTTTATCCCAGCCATCAGGCGATCGACTTTTATCATCGCTATAAAGAAGATATTGCGCTGATGGCGGAAATGGGGTTTACGGTTTTTCGCACCTCAATAGCCTGGAGTCGTCTCTACCCTAACGGCGACGAACTGGCGCCTAATGAAGAAGGTATCGCTTTTTACCGGGCCGTTTTTGCCGAGTGTAAAAAATACGGTATTGAGCCGTTAGTCACGCTATGTCACTTCGATGTGCCCATGCACCTGGTTACCGAGTACGGCTCCTGGCGGAACCGCAAAATGGTGGAGTTCTTTACCCGTTACGCCCGCACCTGCTTCGAGGCCTTTGACGGCCAAGTGAAGTACTGGCTGACGTTCAACGAAATCAACATCATGCTGCACAGCCCCTTTTCAGGCGCCGGGCTGGTGTTTGAAAAAGGTGAAAATCAGGATCAGGTGAAATATCAGTCCGCCCACCACGAACTGATTGCCAGTGCCCTGGCGACGAAAATCGCCCATGAAGTAAATCCGCAAAATCGGGTCGGCTGCATGCTGGCGGGCGGTAATTTTTATCCTTATTCCTGTAAACCAGAAGATGTGTGGACCGCGCTGGAAAAAGACCGCGAAAACCTGTTCTTTATTGATGTGCAGGCGCGTGGGGCTTATCCCGCCTACTCCGCCCGGGTGTTTCGTGAAAAAGGCGTGGCGATAGAAAAAGCCGCGGAAGATGACGACATCCTGAAGAACACCGTCGATTTTGTCTCGTTTAGCTATTACGCATCACGCTGCGCCTCCGCTGACATGAACACTGGCAACACCAGCGCTGCCAACGTAGTGAAATCACTGCGTAATCCGTACATTGCCGCCAGCGAATGGGGCTGGGGTATCGATCCGCTTGGCCTGCGCATCACCATGAATATGATGTATGACCGTTATCAGAAGCCGCTGTTTCTGGTGGAAAACGGACTGGGGGCGAAAGATGAAATCGATGCCAATGGCGAGATCAATGACGACTATCGCATTCGCTATCTACGCGAACACATCCGCGCCATGGCTGATGCCATTGAGGATGGTGTGCAGCTAATGGGTTACACCACCTGGGGCTGTATCGATCTGGTTTCCGCCTCAACCGGCGAGATGAGCAAGCGTTACGGTTTTGTGTATGTAGACAGGGACGATGCGGGCCACGGCACGCTGGCGCGTACCCGAAAAAAATCATTCTGGTGGTACAAAAAAGTGATCGCCAGTAACGGGGCCGATCTGGCGTAACCGCTCAGCCGGAGGAGTCTGTAATCCTCCGGCTGAATCGCTTATTTTCATTTCATGAATTGCATTCCAAATGTGGAATCTTCCTTCCAGTTTCCGGTTTGCCCTTGCGCATTTTTACTGGCATTTTATTCAGTAGTTTTTGCTCTTATCCGTTCACCACAAGGAAGCGTTCATGTCTGATGAAAATGGCACAACAGCAGTGGCTATCACCAAACCCGTACGTCGTTTGAAAGTGGGTTATGTCAGAAAACGCCATGAAGATCGTAACACGGGTTTCACGCTCCGTATCAGTCGGCATGCCTCGCTAACGCTGAACGGCGACTGGCTGGAACAAGCGGGATTCCCTACCGGGACGGCAGTGAATGTTTCGGTGATGCAGGGGAAATTAATTATTGAGCAGGCAACGGAAGAACAGAGAGTGTGAGGCTCAAAACAGGCCGGATGCCACGGGCATCCGGCGCTGGTAAGGTTAGTCTTCTGGCGCTTCTAACCCGGAAAATCCACCGTGGCCTTCCCACCCGGCTAATCGTTGATAGACTGTCTCGACCGCATCTTTGATCGGCTGCGTCATCGGGTAATAAAAACCGACAATATCCGGCTGAATACCGAGGAAGATCACCTCGCCAACATCCTCTTTTAGCTGATCGACCAGATAGTTCAGCGGCATGTTGTGGGTGGTCATCATGAACATTTCGGCAATATCATCAGGGTCGATAATGCGGATTTCACCAGGGTTTAACCCCATGTCGGTGGCATCCACAATCAACAGACGCTGCGGGCGCAGTTCACGGATCGCGACGATATCGTTTTCCGGCGCGCTGCCGCCGTCGATGACAACCCAGTTGCCCTGAGGATTGGCAGCGCACATTTCCGCCAGTAGCGGACCCGCGCCGTCATCGCCCATCATGCTGTTGCCGACACAGAGTAAAACGTCAGTCACGGTGTCTCCTCACCATCAAATAGATGGCGCTTTCCTGGTGAATATCATGCAGCATGCTGAGCATCAGCTTGCTCCACTCCTGCTGCTGCGGAGTCTGAACGGCGCGCGCATCATCAAACGCGCGAGCCAGCATTTGCACATGGTTGAAATCGATGACGATCTCGCCATACTTCGGCACGCCTTCCATTTTCCGGCGGGCTTCGCTTCCTTCGGCAAGCGTGGCAATCCATGCCAGATATTCATCCCACGGACAGGTTAACGCCGCTTCCAGGCAATCGATGATCCCAAGGTGGTGACCAATCGCCAGGCTGTAATAGACAACCTGCTGCGCCTCTGCGGGCGTCGCATCGTTCTCATCAATAAACTTACGGCTCAGTTGACTGAACACCACCGTTTCACTCATCGGATACGCGCCTCTTCGACTACATGGTTAAGATACGTGACGATTTCGGTCAGACGCGGATCGTTTTCCGCTTCCAGCCAGCGCGCCACCTGATGTTCACCCTGCCCTAACTGCGTCATATAGTCATCAGCAATCTGACGGCCGTAGCGATAACCCGCCAAACGGCGAGCTTCACGGTCCACCTTGACGCGCAGCGGCTGAACCATATCCGGATGCAGAATTTCAGCGGGCTGTTCGTCCAGTTCACCTGGCGCACGCGCATGAATTTTCTGTTCCAGCAGACCCAGCGCCATCGCAAAACCGTACAGCGTTGCCGCAGGCGTCGGCGGACAGCCAGGAATATACACGTCCACCGGTACGATTTTATCCGTGCCGCCCCATACGCAGTATAAGTCGTGGAAGATACCGCCGCTGTTGCCACAGGCGCCGTAAGAGATACAAATTTTCGGATCCGGCGCAGACTGCCAGGCGCGCAGCGCCGGAGAACGCATCGCGCGAGTTACCGCGCCGGTAAACAGCAGGATATCCGCATGGCGCGGCGACGGTACCACTTTGATACCAAAGCGTTCGGCATCAAACAGCGGAGAGAGCGTGGCGAAAATTTCGATTTCGCAGCCGTTGCAGCCGCCGCAGTCCACACGATAAACATATGCTGAACGCTTGATGCTTTTCAGCAGCGATGCTTTCATGCTGGCAATGGATTCATCCACCGTCATCGGTACCGGAATACCGTTGGCGTCACGTGGGCCTAATAAATTGCTCATCAGCTGGCCTCTTTCATATGGCGAGTCAGTTCAATACGGTCAGACGGCACCAGACATTTCTGGCGCTTACAATCCGGGCAGGTCTCAAAGCTTTCACGGTGGTTTTCCGCGCGGCTGTCACCGTTATGCTTGAGCAGCGCAATGGCGTAATCAATCTCTTTTTGTACCGCGAACGGGCGGTTACAGACGCGGCAGTTACACAGCGAAAAGCGAGACTGCTGCAGGAAATCTTCTTTCTTCCATACCGCCAGCTCATATTCCTGCGACAGCTTGATCGCCGCCGTCGGGCAAACTTCTTCGCAGCGGGCGCAGAAGATGCAGCGACCGAGGTTGAACTGCCAGGCCAGCTCATTGGTAGCCAGATCGGTTTCGACCGTTAGCGCGTTAGACGGACACGCATTAACGCAGGCCGCGCAGCCAATGCACTGCTGCGGATTGTGCTCTGGTTTGCCGCGGAAGTTTTTATCGACCGCAATCGGCTCCAGCGGATACGACGACGTCGGCGCCCCGGTTTTGATGACTTTTTTGATAAAGGTAAACATGGCGATTCCTTATTTCAGCGGCGAGTTTTTACGCTCGATGCTGTAGCGCTCAAGTTCTTTGTACGGCACGACTTTGCTCTTCTTCTTACGCACATCGACCACGGTCATACGGTCGGTACAGGAGTAGCAAGGATCGAGGCTACCGATAATCAGCGGAGCATCGGAAACAGTGTTGCCACGCAGCATGTAACGTAGCGTTGGCCAGTTGGCGTAGGTTGCCGCACGGCAGCGCCAGCGATACAGTTTCTGGTTATCGCCGGTCATGCTCCAGTGGATGTCATCCCCGCGCGGCGCTTCGGCAAAGCCCAGCGCGAAGCGGTGAGGAATATAGGTAAAGCCTTCCACCGCCAGCGGGCCGCCCGGCAGGTTGTCCAGACCAAAGTCGATCATGTTCAGTGCGGTATAGACTTCATTGATACGGACTTTAAGACGAGAAATAACATCGCAACCCTGCTCACTGTGCACTTCCATCGGCAGCAGGCCATAGCCCACAAACGGGTGATCGGCACGGGTATCACGCGCATGACCGCTGGCGCGAACCATCGGACCGACGTTACTAAAGTCGCGAGCGATTTCTGGATCCAAACGACCAATACCCACGGTACGCTGTTCCATGTTCGGCGTGCTGAGCAGCATATCGACCAGTTCCTGCACCTCACGACGCATCTGCTGCGCCAGTTGACGGGTCTGGATCATATCGTCTTTCAGCAGGTCACGACGGATACCGCCGATCAGGTTCATACCGTAAGTTTTACGCGCCCCGGTGAGGATCTCCGCCATCTTCATCGACGTTTCACGCACGCGGAAGAACTGCATAAAGCCGGAGTCAAAACCGGTGAAGTGACAGGCCAGGCCGAGATTCAGCAGATGCGAGTGCAAGCGTTCCACTTCCAGCAGAATGGCGCGGATCATCTGTGCGCGTTCCGGCACTACGATACCCATCGCATTCTCTACGGAGGTGGTATAGGCGGTGCTGTGGGCAAAACCGCAGATGCCGCACACGCGGTCCGACAGGAACGTCACTTCGTTGTAACCCATACGGGTTTCCGCCAGTTTCTCCATGCCGCGGTGGACATAGAACAGACGGTAGTCGGCGTCGATGATGTTCTCGCCGTCAACAAACAGACGGAAGTGACCGGGCTCATCGGAGGTCACGTGCAGCGGGCCAATCGGCACCACGTTATTTTTCTTGTCGCCCAGTTCGTTGATGAACTCGTAGGTTTCAGCATCGGTAGTCGGCGCCGGGCGCTGACGATAATCCATACTGTCTTTACGCAGCGGATACAGCTCGTCCGGCCAATCATCCGGCAGCACCAGACGACGTTCATCCGGCAAACCGACCGGGATCAAACCGTACATGTCGCGCACTTCACGCTCGCCCCAGACGGCAGCCGGAACGCGTGGCGTCACGGATGGGAATTCCAGCTTATTGGCATCCACTTCAACGCGGACGGTGATCCAGCACTTGGTGCCCTGCTCCATCGACATCACGTAATAAACGGCGTAATGGCCGCACAGCTGACGTTCGTCGTTACCAAACAGCACAGACAACCAGCCGCCCTGTTTGTAGTACAGGAACTCAACCACTTCCGGCAGGTAGTTCACCTTGACGGTGATAGTCAGCTGATCTTTAGTCTGCCAGGCTTCATCCAGCACCACACCCGGAAAGGCCTGGTGCAGAGCGGCGAGATAGTGTTGACCTAATTTTTCTTCAGACATGCTCAAACTCTCTTAAATCACGCCACCAGCAAGGAGACGAACGCTAAAAACGCAAACCCAAAACCGGCCCAGGTCACGCGTGAAGTGGCGCAAAAACGCAGACGCGCCATGCTGTTTTCGAACAAGGCGATGACCAGCACGCCGAGGACCAGCTTGACGACGGCAATCACCAGCGCCAGCAGCAACCCACCCGCGGTGAAGGTTTCCATCTGTCCCCACGGCAGGAACACGCCGACGAACATTTGCAGAACGACCAATTGCTTGAGGCTAATGCCCCACTTCAGCACCGCAAAACCGCTGCCGCTGTATTCGGTCAATGGACCTTCCTGCAACTCCTGCTCTGCTTCCGCCAGATCGAACGGCAGTTTGCCCATTTCGATAAAGGTGGCGAAAGCACTGGCGCACAGCGCCAGAATCAGCGGGATGCTGCGCGCAGCAGGCCAGTGATAAACGGTATCGGCGATATTGCTGATATGCGTTGAACCCGCAACCTGCGCCGCTACCCACAGCCCCAGCAGCAGGATAGGTTCAACCAGCACGCCGAGCATCGCTTCACGGCTGGCGCCAATAGCGGTAAACGGACTACCGGTATCCAGACCCGCGATAGAGAAAAAGAAACGGGCGATGGCGAACAGGTAAATTAAGGTGATCAGATCGCCCAATTGCGGCAGCGGCGAGCCAACGGTCACGACCGGTAACGCGGTGGCAATAGTCAGCATCACGCCCACCATCACAAACGGCGTCAGGCGGAAAACCCAGCTGGAATCCGCAGGCGCAATGCTCTGACGGCCCAGCAGTTTGATAATGTCGCGGTATTCCTGCAAAACGCCCGGACCGCGACGATTATGCAATCGCGCACGCGCCACGCGGGTCACACCGGACAGCAGCGGCGCAACGGCAAACAGCACCAGCGCCTGAATTAACGGATATAAAACACTCATTTTCAGGCTCCTCGTGAAACCACAATCACCACCAGCACCGCCAGCTCAATCAACGCCAGGCGACGAAACAGTACCGGGGCGGCCGCATTCTGCCAGCCCGGAACCAGTGATACCGGGTTCAGCCATTTACGCAGTTTGAGTACCGGGGCAAAGGCTTCTTTCACCGGCATGGCAAAACCGTGTGCGGTAATAACCATTGACTGCTCGTGATCGTAGCCACACACCCATGCCGCACCGCGTGAACGCGACGGAAGACGGTTGCCTTTGAAAATTGCCATGATGATGAACGGCAGCAGCGGACACGCGATCAGCAGCAGCGTGATCATTGGCTGAGAAACGGTGGTGTTCGCCGTTTCCAGCGGCAGTGGAACAGCAGAGGAAATCATCGGCAGCAGCCACGGCGCAGCAACGCCGCCAATCACGCAGCAGATAGCCAGCGCAACCACGCTCACGCCCATCAGGATTGGCGCGCAGCAGGCATTTTCAGCTTCCTTCGTGCGCGGCGCGCCAAGGAACGTAACGCCATACACTTTCGCCATACACATCACCGCAAGCGCGCCAGTAATCGCCAGTCCTACCGCCAGCAACGGCCCTAACAGACGACCGACAAACGCGCCGCTGTTACCCAGTTTAAAGAAGGACTGATAGATGACCCACTCACCGGCAAAACCGTTCAGCGGCGGCAGTGCGGCCATCGCCATCAGGCCAACCAGCATCGCCAGAGAGATAACTGGCATACGTTTACCGATACCACCCAACTTCTCGATATCACGATGACCGGTACGGAACCAGATACTGCCAGCACCGAGGAACAGAACGCTTTTGAACAGGCTGTGGTTGACCAGATGATACAGACCACCGGTCAAACCCAACGCAATCAGCGCCGGTTGATTCAGCGCAATCCCGGTTACGCCTGCGCCCAACCCCAGCAGAATAATGCCGATGTTTTCCAGCGTGTGGTACGCCAGCAGACGCTGGATGTTATGTTCCATTAACGCATACAGACCGCCGACAAATGCGGTGATCATGCCCAGCACCAACAGCGTAATGCCCCACCACAGCGGCGCGTTACCGCCCAGCAGAGACAAGGAAAGAATACCCAGCAGACCGACCTTCATGACCACGGTAGAAAACAGTGCCGCAGCCGGCGCGCTGGCGTTGGCGTGTGCCTGCGGCACCCAACCGTGCAGGGGGATAATCCCGGCCAGCAGGCCAAAACCCGCCACGCCCAACAGCCAGATGTCAGACCCAAGCGGCAGCTCCTGGGTGCGCAGGTCAAGCAGGCGCAGCTCCAGCGTGCCGTAACGTTGCCACACCAGGTAGCAAGCAATCGCCAGCAGCAACGTGCCGATACGCCCCAGCGCAAACCACAGTTTGCCCTCTTTACTGCAACCGGTCAGGAACACCGCGCACAGCGCCATGATTTCCGCCATCACCACCAGCGTACCGAGGTTGCTGGCAACCACCGCACATACCGCTGCGGCCATCAGCAGATTCACCAGCAGGCCGTTGGCTTTCACCTGTGGATGGCGATGCCAGTCAATGTTGTACAGGCTGACAAACAGACCACACAGGCCCAGGGTAATCAGCCAGATAGCGTTCAGCGGCGTGACTTGCAGACTATGGCCGATAAACGGCATCACGCCGCTAATCGCAACGGCGCGGGTCAGTACAAGAAACCCCGCAGCCGCCGTACACAAACTGCCAACCGCGCCGCCAACCCCTGCAATCCAGCCGCTCAGCGGTTTATGAAATGAAAACAGAAATGCCAGAACCGCAGCCGCTGTAAACCAGGCCACGCCGCTGTTAATCAGTGAAATTGCGCTCATTTTGCATCTCCACTTTGAGCCTGCTGAAACAAGGTGAGATCGCCGAAGTCGGTATTGAAAGTCAGCTCACGTTTACGTTTGCTGGCGCGGGCGATATCCATGTTGCTCACCAGATGCAGGGCTTTGGTCGGGCACATGCGTACGCAGGCCGGACCTTGCTCGTCAAAACTACACAGATCGCATTTCACCGCGATGGCACGAACGCCCGGAACCCAGTCCAGCAGCGTGCTTACGCGAGCTGGGGCTGGCGGAGCCGGAGGCGCTTTTGATGTATTGGCGTTTGCCGGGATATGCAGCGGACGGCTACCGGAAAACTCAATAGCACCGAACGGACAGGCGATCCCGCACAGTTTGCAGCTTACGCACAGGCTTTCATTCAGCTGTACGGCGCCATCAACGCGATTAATCGCATTAACCGGACAAACGGTAGCGCATGGCGCATCTTCACACTGGTGGCAAAGCTGCGGCGCGGATTCTTTTTCATTTAACATCACTTTCAGGCGCGGCATTGACTGCAGGCCATGCTGGCGATGTGTCTCTGAGCAGGCGGCTTCACAGGTGTGGCAGCCGATACAAAGAGTGGAGTCAGCAATTACAAAACGATTCACCAGGCATTCCTCAGGTGATAGTCATTTTTGACGAAAACATGTCAGGCAAATGTCATTTCGACATTTTTCGACATGCCCATTCCCTAAACTGTCGTGACGCAGTATTAAAGCCGCATCATGACAAACGTGGGCAGCACCCGAGGCTTAAGCCGGGCTATGTCCCTCAACCAGTTGGCTTAAATTCACCGGCATATTGTTTTCAACCGCCGTATACAGGCTGTCATAGACGCTGGCGATTTTTTCGAGATAGTGCTCCAGCACCTGATCGCGATCGCGGTTGCTGATACGCTCATCAACTTTACCGTCGATGGTCAACTGTGCCTGTGCAATCAGTTGTTTATCATCACCCTCTTTCGTTTCGACGTAATACTCGATGGTGTGACTGTTAAAGCCATCCGCCAGCGTGACGTAGATAACGAAGTGTTCAAAAAGGACAAAGCACAGATCTTTGTCCGGCGCGCAGCTCATCGCATGATGCAAACGCGCTTTCGACAGGGTGATCCCCTGAACCAGCGAGTTGCAGTAAATACGCCACTGGTCCTGTAGGCGACGATGCCGTTCAGCGATGTAATCGGCTTTTTCGCTTATTTCCCAAATAGTCATGTCAGGTTACCCGTTTAGCAGAGATGAACAGCCTTAAGCACATTTCATGCCAAAATTAATTTCCTTTAGTTTCATAAACATAAAAAATCAAAGGCGGGTGACGATGTGTCATTTCGTCATCGTCGTCATTGTCACGAATGAAAAAATTCAACCTGGCATGTTTATTGCTTTTAATACGACAACTTCACAGGAGGCGGTATGCACGAAATAACCCTCTGCCAACGGGCACTGGAATTGATTGAACAACAGGCCACGCAACACGGAGCAAAGCGAGTAACTGGGGTCTGGCTCAAAATTGGCGCATTTTCTTGCGTAGAAACCAGCGCTCTCGCCTTTTGTTTTGATCTGGTATGCCGTGGGACCCTTGCAGAAGGTTGTAAACTCCACCTCGAAGAACAAGAAGCGGAATGTTGGTGCGAATCTTGTCAGCAATATGTCACGTTACTGACGCAACGCGTGCGTCGGTGTCCGCAATGCAACAGCGATACGCTGAGAATTGTGGCCGATGACGGTCTACAGATTCGACGAATTGAAATAGGCGACGCCGAAGACTAATTCCGGTGGCACCTGCCAGGCCGGAGAAGACGCTTGCGTCGCCATCCGGCAAAAAAGCCTGTAACAAGAAAGAGATCAGGAGTGAGCGATGTGTACGACATGTGGTTGCGCTGAAGGCAACCTTTATATAGAGGGTGATGAGCATAATCCCCACTCGGCGTTTCGCAGCGCGCCATTTGCCCCGGCGGCTCGCCCGGCGCTGAATATTACCGGTGTGAAAACCTCTAATTTCGCACCGAGCCAGACCGCAGAAGGCGACCTTCACTACGGTCATGGCGAGGCGGGTACCCATGCGCCAGGCATGAGCCAGCGCCGTATGCTGGAAGTCGAAATTGACGTGCTGGACAAAAATAACCGTCTGGCCGAACGTAACCGCGCCCGTTTTGCCGCTCGTCAGCATCTGGTATTAAACCTCGTATCAAGCCCGGGCTCTGGTAAAACGACGCTGCTGACCGAAACGCTGATCAAGCTGAAAGACAGCGTACCGTGCGCCGTGATTGAAGGCGACCAACAGACGGTCAACGATGCCGCCCGTATTCGCGCCACCGGCACCCCAGCCATCCAGGTCAACACTGGTAAAGGTTGCCACCTTGACGCGCAAATGATTGCTGACGCCGCGCCGCGTTTGCCGCTTGATGACAACGGCATTCTGTTTATTGAAAACGTCGGTAACCTGGTCTGCCCAGCCAGCTTCGACCTCGGCGAACGTCATAAAGTGGCGGTGCTGTCCGTCACCGAAGGCGAAGATAAGCCGCTAAAATATCCGCATATGTTTGCCGCCGCATCGCTGATGCTGCTCAATAAAGTGGATCTGCTGCCGTACCTCAATTTTGATGTTGAAAAGTGCATCGCCAGCGCCCGGGAAGTGAACCCGGACATTGAGATCATCCTGATTTCCGCCACCAGCGGCGAAGGGATGGACCAATGGCTCTCCTGGCTGGAGACACAGCGATGTGCATAGGTGTTCCGGGTCAAATCCGCACCATTGATGGCAACCAGGCCAAAGTCGACGTTTGCGGTATTCAGCGCGACGTCGACCTGACGCTGGTCGGTAGCTGTGATGAAAATGGTCAGCCGCGTCTGGGTCAGTGGGTACTGGTCCACGTCGGCTTTGCGATGAGCATCATTAATGAAGCAGAAGCGCGCGACACGCTCGACGCACTGCAAAACATGTTTGACGTTGAGCCGGATGTCGGCGCGTTGCTGTACGGCGAGGAAAAATAAATGCGTTTTGTTGACGAATACCGCGCACCAGAACAGGTGATGCAGTTGATAGAGCACCTGCGTGAACGTGCCGCTCTCCTCCCCTACACCGCCGAACGACCGCTGCGCATCATGGAAGTTTGTGGTGGTCATACCCACGCTATTTTCAAATTCGGGCTCGACCAGTTGCTGCCCGAAAACGTGGAGTTCATTCACGGCCCTGGCTGCCCGGTTTGCGTTCTGCCGATGGGCAGGATCGACAGCTGTGTTGAAATCGCCAGCCATCCGGAAGTGATTTTCTGCACCTTTGGCGACGCCATGCGCGTGCCGGGAAAACAAGGCTCACTACTACAGGCCAAAGCGCGCGGCGCGGATATCCGCATCGTCTATTCGCCGATGGATGCGCTGAAGCTGGCGCAGGAAAACCCGACGCGTAAGGTTGTGTTCTTTGGTCTGGGTTTTGAAACCACCATGCCGACCACCGCCATTACCCTGCAGCAGGCCAAACAACGCGATGTGCAGAACTTTTACTTTTTCTGTCAGCACATTACGCTTATCCCCACGCTGCGCAGCCTGCTGGAACAGCCGGACAACGGCATCGATGCCTTTTTAGCACCGGGGCATGTCAGCATGGTGATTGGCACCGACGCCTATAATTTCATTGCCTCAGATTTCCATCGTCCGTTAGTGGTCGCCGGCTTTGAGCCGCTCGACCTGCTGCAAGGCGTGGTGATGCTGGTTGAACAGAAAATCGCCGCCCATAGCCAGGTCGAAAACCAGTACCGCCGCGTAGTACCGGATGCCGGTAACGCCTTAGCGCAACAGGCCATCGCTGAGGTATTTTGCGTCAACGGCGACAGCGAATGGCGCGGTCTGGGCGTGATCGAATCGTCTGGCGTTCACCTGACGCCGGACTATCAACGTTTTGATGCCGAAGCGCATTTTCAGCCAGCGCCACAGCAGGTATATGACGATCCACGCGCGCGTTGTGGAGAGGTGTTGACCGGCAGATGTAAACCGCATCAGTGTCCATTATTTGGCAAAACCTGTAACCCGGAGACCGCGTTTGGCGCACTGATGGTCTCCTCAGAAGGCGCATGTGCCGCCTGGTATCAGTATCGTCAGCAGGAGTGTGAAGCATGAACAGCGTACAACTCGCCCACGGTAGCGGCGGTCAGGCTATGCAGCAGTTGATCAACAGTCTGTTTATGGAGGCTTTTGCTAATCCGTGGCTGGCGGAACAGGAAGATCAGGCGCGTCTGGAACTGGCGCAACTGGTTGCAGAGGGCGATCGTCTGGCGTTCTCTACCGACAGCTACGTTATCGACCCGTTGTTCTTCCCCGGTGGCAATATCGGCAAGCTGGCTATCTGCGGTACGGCGAACGATGTCGCCGTCAGCGGCGCTATTCCGCGTTATCTCTCCTGCGGGTTTATCCTTGAAGAAGGTCTGCCGATGGAGACGCTGAAAACCGTCGTCACCAGCATGGCGGCAACCGCACGCGAAGCGGGCATCGCCATCGTGACCGGTGATACCAAAGTCGTGCAGCGTGGCGCCGCAGATAAGTTGTTCATCAACACCGCCGGTATGGGGGCGATCCCCGCCAACATTCACTGGGGTGCGCAAACTCTCGGCCCTGGCGATGTATTGCTGGTTAGCGGTACGCTTGGCGATCATGGCGCAACCATTCTTAACCTGCGCGAGCAATTGGGTCTTGATGGCGAACTGGTCAGCGACTGTGCGGTGTTAACGCCGCTCATTCAGACGATACGTGATATACCCGGCGTGAAGGCGCTGCGTGACGCCACCCGTGGCGGCGTGAATGCGGTGACGCATGAGTTTGCCGCATCATGTGGATTTGGTATTGAGCTGTCTGAAGCGGCCCTGCCCGTGAAGCCTGCGGTGCGTGGCGTTTGCGAACTGCTGGGCCTCGATGCGCTCAACTTTGCCAACGAAGGCAAACTGGTGATTGCCGTTGAGCGTCAGGCTGCTGAAAGCGTGCTTGCCGCGCTGCACGCGCATCCGTTAGGACGCGATGCGGCAATGATTGGTGAAGTGGTTGAACGTAAAGGCGTACGTCTTGCCGGACTGTATGGCGTGAAACGAACCCTCGATTTACCACACGCTGAACCATTACCTCGTATATGCTAGCAGCCAGTTGGCAGCATACTGTAGGCCGGATAAGACGCATTTGCGTCACTATCCGGCATTAACGCTGCATTATCGCCTGATGGCGCTTTGCTTATCAGGCCTACGGATTGCGTGACCAGCGAGTTTGCGGTCAGCCATCCGGCAATAATTTACGACTTATACCTATAATTCATTTACCGTTTTCGCACCGTTTTGCGGTGCTTTCCCTGGAAAAGCAATATGTCGTATACACCGATGAGTGACCTCGGACAGCAAGGACTGTTCGATATTACTCGTACATTATTACAGCAGCCCGATCTTCAGTCTCTCAGCGAGGCGCTTACACAGCTGGCCAAGCGTTCCGGACTGGCCGACTGCGCGGCTATTGTCTTATGGCAGGCACAAACGCAACGTGCGCGTTATTTTGCGACGCGCGAAAATAGTAAACCTATCGATTATGAAGACGAAACGGTGCTGGCGCATGGGCCGGTACGCCGTATTCTGTCGCGCCCCGACGCGCTGCACTGCAACTATCATGAGTTCACGGAAACCTGGCCGCAGCTGGCATCCGGCGGATTATATTCTGAATTTGGTCACTACTGTCTGCTGCCGCTGGCGGCGGATGGGCGCATCTTTGGCGGTTGCGAATTCATTCGCAATGAAGACCGGCCATGGAGCGAAAAAGAGTACAATCGGCTCCAGACCTTCACCCAGATTGTCGGTGTCGTGGCTGAACAAATTCAAAGCAGAGTCAGCAATAACGTCGATTACGATCTGCTGTGCCGTGAGCGTGACAACTTTCGCATTCTGGTCGCCATCACCAATGCGGTGCTTTCCCGACTGGACATAGACGAACTGGTCAGCGAAGTCGCTAAAGAGATCCACCATTATTTCGACATCGATGCTATCAGCATCGTGTTACGCAGCAGTCGCAAAAATAAGCTGAGCATCTACTCCACCCACTATCTGGATGAACATCACCCGGCGCATGAACAGAGCGAAGTGGACGAAGCAGGCACGCTCTCTGAGCGGGTCTTCAAAAGCAAAGAGATGCTGCTGATTAACCTGAGCGAACGCGACGCCCTTGCTCCTTATGAACGGATGCTGTTCGAGACCTGGGGCAACCAGCTACAAACGCTGTGCCTGCTGCCGTTGATGTCCGGTAATAACATGCTTGGCGTACTGAAGCTGGCGCAGTGCGAAGAGAAAGTCTTCACCACCGCCAACCTCAAACTGTTGCGCCAGATTGCCGAGCGTGTGGCGATTGCCGTGGATAACGCCCTCGCCTACCAGGAAATTCACCGTCTGAAAGAACGTCTGGTCGATGAAAACCTGGCGCTGACCGAGCAGCTCAACAACGTTGACAGCGAGTTCGGCGAAATCATTGGCCGCAGCGAAGCAATGTACAGTGTGCTCAAACAGGTCGAGATGGTGGCGCAAAGCGACAGCACCGTATTGATTCTCGGCGAGACCGGGACAGGCAAAGAGCTGATCGCCAGAGCGATTCATAACCTGAGCGGCCGTAACGCCCGCCGGATGGTAAAAATGAACTGCGCGGCAATGCCTGCCGGATTGCTGGAGAGCGATCTGTTTGGTCATGAGCGCGGCGCGTTTACCGGGGCCAGCACGCAACGTATTGGGCGTTTCGAACTGGCGGACAAAAGCTCACTGTTCCTTGATGAAGTGGGCGATATGCCGCTTGAGCTTCAGCCGAAGCTATTGCGCGTTTTACAGGAACAGGAGTTTGAGCGTCTGGGCAGCAATAAGCTGATCCAGACCGATGTCCGTTTGATCGCCGCCACCAACCGCGATCTGAAAAAGATGGTCGCCGATCGCGAGTTTCGCAACGATCTTTACTATCGGCTGAACGTCTTCCCGATCCATCTGCCGCCGCTGCGTGAACGCCCGGAAGATATTCCGCTGCTGGTAAAAGCCTTCACCTTTAAAATTGCCCGTCGGATGGGGCGCAATATCGACAGTATACCCGCCGAAGCTCTGCGTACGCTGAGCAGTATGGAATGGCCGGGTAACGTGCGTGAACTGGAAAATGTGGTAGAACGCGCAGTACTGCTCACAAGAGGCAATGTACTGCAACTGTCTCTGCCGGATGTCGTCGCTTTGTCGCCTTCCACGCCGCCGGTGGCGACCGAAGTCGCACAAGATGGCGAAGATGAATACCAGCTGATCATGCGCGTGCTGAAAGAGACTAACGGCGTGGTTGCCGGTCCCAAAGGCGCGGCGCAACGACTGGGACTGAAGCGCACGACGTTACTGTCACGCATGAAGCGCCTGGGTATTGATAAGGATGCGCTGGTTTAACGGTTCACCCGATGGCGCTTTGCTTATCGGGTCTACCCACTGGTGTATTTGTAGGCCGGATAAGGCGCAGCCGCCATCCGGCATAGAATTGTTACTTACTTCTTCCGCTGGTACTTCTCGGGCAATTCCGGGACGGGACGTTTGTCATCAATCAGATGACGTACGGTCAGGATCGGATGACGCCAGAGCATTCTTGGTCCAGCCCAACGCATAATCTGCTTCATCTCTTCACGTTTGGCGGGTTGATAACAGTGTACCGGGCACTGTTTGCAGGCCGGTTTTTCCTCACCAAATACGCATTTATCGAGGCGCTTTTGCGCATAGGCAAACAATGCATCGTAATGCCCCGGCTCGTCTACAGCCTGCGGACACTGGCTCTCGTACAGCGAGATCATTCTCTGGATCGTCATTTTTTCTCGTGCAATACGTTTGCCGGACATGGTGCCCCCCCTATTAAGTTGCATAAATAATACACCTTAATAGTGAAGGCAACCATGACCTGCGAACAATTCCCTGAGAGAATAGTTAAATTGCCCTGCGTTTATAAGGACGGTAGTGCGGTAGCCAAAAGTTATCTTTAATGCTTCGCAACAGCGCATCGTCGCTCATTTTTTCCGCCACACCTGACTGCTGCGCCGCCTTGCCGACCTCAAACGCAATGTTGCGAGTCACATCGCATATTGTTCCAATCTCTGGTAACAGCGCGCCTTCACCGTCACGCACCAGCGGAGAAGCTTCCGCCAGCGCACGGCTTGCCGCCATCAACATTGCCTCTGTTATCCGCGTCGCGCCGCTGGCGATAGCCCCCAGACCGATCGCCGGGAAAACATACACGTTATTACACTGTGAAACAGGAATGACACGTCCATACATCTCTACCGGCTCGCATGGGCTACCGGTTGCGATAATGGCCTGTCCCTCGGTCCAGTGAAGAATATCTTCTGGCCGTGCTTCCATTTTTGAGGTGGGATTCGACAATGGCATCACGACAGGACGATCGCAGTATTGGTACATCGTACTGATCACCTCCTGCGAGAACAATCCAGCCTGACCCGAAACTCCCAACATTACCGCGGGTTTGGCATTACGGATCACTTCCAGAAGTGACGGCGCCAGCCCCTCATACTGCCAGTCAGAAATTTCCTCGGGTGACTGCGCCAACGGTTGCTGGAAATCAGCTAAGGCATTATTGCTGGTCATTACCAGACCGTCGCGGTCGACCATAAAAATGGTCCGTCGGGCTTCGGCCTGCCCCATGCCTTCTGACATACGACAAGCAACAATATGCCGGGCGATCCCACATCCCGCAGCCCCCGCCCCAACAATCACGATGGATTGCTGATGAAAGTCCCGGCCGCTGCCACGGCAGGCTGCGAGTATGGTTGCCAGAGCCACCGATGCCGTGCCCTGGATATCATCATTAAAACAGCACAGTTCATCGCGATAACGTTCAAGCAAAGGCACGGCCGTATGCTGGGCGAAATCTTCAAACTGCAGTAGAACATTGGGCCAGCGCCGTTTTACGGCAGCAATAAACATTCCAATAAACGCGAAGTAATCTTCACCGGTTACGCGCGGATGACGCCAGCCGATATAGCGCGGATCGTCCAGCAGTCGCGTATTGTTCGTGCCGACATCCAGTAGAATGGGTAACGTATTGGCCGGATTAACCCCGCCACAAACGGTATAGAGCGAAAGTTTTCCGATAGGAATTCCCATACCGCCAACCCCCTGGTCGCCCAATCCCAGAATACGCTCGCCATCGGTGACGACGATGACCTTGATATCGTGACGTGGAATATCATGCAATATATCGTCAATACGTTCGCGATCGGGCCAGGAAATAAAGACGCCACGCGCACGACGATATATCCAGGAGAATTTTTCACAGGCGGCCCCAACCACTGGGGTATAAACGATTGGCAGCATCTCTGGCAGATACTTTTTCAGCAGGTAATAAAATAACGTTTCGTTGGTATCCTGAATATTACGCAGATAAATATGCCGTGCGTTATGGGATTCTGCTTCGATATACTGTTGATAAGCTCGCTCGGCTTGTTCATCAATATTTTCAATGGCGCATGGCAGTAAACCGCCAAGGTTAAAGTCATGCCTTTCTTGCTGCGTGAAGCTGCTGCCCTTGTTTAATAACGGAGACTCAAGCAGTAACTTTCCCGTAAACGGGACGTATAAAACATCGTTTGTCACGTTGTCATCCATAAATTGCAACCAGATAAAAAATAAGAGCCTGTGTTACCAGGCTCTCGGTATTCAAATCAGGACATAGTTGGCTATCAGCATCGCTGCGATACCTGCCAGCGCAGGAAGCAGGGTTCTTCTGACAATCATAAATGGTGAACATTCACCCGCTTTACTCACCGCAATAATGATGCCAGCCACTGGAGACATCGAGCGCCCCATACCCGCCATCAGCTGCATAGGGAGGATCATATTGACGGCGCTTTCACCAAATTTTGCCGCAATTGAAGGAGCCAGTCCGGAGAAAGAGAAAAAGGCCGCAACGCCGGATCCGGTCAGCACAGCGGTGATCCCGACCAGGGCGGTCATCACAAGCGTCATACTGGTAAAGCCCAAACCGGCGTTTTGTACGGACTGCAACAGATAATCTACAGCACCAATTTTCTGCAGTCCCTGAGCATAAATATCCGCACATACCAGCAAAGAAACGATGCTGGTAAACATACTGCCCATGCCTTTGAAAAAGACCTGTATCCCTTTACAGCAGCTTTTGAAATCACGCGTGGTCGCCAGTTCGAAGAAAAAGGCAACAACTGCGCCAAGAATCATCGCAGTCACCACATCAATTTTGATAGATTTGATCACCAGCGGGCTAAAGACCAACACCAGTACCACCGGCAGAACCGGCAACAGCGCGTAAATAGCAGGAACTTTACGCCCTTCTTCTTCAGCCTCAACCACGCTTTGCGCGCCGGGTACGAAGCCATCTTTTTTGTCGAAATACTTCGCGGTGAAGTAAATCACCACCGCCACAGCCAGCATCACCACTACCGCCACCGGCATCTGATAATGGGCAAAGTAGATAGCACTTTCCATACCGGCATGCTTCGCCGCCAGATTGGCCGTACCTACCGCGGGTCCTAAGTCCATAAACGCGCACAAACCAATCATCGCGGCCGCGGAGGCTTTACTCACCCCAAGGCGAACCAGGACCGGGAAGAATGTCACCAGCAGCAGCATCGCCAAGCCTGCCGCACTTGAAATTGCCACATGCAGAAGCTGCGCACAGATATACCCCAACGCAAGGATTAAGTAAGGCGCTTTAATCACCTGCAGCGGCCGAATACACATATTGACCATCGCATTCGACGCTTTAATATGATCCATATAGCTGGCAAATCCACCCGCAGCCATAATGATAAGACCAATACCTGCAATTTGTGTGGTAAGCGATTCTTTTGCAAAGCTAAAGATATCCAGCCAGGTTGACCCCGTGGATTTTGCTTTATCATACAGAATACTGTTTTCTGGATAAAACAGTACGGTAATGGTCAATAATGCCAGTCCAGCGAGTAATAAAACAGTTTGCGGCTGATAATTTTTCACAATTAACCATGCAGCAATAACTGTTATCACTATTGCTATAATAAACGCCGTCATAATAACAATTCCTATGCCATATAAATCGGGTAGGGTTACCTGTCACATCATCATAACTTATGTAGGATAGTAAAGAATCACCCCTATATATAAGCAGCTATAATATGTACATAAAATTATCGTATTACATACTCAAACATTGAGTTTTAATTGTAATGGGTTGTGTGGTTGTAAAATACGGGAAAGGTGTTTTCCCACCCCTTTTTGTGAGTAAGATCGCAACTCATCTGAATGCGTCCGCCTTCCCAAGAAAAGACTGGATGTGGGTGTCCAACATATTCATTCTATGATTGACGTCGAAAGCGTATTATCCTATAACAACGTTGATATACAACAGCCATCGGGTGTTATCCATGCACAAGAAAAACACATTAAGTCTGGATGAGTATAACTCACTCACTCTTAATATGGGTGATCTAACTGAATCTGAGTGCCGACTTAATGAGTACATTAATAAACACTTTAATGAACTCCCCTATCATGGCATTGTGGATCTTTCACAAAATGCGATGGTAAGCAAAGCGACCATTGGCCGGTTCTTAAATAAAATTGGCTTTACAGGTTATGCAGCTTTCCGCAAAGCATTAGACATTACGTTGTCAAAAAATAAAATTTCTGCGCCTTTTGAGAAAAACACCAAACTACGTAACAGCCCCAGCATTACCACAGAAAGTATCGTTACTGATTTCACATGCAAAGTATCAGAATTATTTAATCAATTTAAAAATAATATCGATATTACAAACCTGAATACTTTTATCGATCTGGTACTGAACAATCAACGTCATATTTATGTTGTCGGCCCTTCATCTTCTCATGCCATGGCGACACATTTTTGTACTCTGCTAAAATACTTTCGTAGCAACATCACACTCTTACCGACAGACATCAGCGAACTTCCTAAATGTCTTATTAATATTGAAGAGGAAGACGTCCTGATTGTCTTCTCCTACTATCGATTCAATCGGGTTGCCCTCAATATTGCAAAGTGGTTCAGAAAAAAGAATGCCGTCGTGGTACTGGTTACCAACTCAGAAGCGAACCCTTACGGTAAATTCTGCGATCTGCAGTTTGTTCTTCCCAGCGACGTACAGTCCATTTTTCAAAGCCGTATACTCGGCTTCTTTTTTATCGAACTCATTTTGCATCTGGCTTATGAGAAAGGCGATAACGAGGGGAATTTTGCCCAACTGGAGGAATTATTCGTCTTTTTTGAAACTTTTTCGGCATCAGCCCACAACACTTAGCGCCGCCAGGAGAGTGCCTCCTCCCGGCAGCATGGCAAATCAGGCAATCTCTACCGTTTTTACGCGTTCGAATTCAGCTATCGTTTCAGCAATTAGCGCATCATTAGCCCCGATATATGATAGCGGCTCGCAGGCGGCGGTAATTTCCGCCACAGACAGTGACGCTCGGATTTCCGGGCTGGCCAGCACAACCTCCATGAAGTTCTGCTCACCAGTTGCATTCTTCAGAAGTTTTTTCAATAAGTTATAGGCTGACTCTCTGCCAATTTTGGCGGCAAGTTTCATCGTCAGCGATTCCGACATAATAAAGTGTTTCGAGCAGTCAAAATTAGCACGCATCTTCTCTTCATTAATGATGAGGTGCGAAAGCAGATTTTTTGCACGTGTCAGGCTGGTCGATAAGGCATTCGATGCCTCCGGAAGGATCGTCCAGTTCAGAACCCTCATAGAGGCGGCTCGCACATCCTGTTGATCCAACATGGCCGGCGCACCGGAAGCATACATCCAGCCCATTCTTGCCAGCGTTTGTATCATGTTACTGGCGCGCGGATTGACTTTGTGCGGCATTGTGCTTGATCCTCCACCGCCTTCGCCTTCAAACACTTCAGCGATCGGCGTGCGCCCCATGGTTTCGACATCGTTAGCCAGTCGACACAGCGTGCCATGGACAAGCGCAAAAAACTGCACAACTTCAACGACCGCATCCTGACTGGCATTATTAATACCGCAGGGCACGTTAAGTCCCAGCGCCAGCATCAGTCGTTCACGGGTTTCCATACCCTGCTCGCCCACGGAAGCCAGGTTGCCTACCGCACCACCAAAGAGTCCGGTCACCGCGCGTGGATACAACTGCTGGAGTCTTGCCAGGTGGCGGTTAATCTCTGTCAGATAACTGCACACATGGAGCCCCCAGGTTGTCGCAGAGGCATCCACCGAATTGGTGCGCGCAACCATTACCGTGCGGGTGTGTCGTATTGCCATTGCTGCTATAACTTCACCTACATCAAGCAATTGCTCGCGCAGCAATTGCAGCGTTTGCTGCAATCTCATCGCCATACCTGAATCCAGCAAGTCCTGGGTGGTGCATCCCCAATGCAGAAACTGGCCTACCAACGGCGTACCGAAGGCGGAGATCTGATCGATTAGCGGTTTTATTGCCATACCAACCGTTTGTGTTTCCTTTGCCAGAGTAGGCCAGTCTATCTGTATTTCCTGGCAGGCTTGCGCAATTTCAGTTGCCGCCTGCTCGGGGATAATCCCTAACTCACTTTGAATGCGTGCAACAGTGACCTCAAATCGCAGCCAACAACGCAGCAGATTGTCGTCAGACCATATTTCCCGCATCCGCTCGTGGGTGAACAATGATGAATAAAGATCAGAATCAAATACCGTTGTTTGCTTACCGAACATACAGCGCCTCTCCGGCCAATGAATGCGTTATAATCGAAAATGTGATTAATCAATTTTGCGGGATCTGTCCTGCAAATTACAGGGGAAAATAGTATTCCCACCCCAAAACCGGCTATGAGAATGCACTATTCCCATTTTCAGTTTTTGCTCCCGTTAGAAATGGGATGTACTTCACAGTAATTCCTGCATTACAGTTTAAACAGTCGCAATATTTCAATAAAAACGTTCATTAAATATAAGAACCATTAATACAACAGCGCAATCAGATATATTTATGCGTGAATAATCACATTTCATTACGAGAAAAAATGTTTCCCATACCGCTGTCCTTCCTTTTTCACAAACAATTATCCCGCTGTGAACTTTCTTTTTATGGTCAGGAAATTAATGCTGTTTTGAGGGATGACATGAAACTAAAAAATTATTCACTAATATTACTAATGGGTATGAGTTCCTCGGCGTTCGCCTTAAACGTCTATAATAAAGATGGAAATACTCTGGATATCTATGGGCGTGTTGAGGGTAAAATTGCGAGTGGTCAGAATTCATTTGCCGGCAGTGAAAGCCGAAGCGATTTGGGTGGACGTGTAGGTATTTATCTCACCCGAGATCTGGATCTGCTGCCAGATACCAAAATCGTGGGTCGCCTGGAGTGGCAGGTGCGTACCGAAAAAAATGATAACAATACCGGTGAAAGCGATATGGAAGCCCGCTATTCCTATGTCGGTCTGTCGAATAAAACATGGGGTGAATTGATCACCGGGAGAACCAAAAACCCGTTGTACCAGGTTATGAAAATGACCGATAAATACAAAAACTTTACGCCCAATATCTACAGCTATGGCATTACAACCATTGATGATTCGTACCAGTTCAACCGCCAGGACGGCACCGTACAGTGGAACGCCAAATTTGCTGGTAACGAAATTCAGCTGGCATGGGTCTCCGGTAATGGCAACAGCGATAACGAAGCCCTCGATTATGGCGCGATGGCCAGCTATCGTAAGCCTTTCAAATTTGGCGATTTTAGAATTACACCGGCGATTGCGGCCAGTCGTTATAAGCGACAGGATGGTGTCGTGACCACCGATGGGCGTAATCAAAACGATCAAATTATGGGAGGGTTACAACTCAACTATAAAGCCTATGAAGTTGCGGTAACCGCGTTACGTACATCTATTTCCCGCGATAACAAAAGTGATAATAATTATAAAGGAATGGACTCACTTATTTCCTACAACTTTGGCACCGTCAAGGTTCTCACTGGATACAGTTTTTTAAATGAAGATGGTAAAGATATCGCTGAAAAAGAAGACTGGCGTGCTGAAGCGCAATTAACATTGGCTGAGGATACGTGGTTATCATTTACTTACGATAAAGAATTCGCCAGTAAGAACAAAAAAACCAATGATGATGCGCTCATCGTTGGACTCCGTTATGATTTCTAAGAGATAACCAATGAAAAAGATAACTTTGCTTACCGCTGCAATGGCCCTTGCACTGAGCAGTGTCTGCGCTCATGCGGATACGTTATTAGCGCCTTCCGCTCATGCAAAAATGGATGGCGAGAATAAAATCGTTGCGCTTTATGGTAACTCATTCACGTTCTATAACAATAATATCAACACCCGATTACGGGATTTGACGCAGTCTTTACTGCCGGACCATGCCAAAGGCTATAAGTATCGGGGGATAACGATTTCCAGCGGTCATTTAGGCTGGCAAATTGAGAATATGCGCTACCAGAACACGCTACAGAAATGGGATGTGGTGGTATTGCAGGGGAACTCCACAGAAACGATCTCAAAGAAAGAAAGTACCCGACAAAACTTCGTTGACTCGGCAACCCAAATGGCCGAAATGGCACATAAAGCCGGTGCAAAAGTCGTCTATTTCATGACCTGGGCGAAGAAAGCTAAACCCGAAGATAGCCAAAAACTGGCGGATGCTTATATCTCCATTGCGCAAAAAACAGGGGGGTATGTCGCTCCGGTAGGTCTGGCTTTCGAGAAAGCGCGCAAAACCCATCCGGAAATAAACCTGTATTATCATGATGGTGTACACCCTTCGATTTCTGGAACGTATCTCGCAGCCTGCGTATTTTTCGCTACCTTGTATAACCAGTCTCCGGTCGGCGGCGCACTTCCGGTCGATACGGACATGACCCCTGCCACCGCCAAAGCGTTACAACAGGTTGCATGGGAAACCGTCACTGAGTTCCAGAAGTCATAATCATCAGGTTATTCATCACCGACACGTCGGCAATTCTGTCGGCGTGAAATGCATTATCCCCCGCCAATTCCTTAGCACCCTACGCAAATAAGAATTATTTTCATTTGTTTATACCTTGTGCTATATAACATAGCAAAGGCTATATTTGTTGATAAATTAACCACTTTGTTGTGAGGGATACTATGCCGCAGCTGCCCCATCTGAAGTCATTTCTCCTTGCTGGCGCGTTAACGGCGCTGACGTTGTCACCTGCCTGGGCGCAAGAAAAGTTCAAAGTGATAACCACCTTTACGGTGATTGCGGATATGGCAAGTAACGTGGCAGGTGACGCCGCGGACGTCAGTTCCATCACCAAACCTGGGGCAGAAATTCATGAATATCAACCCACGCCGGGCGATATCAAGCGGGCGCAAGGCGCACAGCTTATTCTCTCGAACGGGCTTAACCTCGAGCTGTGGTTTGCCCGTTTCTACCAGCATTTATCCGGCGTGCCGGAGGTAATGGTCTCCAACGGTGTGCAGCCAATGGGTATCAGCGAAGGGCCGTACAACGGCAAACCCAATCCGCACGCCTGGATGTCGGCAGAAAACGCGCTGATCTACGTGGATAATATTCGCGATGCGCTGATGAAATACGATCCGCAGAATGCCGCAACCTATCAGAAAAATGCGCAGAATTATAAAGCCAAAATCCAGCAGACGCTGGCGCCACTACATGCAGAACTGGCGAAGCTCCCTGCCGATAAACGCTGGCTGGTCACCAGTGAAGGCGCGTTTTCTTATCTGGCACGTGATAACGGCCTGAAAGAGTTGTATCTGTGGCCGATCAATGCCGATCAGCAGGGTACCCCCAAACAGGTACGCAAAGTGATCGATGCGATCAGAGCGCATCATATCCCAACGGTATTTAGCGAAAGCACCGTGTCCGATAAACCTGCGCGTCAGGTGGCCCGTGAGTCTGGCGCACATTACGGCGGCGTACTGTATGTCGATTCGCTCAGCGCGGCCGATGGCCCGGTACCGACCTATCTGGATTTACTGCGCGTCACCACACAAACCATTGTTAACGGCATCAACGAAGGTCTGGAGAGCCAACCATGAATCACTCTGCGATTACCGTAAATCAGGTTACGGTGACGTATCGCAACGGTCACACCGCATTGCGGGACGCCACTTTTCAGGTTCCGGGCGGTTCGATTGCCGCCCTGGTCGGCGTAAACGGTTCAGGAAAATCAACGCTTTTTAAAGCGCTGATGGGGTTTGTTCGCCTGGCGCAGGGGGAAATATCTATTCTGCAACAGCCGGTTAATCAGGCACTGAAACAGAATCTGATTGCCTATGTCCCTCAGTCGGAAGAGGTGGACTGGTCGTTTCCGGTACTGGTGGAAGATGTAGTGATGATGGGTCGCTTTGGCCATATGGGCTGGCTGCGTCGGCCAAAACAGATCGACCACGCCTGTGTTGATGCAGCGCTGGCACGGGTCGATATGCTGGACTATCGCCATCGCCAGATAGGTGAACTGTCCGGCGGGCAGAAAAAACGCGTTTTTCTGGCAAGAGCCATCGCTCAGGATGGACAGGTGATTTTGCTGGATGAACCCTTCACCGGCGTGGATGTGAAAACCGAGGCGCGCATCATCGACCTGCTACGCGAACTGCGCGGTGAGGGGCGGACCATGCTGGTCTCTACCCATAATCTGGGATCCGTTACCGAATTTTGTGATTACACGGTAATGATTAAAGGTACGGTGCTGGCAAGTGGCCCGACCGAAACCACCTTTACGACTGAGAATCTTGAGCAGGCATTCAGCGGCGTTCTGCGCCATGTGGCGCTGAGCGGCGGTGAGCAACATGTGATTACCGATGATGAACGCCCGTTTATTTCGCGACGCGCGGCCAGCGAGGGGGAATAATCATGAACTGGCTGACAGAACCGTTTGGTTACCAGTACATGCTCAACGCGATGTGGGTCTCGGCAATGGTCGGCGGCCTGTGTGCGTTTCTCTCCTGCTATCTGATGCTCAAAGGTTGGTCGCTGATTGGCGATGCGCTGTCGCACTCTATCGTTCCGGGCGTTGCCGGCGCTTATATGTTAGGGCTTCCCTTCGCCCTTGGCGCATTTCTTTCCGGTGGACTGGCAGCGGGCAGCATGCTGTTTCTCAATCAGCGTTCGCGCCTGAAGGAAGATGCGATTATCGGACTGATTTTTTCCTCTTTTTTCGGTATCGGGCTGTTTATGGTGTCGCTCAATCCGATGTCGGTCAACATCCAGACCATTATTCTGGGAAACGTGCTGGCGATTGCACCGGAAGATATTCTGCAACTGGCCATCATCGGCGTCATCTCGCTGACTATTCTGTTGCTGAAGTGGAAAGATCTGATGGTGGTTTTTTTTGATGAAAACCATGCGCGCTCCATCGGTCTGAATCCTGGCCGGTTAAAGCTGTTATTTTTTACGCTGCTCTCCGTTTCCACGGTTGCCGCTCTGCAAACCGTCGGCGCATTTCTGGTGATTTGTCTGGTGGTCACACCCGGTGCCACCGCCTGGCTGCTGACCGATCGTTTTCCGCGTCTACTCACTATCGCCGTGGCTATCGGCAGCCTGACCAGCTTTTTTGGCGCCTGGCTGAGCTACTGGCTGGACGGCGCAACCGGCGGAATTATTGTGGTTCTACAAACGCTGCTGTTCCTGCTGGCGTTTGTCTTTGCGCCAAAACACGGTCTGCTGGCGAATCGCCGCCGCGCCCGCCGGGTGAACAAGGAGTCCGTATGATCTTCACAATGCTGCTGGAACCCTTTCAGTTTAGTTTTATGGTCAATGCGCTGGTCATCTCCACCATTGTCGCCATCCCCTGTGCGCTGTTGTCGGTGTTTTTGGTGCTTAAAGGCTGGGCGCTGATGGGCGATGCCATGAGCCACGCGGTTTTTCCCGGCATTGTGCTGGCGTGGATAGCGGGTATCCCACTGGCGATTGGCGCGTTTATCGCCGGGCTATTTTGTGCGGTGGCAACGGGCTATCTCGACGACAATAGCCGAATTAAGCGTGACACCCTGATGGGGATCGTCTTTTCCGGTATGTTTGGCGCGGGCCTGGTGCTATACGTTTCGATCCAGTCGGAGGTCCATCTCGATCATATTCTGTTCGGCGATATGCTGGGCGTATCGTTTAGCGATATTGTGCAAACCTCGGTTATTACGCTGGGAATTGCGCTTATCATCGGGCTGAAGTGGAAAGATCTTCTACTGCACGCCTTCGATCCGCATCAGGCAAAGGCCAGCGGTCTTAACACGACGCTGCTGCATTATGGTCTGTTGTGTATGATTGCCCTGACGATCGTCGCCACGCTGAAATCGGTAGGCATTATTTTGTCGATTTCCTTGCTAATTGCACCAGGCGCCATTGCGATATTAATGACACGGAAATTTTCCCATGCCTTATTGTTGGCGGTGGTCATGTCGGTCATAACCTCATTTCTGGGCGTGTATCTGTCATTTTTCATCGACAGCGCGCCGGCTCCCACCATCGTCGTATTATTTTCGCTGCTGTTTGTGATTACCTTTATTTATTCAACGCTGCGCGATCGCCGTTTAGAGAAACAGCAGCTGCGGCATGATATATAAATAACGCTTAATAGTATGCTCGCTAATATTTATGACATCGACAGGCACCCCAGCTATGAATATAGCCTCCCGCGGGAGGCTATATTCTCCGTAAACTACAACATCGTGAGAATACGATTTAATAAACGGATCCGCGGTTCAATTGAGGCAATATCAAGCCACTCATCGGCACTGTGAAAACCTGCACCGACAGGCCCCAACCCGTCCAGTGTTGGAATACCTAACGCCGCCGTCAGGTTGGCATCGCTACCGCCACCCACGGCCTGCCAGGTAACCGAAATTCCCTCTTCTTTCCCGGCCCGTTCAACCAGCGCCATCAGGCGTTGTGTCTCTTCGCTCGCCGCCATCGCGGGTTTATGACTTACGCGGGTCAGCGTGGTGGTCACGCCATCAAGGAAACCTTGCTGACACAGCGACTGTAGCGACTTGTGCACGCGCTCATACTCTTCATTTTCCCAAAAACGCACATCCAGTTCCGCGTGTAGCTTTGCCGCCACGACGTTCGCCGCGCTTCCCCCCTGCACCACACCGACGTTTAGCGTGGTTCCGCGGGTCATATCGGTCAATGCGTTAATGGCCAGCACACTATTGGCAAAAGCGGTAATGGCAGAACGCCCTTTTTCTGGCTCATTCCCGGCATGCGCCGCCACGCCGTCAAACGTCAATTGATAGCCGCCGACACCTTTTCGCGCTTTCACCAGCGAACCGTCAGCCCGGGCAGCTTCACAGACCAGCACGCAACGCGACCGCTTCGCCAGTTCGCTAATCCACATACTGGAGTGAACGCTGCCGGTCTCTTCATCCGGATTCATCGCCACCGCGATAGATAAACGTTGCAGATGCTCCGCCGGCAGTGTGCGCATCGCCCAGAGGATATTCAGTAAACCGCTTTTCATATCGGAAACGCCCGGCCCGTAAAGACGGCTTTCATCGCGGCTCATTGGACGTTCAGCTACGGTTCCCACCGGGAAAACGGTATCCAGATGACCTACCAGCAGTACATCATACTGCGTCGCCTGGGGCTTATTGGTCACCAGCAAGGCCGGGCCCACCGCATTGCCTAAATCTACCAGCTCCGTTTGCCAGCCTTCTTCCTGCTGCCAGAGTTCACGCACCACCGCGGCAACCTGGGCTACCCCCGCGACCGTTTGTGTTCCACAGTCTACGTTGACCAGCGTTTGCAGTTCATCAATGTATTTTTCCAAATCCATGGTATTTCCTTATCAGAGAATAATGCGCATCAGCAGCATCGCTAAAAAAGCGTTCAAAACGGAGATAACAATCATCAGGGGAATACGTTTAGCGCTGGTGCCAATAACCCCCAGAATGCGTCCCAGGTACTGCACCTGGGAGCCCATCAAATAAATTGCCGGCGCCAGGATAGCCAGGTGTTCACCGGTCAGAATGCCTTTATCAAACAGACCAATCGCAACGCCAATACCTCCGCCCATCGACATCCAGCCGCCAATCAGTACCGCTGCGGCTTCACCTGGCAGGCCAAAAAGTCCCATCAGCGGAGCGAATATCATGCCAAGCCCTTTCAGCGCCCCGGTAATCTCCAGCGCCTTGATGATGACAAAGGCCATCACCACGTTTGGCAGCGTGCTGGTGGTGGCGATGTTCCAGCCTTTACGCGCACCTTCGACAAATACATCGGTAATAACAGGATTAGAGGTTGGCGCACTCATGATGCTTCTCCCGGCACAGTTGATTGGGCTTTTTTATTGGTGAAAGTCAAGATCAGGCGCATCATGTTGGCGCCAACAATTTTCATGATGAACATCACGGCCACACACGCGCCAATGGACGCGGGTACCGCCGGGGTACCATCCACTGCCATCAGGGTGAACAGGATTGCGCCGGAAGAGAAAAAGTTAGTGATCATGGCCCCGGCAGAAAACTGGAACATAGCAAAAATGTCCTTTTCGTTTTCTGTAATTTCACCTTCATCGGCCAGGTTACGGGTAAGCGATGCGCCAACGTCCGTACTCTGCAAGCTGCCAATCAACGCCAGACCGGTATTTCCAGGGATCCCCATCAGCGGACGCAATAATGGGGTCAACAGGCGCCGCGCCGCACGCAGCGCGCCGTAGTGTTCCAGCACATTAATCATGCCCAAGGCAAACATTACTGCGGGGATTAATCCCAGCGCGAAAAGAAAGCCATCCATAGCACCATGACCACCGGTACCACGAAATGCGCTGGTTGCGGTCGTCAGGGTATCGCCTTCAAGACTCACTTTACTGACAACCCTGCCAAATGCGCCATTCAGAGTGGTGAAATCAAATACACCGTACCATTCTTTTCCGCCGAGTAATCCAGAGAAAAATACTGCGGCGAATGCCAGAGCAAAATAAGCCCCGGGTCCTACCTTATTATCCTGGGAGGGTAAACTCATATCCATTTCCTTGTTATCGTGGAGAATCACCCGGACATTTTGAATAAACAAAGAATAAATAAAGTGATTTAAATCATTTCCACGACGCGAACCAAATAGAAATATTTAAAAATGTGACAGACCTGCGCTTGCTATTTAATTAAAGCCATCATGCTGACATTTAAATTAATCATTACTTATGTAATGAAGCGTAAATATCACAACAGGAAGGTGAGCGGCATTAAAAAAGATAAACAAAAATATTTACAGCTAAACTATTTCATGCCGCGGTAAAATAGATTTATAACACCATTAGCCTATCGCCAGCTTAACAACGGGCTGAAGGCTTCGCTGCCCACCAACGCACGTAACGCAGGCAGATGACAGTTGCGTGCCAGAAGCGGTGGTACGGCAAAAATGGTGTCGCCAGGTAAGATGACATTCTCCAGTTGTCCCCACAGGTACCAGCCGGTTTCAACGCCGCTATCCGGGACAAACAGATGCAAATGTCTGCCCTGCTGCGGCTCATCGGCAATGCCCAGCCACTGGCTTAAACGCGGGATTTCCGGCGCAACCCTTGTCACCAGCGAACAGCGCCCGACCTGGTTTGCCGGAATATAAAAATTGAGCGTTCCGAGGGTAATACGCACCGCAGCCAGATTAATGGGAGCCGTCATAACCACTGGTCTCCTGATAACGCGCAAAAACCAGATTCAGATCGAGCAGCGTGAACCAGGTTTCCGCCACATTAACCACCCCCACTGCGATAGTTTGCAGTGCCGGAGGCAGCGAGTCTCCCGGCAAGTGGATTTGGCTTTCGGCGACTTCCAGCACATCAATCAGTTTGTCGATCAGGATCCCGCTTTGCATTTTCTCGGCGCAGCCAATCAGGATAGTGCGTTTACCTGCCGGGTTAACGACAGGTTTATCGATCAGGCTGTCCAGCCTCATCACCGACTCTACACGTCCACGGTAGTTGATGACGCCTTCCAGCATCGGCGCACAGCAGGGAACCCAGGATATAGGGCGCTCCGCGAGGATCTCTTTTATCTGCGCCCCATAGAAAGCAAAATTCTTACCCGCCAGTTGAAATAGCACCAGCGTTCGCTGCGGCTCATCCACATTTTCACACTCCGGCTTTTCACCGTGATTTAGGGCGAGAATTTGCTCCAGCTGTTGGCTCATGATTTCTCCTTTTTACTCAGCAATGCAGAAGGTGTTACGGCCATTTTGCTTCGCGGCATACAGCGCCTGGTCGGCGCGTTCGCGCAGCGTTTCAACACGATCGCCAAACTGCCACTGTGCGATGCCTGCGCTAAAGGTACTGTGAAAACTGGCGTCATTGACGGCGAAGGTGACCTGTTCATAGTCCCTGCGTAATCGTTCGACCACCCGTGCCGCCTTTTCGCTACTGGTGTTGGGCATAATGATGACAAACTCTTCGCCCCCGTAACGCCCCACGATATCGGTGCTGCGTAAGCGATGGGAAAACAGCTGCGAAATGCCAACAATCACCTGGTCGCCAACCGCATGGCCGTAGGTGTCGTTAATACTTTTGAAATGATCCAGATCCACCATCACCATGCAGAACGGATTACCGCTGTAATTCGACTCGGCAATCGCGCTTTTCAGAAAATGGGTTGTCGTTGAGTGGTTATATAATCCACTCAGACTGTCCTGCGACATACGCGCACGCAGGGCGCGCATTCTTTCGGCACGGATAGACACGGCACGGATGAGCTCCTCGGGATCGGCTTGTTTGAGAATAAAATCCTCCGCACCGATGCTCATTGCCCCAAGCTGCGCATGCTTGTTGGTCTCGCTGGAGAGATAGGCGATCGGCAGACCAATATGCTGTGGTATCTGACGAATAAGTTTTGTTAATTCCTCACCGCTAAATTCCGGCATATGGTAGTCCATCAGCACCAGATCGATAGGCTGCGCGTTCAGCACATGTAGTAAATAGTGAGGTTTCTCCAGCACATGTACCTCCATTCCCGCCATGCGCAGCCTTTCAGCGTTGTACTCAGCCACCGCGGGTTCATCATCGATCAGCAGCACCTGATACGGTTTTTTCAGCGAAGGCTGCGTCAGGCGGTGTAGTTCCTGTACCAAATCAGTGATAGAAGCCGGTTTCACGTAGTAGCCATCACAGCCGGATTTAATGGCGTTGATACGGGCGTTAAAATCGCTGTGGCAGGAGAGAAATAGAACCGGGAAAGGTTTACCCACTTTCTGCTTTAGATCCGCCATCGTCAACGGCCCACCGTAGGCGTTGTCCGGGAAGCTGACATCCATAATCACCACGGCTGGCGGTTGTGCCAGTACGGCTTGCGTAAAATCCTCAGTATTGGCGAATACATGACAGGTAAAGCCGAAACAGCGCAACTGGGTGGCAAGCAACTCAACCTGGTCGACATCATCATCACACAGGTAGATAGGCTTGCTGGCCCGCCGGACATATCCCTCTTCCGGGCGCCGGGAGGAGACAGGCAAGGTGAACTCCGTATTGCTAATACGATGCTCAAGATTGAGCTGCTCCTGGGTGAGGGTATACAACCAGCGGATAATTCGCCGCAGCTCATCATAATGCAGTATGCTTTGCTCTGATTCCGATTCTGTTAGTAAACGCTCACCTTCTGCTGAGGCATTCGCCAGCGGGCTAAAACCAAAGGACCCCGCCGAACCGTGAATACTGTGCAGCAGAATATGCAATTGCTTACGACAAGCTTCGCTGGGTTCAGCGACCAATTGAACGAGCAGTCTTTCTGCCTGTGCCAGCATATCGGGGATGCGACGTAAAAATCCCTGACGCAGACGCGCTATTTTTTCCTGCGCCGCTGCCATGGCTATGTGCTTATTTTCTGGTTTCATCAAACGCCCAGGCTTATTCAGTGACCACGGACGGTAGCAGGAGCGCATTCACTGCCGCCCCCAGATTTTCCGCCAGGTTTTCATCTTTTTTTACCCACCGGTCATACAGGAGATCGCTGGCCGTCACTTCGTTTGCACTGAGTAATATAAAGGGCTTAGACCAGGCCTGAGCGCGTAACAGCGCCAACAAATCCAGACCACTGATCTCAGGCATATGCAGATCGCTAATCACCAGGTCGATGTTTTTATCCGAATCCAGGCACGCCAGGGCAGAAATAGCGCCTTCCACAATCACCACGTCGTAGCCATCCATCTGTAAAAAAATAGAGGCCAGCTCAGCCGCAAAAAGATCATCATCCACTAATAAAATTCGCATCTTCTCTCTCGATTTTGCGCCATCAGCACAAAAGCATTTTTAATGTTTTTATTAAACTGTCCTGCTCGAAATCGCCTTTGGCGATGTAGGCGTCCGCCCCTACCTGAATGCCCCGTCGTCGGTCTTCTTCCTTCGCGCGGGAGGTCACGATGATGATTGGCGTGTGCTGGTAATTTTTCTCTGCGCGCAACGATTTGGTGAAGGTAAAACCATCCATAAACGGCATTTCGACATCCGTCAGTACGGCATCGAATTGGGTCAGTTTCGCTTTTTGCAGCCCTGACAGCCCATCTTCAGCCAACGTGACCTGATAGCCATGCGCCTCCAGCACATTTTTTTCTATCTCGCGGGTATTGAGGGAATCATCAACTACCAGCACGTGCCAGGCATCTTGCGCCACGCTCGACGCGGGCGCCGGAGCGCTGGTTTGCCTTGACTGTTGCGCCATCGCCATCAGCGCAGGCACTTGCAGAATGCTGACCAGTTGGTTATCCGGCGTCTGTACCATCCCGGAGACCAGCGACTGCTGCTGCATATGCTTTGGTAACGGTTTGATCATCATCTTGCGTTCATCGAGCAGCTTATCTACCCGCAGCGCCATTTTGCTGTACTGGTTCTGCACGACGATTAAACGTTGTCCCGCCAATGAGAGATTACCCTGGCGATCGTGAATGCCCAGCAGAGCGCCTGCGCAAACCACGGGAATAAACTCGTTATGCAAAATAATGGCCGGTCGCCCGGCGATTTCGCTAATCCCCTGCGCAGTACACTCCACCACCTCAACCACATACTGCGCCGCCAGTCCGAACAGGTGTCCCTGCTCTTCAAATTGCATAATTCGCATCATCGTGAGCGAGACGGGCAGGCGCAGGCTAAAGCTGGTTCCGACGCCCTTACGACTGTAAACCTGCAAATCACCTTGCAGGTCGGTCACCACCGTTTTGCGCACCACATCAAGACCCACACCGCGCCCCGACAGCTCAGAGACTATCTTGCTGGTGGAAAAACCGGGATGAAAAATCAGCTCATTACACTCCTGCTCGGAGAGTTGTCCGGCCATCGATGCGGGAACCAGGCCTTTACTGACCGCCTTCGCGCTGATGGCCTCATAGTTGAGACCGCGACCGTCATCTTCAATGCGCAGTAATATTCCGCTGCCGTCCTGTTGAGTGGTGATGGTAATGGTGCCACGGGTCGATTTACCCAGCGCCAGGCGTTCGTCGATCTCGCCAATGCCGTGATCGACCGCGTTACGCAGCAAATGCGTCAGCGATTCCGATAGCCGGTCAATGAGCTGGCGGTCGATTTCCACTTCACCGCCGACGAAGCGGCACACCACCTGTTTGTTCAGCGTGGAAGCCAGTTCACTGACCTGTAAGGAGATCGGCTCAAACAGCGTCGATAGCGGAAGCATGCGGATCCGCGCCGCCACGTCGTACAGTTCAAACATCTGCAAATGCTGGAGCTGAACGCTTTCTTTTAGTTGAGCGCTGAAATCATGGATCTGCTGGCGAAGCTGCTCGGCGCTCAGGCCCGGCAATCGGGGGACCAACTGACTCAGGTTTTGGATCTGCTGTTCAAGGCGATCATGTCCGGCGAGCACTTCCCCGAGGATGTCGATCAGGCCGTCCAGCTTGTTCAGCTTAACTCGTACGAAATCGGCCTGCTTGATACCGGAGTCCAGGGAGGGGGCTGCGGCAGAAGCCGAAACACCAGGTTTGTCCGTAGCCGTTGGCGACTCCAGCTGCGGAGTAACGGTTTCTCCCCGGCTGGCGGATGCCAGGCGTTCGCACAGCCCGGCATCCGCCGGTGGCAACTGATTATCGCCCTCGCTGACAAAAAGCTGGGTCAACTGTCCCGAAAGATATTCCACGGACTCATGAATCAGATTACCCAGCGCCCTGTCCGGCATCAGTTTGTTATCGCGTAGCTCACTTAATACATCTTCAAGATGATGAGTGACATCAGCGATACTTTGCAGTTTCAGCATCCGCGCGCCCCCTTTCAGGGTATGCGCGGCGCGAAACATCTCACCTATCCAGGCTTCAGTATGTTCATCAGCGGAGAGGAGGAACGCCCCTTCGCTGATCGTCTGCAAATGACCTCTCCCTTCATCAATAAAGCGCAGAACGAATTTTTTCAGATCGATAGCCATAATCGCTCTTATTAGCCACTTCGGTGGGCAAATTGCGCCAGTTGATGTTCACAAAGAAAACGAAACGTATTGCCAGGAAACACCATCGGCAAACGCAGACGACAAACCGCAGATGGGTTGTTCATTTCGTCGTTCAGCAGTTGCATCACCACGCGATACGTACGCTGCGCAGGCTGACTTAACTCGCTTTGACGGTACATTTCGGCCAGATAATAGTGCGCCGGCCAGTAACCAGGCTCCTGATAAACCACCTGTTTAAACCAGGCGATAGCCTGCTGCGTCTGACGCTGCCACATCATCGCCAGGCCGAGCAGCATTTTGGCCTCTGCCGACCACTCATCCTGAGCGAGGATCTTCTGCGCATTTCCGGCTGTCTGAGAAAATTCACGCTGCTCAAGGGCAATGACGCCCTGAATCAGCAACGCATCCGGGTTACGGGGATCGTCGCGTAGTACGTGGGCGATGCACGTTTCAGCCTCTGAAAAACATTTTTCATCGAGACAGGCACGAGCCTTTTTTAGCCAGTCATCATTTTGCTGAGCCATGGGCATGGAAGGTTCATACTCCACTACCGCTCTCGGCTGCGGAGCGCGTACCGCTACCCTGGGTACCGGTACGATTGTTGGCGGTTCACGATGGTGGCAAAAATAAAAAATGCCCTCTTCCTGCTCCAGCTTCAGAATGTCGAAATTGTTGGCCAACGTTTCCGCGTTGCCAAAAAATAAGGCCCCCTGAGACTGGAGCATTTTCGACAAATTACCGTGCAGTTCACGACGCGTTGGCGTGTCGAAATAGATAGACACGTTACGCAGCAAAATGATGTCCACTTCCGGCAACAGCTGCTCTTTTATAATGTTGGTGCGGTGAAACGAGACTTTCTCACGGATCGCATCATGCAGTCGGTAGAGGTTTCCTGAGCGGGTAAAATAGCGCTGCTGAATGCCTGGGTCGACGCCGCGAAACGAGTAGCTTGAATAGCTGGCGTTTCTGGCTTTTGCCAGGATTACCGGGTCAATATCACAACCGTAAATTTCAATCCGCTGAGCCATTTCGCCCTGGTATTTCTCATGCAGTTTAATCGCCAGCGAATAGGCTTCTTCTCCGGAAGAGCATCCGGCGCTGAGAATACGCACCGGGCCGCTGCGCTGTTGCAGCAGACGCGGGACCCACTTATCACAGATCAAATCCAGCGTCTCGTTTTCGCGGAAGAAATAGGTTTCGTTAATGGTTATCAGCGTAATGAAGCGATCAAACTCGTCCTGTGAAATGCGCAGTTGTTCATAATATTCATAGTAATTACTGATGTTTCGTTCGCTCATACGCCGTTTCAGCGCCGATTTCAGCAACGCTTCCATTGCGTTATCAAAGTGTAAACCCACCCGGTCTTTGATCAGGCGGGCGTAATCAGGAAGATTGGGGATCATGGCAATTTACTCTCAAAATGCCCGTGAAAGGCCATCGATAGCAGCACCTTCGCGAGACCGTCCAGAGGGATCGTGCGGTGTATCAGTTGCCTGTCGATCGCGTTCTTATTCATACCGAACACCACCGAGCTTTCTTCATCCTGCGCCAGCGTTCTTCCTCCCCGGCGGAAAATAAGCTCAATGCCGCGACAACCATCGCTACCCATACCCGTCATAATCAGCCCGACGGCCTTTTCGCGAAACACCTCAGCCACCGACTCCAGCAACAGATTGCAACTGGGATGATAGACATCGCTTTCCTGTCTGGGGATTGCCGCCAGCCGTTGATTGCTTTTGACGATCAGATGCTGCTCCGGCGGTAAAATATAGACGTACCCTGCTTCGACCCGATCGTCTTCCTGCGCCAGCCGCACCTTCAGTTCGGTCACGCTGTCCAGCCAGTGCACCATATTTTTTGCGAAGCCATCGGCAATATGTTGGGCAATGAGCACCGGGCATGGAAACGTACCGGGGAGATCCTGTAATAGCTTGCTCAGTGCCTGAGGCCCCCCCGTCGAACAGGCAATCGCCAGCACAAAAGGCCAGTCCTGCGGTGTCTTTACTGTGTCCATCGTCGGGCGCGCGGCGGGCATGACCGGTTCGGTTGGGTGGCGTAATCCCTTGATATGACGAATCACTTTCACACCGACCAACAATTCCACTTTGCGATGCAGCGCATCGGTCGAGAGCGGGAAATCGCTGCTATGGTGCAGCACCGCCAGCGCCCCACGGGAAATATAATCATCATCCCATTGTTTCTCTGGGCAAAACCGCATCACAAGGATGGGAATAGCGCTGGTCGCCATGATCGTTTCGACAACCTCGACGTTATCGGGGCTTGAGGTATCCAGCGTCAGAATCAGCAGATCGGGCATCAGCTGTTGTAATAATCTCATCGCTTGTCTGCGATGGGCGGCTTGCCCCACCACTTTAATGTGCGGATGATCTTCCAGTTGCCTGACCAGTTCATTACGCGATGCGCTGTCCAGGTCAAGGATCAGCACCCGTATATTGCCGCTGTTCATGCATCCGTTTCCGTCAAGGTGAATGACGTCGACGCTTCTTTCAGTGCTTTCGACAGTTGCGTCATATCCTGACTGACAACCAAAATGTCTTTGATCGATTGCGAGGTATAGTTACTGGCCACCACGATCTCACGCAGCGCCATGACCACCTGATTGCTCGCCGTTTTCTGCTGCTGGGTCGATAGTGAAATTTGTAGCGCCGCCGTGGAAGTTTGCTCGGCGGTAACGACGATGTCGTTCAGATGTTCAGCGCTGACTTTACAAGCTCTGGCTCCCGCTTTAATGCTCTCGCCACCTTTCTCCGCGTTCAGCACCAGACGATTGATCGCATTTTGGATCTCGCTGATCTTGTTCTCGATCTCAACCGTCGATTCCGTCACGGAGTCGGCCAGACGACGAATTTCAGCCGCTACCACCGAGAAACGCTTACCGGCTTCTCCTGCGCTGGCGGCCTCCAGCGCGGCGTTAAAGGCGATAAGTTTCGTTTGATCGGCAACGCTATTGATGATCACCATCACGCGACTGATTTCCGTCGACTTATTGCCGAGCATCATAATTTCACGCATGTTTTGCTGATTATCGGTATCAATATCCGTCATCCGCATCAGCAATTGTGACATTGACTCTGAACCTTTATTGCAATCCTCGAGCGTCTGGTTGGCAATATCCACTACCGCCCGCGAGTGCTCAGCAATCTGTGTCGATGAAGCCGATAACTCTTCCATCGTGGAGGTAATCTCGGCCACCGAGGATGACGTTTCCACGCTGGTTGACGCCTGACCATCTACCGCTTCGGTAATATGCAGTGAAGCCTGGTGTACCGAATCCGCGTGAGAAACCATATCGCCGACCAGCGAGTGCAGACGCTGACGCATCATCTCTACCGCGCTCAGCAGTTCACCTATTTCATCGTGATGATCGATCTCAACATCAACCGTTAAATCTCCTTTTGCGATGGTCTGCGCAATCCCGAGTACGCGGTTTAAACGGCGTGAAATCAGAAAACGACTGGCAACGGCAATCAACACTAAAATGACCGGTAACAGAAAAGCCGTGAACAGCAACAGGCCATTGCGTACCAGGTTACTGCTTCTGGATACATCATCAACGTAGCTGGTGGTGGCAATAATCCAGTCGATCCCGTCGATATATTCATAGACGGCAACCTTGGTCCTCGGCGGCGTACCGTAGCGACTTACCCAGTTGTAGTAAGTAATGCCATTTTTATGTTCGAGGATATCGGCAAACAGCTTATAGCCATTGGCATCGGTGATATTAATCGCCTGTTGATTGCTCAACGATGGATGGACCAACATACGACCCGGTTCGAATCCGGCATCCAGCACGTAGGCGTAACCCTCTTTACCAATATGCACATTCAACAAACGCTGAATGATCGGTTGCAGACTTTGTTTAACATCGAATCCCACCGCAACCGCGCCAACGACCTGACCATATTTATCGGCTATCGGCTCATAGTGGCTAATAAACTGCTTTCCAAACAGCGTGACCACACCCGAAAACGGTTTGTTTTTCAGCAGTAGCGGCAATGCTGGGTTATCGTGCCCCAATGCCGTTGCGGTAGCCGTATTGCCAGAGCTTGCCAATAACGTGCTGCTAACGCGCACAAACTGCTCGCCTTGCAGAATAAATGTGCTGGCAAATACGCTGGTTAATTCGGTGAAATGCGCGTTCGTATTAGGATTGCTCAATACCGCTTTTAATTCAGTTGCGTCCATATAACGCAGCGGCTTATCGGCAACGTTTTGGTAATTATTAATATAAACGTTGCTGTAATGCTCCGCATCGCGGGTGACGCGCTGGAATTCATTAGAAATACTATTGTGGAAAATACGTGTGTTGGTTTTAATCATCTCCAGGGCATTAGCCCGCAATTCCCGGGAAAGGTAAGAAGATAATATAAAAGAGGCACCAATCAGCAGCGTTGCAATACAAAAAACCAGAATCATACCGAGCTTCATGGCCACACCGGGATGGATATTGTGCAGCCATGAGAGCAGTCGGGCGCGCGGTCCCATACCGGCAGCGCCCGCCGTTCGATTCTTCACTTTACTAATGTCACTCATGATTTTTATTCTCTACCTGAGAAGAAATTACTTTTTTTGGCCATAAGGCGTTAGCGCCCTGCTATTCCAACGTGAGCAATGGTGTAGGTTTGCCAATGTGATATCCCTGTAACCACCCAACATTCATTTTTTCCAGACATGCCTGAATATTGGCGTTTTCGACAAATTCAGCGACCACCTGCATATTTTTCATTTCAGCGACACGGCAGAATGACTCGACGATGTAGTAGCTGATCTCGCTTTCGGTGATCCGGCGAATAAAAGATCCATCTATTTTCAGGATGTCTGCTTCGATATTCATCAAGCGCGCATGACTGGCAAATCCGGTACCAAAATCATCAATCGCCACGCGGCATCCCAGCTGACGTATTAAGCTCAGGGTTTCCACGGTTTGTTCTTTATCTGATAACGTATCCGCTTCGGTTATCTCAAAAATAATCCGCTGCGGCTCCACAGCGTAATCGTGCAGAAGCTGAGTAATTCTGGTGACAATATTTGAACGACACACCGTTACTGGTGCCAGGTTAATGGCAAAACAGCGCTGCGGATGGGTGCGCATGAACTTTAGGGTGTTTTCGATAACCCACAGATCGATATCCGGCGCCAGTCCCGCATCATGGGCAACCGGCAGAAAGCTGTTTGGTGGAATAAATTCCCCCCGTTCGTTGAGCATACGGATCAATATTTCATGATATGGCGCTTCGCCACGGGTACTGACTATCGGCTGGGCCATCAGAACGAAGGCATTATTATCCAGCGCATTTTGCAATGCGGTGCGGATTTCTGTTTTATCAACGATGTGGTTGCCAAGGACCCGACTATGCTGCGCTTCGAGATTTTCCGGCCTGCCGTTGGTCAGAGATAAACCAGCTACCATGCCGAGCTTACCCACCAGCTGGTAGATGTCATCGCTATGCTCGTTAATCAGGCAATAGCCCAAACCACTGCGAAAACCCAGCCGGCGGTTGTTGTAGAAGAGGCGAAAACTATTAGCTGCCTGGTACAGGTCGCATAACCGCTCCCAGGACCCATTCTCCAGGCGGATAAGCAGATCATAACCCGCGTGATAATAGACCTTCTCGCTTTTGATCAGATGACTTCTGAGATGCTCAGCAAGGATCTTTTGGTAGCGGGCGCGAAAATGAAAACCATAGCGGCGCGAAAAGAGCTCCAGCTCGGGGATCTGTATCAGGCATACCGTCGCGCCCTCAGTGGTAAACAACTCCGTCTTCAGAGCACGCAGGTTCGCCATACCCGTCATCGGGTCAGTCAGACCCAACAGCAGGACCTGGTTAAACCGCTGGCGGGTAAATTTTGCCAGCGCTCCCATGATCACAATGGTGAGTGAAAAGACAAAAATAAGGGTGGAAACCAGCGCCTGATGCAGCATGAAATTGATGTCGCTGGCGATATAGCTGTCGTTATGTTTGCCTAAAATAATCAGTACGACTGTCCACACCAGCATGGTGAACGAGTGACCAATCTTAATCGCCCCCCACAGCATCAATGGAAATAACAGGATCAGGCTATAGAAAGAAAAAAAGATGTTCGGACTGTGTGGTGACGTCAAACAGAACATCAGTGAAATCAGCAAAATACACCAGATACTGACGCCAAAGGCGGTGATATTCCCTTTACACTGAAAGACAATCGCTCTGATAAAGGTCAACAGATAAGTCGGTCGACGAATGATGCGATAAATTTTGTAGAAAAAGGGGATGCCCGTCAGGCAACCGTTGATGATCCCCTGAATACGTACCAGCATCTCCAGGCTCATAACTGGAATATTGTCCACATCCGGGCGATGGCCATGGGTGACGAACACGGCAAAAATCCTGCTGAATAACAGATAGAGCAGGATGTTGAAGCCGCATAGCCAAATCAGGCGACTCAGGCTGATTTTTATACGGCCAAAACTGGCGCAGCTGCGTCTGCCCGTAACGTTGCGGTATGCGGCGTAGCTCAAGGTTGAGGCCATAACCAGGCACAGCGCATCCACCCGCTCGCTTTGTGGTCCCGCTACGAACATCAACGCGAGAAACAGAATAAATCCCGGGAATACCCGAAAACCAAACAGAACTAATGCGGCGGAAAATACGGCGAGTTTGAGATCGTAAACTGTTAAAATATTATTATTGAGAAGACAATAGCCGTTAAGATATTGTGCCAGTGGATATAACAGGCCAGGCAAAGCAAGTGGCAGGCACCATTTTTGAATGCTTTTTGCTGTGTTAGTATTTATTATCGCGTCCAAATCAATTTATCCGCTATGCACTATACCAATAGGACTTTAATCCAGACTCGAATGTCACAAACAAATCCTTTTGGGTCAGTCGCTGAACCATAGCAAAATTGTCAACATTGACCGCGCACTGAGAAAATAAAGTTAGGCTCTATATTGAAGCGAGCATCTTATTCATATCAGATCAGGAAATAAATACTCATTAATAGACAAAAATGGACATCCCGGCGGGATGAAACTACAATACACACACTTAGTAGCATAGCTAATTCATTGATGATAAATATAAAAACCACACATTACTGACAACTTCACCACACCTCCAACCAGTACAAACAAAAAACACTCCTTGTCGTTTTAATGTCAACATTAATATCCTGGAAGAGGCATAATGAAAAATGTATTTTTATGAACATTTTTACCTGTTGACGAAAAGCACAGCGTTATCTATATTCGCATACCGTTATTGTTGCCATTACTCACGCTGGTTCAATGTTAGTTATTTGTTACGTCATTGCGTTTCACATCTTTCATCTACTTATTTGCAACAATAATATCCCATTAAGAAATAACAGAAATAAATTTAGCATCGCCTAATCAATTCAGGAATTAACATAATCCGTGGCAAAGTCTCTGTTTTCCCTTAAAGCAATAAAAGGGTGGCAACATTCCATCACTGGCAAAATAACGCAATTTTTGCTGGTGGGTATCGTTATTGCTTTTAGCGCAGGCGCCTTTACCAACTGGAGCCTGATAGACAACTTTTCTTATCAGCAGTGGGTGCAGCGCGCTGAGGCGAATGCACAGATTATGACCTATATCATTCGCAGCGTGTACACTACCGTTTCGGTTGAAACCAGCGATGCCGGGCAGATCTCCCGCATCGTCTCCGACAGACAACTTGGCGACACCGACTCCATTCTGCAAACCGGTTATAACCCGGTAGACGTCCTGGCGTTGGCATCCGTGCAGACGCACAGCCCCACCTGGCTGTTTCTCTATACGCCGGAAAAAGGGTATGTTGGGATTAATAACAAGTCTGAAAATGGCGAAGGAATTATCTCCTTCTCTGGTCGTCTGCCGCGCGATGTGCTGGTCAATTACTATGTTGGTTTCGCCCAGATTAATGGCGAAGAGTGTTTTATCAGCGCCGTGCCAATTTTGACGCCTTCCGGTGAGATCCTCGGGAGCCTGATAAGTAGCATCGGTAAAAAAAGCGATTTATACGCCACCTACGATGCGATGCTGAAAAAGAGCTGCATCATTTTCATCCTGATTATGCTGGTGACGTTGGCATTAGTTACGATGTTTATGCGTCGTTTATTCCGTCCGGTTCCACTGCTGATCAACTCCCTCACCCGCATTGCCCATGAGGAGACCGACTGCATTACCCCCTATCTTGATCAGGACGATGAGATTGGGCATCTTGCAGGAGCGATTGAAAAATTGCGCGTCGCGATGAAAGAGCGCGGTTATCTACAACGCATGCATGAAATGTCGCAAAAGATGGAGCATATGGCCCATCATGATTCGCTGACCGGCCTACCCAACCGCGTTTCGTTTGGCCAGGCGTTAGATAAGCGCGTCAGTGAAATTCATCTGGATGAAAAACCGTTCAACCTGCTGTTGATTGACCTCGACAATTTCAAACCAGTCAACGATACCTTCGGCCATAAAGCCGGAGATGAGTTGTTAATCAGCGTTGCCCAGCGTCTGCAGTTATTGCTGGGACCCAACGACATCGCGGCACGTCTGGGCGGTGATGAGTTCGCCATCCTGCAACATGTCAGCGACAATGCCATCAGAGAGGCGAATCGTCTGGCAAAACGCATTATTCGTGCGCTGAGTACACCATTCACCTGGAGCACGCATACTTTTTCCATCAGCTGTAGCATCGGTATCACCACCGCGCCATATCAGGGCAACAATACCTCGACACTGATGATCAATGCCGATCTTGCTATGTATGCCTCTAAGCATCATGGCCGCGGCTGCTTCCATTTCTTTGAAGACGGCATGGTGATGAAGCAGACCCACAGCCTGTTTATTAATCAGGAAATCATTGATGGTATTGATAACAAGGAGTTCGAACTTCACTACCAGCCAATCATAAACCTGGCAGATGAAAGCGTGTATGGCTATGAATCGCTGATCCGCTGGAATCACCCCACCAAGGGACTAATTTATCCAGATTATTTTATCAACATAGCCGAAAGTTCCGGCCTGATTGTGCGTTTAGGTGAATGGATTATTCGTCAGTCCTGTGAAGCGGCGGCTAAATGGCCGGAGCGCACCAGAATTGCCATCAATATATCGGCCTACCAGTTGCACAGTCCGGGGCTGGTTGATGTGATCAAAGACGCCTTACGCATCAGCCAACTCGCGGCAGAACGCCTTGAAATAGAAATTACCGAATCCGAGAAACTGGATAGATCAATCGCCTTACCTGTACTGCAAGAGATCCGCGCTATGGGTATCGAAATTGCCATGGACGATCTGGGTACCGGGTATGCGGCGCTGGATTACCTGCTGATCTATCCTTTCACCCGCATCAAGATCGCCCGCACGTTGGTCGATAAACTGCAGCAGGATAATGCCAGCCAGTATTTGATTGTGATGCTGATTCAGTTTGCCCATAAGTACAATATGTCGGTCACCGCGGAAGGGGTAGAGACCGCGCAACAGCGCGACATCCTGCGCGACATAGAGTGTCAGAATGTTCAGGGCTATTTCTTTAGCTACCCGCTTCGCGAACGTGAGGTGCTTTCCGCGTTTGCCGAAGAGGCTATTGAAGAAGGTCTGAGCAATGCCTGACATCTTTCGCCTGACAAAACGCCTGCTCATGATGGTTGTACTGCTGGCAGTGGCCACGCCATGCATGGCAGATAAGCAACTGCATACGCTTGAACAGATCGCCAGCAAGAAAACCATTACCCTTGGCTATCAGGATGATGCGTTTCCCTTCTCCTGGCAAAATGGAAATACCCCTGCGGGCTACTCCATTGATATCTGCAACAGTATCGTCAGCGCGCTCAAGACAAAGCTTCAGCTAAAAAACCTAAAAATAGAGTGGGTAAAAGCCAATTCAGCATCGCAGTTTGTGCTGATTAAAAACCACATGGCAGACATCATGTGTATACCTGCCTTTTATTCACAAAGCCGGCACAGCATGAGCGAGTTCTCCCTGCCGTTTTACTTTTCGAGCACCCGCTTTGTGATGCGAAAATCCGAAAGCAACGACAACCTGGCTGAACTTTCCGGACATAGCGTACTGGTAAAAAGCGGTACGATTTACGTTGAGCAACTGCAAAAAGTGAATGCTGCGAATGATCTGGATATTAATATTCAACTCGACACCAATAATATTACGGCCTTCAACGAACTGAAGAACGGTGAGTATTCAGCACTGATCTCCAGCACGGTATTACTTAAAGGGATGATTGCACAAACGCCAAACCCTGAAGATTATGCGCTTTCCGATATTGCACTCAGCCCCCCCCTTCCGGCAGGACTGTTGCTCCCGTTACATGATAAAGAATTTAAAGAGTTTGTTGATGATGCACTCTCCTCTCTGATGACCAGCAACGAATTTACTGCGCTGTACAATAAATGGTTTCAGTCACCGATTCCGCCAAAAGCCATTAATTTAAACATTCCCATGTCAGATAACCTGAAAGCACTAACGGCTGCTAAAAAGAAGATCAGTTTTGATTATGAAAAATATAATTAATCGTGAGATGGCAAGGGTGAAACGTACGGTGCAATGGCTGCTCCTACTGGCAGGTATCGTCATCTCCCCTGCGCTGATGGCGCAGCAAAACGCCGCGACGCTCGACCATATTCAGAACAGCAGCGTGCTAAACGTGGGCTATCGCCAGTTGCCGCCATTTTCATTTACCGACCACAATGGCAAGGTCACGGGTTATACCATTGCGGTATGTAACTTAATTGCCGATAAGTTGCGCCAGTATCTTAAGCTCAACAGCTTAACTATTCATTATATTCCCGTGAGCTTTGGGGAACGCTTTACCGCATTAAACACGCGCAAAATTGATATGGACTGTAGCGTAAATACCAATGCGCCGGAGCGGATGTCCAGCGTCTCATTTTCTCTCAACTATTACATCGCAAAAATGCGCATCATTGCGTTACGTAAAAATAATATCCACTCGATTGACGACCTTAAAGGCCGCACGGTGAGCCTGCCAGGAAGCTCAAAAGATTTGCTGGAGTTTAATAAAACCAACAGAGAGCAGCATCTTAATATTTCGACAATTACTACCACCACGATAAACGGTGCGTTTGACAAGATGGCGCATAATGAAGCCGCCGCCTTATTCCTTGATGATGTGCTGGCCTGGCCGTTAATTAAGGATAGCGAGCAACCGGAACTGTTCAGCGTGTCGGCACAGAGCATCGGCAATGATATGCACTATGCCATTATGATGAGGAAAAACGATCCGCAGTTCGTGACGTTTGTAAACAGCACGCTGAAAGATTTCTTCGCCTCACCGATCAACGCGCAGTTACGCAAAAAGTGGCTGTCTCCCTGGTCCTGCGAAAAGATGAAAATCCTGTCGCCAGCCAGCTGTCAGCATAATAATTGAACACTATCAGCCGCTCGTTACACCACCGCTTGCTGCGCCTGTGGAAAATCCCTGGGGTGCTGCTGTTACTATTGACGGTCCATTCGCTGCGCGCCGCCTGGGATTTTGCCAGCATCCAGCAGAAATCCGACGCGCTTTACGGTCCCGCGAGTCCGCAAGCGCAACGGCGGATCAACGCCTGGCAGCAGGTGTTGCTCCAGTTGCGTAATGCAGACGAACAAACACAATTACACGCCGTAAACCAATTTTTTAACGATAAGCTCCGTTATACCGAAGATATTGACGCCTGGCATGACGTGGATTACTGGGCAACCCCCATTGAATCACTGCGCAAAGGCGAAGCGGATTGCGAAGACTACGCGATCGCTAAATATTTCACTCTCCGCCAGTTGGGCATCTCCGAAGACAAACTACGCATCACTTATGTTAAGGCCCTGCGTTATAACCGGGCGCATATGGTACTGGCCTGGTACCTCACGCCTGAAGCAATTCCTCTGATACTCGACAGCCTGACCAATACCATTTCACCAGCTACGCAGCGTATGGATTTATTACCCGTGTACTCCTTTAACAACACTGGCCTTTGGCTTCCGGGCAATCAGAACAATAAGCGCGTTGGGGACAGCAAGAGACTTTCTCGCTGGCAGCAAGTTTTCATCAAAATGCGGGAAGAGGGCTTCCCGATGGATAAATAGGAATCACCTGTGTCTCTTTTTAAACAGTTACTCCTGACAATCTCTCTCTTTATGATGGTTGTGTTTAGCGGCAATTTTATCGTGACGTTAGAAAGCTCTCGCGATCAGTCCAATAACCAACTCCTTTCACATGCCCAGGATGCAGCAACTGCGCTGGGCGTTTCGCTGACGCCCAACGTCAACGATCCGGCGATGATCGAGCTAATGGTGAGCTCCATTTTCGACAGCGGTTACTACAAAAAAATCCGTATTGTCGATCTGCAAAACGGTAAAACGATGCTTGAGCGCCGCGCGGCGGCGTCAATTCCCGATGTTCCCGGCTGGTTTGTTAATCTGGTGGATGTAACTCCGCAAACCGGCGAGGCGACCATTATGCGCGGCTGGCAGCAGGCCGCTCGCGTAGAAGTGACCAGCGATCCGATCTTTGCCGTACAGCGTCTGTGGGACAATACCTTAGGCAATCTGTTGTGGATGCTGTCCTGTAGTCTCGCCTGTTTAATCGCTGGCATTCTGCTGCTGCGCAAACTGCTGCGCCCGCTCAATTATCTGGCAAAACAATCAGAAGCCATTGCCCGCCGCGAGTTTCTGACGCTACAGGAACTGCCAAAAACGCCGGAATTACGCCGTGTCGTTAACGCCATGAATTTGATGGCAGCGAAGCTCAAGTCGTTATTTGAAGAGCAAGCTGTCTATAGCGAACGTCTGCACAATGAAGCTTATCTCGACAGCCAGACCGGAATTGCCAACCGCCGCGCGTTCGATATGCAGTTTCAGGCGCGGCTAAGTGATGCCGATACGGCGCCAGGGTATCTGATGCTGGTTCGCGTTCAGGATTTAGGCGGTCTGAATCAGCGTTTTGGCGGACCGCATACCGATAAGCTGTTGCTCAACATCGCTAACCTGCTGGACGCGCATAAAGAAAAATATGCCTCTCTCGACAGCACCCTCGCCCGCATTCGCGGCGGCGAGTTCGCCCTGCTCTGTCCGGGGGTTACGCACGGTGAAATGCTGGACATGGGCAATTCGCTGTGTCAGAAACTGACGGCCTTTTATGCCACCGGTATGTCAGACCAACAGCCGGTCGCCTATACCAGCATGGTGCCATTCAGCGCCGGAGATAACGCGCAGTCATTGCTGATCCAGGCCGATCGCCTGCTGGTGGAAGCAGAAACACATACCGACCATCAGGTGGTACCCACCACCGAGGTGCCAGCGGCTACCGAAGATCAGCATTTGTGGTTTGTTCGCCTCGAGCATGCGCTGGAAAATCAGCAATTCCAGTTGGTTTATCAACCCGTTGTGGATTGCTGCTCGCCCGACAAAATCCTGCATTACAAAGTGCTGTCGCGCATTATTGACGAACAGGGCAATACCATTACCGCCGGTCGTTTCCTGCCGTGGATCCACCGCTTTGGCTGGAGCCATCGCCTCGATAAAGTGATGCTGAAACTGACGCTGAACCAACTAAAAACTGCACCGGGGAAATTAGCGCTGAGTATTTCAGGCAGTTCTGTCGCCAGCGCAAACGCCATTGCTGACCTGCTCAATCCGCTGCGCTATGCACCGCGTATAGCCACCCAGCTGATTCTGGAATTGGATGAAAATCAGCTTCCTGGGCCACATCAGATGGCAGCATTTGTCAAAGCTGTAAGCCAGCATCGCTGCGCGCTCGGTCTGCAACACTTCGGCAGTCGCTTCAACATGATCGGTCATCTGTCGCAGTGGGGGCTTGCTTATCTGAAAATCGACAGCAGCTATATCCGTAATATTGATGAAGAAAACGATAAACGTTTGTTTATTGAAGTGTTGTGCAGCGCCACGCGCAGTATTGATTTGCCGCTGATTGCCGAACGTGTTGAAACACAAGGCGAGCTTAAGGTACTGCAGGAGTTAGGGATTGATGGCGCAATGGGTCAATTATTAGGTGAACCCACGCCGTTGTGATAACAGCAGGCAGCCTGTATATCGCCGGACAGCGCTTCGCTTATCCGGCCTACAAACCGGCTGCCTGCATCAGCTAAAAAATACGGTCATCACTACCAAGCAGTTGTTCCAGTCCACCGAGTTCCTGACGCGCGTTCGCGCGATTCATTAATTTAACCTGCGCCATCGGCGGAAGATCGGTAATGGCAATCACGCCTTTACGGATCAGCAGGTAAATCAGATCGTCGAGCACGCGGACCATCTCCAGGTCGCTTTTTTGCAGCATCTCTAACGTCTGTTGGGTGTCATTTTCAGCATTTTTACCAGCGCCTGCTGCCTGCGCGTGTGGTCCAGAATTCATATCAGTGTCTTTCATTTCGTATACCCTGATGCCGCTGCCCTGTTCGCACAGGGCAGCAAGCAACGATTAGTGAGTCGGGTTGTGATCGGGTTTGGCTATCAGGTGATCCAACGAGTAGGTCGCAGAATGCAGATCGCCGCTTGCATGAGTCGACAGCGCAGTATCAATGCCATGCGCGACCTTCGCCGGACTGGCGATCTGATGATGATCGCCGCCGCTTTGAATGTACTTCGCAATATCCACGCCTTCGTGCAGCTCACGCGCCAGATCGCTGAGATCGACTTTATCGAGCATGGCCTTCGCCTTATCGTCAGCGCTCAACACGGCAGTTGCCTGCCCGTGTCCGGTCGCTTCAGGGGCGTAAGAGAGTGATAACGCGCTATCGTCGAACAGGTTGTGCAGCGCATGTTTCATCGCGGCATGATTTCCTTTATCCGCCGTATGCCCTTTGTGTGGTGCCGGATCGTCCATCGTCACATTCAGCGTTTGCGTATACGGTGTAATATTGCCGTGGTCATCATGCGCCTCGACCAATACGCTCACTCGGTTATGACCTGCCCGGAACGCTGAGGTCTCGGCCTCAATGTCATAGGTCAGCCCATTATTGCCCTGATGAAGAATCGCATCGTACTGATGCCCATTAACCAGCGCTTTAATATGCTCCCCATCATGCACATCACCGCTCACGCTGCCGGTGATATGGGTGATAGCCCCCTGTGCTTCCGCACGTGAGATGTGGTTATCTCCGGTGAGTTTATCCACGATAAGCGTGGCGTCTGCCTGTTGATCCACTGCATAGGTGTGGGACGTTGTCTTTGAGTACGGGTTACCTGGCGCATCATGACCGTTGACCTCAACCGAGAATGCGGTGTTCGCTTTCATCACATCGCTGTCTACATCGACATGATAAACCCGCTCACCATTCCCCAACGTATCTACCGAACCTGTATATTCATGACCACCAATCTTTAATTTGATCGAATCCCATACATCCACATCGCCGCCAAGATGCCCGGTTACCCTCACCATCGTTCCCTGGAGTTCCTGATGATTCAGGACGTTATCCTGGGTGACGCTATCAATATCCATCGTTCCTGCAGCGGTCCTGTCGATAGTGATGGTCTTATCGGTCTGGATCTCATCACGGTTACCTGCATCATCATGGGCGGTGACGTGAGCGGTTATCTTTTGATCGTGAATCAGGTCAACCGTACTGGCATCTACGCTAAATACCTTCTGTCCGCCGCTGTTTTTCACATCAGCCACCAGATCTTTACCGTTAACCGTGATGGTCACCCGATCGCCAACATCCACATCCCCGGTCACATAACCGCTGATGGTGGTTTTCGCATGCTGAGTTTCCTCGTTATTCAGCACATCATCGACTGACACCTTATCCAGCACGATGCTGGCATCAACCTGCGTATCGATAGTGACCGTTTTGTCGTTTACGGCATGCATTGGGTTCAACGCCGAATCCTGCCCTTCTACGCTGACGTGAATATTCGGGTCATTTTGCAGCCCGACCGTACTCACCATCGCTTTGTAGCCCAGTTGCCCGTTCATATGCGGCAGCTCAATGACACGCGTATGTACTGTGACGCCATCGACGAGAATGGCGACTTTATCACCGAGATGCACGTCGCCATCCACCGTACCACTCACCTCTACGCTTCCGGCTTTCACTTCATCAGCATTGATAATATCGTCGCCGCCGACGGTGTTGATGGTCACGCTGCCGCTTGCCGACTTATCAATCGCATAGCCCTGCGTGAAGCTGGCAGGCTGCACGTTGCCGTGATCGTCATATCCTGAGACTGTCGCGACAATCGCGCGATCGGCCAGCAGGTCTTTGGTGTAAATATCGACGCAGTAGTGATGGTTATTATCGACAGTCGCCGCATAAGGGTTTCCGTTAACCGTCAGCGTCACCTTATCGCCGGGATGCACATCTCCGGATACCGACCCCGTTACTGTCATCTTAGGTTGCAGCGATTCCCGCGCGTTCAGCACATTGTCACCGGCAATGTTATCTATCGTCACGCCAGCATTAGCGCTCAGATCGACCACGACATGGCTGCTGGCAGAGGCGCTCCCCTGATTGCCATTATCATCCGTCGCCATGACCGTCGCGATAATATCCGGGTTATTGTGCAGATCGTTGATACTGACCTTCTTCGACCAGACCAGGTGACCATGTTTATCATCATGCACGACTGCAGTTAGCGTATTGCCATTGACCTGCAGACTCACCACGCTGCCATCGTGGATCCCTTCGCCGCTGACCGTGCCTCTGATGGTGGTTTTACCGCTTTGCGCTTCCGCCGCATTGATAACATCATCACCGGCGATCTTATCCATCGTTATCTGCAGCGGGTTATCCGTATCGACGGTGATGGTTTTCTGCACCGTATCTGTCGCTGCCCCAGCCGTGATAGAGACATCAAACATCGGGTGCGCCTGCAGTTCATTCGTTGGCACATCCACTTCGTATGCCAGCTGTCCCGGCATCGTCGGGATGCTCATAACATGCCCGGTGTACTGCACATGATTGATGGTAACAATCACTTCGTCCCCGGCCTGAACGTCGCCGCTGACCAGGCCACGGATTGCCGTCGTTGCTTTCTGCGCTTCATCGTGGTTGAGAACGTCATCGCCCGCCACCTTATCAACGGTAAGATGCACGGTCGGTTGGTGAGGTTGCGTGGTTCCCGTCCCCGTTGCCGTCGGGGTGTGCATACTAAAAGGCGTATTGGCAGGCGTATAAGTCTGGGTTACCCACGGGAGATCGATAAATTTATGCTCTACCGCTGTCGCCGTGTTGCCGTGATCGTCATGGGTGGTGATGGACACGGTGATATTGCCGTTGTTATTCCAATCCTGAGAAAGAATATCCAGCGTGTAACCCAATTGCCCATCATGGAGGGTAATAACATGCGTTTCCAGATGCGTGTTGTTGCCCACATCAACGGTAACCAAATCATTAAGCTTCGCGTCCGGGGTAACATGCCCGGTTACCGTGACAAATTCCGGGCGGTTTCCTGCGGGTAGCGCCCAGCCTCGCCAGCTCAACGCAGAATCAATCGTAATCCCGGCATCGGCAACGGTATCAACCACCACAGGCATGTCATCGTGCCCGTGTGCAATATTGCCTGCGTCATCTTTTGCCGTTACTTCGGCATGAATCTTCGGATCCATAAGCAGATCCAGAGTCGACACCTTAGTGCTGAAAGCCCGCTGGCCGCCGTGATCTTCCACCTGCGCATAGTAGATCTGATGGTTGATGGTGAGTTCAACCGTATCACCGATTTTGACATCGCCTCCCACCGTACCCGTAACCGTCGTTTGCGGCTTCAGGGCTTCGTCGTGGTTAATCACCGCATCACCGCTGCCAGTGAAGATCGGATCAATATGCACTATCGCGTCAATCTGGTCGTCGATAATCACGGTGCTGTGCGCATCTGCCGTGGCGTTATTTCCTGCCGCATCAGTGGTAGTGATGGTTGCGGTGATATGCGGATCGTTTTGCAGCCACTGGGTATCAACATCAGTGGAATACCCCAGGATTCCCAGATTTGGCAGGTTCGTCACCGTCGCATCAACCATATGGCCGCCGATATTCAGGTGCACCACATCATTAACCCTGGCATCACCGCCCACCGTACCGCTGACGATCGTCGTGGTTTGCCCCAATTCGATCTTATTCAATACATCGTCGCCCGTTACCGGATCGATGGTGATTGAGGCCAACGCTTGCGCGTCCAGCATAACCGTATGATGCGCTGTAATTTGCGCATGGTTCAGGGCATCGTCCGTGATATCCATGGTGACGCTGATATGCGGATCGGCAACCAGATCGGCCGTCGCAACGGGAACATGGAATCCCATTTGTTGATTACCGCGATCCTCTACCACACCGGAATAGGTATGGCCGTTGATGGTCATGGAGAACGGATCGCCGGGGTGAACTTCCCCGCTCACCGTCCCGCTCACCATCGTATAGCCATGCATCTGCTCAGCGAGGTTCAGCGTATTATCCGGCGTCACGGCATCAATGGTTATCTGCGCATCGACACGGGTATCGATAATCACTGTGGTTTCTGCATTGGCCGTCGCCGGGTTGCCCGCGCCATCGGTGGTGCTGACCGTCGCGGTCAGATGCGGATCGGAGATAAGATCGGCGGTACTGACTTTAATGCTATAGCCGAGAACCCCACCTCCAGTATCACCCACTTTCCCCGTCAGGACGTGGCCATTCACGGTGAGATAAACGACGTCATTTACATGAACATCCCCAGCCACTTTCCCGGTCACATACGTGAATAGTTGTTTTGATTCATCGCCATTAATCATATTGTCGCCAGTGACGGGATCAATCGTCAGCATGGCTTTGGCATGTAAATCAACCAGCAGGTCGTGCGTTATCTCCGCTTGCTGGAAATTATGCACATTATCTTCACCGACTACACGAGCAACGATATGCGGGTCTTTGACCAGATCGCGGCTCAGAACGTCCAGCTTATATCCCAGCGCATTGTTATGTTCCGGGAGTGCCTGCGCGGTTGTTTCGTAGGTATGACCGTTGACGATGACCTGAACTTTAGCGCCCGCGTGTACATCGCCGGACACCGTGCCCATCACCTCAGTGAGATGTTTTGCTGCTTCCGCGCCGTTGAGCTTGTCATCGCCCGCTACCGTATCAACGGTGATTCCCGCCCCGGCATGATTATCAATATGCACCACACGGGTTGCGGTGGTAATCACCTCATTTTCCACCGCATCGTGAGAGGTAACCGTGACCTTAACGGACACATTCTTATCCTGGGGCCCCTTATTATCACTGAACGCCGTTGAATCAACGGGGACTTGATAGCCCAGATGTCCGCCACCAAGGTCGATGACCTTGCCGTTAAACGTCTGGTGATTGATCTCAACGATCACCGCATCGCCAGGCTGCGCGTCTCCTCCCACCTTGCCGCTGATGAGCTGCATCGGCGTATCCAGCTCCTGGTGGTTAAGGTTGTTGTCGTCAGTAACCTTATCAATAGCCACGGTGCTGTGCGCCTGAGTATCCAGCGTGACGGTTCTATGCTCCACCGCAACCGCCTGATTGCCCGCAGCGTCGTGGCTGACCAGCGTGACCATTACGTCGTTGCTGCCTTCCTGCAGCACACCCGTTGGAACAAACACTTCGTAGCGCAGAACGCCGTGATCGTTAACCACCGTGCCGCTAAAGTCCTGATTTTGCCCCTGCACGTGAACAGTCACCGCGTCACCCGCTTTGGCATCCAGACCTTTCGCGATACCGCTAATCAGCGTCGGCATGCGGTTTTCAATGGCGTTTACCACGTCATCGGACGCCACCACTGCGGTCGTCACCACGTTTTTAGCAAAGTTATCGATATGCACTTTATGGCTGTCAGTCGCGATGGCAAGGTTACCCGCCGCATCATGCGAGGTAACCGTGACGTGCACATCGACATCCGTCAGCACATGAACGCTGTTGTTTGCAAACGCTGATGAGTCCACATCAATGCGGTAACCCAGCCTCCCCTGACCAAGGTCAATGACCTGACTCTCGTACTGATGACCATTAACCACCAGTTGGATCGGGTCGCCGACCTTCGCATCTTCCCCCCCGACGATGCCCGTAATGCGCTGTGTCGCCGCGGACAGTTCCTGGTAATTGATGACATTGTCCGTGGCAATGTTATCCAACGAGATAGCATTATGCGCATGCGTATCGAGGGTGATAATACGGTGCGATTCACTGGTCACCGCGTTGCCCAGCGCGTCATGGCTGAGCAGGGTCGCAACTACCGCATTCTTACCTTCATGCAAGGTTCCATGCGGCAGAACCACTTCATAGCGTAGCTGACCGTTATCGTTGACCACCGTGCCGTTAAAGTCTTGCCCATGAACGCTTATTTTTACCGCATCCCCCTCCCGGGCATCGCCACCGGCTACGATACTAATAATGGTGGGCATCCGGTTTTCATTGGCGTTCACCACATTGTCCGTCGCTACTGTGTCAATCTTGAGGGTGTTTTCCGCATAGTTATCGATATGAACTTTATGCGTATCGGTGGCGATGGCCAGGTTTCCCGCCGCATCATGAGAAGTCACCATTGTGGTAATATTCACATTCGTCAGAACATGGCCGCTGTTATCGGCAAATGCAGAAGAGTCCACATCGATGCGATAACCCAGCTTACCGCGGCCGAAATCAACCACCTTACCGCTGTACTGATGACCATTTATCTCCAGTAAGACCGGATCGTTGACCTTCGCATCCTCACCGCCAACAAAACCGGTAATCGTCTGTTTAGCCGCAAGCAGTTCCTGGTAATTCAGCGCATTATCTGCAGTGAGGTCATGTATGCGGATAGTATTATGCGCTTGCGTGTCTAACGTGATGGTGCGATGTGCCAGCGCGGTGGCTTCATTTTCCACCGAGTCATGACTGACCAACGTCACCACTACGTCGTTTTTACCTTCCTGCAAGGCCGTCTTCGGCAACGCGATTTCGTAGCGCAGCTGCCCGTTATCATCAACGATTGTTCCGGCATAGTTTTGCCCCTGTACGCTGACGGTGACCGCATCGCCCGCTTTAGCATCACCACCGGCTTCCCCGCTAATTAGCGTTACCATACGGTTTTCAATGGCGTTGACCACATCGTCCGTCGCCACAGCATCGATGCTGACCTGATTGGTGGCAACGTTATCAATGTGCACGCTGTGGGTGTCGGTGGCGATCGCCAGGTTACCCGCCGCATCATGAGAGGTGACCGTGACCTTCACGTCCACGTTACCGTCGACCGGCACGCTGTTGTTGGCAAAGTCTGCGGTGTTTACCGTGATACGGTAGCCCAGCGAATTGTGGCCTAAATCGATAACCTCCCCGCGGTACTGGTGACCGTTGATCTCCAGTTGTACCGGATCGCCAGGTTTAGCATCTTCATTGCTGCCAATGGTGCCGGAGATCACCTGGTTACGTGTGTAAAGCTCGCTACGATTCAGGGTGTTATCACTATCTACATCATTGATTGTCAGCGAGTTGTGCGCCTGAGTGTCGAGCGTGACGGTACGGTGCGCGAACGCGGTGACTTCGTTACCCGCCGCATCGTGGCTGACCAGCGTGACCACCACATCGTTTTTACCTTCCAGCAACGTTCCTTTCGGTAATGCCACTTCATAGCGCAACTGACCGTTATCATTAACCACCGTTCCGGCATAGTTTTGCCCCTGTACGCTGACGGTGACCGCATCGCCCGCTTTGGCATCACCGCCTGCCACACCGCTAATCAGCGTGGTCATGCGGTGTTCAATCGCGTTGACCACATCATCCGTCGCCACCGCGTCAATGTTGACCTGATTGGTCGCAAGATTATCAATGTGCACGCTGTGGGTATCGGTGGCGATCGCCAGGTTTCCCGCCGCATCGTGAGAGGTAACCGTGACCTTCACTTCCACGTTACCATCAACCGGAATGCTGTTATTGGCAAAGTCGGAAGCGTTAACCGCAATACGGTAGCCCAGCGTATTATTGCCAAGATCAATAACCTGACCGCTGTACTGGTGACCGTTAAGCTCCAGTTGTACCGGGTCACCCGCCTTCGCGTCTTCGCCGCTGACAGTTCCGGAGATAAGCTGGTTGCGCGCAAACAGTTCAGCGCGGTTCAGGGTGTTATCGTCGGTGACGTCATCAATCGTCAGGGCGTTGTGCGCCTGGGTGTCCAGTACCACGGTACGGTGCGTCACGGCAATGGCCTCATTGCCTGGTGCGTCGTGGCTGACCAGCGTCACCTGCACCTCATTCGCGCCCTCTTTCAGGGTGGCTGAAGGCACCACGATCTCATAGCGTAGCTGACCATGGTCGTCGAAAACCGTGCCATGAAATTCTTTGCCCTGAAGGGTCAGGGTGACCCGGTCGCCCGCTTGCGCATCGCCGCTGGCGGCGCCAGAAATGACGGTCGGCATACGAAACTCATTGGCATTGACGACATCATCAGTCGCTACTGCTTCAATAGTCACGGCGTTTTGCGCGGATAGGTCGTTATCGACATGATGATCGGTAGAAACCGTTGTGCGATTACCGGCATCGTCGAAAGAGGTCAGCGTAGCGTGAATATTCGGGTCGTTCAGCAATCCCTGAGTCTGTACCGGAATGGTATAAATCAGAGCGCCATTGCCCGGGTCAGTAACGACGCCGGTATATTCTTTACCATCAACCAATAAGGTAACGAGATCGCCAGGTCGGGCATCACCACCAACAGATCCATGGATCATCGTCTGCGGCTGGCGGGACTCGGCGTAGTTAATGAGGTTATCCGGCGTGACGCTTTCAACGCTAATGTTGATGTCTGGTCCGGTAATATCAATCAGCGCATGATCGACACTTTCTGCCGTTCGTCCTGTGACATCGGTCGCTATTGCCACTACGGTGACATTTCCTGGCACTAATCCGCCCAGATCGGTATTAATATTCCAGTGACCGTTATTCACCGGAACCTCAACGGTGAATGTGTTTTTTTGGCTATCGGTGAAGGTAAGCGTGACGTGATTTTGATTGCTGGTGCCGCTTAAATGGGTCTGGTGGAATTCACTTTTGTTAATAAAACCGTCATTACCGGCAAACTCGGTAATTTGCACTTCAGGCGGGAAAACGCTCGCCGAGCCTGCCCCCCCAACTGGCAAGTTGATATCCCAGTTCGGGCTGCCGAGACCTTTTGTATTAAAACCCGCCGTAGGATCAACCACCTGTCCGGTTAATTCAAGCTGAACCAGGGTGTGACCACCGCCACCGCCCTCAAGCTGTACCGGCGCGTCATTACCCGCCGCGGTGGCTTCCAACACCTGCGTCGGGTCAGCGCCGTCGGCAATGGCTTTTTGTACGGCGGCAATATCCTGGGCATCATGCTCCGGATTATGGTTGACCTGTAGCCCGTGCTCACCCCAATGGCTGTTACGGCCAATATCCAGCGTCTTCCCGTCTGGTAAAGAGAGACTCACCGCGCCGCTGGCGCCGGTCATAATTTCCTCACCGCTATATACCCTGTCGCCTTCATGAACAAGTCGTTGTGTGCCATTAGCATCAACAACGTATACCTGCCCAATGATTGCTTTGATCACACCGAGTAATTTGCTCACCGTAACCTCACTTAATTACCATCATTATTTTTATAAAATCGTTAATATATTAACGAACAAATATCACATTCATTTAATGTAAACATTAATATCTCAATGTGGAAAAAAACACATTTTAAAGAATGCAATTACATGAGACTTGACTGGCAAATGAATATAATAAAAAATAACCAAAAATAAAACACGATGTGACAAAACATGTCTGAGAATAGCTGACCACAAGCTTCAATTAAGACAATTTACCTTTGTTAATTAATATAACGTGTTTGTAAAAATGGATGATAGCGACGACAGCAGGATGTCATAACCGTGTCATATAAGGCATTCATGTCATGAAGAAGTTTTTAGTTTTTCTGCTTTCATGCTTTTCAATATCCTCAGTAAATGCAGAAGACTTACAAAATACCGTTAAAAACGCTTTAGCTAATCATCCTGAAGTTAATGCCGCAATAAATAGCCGTTATTCTTCAGAGCAAGAACTGCGGGCCGCTCAAGGTGGCTATTTACCCTCACTCAATTTAAATGCTGAAGCTGGGCGTAAAAATGTTGATGATGCAACGACTCGCGCGGCAGGACGCAATAACGGTCTGACCCAGTCACCTAACGAAGCGACGCTGAGTCTTGAGCAAAATGTGTTTAATGGCTTTGCCACCTCCAGCGAAGTTGCACGGCAAAAAGCGACCGTTGACTCGCGCGCCTGGAGCGTGATGAACACCAGCGAAAGTACCGCTTATGCGGTCATTCAGGCCTATTTCGACGTGCTACAACGCGAAGAGTTTGTTCGCCTTGCTGAGGACGATCTGGCGAACCACGAACGCATTTACGACCAGATAAAACTGCGTACCGATCAGGGGGTTGGGCGCTCCGGGGACTTTATGCAAGCCGAAGCGCGTCTGGCGCAGGCGCGTAATAACTTGCTGACCGAGCAGACGAATCTTGAAGACGCGAAAACCACCTTTGTCAGCGTGACAGGCATGGATCCGCAAGGTTTAAGCCTGCCCGAGAGTATTGACTCTCAGTTACCCACCTCGCTGGAAGACGCCAAAAGTCGGATGGAAAAAAACAGCCCATTACTGAAATCCGCCAATGCGGATATCGAAGCCGCGCATCAGCAGTATGAGGCTTCGAAATCTACCTTCTATCCGCGCGTGGACGTTGAGCTTTCCCGCGGGATTAGTAATAACACCGACACCACCCGCGCCCATACTGAAGAGTGGGAAGCGATGGTAAAGCTGCATTACAACCTGTACCAGGGCGGCAGCGACAAAGCCAATATGAACTCCCGCGCGTATCTGCATAAACAGGCGCAGGACGTACGCAATAACACGCTACGCCAGCTGAATCAGGAGCTGCGCCTGGCCTGGACGGCGTTACAAAACGCACGCGCTCAGCTTCCTTCAGCGGAAGAATATGCCGACCGTAGCGTCAAAGTGCGCACCGCTTATCAGGATCAATTCAGTCTTGGCGAACGTACGCTGCTGGATTTGCTCGACAGTGAAAATGAAGTTTTTTCTTCTAAACGTCGCCTTGTTGAACTGCGTTATCTGGCGATGACCAGCGGCTACCGTATTAGCGAACGCACGGGTGAATTAATGAATATTCTAAAAATCACACCGCCGCCATCAGGACAACCGGTGGATTCACAAGAAGAAAATAGCTTACCGGATCTGCATTAATAATTATTAATCCAAAATAAATCTCTGACCTGCACGCTGATAATTAGCTTGCTATTATTTCAACGTGCACGGTCAGAAATGGTTGCGAAAATGAGTGCACAAGCTGAATTATTAAATGAAGTATCCGGGAATTATGCCTGCCCTAATTCTCAACATCACGATCCCCGCAGTTATAATGACGATCCGCTATTAGATAGCTTACTCATTCTGTGTGCATTACACGGTAAACCGGCGAGTCGTTCAACATTAAGCAGTGGGTTGCCATTAGAAAACGATCGGCTCACGCTAAATATATTTCCACGCGCGGCGGCAAGGGCCGGTTTAAAGGCGCGGGTTGTCACGCGCGCACTCGATAAAATTCCGGCCATGTCTCTGCCTGCAGTCCTGTTACTGCGTTCTGGCGGAACCGGAGTATTACTGGCATGGAACGACGACGGCAGCGCCCGCTTTATGCCCAGCGAAAGCGAAGGTGGGGAGATTTGCGTCGATGTCGCCACGCTTGAACAAAGCTATGCCGGTAAAGTGATTTTTGCTCATCCGCGCCACGAATTCGATTTGCAGGCGGAAGCTTTTCTGCCACGTACCAAATCCTGGTTTAAAGACACGCTGAAGCTGTCACGTTTCCTGTATATGGATGCGGTGCTGGCTAGCCTGCTGATCAACCTGATTGCGCTCGGCACGCCGCTCTTCACCATGAACGTCTATGACCGGGTTGTGCCTAACCAGGCAACGGTCACGCTGTGGGTGTTGGCAGTCGGTATCTGCCTGGCTTTTGTTTTTGATCTGATATTGAAAATGCTGCGCGGTATCTGCCTTGATATTGCGGGGAAAAAAAGCGATCTCATCATCTCTTCAACGCTGTTTGAGCGCATTATCGGCATGGAGATGAAAGAACGTCCGGCGCGGGTGGGCAGCTTTGCGCAGAATATTCACGAGTTTCAGTCACTGCGCGATTTCCTCTCATCACTTACGCTGACGACGATTATCGATCTGCCCTTCACCCTGCTGCTGCTGATCGTCATCGGGATTATTGGCGGAGCGCTGGCCTGGATCCCGGTCCTGACGCTGCCGATTGCTTTGTTGTGCAGTTGGGCGTTACAAAAACCGGTCAACGCGGCAGTCACTAAAACCATGAGTCTCGCCAGCGAACGCCAGGCATTGCTGATTGAAACCTTGAGCAGTCTGGATGCCATCAAAGTGAATAATGCCCAGAGCGAACGCCAGTTTCAGTGGGAACAAACGCTGGGCAGCCTGAGTCGCCTGGAGCTACGGGTGAAAACGTTGTCCAGCCTGGCGAGCAACCTGACCGGCTGGTTCCAGCAAATCTCCGGGGTGGTGATGATTATCGTCGGGGTGTACATGATTATCGGCGGCAAACTGAGTATGGGGGGACTTATCGCCTGCTACATGCTCAACGGCCGGGCATTAATGCCGCTGGGTCAGTTAACCGGCCTTATCGCCCGCTATCAACAGGCGAAGCTCACCATCAAAAATACCGAGAAAATGATGTCGCTGGCGCAGGAGCGTCGCGCGGATGAAAATCCGCTCAAACGTGAGCAGCTACAGGGCAGCATAGAATTTCGCGATGTCGATTTCAGCTACCCGGAACAACAGAACCTGTCGCTGCAAAAAATCAATCTGACCATTCAGCCTGGGGAACGAATCGGCATCATCGGACGCAGTGGTTCTGGTAAAAGTTCGCTCAGCAAACTGCTGGTCAATCTGTACCAGCCCAGCGCCGGAAATATTCTGATCGACGGTATCGATTCTCGTCAGTTGGATGTGAACGATCTGCGCCACAGCATCGGCTACGTGCCGCAGGATATCCAGTTGTTCAATGGCACGCTACGCGACAATTTGCTGTGCGGTGCGCGTTATATCGATGACGAAACCATGCTGCGGGCGGCAGAACTGGCCGGCGTGAACGATTTTGCGCGCTTGCATCCTGACGGCTATAACCTGCAGGTTGGCGAGCGCGGCTCCCGACTTTCCGGTGGACAGCGGCAGGCGGTAGCGCTGGCACGCGCGCTTTTGCTGGATCCGCCTCTTCTGTTACTGGATGAACCCACCAGCTCGATGGACAACACCAGCGAGGAGAAGATCAAACACGCGCTGGTCCCCTGCATCGCGGGCAAAACGTTATTACTGGTTACGCACCGCGCTTCCATGCTGTCGCTGGTTGACCGCCTGATTATTGTCGATAAAGGACGCATCATCGCGGACGGCCCGAAAGCGGTGGTGATGGATGCGTTGAAAAAGGGGCAGATTAATGCATCTCGCTGATTTCCTGGTTCGTGCCCGCCGTGCTATGCAGCACTACTTTCATGGCCGTGATGAAAATCAAACTGACAGTATCAATGAAGTCAGTCAGGCCATTATTGATGACTCCCCGAGAGTGATTCGACTGACGCTGTGGACGATCCTCGCGCTGGTGGTATTGTCTTTCGTGTGGGCTGGCTTTGCGAAAATCGATGAAGTCACCCGCGGGGAAGGTAAAGCGATCCCTTCATCCAAACTGCAAAAAATCCAGAACCTGGAAGGGGGGATCGTCACCGAGCTGTATGTGCATGAAGGGCAAATCGTTAACGCTGGAACACCGTTACTGCACCTGGATGACACGCGCTTTGCCTCTAACGTCGGCGAAACAGAAGCGGATAAACTCGGCTTGCGTGCAAAGGTTGAACGTCTGACGGCGGAGGTTGAAAACCAGGACTTTGTTATTTCACCAGAGATTGCCAGCAAAGCGCCGGATGTCGCACGGGGAGAAACCGAACTGTACAACAGCCGCCGGGAGCAGTTTCATAACGAAATATCCGGGCTGGAAGAACAACTGGTGCAGAAAAAACAGGAGCTGCGCGATTTTGAATCTAAGCAAGATCAGTTCAAGCACAGCCTTGGGCTAATACGCCAGGAAATCAAAATGTCCGAGCCGCTGCTCGCCTCGGGCGCCATTTCAAAAGTTGAACTACTGCGTCTGCGTCGTACCGAAGTGGAAACCGCCGGGCAGCTCAATTCGATTAGTTTGTCGCTGCCCAAGGCCGCATCAGAAATTAACGAAATTGAGAATAAAATCGGTGAAAGCCGTGGCCGTTTCCAGAGCGATGCGCTGGCGCAACTCAACGAGGCGCGCACGAACCTGAGCAAGGCACAGGCCAGCGTTAAAGCGCTGGAAGACCGGGTGAACCGGACGATGGTCACCTCACCGGTGCGGGGTATCGTTCAGCAGGTGATGGTGAATACTATCGGCGGCGTCATACAGCCTGGCAGCGATCTGGTAGAAATCGTTCCGCTGGATGACAAGCTGTTAATCGAAGCCAAAATACAGCCGCGCGATATTGCCTTTCTTCATCCGGGCCAGCATGCAATGGTGAAATTTACGGCCTACGATTACACCATCTATGGCGGTCTGCAAGGCGAAGTGGTGCAGATAAGTCCGGACACCGTCACCGATAAACAGGGGCGAAGCTTTTATATTGTTCGCCTGCAAACGGACAAAAACTACCTGGGAACGAAAGAACATCCGATGCTGGTAATCCCCGGCATGGTAGCGAGCGTCGATATTCTCACTGGCAAGAAAACGATTCTCAGCTATCTGTTAAAACCGATTATTCGCGCTCGCGCGGAGGCGCTCAGAGAACGTTAAACGCCTGCGCTCCCTTTCATCATGTCAGGGAGCGCATAAATTTATAACGGAGTACAGAAGGAAAGTTTTCCCCGGTTTAATGTGATTTTCCCGTCATTAACCAGTTCCTGTAAAACCTTGTGGATGGCGCTGCGGGAGATATGATTACGGGTCAAAATAAAGGTATATACGGACGTTTTCTCACGCACCTCAGGTTCCATCGACCAAATATATTTTACGTGTTCAATAATCTGCTCACGAATGGTGCGATGTGACTGCAACGCTTCACGCTGAAAATAGCGTTGCAGGTGATGCGTTAAGATATCAAACGCCTGCTTCCATAAGTTTTTAGCGGTAAACATATGATCTGCATTCTGCACGCTCATCGCCCACATTTCGCAATCGGTATCGCAACGTAAATAGTGCCCGGCGACTTCAGTACGCATTTGCGGCAAACCGAGTATGGCCGGAGCAGAAATACTCACGGTGACTAAGTCATTTTCCACACGATAAACAGAGACGGTCCCTTTCTCCAGAAACAAGATATTTCCATCAACCTTCAGATCAATACGCTGGCGTTTTTTGCGTAACGACAGCCAGGCATTCTCTGACTTCTTCATTTCATCACCCACAAGTACTACAGCATTTTCAATTTCTTTCTGGAACATGGGACTCTCTACCGCAAATTATGGCTTTATCAAAATTCACTTAGCATCAAAATAAATGTCAGCCTTCAAGCAGGCTGACATTTATCCTTTCTCTACATCTACCACCGGCATTCCCTGGTGCCGTGACGCGTTCAGACACATGATGTTTTCGCGTGGTGGCGTCAGGCAGTATATTGCGCTGTCCATAAAGAATTAATGGCAATCATCTTTGCGGTCACTCTTTCATCTTTCTCTTCTTTGCAGCATAGCCAAAAAGACACAATCCATTGATTTATATATGGTTTATTTCAATTAAAAAGTTATCATTGTTAGTATATTATGATACTAATTTGAAACACTTCGCGATCTTCGTTGTAGGATCGGGTCCATGCTGGTAGCTATTATGGGCTAAGTGGTATCATTACTTACCAACCGCCTGGCGCACCATTAAGAGTAGAGACACTATGTCTGAGACTGGCAATGTCAGTTATCTGATTGAAAATAGAATCATATTTACGCCAGACACACAATCTCTGGCGCGAGTAGCTCAACCCAATCAGCAGATAAAACTCAAACACTCAGCATCATTATGTCTTTTATTACTTATTCAGCATCGCGGCCAGGTGGTTTCACAAAATGAACTACTGGAGTTCGGCTGGGGTAAAAATCATCGTCAGGTTAGTTTCAATGCCTTTTATCAAAGCATTCTCTCCCTACGTAAAAGTTTGCAGCAGCTGGATCTGGAACAACCACTGATCACAACAATCCCTCGTAAGGGGCTGATTATTCAGGAGTCGTTTGACATTCAGGCGATTGAGACGCCAGAGAGTATCTCTTCTTCAGGTGAAGAGTCCGTAGCCCCGGATACCGTTACAGAGGAACTGCTGCCTGGGACACCGCGTCAATCTTTGTTCACCACCGCAGAAATAATCATGGCGACGCTGACGCTTATAATTTGCGCGCTGATATTATACCCTTGGCAGGCCAGCGATGATTATTTTTCCGACTATATCAAGGCCAGCAAAACGCCAACTGACTGTCAGTATTATTTTAATAACGATGCCAGTAATTTCTCCCGGCATACGGCGTTTGTCGACAAAAATCCAGGGCTGTGTCAGAGCAATAAATTCATCTATATTACGACCTACCCTGAGTCAAAGAAATTGTCAGTGCTTGTATGTCACTCACCGATGAAAGCCAGGCAAGAAAACGCCTGTCAGTCGGTTTATTACCCCCGGTATGATAGCTAATGAATTTATATCCCCGAACATCCCGCATCCAGACAGGTGTTATCCTGCTGATCTGTTTTGCTGCGCTCATGGTTACTGCCGTCTATCGGTTCAATAAAAACACAGGTGAACTTCATAATCTGACCTGTCGTTCAGCCATCGAAATAGTACGTAATACAAGCTCATTTCGTGGGATTATTGATATTAAAATCGGCGGGAGTAAAGGCATTGTGAATGTTGATGGCATCATCAAAGATGCCAGAAATAATGAGCAAACCGTGCAACGCATGGTCCTGTTTACACAATCCAGCTACGGCTCAAGTCCGGTCTGGATTTCACAGAAAATACAAATATCCAATCGCGAAACGGCCCCCGCCAGCCTTATTCAGGAACTGCTCCCCGACTTTTTCCTGACCAATACCAGCGTATCCAACGTCGATTATTTTGCGCTAAATAGCAAGACGTATCTGATTACCAAAGAAGGGATCCCTTACCTGTACTGCCAGAATTATGCGTTGCCGCAAAATGAATAATAAGTAAGCGTTCTGGCGGCCAAACCTACGGGGGAATGTCCGTGGATGAATTTATCGTTCCCCCCTCCCCAGAATAAATTGTCATCGTCTGATTCGCCCCGGAGCGGAACCTGGATCGAGAAGTCATCCTTCCCCGCTTTCCCTGAAAAGCATATCTCCGTTATCATGTGTCTCTTATGTGATAACAACGAAAACAAGAATATCGCAATCCATTGAAAATCAGGGAACTGGACACAACTCCATGAGTACAATCGATAATCTCGACGCCCACACCCCCATGATGCAGCAGTATCTCAAGCTGAAGGCTCAGCACCCGGAAATACTGCTGTTTTACCGCATGGGCGACTTTTACGAACTGTTTTATGACGATGCGAAACGCGCGTCTCAGCTGCTTGATATCTCCCTGACTAAGCGCGGCGCATCCGCAGGCGAGCCCATCCCAATGGCGGGTATTCCCCACCATGCGGTAGAAAACTACCTCGCCAAGCTGGTCAATCAGGGGGAATCCGTCGCTATTTGCGAACAGATTGGCGATCCAGCCACCAGCAAAGGTCCAGTTGAGCGTAAAGTGGTACGTATTGTCACGCCTGGCACCATCAGTGATGAAGCGCTGTTACAGGAGCGCCAGGACAACCTGCTGGCTGCCGTCTGGCAAGACAGTAAAGGCTACGGTTATGCCACGCTGGACATCAGCTCCGGGCGTTTTCGCGTTAGCGAGCCTGCCGACCGCGAGACCATGGCCGCCGAACTGCAGCGTACTAACCCGGCTGAACTGCTGTATGCCGAAGATTTCGCAGAAACCTCACTGATTGAAGGACGTCGCGGCCTGCGCCGTCGTCCGCTGTGGGAATTTGAAATTGATACCGCCCGTCAGCAATTGAACCTGCAGTTTGGCACACGAGACCTGATTGGCTTTGGTGTTGAGAACGCCCCACGCGGGTTATGCGCTGCCGGCTGTCTGCTGCAATATGTGAAGGATACCCAGCGCACCTCGTTGCCGCATATTCGCTCCATCACTATGGAGCGTCAACAGGACAGCATCATTATGGATGCCGCCACACGCCGCAATCTGGAGATCACCCAGAACCTGGCGGGCGGCGTTGAAAACACATTAGCTTCGGTACTCGACTGCACCGTAACACCTATGGGCAGCCGTATGCTCAAGCGCTGGCTGCATATGCCGGTCCGCGACACCAAAATCCTCACCGAGCGCCAACAGACCATCGGCGCGCTACAGGACACCACCAGCGAATTGCAACCTGTGCTGCGTCAGGTGGGCGATCTGGAACGCATTCTGGCTCGTCTCGCGCTGCGTACCGCGCGCCCGCGCGATCTGGCCCGCATGCGTCACGCTTTCCAGCAACTACCTGAACTACGTGCGCAACTGGAAAACGTAGACAGCGCCCCGGTGCAGATGCTGCGTGAGAAAATGGGTGAATTTGCGGAACTGCGTGAACTGCTGGAACGCGCCGTGGTGGAAGCTCCACCGGTGCTGGTACGCGACGGCGGCGTCATCGCGCCTGGCTATAACGAAGAGCTGGACGAGTGGCGAGCGCTGGCTGATGGCGCAACCGACTACCTCGACAGACTGGAGATCCGCGAGCGCGAACGCACGGGTCTCGATACGCTGAAAGTCGGATTCAACGCCGTTCACGGATACTACATTCAGATCAGTCGTGGACAGAGCCATCTGGCGCCAATTAATTACGTGCGTCGCCAGACGTTGAAAAACGCAGAACGTTACATTATTCCAGAGCTGAAAGAGTATGAAGATAAAGTTCTGACTTCCAAAGGTAAGGCGCTGGCACTGGAAAAACAGCTATACGACGAGCTGTTCGATATGCTGCTGCCGCATCTGGCTGATTTACAACAGAGCGCCAGCGCACTGGCGGAGCTGGACGTCCTGGTCAACCTGGCAGAACGTGCTTATACGTTGAATTACACCTGTCCGACCTTTACCGATAAACCTGGTATTCGTATTACCGAGGGGCGTCATCCGGTGGTGGAGCAGGTACTGACAGAGCCGTTTATCGCCAACCCGCTCAACCTATCCCCACAGCGCCGGATGCTGATCATTACCGGGCCGAACATGGGGGGTAAAAGTACCTATATGCGCCAGACCGCGTTGATTGCGCTACTGGCTTATATCGGCAGCTATGTTCCGGCACAAAAAGTCGAGATAGGGCCTATCGACCGTATCTTTACTCGCGTAGGTGCGGCGGATGATCTGGCATCCGGTCGTTCCACCTTCATGGTTGAGATGACCGAAACCGCCAATATTCTGCATAATGCTACCGAGAACAGCCTGGTGCTGATGGATGAGATTGGACGCGGCACTTCAACCTACGACGGCCTGTCGCTGGCATGGGCGTGTGCAGAAAACCTGGCTAATAAAATCAAAGCATTAACATTGTTCGCGACCCACTACTTCGAACTGACTCAGTTACCGGAGAAGATGGAAGGCGTCGCGAATGTACATCTGGACGCGTTAGAGCATGGCGATACCATCGCCTTTATGCACAGCGTACAGGATGGTGCAGCGAGCAAAAGCTATGGCCTGGCGGTAGCAGCCCTGGCTGGTGTGCCGAAAGAGGTGATCAAACGCGCGCGGCAAAAACTGCGTGAGCTTGAAAGCATCGCGCCGAATGTTGCCGCAACCCAGGTCGATGGAACGCAGATGTCGCTGCTGTCGGTTGCGGAAGAAACGTCACCCGCCGTTGAAGCGCTGGAAAACCTCGATCCGGATTCACTCACGCCTCGCCAGGCGCTGGAGTGGATCTATCGGTTGAAGAGTCTGGTGTAAAAATTATCTCCCAGTAGGCAATTTTTGCCTGCTGGGATATCGCATTCTATTTTTTATTTAATACAGGAGAGTATAATAAATTCAGTCCACCACCGTAATTATTCAAGGAATTTATGAAAAGGATATTTTTATTTATAACATTAATTTTTCAATTTTCAATTACCTGCTATGCAAAATCGTCTCCTTCACTTGATGATCTTATTCAAGCGGAAGAGCGCTATTCCCAAACCAAACAGGAAAACCTAAAAAACATTATCGAAAAAGCACAAAGTGGTGATACCAAATCGCAGCTTATGCTAGGTATTGCATACAAAGAGGGTATCAACGGAATTATTAATCGCGACAAAGCATTTTATTGGTTTAATCTGGCCGCCGAACAGAACAACAGTGATGCACAATTTTATTTGGGCACGTTATACCATAATGGCGACAATGAAACACCACCGGATTATGGCAAAGCCATAAGTTGGTATGAAAAGGCCGCAAATCAAGGCCAACTTCAGGCTCAGGTTAACTGCGCTAACATCTATCAGTTTGGCCCCGAAGCGTTTCGCAATATTGATAAAGCAACGTTCTGGCTAACAAAAGCAGCAGAACAAAACGATCCCATCGCCCATGCTAACCTGGGAATTATTGCTGCCGATAATAAGAATTTTAAACTGGCGGCATATCATCTTAAGTTTGCCGCTGAGAAAGGTTACCGTATAGGTCAATATAATTATGGTACGCTTTTCTTATCAGATGATCGCTTCAAAAAAGATCTCCCTCAGGCAAAAATTTGGCTTGAAAAAGCAGCTCAGCAAAATCTTCCGGAAGCCCAGATTTCATTAGGTAGGTTCTATGCCTGGGGATTCGATGAAAAGGGTATTGATAAAGAAAAAGCGATGTTCTGGTTAAATAAAGCAAAAGATGCAAATGCCATAACTGAAAAGGAAATCGACGATATTCTTGCTAAAAAAAACAATTGATATCCCCCTGATAGCATGATGCTATTGGGGAAACATATACTATTTCGTCAGTAAGTAATAATTCTGAACAATCTCACCGGAAACTTCCGCTGGGAAAGATATCTGAATACTGTCAGGTTCACCTCCTCAGCGTTGCGCCATCGGCGTACAACTCTGGAGAATGACGCCAGAAATAGAATCTTTGCTATATTGCCTTACCGCATAGCTTGGCGGTTCATTGACGGTAATATCTGTATAATCAGCGTACGTAACGCGTTATTCCCGGAAAAGTTCACGCACAGTATTTGCCATTTCAGGATTTCCAGGAAAATCGACCCGCAGGGTTGAAAGATCGAGCTCAGTACGTATTTTTCGCTGCTCTTCTTGAATGTTTCCTTCTACCGAAACAGACACATACATATAGGGTTTTGCTGCATTAACGAGTAAATAGGTTATCTCGCTATTATAATAGAGATGATTAAATTTCCGACCAGTTACCGTCATTACAGACATAATCTGGATCGGAATTGTGCCATCGCCACTCTTAACGTCCATGTGGGCCTGACATTTAATAACGGAGCCGACGGACTCGCTATTATAGATTTGCATAATTTGTTCATGTGATGCGCTTTGCGCGCCAGAACTTATTCCCAGCAAAAATAATAAAACGACCCGCCGGTAGAATGACATATTTTTGATGATGTCCTTGCTGTCATGTTGCAAAAAAGAATTTAAGCAATTATAGGCCGGGTAAGGCGAAGCCGTACCCGGCATTTTTGATTAGCGCTTATCTTCCGCCAGCAGCGGCGGGATACTCGGCACCATTGGCGCGTCGTCGATATCTTTCTGCGTCATGCGAAACGCTTGCGGGTAATGCTCGCGGCTGGTACGGCGCAACGGCTCGGTATTGCGCCAGGTGTACAGACAGTGCTGACACTGATATACGGTCCAGACACCTTTGACCGGCGAGTTCGCCATCACTTCAATATGTTCATCGGCACAACGTGGACAAATCATCTGCTACTCCTTATTTACGGTTGGCCAGCATGGCAGTCAGCTTTTCAGCCCAGGCTTTTGTTTCCGGTAAATCGCATACCGGTTGGCTGTAATGACCTCGATTATCCGGTGCAACCGGTGTCGTGGCATCGATGATGAGCTTGTCAGTAATCCCCGCCGGACTGGAACCCGGATCAAGTTCCAGCACCGACATATTCGGCAGTTGCACCAGATCGCCCGCCGGATTGACCTTCGAAGAGAGCGCCCACATCACCTGCGGCAGGTTGAACGGGTCAACGTCTTCATCAACCATGATCACCATCTTCACGTAACCCAGGCCATGCGGCGTGGTCATCGCACGCAGACCCACCGCGCGGGCAAAACCACCGTAGCGTTTTTTGGTGGAGATAATCGCCAGCAAACCGTGGGTGTACATGGCATTCACCGCCTGCACTTCCGGGAATTCAGCTTTCAGCTGTTGATAAAGCGGTACGCAGGTTGCAGGACCCATCAGGTAGTCAATCTCCGTCCACGGCATCCCCAGATACAGCGATTCAAAGATCGGTTTGGTGCGATAAGAGACTTTATCGATACGCACGACGGTCATGTTACGTCCACCGGAATAGTGACCGGTAAACTCACCAAACGGACCTTCGATTTCACGTTTACGGCTTTCAATGACCCCTTCAAGAATCACTTCTGACCCCCAGGGTACGTCAAAGCCGGTGAGCGGTGCGGTAGCGATTGGGTACGGACTTTCACGCAGCGCCCCCGCCATTTCGTATTCCGACTGATCGTACTTCAGCGGAGTAGCTCCCATCAGGGTGATGATCGGATCGTTACCCAACGTGATGGCAATCGGCAGATCTTCACCGCGCTCTTCCGCTTTATGCAGGTGCAACGCGATATCATGCATCGGCACCGGTTGCAGGCCAAGCTTGCGTTTGCCCTTCACTTCCATACGGTAGATGCCGACGTTCTGCTTGCCGAAGTTGTCCCGATCCAGCGGATCGCGCGACACCACGCAGGCTTTATCAAGATAAAAACCCCCGTCGCCATCGTTGAGGCGAAACAGCGGCAGAATATCAAACAGGTTGATCTCATCACCATCAACACAGTTTTCAGCCCACGCAGGGTTGGCACGGCGTTCCGGGGCAACCGGAAATTTATCCCAGCGACGGATAAACTCATCAATCTGTTTTTTCACCGGGGTATTTGGCGGCAGTCCCAAAGAGATGGCGTGATTCTGCCACGAGCCGATGGTGTTCATCGCCACGCGGGCGTCGGTAAATCCACGAATATTGTCAAACCACAGCGCCGGGGCACCGTCGCCAATACGCCCGGTTGCGTTGGCCGCCGCCGCCAGATCCGGCTCGGCGTTAACTTCCTCACTGATTTTCAGCAATTGTCCCTGGTCGTCCAGCGCCTGCAAAAAGCTGCGCAAATCATCAAATACCATTATTCGTTCTCCTGTGCAAAATTCTGCGCCTGTCGTAATCCCTGCCAACGACGGGCGTTAGGATGTTCAAGCCCAAACTGGTCGAGCACGCGCGCGACAATGTGCTGCGTGATGTCATCAACGGTTTGCGGATGGTTGTAAAACGCGGGCATTGGCGGGACCATCGTCACGCCCATGCGAGAAAGCGCGAGCATGTTTTCCAGATGAATAGTGCTGAGCGGCATTTCACGCGGAACCAGCACCAGTTTGCGCCCTTCTTTCAGCACTACATCAGCGGCGCGCCCCACCAGCCCTTCCGCGTAACCTGCGCGAATACCGGCCAGCGTTTTCATGCTGCAGGGGATAATGATCATGCCGTCAGTACGAAACGATCCGGAGGAGATGGTCGCGGCCTGGTCCGCGGGGTTGTGGCAATAGTCTGCCAGTGCGGATACATCGCGGACGCTGTACGGCGTTTCCAGCTCAATGGTCGTTTTGGCCCATTTCGACAACACCAGATGGGTTTCCACTTCCGACATTTCCCGCAGCGCCTGCAGTAGCGACACACCGAGCGGCGCGCCGGTAGCCCCCGTCATTCCTACGATCAGTCTCATTCAACCCCTCAATTTGTTCGTGTACGAACGTTTTGATTAAAATACTCCCACAATTCATTGTGGGCAAGGCCACCGCGCACGGATCGCTAAAACAGCAATGATTAAAAAAGGAGGGGTAACCCGTTATGATAGAGACTGACAGCAATCCCGGAGCTCTCATGCCGTTACGAAATAAAGCATTTCATCTTTTACGTCAGCTTTTTCAGCAGCATACGGCTCGCTGGCAACATGAGTTACCAGAGCTAACCAAACCGCAGTACGCGGTGATGCGCGCCATTGCCGAACAGCCCGGCATTGAACAGGTCGCCCTGATGGAGGCAGCGGTCTGCACCAAAGCCACGCTTGCAGAAATGCTGAGCCGGATGGAAAAGCGTGGACTGGTCAGAAGGGAACACGACCCCGCGGATAAGCGTCGGCGGTTTGTTTATTTAACCGCGCAAGGAGAGGCATTACTGGCCAGCGCAACCCCGCTGGGAGATCGCGTGGATGATGAGTTTCTGGGCAGACTTAGCGAGGAAGAACGCGAACAGTTCACTCGTCTGGTGCGCAAAATGATGGAATGACCCGCCGGGCAATATTCTACTCAAAGAAAAAGGCCAGTCTCGGTGAGACTGGCCTTTCTTGATGGAACTTGTGCTTACTCGCGGAACAGCGCTTCGATATTCAGCCCCTGAGTCTGCAGAATTTCGCGCAGACGACGCAGGCCTTCAACCTGAATCTGACGAACACGTTCACGCGTGAGACCAATTTCGCGGCCCACATCTTCCAGTGTTGCAGCTTCATACCCCAGCAGACCGAAACGACGTGCCAGCACTTCACGCTGTTTGGCGTTCAGTTCGAACAGCCATTTGACGATACTCTGTTTCATATCATCGTCTTGCGTGGTGTCTTCCGGACCGTTTTCTTTTTCATCGGCCAGGATGTCCAGCAACGCTTTTTCGGAATCGCCACCCAGCGGGGTGTCTACCGAGGTAATGCGCTCATTGAGTCGGAGCATACGGCTGACGTCATCAACCGGTTTATCCAGTTGTTCAGCAATCTCTTCTGCGCTCGGTTCGTGGTCCAGTTTATGCGACAACTCACGCGCGGTACGCAGATAGACGTTCAGCTCTTTTACAATGTGAATCGGCAGTCGGATCGTACGGGTTTGGTTCATAATCGCCCGTTCGATCGTCTGACGTATCCACCACGTTGCGTATGTTGAAAAGCGGAACCCGCGTTCCGGGTCAAACTTCTCGACTGCACGGATAAGTCCCAGATTGCCCTCTTCAATCAGATCCAGCAATGCCAGACCACGATTGCCATAACGGCGGGCAATTTTCACCACCAGACGCAGGTTACTTTCAATCATGCGGCGGCGAGAGGCGACATCTCCACGCAGTGCGCGACGCGCAAAATAAACTTCTTCTTCGGCTGTTAACAGTGGTGAATAACCAATCTCACCAAGGTAAAGCTGAGTCGCGTCCAACACACGCTGTGTGGCCCCCCTGCGATAACAGCTCTTCTTCAGCCAGGTCGTTATCACTGGGTTCCTCTTCACTCAAGGCTTTCTCATCAAAAGCCTCTACTCCGTTCTCATCAAATTCCGCATCTTCATTTAAATCATGAACTTTCAGCGTATTCTGACTCATAAAGGTGGCTCCTACCCGTGATCCCTAACGGAACTAGCAAGTGAAAGCCTGGTTCCGCCGAATTATCGCTGCGGCAAGTAACGCAGCGGGTTTACGGATTTCCCCTTGTAACGAATTTCAAAATGCAAGCGTGTTGAACTGGTTCCGGTACTACCCATGGTAGCTATTTTCTGCCCCGCCTTGATTTCTTGTTGTTCCCGGACCAGCATTGTATCGTTATGGGCGTAGGCGCTCAGGTAATCATCGTTATGTTTGATGATAATAAGGTTACCGTAACCACGCAGCGCGTTACCGGCATAGACGACGCGTCCATCAGCGGTCGCGACAATAGCCTGTCCTTTGCTGCCTGCAATGTCGATCCCTTTATTGCCACCTTCGGTAGCCGCAAAGTTTTCGATCACTTTGCCGTCAGTTGGCCAGCGCCAGGTAGAGATTGGCGCGCTGGTCGACGTTGAGCTTGCAGTTGTTTCGGTTGTGCTAACTGCTGGAGCCGTTACTGGCGCTGTGACAACTGTCCCAGCAGGCTTGTTGTTCGGCAACATTTTGTTAGCACTTTGTTCACCTGAATCCTCAGAATACGTAATTGTTGGTTTCGAAGCAACAGCAACGGTGGAATTTTGTGCAGGGTTGGTCACAACTCCTTGCTGTGCTGCATCCGCCTGGGTGATGGCATTCCCACCGGTAATCGGTGTACCCGAGGCGTTGCCCACTTGCAGAGTTTGGCCGACATTCAGGCTATACGGGGCCGGAACGTTATTGCGCTGTGCGAGGTCACGGAAATCGTTCCCGGTAATCCAGGCGATATAGAAAAGCGTGTCGCCTTTCTTGACAGTATAGGTGCTGCCGCCCGTGTAGCTACCTTTCGGAATATTCCCATACTTACGGTTGTACACGATACGACCGTTTTCCATCTGTACAGGCTGTTCTGCAACAGGCTGAATTTGCGTTGGTTGCGTAGTCGGACTCTGCACCGGTTGGATCTGTGGCGTCTGTTGTACTGTCGACGTCGAGCCCATTTTTGGCGGAGGCGTAATCAGCATGCCGGAACTGGTGTTCGTGGATGCACCGCCGTCAACCGAGCTGACCGGCGCTGGTGGATTCGAGGTGTTTGAACAACCTGCCAGCCATAATGAAACCAGTGACAATGCCGCAATACGGCGAATGGTAAATTTGTGGCTTCCCGCGCTCATTTATCCCCCAGGAAAATTTGGTTAAAACCCGTAACGTAATCACCGTGTAAAAGCATCGACACGATACGCTGACTAATTCCAGAATATCCAGGAAAACTCCAGGTATTCAGAGCCAGTGTCTACGCAAGCTCCCCTTTAACTAAGGGAACAAAACGTACGGCCTCCACGGTATCAATAATAAATTCGCCTCCCCGACGACGCACCCGCTTCAGGAACTGGTGCTCATCGCCCACGGGTAAGACGAGAATGCCGCCTTCATCCAACTGCATCATCAGTGCAGTTGGGATCTCAGGCGGCGCTGCCGTTACAATGATAGCGTCAAACGGGGCCCGCGCTTGCCAGCCCAGCCATCCATCACCGTGACGGGTAGAAACATTGTGTAAATCAAGCTGTTTCAGGCGACGACGCGCCTGCCATTGCAGGCCTTTAATGCGCTCAACGGAGCATACATGATGCACCAGATGCGCCAGAATCGCCGTCTGGTAGCCTGAGCCCGTGCCAATTTCCAGCACCCGCGATTGCGGCGTTAACTCAAGCAGCTCAGTCATACGTGCAACCATATAAGGCTGCGAAATCGTCTGCCCCTGACCAATCGGCAAGGCAATATTGTCCCAGGCCTTATGTTCAAACGCCTCATCAATGAATTTCTCACGCGGCACGGCAGCGAGAGCATCGAGGACTTGCTCATCTCTGATGCCCTGGGCACGTAATTGTTCAAGAAGAGTATGTACGCGTCTGCTTACCATTGCGTGTCGACTCCCACGCTGTCCAACCAACTCGAAACCACCTCATGCGCACCGTAGGCGGTTAAATCGACATGCAGCGGCGTGATGGAAACATAGCCTTCATCGACGGCGGCAAAATCTGTATCTGGCCCGGCGTCGCATTTTTCCCCCGGCGGCCCAATCCAGTACAACGTATTCCCGCGTGGATCCTGCTGTGGGATAACCTGATCCGCCGGATGGCGACTGCCGCAGCGGGTGACGCGAATACCTTTAATCTGATCCAGCGGTATATCCGGAACGTTGATATTCAAAATACGCCCGGTGCGCAGCGGTTCACGACTCAGCGCCCGTAATATACGACAGGTTACTGCCGCGGCAGTATCGTAGTGCTTATGGCCATCAAGCGAGACAGCCAGCGCAGGGAACCCAAGGTGACGACCTTCCATTGCCGCCGCAACGGTACCGGAATAGATGACATCATCCCCGAGATTAGGACCTGCGTTAATACCAGAAACGACAATGTCCGGACGCGGACGCATTAATGCGTTCACGCCCAGATAGACGCAGTCGGTGGGCGTACCCATTTGTACGGCGATATCGCCGTTATCATAGGTAAACGTGCGAAGTGAAGATTCCAGCGTCAGCGAGTTAGACGCGCCACTGCGGTTACGATCCGGGGCAACCACCTGTACATCAGCAAACTCACGCAGCGCTTTCGCCAGCGTTTGTATACCGGGTGCATGGACCCCATCATCGTTACTCAGCAATATACGCATAATCACCCATTGTGTTAATAAGTTCCCTTACTACACTGGTGGCGAAGCTACCTGCCGGTAGCCAGAAGCGTAACTCAACGGTTACGTCATCCCACCAGTTCCAGCTTAATTGTTGTGGATACAGCAACATAGCGCGTCGCGATGCCTCGACTTTCTCGCGCAATAGCAGAGACTGCAGCACGATTTCATCCGCAACAGCGCCTTCTTCAAACGCCAGCGCGTCGCGCTGAGTTCCCCACTCACCGCTACCCGGTAATGCCGCTGTAATCATCAATTCTTTATCATCGACGCGACGCTGTAATTCAGTCTGTTCTTCCTGCGTGGCGACAAACCAGCTTCCGCGTCCCGATAATTGTAGCGCATCGCCGTCAACAACTTGATTAAAGTCTGTTTTTTTCAAGCGTTCACTGACGATCTGATTAAACAACGCGCTACGGGCCGCCGACAACCAAAAACTGCGTTTATTGCGATCGCGCACCGGCGCATCACTTTGCGCCCAGCGCAGTGCCCCTTGCAGATTGCTGCCGCCGATCCCAAAACGCTGAGCACCAAAATAGTTCGGTACGCCGCGCTCACTAATCGCCTGTAAACGCGCTTCAACGTCATTTCGCTCGCTCACTTCACGTAGCACAAGCGTAAATTCGTTGCCTTTCAGCGCCCCTAAACGCAGCTTACGCTTGTGGCGCGCGTACTCCAGCACTTTACAGCCTTCGAGCTCAAATTTGCTTAAATCAGGCATTACATTGCCCGGCACGCGCGCGCATAGCCACTGTTCCGTGACCGCATGCTTATCTTTTTGCCCGGCAAAGCTCACTTCACGGGCGTGAATTTTCAGGAATTTCGCCAGCGCGTCAGCGACAAAACGGGTATTACAGCCGTTTTTCAGAATGCGCACCAAAATGTGCTCGCCTTCGCCATCCGGTTCGAAACCTAAATCTTCGACGACGACAAAGTCTTCCGGATTCGCTTTCAGGACACCATGGCCCAGTGGTTTACCATGAAGATATGTCAGATTTTCAAACGCAGTCATTTCGTTGCCTTAATGAGTAACGCCACCGCTTCACAGGCAATCCCTTCCCCACGCCCGGTGAAACCGAGTTTTTCCGTGGTGGTCGCTTTCACGTTAACATCATCCATATGGCAGCCGAGATCTTCGGCAATAAATACACGCATTTGCGGAATGTGCGGCAGCATCTTCGGCGCCTGAGCAATAATCGTCACATCCACATTACCAAGCGTATAGCCTTTAGCCTGAATACGCCGCCAGGCTTCACGCAATAATTCGCGGCTATCTGCACCTTTAAAGGACGGGTCGGTATCCGGGAAGAGTTTACCGATGTCACCCAGCGCCGCCGCGCCCAGCAAGGCATCGGTTAGCGCATGTAACGCCACATCACCATCAGAATGCGCCAGCAGTCCTTTTTCATACGGGATGCGCACGCCACCAATGATAATTGGGCCAACGCCGCCAAAAGCGTGTACGTCAAAACCGTGTCCGATTCGCATTATGCATTCTCCTGATGAATTGTTCGGGACAGATAAAATTCCGCCAGCGCCAGGTCTTCCGGGCGGGTGACTTTGATGTTGTCAGCGCGTCCTTCGACCAGTTGCGGATGAAAGCCGCAATATTCCAGCGCCGAGGCTTCGTCCGTAATGGTTGCGCCTTCGTTGAGCGCACGGGTCAGGCAGTCGTGCAACAGTTCGCGAGGGAAAAACTGCGGCGTTAACGCATGCCATAAGTCTGTACGATCGACCGTATGGGCAATGTCTGTGCGGCCCGGCTCAGCGCGTTTCATCGTATCGCGTACGGGTGCGGCCAGGATCCCGCCAGTGCGGCTGGTTTCACTGATTGCCAGCAAACGCGCTAGATCATCCTGATGCAGACACGGCCGCGCGGCGTCATGCACCAGTACCCAACGGGCATCTCCTGCGGCTTGCAAACCGGCAAGGACAGAATCGGCACGTTCATTGCCGCCATCCACTACGGTAATTTGCGGATGCGCGGCAAGTGGAAGTTGGGCAAAGCGGCTGTCGCCTGGGCTGATAGCGATGACGACTCGTGTCACCCGGGGATGGGCCAGTAGCGCATCAACCGAGTGTTCAAGAATGGTTTTATTGCCAATTGAGAGGTACTGCTTAGGACACTCTGTTTGCATTCGGCGGCCAAATCCGGCAGCCGGCACCACGGCGCAAACGTCCAATAAAGTGGCTGCCATGTTAGATCCCTGGACGGTTTATCGATTATTTTGCCCTGCAGTCTGGGCGCGTTTAGACGCGTCAGGCACCAGACGATAAAAGGTTTCGCCCGGCTTAGTCATGCTGAGTTCGTTGCGCGCGCGCTCCTCAATAGCCTCTTGTCCGCCATTGAGATCGTCAATTTCGGCAAAGAGCTGATCGTTACGCGCTTTAAGTTTCGCGTTTGTAGCCTGCTGCGCAGCAACATCATCGTTGACGCGACTATAGTCATGTATGCCGTTCTTACCGAACCACAGCGAATACTGTAGCCAGACTAATAAAGCCAGCAACAGCAGCGTAAGTTTACCCATCCTGCCCCCTGAAAAACGGCATTAACATCCCATAACTTCCGTAGACGACTTTACATCAACGGACGGGAATGCCGCGACAACGCGGGCAAATGTACCACATTTGCCCGTTGTTACGTATACCCTGTGTAAGGAGAACATAATCTCATTGTTGGTTACGGTTTGAATTATGACCAGACAGTGAACGACATCGGCGATCGTTTAAAACGGACTTAGCCTAGCCCAAAAGCCAAAAGAATAGGGCGCTAAACATTCCACCCACCACCAGCAGGGTGCTGGTAATGCTCAGCAGCAGCTTTCCCTTTAATAGCGAGTGCAGGGCAATACCCGCCACAATCGCCACGGGCAGCAACGCGAGGAAGAAAGGCCAGGTATAAAGGAAGAAAAACAGTGTGTTAGGGCCATACATCAGACATGGGAACCCCAGCGCCAGCAGCCACGCTACAAAACCGACCACGGCCCCTGGTAGGGACCAGGTGGTTTCGTCGGCGGCGGCGAAGGTCTCTGACTCTGTGATAGTAATGTTATGGCTGTTACGCATATCTAATCCTGTGACCGTGACTGACCGGGCATGCAAGCTCGGGTGTCTCAGGATCTGATAATATCTTCCTGCCTCAGCAGGTCTAATAATTGGGGAACCAAATTTGTTACCAATTGTTCACCATCAAGATGAATCTCTGGCGATTCAGGCGCTTCGTATACCGAATCAATTCCGGTGAAATTGCGCAACTCCCCCGACCGGGCTTTTTTATACAGCCCTTTTGGATCGCGCGCTTCGCACGTTGCTAATGGCGTATCGACAAAAACCTCAATAAAACGCCCTGCGCCAAGGCGCTCACGGACCATTTTTCGCTCGGCGCGATGCGGAGAGATAAACGCGGTCAACACCACCAGACCGGCATCCACCATCAGGTTCGCCACCTCGCCAACGCGCCGGATATTCTCCTTACGGTCAGCATCGCTAAACCCCAAATCGCTACACAGGCCGTGACGCACGTTATCGCCATCCAGCAGATAAGTGCTGACGCCCAGCTTGTGCAACGCTTCTTCCAGCGCTCCCGCTACCGTAGATTTACCGGAGCCAGACAGTCCGGTAAACCACAGCACAACACCACGGTGACCGTGGCGTTGCTCCCGCTGTTGCGGTGTAACAGGATGGGCATGCCAGACGACGTTTTCGTCATGCAGCGCCATTATTTGCCTCCCAGCAGATCGCGCGCACCCCAGTGTGGGAAGTGGCGACGCACCAGCGCATTCAGCTCCAGTTCAAACGCGCTGAACTGAGAAGCGGCGGCCTGCTCCTGAATGATAGGCTCGCGCACCAGCCCCGCGCCGACAGTGACGTTAGTCAGGCGGTCAATGATAATCAACCCACCCGTAACCGGGTTCTGCTGATAGGTATCCAACACCAGCGGTTCATCAAACGTCAGATTAACCAGACCAATGCCGTTCAGCGGTAACGCGTCGACCTCACGCTGGGTCAGGTTATTAATATCGACCTGATACTGCACGGTATCCACGCGTGCACGGGTCTTCTTGCCGGCAACTTTGATGTCGTAGCTCTGCCCCGGCGACAGCGGCTGTTCCGCCATCCACACCACATCAACGGCAGCGCTTTGTACCGCTGGCAACGCTTCACCAGCATCCAGCAGCAGATCGCCCCGGCTGATGTCGATCTCATCTTTCAGCACCAGGGTGATCGCTTCACCTGCATGCGCTTGCTGTAAATCACCATCAAAGGTAACGATCCGCGCCACGCTCGACTCAACGCCGGACGGTAACACCTTGACGCGTTGCCCTACCTGCACGCTACCGGAGGCCAGCGTTCCGGCATAACCACGAAAATCCAGATTTGGTCGGTTCACATACTGCACCGGGAAACGCATCGGCTGGGTATCGACAATGCGCTGGATCTCAACGGTTTCCAGCACTTCGAGCAGCGTCGGACCGCTGTACCATGGCATGCTGACGCTTTGTGAAGCCACGTTATCGCCTTCCAGCGCAGAGAGCGGCACAAAGCGGATATCCAGGTTGCCCGGCAGTTGTTCAGCAAACGTGAGATAGTCTTCGCGGATGCGGTTAAATGTCTCTTCGCTAAAGCTCACCAGATCCATTTTGTTGATCGCTACCACCAGGTGCTTGATCCCAAGCAGCGTGGAGATAAAGCTGTGACGACGGGTCTGATCCAGCACGCCTTTACGCGCATCGATCAACAGGATCGCCAGGTCGCAGGTCGACGCACCGGTCGCCATATTGCGGGTGTACTGTTCGTGACCGGGGGTATCCGCAATAATAAATTTGCGCTTCTCGGTGGAGAAATAACGATAAGCCACGTCGATGGTGATGCCCTGCTCACGCTCGGCCTGCAAGCCGTCTACCAATAGCGCCAGATCGAGTTTTTCGCCCTGGGTGCCGTGGCGTTTACTGTCGTTATGCAGCGATGAGAGCTGATCTTCATAGATCTGCCGGGTATCATGCAGCAGGCGACCAATCAGGGTACTTTTCCCGTCATCCACGCTACCGCAGGTTAAAAAACGCAGCAGGCTTTTGTGTTGCTGGGCAACCATCCAGGCTTCAACGCCGCCTTCATTAGCAATTTGTTGTGCAAGTGTCGTATTCATGGCGGCTCCTTAGAAATACCCCTGACGTTTCTTCAGCTCCATGGAGCCCGCCTGGTCGCGGTCAATCACGCGGCCCTGACGTTCACTGGTGGTTGAGACCAGCATCTCTTCAATAATTTCCGGCAGCGTCTGCGCGTTAGACTCCACCGCGCCGGTCAGCGGCCAGCAGCCAAGCGTGCGGAAACGCACCATGCGCTTTTTAATCACTTCGCCGGGTTGCAGATCGATTCTGTCGTCATCAATCATCATCAGCATACCATCGCGCTCCAGCACCGGACGCTCAGCCGCCAGGTACAGCGGTACGATGTCGATATTTTCCAACCAGATGTACTGCCAGATATCCTGTTCGGTCCAGTTAGAGAGCGGGAATACGCGAATGCTTTCGCCTTTGTTAATTTGTCCGTTGTAGTTGTGCCACAGTTCCGGACGCTGATTTTTCGGGTCCCAGCGATGGAAGCGATCGCGGAAGGAGTAAATGCGCTCTTTGGCGCGCGATTTCTCCTCATCACGGCGTGCGCCGCCGAACGCGGCGTCAAAACCGTATTTGTTCAGCGCCTGCTTAAGCCCTTCGGTTTTCATAATATCGGTATGCTTGGCGCTGCCGTGAACAAACGGGTTGATGCCCATCGCCACCCCTTCCGGGTTTTTATGCACCAGCAGTTCGCAGCCGTAGGCTTTCGCCGTGCGGTCACGAAACTCATACATCTCGCTAAATTTCCAACCGGTATCAACGTGCAGCAAGGGGAACGGCAGCGTACCAGGATAAAACGCTTTGCGCGCCAGATGCAGCATTACGCTGGAATCTTTGCCGATGGAATACATCATCACCGGATTAGAAAACTCGGCGGCCACCTCACGAATGATATGGATGCTTTCCGCTTCCAGTTGCCGCAGGTGGGTAAGTCGTTTTTGATCCATAACCGTTCCTATGTAATGCCGTTATTTTGCTAGCGATGCTCAGATAACCTGACTATAGGGAGGGCAAGGAGGCGAATGAAATTACGAATTGGAATGAGTAGTTCCTCAAAGGAATAACGATCTGGAAAAGCAAATATCAAAAAGTGCTTAAGCCACCGGATTTCGGGCATTTAGGAGCAAATGAAATTGTTTTACCTCGATCACGGTTTCATACTAGCGGCTAAAAATTTCTGCTTGGTATTTAAGGACTCACTATGTTTTCCGCATTGCGCCACCTGACTACCGCCCTGGCGCTCGGCGCGTGCTTTATCCTTCCCGCACAGGCAACATCTTCGAAGCCCGGAGATATCGCAAATACCCAGGCACGCTACATCGCCACATTCTTCCCAGGCCGGGTGACGGGTTCTCCGGCAGAAATGTTATCTGCTGATTATATACGTCAGCAATTTCAACAGATGGGCTATAGCAGTGATATTCGGACGTTTAACAGTCGCTATATTTATACCGCCAAAGATAATCGTAAAAACTGGCATAACGTAACGGGCAGTACCGTCATTGCAGCCCATGAAGGCAAGGTGCCACAGCAGATTATTATCATGGCGCACCTCGACACCTACGCCGCACAAAGTGACGCCGATTCCGATGCCAATCTGGGTGGATTAACCCTGCAGGGTATCGACGACAACGCCGCAGGGGTGGGCGTGATGCTGGAGCTGGCTGAACGGCTCAAAAATGTGCCGACGCAGTACGGTATTCGCTTTATCGCCACCAGCGGTGAAGAGGAAGGCAAACTGGGCGCAGAGAACATCCTGAAGCGAATGAGCGCCGCCGAGAAGAAAAATACGCTGCTGGTTATCAACCTCGATAATCTGATCGTTGGCGATAAGCTCTATTTCAACAGCGGGAAAAGAACCCCGGAAGCCGTACGAAAACTGACGCGCGACCGGGCGCTGGCCATCGCGCGCAGCCGCGGTATTGTCGCCAGCACCAACCCCGGGCTGAACAAAGACTATCCAAAAGGTACCGGCTGCTGTAACGATGCAGAGGTGTTCGATAACGCGGGAATTGCCGTCCTGTCCGTTGAAGCGACCAACTGGAGCCTGGGCAAGAAAGATGGCTATCAACAACGCGCCAAAAGCCCCTCGTTCCCAGACGGCAACAGTTGGCACGATGTACGGCTGGACAACCAACAGCATATCGATAAAGCGTTACCGGGCCGGATTGAGCACCGCAGCCGCGACGTGGTACGCATTATGCTGCCGCTGGTAAAAGAGCTGGCGAAGGCAGGGTAATCCTGAAAAAAAAGAGCCCCGGTAATGCATAACGCTTACCGAGGCTCATATTACCCTTCGTGCAGCCCGCATTCGCGCTTCAGCCCGAAGAAGCGCGTCTCTTCTTCCGCCATGCCCGGCTCCCATTTGCGGGTAGTATGCGTATCACCCACCGACAGATAGCCCTGGTCCCACAGCGGGTGATATTTCAGCCCGTGCTTTTGCAGATACTGGTAAACGGTACGGTTATCCCAGTCAATGATCGGCAGCACTTTAAACACGCCGCGCTGAATTGCCAGTACCGGCAAATGCGCCCGGCTGCCTGACTGCTCGCGGCGCAGGCCCGCAAACCAGGTCTGTGCTTTCAGCTCTTTTAGCGCCCGGTTCATCGGCTCGACTTTGTTGATGTCATTGTATTTCTCAATGCCCTCAACGCCCTGCTCCCACAGTTTGCCATAGCGTGCTTCCTGCCAGGCAGCACTCTCCTTCGCCCGATAGACTTGCAGATTCAGCCTGAGTTTGTCCGTTAACTCGTCAATAAACTGGTAGGTTTCCGGGAACAGATAGCCGGTATCGGTCAGAATTACCGGGATATCCGGGCGGATCTGATTGACCAGATGCAGGCTTACTGCGGCCTGAATACCAAAGCTGGAAGAAAGCACATATTCTCCCGGCAAATTCTCCAGTGCCCACGCCACGCGGCCTTCGGCGTCCAGCTTTTCCAGTTGGCTGTTAGTTTCAGCCAGAGCCATAACGCGTTCAACTTTCGGCAGATCGTTCAATGCGTGTAGATCGAGTACGGACATAATTACCTCATCTTATGCCTGATGGCGCTACACTTATCAGGCCTACAAAACCGTCGCGTCACCAGGCAAAGGGAACTTATTCCCAGAAATCACGCGCTGGATCGAGCACCGGGCGAATGATGCCCGCACGCACCGTAAAGTCGCCGAAGCCTTCACCCGCTTCGCGCTCTTTCGCCCAGCGCCCAACCAGTTCGTCAACGGAATCGAGAATTTCTGATTCCGTAATATTTTCGCGGTACATACGCGGAATACGCGTCCCCATGCGGTTGCCGCCCAGATGCACGTTGTAGCGACCAGGCGCTTTGCCCACCAGCCCCAGCTCCGCCAGCATCGCGCGGCCGCAGCCGTTCGGGCAGCCGGTCACGCGCATCACGATATGCTCGTCCGGGATGCCGTGTTTTTCCAGAATCGCTTCCACTTTGTCCGTAAATGACGGCAGGAAACGCTCGGCTTCGGCCATCGCCAGCGGGCAGGTCGGGAACGACACGCAGGCCATCGAGTTTTCACGCTGCGGTTTCACCGCATTCATCAACCCGTGGTCGCGCGCCAGCTTCTCGATCTTCGCTTTCTGACTTTCCGGCACGCTAGCGATGATCAGATTCTGGTTGGCGGTGATGCGGAAATCGCCTTTGTGGATCTTCGCGATCTCCAGTAAACCCGTTTTAAGCGGACGTCCCGGGTAATCCAGGATACGACCGTTTTCGATAAACAGCGTCAGGTGCCAGTTGTTGTCGATCCCTTTCACCCAACCAATGCGATCGCCGCGACCGGTAAACTCATACGGGCGGATCGGCTCAAATTTGATCCCCGCGCGACGCTCAACTTCTTTTTTGAACGTGTCGACACCGACGCGCTCAAGCGTATATTTGGTTTTCGCGTTTTTACGATCGGTACGGTTACCCCAGTCACGCTGGGTCGTCACCACCGCTTCGGCTACCGCCAGGGTATGCTCCAGCGGCAGGAAGCCAAACTCGCTGGCTGTACGAGCGTAGGTTTTCTTATTACCGTGCTCAATAGACAGACCGCCGCCAACCAGCAGGTTAAAGCCCACCAGCTTGCCGTTTTCGGCAATCGCCACGAAGTTCATGTCGTTGGCGTGCAGATCGATATCGTTCTGCGGCGGGATCACCACCGTGGTTTTAAATTTACGCGGCAGATAGGTTGCGCCGAGGATCGGTTCTTCGTCGGTGGTCGCGACCTTCTCCTGATCGAGCCAAATCTCCGCATAGGCGCGAGTGCGCGGCAGCAGATGTTCAGAGATCTTTTTCGCCCACTCATAGGCTTCCGCGTGCAGCTGCGACTCATAAGGGTTGGAGGTACACAGCACGTTACGGTTCATGTCGTTGGCAGTCGCCAGCGCATCCAGCCCCACCGAATGCAGCATCTGATGCACCGGTTTGACGTTCTTCTTCAGAATACCGTGGAACTGGAAGGTCTGACGGTTAGTCAGACGGATGCTGCCGTAAATTGTGTTGTCAGCGGCGAATTTATCGATCGCCTTCCACTGGGTAGTGGTGATCACCCCACCCGGCAGACGACAGCGCAGCAGCATCGCGTGACGCGGCTCTAGCTTCTGCTCGGCGCGCTCGGCGCGAATGTCGCGGTCATCCTGCTGGTACATACCGTGGAAACGGATCAGCAGGAAGTTATCGCCGTGAAAACCGCCGGTCAGGCCATCATTCAGGTCTTCCGCGATGGTGCCGCGCAGGAAATTACTTTCACGCTTCATGCGCTCGGCGTCAGTCAGTTTGCCTTCGACCACTAAAGGCCCTGGGTATTTTTCGCTCATTAGTAGACATCTCGCTGATAACGGCGCTCGACGCGCAGCTCACTTAAAAATTCATCCGCCGCTTCGATGTCCATTGCACCGAATTCAGCAATCACTTCCAGCAACGCCTGCTCAACGTCTTTCGCCATGCGATTAGCGTCGCCGCAGACATAAATGTGGGCACCGTCATTGATCCAGCGCCACAGTTCTGCGCCCTGTTCGCGCAGTTTGTCTTGTACGTAGATTTTTTCTTTTTGGTCACGTGACCAGGCCAGATCGATCCGGCTCAGCACGCCTTCTTTCACGTAACGCTGCCATTCAACCTGATAAAGGAAATCCTCGGTGAAGTGCGGGTTACCGAAGAACAGCCAGTTCTTGCCTTCGGCGCCATCGGCCGCACGCTGCTGCATAAAGGCGCGGAATGGCGCGATACCGGTGCCAGGACCAATCATAATCACCGGCGTCTGTGGGTTAGCCGGCAGGCGGAAGTTGTCGTTATGTTCGATGAATACGCGGACTTCGCCCTCTTCTTCCACGCGGTCAGCGAGGAAGCTGGAAGCTCCGCCAGCGCGGGCGCGGCCTTCAATCTCGTAACGCACAACGCCGACGGTGACGTGGACTTCGCTTTCAACTTCCGCCTGCGCGGAGGCGATAGAATAGAGGCGCGGCGTCAGTGGACGCAGCAGGCCGATTAACGCGTCGGCATCAAGCTGTGCCGGCGAGAAACGCACCATATCGACGACTGGCGTGGTAGCCGCATACTGCTGCAGCTGGGCTTTATCGCCCACCAGCGGCAGTAGCGATTCACTGCGCGTCAGCGTGGCGTAGTTTTCCACGATATTCGCGGTGTTGACCGTCAGCTCGAAATGCCATTCCAGCGCTTCGGCCAGCGGCAGGATTTTTCCTTCGACCGTGACCGGTTCATCCCCTTTCAGCCACAGCAGTTCAACCAGCTCTTTCACCAGAGCCGGATCGTTCTGATACCACACGCCCAGCGCGTCGCCCGGCTGATAACGCAGACCGGAATCGCCAAGGTCGATTTCGATATGGCGGACGTCTTTTTCCGAGTTACGACCGGTAATTTTCTGGTTCACCGACAAGGACGCAGTCAGCGGTGCTTCTTTGGTGTAGGGGCTGGTATGTACTTCATTTACCGCACCGCTCGCTGCAACTTGTACAGACGGGGCAGCAGGCGCACGCGCTTTCAGCACATCGACCAGACGCGCGCGCCATTCGGAGGCGGCAGCCTGGTATTCCACGTCGGCGTCGACGCGGTCGAGCAGGCGCTCACCGCCCAGGTCGGCCAGCTTGCTGTCGAAGTCTTTCCCGGCCTGGCAGAAAAATTCGTAAGAGGTATCGCCAAGACCCAGCACCGCAAAGGCGGTATCGGTAAGCTTCGGCGCTTTTTTCGAGAACAGGAACTTATGCAGCGCGACGGCTTCTTCCGCTGGTTCGCCTTCTCCCTGAGTCGATGCCACCACAACCAACAACTTTTCATTGGCGATTTGTTTGAATTTGTAGTCGCCGGCATTGATCAGAGTGACATTGAGCTTCGCGGCAATCAGATCATCGCGCAGGGCTTCCGCCACACGGCGCGCATTACCGGTTTGCGAGGCAGAGATAAGCGTAATCCCTGGCATTTCTGCGGCAGGCGCAGGGGCTGTCGCATTGCTGGCTGGCTGCTGATTCAGCACGCCCCAAAAGTAACCAGAAACCCACGCCAACTGTGCGGGAGTGAAATCGGTAGTGGCCGCCTGAAGGCGCGCCAGTTGCTCCGGGTTTAGCGGTAGCAGAGCGGAAGGTGGGGCCTGTGTCGTCATGCGTTGTCATGTTCCAGTAAGCAAAGCTGTTTTTCGCGCCCAAATGGCACCAAAAAAAGAAATGAAAATACTCTAAATAATTCGAGTTGCATGAAGGCGGCAAGTGAACGAATCCCAGGAGCTTACTGAAGTAAGTGACTGGGATAAGAGAGTGAAGCCAACACACATGCAGCTCGAAGTATGACGAGTATTAGGTTAACGGCGGGCATAGTAACAACTAAAGAAGGGATAGAAATAACAAATAACCAAATGAACTAACCTGTTTTAGTTATAGTTATTAACAGCAAAATCGATTTAATAAGCCTATGATATATAAAAATTTATTAAGCATTATCTTTATGAATGGATTGTTCTGATACTCTGCGCCCTTTTAACTAATGATAAAATTTGCTCTTTACGGTACCCTACGGCGGTTTTTCGCATTCTTGAGAGTAAAAAATGTCCACCACCTTGTTTAAAGATTTCACCTTCGAAGCCGCTCACCGCCTGCCGCATGTACCGGAAGGGCATAAGTGTGGTCGCCTGCATGGTCACTCATTTATGGTGCGTCTTGAAATTACCGGTGAAGTCGATCCGCATACCGGTTGGATTATGGATTTCGCAGAGTTAAAGGCGGCGTTTAAGCCGACTTACGACAGACTCGATCACTACTATCTGAACGATATTCCGGGCTTAGAAAACCCAACCAGCGAAGTGCTGGCAAAATGGATTTGGGATCAGGTTAAACCTGTTGTCCCTCTGCTGAGCGCAGTAATGGTGAAAGAGACCTGCACGGCGGGTTGCGTGTATCGCGGCGAGTGATAGTGACTTTGCCGGATGGCGATGCGTAGCCCACCCGGCAAAATTTATCAGGCAATATTCAGGTACTTATGGGTCTGCATCGACAGACGCCAGTTACGCGCGATACAGGTATCAATGCACAGACGCGTCGCATCTTCTTTCTGGCTGATTGGCTGTAAGGCAATGATCCGTGGCTTGTCATCGCTCAACGTTGCCAGCAGTTCATCCAGCGCTTCAATATCGCGAACGCGGCCGACCGGATGTTTGATTTCATTCGCGCGCTCCAGCGCCTGTGACAGCACATCATAACCGCCGCGCATATTCACCTTTGGCGACACGGTCACCCAGGTATTCGGCGTACAGCGTACTTCGTGGGTACCGCTGGTTTCAATCTGGCAGCTAAAGCCGTTCTTTTCCAGCAGGTCAGTCAGCGGCATCAGGTCATGAATGCAGGGCTCACCGCCGGTGATCACCACATGACGGGCGGTATAGCTCTGACGCTGAATAACAGCCAGCAGATCTTCACTGCTCGCCGCGCCCCACTTATCGCTCTCTTTAGTCTTGGCCAGGATGCTGTACAGGGAGACTTCCCGATCCTCAAGCTTATCCCAGGTGTGTTTGGTATCGCACCAGGCACAGCCAACCGGGCATCCCTGTAAACGAATAAAAATGGCGGGGACGCCGGTAAAGTAACCCTCACCTTGCAGGGTCTGGAACATCTCGTTAATCGGGTACTGCATAGCGTTCTCAATATGGGGATAAACGCTAATTATCGCAGATCCCCGCCAAAGTATCATGCCCCATCGATGCTTTACGAGGCGATCGCCGCGACAAAGCGTGCCGTTATCTGCTGCGGACGCGTGATAGCGCCTCCAACCACCACGGTATGCGCGCCTAATGCCAGGCAACGTGCGGCGCGTTCCGGGGTATCGACGTTCCCTTCCGCCACGACCGGTATGGTGACCGCCGCCAACACCTCACGTAAAAAACCGCAGTCGTTTTCCGCCAGCACATGCCCGGCAGTGTCCGCAGTATAGCCATAGAGCGTGGTGCCCACGCAGTCAAACCCCAGCAGCTCTGCTGTTACCGCCTCATCAACGGTGGCGATATCCGCCATCAGCAGTACGGACGGGTAGCGGGCGCGGATTTGCGTGACCAGTTCTTCCAGCGTTTGCCCACCAGGACGCGGTCGCGCTGTCGCATCCAGAGCAATAATTTCCGGCTCAACGGTCATCAGCTCATCCACTTCCTGCAGGGTGGCCGTAATAAACACCTCGCTGCCCGGATAATCGCGCTTGATAATTCCTATTACCGGCAGGGAGACGCTCTCTTTGATCGCGCGAATATCTACCACGCTGTTCGCACGGATACCTATCGCCCCGCCCTGCGCTGCCGCCAGCGCCATACGAGACATAATAAACGGGCTGTGCAGGGGCTCATTTTCCAGCGCCTGGCAGGAGACAATTAACTTACCTTTCAGGGAATCCAGTACAGTTTTCATCACGATAAGATCTCTTCGACTTCATTTTTAATGATGGTGACATGCGGGCCATAAATCACCTGAACACCGTTGCCGCGAATAATTACGCCACGCGCTCCGGTCGCTTTCAGCCCCGCTTCATCTACCTTGCTGCTCTCTTTCACCGTCACGCGTAAGCGTGTGGCGCAACAGTCCACCTCTTCCAGATTCTCTTTGCCTCCCAGCCCGGCGATGATTGCCGCTGCGCGTTCGCTCTGAGGCAGACCGGACTCCACCTGGGCAGCGTTCTCACGTCCCGGCGTCAGCCAGTTAAAGCGGTTAATCAAATAACGGAAGGTGAAGTAGTAAAGAAAGAACCACGGAACCCCAACCAGAGGGACGTACATCCAGTTGGTTTTCGCTTCCCCCTGTAGCACGCCGAAGAGGAGGAAATCGATCAGCCCACCCGAAAAGGTTTGCCCAATAGTGATATGTAAAATATGCGCCATCATAAACGCCAGCCCATCGAAGAAGGCGTGAATGACATATAACACCGGAGCCACAAACAGGAAGGAGAACTCAATAGGCTCAGTGATGCCCGTCAGGAAAGAGGTCAGAGCAGCCGACAGCAGCAGTCCGGCGACAAGCTTTCTGTTCTCCGGTTTTGCCGTGTGGTACATCGCCAGGCATGCGCCAAGCAGGCCAAACATCATGGTGATAAAGCGCCCGGACATAAAGCGCGAGGTACCGGCATAAAACTGCTGCGTATTCGGATCGGCAAGTTGGGCAAAGAAAATACGCTGGGTGCCTTCGACCAGTTGACCGTTGACGATTTCGCTCCCGCCCAGCGCCGTCGTCCAGAACGGCAAATAAAAAATATGGTGTAAACCCAGTGGACCAAGCATACGCAGGATGAAGCCGTACAGCAGCGTCCCCAGATAGCCCGTCGCATCCACCAGACCGCCCAGTCCAAAAATGAGCTTCTGGAAATGCGGCCACACCACCGTCATGATCGCCCCCACCACAATCGCGGCAAGCGAGCTGATAATCGGTACAAAACGCGAACCACTGAAAAAACCAAGAAACTGAGGGAGTGAGACTTTATTGAAACGACTATGCAGCGCGCAAGTGACCAGACCAATCACTACCCCACCAAACACGCCCGTTTCCAGCGTCTGAATGCCCAGCGTCATCCCCTGGCCCACAGCACCTGGATTCTCGTGCGCCAGCGTTCCGTTGAGCGTTAACAAAGCGTTGATGGTGGCATTCATCACCAGAAATGCCAGCAAGGCCGCAAGGCCCGCCGTGCCTTTATCCGTTTTCGCCAGCCCCACGGCGACACCAACCGCAAAAAGCACCGACAGGTTGGCAAACACGATAGAACCCGCGCTGGTCATGATCGTGAAGATTGCCTGCAGCCAGTCGACATTCAAGAATGGGTAGGCCGTCAGCGTATTGGGATTCGACAAAGCCCCACCAATCCCCAGCAACAACCCCGCTGCGGGCAATACCGCAATCGGCAGCATGAACGATTTGCCGAACCTTTGCGCCTTTTCAAACCATGCGCCTGACGAAGCGCCGCTAAATATTTGCATCATTTTTTCATCTCCCCGATCATTGATGAAAATTTTTACCATAATTAATTATAAAAACGAAAATTACCATCAAAAACCAGGAAGCCGATCATACTTTTTTAAAATGACTGGCATCTCTCCCCTGCTTTCCGCCACACTATCGGCAGAGAAACGCATTAAGGATTTTGCATGTCAGAAAATGAAAACCTGCTGCTGAGATTGCGCCAGGGCGTTGATGGATATAGTCGAACTCAACAAAAGCTGGGAGAGTTTGTGCTTAGCGATCCGGCAAGAGTAGTCTATCTGACGATTACCGAACTGGCGCGTGAAAGCGACACCAGCGAGGCGAGCGTCACGCGTCTGTGCCGTACGCTGGGGTGTAAGGGCTATAACGAATTTAAGATGGCGCTGGCACTCGATCTCCGGCAAGGAGAGCCGGTAGAGCACAGCGGTGATGAGATTGACAATGTCGTCAATGAATCCGTGCAAGCGCTGCAGGACACGGCAAAATTACTCGACAGAACATTACTGGAAGCAGCCGCTCTGGCGCTGCATCAGGCTCAGTCGGTACAAATTTATGGCGTAGCGGCCAGCGCTATTCTGGGTGAGTATTTACATTACAAACTCCTGCGCCTCGGCAAACCCGCGCAATTGTTCAGTGACATGCACCGTGCAGCTATGAACGCTACAACGCTAAGCAAAGATACGCTGGTAGTGGCGATATCCAGCTCAGGCTCCACGCGCGATCTGCTGCATGTCGTAAAGCTGGCGCGTAAGCAAGGCGTACGCGTACTGGCGCTGAGTAATACACCGCGTAGTCCGCTGGCTTCGCTGAGTGATATTCAACTGGTCGCAGCCAAACCGGAAGGTCCATTGAGTGCTGGTGCGCTAAACGCCAAGGTGGGTGTCATGCTGTTAGTGGAACTGCTCACCACGTCGCTGATTGCGCTGGATGAAAAGTACAGCGATGTGAGCCAGCAAACGGCGAGTGCGACCCTACCGCTACTGCTTTAAAGACATAAAAAAACCCGCCGCAGCGGGTTTTTACGTTAAGAGTTAAAGAACAGGATTACGCCTGACCTTTGATCTCTTTACGACCGTTGTACGGAGCCTGTGCACCCAGCGCTTCTTCGATACGAATCAGCTGGTTGTACTTAGCAACGCGGTCAGAACGGCTCATAGAACCAGTTTTGATCTGGCCTGCAGCGGTACCAACAGCCAGGTCAGCGATGGTAGCGTCTTCAGTTTCGCCAGAACGGTGAGAGATGACAGCAGTGTAGCCAGCGTCTTTCGCCATTTTGATCGCAGCCAGAGTTTCGGTCAGAGAACCGATCTGGTTGAATTTGATCAGGATGGAGTTAACGATGCCTTTTTCGATGCCTTCTTTCAGGATCTTGGTGTTGGTTACGAACAGATCGTCACCAACCAGCTGGATTTTGTCGCCCAGAACTTTAGTCTGGTATGCGAAACCGTCCCAGTCAGACTCGTCCAGACCATCTTCGATGGACACGATCGGGTACTGTTTGGTCAGTTCTTCCAGGAAGTGAGTGAATTCTTCGGAGGTGAATGCTTTGTTGCCTTCGCCAGCCAGAACGTATTTACCGTCTTTGTAGAATTCAGAAGCTGCACAGTCCATCGCCAGAGTGATGTCTTTGCCCAGCTCGTAGCCAGCTGCTTTAACCGCTTCAGCGATTACAGCCAGAGCTTCAGCGTTGGAACCCAGGTTCGGCGCGTAGCCGCCTTCGTCACCAACTGCAGTGTTCATACCTTTAGCTTTCAGAACTTTAGCCAGGTTGTGGAACACTTCAGAACCCATACGTACGGCTTCTTTCAGAGTCTTAGCGCCAACCGGCTGAATCATGAACTCCTGGATGTCGACGTTGTTGTCAGCGTGCTCACCACCGTTGATGATGTTCATCATCGGAACCGGCATGGAGTATTTGCCCGGAGTACCGTTCAGTTCAGCGATGTGCGCATACAGCGGCAGGCCTTTAGCAGCAGCTGCTGCTTTGGCGTTCGCCAGGGACACAGCCAGGATGGCGTTTGCACCGAAGTTGGATTTGTTTTCAGTACCGTCCAGATCGATCATGATCTTGTCGATGCCAGCCTGATCTTTAGCATCTTTACCCAGCAGAGCCTGAGCAATTGGGCCGTTAACAGCTGCAACAGCTTTCAGTACGCCTTTACCCATGAAACGGGATTTGTCGCCATCGCGCAGTTCCAGTGCTTCGCGGGAACCAGTAGAAGCACCTGACGGAGCTGCTGCCATACCAACGAAACCACCTTCCAGGTGTACTTCGGCTTCAACAGTCGGGTTACCACGGGAGTCGATGATTTCACGACCGATGATTTTAACGATTTTGGACATTAGGTTTTCCTCAGTACAAGTTAAACTAAAACTCCAGACAAACAATGCACCCGAATGGGTGCATTGCCGTTCTAACTTTTTACTTCTTACTTCGCCTGACGCTTCTGATGTTCACTGGCGGCTTTCACAAAGCCGGCAAACAGCGGGTGCCCATCACGTGGCGTGGAAGTAAATTCCGGGTGGAACTGACAGGCCACGAACCACGGATGATTCGGTACCTCGATGATCTCGACCAACTGATCATCACCGGAACGGCCTGCAACACGCAGACCAGCAGCTTCAATCTGTTTCAACAGCATATTGTTGACTTCGTAGCGGTGGCGATGGCGTTCAACGATTGTCGGCGTGCCGTACAGTTGACGGACCAGACTTTCATCGCTCAGTTGACACTGCTGCGCGCCAAGACGCATGGTGCCACCCAGATCGCTCTTCTCGGTACGGACTTCGACGTTGCCGTCTTCGTCACGCCATTCGGTAATCAGGGCCACCACCGGGTACTTACAGTCTGGCACAAATTCCGTGGAGTTGGCGTTGTCCATACCCACTACGTTACGCGCAAACTCAATCAACGCAACCTGCATACCCAGGCAAATGCCCAGATAAGGAATATTGTTCTCACGCGCAAAGCGCGCCGTCGCGATTTTACCCTCAACACCACGGTAGCCAAAGCCGCCAGGGATCAGGATAGCATCAAGACCTTTCAGGATCTCAACGCCGCGCGTTTCGACATCCTGCGAATCGATCAGCTTGATGTTGACGGTGACACGATTCTTCAGACCACCGTGCTTCAGCGCTTCAATCACTGACTTATAGGCATCCGGCAGTTCAATGTACTTGCCGACCATACCGATAGTCACTTCACCTGCCGGATTCGCTTCTTCGTAGATAACCTGTTCCCATTCTGACAGATTAGCTTCCGGACAGTTCAAGCTGAATCGTTTACAAATATAATCGTCAAGGCCCTGGGATTTCAACAGGCCCGGAATTTTATAGATGGAATCGACATCTTTCAGAGAAATCACCGCTTTTTCCGGAACGTTACAGAACAATGCAATTTTCGCACGTTCATTAGCCGGAACTGCGCGATCGGAGCGGCAGATCAGGATATCTGGCTGAATACCGATAGAAAGCAGCTCTTTTACAGAGTGCTGAGTCGGTTTCGTTTTGACTTCACCTGCCGCCGCCATGTACGGAACCAGCGTCAGATGCATAAACAGCGTGTGCTCACGGCCAATTTCTACGGCCATCTGGCGAATCGCTTCAAGGAACGGCAGAGATTCGATATCCCCAACGGTTCCGCCGATTTCGACCAGAACAACATCATGACCTTCACCGCCTTCCAGAACGCGCTCTTTAATTGCGTTGGTGATATGCGGGATAACCTGAACAGTAGCGCCCAGATAGTCGCCACGGCGTTCTTTACGCAGAACGTCAGAGTAGATACGACCCGTGGTGAAGTTGTTGCGGCGGCTCATTTTCGTACGGATGAAACGCTCATAGTGACCCAGGTCCAGGTCGGTTTCAGCGCCGTCTTCGGTAACGAACACTTCCCCGTGTTGGATTGGGCTCATAGTACCCGGATCGACGTTGATGTACGGATCCAGTTTCATCATGGTCACGTTGAGGCCACGGGCTTCAAGAATGGCTGCGAGGGAGGCTGCGGCAATGCCTTTTCCCAGAGAGGATACGACCCCGCCGGTCACAAAAATATAGTTCGTTGTCATGCTGGACCTGAGAAGTTAGGGTGAAACGATGGAATTACCAAGACGGGAAAGTAGTATACCCGAACATGACGAGCGCCACAAACTTTCATTATCCCTCCTCTTCACCAGGCTCACATTAACATCGGGAGTGAGAAAATAGCCCCTTTGGGGTAAATGTTTTTGACGTAAATCAAGCGCTTGTTATTTAAAAAATCACACAAAACGCCCTTGACCGACGAAATCCCTTAGAGATCAATTTCCTGCCGTTTTACCTGTTGCCAGACTTCTTCCATTGTTTCCAGATCCACACCCGTCATTTCCAGACCGCGCGCAGCGACAATTCGCTCAACTTCACGAAAACGTCGCTCAAATTTTTCGTTCGCTTTTTGCAATGCGGTCTCTGCTTTTGTCCCCAGATGACGAGCCATGTTGACTGTGGCAAACAGCAGATCGCCTATTTCTTCCTCCAGTTTAGCCTGGTCGACAACAGCCTGCTTTGCCTCAAACATGACTTCGTCGATCTCTTCATAAACTTTATCGACAACCGGTCCTATTGTTTTCCAATCGAAGCCAACATTAGAGCAACGTTTCTGGATTTTCTGGGCGCGCATTAGCGCCGGTAAACTGCGGGGAATATCATCGAGCGCGGAATGCTGTGCTTTCTCGGCGCGTTCTTCGCTTTTAATTTGCTCCCAGCGGGTGAGCACTTCAGTACTGTTGCTGGCAGAAACATCAGCGAATACATGCGGATGCCGGCGTTCAAGCTTATCGCTGATGGCGGCGCAGATATCATTGAAATCAAAACGGCCTTCTTCCTGCGCCATCTGGGCGTAAAACACCACCTGGAACAGCAGGTCGCCGAGCTCTCCACGCAGGTCGTCGAAGTCTTCACGCGCAATCGCATCCAGTACTTCATAGGTTTCTTCGAGGGTGTAAGGGGCAATAGTGGCGAATGTCTGCTCTTTATCCCACGGACAGCCGTTTTCCGGGTCGCGCAGGCGCTGCATAATACCGAGCAGTCGATCGATTTGGTTCATGTGAAAATCCTGGAGATTTGAATAACTGTAGGCCGGATGGCGGCTTCGCCTTATCCGGCCTACGTTCGTATTAATTACCGTGCAACCGCCGCGCGTCGATCACATCCGGCACCTGGTTCAGCTTACCAAGCACGCGCCCGAGCACCTGCAGGTTATAGATTTCGATGGTCATATCGATGGTGGCCAACTGTTGTTTGGTATCGCTCCGGCTGGCAACCCCCAGCACGTTCACTTTCTCGTTGGCAAGAATGGTGGTGATATCACGCAATAAACCGCTGCGATCGTTGGCCTGGACGCGAACCACCAGCGAATATCCCGCCGAGTAGCTTTCGCCCCAAACCGCATCAACAATCCGCTCCGGCGCGTGCGAACGCAGCTCTGCCAACTGTTCGCAATCGGCCCGGTGCACGGAAATACCGCGCCCCTGAGTGATAAACCCAACGATTTCATCGCCAGGAATCGGCTGGCAGCAGCGGGCAATGTGGTGCATCAGGTTACCAACCCCTTCCACCACGACGCGACCATCGTCTTTACGGCGACTCTGCGGCGCCTGGGTTTTCTGCTGAAGCTGTTTCAGCGCGGCAGCATCCTGCTCAGCAGCGCTCGGCTTATTAAACTGCGCCTGCAGGAAGTTCACCATCTGGTTGAGACGGATGTCTCCTCCGCCAATCGCCGCCAGCAGTTCATCCAGCTCATTGAAGCTGTAGCGCGGCAGCAGATGTTTTTCCGCCTCTTTCAGGCTAATGCCCAGGTGCGCAAGCTCGTCGTCGAGGATCTGGCGGCCCGCAAGGATGTTTTTGTCACGATCCTGTTTACGGAACCAGGCGTGGATCTTCGAACGACCACGGCTGGTGGTTACATAGCCAAGGTTAGGGTTCAACCAGTCACGGCTTGGGTTTGGCTGTTTCTGGGTGATAATTTCAATTTGATCGCCCATCTGTAACTGGTAGGTAAACGGCACGATGCGCCCACCAATTTTCGCGCCAATACAACGATGCCCTACATCACTGTGAATGTGGTACGCAAAGTCCAGCGGCGTGGAGCCTGCAGGTAAGTCCACAACGTCACCTTTTGGCGTAAAGACGTAAACCCGGTCATCGAAGACCTGGCTGCGGACTTCATCCAGCATTTCGCCGGAATCCGCCATCTCTTCCTGCCAGGCGATCAGCTTACGCAGCCACGCAATGCGGTCTTCATGCCCAGAACGCGCCGCGCCTGATGCAGTCCCTTCTTTGTACTTCCAGTGTGCCGCCACGCCCAGTTCGGCATCTTCGTGCATCTGTTTGGTGCGGATCTGGATTTCAATGGTTTTTCCACCCGGTCCCAGTACAACCGTATGGATTGACTGATAGCCGTTGGGTTTCGGATTAGCGACGTAATCATCGAACTCATCCGGCAGATGGCGATAGTGAGTATGTACTATCCCGAGCGCGGCATAGCAGTCCTGTAAGCGCTCCGCCACGATACGCACCGCGCGGACATCAAACAGCTCATCGAAGGCTAACTGCTTTTTCTGCATTTTTCGCCAGATGCTGTAGATATGCTTCGGACGCCCGTACACTTCGGCTTTGACGCCTTCCGTTTTCATCTCTGAACGCAGATGGCCAACGAACTCTTCAATATAGTGTTCGCGATCGATACGACGCTCGTGCAGCAGCTTGGCAATGCGTTTGTATTCGGCCGGGTGCAGGTAGCGGAAGCAGTAATCTTCCAGCTCCCATTTTAATTGCCCGATGCCTAAACGGTTGGCCAGCGGCGCATAGATGTTGGTGCACTCTTTTGCCGCCAGAACGCGTTCATCTTCCGGCGCGTCTTTCACTTCACGCAGATGCGCGATCCGCTCTGCCAGCTTGATGACCACGCAGCGGAAATCATCCACCATTGCCAGCAGCATACGGCGGACGTTATCGACCTGCTCGGAAGAGACTGAGTCGGTATGCGTGGCTTTCAGCTGGCGTATCGCCGCCATATCGCGCACACCATGGATAAGATGCACAATCGATTTACCCACGCTTTCACGCAGGATATCCTCACTGACCACGTTGGCATCCGCCAGAGGAAACAGCATTGCTGCACGCAGTGTGTCGATGTCCATACTCAACATAGAGAGTATTTCTACCATCTCCACGCCACGCCATAACAGCAGATCTGCATCAGGATGTCCCTGTGTTTGCTGCTGGCAGTACGCCCAGGTTTCGGCTAAGCGTTCACACGACTGCTGGCTGGAGATTCCCAGACTCGCGATCCATTTCTTGGGATCAAACTCACCAGCTTTATTTATATGTGCACTTCTTACCGCAACCATTGTCCTCTCCTTTAGGGGCCAGGCCTGTCGAAGTCGACAAGCCTTACCCATTGTCTTTCATGCTGCATTACAACCCGAAATCCAATGGGTACAAATTTCATTACAAACGCTCAAACAGGACCATTGATTCCAGGTGTCCAGTGTGCGGGAACATATCGAGCATCGCCAGTCGCCGTATGGCATATCCCGCGTTGAGCAAAGCGTCGCTGTCACGAGCCAGCGTTGCAGGGTTACAGGATACATAAACAACGCGTATAGGTTCTAATTTTATAATATGTTGCATTACACCGGCAGCCCCCGCACGCGCAGGATCGAGCAATACTTTGTCGAATCCGTTTTTCGCCCACGGCTGCCGGGTAACATCTTCCTCAAGGTTTTCATGAAAGAATGTCACGTTGTGTAATCCGTTATTCAGCGCGTTTTCCCGGGCTTTTTCGACCAGCGCCGGAACCCCTTCAACCCCTACCACGCTTGCTGCCCTTACTGCCAGCGGCAGGGTGAAATTCCCCATACCGCAGAACAGATCGAGCACGCGATCTTCAGGTCGCACATCCAGCCATTCCAGCGCACAGGCGACCATTTTTTGGTTTACCCCTGCATTGACCTGAATAAAATCACGCGGGCTGAAGCTTAACCGTAGTCCATTTGAGTCATACCAGGGCGATTCTTCTGATACTGATTCAAGTATCTCGCTTTGCGGGGCCAGAAACAAAGACAGCCCCTGAGAATGCGAAAAGCATTCCAGTTTTTCTTTATCCGCCGCACTCAAAGGCGCCGTGTGGCGTAAAATCATCAGGGTTCCGCTCCCTGCCTGCACCAGCTCAACATGACCGAGATGACGTAACCCTTGCAAACTCTCCAGACACGCCCTGATGTGGGGCAACAGCGCTTCAAGTTGGGGCACCAGAATAGGGCATTGTTTGACATCAATAATGTCGCTGGAACCGGATTTGCGGAATCCCATCTGCAACTTTTGTTCTTTTGACCGATAGTTCAGACTCAAACGTGCGCGACGACGATAGCCCCACGGGGTATCAGCGATAATATCCGACACTTCACATTTCATTAAACGCGCTAACGCCGCGCTTTTGCTACGCTGCTGCAACGGGATGCTGGCGTGCTGCTGCTGGCAACCGCCACAGACGCCAAAATGCGGGCAACGTGGCACTTCACGCTGCGGGCTGTCGTTTAAACGTCGTTTTACTTGCGCGCGGGCGAACTGTTTTTTATCTTCGGTAATCACCACCTCTGCGCTTTCCTGGGGTAGCAATTCCGGTATAAACAACGCCTTTCCGTTATGGCGAGCGACGCCCTGACCAAAAGGATCGAGGTCATTGACGGTAACGGTTATGATCTGACGCGTCGTCACGCGTCGTTTTGCAGAGTAGAATTGCGCCATCGACGAGATATTTCTCTATTTAACAGTGTGACCCTAATTGTCCCATAACGGAACTCCATGACCAACTACAGCCTGCGCGCACGCATGATGATTCTGATCCTGGCCCCGACCGTCCTGATTGGTTTGCTGCTCAGTATCTTTTTTGTTGTGCATCGCTATAACGACTTGCAGCGTCAACTGGAAGATGCCGGCGCCAGCATCATAGAGCCACTGGCGGTCTCCAGCGAATATGGCATGAACCTGCAAAACAGGGAATCCATTGGCCAGCTTATCAGCGTACTGCATCGCCGCCATTCCGATATCGTGCGGGCAATTTCTGTCTATGACGAGAATAACCGGCTGTTTGTCACCTCCAATTTTCATCTCGATCCATCTGAAATGCAGCTGGCGACCGGTTCACCGTTTCCCCGTAAGCTGAGCGTCACCCGGCTCGGGGATATCATGATCCTACGAACGCCAATTATATCGGAAAGCTATTCGCCGGATGAATCTGCCATAAGCGACGCCAAAAATACGCAAAACATGCTGGGGTATGTAGCGCTTGAGCTGGACCTCAAGTCGGTTCGACTGCAGCAATATAAAGAGATCTTTATCTCCAGCGTAATGATGCTGTTTTGTATTGGTATTGCGTTAATTTTCGGCTGGCGTCTGATGCGCGACGTAACCGGCCCGATTCGCAACATGGTGAATACCGTTGACCGTATACGTAGAGGGCAGCTCGACAGCCGTGTGGAAGGTTTCATGCTGGGCGAGCTGGATATGCTCAAAAACGGTATCAACTCGATGGCGATGTCTCTTGCAGCCTACCATGAAGAGATGCAGCACAATATCGATCAGGCGACTTCCGACCTGCGTGAAACGCTGGAGCAGATGGAAATCCAGAACGTCGAACTGGATCTGGCGAAAAAACGCGCCCAGGAGGCGGCCCGAATTAAGTCTGAGTTTCTGGCTAACATGTCGCACGAGCTACGCACCCCGCTGAATGGCGTGATTGGCTTTACGCGCCTGACGCTGAAAACCGAGCTTAACACCACGCAGCGCGATCACCTGAATACGATTGAGCGATCGGCCAACAATCTGCTGGCCATCATCAATGATGTGCTCGACTTCTCCAAACTGGAAGCGGGCAAGCTCATTCTGGAAAGCATTCCGTTCCCGCTTCGCAGCACGCTGGATGACGTCGTCACGCTGTTAGCGCACTCATCCCATGATAAAGGGCTTGAGCTGACGCTGAATATTAAGAATGATGTGCCGGACAACGTCATCGGCGACCCGCTGCGCTTACAGCAGGTCATTACCAATCTGGTCGGCAATGCCATCAAATTTACCGAGGGCGGTAATATCGACATTCTGGTCGAGAAACGCGCCCTCAGTAACACGAAAGTGCAAATTGAAGTGCAAATCCGCGATACCGGAATCGGCATCCCTGAGCGCGATCAGTCACGCCTGTTCCAGGCCTTCCGTCAGGCGGACGCCAGTATTTCCCGCCGCCATGGCGGTACCGGACTGGGTCTGGTCATTACGCAAAAACTGGTCAACGAAATGGGCGGGGATATTTCCTTCCACAGCCAGCCGAACCGGGGCTCCACCTTCTGGTTCCATATCAGTCTCGATCTCAACCCTAACGTTCTCATCGATCGCTCGACAACCCGGTGCCTTGCGGGTAAACGACTGGCCTATGTCGAACCTAACGCCACTGCCGCGCAATGCACGTTAGATATATTAAGTGAAACGCCGCTGGAGGTGATTTACAGCCCTTCATTCTCCGGGCTGCCGAAGGATCACTACGATATTCTGCTGATTGGCATTCCGGTCACTTTACGCGAACCGCTCACCATGCAACATGAGCGGTTGGCAAGCGCAGCGGCGATGACCGATTTCCTGTTATTAGCCCTGCCCTGTCACGCACAGATTAACGCCGAGAAATTGAAACAAGGCGGCGCAGCGGCGTGTCTGTTGAAGCCTCTCACCTCAACCCGTCTGCTGCCTGCGCTGACAGAGTATTGCCAGTTGAACTACAGCGCGGATCAGCCGTTGCCAGATGAGAGCAAAATTGCCATGACCGTTATGGCGGTGGACGACAACCCGGCAAACCTCAAGCTGATTGGCGCACTGCTGGAAGATAAGGTACAGCACGTCGTGCTCTGCGACAGTGGACACCAGGCGGTGGATCGTGCCAAACAGATGCAGTTTGATCTGATCCTGATGGATATTCAGATGCCCGACATGGACGGTATTCGCGCCTGCGAGCTGATCCACCAGTTGCCTCATCAACAACAAACGCCGGTTATTGCGGTTACCGCGCATGCCATGGCGGGGCAAAAAGAGAAGCTACTCAGCGCCGGGATGAACGATTACCTGGCGAAGCCTATCGAAGAAGATAAGCTGCACAATCTCCTGTTACGCTACAAACCTGGCGCGACCACATCGCTTCGGGCGCTCGCGGTTGAACCTCTGGAGCCGGTCGTCAATCTGAATACCACGCTCGACTGGCAACTGGCATTAAGACAAGCCGCGGGGAAAAACGATCTGGCGCGGGATATGCTGCAAATGCTGCTCGATTTCCTACCCGAAGTGCGCAACAAAATTGAAGAACAGCTGGTAGGCGAAAACCCTGAAGGTCTGGTGGATATGATTCATAAGCTGCACGGTAGTTGCGGCTATAGCGGCGTCCCCCGCATGAAAAACCTGTGCCAGCTCATTGAGCAACAATTACGTAGCGGGACTAAAGAAGAAGAGCTGGAGCCTGAATTTTTAGAGCTGCTGGATGAAATGGACAACGTTGCGCGCGAAGCGAAGAAGTTGTTGGGCTGATATTCGCCGGATGGCGGCGTGACCGCCCTATCCGGCCTACAACTCAGCGTAACAGTTGGCCCGCTTTCAGCGTCGCAGCCACGTTGCGCGCCGTCATTCGTACGTTCTCACTCGCATTCTTCAGCGCCTCATCCAGCGAACAAATGGTATAGATGACGCTAAAAACCGCATCCAGCCCATGCTCATGTACGACACCGACATCCGCCGTCAGGCTACCGGCAATGCCGATCACCGGTTTGTTGTAACGCTTTGCGATCTTCGCCACGCCAACCGGAACCTTACCGTGAATAGTCTGGCTATCGATACGCCCTTCCCCCGTCACCACTAAGTCCGCATCCGCAACGCAGGCATCCAGGCGTAACGCATCCGTCACGATCTCAATACCGCGGCGTAGCTGTGCGCCGCAAAACGCATACAGCGCCGCCCCCATGCCGCCAGCAGCGCCACCGCCGGCCAGCTCCAGCACATTTACGTCCAGATCGCGCGCGATCAGTTGCGCATAGTGCGTAAGCGCCCGATCAAGACGCGGAATCATCTCCGCCGTCGCCCCCTTTTGTGGACCAAAGACCACTGAGGCTCCTTCTTTACCGGTCAACGGGTTAGTGACGTCGCAGGCCACCTCGATACGGCATCCGGCAAGACGCGGATCTAACTGCGAGATATCAATTCGGGCGAGCGATTCCAGGCCCATCGCGCCATGGGCAATATCTTCATCTTGCGCATCCAGCAACCTTGCGCCCAGCGCCTGCACCATACCAGCACCGCCATCATTGGTGGCGCTACCGCCAATCCCGATGATGATATGTTCCACGCCCGCATCCAGCGCATGACGAATTAGCTCCCCGGTTCCCCAGGAGGTGGTTTTCAGCGGATCGCGTAAATTCGCAGGAACCTGCTCCAGCCCGCTGGCGGCTGCCATTTCAATAAACGCCGAGCGCTCATCGCCGGATAAACCATAAAAAGCCTGAATTGTATTGCCCAAAGGGCCGGTAACATTAACATGCACAAGGTGACCTTGCATTGCGGCAACCATCGCTTCGACCGTTCCCTCGCCGCCATCCGCAACCGGGATCTTCACGTATTCCGCCTCAGGCCAAATCTCACGGAATCCCAGTTCAATAGCCGTTGCCACTTCAAGCGCACTCATACTTTCCTTATAGGAATCCGGTGCGATCACTATTTTCATAAAGCATCCTTACGCATGTTGACTGTGTTAAGCATACACCAGGAGGAAAACCGCTCCATTTATGGGAGCGGTCCCAGTTCGCTTAGCGTACCATGCACGGGCGCTTATTATCAAACGTCCAGTTCGGGATCAGATACTGCATTCCCATCGCATCATCACGTGCACCCAGTCCATGTTGCTGATACAGCTCATGCGCTTTCATCACCTGATCCATATCCAGCTCCACGCCCAGGCCCGGTTTCGCCGGAACCTGCACCATACCGCCCTTGATTGCAAAAGGTTCTTTGGTCAGCCGCTGGTTACCTTCCTGCCAGATCCAGTGGGTATCGATAGCGGTAATTTTCCCAGGCGCTGCCGCCGCGACATGAGTAAACATCGCCAACGAAATATCAAAGTGGTTGTTAGAGTGAGAGCCCCAGGTCAGCCCGAACTCATGACACATCTGCGCCACGCGAACAGAACCCTGCATCGTCCAGAAGTGCGGGTCCGCCAGCGGGATATCCACGGACTGCAACGACAGCGTATGCCCCATTTGTCGCCAGTCGGTGGCGATCATATTGGTGGCGGTCGGCAAGCCAGTAGCTCGACGGAACTCCGCCATCACTTCACGACCGGAGAAGCCCTGCTCGGCGCCGCACGGATCTTCCGCATAGGCCAGCGATCCTTTCAGGTACTTACCAATTTTAATCGCTTCATTCAGCGACCATGCGCCGTTGGGATCGAGCGTGACGCGCGCCTGTGGAAAGCGTTTCGCCAGCGCGACAATAGATTCCGCTTCTTCTTCCCCGGCCAGTACGCCGCCTTTCAGTTTGAAGTCGTTGAAACCATATTTCTCATACGCGGCTTCCGCCAGACGTACTACCGCATCCGGGGTCATCGCCTCTTCATGACGCAGGCGATACCAATCGCATTTCTCATCCGGCTGGCTTTGATACGGCAGCGGCGTCGCTTTACGGTTGCCAACGAAGAACAGATAACCCAGCATTTCGACTTCGCTACGCTGCTGACCATCGCCCAGCAGAGACGCGACGTTGACGCCCAGATGCTGACCTAACAGATCCAACATCGCCGCTTCGATCCCGGTAACCACATGAATAGTGGTACGTAAATCGAAGGTCTGCAAACCACGGCCACCGGCATCACGATCGGCAAACGTATTGCGTACCGCGTTCAGCACGTTTTTGTACTCACCCAGCGTTTTACCCACCACCAGCGGAATGGCATCTTCCAGGGTCTGACGAATTTTTTCGCCGCCAGGAATTTCCCCTACCCCGGTATGACCAGAGTTATCTTTAATAATCACAATATTACGTGTAAAGAACGGGGCATGGGCACCGCTCAGGTTCATCAGCATGCTGTCATGGCCCGCAACCGGGATCACCTGCATAGAGGTCACGACGGGGGTAGTAAATTGTGCGCTCATAATTAAATCCTTATTCAAAATTAGTGGCGGCCGAAAACGGGACGTTTACGGTCAAAAGTCCATCCGGGAATCAGATACTGCATTGGGCCTGCATCATTACGCGCGCCGCCGGGCAGCGCCTTATAGGCCTCATGGGCTATCTGTATCTGATCCCAGTCCAGCTCCACGCCCAAACCGGGCGCATCAGGTACCGCAATTTTTCCGTTTTTAATCTCCAGCGGATTTTTGGTCAGACGGCAATCGCCCTCCTGCCAGATCCAGTGGGTGTCGATAGCCGTCGGGTTGCCCGGTGCCGCTGCGCCAACGTGGGTAAACATCGCCAGCGAAATATCAAAATGGTTGTTGGAATGGCAGCCCCAGGTCAGGCCCCAGTCATCGCATAACTGTGCCACGCGCACCGCGCCGGAAAGGGTCCAGAAGTGCGGATCGGCCAGCGGAATATCCACAGCGTTCAGCATTACCGCATGGCCCATCTCACGCCAGTTGGTGGCGATCATGTTCGTTGCGACCGGCAGCCCGGTAGCACGGCGGAACTCCGCCATCACTTCGCGGCCAGAAAAACCCTGCTCAGCCCCGCACGGATCTTCGGCATAAGTCAGAACATCGTTCAGCCCTTTACACAGAGAGATGGCTTCATCCAGCAGCCAGGCGCCGTTGGGATCAACCGTAATACGCGCATCCGGGAAGCTTTTTTTCAGCGCGCGTACGGTGTCGATTTCCTGCTCGCCTGGCAGTACGCCGCCTTTGAGTTTGAAATCTTTAAAACCGTAGCGATCCTGCGAGGCTTCCGCCAGACGCACCACCGCATCCGGGGTCATCGCTTGCTGGTGACGCAGGCGGTACCATTCATGGTTGCCCGGCGTGCTTTCCAGATACGGCAGATCGGTCTTCGTGCGATCGCCTACGTAGAACAGATAGCCGAGCACAGTGACCGCATCGCGCTGCTTGCCCGGCCCTAACAGTTCACAAATCGGAACATTCAGCGCCTTGCCCAGCAGATCGAGCAATGCGGCCTCCAGCGCGGCCACCGCATTAACCCGCAGTTCAAAGGTCCAGGCGCCTTTACCGAAAGTGTCAAAATCAGCGGCCTGGTTGCCTTTATGCACCTGCTGAACCACTTTATTCAGACGCGCGACTTCCTGTCCCAACACCTGTGGGATTGCATCCACCAGCGTCTGATAAATCACTTCACCGCCCGGCGCTTCACCAACCCCGGTATTGCCAGCGTTATCGGTGAGCACCACGATATTGCGGGTAAAATATGCGTTATGCGCACCGCCAATATTGAGCAGCATGCTGTCATGCCCGGCCACTGGGATGACCTTCATATCGGTAATAACGGGACTCGATTGTGTTGTCATCGTCATTGTCCTGCGACAGGTTTCAGTTCGATACGTTTAATATCCCCCACCAGCACCAGATAACTGACGACAGCAATCAGCGCATGTACCCCTACGTAAATCAACGCGCCGTTAAACGAGCCGGTAGTGCCCACAATGTAGCCAATGGCAATTGGCGTGACGATGCCGGAAATGTTGCCAAACATATTGAACAGGCCGCCGCTCAGACCGCTGATCTCTTTTGGCGCGGTGTCGGCCATCACCGCCCATCCCAACGCGCCGATGCCTTTGCCGAAGAAGGCCAGCGCCATAAAGCCAATGATCATCCACTCGACGTTGACGTAGTTACAGAACACCATCACCATCGATAACAGCATCCCCATGACGATTGGCGTTTTACGCGCGATATTCAGTGAACCGGTACGGCGCATCAACCAGTCGGAAATAATGCCGCCGAGCACGCCGCCCGCAAATCCGCAAATGGCCGGGACCGAGGCAACAAAGCCGGCTTTCAGAATAGACATACCACGCGCCTGCACCAGATAAACCGGGAACCAGGTGATAAAGAAGTAGGTCAGCGCGTTAATGCAGTATTGGCCGATATAAATACCAATCATCATCCGTGAACCCAGCAGCTGTTTGATCTGCCCCCACTTCACGCTGAACGGTACTTTAGCTTTGGCGGCCGCCTGATCCATATTGATCAGCGCCCCACCTTCGGCAATGTACTCCAGCTCTTTTTGGTTTACGCCCGGATGCTGGTTTGGTTCATGAATCACCTTTAACCAGATAAAGCTGATAACAATCCCGAGACCGCCCATAAAGAAGAACACATGTGACCAACCCACTTCATGGGTCAGCCAACCCATGATTGGTGCGAAGATAACGGTGGCAAAGTATTGCGCCGAGTTAAAGATAGCGACCGCCGTGCCCCTTTCCTGCGCCGGGAACCACGCCGCCACAATACGACTGTTGCCGGGGAAGGAGGGGGCTTCGGCTAACCCCACGAGGAAACGCAGGGTAAACAGCGCGACGATAATTCCAAAGCCGCTAAAGATATCGACGAAGCCCTGCAGCAGGGTAAACATGGACCAGATAAAAATGGACCAAAAATAAACACGTTTGGAGCCGAAGCGATCGAGCAACCAGCCGCCGGGAATCTGGCCGATGACATACGCCCATGAGAAAGCGGAGAATACATACCCCATGCCTACCGCATCCAGGCCAATGTCTTTGGCCATCTCCGAACCGGCAATGGATAAGGTGGCGCGATCGCCGTAGTTGAAGGATGTGACGATAAACAGCATCACCACTATCCAGTAGCGAGCGTTAGTGCGTTTTTCCGCGCTGCTCGCCGCCTGACTTAATGAACTCATTGTTGCACTCCTGAATCCTGGCTTGCGCCAGTTCATTCTGTACAGCACCTGTAGGGTGATCAGAATGAGAGGTTAGTGTGTGGCAGTTTTGGTACAGCTCAGGGCCGTTTTATTCTGACTCGCTGCCATTCCGGGAACTGACGGGAAAAGTATATGAAGGAGTGCCACTTTCCCTCACCGTGCATGAACACAACATTAGGGAGGCAGTGAGAAGTTGTTTGGGGCATAAGCCCAAAGCAGTGGAAGTTAGTTCACGTAATTGGGGTTTTATTGCCGGGTGGCGGCTTCGCCTGACCCGGCCTACGGTTTTCTAATGAGTGGGGTTGCATGCCCGTGCGGGCGAGGGATTATTTAAGCAAGGTTCCCCAGTTTTCTACCCAGGGATTAGATTCGCTTTCCGGTTCAGGATGCTCGCTGGCATCAATCAGCAGCATTTCACCTACGCGCTGCGCGCTTTGTTCCTGTAACAGCGCATCGAACTGCTTGCCGCCATTGCAAAAATTAACGTAGCTGCTGTCGCCAAGCGCAATGACGCCATAACGCAGATTAGGCTGGAAACCGAGATTATCTTTGATTCCCTGAAACAGCGGCACAATGCTATCCGGCAGATCGCCCTGCCCGGTCGTTGAGGTCACCACCAATGCATATTTATCCTGATAAGCCTGCCAGTCGGTAAGCTCCGGGTCTTCAAATACCGTGGCTTTATGGCCCTGCGCAGTTAAAATCGCCTCGGCCTCTTCGGCAACCAACAGCGCGTTTCCATACATCGTGCCGACAAAAATTCCAATTTCCGCCATAACCTTTATCTCCAGGGACTTAAGAATCTATCTGTTCATCCTGACCTGACAGCCCGCTGAACTCAACCCTTTCATTCTCAGGGAGAAGTCCGCGCCAGCCAAACTGTGATAACGCCTGCATCCAGACCTCATCCAGCCCGGCGCGAATAACCAGCGGTTCGCCAGTAAAGGGATGAGTCAGCTCAAGCTGACTAGCATGCAGCATCAAGCGCTGACAGCCGAAATGCTCTGCGGCGCTGCGGTTTTGCCGTAAATCACCATGCTTGCTGTCGCCAATTATCGGATGGCGCAAGTGAGCCAAATGGCGTCTGAGCTGGTGCTTACGACCGGTCTGAGGCTCCAGCTCCACCAGCCCGTAACGGGTGGTGGGATAGCGCCCGGTCGCCACCGGCATTTCAACCGTCGCCAGACCGCGATAATGGGTGACCGCAGGCTGCGGCTCTTTATCCTCGCGGGCAAATTTATCGGCTATCTTATCCAGCTCTTCCACCAGCGGGTAATCCAGCACGGCGTCGTCCATCAGCCAGCCACGCACAATCGCATGATAGCGTTTCTGCATTTGATGATGTTCAAACTGCTGAGACAGCAAACGCCCGGCTTCGCTGGACAGCCCCATCAGCAGCACGCCGGAGGTCGGTCTGTCGAGCCGGTGGGCGGTAAACACGTGCTGACCAATCTGGTCGCGCACCGTTTGCATCACCACCACTTTCTCATCGCGGTCGAGCCAACTGCGGTGAACCAGCCAACCAGAAGGTTTATTGACCGCAACCAGCCATTCGTCCTGATAGAGGATCTCCAGCATCAGGCGTTATCACTTGTAAATAGCGCATCCAGTTCCTGCAATGCCGTCAGGAGAATGTCGCGTTGCGGGTGATCGGCCGTCAGCGCCATTTCGTAATACGGTGCGATGGCAAAAGCCTGCGGCAGCGGCTGCGCATTATCAAGCAGGCTATGCATGCGGGGAATCAACACCCACTGCAGCCATTCGACCGGCTCCATGGTATCCATACAAAAAGGCTGCGTGCTGGTAAACAAATGCTCCTCTGGCTCGTCCATCCGCCAGTGATGATGTTCACGCAGTAGCGCTTCAAGCGCGTGTAACTGCTGGCGCACACGGTCATGAGTCGTCATGAAATTAACCTCAATGATGAAAAATCTGGCGCGAAGAATAGCACTAGTGAAGAGGAAATAAAAAAAGGGAGCACTGTAAAAACAGTGCTCCCGGTTCGTTTCGCAGCATTCCAGCTACTTTTGGTGCTCCCTGCTCATCCGTGACAACTTTTCCTGTGGTCTTGCGACCTTGTTCATCCTGAACTTTTGCATCCTGCTCACATCACCCCGATGTGAAAACTTCATCCTGAAGTGTCCTGGCCATCCTGACCCGCCGAACATCCTGACCGGCTCTCATTCTCCATCCTGGAGGTGTCCTTTAACGCATCCCGCGCTTTCCGCTTTGCTTCATCCTGAAGCCTGTCCTTGTAACACCATCCTGGTGTGTCCTGCCGAAGAGCCATCATCCTGATGTTCACTTCGTTGTGCGACTCCTTGTCGACAGATATAGAATCGCCTGTTTCGCTTTGTCTTACAAGATACTTACAGACAAACACTTAAGGTAATTTTCATATGAAAGTTGACAATAAAATACTAACAAGTTGAATTGTAAGTAATTAATAGTTTTTCAATTCATTAAGTCTTCACTTATTACCTGGCAATGTCCTACAGGGTTTGTAAGAGATCTCTCACACGATTAAGGGCAAACAGGATTACAGAACTGGCTTAAGTTGAGTGAGGAATTCCGCAAGCGAGGCTGCCAGCACCGTTCGTTGACGGGTGCCCAGCGTTTCTTTGCAAACTTCACCGGACAGGTTGCACACCGAGATGACATCAAGTTCGTTGTCCTGAGTGGCAATGAAAAGCGTAGGCGAGAGCTTGAGTCGCTTTTGCGTAACCAGGTGACCAATCAGGTTTTCCTGAACGCGCCTGAAGTCATCCTCACTCCAGGTTTGCAGCAACGTCAGCTTTTCATTCGCAAACTGCGCGTGCATATCCCCAGCAAACTGGGTGGTGTAAAAAGCGTGAACGGCAGGTTGTATCACAATGTCAAAGGCACGTTCAACCGCATTGACGTTTTTTTCACCGACAAAAGGCTGCGGTTGCCAGTAAACCGAATCGTTAGTGGAAGAAATGATGCACGGTGACGGTACACCATACAGCTCTTCGCTGAGCGGCCAGCTGTTGTTTTTGTCATGCCACGCGTCGCAATAACGCGTCGTAAAGGCTGTCAACGCCTGCACTGTCAATTCGTCCACTGATTTCTCTCTTCACAAAAGCCAGGATACACTTGTCGCATAGTGTATCTGGTTTATGACGGTGAAACATGTCTTCTTATGAAAATCATCGGGCGCTTGACGGCCTGACTCTCGGTAAATCAACGGATTATCGGGACAATTACGATGCCAGTCTGTTGCAAGGCGTTCCGCGCAGCCTCAACCGCGACCCGCTGGATTTAAAGGCCGATAATTTGCCTTTCCACGGAGCCGACATCTGGACGCTGTATGAACTGTCATGGCTGAATGCTAACGGCTTACCGCAGGTTGCGGTCGGTCATGTGGAGCTGGATTACACCAGCGTAAATCTGATTGAATCGAAAAGCTTTAAGCTGTACCTGAACAGTTTTAACCAGACGCGTTTTGACTCCTGGGAGGCGGTACGCCAGACGCTGGAAAACGATCTGCGCGCCTGCGCTCAGGGCGATGTCAGCGTGGCGCTATACCGCCTTGACGAGCTGGAAGGACAACCGATTGCCCATTTTAACGGCACCTGTATCGATAATCAGGATATCGTCATTGATAACTACCAGTTCAGCACCGACTATCTGGAAAATGCCGTGAGCGGCGAAAAAGCGGTGGAAGAGACGCTGGTCAGCCACCTGCTGAAATCCAACTGTCTGATCACCCACCAGCCCGACTGGGGCTCCATACAAATTCAGTATCGTGGACGCAAAATCGACAGGGAGAAGCTGCTGCGTTATCTGGTCTCCTTCCGCCACCATAATGAATTTCACGAGCAGTGCGTGGAGCGCATTTTCAATGACATTCTGCGCTTCTGCCAGCCGGAGAAACTGAGCGTCTACGCGCGCTACACGCGGCGTGGTGGTCTGGACATTAACCCATGGCGCACCAATACCGATTTCACGCCAGCTACGGGCCGACTGGTACGTCAGTAATCTTTTTTCTCAATTTTGCGTGTCGGATTCCGCGCGCAAGGTTGTGAAAGGCCATCAGCCAGGGCTATTGTAACTACCAGGGAATGACGTTTTGCGTCCCATAAGGAGTCTACTTGATTACACATATTAGCCCACTTGGCTCAATGGACATGTTGTCGCAGCTGGAAGTCGAATTACTTAAACGCACGGCCAGCAGCGACCTGTATCAACTGTTTCGTAACTGTTCACTTGCCGTTCTGAACTCCGGCAGTCTGACCGACAACAGCAAAGAACTGCTGTCCCGCTTTGAAAGTTTCGACATTAACGTGCTGCGCCGCGAACGAGGCGTGAAGCTGGAACTGATTAATCCGCCTGAAGATGCGTTTGTTGATGGGCGCATCATTCGTGCGCTACAAGCCAACCTTTTTGCCGTGCTGCGCGACATTCTGTTCGTCAATGGTCAGATCCATAACGCGGGTCGTTTTCAGCATCTGGATCTCGAAAGTTCGGTGCATATTACCAACCTGGTGTTCTCGATCCTGCGTAACGCCCGGGCGCTACACGTCGGTGAAGCGCCGAACATGGTTGTCTGCTGGGGCGGTCACTCAATCAACGAAAATGAATACCTGTATGCGCGTCGCGTCGGCACCCAGTTGGGCCTGCGTGAGTTGAACATCTGTACCGGCTGCGGTCCGGGAGCGATGGAAGCGCCAATGAAAGGCGCTGCGGTCGGTCACGCCCAGCAGCGTTACAAAGACAGCCGCTTTATTGGTATGACCGAACCGTCAATCATCGCCGCTGAGCCGCCTAACCCGCTGGTTAACGAACTGATCATCATGCCGGACATTGAAAAACGTCTGGAAGCGTTCGTGCGTATCGCCCACGGTATTATCATCTTCCCGGGTGGTGTCGGGACTGCGGAAGAGCTGTTGTATCTGCTGGGGATCCTGATGAACCCGGCAAACAAAGATCAGGTGCTACCGCTGATTTTGACCGGACCAAAAGAGAGTGCCGATTACTTCCGCGTGCTGGACGAATTTATCGTGCACACGCTGGGGGAAGAAGCCCGCCGACACTATCGCATTATCATTGACGATGCGGCGGAAGTTGCGCGTTTAATGAAAAAAGCGATGCCGCTGGTAAAAGAGAACCGTCGCGACACCGGAGATGCCTACAGTTTTAACTGGTCGATTCGTATCGCACCTGATTTGCAGATGCCGTTCGAGCCGTCCCATGAAAACATGGCTAACCTGAAACTGTATCCGGATCAACCCGTTGAAGTTCTGGCGGCCGACCTGCGTCGTGCATTCTCGGGTATTGTGGCCGGTAACGTGAAGGAGGTCGGCATTCGCGCCATCGAAGAGTTTGGCCCGTACAAAATCCACGGTGACCGCGAAATGATGCGCCGCATGGACGATCTCCTGCAGGGCTTCGTTGCGCAGCATCGCATGAAGTTGCCAGGCTCCGCGTACATCCCTTGCTACGAGATCTGCGCCTGACCTTCAACACCCGATAGCAGACGCTACCGCGGTGACAATTTTGTCCATATCAAAGCCGGGTTTGGCGCATGCGCCTCCCGGCTTTTTTTAGTGATACCAGTCACATAGCTCAGACGATTATATAAATACCAATGATATGTCGTTAAATATAACGCGCCACGCAAACGATTACCTTTAAAAACCAACCGTCATTTATCTTAGGAAATTATTATTAGTCGCCAAAATCCTCTAAAAACAACAGTTTTTACAGCGCAACGCTCGTATCTTCGCGCCTTCGCTTTCATGAGATATGTCGTTAATGTTAGCCTCTGCGCCCGTAAATTCGCTTTGACTATTTTTTAACAGATTAATGGTCCAAATTTATCCACATAAAAGGTGGATTATTGCATTTGGGATCGCGATCACTGATACATTCATTACTAAAATGTATCTTTCCGCCCGCAAATTATTACGGCGAAAAATTATATAAAAAATCGCTCAACGAATTTCGATTTACAGTCGGGTTCTTTCTCATCGGATTGACCCCAAACCCGACTTTTTAAGCTTCCTCCAGGAGAAATAGATGGAAAACACTCAAACCAGCACTATCGTTACGGGTCAGACCCGCAGCGCATGGCGCAAGACAGATACCATGTGGATGCTGGGCCTTTACGGCACGGCGATTGGCGCGGGTGTATTGTTCCTGCCGATTAACGCAGGTGTAGGCGGTATGATCCCGCTGATCATCATGGCGATCCTTGCCTTCCCGATGACCTTCTTTGCACACCGTGGCCTGACCCGCTTCGTGTTGTCCGGTAAAAATCCGGGTGAAGACATTACTGAAGTTGTAGAAGAACACTTTGGCGTTGGCGCGGGTAAACTGATTACCCTGCTCTACTTCTTCGCTATCTACCCGATTCTGTTGGTTTACAGCGTAGCAATCACCAACACCGTTGAAAGCTTCCTGGCTCACCAGCTGGCGATTACTCCGCCGCCGCGTGCCATTCTGTCTCTGATCCTGATTGTCGGTATGATGACCATCGTGCGCTTCGGTGAGCAGATGATCGTTAAGGCGATGAGCATCCTGGTATTCCCGTTTGTTGCCGCCCTGATGCTGCTGGCGCTGTATCTGATCCCTCAGTGGAGCGGTGCGATTCTGGAAACCATGTCTTTTGACTCTGCGGCAACCACCGGCAACGGCCTGCTGTTGACCCTGTGGCTGGCGATTCCGGTAATGGTGTTCTCCTTTAACCACTCCCCGATCATCTCCTCCTTCGCCGTGGCGAAGCGTGAAGAGTACGGTGATGAAGCTGAGAAGAAATGCTCCAAGATTCTGGCATTCGCTCACATCATGATGGTACTGACCGTTATGTTCTTCGTCTTCAGCTGTGTATTCAGCCTGACTCCGGCAGATCTGGCCGCAGCGAAAGAGCAGAACATCTCTATCCTGTCTTACCTGGCGAACCACTTTAACGCGCCGATTATTGCCTGGATGGCACCGATCATCGCGATGATCGCTATCACCAAATCCTTCCTCGGCCACTACCTGGGCGCACGTGAAGGCTTCAACGGGATGGTGATTAAGTCTCTGCGCGGCAAAGGCAAAACCATCGAAATCAACAAACTGAACAAAATCACTGCGCTGTTCATGCTGGTAACCACCTGGATTGTGGCAACGCTGAACCCGAGCATCCTCGGTATGATTGAGACCCTGGGTGGCCCAATCATCGCGATGATTCTGTTCCTGATGCCGATGTATGCAATTCAGAAAGTACCGGCAATGCGTAAATACAGCGGCCATATCAGCAACGTCTTCGTTGTGATTATGGGCCTGATCGCTATCTCCGCTATTTTCTACTCTCTGTTCAGTTAATTCCCCTGCGCCGCTCCTCGGGGCGGCGCACCTCGATACACAATGGACGCCTCATGATTAGCGTATTCGATATTTTCAAAATCGGCATTGGCCCTTCCAGCTCCCATACTGTTGGCCCGATGAAAGCAGGCAAACAATTCACGGATGACCTGATTGCACGCGGAATTCTCACTGACGTAACCCGCGTAGTGGTTGATGTTTATGGCTCTTTGTCCCTGACGGGCAAAGGTCACCATACCGACATCGCGATTATTATGGGTCTGGCGGGTAATCTGCCGGATACCGTAGACATTGATGCCATCCCGGCCTTTATCCAGGATGTGAACACTCATGGGCGTTTGCTGCTGGCGGACGGTCAACATGAGGTCGAATTCCCGGTCGACAAGTGCATGAATTTCCATACGGACAATCTGTCCCTGCACGAAAACGGGATGCGTATTACCGCACTGGCGGGCGAAAAAGCCATTTACAGCCAGACTTACTATTCCATTGGCGGTGGGTTCATCGTTGATGAAGAACATTTTGGTTTACCGAACAACTCTCCGGTAAACGTGCCGTATCCGTATAAATCCGCGGCGGACTTGCAACGTCATTGCCAGGAAACCGGCCTGTCGCTTTCCGGTCTGATGATGCAAAACGAACTGGCGCTGCACAGCAAAGAAGAGCTGGAACAGCACTTTGCCAACGTCTGGGAAGTGATGCGTAGCGGGATTGAGCGCGGTATCACCACCGAAGGTGTATTGCCGGGTAAATTGCGCGTTCCGCGTCGTGCGGCGGCGCTACGTCGTATGTTGGTCAGCAGTGACAAAACCACCACTGACCCGATGGCGGTTGTTGACTGGATCAACATGTTCGCGCTGGCCGTCAACGAAGAAAACGCCGCCGGTGGACGCGTGGTGACTGCGCCAACCAACGGCGCATGCGGGATTGTTCCTGCCGTGCTGGCGTACTACGACAAGTTTATCCGTGAAGTGAACGCTAACTCGCTGGCACGCTACATGCTGGTCGCGAGCGCCATCGGCTCGCTGTACAAGATGAACGCCTCTATCTCTGGCGCCGAAGTCGGCTGTCAGGGTGAAGTCGGCGTAGCCTGCTCCATGGCAGCTGCCGGTCTGGCCGAGCTGCTGGGCGGTAGCCCAACGCAGGTATGCATCGCGGCGGAAATCGGTATGGAACACAACCTGGGTCTGACCTGCGATCCGGTTGCCGGCCAGGTTCAGGTACCGTGCATTGAGCGTAATGCCATTGCTTCGGTTAAAGCGGTAAACGCCGCGCGTATGGCGCTGCGCCGTACCAGTGAACCGCGTGTGTGCCTCGATAAAGTCATCGAGACCATGTACGAAACCGGGAAAGACATGAATGCCAAATACCGCGAAACCTCTCGCGGCGGTCTGGCGATGAAGATTGTCACCTGCGATTAAAGCCCAACTTATCCGGCCTACAGTTCCATTGTCATTTGTAGGCCGGATAAGGCGTCAGCCGCCATCTGGCAAAATGTTGATTTCAGATATTCGCCTCCCCCCGCCGTGAATGTTACCCTACGGACTGATCTGTTAGGGAGAACACCGTGGCCGTCCACCTGCTCATTGTCGATGCACTGAATCTTATCCGCCGTATTCACGCCGTACAGGGCTCCCCCTGCGTGGAGACGTGCCAGCACGCGCTCGATCAATTAATTGTGCACAGTCAGCCCACGCACGCCGTGGCGGTCTTTGATGACGAAGCGCGCAACAGCGGCTGGCGTCACCAAAGACTGCCTGACTACAAAGCCGGTCGGCCGCCAATGCCAGAGGACTTGCATCAGGAAATGCCCGCCTTACGCGCCGCTTTTGAACAGCGCGGCGTCTGCTGCTGGGTCTCCAGCGGTAATGAAGCCGACGATTTAGCCGCTACTCTGGCGATTAAGGTCTGCCAGGCAGGACATCAAGCCACCATCGTCTCCACCGATAAAGGCTACTGTCAGTTGCTCTCCCCGACGCTGCGTATTCGCGACTATTTTCAGAAGCGCTGGCTGGACGCGCCGTTCATTGAGAAAGAGTTCGGCGTGCTGCCGCAACAACTGCCCGATTACTGGGGGCTGGCTGGGATCAGCAGTTCTAAAGTACCGGGGGTCGCAGGTATTGGTCCGAAAAGCGCCACGCAATTGCTGACGCAGTTCCCCACGCTGGAAGCGCTGTATGAACATTTGGATAAGGTCCCGGAAAAGTGGCGCAAGAAACTTGAGATGCATAAAGAAATGGCGTTTCTGTGTCGGGATATCGCGCGACTGCAAACGGACTTACATATCGACGGGAATTTACAGCAGCTACGGCTGGCGCGGTAGTCTTATTGCTGGATGGTGGGTAAAACCCCTTATCCGGCCTACTTACCGTACAACCCTGTAGGCCGGATAAACCCCGGGTGGTTACCAGGCGGTATGATACAGCTCAACGATATCGCCCAGGCTCGCTTCACGCGGATTTCCCCCGGTACAGACATCATCAAATGCAGCCTGCGCCAGTGCAGGAATATCCTCTTTGCGTACGCCTACATCGCGCAGGTGCAGCGGGATCCCAACATCACGGTTAAGGGCAAATACCGCATCCACTGCCGCTTTCCGTGCTTCTGCCAGCGTCAGTCCTTCAACCTTCACGCCCATCACCCGGGCGATATCGCGGAATTTCTCCCCGGTATATTCGGCGTTATAGTGCATCACATGCGGCAGCAAAATGGCATTCGCGACGCCGTGCGGGGTGTTATAAAACGCGCCCAGCGGGTGCGCCATGCCATGCACTAATCCCAGGCCAACGTTGGAAAAACCCATTCCGGCAACGTACTGGCCCAGCGCCATCGCTTCGCCCGCCTGGCTGTCGCCCGCGACCGATCCGCGTAAAGCCCCGGCAATAATTTCAATCGCTTTAATGTGCAGCGCATCGGTAAGCGCCCACGCTGCTCGCGTGATGTATCCTTCAATGGCATGGGTCAGGGCGTCAACACCCGTGGCCGCTTTTAAGGCCGCAGGCATGCCGTCCATCATGTCAGCATCGATAAACGCCACCTGCGGAATATCGTGTGGATCGACACAAACAAACTTACGCCGGTTTTCTTCATCCGTGATCACGTAGTTAATGGTCACTTCCGCCGCCGTCCCTGCTGTGGTTGGGATAGCCATAACCGGCACGCTCGGGCAGCGCGTCGGGGATAACCCTTCGAGGCTGCGTACATCCGCAAACTCAGGGTTATTGTTGATAATACCAATCGCTTTACAGGTATCCTGCGGGGAGCCTCCGCCAATAGCTATCAAATAGTCTGCGCCACTTTGCTGAAAGACCTCCAATCCTTCCTGTACCACCGCAATGGTTGGGTTAGGAATAACACCTGAATAGATTTCCCACGCCAGACCTGCAGCGTCCATCCGGGACGTCACCTTCTCGACAACACCGCACCGCACCAGATTCTCATCGGTCACAATCAGCGCCTTGCGATAACCACGACGGATGACTTCATCGGTTAATGCACCAACAGCTCCCCGGCCAAACCATGCCGTTTCGTTCAGAATCATTCTGTTCGCCATCGTATTTCTCCTTTTCGCTATGCGAAATTACTCTTCAATTCGTAATCCGTAAGATTTGAATTTCTCCAGCACAATCGCGATCTCCTCATCGTCTAACACCGGAACCGGATCAACAATGGCCAGGGTGCTCAGATAAAGGCGCGCCAGAACTTCTACTTCATGCGCCAACCACAGTGCTTTTTCCAGATTCGCTTCACAAGCAATCAGCCCATGGTGCTGTAAAAGCGTTGCCTTACGGTTTTTCAGGGCGACGCTCACATACTCTGACAGCTCTCGTGTACCAAACGTCGCATAAGGCGCACACGGAATAGAGTTTCCCCCCGCCGCCGCAATCATGTAATGGATTGCCGGAATTGGACGGTTGAGAATAGAAACGGCCGTACAGTGCACAGCATGGTTATGGACAACCGCATTGGCGTCCGGACGCGTCTGGTAAGCCGCCAGGTGAAAACGCCATTCGCTGGAGGGTAACTGACCTTTATCATATTTTCCGTCGTTATCTACATACACGATCATGTTTTCAGTAAGTCTTTCATAAGGAATACCGCTGGGCGTGATCAACATCCCATTCTCATATCGCGCACTCACATTTCCCGCCGTCCCCTGATTTAATCCAAGGCTGGTCATTTCAAGACAGGTTTCAATGATTTCTCGTGACAAACGCATTCTTTCCATAATGATTCTCCGGGTACAGTTTCTCCTCGTCTTTAATTGCGAAAAATGTAGCCGCAGAATAAGACGGGTCAGGTTTCAGATATGGGCAGCCACTGAATGTGTTTATTCAGATCCAGTTGGCCGATTTATTTATAGCAACGTATTATTGTTGTCTTACGCGCTTAATAAGTTTCATCGGTACTTTTACAGTTTCTTTAATAGGTTGGTCGTCAATGGCACTCATCATCATATCGAATGCTTTTTCCGCCCAAACATTTTCATCCTGCTGCATTGACCAGACATTATTGGCGAGAAATCCCAGCATCGGATGTTCATCGAATGTGCCAATATTAATATCAGGTGAAATTGTGCCGAAACGATGGCGAATAGCGTTAATAGCACCTTCCAGCACGGGTAATGATGAGGCAATAAACGCCTGCGGCTGCCCCTGTTCACCAATCAATCTATCCATCAGTTGAAAACCACCTTCAGGGGTGTTGTCAGGACCTTCACGCACCCAATCACGGTGATGAATACCATTATTCTTCAAAGAATTAAGGTAACCTTGCAAACGATCGCCAATACTGGGTAATCCGGTATCTCCGACTAAAAACCAGATCGGAGCCTTTCCGGCATCAAACAAACTTTGCGTCAACTTTTCGCCGCCTAAAATATTATGACTTTCAACCAGTGCGTTATCGGTATACTTAAAATCACGGTCCAGTAACACCATCGGTTTTCTGACCTGGCGTAAATGGTGTTGCTGATTCTCCAATGTTGAGGGAACAATAAAAAGGCCATCAACATTGCGAGCGATTAACGCTTTGGTCAATTTATTTTCGTAATCAACATCATCATAGGTACAGCTAATCATTAACTGATAACCGGAGCGACGACAGCGTTGCTCAAGTTTCTCGGCGAGAGTGGCAAAAAAAACGTTGGAAATATTTGGAACAATCAGTCCCAATGTATCCGTTTTATTCAATTTCAGGCTGCGGGCCGAATGGTTTATGACGTAACCATAACGCTCAACATATTCATTAATACGCGTTTGGGTTTTGACACTGATTCGATATTGCTCTGCTTTCCCGTTCAGCACCAGTCGTACGGTCGTAACCGATAAATTCAGATCGCTGGCTATCTGTTCTACTGTTTTAGCCATTTATATGCCCCAGTCCACATCCAAAAACGTCAATCTCCAATCATAAAAGTATTTTAAACTTTTGTCTTACTGCATAAGCTGTTTAATCGCCTGCTGCTGATCCCACATCATCAGATAGACCTGGTATTTGCGCTCATAGAAGTCCCGCCGTGCCGGATTAGCCTTAATAACCTCGCCGAAGCGAACCATCGCCTGGCATGCAGATGGAATATTTGCCCACGCGCCGCTTGCTACCGCGCCGGTGATAGCTGCCCCTAGCGTCACTGCATCTTCCTCCTGCATAAGATGAATATCGCATCCGGTAGCATCGGCATACTCCCGCATCCACAGCGGGTTATGCGTTGCGCCGCCGCACAGCGCCATTCGGGAAATGGTATGGCCGTTTTCACGCATCACTTCCATAATATGCCGCGTACCGCAGGCAATCGCCTGTAATGTCGCCAGGTACAGGCGAGCCACCTGCATCTCGCCTCGCTCAAGAGTCAAGCCGCAAACGCTGCCCCGGGCATCGGGTCGCGCGCGGGGGGAGCGATTGCCATGGTGATCGGCCAGCACATGCAAATAACGACCAGGTTCAGACTCCTTCCTCTCAAGTTCCGCAACCCATTCGTTGACTAAAACGATCGGATGGCAACCCCGCGCCTCGGCCTTATGAAACAGCTCGGCACTCGCACCTGATTCCTGGAGCGTCCAGTCGACCAATGCCCCAGCGGCGCTTTGCCCTCCCTCCGTCAACCAGTAGCCTGGCAGCATGGCAGACCAATACGGTCCCCATACGCCCGGCGTATAAATTTCCTGTTCGCTGCACAGCATATGGCAGTTTGACGTTCCACTAATCAACGCTAACGTTCCCGCAGGCTCAACGCCAGCAAGCGCCAAACCGCCTGCATGGGCATCAATCATCCCACTGGCGACGACAACTGCAGTCGTCAGCCCCAACGCCTCGGCCGCATCGGCGCTAAGCGTTCCAACGCCAGCGCCTGGTGGCAGAATATGCGACGGAATTTTGCCCGTTAAATCCGTTAACTCTACGGCGTCGAGCAGAGAGTGGCTAAAGCGTTGTTCATGAGCCAGATAGTTCCATTTACAGGTCAGCGTACACAGACCGGCCACGTCACTCCCGGTGGCTTTACAGACAAGGTAGTCAGCCAAATCGTAAAAACGATGCGCACTGTTCCAGGTTGCAGGAAAGTGTTTTTTTAGCCACAGCACCTTGGGAAGCTCCATTTCGACGCTGACTTCACCGCCAACGTAACGCAGAGCCGGATCCTGCGTAGCATTAATATGCTGAGCTTCCTGCACCGCGCGATGGTCCATCCACATGATGATGTTATGGTCTGATGGTTCGCCTGGTGAAACCGCCAGGCCCTGCCCTTGCTCGTCGAGAGCCACCAATGAACAAGTGGCATCGAATCCCAGTGAACGGATATCCTCAATGCAGATCCCGGATGACGATACCGCCCCCTTAACCGCATCGCAAACCTGCTGCCAGATTTCTGCAGATGACTGCTCAACCCGAGCGGGGCCGGGTCGAAACTGCGAGATAGGGCGTGTCGCAAAGGCCAAGCGTTTGCCGCTGGCATCGAACACACCCGCCCTGACACTGGCAGAGCCGACATCCACACCGAGGAAATATCCACTGCTCATAGTAACTCCCTGACGTTAGCTAATAGTGGGGCGAGTACCTCGCCCCAACGCTCTTATTTTTTACCGAATGGGTGTAACAGCTTGTCAATTTCTGGGGTATCAATGTTCTTCGCACTAACGAATTTCACCGGAATATCAATCTCTTTTGGTACAGACTGACCGGATACCGCCGCATTCAGCGTCTTGATACCCTGATAGCCAATCTGGTAGGCGTCCTGCACAACAAAGCCCTGAATCACCCCGGACTTCAGGAAGGCAATAATGGCCTCGGTGCTATCAAAACCAATCACCTTCACTTTGCCTTTCAGGTTTTGACTATCAATTGCGTTTGCTACGCCGAGTGTTGAGCCTTCATTCGTGCCATAAATCCCTGCAATATCCGGGTTGGCCTGGATCATATCGATGGTTTTATCCATCGCTTTTTGCGGATCGCCATCGCTGTACTGGACTGGTAGCACCTGGATATCCGGATATTTTTCCTTCATGCGGGCAATAAACCCTTCCGAACGCTCAATCGCTGAGGAGGTCCCTGCTACGTGCGCAATAATGCCCACTTTTCCTTTGTTGCCCACTTCTGCTGCCAGCGCGTCTGCCGCTTCAGCCCCGGCTTTACGGTTATTCGTGGCGACAAAACTGACCGGAATATCAGAATTCACACCGGAGTCAAAGGTCACAACTTTAATGCCGCGTGAATTTGCGGTCTCAACTAATGGCGCCAGTGCATTGGCATCTAACGCGGCCAGCAATAGTCCATTGGGTTTTTGCGCCATCGCGTTTTCAACTAACTGAATCTGCTCGGCAATCTGAGTTTCATCCGCCGGGCCCACATAGCTGGTTTTGTCACCCAACTCTTTTGCTGCCGCTTCCGTCCCCATTTTTACGGTTTGCCAGAATTCATGCTGGAAACCTTTACTGACCACGGGAAGATTCATATCTTTAGCCAAAACGCTGGATGTGATACAGGCCAGCAGGGATAACGCATAGACAAAATTCCTGGTTCTCATTGTTTTACTCCGTTCTGAGTGAGTCACCCTAAACGTCAGGGTTATGATGTCCCGTGACTTCCGGGAGCGTAAATCAACGAATTTTTTTGCGTAATGTGTCGAGATAAACCGCTGCAATGACCACTACACCCATGGCCACCATTTGCCAGAACTGGGAAACTCCCATCAGGTTCAGACCATTTTTCAACACGCTCATAATGAATGCGCCAATGATGGTGCCGCCGATGGTGCCAATCCCGCCCATCAGACTGGTACCGCCAATAACGACCGCCGCGATAGCTTCCAACTCATATCCCACGCCGACCGTCGGCTGACCAGAGTTCAAACGAGAAGCCAGAATCACGCCGGCAATCCCGGTCAGCAGACCACAAAAGGCGTAGACAAAAATTTTGACGCGTTGCACTTTAATCCCGGAAAGATGTGCCGCCACCTCATTACTGCCCACTGCGTAAACATAGCGGCCTATCACCGTTTTCTTCAGGATGTAGGCGGCGATGAGCGCCACCACCACCAGGTAAAAGACAGGATATGGCAGCACATCAAACAACCGTCCCTGGGCCAGCATTTTGAAGGTGGGGTAATCAGCGAAGTAAATCGCGCGGCCATCGGTCATCACCATATTGATACCTCTGACGGACATCATCAGACCCAGCGTGGCGATAAAAGGCGGGATAGTCATTTTGGTGACCAGTAGACCATTGATATAGCCGCATAATCCTCCAGCCAGTACACCCGCAAAAATACAGACGGGCAGAGGCAGACCTAGCGTGGCGCAGATACCTACCGCGACACCAGAAAATGCCACGACTGAACCGAGAGAAAGGTCGATCCCTGAAGTGATAATGACGAAGGTAACGCCAATCGCCATAATGCCAATCACCGAGGTTTGCAGGGCAATTGTCATAATGTTTTCAGTGTTAAAGAAAAATGGCGAACCAAAACTAAAAAATATCACCAAAATAATCAGACTTAAAAGTGGCGCAAGGCGCATTAAAAGTTCTTTGTTAATTTTTATTTTCTTATTATTGCTGTCTGAAGAGGTTACAGAGATAGTCATAAGTTAGTCCTCTAACGTCGCATATTGCATGATTTTTTCTTGTGTGGCGTCATCAGAAGCTAGCTCTCCGGTAATATGCCCATTACGCATCACTAAAATGCGATCGCACATACCCAGCACTTCCGGTAATTCAGAGGAGATCATGATAATTGATTTCCCTTTTGCCACCAGCCGATTCATTAATTCATAAATTTCAAGTTTGGCCCCCACATCAATCCCGCGAGTGGGTTCATCAAAGATGAGAATATCGGTGTCTTTACACACCCATCGGGCAATAATAATTTTCTGCTGATTACCACCACTTAAATTCAAGGCAGCTTGCTCTAAATGTGGTGTTTTAATGCGTAGGGCTTTAACCTGTTCCTCACTGGTTTTCTGGCAACGTGTGCTGTCCACATTGCCAAAACGATCGGAATACTCAGGGTAATTGCCCAACATAATATTGCGCTCAACGGACAGTCCTAATGCCAGCCCCTCTTTTTTCCTGTCCTCGGTTAAATAGCTGATACCCTGTTGGATAGCATCAGGAATATCTTTAATCACCGTAACTTTACCGTTCAGCTTGAGGGTCCCACCATCAATGGGATCCGCGCCAAAAATCGCCCGTGCCAGCTCAGTACGCCCTGCGCCCATCAGGCCGGCGAAGCCCAGGATTTCTCCTTGGTAAAGCGTGAAATCGATATTGTTCAATACACCATTGCGCGTTAGCCCACTCACTTCCAACACGGGCTTACGTTGAGCCAAAGGTTTACGGCGAGGATAAATATTACCGAGGTCGCGCCCGACCATCATGGCAATCAGGTCGCTAATTTTGACCGCATCATAATCCACGGTGGCAATAAACTGCCCATCGCGCATTACCGTAGCGCGATCGGCTATCAGCGCCAGCTCCTCCAGTCGGTGCGAGATGTAAACAATGCCAGTCCCCTGTTCTTTCAATAAACGGGTTACCTGAAATAAGCTGTCGATTTCCGTTTCCGTAAGTGCTGCCGTAGGTTCGTCCATAATAAGAATCTTGGCATTGACCGATATCGCTTTAGCTATCTCAACCATTTGTTGTTGAGCAACGGTCAAATCGGCAACCAGCGTATCTGGCGCGATATTCAGGTTTAACTTTTGCAAAATATCGATAGCAGCCTGTCGCTGTTGTTTTTCATCCAGACGCCAGCGATTATTTTTGCAAAACTCCCTGCCAATAAATATATTTTCTTCAACGGTGAGTTCAGGGAAGAGGTTAAATTCCTGATGAATAATCGTGATACCTGCACTTTGTGCACTTAACGGGTTAGCGAAAGTAACCGACTGCCCCTCAAAAATAATATCCCCTTCATCAGGCTGATAAACACCGGATAAGATCTTCATCAACGTAGACTTTCCTGCGCCATTCTCACCCAGCAGCGCATGAACCTCACCTTTGCGTAAAGCAAAATCCACATTACTCAACGCTAATACGCCGGGAAAACGTTTCGTAATATGACTCATCTGTAAAAATGTTTCAGACATTGCTGCTTTCCTCAATATACAGAAACTGCAGTCAGTGAATCAGGCGAAAACAAGATTGCCAGAGAGCCATCGTCACCGTTAATGCGAATACTACTTACAAGTTCATATGCGTTTTATCAATCATGCTAACTCGAGTTAGCGAAGTGCCTTTTAAAGCTATTTTAGCTACTCAAATTAGCCAAATCATTTGGTTTAAAACTGTGATGCTGAACAGACAATTTATTATATATTCATGATTTAAAAGGTTTTTATTAAAAATCTGCATATTTGTTTATTTGACGCAGATCGAATTTTAACCACTTCTCGTGAAGCCTCTCACAGTTCCATAACAAAAAAGTTGTGTAAAAAACTCTCCAATACCTAAGCTAACTCGAGTTAGCAAAAATGGGTAATTCAGCCAACTGCGACAGTGGTGTCCAACATCCGCTTTTGCAGCACGGCACAAAGTGAGATGAGGAACCTCGAATGAGAAAAAATAGCTTACCGAAGATTGGTATCCGCCCGGTTATTGATGGTCGTCGTATGGGGGTACGTGAGTCGCTTGAAGAGCAAACCATGAATATGGCGAAAGCCACCGCCGCGCTTATTACGGAAAAACTTCGCCATGCCTGTGGCGCACAAATTGAATGTGTAATTGCCGACACCTGTATTGCCGGTCTGGCGGAATCCGCAGCCTGTGAAGAAAAGTTCAGCAGCCAAAATGTTGACGTAACGATTACCGTTACCCCTTGCTGGTGCTACGGCAGCGAAACCATCGACATGGATCCGATGCGTCCGAAAGCAATCTGGGGCTTTAACGGCACAGAACGCCCTGGCGCCGTTTATCTTGCTGCCGCGCTGGCTGCGCATAATCAAAAAGGTCTGCCCGCGTTCTCCATTTACGGTCACGACGTACAGGATGCCGGCGACACCACCATCCCCGCCGACGTCGAAGAAAAACTGCTGCGTTTCACCCGGGCGGGCTTAGCCGTTGCCAGTATGAAAGGTAAAAGCTATTTATCCGTAGGCGGCGTTTCTATGGGCATCGCCGGTTCTATTGTCGATCATAACTTCTTTGAATCCTGGCTGGGAATGAAGGTTCAACCTGTTGATATGACTGAACTTCGCCGTCGAATTGACCAGAAAATTTATGACGAAGCTGAACTGGATATCGCACTGGCGTGGGCAGACAAACATTTCCGCTACGGCGAAGATCAGAACGCCCAACAGTATAAGCGTAACGAAGAACAGAGCCGCGCGGTACTGAAAGAAAGCCTGCTGATGGCGATGTGCATCCGCGACATGATGCAAGGCAATCAGAAACTAGCAGACAAAGGTCGTGTTGAAGAATCGCTGGGTTACAACGCGATTGCCGCGGGATTCCAGGGCCAGCGTCACTGGACGGATCAATATCCAAACGGCGACACTGCCGAAGCACTGCTGAATAGCTCCTTCGACTGGAATGGCGTGCGTGAGCCGTTCGTTGTCGCGACTGAAAACGACAGTCTCAACGGCGTAGCGATGCTGTTTGGTCACCAGCTCACCGGTACAGCACAGGTTTTTGCTGATGTGCGCACCTTCTGGTCGCCAGAGGCGGTGGAGCGTGTCACGGGTAAACCGCTGACCGGGCTGGCTGAGCACGGCATTATTCACCTGATTAACTCCGGCTCGGCTGCACTGGATGGTTCCTGCAAGCAGCGCGATGGCGAAGGGAAACCAACCATGAAGCCGCACTGGGAAATCTCACAGAAAGAGGCTGATGATTGTCTGGCGGCGACCGAATGGTGTCCGGCTATTCACGAATACTTCCGCGGCGGCGGTTATTCCTCTCGCTTCCTGACCGAGGGCGGTGTGCCATTCACCATGACTCGAATCAATATTATCAAAGGGTTAGGACCGGTACTGCAAATCGCCGAAGGCTGGAGCGTGGAGTTACCAAAAGAGGTGCATGCTCAGCTTGATGCGCGTACCAACTCGACCTGGCCGACCACCTGGTTTGCCCCGCGCTTAACCGGTAAAGGTCCATTCAGCGATGTCTATTCCGTCATGGCTAACTGGGGTGCAAACCACGGTGTGCTGACGATTGGTCACGTCGGCGCAGACTTTATTACGCTTGCCGCCATGCTGCGTATTCCGGTTTGCATGCACAACGTGGAAGACGAAAAAATCTATCGTCCTTCAGCCTGGGCGGCCCACGGTATGGATAGCGAAGGCCAGGATTATCGTGCCTGCCAAAACTACGGCCCGCTGTATAAGCGTTAATGCGACTCCGCCCGGTGGCGCAAGCTTACCGGGCCTACAGGAGCACAACGTGTAGGCCGGATAAGGCGTTTACGCCGCCATCCGGCAACGTCTCGGGAGCGATTATGAAACAAGACGTTATTCTGGTCCTCGATTGTGGCGCAACCAACGTGCGGGCCATTGCCGTTGACCAACAGGGAAAAATTATCGCCCGCGCCTCAACGCCCAACGCCAGTGATATTGCCGTGGAGAACGGCGCCTGGCATCAGTGGTCGCTGGAAGCCATTTTGCAACGCTTCGCCGACTGCTGTCAGCGGCTCTCCACGCAACTGGTCAATTGCCGTATCTGCGGGATCGCCGTCACCACCTTCGGCGTAGACGGTGCGCTGGTCGATCAACACGGCAGGCAGTTATATCCGGTAATCAGTTGGAAGTGCCCGCGCACCGCAGCAGTGATGGAAAACATCCATCGCTACATGTCGCCCCAGCAACTGCAGGAAATCTCCGGCGTCGGCGCGTTCAGCTTCAACACGCTGTATAAACTGGTGTGGCTGAAAGAAAACCATCCACAACTGCTCGAACAGGCACACGCCTGGCTGTTTATTTCGTCGCTTATCAACCACCGTTTAACCGGCGAGTTCACCACAGATATCACTATGGCGGGCACCAGCCAGATGCTGAACATCCAGCAACGCGATTTCAGTGATGACATTTTGCAGGCAACCGGCATACCGCGCCGACTGTTTCCACGTCTGGTGGAAGCGGGCGAACAGATTGGGGTACTGCAACACGAGGCCGCCAGCCTGCTCGGGCTGCCAGTGGGTATTCCGGTGATATCTGCCGGGCACGACACGCAGTTTGCGCTGTTTGGTGCGGGAGCTCAGCCAGACGAACCGGTGCTTTCTTCCGGTACATGGGAAATTCTGATGGTGCGCAGTGCGCAGGTGGACACCTCTCTGCTCAGCCGTTATGCGGGTTCCACTTGTGAATTAGATAGCCAGGCCGGACTGTACAATCCCGGCATGCAGTGGCTGGCCTCCGGTGTACTCGAATGGGTGCGTAAGCTGTTTTGGACTGCCGAAACGCCCTGGCAGACGCTGATTGACGAAGCCCGGTCCATTCCTGCTGGCGCAGAAGGCGTCAAGATGCACTGCAACCTGCTGGCCTCTCAGAATGCGGGCTGGCAAGGGGTTACGCTCAATACCACCCGCGGGCATTTTTATCGCGCCGCGCTGGAAGGACTGACAGAACAGTTGCAGCGGAATTTGCACACGCTGGAAAAAATCGGTCATTTCCAGGCCTCTGAATTGTTATTGGTTGGCGGGGGCAGCCGTAACGCATTGTGGAACCAGATTAAAGCGAACGTTCTCGGGATCCCTGTCAAAGTGCTGGATGACGCCGAAACCACTGTGGCAGGCGCCGCGATGTTTGCCTGGTCAGGTATGGGCGAATTTACCTCCCCGGAACAGGCTCGTGCCCAGGTGCGCTACCAGTACCGTTACTTCTATCCGCAAACCGAATCTGAACTGACAGGAGTCGAGTAACATGCTCAAAACGATATCACCCTTAATTTCTCCCGACCTGCTGAAGGTGCTGGCTGAGATGGGTCACGGCGATGAGATTATCTTTTCCGATGCCCATTTTCCGGCTCACAGCATGGGACCGCAGGTGATTCGCGCCGACGGTCTGCTGGTCAGCGACCTGCTGCAGGCGATTATTCCGCTTTTTGAACTGGACAGCTACGCCCCGCCGCTGGTGATGATGGCCGCAGTAGAAGGCGACGCTCTCGATCCTGACGTCGAGACTCGCTATCGTCAGGCGCTTTCCTTGCAGGCCCCCTGCCCAGACATCACGCGTATTGACCGCTATGCCTTTTACGAACGCGCGCAAAAGGCGTTTGCGATCGTTATCACAGGAGAGCGGGCAAAGTACGGGAATATTCTTTTAAAAAAAGGGTAACGCCATAATCTCTGGTCAGAATGCCCGTCTGATACGGGCATTCTGCATAAGATGAGGATCAGAACATGAAAGCGGCGCGCCAGCAGGCAATTGTAGATCTGCTTACCCACCACAAAAGCCTGACAACCGAAGCCCTGTCTTTGCAGCTAAACGTCAGCAAAGAGACCATCCGCCGCGATCTCAGTGAATTACAAACCCGGGGCAAAGTGCTACGCAATCACGGGCGGGCCAAGGCCATTCACCGGAAAAATCAGGACAGTGGCGACCCGTTTCATATTCGACTCAAAAGTCACTATGCGCACAAAGCGGATATTGCGCGGGAAGCGCTGGCATGGATTGAAGAAGGAATGGTGATCGCCTTAGACGCCAGCTCAACCTGCTGGTATCTGGCGCGTCAGCTACCGGACATCGACATTCTCGTTTTCACCAACAGCCACCCCATTTGTCAGGAATTGGCTAAACGCGAACACATTCAGCTCATCAGCTCTGGCGGCCGCCTTGAACGTAAATACGGCTGTTATGTTAATTCCGCGCTCATCTCGCAGCTAAAATCCCTCGATATCGATCTGTTTATTTTTTCCTGCGAAGGGATCGACAGCGATGGCGCGCTCTGGGACTCCAATGCCACCAACGCAGAATTCAAATCCATTATGCTTAAGCGCGCATCGCAATCTTTATTGCTGATCGATAAAAGTAAGTTAAATCGTTCCGGGGAGGCCCGGATTGGGCATCTGGATGATGTGACGCATATCGTGTCAGATACACAGCTGATTGAAACAACATAGACCGGATAAGACGTTTACGCCGCCATCCGGTCTATGTTTAGCGTTATCGCTCGTCCCGACGACCGCCGACGGCCGCCCACAGACGACGCACGTGTACGGTCACTTCTTCCCGATCATGATACAGCTGACGCGCCTGAATCTGGGCATTGACGCCATGCTCATCAAGCTGTGCCTGGATATAGGCCAGATTCTGCGATACCTCTTCGTAACGTTTTTTCATCGGCAGTTTGAGGTTGAAGATCGTCTCGCGACACCAGCCGTTGACCAGCCACTGCGCCATCAGCGCGGCAACCTTCGCCGGCTTCTCCACCATGTCGCACACCATCCATGAGATGTTGTTACGATTCGGGCGATACTTAAATCCGTCTTCGCGCAGCCAGGTGACCTGCCCTGTATCCATCAGGCTTTGCGCCATCGGACCGTTATCCACGGAATAAACCCACATGTTGCGTTTAACCAGTTGATAGGTCCAACCACCCGGACATGCGCCTAAATCCACGGCATACATGCCGTTGGCCAGACGCTCGTCCCACTCATCTTCTGGAATGAACACATGCAGCGCCTCTTCCAGCTTCAGCGTTGAGCGGCTCGGGGCATCGGCCGGGAACTTCAGGCGCGGAATCCCCATGTAGAACGGGGAGTTATTGTCAGGCCAGGAATAACCCGTATAACAACAGCCAGGGGCGATAAAGAAAACATGAACCACCGGACGTTTCGGCGTTTCATATTTTGCCAGTACGCCCGCTTCGCGCAGCGCCGCGCGCAGCGGTACGGTAAATTTACGGCAGAACTTAACCAGCTCTTTGCTTTCATTGGTGTCGGCGACTTCGACCCGCAGATCGCCGCCTTTTTCCACCACGCCCTGCAACATGCCGACAATTGGCGTAATACGATCTTCCGGCGGTAAATATTGCAGCAGTTCGCCCACAACAAACATCTGACGGGCAAAAATCAGCGAGCTAAACGGCAGTTCTTTCACTAACTTTTCGGCATCGTCCTGCTGATAGCATTCGAAGATCACATAGCCCGCATTGTCTTTAACGCGGGCGAAACCGAAGATTTCCCGACGTCCTGCTTTATCCGTAATTTCTGCGGCGCACTCTTTTTCAAAACCCGGGCGACACAACAATACAACCTTATTCATGGCTAACGCCCTTACGTTTCAATCGAATAGCGCCCACTAACATCAGCGCCCAGCCTACAAGGAAGCTGAAACCGCCGACGGGGGTAACAAACGCCCACAGGCGTAAATGAGAGAGCGCGAGGCAATACAGGCTGCCGCTAAACAGCACCGTCCCTAATGCCAGGAACACGCTACTCCAGTAAAACCAAATGCTAATGCGTCGCTGCATGGCGACGGCCAGCCCGAAGATAGCCAGCGTATGAAACGCCTGATACTCAAGGCCAGTCTGGATCCAACCCATTTCTACGACACCAAGGGTTTTACTCAGAACATGTGCCCCAAAGGCGCCCAACGCCACAAAGATAAAACCACTTACGGCGGCAAAAATCAGCATAAAACGGCTGGTCATGTTAATACCCTACGTAATTTATTGTTCATAACGAAAGCGGAATTTTTCTTGTTCCGAGGCCGCTTTCGCCAGTATCCACTGACGGAAGGCGGCTATTTTACCCAGTTCTGCCTGACTGTCATGACAAACCAGATAAAACGCGTTTTTGCTGACCAGAACATCGTTAAACGGACAGACCAGACGTCCGGCTTCAATTTCGGACTGCGCCATGACGTTATTCGCCAGCGCAATCCCCTGTCCATGGATAGCAGCCTGTAGCACCATGGCGCTATGGCTGAAGATAGGTCCCTGCTGTACGTTGATATGATTCAGGCCAAGCTGGCGCGTATAGGCTTGCCAGTCACGCCGCGATGCATCGTGCAATAATGTGTGTTTTGCCAGGTCATCCGGCGTCTTCAGTGGTTTATCACCGGTGAGTAACAGCGGCGAGCAGACCGGCAATAAATATTCTGCGTACAATTTTTCAACGCGCAGACCCGGCCAGTTGCCGCGTCCGTAGAAAATCGCCACATCAACATCATCAGCCAGTTTGTCTTCCTGACGGTCCACCGCCTGGATCCTGACATCGATTCCCGGATAAGCTGAGTTAAAGCTAGAGAGTCTGGGCACCAGCCATTGGATCGCGAAACTGGGCAATAAACTAACGGTAAGCGCACCTTTTGCACTGCGTGCCTGAAGTTTACGCGTCGCGTCAGTTAATTGCGAAAAAATCTCTTTGATGTCGAGGAAATAGCTTTGACCTTCTTCTGTTAACAACAGAGATCGATTGCGTCGACGAAACAGCTTCAGCCCCAGGAAATCCTCGAGTGACTTGATTTGGTGACTTACTGCGGCCTGCGTCACAAAAAGCTCTTCCGCTGCGCGGGTAAAGCTCAAATGACGCGCTGCAGCATCAAAAACACGCAATGCATTTAGGGGTGGTAATCGTTTTGACATGACTTTTAGGCTTTGATGTTAAATGAATTTAACAATTATCTAACAGGCTGTAACCTATTAGTTTTTTTTATCTGAGCCATTATAAATTGTCCGTTGAGGTTCTACCAGCAAATACCTATAGTGGCGGCACTTCCTGAAGCCGGAACGAAAAGTTTTATCGGAATGCGTGTTCTGGTGGGCTTTTGGCTTACGGTTGTGATGTTGTGTTGTTGTGTTTGCAATTGGTCTGCGATTCAGACCATGGTAGCAAAGCTACCCTTTTTCACTTCCTGTACATTTACCCTGTCTGTCCATAGTGATTAATGTAGCACCGCCAAATTGCGGTGCTTTTTTTTGTCCGACTTTATGTCGATGGCGACCGGTTAGTTATCCAGTTCTACCATCTCTTTCACATCGGTACGGTTGATCTGCTGTTTGTTGCCGTTAGCGTCTTTATACGAAATCATTCCCGTTTCATTGTCAGTCTGTGGCTTGCCATCAGATACGATTGATCGACCATCGTTGGTGTGCATCACGTAATTCGATCCAGAACAGGCGCTCAGGGCAAAAGTCAGCATACAGGCAGAGATAATTGCGGCAGTCTTTTTCATCTTCTTCTCCTTAAAGCGATTTATGCTATTAAAAACACACTCCGTAACAGGCAAAATTGCTCGCCTAACGCTATTTAGCATAAGACACTGTGAGGACTTTGCCAGGATATCCAGAGTATTCCGATGGTTAGCACAACTCTTGTGTCAGCGCCTGTTTTGCGCGACGATCGGTTTATTGAACTGAGGATGATCATGAACGCATTTAATCCCGCGCAGTTTCGTGCGCAATTTCCCGCACTCAACGATGCCGGCGTCTATCTCGACAGCGCTGCTACTGCACTGAAGCCGCAAGCCGTGATTGAGGCAACCCAGCAATTCTATAGCCTGAGCGCCGGAAACGTGCATCGCAGTCAGTTTGCCGAAGCGCAACGCCTGACCGCGCGCTATGAGGCCGCACGGGGAAAGGCCGCACGCCTGATCAACACCCCGGATGACAAAACGATAGTCTGGACCCGTGGCACGACGGAAGCTATCAATATGGTTGCCCAAAGCTATGCGCGTCCGCGCTTACGGCCGGGCGATGAGATTATCGTCAGCGTGGCGGAACATCATGCCAATCTCGTTCCGTGGCTGATGGTGGCTGAGCAAACGGGAGCCAGAGTAGTCAAACTCCCGCTCAACGCCCATTTGCTACCGGACGTCGAGCGTCTGGTTGAACTCATCACTCCGCGCAGTCGCATTCTGGCGCTGGGGCAGATGTCGAACGTTACCGGTGGTTGTCCGGATTTAGCCCGCGCCATTACGCTCGCCCATGCGGCTGGCATGGTGGTAATGGTAGATGGCGCGCAGGGAATTGTGCATTTCCCCGCCGACGTGCAGCAGTTAGATATTGATTTCTATGCCTTCTCGGGCCACAAGTTGTATGGCCCTACCGGTATTGGCGTACTGTATGGTAAGCCAGAATTACTGGAAGCCATGTCACCGTGGCTCGGCGGCGGCAAGATGATTAGCGAAGTCAGCTTTGACGGTTTCACTACCCAGGCGGCCCCCTGGAAGCTGGAGGCCGGTACGCCTAACGTAGCTGGCGTCATCGGGTTAAGCGCGGCGCTCGAATGGCTGGCGGATGTCGATGTTGCGCAGGCCGAAAACTGGAGCCGGGGTCTGGCGACGCTGGCAGAAGACGCCCTGGCGAAGCGTCCCGGTTTTCGTTCCTTCCGTTGTCAGGACTCTAGCCTGTTAGCCTTTGATTTCGCTGGCGTTCATCACAGTGATATGGTGACGCTGCTGGCCGAATATGGCATTGCGCTGCGCGCAGGGCAACACTGCGCACAACCACTGCTGGCGGAGCTGGGCGTATCCGGGACCCTACGCGCCTCTTTTGCGCCCTATAATACGCAAAGTGATGTGGATGCGTTGGTCGCAGCCGTTGACCGCGCGCTGGAAATATTGGTGGATTAATGACAAGCCTTTTATTCGCCGGACACCCGTTTGGCACAACCGTAACGGAAGATACGTTGCGTAATACGTTTGCCCCGCTCACCCAGTGGGAGGATAAATATCGTCAGCTAATTCTGCTGGGCAAGCAGCTTCCGGCGCTGCCGGATGCGCTAAGGGCGCAGGCAAAAGAGATTGCGGGATGCGAAAACCGCGTCTGGCTGGGATATAGCCTGCACCAGAATGGCACTCTGCATTTCTTCGGCGACAGCGAAGGCCGCATTGTGCGCGGGCTGTTGGCGGTATTGCTCACCGCCGTTGAAGGTAAAACCGAAGCCGAGTTACGGACGCATTCACCCATGGCGTTATTTGACGAGTTAGGGTTAAGCGGGCAGCTCAGCGCCTCACGAAGCCAGGGCCTGCATGCGTTGAACGAGGCGATTCTTGATGCTGCCCGGCAAGCCGGATAACGACGGCTGATGCGTCTTATCCGGCCTACAACACCGTACGAACCGTAGGTCGGATAAGCATAGCGCCATCCGACACAATCAACTCTGGCGCGCCGCTTTCGCCATCATCTTCTTCAGCGCATGGGAAACAGCAACAAAGCCAAAGGTAGCCGTCACCATGGTGGCGGCGCCAAACCCTGAGGCGCAATCCATACGTTTCGGCCCTTCCGCCGTCGCCTTCATGGCACACACCGAGCCATCTGCCTGCGGGTAAACCAGCGCCTCGGTCGAGAACACGCAGTCCACGCCCAGCTTGCCTTTACTGTTTTTCACCACGCCAAAATCACTTTTCAGCCGCTCACGCAACTTGGCCGCCAGCGGATCCTGAATGGTTTTTGCCAGATCAACCACCTGAATCTGCGTCGGATCGATCTGCCCGCCCGCACCGCCGGTGGTTACCAGCGGAATCTTATTGCGCCGACAGTACGCAATGAGCGCCGCTTTCGGGCGCACGCTATCAATGGCATCGATGACATACGAAAATCCCGCATTCATATATTCAGCAACGTTATCTGGCGTAACAAAATCATCGACCACGTTCACCCGGCACTCCGGGTTAATCTGGCGGATACGTTCCGCCATCACCTCAGCTTTCGCTAAACCAACGTTATCGCGCAGCGCATGGATCTGACGGTTAGTATTGGTAACGCAAACATCATCCATATCGATGAGCGTAATCGCGCCAATGCCGGTACGCGCCAGCGCTTCCGCCGCCCACGATCCCACACCGCCAATCCCGACCACGCAAACATGCGCTCCGGCAAATAACTGCAGCGCGTTTTCGCCATACAGCCGCGCCGTGCCGCCAAAACGCTGACGCCAGGCGTCACTGATAACCACAGACATAGAACCTCAAATTCATTAATACCGAGCAGTATGACTGCCGGATGGCGCTGCCGCCATCAGGCAATTAACCGCTGAACACGTTACCCGCGTTGGCCGCTGTTTTCAGCACCCACACGCGGCCGTAGTGATTATACCACCCGGCACGATGTCCGGCGTCAGCGCCAATGCCCTGATAGATATCAAAGTGCTGGCCTTTAATCGCACCGCCCACGTCCAGCGCCACCATCAGGCGCAGTTCGTACTGACCGGTGAACTTACCGTTATTATCCAGCAAGGGAACTTCCGCCAGTAACGTGGTACCCGCAGGAATGATACTGCGATCAGAAGCCACGGATGCACGGCCAATCAGCGGTACCGCGCTGGCCCCTTTCACCGGCGCAAAAGATTGCGGCTTAAAGAAGACAAACGATGGGTTCTGCTCCAGCAGCTCACGCACTTCGGCCTCGCTGTGCGTTTCTCCCCAGTGGCGAATGGCCTGCATCGACATATCTTCTTTTTTCACTTCGCCACGGTCGATCAACACCTTCCCGATACTGCGATAGGCATGGCCGTTCTTCCCGGCATAGCTAAAGAAGTTAAGCGGGCTGCCGTCGCCAAAATCGATATAGCCACTGCCCTGAACATCCATAATAAAGTTGTCCATCAGGGAGTTGCTGTACGCCAGAATGTAATTATCGCTTAGCGCGCCTGCGTAGATCTCGGCACGAGAGGGTAAACGCCCGCGTTTTGGCGGCATGCGGTAGATAGGATACTGGAACTCACCCTGACGCGTGTGGCGCGCCTGAATAACCGGCGTGTAATAACCCGTAAACTGGACGTTACCGTAGTTGTCCGCCCCTTCCATTTGCCACGCGTCAATACCAAACTGACGCATGCTGCGCGTATCACCGCCCGCACGTAACCATTGCTGGATAGCGTTGTAGACGTTGCTCTGGTTACCGTACAAACGCGGCGAAGCGCTGCGAATTTGATTAACCTGCTCGGCGAAATCACCGGCATTGATTGGCGCGCCAACCGCATCAGGTTGGTTCACCAAAGAGAAAGGCTGGGTAAATTTCCCGTCTTTATACTGCTGCCCACGATCGGTGGGTTTTGAGGAACACGCGGCGAGCATCGCAACGACAGCTCCCGCCAGAAGATATTTTGCCCAACGTCCTTTCATTATTCTCGTCTTATGTTGCCTGAATGCGAGACGAAGATAACAAACCCCCGTACCTAATGAAATGCGTATGCATACCCGAACGCAAATTTTGCGCAAAAAATAATCCAGAATACGTTGTTTTTGTTCATTTTCACCCTTAAAACGTGATCAAGGTGAAAAAAGGGTTGCATGAAAATGCGAGCAGAGTATAGTGCGCATCCACGGACGCGGGGTGGAGCAGCCTGGTAGCTCGTCGGGCTCATAACCCGAAGGTCGTCAGTTCAAATCTGGCCCCCGCAACCAATTAAAATCAGAAGCAGTAACGTTACTCGATGGAAGAGTAATGACGGACGCGGGGTGGAGCAGCCTGGTAGCTCGTCGGGCTCATAACCCGAAGGTCGTCGGTTCAAATCCGGCCCCCGCAACCAATCATATTTGCTGCAATATTTTTGCAAAGTAGTTCGAATCACAGCAAGGCGGCGACGCAGTGAATCCTTAGGAGCTTACTCCAGTAAGTGACTGAGGTGAACGAGGAAAGCCAACGCAGATGTGGTTTGAAATACGAAGCAAAAAGACGGACGCGGGGTGGAGCAGCCTGGTAGCTCGTCGGGCTCATAACCCGAAGGTCGTCGGTTCAAATCCGGCCCCCGCAACCAACATATTAAACACCTTAACGGGTGTTTTTTTGTATCTGTCGTTCGTAAAAAAAAGCGCTTTTCAGCGCTTTTTTGTTATCCCCTTCTCGCCAGCGTCGCGCCATCGGCAAAGTAGGCTTTAATCCCTGCCAGAATCGACTCCGCCACTTCCTGCTGGAAGGTTGCCGTCTTCAGCTTTCGCTCTTCTTCGACGTTACTGATAAATGCCGTTTCCACGAGGATAGAGGGAATATCCGGCGCTTTCAGCACCGCGAACCCGGCTTGCTCAACCTGATTCTTATGCAGGTTGTTAATTTTACCGAGCTTATTCAGCACCGCTTTGCCAAACTTCAGGCTGTCGGCGATGGTCAGCGATTGCACCATATCGAACATGGTGTGGTCGACATAACGGTCACCGCTTTTGCTAACGCCACCGATGAGATCCGAGGCGTTCTGGGTTTGGGCCAGATATTTTGCTGCGGTACTGGTCGCCCCTTTCGTGGAGAGCGCAAACACCGATGAGCCGCTGGGTTGCCGGCTGGTAAAGGCATCGGCGTGAATAGAGACAAACAGGTCTGCACGCTGCTTCTGCGCTTTCGCCACGCGGACTTTAAGCGGAATGAAGATATCTTCATTACGCGTCATAAAGACCTTCATGTTGCCCTCTTTCTCAATAAGGGCTCGCAGGCGACGGGCAATTTGCAGTACCACATCTTTTTCACGCGTCTTGTATTTCCCCACCGCACCGGAGTCTTCTCCACCGTGCCCGGGATCCAGCATAATGACAATCGGACGATCGCGCCCCGCTTTACCCGGCTGCGGACCACTTTGCGCAGGCGGCACCTGTTTATCCAGATCGCCCTTGTTGTAATCTTCCAGCAACGCCAGCAGCGGGTCCTGAACATCCTGCGCATTGGCAGGATAAAGATCCATGACCAGACGCTCTTTAAAACCGGCTACGGGAGCCAGGGCAAAGAGTTGCGGCTTCACATTCTGTTTCAGCTCGAACACCATCCGCACGGTCTGCGGGTCAAATTGCCCGACTCTCGCCGACTTAATATAGGGATCGTCAGGACGAATTTGCGCGCCGATGCCCTTAAGCACCGAGTTCAAATTAACGCCTTCAATATCGACAACCACACGCTCAGGATTACTCAGGGCAAACTGTTTGTATTTCAGCAAACGGTTGGATTCCACCGTGACGCGGGTATAACTGGACGCGGGCCAGATACGTACGGCAACGACCTGACTCACGGCAGCCAGACCGACCTGACTGACGCTTAAAAGCCACATAGCACCCGCACCTTGCAGTAAACGACGGCGACTAATTGCTGAATTGGATCCCGACATGCTTCTCCCGAGCAAAAGAAATCTTTATTGAAGTAATACGTAAAACATCCGAATTGACCGGAAACTTTAGCGAATGACGCATAATCTGTCATCTATAAAAGGGTAAACATTCTTTTTATATTCACGGCATTACTGAAAAAAATCTGCTGCATGAGTAAAAATTACGCTTGCGCACGGCGCCAAAACAGAATAAAAATACACAAATTACGAATAATCATGCAATGAGGGTGTGCCGTGGTGAAGGAGCGTAGAACCGAACTGGTACAGGGATTCCGCCATTCTGTTCCCTATATCAATACCCATCGGGGAAAAACGTTTGTCATTATGCTGGGCGGCGAAGCCATCGAGCATGAAAACTTTTCCAGTATCGTCAATGACATTGGGCTTCTTCATAGCCTCGGCATCCGCCTTGTCGTGGTCTATGGCGCACGACCGCAGATTGATGCCAATCTTGCGGCGCATCATCATGAACCGGTGTACCACAAAAATACGCGCGTCACCGACGCTAAAACGCTGGAGCTGGTCAAACAGGCTGCGGGATTACTTCAGCTTGATATTACAGCCCGCCTGTCGATGAGCCTGAATAATACGCCATTGCAGGGTGCGCATATCAATGTGGTCAGCGGGAATTTTATTATCTCCCAGCCGCTGGGCGTTGATGACGGCGTGGACTACTGCCATAGCGGGCGTATTCGTCGTATTGATGAAGAGGCCATTCACCGTCAACTGGACAGTGGCGCGATAGTCCTGATGGGACCAGTCGCCGTTTCCGTTACCGGTGAGAGCTTCAATCTGACGTCAGAAGAGGTCGCCACGCAGTTGGCTATCAAACTGAAAGCGGAGAAAATGATTGGTTTTTGCTCCTCCCAGGGGGTCACCAACGATGATGGCGATATTATTTCCGAATTGTTCCCTAACGAAGCCCAGGCGCGCGTCGAGTCACAGGAAGAGAAAGGTGACTACAGCTCAGGCACGGTGCGCTTCCTGCGCGGTGCGGTGAAAGCTTGTCGCAGTGGCGTACGCCGCTGCCACCTGATCAGCTATCAGGAAGATGGCGCGTTGCTGCAGGAACTGTTCTCCCGCGATGGCATCGGTACGCAAATCGTGATGGAAAGCGCCGAGCAAATTCGCCGCGCCACCATTAACGATATCGGCGGCATTCTGGAGCTCATCCGTCCGTTGGAACAACAAGGCATTCTGGTCCGCCGCTCCCGCGAACAACTGGAAATGGAGATCGACAAATTCACCATTATTCAGCGCGATAACCTGACTATCGCCTGCGCCGCTCTGTACCCTTTCCCGGAAGAGAGGATTGGCGAAATGGCGTGTGTGGCGGTACATCCGGACTACCGTAGTTCGTCACGCGGGGAAGTATTGCTGGAGCGGATCGCCGCGCAGGCCCGGCAAATGGGGCTGAGTAAGCTGTTCGTACTGACCACCCGCAGCATCCACTGGTTCCAGGAGCGTGGCTTCACGCCAGTGGATATCGACCTGCTGCCGGAAAGCAAGAAAGAGATGTACAACTATCAGCGGCGCTCAAAAGTGCTGATGGCGGATTTGGGGTAAGAGTAGTTGCCGGATGCGGCATAACAGCCTCATCCGGCCTACAGCTACATCAGGCCATCATTAAATAATGCTGATAGCCCGCTGCGGCGTTCGGTACGCATGACAATTGCCCCGCCCAATATTCGTTCATCGGCATACAGCGACAGACGGCGGCGCGCGCGGGTTACGGCGGTATAGACCAGCTCGCGGGTAACCACAGGGGAATGCTGGCTGGGTAAAATCAACGCCGCATGGTCAAACTCAGATCCCTGCGATTTATGTACCGTCATCGCCCAAGTGGTTTCATGCTCAGGCAAGCGGCTGGGTTGCACCGACTTAATCGAACCGTCCGGCAGCGCAAACCACACCCTCAACCCTTGTCCACGCTCGAGGGCAATGCCAATATCACCGTTAAATAACCCCAGCGAACTGTCATTGCGCGAAATCATCACCGGCCTTCCCTCATACCAACGACTGTGCGTCGAACGGCGAATTTTACGTTTTTGCGCCATCACCTGCTCAATGCGTTCATTCAAACCGCCAACGCCAAACGGGCCTTCCCGCAAAGCGCATAACAGCTGATACTCATTGAAGGCCTGAATAATGGCATCCGGCGCGGCGCCCTCGTGCAGTAAATCCAGGTAGTGCCCATAACCGGCCAGCGCCTCATCCAGCATCGCGGCGTAATCTTCACTGCTGTGTAACGTGCGTTTTTCGATATCGCTGAATCCCTGCTGGAAAACCGTTTTTACCGCAGCTTTGTCACCGCGATTAATCGCAGCGGCCAATTGACCGATCCCAGAGTTACTGCCAAAACGGTAGCTTTTTTGCAGCAGACACAAGCTGTCACGCAACGCCGCCGCCTGGGTACCCGTTCCCGCCGGAATAGCGCTACCGGTCAGGCGACTAAGCTGCCGGGCACGTTCCGGGGTGAATCCTTCGCTGACAAAAGCACAAATATCCCCGAGCACCGCCCCCGCCTCGACGGAGGCAAGCTGGTCACGATCGCCAAGAAAAATCACCCGCCCGTGCGATGGCAGGGCATCGATAAGGCGCGACATCATCGGCAAATCAATCATCGAGGCTTCATCCACCACCAGCACATCCACATGCAGCGGATTCCCCGCGTGATGACGCAGGCGCTGGCTGCCAGGCTGAGCGCCTAATAACCGATGCAGCGTACTGGCATCATCGGGAATGCGTTTCTTTTGCTCATCGGTAAGCGGCAGTTCTCGCAGCGCCGCTCCCAGCGAGGCGGTCAGACGCGCAGCCGCTTTTCCCGTAGGCGCCGCCAGACGAATACGGCAGCGTTCACCGTCCGCCATCTGGATCAACGCCGCCAGAAGCCTCGCGACCGTTGTCGTTTTTCCAGTACCCGGTCCGCCGGAGATCACTGATATACGGCGGGTCAGCGCCACAGCAGCGGCCACCTTTTGCCAGTTAACGCCTTCCGATGATGGAAACAGTGCCTCCAGCGTGTCGGTCAGCCGTTGTTCATCCACCTCAATAGCGTGGTTAACTTCACTGAAAAAACGCGCCACCGCGCGTTCGTTATGCCACATGCGGTTCAGATACAGGCGATCGCCGTACAGCACCAGCGGGGTCGGTTGCTCGCCACGGCTTACTGCCCCGGAGGCCAGCAAACATTCCGCCCAGTCTTCAGGCTCGCCCATCTCAGCAAGCCAGGCGCTTAACAAAGGATGAGCATCTTCGCGTAAGGATAATCGCGAAAGCGGTAAGCAGACGTGCCCTTCTCCCGCTTCGCGGCTGAGCAATGCCGCAGCCAGCGCAACCGCAGGATTACCATTTCCGGCCACTGCCAGCGCAAACTGGGCATCCAGAGGCCGGAGCTGTTTTTGTTCAACGGCTTCCAGTAATCGTTTCTGGATTGTCATGACATCTCCTCCAGCTCCGCACCAGCAAACATCTCATCCATCAAAGCGATCAATTCTCCGTCTGGTCGGGTGGCGTAAATTCCCTGCTGCGGATCCTCGCCATCAACGCCGCGCAGGAAAAGATAGATAACGCCGCCAAAATGGCGTTCATAGTCATAATCAGCAATGCGATGGCGTAAGTAGCGATGCAGCGCCAGGGTATAAAGTTGATATTGCAGGTCGTAGCGATGCGCCTGCATGGCTGAGGCCATCGCCTGCTGCGTGTAGGCTGCGCTGTCTTCACCCAGCCAGTTAGATTTGTAATCAAGCAGGTAATAACGCCCCTGATGACGAAACACCAGGTCAATAAACCCTTTTAGCATGCCGCGTACCTGCATAAAATCCAACGCAGAGCAGCCCGCTGAGAGCGGATCGTATTTACGGATCAACGCATCAAGTCGGCTGGCCATCAGCGGCTGCGAAATCGGCAGATAAAACTCCATCTCCACCTGTTTTTCACGGGCGGAAAGTTGGCTCAAACTGACGCCCGTCTCGTTAAGAGGCGCCTGCAAAATAGCGTCCAGCCATGCGGTCAAAACCGGCGTCCAATGCGCGTCATAACCGCCCAAGGCCAGTTTTTCCTCGACCCAACGCGGATCTACCGGTTGGGTAAAATCAAGGTCCTCAAACAGGCTATGCAAAAACGTGCCCGGCGAGGCGCCGCGCGGAAATTGATGCGGGGTGAGTCCTGACTCCGCAATGACCTCGCCAACGCCTGCGGCATCAACATCCAGGCGCGGGATCAGATCCTGCGCGATTCCATGTCCGCGCTGTTGCAGGCCGGAATAACTGGTCACGCGCCAGCCATCGCCGGGGGTGCGTTGCAGTGTTCTCGCACTCAATGTGGCGCTGACCGGCTGCGCAACCTGCCAGCGCTCACCGTCAGGTTGACCTGGCGTCAGGCAGGCAATATCGTCGCAACCCAGCGCTTCAATCGCGCCACGCAGACCCACGGCATCCATTGGCTCACCTTTTTGCAACAGACGGCCAAGGGCGCTCTGATGCACATCGGTATCCCCTTTTTTATCGCCCCGACGACGTACCAACGGCGCAACGCCAAGGCTGCAGTGCCATACCGAACGGGTTAGCGCAACGTAGAGCAAGCGCAGGTCTTCCGCCAGGCGTTCAGCCTCTGCCAGCTCAACGCTCTCCCTGGCGTCACTGAGATCCAGTACCGCTTCAAAGGAGCTGCGATCGTGGTAGAACGCTTGATCCTGGACGCGGAAATTCGTGATAAACGGCAGCCAGACCAGCGGATATTCCAGCCCTTTCGATTTATGAATAGTCACGATTTGTACCAGATGCTTGTCGCTTTCCAGTCTGAGCTGCTGGCTGGACGCATTGCTGTCCGGTTCAAGAATATGCTGGGACAACCAGCGCACCAGCGCATGCTCGCTTTCCAGTTTCGATCCCGCTTCCTGGAGCAGTTCGCTGATATGTAAAATATCAGTCAGGCGGCGTTCGCCCCCTGCCGTCGCCAGCAGATTTTCCGCAATCTGGCGGTTTGTCATCAGCGCACGCAGCATCGGCATGACGCCGCGTTTATGCCAGATTTGACGATAGCCATCGAATTCTTCAACTACCGCATCCCAGGCATTCTCGTCGTTATTTAATGCTTCAATATCCTGCGCATTCAGCCCCATCATTGAGGTCGCCAGCGCGCTACGCAGCGTGTTTTCCCGTTCCGGCGTCATCACTCCTTGCAGCATCCACAGCAATTCCTGCGCTTCCAGCGTTTCAAATACGCTGTCACGGTTGGAAAGGTAGACGGAGGGAATCGCCAGTTGCGTCAGGGCATCGCGGACCAGCGCCGCCTCCTGGCGGCTACGAACCAGTACGCTGATGTCTGAGGCGCGTACCGGCCTGGATGCTTTACCGCTCACCAGTTGCGCATCACCAGAGTGTCCGGCCTTAAGCCAATCGCGAATTTGCGTTGCGCACACTTGCGCCATGTAGTTCTGGTAGTCACCAACGCCACAACTTTCCCCTTCCATCAGCCACATACTCATTGCGGGCTGTGTTTCACCGTGTAAAACAAACCGTAGCGACTGGTTTTTCTCTGCAAATTTTACCGGGCTAAAGGGGATTTCGCGGAACATAAAGGCGTCGTCCATCTGGCTGAAAAGCGTATTCACGCTATTGACCATGCCGGGGGCAGAACGCCAGTTGGTGTCGAGCGTATAGTGTGCGCTGACTTCGCTGCGCGCCTTCATATAGGTGAAGATATCCGCGCCGCGAAACGCATAAATAGCCTGTTTGGGATCGCCAATCAGCAGCAGCGCGGTCTCTGGCTGATGCTGCCAGATCCGGCGGAATATGCGGTACTGCTGCGGATCGGTATCCTGAAATTCATCGATCATCGCGACCGGAAAACGGGTACGGATAGCCGTCGCCAGCGCATCGCCGCTTTCACTGCGCAACGCCGCATCCAGACGGCTGAGCATATCGTCAAAGCCAAGCTCGCCGCGTCGGCGCTTCTCTTCGGCAACCGCGGTGCGGATTTCCGCCAGCGCCCGGGTAATCACCAGATCGCGGAGAGTTAACGGTTCGCTAAGCAGTTCATCAATGGCGACGAAAAGCGGGTGCTGAGGCGTTACGCCACCCGCTTTGGTGCGCTCTTGCAGAAAACGCTGTGAAAATTTCTCCAGCGCGTCAGGAAGCTGGTAACTCTGGGTTTCTTCCTGCGCCCATGCGCTGATCTTTTCGATCCACTTACCCTGGTTACCGCGATTAAATTTACGCCGGTCGATCCCGGAGGCTTCCAGCAGACCGTCAAGCTCATCAACGGAATCACGCCATTGCTGCTTAATCAGGTTAATGCGGGCGAGAATTTGTTCGTGCCGGGAGGCCAGCGTTTCGTCATCTGGCGGCGGAGCCTTGATTACCGGCGCTTCACCCTGCAGATAGCGATTGATATCACTCAATAGCGCCTGAGGACCTTTCCACGTTTCAAAAATAACCTGCGCAATGTCGCGGGACAACGGATAGCAATGCCGCCGCCAGAAGTCCGCGCACGCCTGATAACGCAGCAGTGATTCGTCTTCAATCAGTTGCTGTTCAAACAGCATGCCTGACTCAAAGGCGTTGAGGCTGAGCATGCGCTGACAAAAACCATGAATGGTAAACACCGCCGCTTCATCCATCTGTCTCTCAGCCAATAGCAGCCACTGGGCGGCCTGTTTTTTATCGGCTATTTCATCTAACAAACGAGCATATAGCGGGTTGTCGGTGGTTTCGCGCAGACAGGCAATGCGCAGCTCATGAATGTTGCTACGAATTCGGCCACGCAGCTCTTCGGTGGCCGCCTCGGTGAAGGTGACCACGAGCAGTTCTTCGACGGTCAGAGGACGTGGAAAGGCGGCAGAGCCGCCCAGTCCAAGCAGTAAACGTAAATACAGGGCGGCGATGGTAAAGGTTTTACCGGTGCCCGCAGAGGCTTCAATCAGGCGCTCGCCCGTCAGGGGCAAGCGCAGTGGATCAAGGGACTCAGCGGCATCATTCATTCTTGTCACTCATCAGGGGTAAGGTTTGCTGCAACGCGCTGACGGTCTGCCACACTTTCCAGCCTTCCGGGCGCACGTATTCTGCTTTCCCGTTCTGACTGCCGGAAACCTGTGACAGTATCGCCATGCCTTGCGGCTCAACCACCGCCTGATGGAAGAAGTCGGCAAGTTTTTGCGGCGTCAGCAGTTTAATCTGAGCCACTATTTTATCACGTGAATCGAAGCGCATATTGCCGCGATCAAAATCTTTGCTTAACTGTGAGGCTTCTTCCCCCAGCGTTTGCGGCGCCTGTAGCATTTGCGCAATGATCGCCTGCTGAATTTGTGCAAACTCTTCAGGTTTCATTGCCCGCAGCTTCGCTTCTGCCGTCGGGAAAAATGCTTTATAACGCTCCCAGAGGTAAGACGGTTGCTTATCACTGCTTTGTAACAGGAACCCCATCCCCCACTGACGACCAACGCTCATCGGGAAAGCAAATACGGCGTAGCCTAACTGCTCTTCAGTACGCAATTGATTGTAAAACCACGGCTGAACAATTTGCCCTAACATGGCGCTGTAGGCTGAACTGCTGTATTCGTCATAGCCAGTTGGCACAAATACCGCCGCCAGCGCAGAATCCGTGCTGCTGCCCGCTTTCTCAAAGATGACGGACTGCTTCCTGTCCACGACCACTTCTTTGTTCCGGCACCACTGCGAACCATTCGCGCCAAGCTGTTTCTGAATATCCTGCGCCATGGTTGTAGCCTGAGCTTTGCTCATATTACCCACCACCAGGAACTCAGGCCGCGCCCCCGCTTTTAACGCATCGCGGTAGGACATCACCTCTTGCAACGTAATGGATGGCAATAGCGCGCGACGTTCATCGCGTGAGAAATAGGGCACCTGAGACAGCATTTGCACCGGCATAATCGCCTGATCGTAGGCTTTACCTTTTTCCGCAGAGTCCATCATCTGGGCGTACCAGGATTTCGCCTGCGCCAGTTGTTCATCCGTTGAGGTGTAGCTGAAATAACCGCTCAATAAGGCCTGAAAAAGCTGCGGCAGACGTTGAGTGTAGCCATTAGCGTTAAGCATCAGACCATTGTTAGCGTTGGTCGAAAAACCTATTCCACCCACCGATGCCTGGTTGCTTAACTGATCGAGCGCGATTCCCGCCAGGTAGTCGTTCAGGGCGAATAATACCTGGTTACGCGCGCTGTCCATCGCTTTCGGGTTACGCAGGATCACGCTGACATCAGCCTTCGGCTCGCTGGCAAAATACTGGCTCGGCGCATACACCACCCGTAAATCCGGCTCATCGACAATCAGTTCCGGGTGAGCGTATTTTTTATCCGCTTTGTTCAGTGTGAAATCATCCGGAATGTAGGGGTTCAGCTCTGGCAAAGACAGCGCAATTCCCTGCGCTTTTTGCTGCCAGTCAGCAAAGGTTTTGTCGCTGATTTTGTCCACCTGATAAGGCGCATCGACAAAATAAGCGGTTTTATTATGCGGTTCTTTCGCGCTGATATACCAGATACGCGCATTCTGCGGCGTCATCATTGCCAGACGTTGCGCAATGGCTTGCGCATCATATTGGTCGGCAATATTCACCGCATCCAACGTATGCTCGACGGGAACGCGGATCATGGTATCAGCCAGCCATTCCACGTAGTCCATATCACGAGTGATTGAAGGGTAACGGAAATCGAGATCCAGCACGTGCGCCAGTTCGTTAAAGTAGCGTTTATCGACGCCTTTCTCACGCAACAGATTGAGATAGCTAAAGATGGCCGCGACAACTTCATCGCGGTTCGCCAACCCTTTGTCGGTTAACGTTGCGGAAATGGCTAACACGCCGCTGTTACCATTAACCACCGGGTCGGAATCGGCACGAATGCCCTCCACCAGCCCCTGTTTTTGCAGCCAGTCGGACAGCGTACCAGGACTACGATTGCCAATCAGGTAGGTTATCAGTTCATCCGTTTTACTGCGGAACTTTGCGCTGTTGTTATCGATACGAAACTCAACGCGCAGGACTTTGCGCGGCATCGCCGGCACATAGTGGATGATGATGCCTTTCTGCGCGTCGGTGACAACCGGTATGGTGATTTCCGGTTTTTCGATATTTCTGTTCGGTACGCGGCCGAAAGTATCAGCGGCTATCCGCGCCAGCTCTGGCAGTGGTTTATTACTATAAATCACCGCCTTCATCAGGTTCGCGGAGTAGTACTTTTCATGAAATTTTTGTAAGGCCAGCACCACCGGGTTACCCGGTTTATCGCTTAATGTCTCCAGATTTCCGCCGGAGAAACGCGAGCCAGGGTGCGCCGGGTTGATCGTCTCAGCGCTGACCTGCGCCATACGCATCCCATCCCGGGTACGCGCCAACGTCAGTTCGGAGTTCACCGCGTTACGCTCGCGATCGGCATATTTTTTATCCAGCAACGGATCGGCGATCGCGTCCGCCAGTCGATCCACCGCCCCCACCAGCGCGTCATTTTCGACTTCAAGATAAAAAGCCGTACGGTAAGGCGCTGTGCTGGCGTTGTGGCTGCCGCCATGCATTTTCAGGAATTCAGCCAGGCTGTCGGGCTGCGGGTATTTTTTCGAGCCCATCAGACACATGTGTTCGAGATAATGCGCCAGCCCCTGATGATCGTCCGGATCTTCCAGCGAGCCAACAGGTACCACCAGTGCAGAAAGGGATTTCACGGCCTGCGGATCGGATACCAGTAACACGACCATGCCGTTATCAAGGCGCACGGCCTGATACTGGCGGGTATCTTTATCGCTTTTACGGATGGTTTCAGCTAAAGGCTGCCAACCGGTATCTGCCTGACTTACGGGAACCCAAAGGGCGACGAACAACAATAATGCGCTGAACCAGGTGCTGCGGGGCATTCACAAACCTCATCATTAACGTATTCACCTGTTCACTGCAAACCACGTATCAATACGTGGCCTGAACAGGGCAAGACTTTGTGCTGAACAAGTCAGCATCTTCTCTTTGTAAGAATCAGTCCGTGACAGAATGCGCATCATAGTGGAAGCTATCGAATTGCGCAATTTTTATACAACCATCAGGACTGGTTAAAGCGAAAAATCGGTAACAGATAGCGCTGTGACTGTAAAACAATGCGTTCCAGCGTCTCGGCATCCAGTTGACGCCACAGGCGCTGATACCAGATATCATCGCCTTCGCCACGAACCATCATGTTGCCTTCATAAGCCTGCAAAAACTTACTGCGCGCTTTTTGCAGCGTATCGTCGTCATCTAACATGGCATCATTTGCAGCGTCATAACAGGTTTTTATCCATGCGCCGCCGCTTTCCGGTAATACCAACAATGGCGATGACATGCCTTCCCGATATCCCTCAATGAGTTGCGACAAATACAGCTGCGCCTGTTCTTCCGGCAGTGGCGGAAAACGCCATTCTCCGTCTTTACGCAGGAACAGCCGACTCTCTCCCGTACCGCCACTGGCACAATAGACAAGATGTTCCAGCCAAAGTTGCACTCCCTGCGCAATGCTTATCAAAGATGGACGCCAGCGCAACAAACCGTCCTCTTGCACCTGCGGTAGCCAACCGGTGATTTGCACGCCGTTACAGTTAAGATCGATCTCCATACTCTGACAGGGCTGACGACAGGCGATAATGCGTTCAGCCAGCGACTGCATCTCCTGACGCTGCGTATCCCACAGAATTTCACCAAATGACCCATAGGGCAGCACGCCTGCCGCACGAAAACGGCGAAATAGTTGTTCAGCATCGTTCTCTTCAACCAGCGTGTTAAGCAATTGCTGATTAAGCTGATAGCGAGTTAATCCTTCCAGAACAAAAGGTTCTGTTTCTGGGATCTCACTTTCTTCAGCGCGAAAGTTGACCTGCAAACGCATCTGGAAAAAGGCCCGTACCGGATGAGCCCAAAAACGCTGTAGCGTTTCCAGCGTTAACGTGGCTGGCATTTCAAAGGGGAGAGGCTGCACAAAATCCGTGTGCGCTTTTCCTGACAAGCTCGCCGCAGGCAGCCACTCCCGGGCGTAGCTTTGCTGTTCGCCGGGCTGATAGTTTTGTGCGTCAAAAGGCATGCGGGTATGCAGACGGGTAATGTGCGCTTTTACCCTGGCCTCGCTTTGATCGCAGGTCAACGATTCATCGCCCGGCAGATAATGGCTTTGCCCGATGTAATCCATCAGTTCCTGCACTAATACCGACGGGAAGCGTTCGCTGTTGTCCTGAATTGAGCGGCCAATGTAGCTGATGTAGAGCGTTTGCTGCGCCGAAATTAACGCTTCGAGGAACAGATAACGGTCATCATCGCGACGGCTGCGATCGCCCCGCATCGGTTTTTGGCTCATCAGATCAAAGCCCAGCGGCGCAAGCTGACGCGGATAAACGCCATCGTTCATACCCAGCAGACACACAACCTTAAAAGGAATGGAGCGCATCGGCATCAGCGTACAAATGTTAACAGGCCCCGCCAGGAAGCGCTGGCTAATGCGTTCCTGGTCGAGACGCTGCGCCAGCTCATCACGTAGCAAGGAAAGCGGTACGGCATCACCATACTCAGCCCCCAGTCCTTCACTAATAATTGCCTGCCACTGCTGTTCAATCAGCGTCATCGCCGCTTCGGTATCCGCATCCGGCAGGAAGAAATCATTAAGCATGTCCCGACAAACGGGTAGCCACTCTTCCAGCGGGCGCTCCTGCGCCAGTCCACGACGCCAGAGATTAAGCTGCATCAGCAACGAGGCCAGATGCCCTACCAGCTCGGCAATCAAACCGCTCGACTCATCGTAGGGCAATACCGATTGCCACTCGCCCTGGGCGCTTTCCATCGCATAGCCGAGCAGCATGCGCGTTAAACCAAATTGCCAGGTATGCTGACCCGTTGGCGGCAGTTCCAGCTCGCGCACGTTATCGTCGTCAATTCCCCAGCGAATACCTGATTCATTGACCCACAAACGAAGATAGCGCAGACCTTCTTCATCAATGTTGAAACGCGCCGCCAGTACGGGAACGTCCAGCAATGCCAACACATCCTCAGAAACAAAACGGCTATCCGGCAGCGAAAGCAGACTGATAAAGGCCTGTAAGACGGGATGGGACTGGCGTGCCCGACGGTCGGAAATCGCATAGGGTAAGTAACGGTCGGCTGGCGCGCTGCCAAAAACCGCCTGAATGAACGGGCTATAGCTGTCGATATCCGCCACCATCACGATAATGTCGCGCGGCGTCAGCGTGGGATCTGCTTCCAGCATTGCCAGCAGTCGGTCATGAAGAATTTCCACTTCACGCTGAGGGCTATGGCAGACATGGAAAGTCACGCTGGTGTCGTTCGCATCAAGCAGCCGTTTGTTGTCGCTCCGGGAATACTCGTCCAGCGTAACGCCCGCCACGGCCCGGCTTTGTAACTCGAGAATATCCGACTGAATGTTATGCAAAAGATTGTCTGGGGTTATATCGACAAACGCATCCAGCTCCTGGCTGTTTTCCAGTTCTGAAAGCAGATAAATATAATCACGTCCCAACTTGCCCCACGAGGCTAACATCGGGTTGCCTACGTCCTGCTCACCATCACTGTTAAACAATCCTGCCGCATTCTGAGTATCACGAAACAGCGGCAGGTGACGTTCTTCAAAACTGTGCCGACGCTGACGCGCCAGCAGCTTTGCCAGCCAGGCGGGATCTTTAATGTCACCCCAATAGTAGCGACAAGGGTTGGTAAATAGCAGATGAATATCAATATGCTTACCCAACGCCTGCAATGCCTGCAGGTAAACCGGCGGTAGCGCCGAAATTCCGCAAATAAAGACGCGAGAAGGCAGCCCCTGCGGACATTCAGACGCATTTTCCAGGGTGTGAATAAATCGCTGATATAAATTGGCACGATGCCAGCGCGGTTGGCCCAGTTCAGCGGTGTATTCCACCAGTGCTTTCCACAACGGTGCCTGCCATGCCTGAGCCTCGCCGAGTCCTTCAATCTGGCGCTCCGCTTCCCACTGAGTTAACCAGTCAGGGCGATAAACTAAATACTGATCGAAAAGGTCCGCCGCGCGTGCGGAGAGTTGAAACAGCTTACGTTTATCGGTGTCGTCCGTCAGATAGTGTCGCAGCAGTGCGAAGTCATCGTTATCCAGCAACTGCGGCAGCAGAGTCATTAACTTCCAGCTCATGCTCTGTTTGCTGAACGCGCTCTCTTTCGGGATATCCGGCAACACGCGCACAAACATATCCCAGATAAAACTCGCGGGCAGCGGGAAATCGATGTTGGCGGCGATACCAAATTTCTGTGCAAGGGTCATTTGTAGCCACTGCGCCATACCGGTACTTTGCACCAGGATCATTTCCGGTTCAAAGGGGTCGTCCAACCGCTCGCGCTCAACGATAAACTCCATTAACGCTTCCAGCACATCCAGACGATTGGAGTGATAGACCCTTAACATAGCGGCTCCTGACTACTGACGGTTCGGGCAATGCAGACGTGTCATTTGACCTTGCCTGCCCAGGGGTGAAGAAATTTTAACGCTGATGCTGACACATCCTGCTCCCGTTGTCTGCATTCGGTTAACCTGCCAGTTCACAGGTGGTGAAAACGGATACAGCTGGGTTTGTTGCCAGGCGTGACGCCAGAGTTGCTGATACTGGTTTCTGACGATAAAACTGTTCATCAACGCCCGCTGGTATCCCGATAGTGCGGTCACAACCATGATCATCAGCACCATTGCCAACATCACTTCCGGCAGGCTAAAACCACGTTGTCTGTTCAGGGGATCTGGCATAACGCTACCGCCTTTAACGGACAAAAATCGCTCCAGCCATGCGGCGAAAATTTGATATTGCCATCGATAACCTCTCCCTGACGCCATAGCGATACCTCTTCATAATGAGCGATAAGCAGCACGGAGTTTTCAGTAAGTCGTCGCAGGCAAACCGCGACATCCTGCCCGGTATAACGCCGACACTGTACCGTCGGTTGTAAGCCCCAGGACTGCATGCGTCCCCATTCGATAGCCGATTGCACTACCGCCTGCCGCTGCAAAGACCGACTTTCCGATGTAACACGCGATGCAAAACTCGCTTCTTGTCGGCTAACCCCCTGCAGTAACAGGCTGCCAAGCACCAGCAATAGCAGAACCATCGCCAGGGATGAAACACCTCGCTCACTATTCACAGGTTGAAACCTGTCACACTGTAAAAGGCTTCAATGACTTTTTGTGGTTCGACGTTGCTCACTCCACGCAAACGCAACGTAAGGAGTGGTTGAAATCCGCGAATATTCACGCGCTCAACCTGAAATGCCTCAATCTGAATGGTGGCCGGATCGGTCATTTTCTCCCACCCTTTTCCATTACAACCAGTTGCTCCCCGCAGGGTCTCCAGTACTTTGTCCTGTAAACGAAATCCGATGACATCAGCCTCTTTCGCGGGACTATTCTCCCAAACGCCGTTACCGTTGGCATCCCAACGGGCAATGACACAGTCGCCCTTAGCCGACATCACCAGTCCCTCTCCGACACAGGTTCCCCGGCAATACCCTGCCCGCTGAAGATGTTTTGCCACGGTATAGAGCCGCTGCCATATTTCATCTTCCAGCGCTAACTGGCGCGTGTTGCGCAGGATCTCTCGCTGCAGAGCAGGTAAAAATCGCGCAGCGCTAAGCAGTAAAATGCTGGTGATCGCCATAGCAATGAGCACCTCCAGCAGTGAAAAACCCCGCTCGTTTACTGACATGACCTGGCCTCATCGCGTTCGCAAAGTCTGATTCGCCCCCAGCCTGACACCATCACGCGCCATTCCCCTGTCGCATTTTTCAGGCGAATATGTCCAGCCCATGCCGTATTGCGCAGCCCAAAAAAGGCCAGTGAAGGTGTTATCTCTGCCATTTCGACATCGTCCCATAGCGGTGCAAACACCAGGGGTGAAGTCGGTTTACACCCACCTTGTGAAGCCGCAGAACTGACCAGACACCAGGATGTGCCATCCCGCATCACGCTGATGACGTGATCGCGGTTACGCCAGTTAGCATCTTCACGTAGTTGCAGCAGGTAATCCCGCACCTGACAGGCTGTCTGCCACAGGCGCTGTTGTTGTTGCCAGTACTGCCAACCATACAACCCGGACGCGCCAAGCGCCGCGACAATCAGCATCGCAATCAGGGTTTCGAGAAGCGTGTAGCCTTGTTGTTTTTTCATGCCGCCAGTATGGCGCGAGGAAAATGAATAACGAGCGGGAAATTCGGTTTCTACGGCGAGCTACGAGGAATATTTGACGCGTTGCAGAGCGTTGCAATATTTCAGGAACCGGCGCCGAAGAATGGAATGACAGACAAAAAAACCGACGCGCGAAGGCGTCGGTTATGACAACATCAAGCCCGGTTAGATAGCTACTGGCGCTTTAATACCTGGATGCGGATCGTAGCCTTCAATTTCGAAATCTTCGAAACGATAATCAAAGATAGATTCAGGCTTACGTTTGATGACCAGCTTCGGCAACGCGCGCGGTTCACGGCTAAGCTGCAGATGCGTTTGATCCATATGATTGCTGTACAGGTGCGTGTCGCCGCCGGTCCAGACAAAATCGCCCACTTCAAGGTCGCACTGCTGCGCCATCATGTGTACCAGTAAGGCGTAGCTGGCAATGTTGAACGGCAGACCGAGGAACACATCGCATGAACGTTGATACAGCTGGCAGGAGAGCTTGCCATCCGCCACGTAGAACTGGAAGAAAGCATGGCACGGCGCCAGCGCCATCTTATCCAGTTCACCGACGTTCCACGCCGAAACGATGATGCGGCGAGAATCCGGGTCATTTTTCAGCTGGTTTAGCACCGTGGTGATCTGGTCAATATGGCGGCCGTCCGGCGTTGGCCACGCGCGCCACTGTTTGCCATAAACCGGGCCTAAATTACCGTTTTCATCCGCCCATTCGTCCCAGATTGTGACATTGTTTTCATGCAGGTAGGCAACGTTAGTGTCACCCTGCAAAAACCACAGCAGCTCATGAATGATCGAGCGTAAATGGCAGCGTTTAGTCGTAACCAGCGGGAACCCTTCCTGCAGATTAAAGCGCATCTGATGACCAAAAATGGAAAGCGTTCCGGTTCCGGTGCGGTCGTTTTTCTGTGTGCCTTCATCCAGCACTTTTTGCATCAGTTCTAAATACTGTTTCATGGTTCCTCAGGAAACGTGTTGCTGTGGGCTACGGCGATACGCCCAAACCATCATAATAATGCCTGCGACAATCATCGGGATAGAGAGGATCTGTCCCATACTGATGTACTGCACCCAGGTGCCGGTAAACTGTGCGTCCGGCTGGCGAAAGAATTCGACGATAATACGAAACGCGCCATAACCAATCAGGAACAGACCGGACACCGAGCCCATCGGGCGCGGTTTACGGATGTACAGATTAAGAATGATAAACAGCACAACCCCTTCCAGCGCCATCTCATAAAGCTGAGATGCGTGACGCGGCAGCGAGCCGTAGGTATCAAAAATAGACTGCCACTGCGGGTTACTTTGCAGCAGTAAAATATCTTCGGTACGGGAGCCCGGGAATAGCATGGCATACTTGAAATTCGGGTCGACGCGTCCCCACAGTTCACCGTTGATAAAGTTGCCCAGACGCCCTGCTCCCAGACCAAACGGGATCAGCGGAGCGATGAAATCAGAAACCTGGAAGAACGAACGTTTGGTGCGTTTGGCGAAGATAATCATCACCAGAATCACACCGATAAGCCCGCCGTGGAAGGACATGCCGCCATCCCAGACGCGGAACAGATACAGCGGATTATCGAGGAACAATGGGAAGTTATAGAACAGTACGTAACCAATACGCCCACCGAGGAAAACCCCGAGGAAGCCTGCATACAGTAAGTTTTCTACTTCATTTTTAGTCCAGCCACTACCCGGCCGATTAGCACGGCGCGTCGCCAGCCACATCGCGAAAATAAAACCCACCAAATACATCAAGCCGTACCAGTGAAGCGCGACGGGTCCGATTGAGAAAATGACCGGATCGAAATCCGGAAAATGCAGATAGCTACTGGTCATCTGTCACCACAAGTTCTTGTTATTTCGCTGAAGTCAGACAGCAATTGATAAGCGCGCCTGCATAATGCAGGCGCTCCAAAGGTGCGAATGATAGCACAAGGGGATCGCAGCGGATGCCGGGAAGATGTAAAAGATCTGTATAGGTAATCTTTACCCCCATAATGCCTGATAGCGTTACGCTTATCAGGCCTACAATCCCCCGCGAATCAATCCCCCCATGCCACGGCGCTCCATAAAGGCCGCCACCTGATGGCGTACTTCTGCCGCCATCTGCGCTTCCAGGCTGCGCTGGGCCAGCGTTTGCGCCTCGCCAAAATCAATATGGCGCAGCAGATATTTCACGCGGGCCACGGATCGACCATTCATTGACAAATGACGGAAACCCAGGCCGACCAGAATGGCCACGCACATCGGGTCACCCGCCATTTCACCGCATAAGCGCAAGTCGATACCGCTTCTTTCAGCTTCCTGCGCAATCATCGCCAGCGCACGTAGCATCCCCGGATGCAGGCTGTCATAAATGCTGGCCACCCGCGTATTGTTACGATCGACGGCCAGAATGTATTGGGTAAGATCGTTGGTTCCGACCGAGATAAAGTCTATCCGGTTAGCCAGATGCGGCAGCATAAACACCATCGACGGAACTTCCAGCATGATGCCGATGCGCGGTTTCGGGATTGCGTAACCGATCATCTCTTCCACTTCACGTCCGGCGCGTTCAATCAGGCGTCGCGCTTCGTCCACTTCATCAATACTGGTCACCATCGGCAGCAAAATGCTCAGGTTACCGGTTGCCGCGTTCGCACGCAGCATGGCCCGGACCTGGATCAAAAAGATCTCCGGTTGATCGAGCGTAATGCGGATCCCTCGCCAGCCAAGGCATGGGTTTTCTTCACTGATCGGCATATAGGGCAGCTGTTTATCGGCCCCGACATCCAGCGTCCGCAGAGTCACTGGCTTGTCGTTAAACATTTGCAGCATCCCTTGATACTGCGCAACCTGTTCTTCTTCCGAAGGAAAACCGCTTTGCAGCATGAAAGGTATTTCTGTGCGATACAGACCAATGCCATCGATCCGGCTGCCCAGCTTCTCTTCATGTTCCGGGCTGAGACCCGCATTGAGCATTACCTTCACGCGCTCGCCGCTTTTTAACTGCGCCGGCTGATTGACGTCATCTTCCGCCAGGCGGCTCAGCTCAATCTCTTCGCTGATAAGACGCTGGTATTCCTGGACCAATACCGGTTCCGGATCGACCAGAACTTCGCCTCGATAACCATCCACCACCAGCGTTCGCCGGTGTAGCACTGACGGCTGGATATCTGCCCCCATGACGGTAGGAATACCCAGCGCACGCACCATAATTGCCGCATGAGAGTTGGCTGCGCCGTCCCGGACAACCACGCCGACTAACCGGTCCTGGGGAAGTTCCGCCAGCGTGGTCGCGGAAAGCTCATCCGCCACCAGCACAAAACGTTCCGGCCAGGCATTCGGTCCCTGGATCGAGTCGTCAAGATGAAATAGCAGACGCTGGCCCAGCGCGCGTAAATCTCCGGCCCGCTCTTTGAGGTAGTTATCGCTCAGCGCGGCAAACTGTTCGGCAAATTTTTCGATGATCGTTTTAACGGCCCACTCAGCCACCGAGCCGTTATCCACTTCCGCAAACAGTTCGCGGCGCAGACGGGTATCGGAAAGCAGGTGCGAGTAGAGATCAAAGATCGCCGCCGTTTCTTTCTGCGCCCCGGCGGTAAAACGCTTGCTGTAACGGCGGAATTCGTTCGCCGCTTCTTCCAGCGCGCCGGTCAGCCGCTCACGTTCGAGCACGGGATCCAGCGTTGAAGCCTGATAAACCTGCTCCATCAGCGGTAGCGTCGCATCCTGCCAGCCTTCGGCAATGGCTACACCGGGAGCAGCAGGCAATGCACGGATACGCGTTTGCCGATATTGGCCGAACAACGCATTCAGTTGCGACTGGGAAAGTATGGCCGCCATTTGCGTGGCGAGCGTCACCAGGAAAGACTCTTCGCTTTCGTCGTACTGACGTAATTCACGCTGCTGCACCACCAGCACACCCAAGAGCTGACGACGCTGAATAATCGGTACGCCTAAGAACGCACGAAAGCGCTCTTCTTTTACCGAAGGGATGTATTTAAAGCTGGGATGTTTTTGCGCATCGGCGAGGTTGATAGGTTCCGCCAGCCTGCCAACCAGGCCAACGATACCTTCATCAAACGCGAGTGCGACAGTGCGACCACGGGGTTTTTTCAGACCCCGTGTCGCCATGAGGTAATAACAACGTCGGTCGTGATCGGCCAGATAGACCGAGCAGACCTCTGTATCCATCGCAAGACAGATGTCGGTAACCAGTATATTAAGCGCCTCATTAAGACGCGGAGCACTGGCCACCTTTTCGACTATTTCGCGCAGGCGGGTGAGCATAATTTGCGTAGCTTAACCTCTTTTACGTCTGTACGCAGGTGCGCTTTGCGGTTTAGGAGTGGCCTCCTGAAGCGCCATAACAACACTTGCGAATTCTTTCATCACCCTGCGATAGACATCGCGTTTAAATGACACCACCTGTCGAACCGGATACCAGTAACTCACCCAGCGCCAGCCGTCGAACTCAGGTGTACTGCTGGTTTGCATATTGATTTCAGCATCGCTGCTGACCAATTGCAGAAGAAACCATTTTTGTTTCTGGCCGATACAAACCGGCTTTGTGTCCCAACGCACCAAACGTTTCGGTAACTTGTAACGCAACCAGTTACGAGTAGAAGCAAGTATCCGTACATCTTTACGGCTGAGACCCACTTCTTCAAAGAGTTCCCGGTACATCGCCTGCTCTGCTGTCTCTCCTGCGTTTATCCCACCTTGAGGGAATTGCCAGGAGTGCTGACCAAATCGCCGGGCCCACATGACCTGCCCCTGGCGGTTACAAATTACTATCCCTACATTCGGGCGGTAGCCATCGTCATCAATCACCGGACTACCTCAATATAAACCTTATATACAAATGATTGTTTCACACTACTGAGAGGCGGTAAACCACTCTGTTAAGGGTGCGATATTCTAATAACAATTGAATAACTCACAGCGAAGGCCCGAGTTATAAACAGAAGAAGAGCATTCAGGGCGATTTTATTCACCTTTTCTGTGGATATAGTTGTGAAGAAGTACGGAATTACTATGGGAAAACCCAGAACAGACCGAATAAGACATTCGTCACATATAAAAAATAGTCTTCTTTATTCATTAAGTTAAAAACGATCTCCACCAACAGATACACATAAATGTGATGTGTATCACGCGCACGATCTTCAGGCTGATGAAAGATCGACCAGCGTTGGTTTTATCCACAGATTATGCCAATAAGTTAGGCACAATTTGTGTAAAAATTCGATTTTCGTCGCACGTCAAGGCTGTAAATTGAAACAGTAGTGGGGGTTTTTCACAGTTATCCCATCTTTCTGTGGATAACATGGTGTAAGATCCTGTTCATTGTCAGTGACCAGAATTGGAAAACCTACATTGCTGTTGCGCAACAACGCGCGCGCGAATATAAAAACCAATATAAATCAAATAATTGAATAAAGCATGTGGAAAAAGATAAACTCTGTCCACACGGTATAAAATCATTGCTCATTTTTTCGCCTAAGGGTTAACCCGATGCCAGAACTCCATCCGTTACTTTCTCCGCCTGATTCTGAAGTCCAATTGCTGACCCAGGCGCGGCAGCTTGCGGGCTACTCGTTGGGAGAATTGGCGACCATGGCGGGACTCGTCACCCCCAAGGATCTCAAGCGTGATAAAGGCTGGATTGGCGTCCTGCTGGAGATTTGGCTGGGCGCCAGCGCAGGCAGCAAGCCGGAGCAGGATTTTGCGGCGCTGGGCGTAGAGCTGAAAACGATCCCTGTGGATAGTCTTGGCAGACCGCTGGAAACCACCTTCGTGTGCGTGGCGCCGTTAACTGGCAATACTGGCGTCACCTGGGAAACCAGCCATGTGCGACACAAACTTAAACGCGTACTGTGGATCCCGGTAGAGGGTGAACGCAGCATTCCACTGGCTGAACGTCGCGTCGGCTCGCCCTTGCTCTGGAGCCCGAACGACGAAGAAGAGCAGCAATTACGGCTAGACTGGGAAGAACTAATGGACATGATTGTACTAGGCCACGTCGAACGCATCACCGCTCGCCATGGGGAAGTGTTACAGCTGCGTCCCAAAGCCGCCAATGCCCGGGCGCTGACCGAAGCGATTGGCGCCAATGGCGAACCAATCCTGACCCTGCCACGCGGATTTTATCTGAAAAAGAACTTCACGCGCGCATTGCTTGAGCGGCATTTCTTATTCCAGCCGCAATAGGCACTGCCCGGCCTTTCACCCGCCGCGTTACGGGCCTATAATTACCGCTTCTTTTTTTTGGCAGGACTTTGCTCGATGTTATTTGCATGGATAACCGATCCTAACGCCTGGCTTGCGCTCGGTACGCTGACGCTGCTGGAGATCGTTCTTGGGATCGACAATATTATTTTCCTCTCTCTGGTTGTAGCCAAACTTCCGACAGCGCAACGCAATCATGCCCGACGTATTGGGCTGGCGGCAGCAATGATTATGCGTCTGGCGCTGCTGGCCTCTATCGCCTGGGTCACGCGACTGACAAACCCGTTGTTCGAGGTGTTTGGCGAGGCGATATCCGCTCGTGATCTGATCCTTCTGCTCGGCGGGTTGTTCCTGATCTGGAAAGCCAGCAAAGAGATCCACGAATCCATTGAAGGTGAGGAAGAGGGACTGAAAACCCGCGTCTCTTCGTTCCTGGGCGCGATTGTGCAGATCATGTTGTTAGACATTATCTTCAGTCTGGATTCCGTGATTACAGCGGTAGGCTTGTCTGACCATCTGTTTATCATGATGGCGGCGGTGGTGATTGCCGTAGGCGTGATGATGTTTGCTGCTCGCCCAATTGGTGAGTTTGTCGATCGTCACCCTTCAGTGAAAATGCTGGCGCTCTCTTTCCTGATTCTGGTCGGTTTTACGCTGATTCTGGAAAGTTTCGACGTCCACGTTCCGAAAGGATACATCTATTTCGCCATGTTCTTCTCTATCGCGGTAGAGACTCTGAATCTGTGGCGCAATAAAAAAAATCCGCTCTGATGAAATCTGTCGCTCCCCGCAAGGGGAGCGAATACCGCGCCGTACCTACCTCTTCTCACAGTTTAAGATTTTACTGCTTTCGTCATGCATAACTTCGCGTTATTACTAAACTATTGTCAGACGCAGGCCATGTGAGGATAAGCAGATGAAAAAATGGGCAGTTTTAATTTCCGCCGTAGGACTGGCTTTTGTAGTTTCTGGGTGCAGCAGCGATTATGTAATGGCGACAAAAGATGGTCGAATGATCCTGACCGACGGAAAACCAGAAATTGATGACGATACCGGTCTGGTGAGCTACCACGATCAGCAAGGCAACGCGATGCAGATCAACCGCGACGATGTATCTCAAATCATTGAACGCTGATGGTTGAGGTCAGCAACAGGCTGGCCTTAACAATTTTACTTCCCTTTTTCCCTTCCCTCAGCCATTTTTATAATCCTTATGTTGTGATTATAAAAAGGAAACGGCTATGCAATATCACCGTATACCCCACAGCTCGCTGGAAGTCAGTACACTGGGGCTGGGCACAATGACGTTTGGTGAACAAAACAGCGAAGCCGACGCCCATGCACAGCTCGATTATGCCGTGGCACAAGGCATAAATTTGATCGACGTTGCCGAGATGTATCCGGTACCGCCGCGTCCTGAAACCCAGGGGCTCACCGAAACTTACGTGGGCAACTGGCTAGCCAAACACGGTAGCCGCGAAAAGCTAATCGTGGCGTCGAAGGTCAGTGGGCCGTCACGTAACAACGACAGCGGCATTCGACCGAATCAGGCGCTGGACCGTAAAAACATCCGTGAAGCGCTGCACGACAGCCTGAAAAGACTGCAAACCGATTACCTGGATCTGTATCAGGTTCACTGGCCGCAGCGCCCCACCAACTGCTTTGGTAAGTTAGGCTACAGCTGGACGGACTCCGCGCCGGTCGTCTCCCTGCTGGATACGCTGGACGCGCTGGCTGAATTTCAGCGCGCGGGGAAAATTCGCTACATCGGCGTTTCCAATGAAACCGCGTTTGGCGTGATGCGTTATCTGCATCTGGCGGACAAACACGATCTGCCGCGCATCGCCACTATCCAGAATCCCTACAGCCTGCTGAACCGTAGCTATGAGGTTGGACTGGCAGAAGTCAGCCAGTACGAAGGGGTTGAACTACTGGCCTATTCTTGCCTGGGCTTCGGTACGCTCACCGGTAAGTATCTGAACGGCGCGAAGCCTGCCGGCGCACGTAATACGTTGTTTAGCCGTTTCACGCGCTACAGCGGTGAGCAAACGCAAAAGGCCGTTGCAGCCTATGTGGATATCGCGAAACGCCATAATCTGGATCCTGCACAAATGGCGCTGGCATTCGTGCGTCGTCAGCCGTTTGTCGCCAGCACCCTGCTGGGAGCAACGACGATGGAGCAGTTAAAAACCAACGTTGAAAGCCTGCATCTGGAATTGAGCGAAGAGGTTCTGGCCGAGATTGAAGCGGTGCATCAGGTGTATACCTATCCTGCGCCATAGCGGTTAGTGCCTGATGGCGCTACGCTTATCAGGCCTACAGAAAGCATTCCCTGTAGGCCGGATAAGGCAACTACACGTCACAGACTAATGGCGGCGCTGCCAAATCCATAGCGCCGCAATCGCCAGCGCAAACAGCGCGCCAAATCCAATACCAATCGCTACCGCCGGGATCCCTACCAGCACTGCCAGCGAGTAAATACCCAGCATCAGCAGCATCGCGCTGTTTTCACCCAGGTTTTGCACCGCAATCGCATTACCCGCACCGACGCTTTTCTTGCCCCGCTCCTGTAACAACGCATTCAGCGGCACCACAAAGAACCCGCCTGACACGCCGATAAGCATTAACAACGCGTAAGCCGGAAGCAGCGCATGTTGCAGCGAGAAGATCAGCACCACGACGCCAATCAGGATCCCCGCTGGCATACAGCGCGACACGGTTTCCAGTGTCACCAGCTTCGCCGCCGCACCCGCGCCGACCACAATCCCGATTGCCACCATGGCATTCAGGTAAGTAGGTGTAGCGTTATCAGTGATGCCCAGCGCCACCGGCACCCACAGCACCAACAGAAAACGCAGCGTGACGCCAGCGCCCCAAAAGAGGCTGGTTCCCACCAATGAGAAACGCGTTTCACCGTTACGCCACAGCGAAGTGGCCGCACAGAAAAAACTGCGGGTCATTTTCCCCAAATGCCAGGACTGGCCAGGGCGAGCCGCGGCCAGCTTAGGGATAAACAGGTTAGCCACCACGGCGCCCGCATAGGCCAGCGCACAGGCAGAAAGCGCAGCAATCACGTGCCAGTCGGCCAGCACGCCGCCTGCCACAGAACCGAGCAAAATCGCGGCAATGGTGGAGGCTTCCATCAGGCCGTTAGCTTTCACCAGTTTGTCGCCAGTGGTCAGTTCACCGAGAATGCCATACTTGGCTGGTGAATACGCCGCCGCGCCGATCCCCACCAGCGTATAGCCGAGAAATGGATTCACGCCGAAACAAATACTCGCCGCGCCCAGCAGCTTCATGCCATTAGCGAACATCATCACCCGGCCTTTGGCAAAGCTGTCTGCCACCTGCCCGACAAAGGGCGCAAACAGGATGTAAGCGCCCACAAACACCATTTGCAGGATCGGCTGACTCCAGTCCGGATAAAATTGTTCCTTAAGCAAAGCCAGCGTGGCGAACAGTAAGGCGTTATCGCCAAACGCCGACAGGAACTGCGCGGCGATAACGGACATCATCCCTTTGGACCAGATAGAAGTGTTAGTGTGCACTGACTCACTCATGTTGTTTTTCCGGCTCATCGACCCAGCTTTTCAGCGTAACAAAATCCGGCTTACCGCTGCCGAGTAATGGGAGTTGTTTCAGATGGCGAATATCACGCGGCACGGCAAGTTCAGGCACGCCATGCGTTCGCGCATACTGCTGCAGTTTTTCGCGCGTCAGTTCACTGTCGGTGGTGAACAGCACCAGCGCCTCGCCTTTGCTGGCATCGCTTTTGATCGCCGTGGCGTGCATTTTGTCTGCAGATACCGCCAGCGCCAGTTGCTCAACCATTTCCAGCGAGACCATCTCTCCGGCAATTTTAGCAAAACGCTTGGCGCGTCCCTGGATCTGCACAAAGCCGTTTTCATCAAAGCGCACGATGTCTCCGGTGTCATACCAGCCGTGCTCAATCTCACCCTGTGCATTTTCTGCCGTCGGCACTTCCAGCACGCCGGGTTTTTCGACACGCAAATAGCCGCTCATAATATTAGGGCCCTTCAGCTGTAAACGCCCTCCGTCCTCAATGCCAGGAACAGCTAACAGTCGGGCATCCATACCGGGTAAGATGCGCCCTACCGTTCCTGATTTCGCAGCCATCGGTACGTTGATCGACACCACCGGCGCACATTCCGTCACGCCATAGCCTTCAAGGACGCGCAGACCAAATTTCTCCTGCCACAGCTGTTTTGTGGTGTCTTGCAGTTTTTCCGCTCCCGCCACCACATAGCGCAGACGGTGAAAATCATAGGGATGCGCGAAACGAGCATAGTTGCCAAGGAACGTTGACGTACCAAACAGTACGGTGCAGTTCCGGTCGTAGACCAGTTCCGGCACAATGCGGTAATGCAGCGGGCTGGGATAAAGAAACACTTCTGCGCCGGTCAGCAGCGGCGTGAATAATCCCACCGTCAGACCAAAGGAGTGGAATAGCGGCAACGCAGACATAAAGCGGTCGTCGGCGGTGAAATCAGCGATGGTTTTAATCTGCTCGACGTTCGCCAGAATGCTCTTGTGGCTGTGTACCACACCTTTAGGATGACCTTCCGAGCCAGAGGTAAAGAGGATCACCGCAGCCTCTTCCGGCTGCTGTTTCACCTGCGCCAGATGCGGCGCCAGCAGATGCGAGAAAATCCACAGCTTATCGCTAAACGTCACATCGGCTTTCAGATCTTCCAGGTAAACCCAGCGCACCTGGGTGAGCTGTTCCGGTAAATGCCAAAGTTTGCCTTTATCGAGAAACTGTCGGGAAGTGAAGATAGTTTTGACTTCTGAAGCAGTAATGGCGCTGGTTAGCCCTTTTACACCTGCTGTATAGTTCATCATCGCCGGAATACGTCGACGCGCAATAGCGCCAAAAATGACCGCCGCGCTGATCCCCGCGTTTGGCAGCATCAGGCCAATTTTTTCACCCTCGGCGGTATATTTTTCCAGGATACGGGCCACAAACAGCGTCTTAGTCAGCAGTTTACGGTAGCTGTCCGGCGTAAAGTTAACATCTTCAATGCAGTTTTTGCCTGCGCCAAAGCGATATTTCGCCGCCAGCAGAGATTCGTAAAGTGTTTCACGCGGACGTACCGCCATGCGCGCTTCCATCATAATTTGATGCAGCATTTCACCCGCGATTTTGCGGCGATCGCGAGCACGCGGCGCTTCCGGCATCGGCATGTGGGTCGGCGGCAGGATGTGCAAGCGTATACGCGGGAAGAATCGCTGTTTAACCAGACCTTTCAGGCGACTAAAGCGTGACAACTCCGCGCCTTCGATGCGCACAGGAACCACCGTGGCCCCTGACTTTGCCGCGACAAACCCGGCGCCGTCATAGATTTTCATCAATGAACCGGTGGTCGAAATACGCCCTTCCGGGAAAATAACCACCGGACGCCCCTGCTCGACCAGGCGAACCAGATGTTTAATCGACATCGGTTTGGTCGGGTCTAACGGCACGAAATCAATCAGCGGAGTCAGCCAGCGCATGTACCATTGCTGACTAATAGAGGTGTAAACAGCAAAAACGGGGCGGATCGGTAAAAAAAGCGCCAGCAGGATGCCGTCGATAAATGAGACATGGTTGGGAGTAATTAGAACGCGTTCTCCCTGTAGCGCGCTGATATCGCCCGTGACGCGAACGCGGAAAAGCACGCGAAACAGATTACGAAAAAAGCCAAATAGCATCTCAACTCCCTGTGCCATTAATTACATAAACATTAATGTTGGGAGAGTATACGAGTTGGAGAGTGGGCGCGACAGGTAACTGGTGAATACAATCCGAAAAAAAACCTGCGCATCCGCGCAGGTCGGTGCAAGAGACAGGTACGAAGTGCGTACCGAATAATCTCACCAATCAATACCTCTGGGATCTTGATTGTGGTCGTCAGCAGCCAGATACGCCAGTGCGAAAACGCAAAGGAATGAACCCAAATGCAACGAGTTGTGTAAATTATCGGTTACTGTTACAGATAGGCCGAAGACAAAAAAAAACCTGCGCATCTGCGCAGGCTGGTGTAATTCTAGTGATCAACCCGAAAGTTGATTTCACCTATCAATACCTCTGGGATCCCAACTCTAGCAATCTGCTCAGTGCCCTCACCAGCGAACAATCGCAACAGCACATCGCAAAGTGTAAGTAAAAATTAGCGTTTTCTATTTTTTGTCTTACTTCGCTCGTGCGCGCTCACATTTGCGACGTCCTGACAGGCAATCTGCTTGAACAGCCAGCCATTTTCCGTAACACTGACACAATGTAAGCGTTTACCCACAACAGGTACTATCATGGCGACCATAAAGGATGTAGCCCGACTAGCTGGTGTATCAGTCGCCACCGTTTCTCGAGTGATTAATGACTCCCCCAAAGCCAGCGAAGCATCGCGTCTGGCCGTAACGAGTGCAATGGAATCACTCAGCTACCACCCCAACGCCAACGCGCGTGCGCTGGCGCAACAATCTACCGAAACCATCGGACTGGTGGTTGGTGATGTGTCAGATCCATTTTTTGGGGCAATGGTTAAAGCTGTCGAGCAGGTGGCCTATAACACCGGTAATTTTTTACTGATCGGCAACGGCTACCATAATGAACAGAAGGAACGTCAGGCGATTGAACAGCTCATTCGCCACCGCTGCGCTGCGCTTGTTGTCCACGCCAAAATCATCCCGGATGCAGACCTCGCTTCATTAATGAAGCAAATCCCCGGCATGGTATTGATCAACCGAATTCTGCCGGGATTCGAACAACGCTGTGTTGCCCTTGATGACCGCTTCGGCGCGTGGTTGGCTACCCGACACCTTATTCAGCAGGGCCATACGCGTATCGGTTATCTGTGCTCCAATCACACTATTTCAGATGCGGAGGATCGCCTGCAAGGCTATTACGATGCGCTGGCGGAGAGCAATATACCGATTAACGATCGGCTGGTGACCTTTGGCGAACCAGATGAGAGCGGCGGTGAGCAGGCCATGACCGAGTTGCTTGGCCGTGGCAAAAACTTCACGGCAGTAGCCTGCTATAACGACTCCATGGCGGCTGGCGCGATGGGCGTGTTAAATGATAACGGCATTGATGTACCAAGCGAAATTTCCCTGATCGGCTTCGATGATGTGCTGGTTTCCCGCTATGTGCGTCCACGTCTGACCACGGTACGCTATCCGATAGTGACGATGGCAACCCAGGCCGCTGAACTGGCGCTGGCGCTGGCGGAAAAGCGACCCACGCCTGAAATCACCCACGTATTTAACCCAACTCTGGTGCGCCGCCATTCCGTTTCGACGCTGACAGAGCCGGGCAATTCTTCGTCAAACGATTAACCAGGATAGCGTCATGACCACGATGTTGGACGTTTCACGACACGCTGGCGTCTCAAAAGCGACCGTTTCGCGCGTGCTGAATGGTACGGGTCAGGTAAAAGAGAGTACGCGCCAGAAAGTGTTTAAGGCGATGCAGGCACTTGATTATCGACCCAATTTTTTAGCGCGCTCTTTGGCGAACCGTACCAGCAACAGCATTGGCCTGGTGGTTTCCACGTTTGATGGATTCTACTTTGGACGCCTGCTGCAACAGGCTTCGCGCCAGACGGAATCTCACGGTAAGCAGTTGATCGTCACCGACGGCCACGACACACCGGAGCGTGAACAGGAAGCCGTGCAAATGCTGGCCGACAGGCAGTGTGATGCCATTATTCTCTATACCCGTTATATGAGTGAACAGGCGATTATGTCGCTAATGAACAGCATTGCTATGCCGTTGCTGGTCATTAACCGTGATGTCAGTCAGGCCCGCGATCGCGCGATTTTCTTTGAACAGGAAGAAGCCGCGTTCCAGGCGGTCAATTATCTGATCTCCCAGGGGCATAACGATATTGCCTGCATCACCGTGCCGGGCCATACCCCTACCGGTAAATCACGTTTGATGGGATATCGTAAGGCGCTGGAAAAAAACGGTATTCCCTGGGATCCCGACAAGGTCAAATACGGCGACTCCACAATGACGCGAGGCTATGAAGCCTGCCGTGAACTGCTGGAGGAAGGGGTGACATTCAGCGCCCTGTTCGCCTGTAACGATGACATGGCATTAGGTGCATCAAAAGCGTTGCATCAGGCTGGCCTGAAGATCCCAACGGACGTCTCGCTGTTTGGTTTTGATGATGCGCCCAGCGCCAAATGGCTGGAACCGGGGCTTTCTACCGTTTATCTGCCGATTGACGCCATGATAACAACGGCAATTGACCAGGCTATCCGTCTGGCCAACGGTGAGAGCGTAGAGCCGATCCCACCGTTTACCGGCAAACTGGTGTTGCGGGAATCGGTGACAACGGGGCCGTATTACGAATAGTGCCGGATGGCGCAAGCGCCATCCTGCGTTTCACAACGCTATATTCAGATTAATTCCAGCGCCAGTAGCTCATCAATCGTCTGGCGACGACGGATCAGTCGCGCCACACCATTATCAAACAACACCTCCGGCAGCAGCGGACGGCTATTGTAATTTGACGACATTGACGCGCCGTACGCCCCGGTATCGTGCAGCACCAGATAATCCCCCGGCACTACCGCTGGCAACAGACGGGTTTCCACATTTCCGCCTTCCTGCTGGGTAAAGACGTCGCCGGACTCACACAGCGGCCCGGCTACTACGGTTTCTATTTGCGCGGCTTGCTCCAGAGAACGGCCATCTCCCGCCAGTGCAGAGATATGGTGATAGCTACCGTACATCGCCGGGCGCATCAAATCGTTGAAGCCTGCGTCAATCAGCACAAAGTGACGGCTGCCCATCGCTTTTACGCTGCGCACCTGCGCCACCAGCACGCCAGCTTCCGCGACCAGAAAACGGCCCGGTTCGATCTCCAGTTTGACAGCGTGACCCAGATGATGCGCAATTTGATCGCGCGCGGCGTTCCATAACCCAAAGTAATGATCGGTATCGATCGCCTCTTCGCCCTCACGATACGGGATCGACAGCCCGCCGCCCGCGGAGATCGCCTCCAGATCCTGACCAAACTCGACAACCTGACGCACCATCGCGCCGCATACCTGTTCCAGATGGCCGTAGTCCACGCCGGATCCAATATGCATATGAATACCCACCAACTTCAACTGATAGCGCTGGATCACTTCCAGCGCCGCCGGAAGATCGCTGTACCAGATACCGTGCTTGCTGTTCTCGCCGCCGGTGTTGGTTTTTTGACTGTGTCCATGACCAAAACCAGGATTCACGCGCAGCCACACGCGATGGCCCGGCGAAAGCTGGCCCAGTTGTTCCAGCATATCCACCGATCCAGCATTTACCGGAATGCTCAATTCATGCACCCGGGCGAGCGTCGCGTCATCGATCATATCGGCGGTAAAGACTATCTCATCTTGTCCCGGCTCAAAGCCCGCCGCCAGCGCGCGTTCAATTTCGCCCAGCGAGACGGAATCGACCTTCACGCCCTGCTCGCGCATCAGGCGCAGAATATGAATATTTGAGCATGCCTTCTGGGCAAAACGCACCACGTCAAACTGGCTCAGTTTGGCAATCTGCGCGCGGATAATCTGTGCATCATACACCCACACCGGGCAGCCAAATTCAGCGGGCAGGCGTAGCAGGTTGGCGGCGGTGAGATCGGTATCAGTGCTGTTGAGTGGGCGTGGCATGATGTGCTCCGGTATTGGCTTTTTTATGATTACGCCACAGGCCAGAAAGAATAAAAAATATCGTTTTATCGTGAGTCTATGCAAAAATGATATGGCTTACATCATTCGAGGATTACTCATGCCCGCCGTTAACCTGCGCCATATTGAAATTTTTCATGCCATCATGACCGCAGGTAATCTGACGGAAGCCGCGCGGATGCTACATACCTCGCAGCCGACCGTCAGTCGGGAACTGGCCCGATTCGAGAAAGTGCTGGGATTAACGCTGTTCGAACGTTCGCGTGGCAGATTGCATCCGACCGTGCAAGGGTTACGTCTGTTTGAAGAGGTACAACGTTCCTGGTATGGTCTGGACAGGATTGTGAGCGCCGCCGAAAGTCTGCGCGAATTTCGTCAGGGCGAATTATCGATTGTCTGCCTGCCGGTATTCTCACAATCTTTTTTACCGCCGCTGCTGCAGCCATTCCTCACACGCTACCCGCAGGTCAATATTCAGATAGTGCCGCAGGAGTCACCATTGCTGGAAGAGTGGCTGTCGGCGCAACGCCACGATCTGGGGATCACAGAAACCCTGCATACTCCCGCCGGCACTAAACGTACAGAATTGCTGGCGCTGGATGAAGTATGCGTGCTGCCACAGGGACATCCGCTGGCCGAGAAATCCGTGCTCACCCCCCAGGATTTTCAGGGCGAAAACTACATCAGCCTGTCGCGGACCGACAGTTACCGTCAGCTTCTGGATACCCTGTTTAATGAGCATCAGGTGAAACGTCGCATGGTAATAGAAACCCATAGCGCCGCTTCAATTTGTGCAATGGTACGGGCGGGCGTAGGGATCTCGGTGGTCAATCCCTTAACGGCGCTGGATTACGCCAGTAGCGGGATCGTTATCCGCCGCTTCAGTATTTCGGTACCGTTTACGGTCAGCCTGATTCACCCGCTTCATCGCCCCGCCTCGGCGTTGGTCGATGCTTTTACTACGCATCTGCAAACCCATCTCCCGAGGCTTATCGATCCGCTGAACGCTATTTTGCATCCACAGACGAAAGCATAAACTCCACCGCATCTTGCGCATGGATAGCCGCAGTGTCGAAAACCGGTAGTGGGCTTAGCTCGGCTGGCACCAACAGACCAATCTCGGTACAGCCAAAAATTACCCCTTGCGCGCCCTGCTTAGCCAGTTGAGCAATCACACTGAGATAATAATCGCGGGACGTTTCATTGAATTCGCCGAGGCACAGCTCATCGAAAATAATCTGGTTTATTTTTTGCCGGTCGTTAACGTCAGGAATAAGTGTACTAATGCCAAATTCAGCCTGTAAGCGCCCACGGTAAAAATCCTGCTCCATGGTGTAGCGCGTACCCAGCAGCGCCACGTTGCTCATCTGCTGCTTTTGTATGGCGCGGCCAGTGGCATCAGCAATATGCAGGAACGGTACATCACAGGCGGTTGCAATCGCCTCAGCAACCTTGTGCATCGTGTTGGTACACAACACGATTCCCTCAGCACCCGCCTCCTGTAGCCCTCTGGCGGCCTGCGCGAGGATCTGCCCGGCCCGCAGCCAGTCGCCGCTGGACTGACAGGCTTCAATCTCATGAAAATCTACGCTGTGCAACAGAATCTGTGCTGAATGCAGGCCACCCAGACGCTGTTTCACCCCTTCATTAATGAGTCGATAATAAGGAATGGTGGATTCCCAGCTCATACCGCCTAACAGACCGATCGTCTTCATCGCTTCCCCTCATTCGTTGTTATCTCTCCAGTGAACCAAAGATGTGATCAACTTTCCACATTTGTTGGTGTGCATTTCTTTTTATACTTTGCTGGTATAAATTTAATGAAACAATGTTTCATTAACTTACAGGAATGCCGGATGTTTATTTTTCATAAAGAGACCACGCTTGAAGATCTGGGCAATGGCGTTACCCGTCGCATTCTGGCTCACGACGGTAAAATGATGGCGGTTGAGGTGAACTTCGAGCAGGGAGCGATTGGTCCGCTGCACAACCATCCGCATGAACAGCTGACTTACGTTTTATCCGGTGAGTTTGAATTTACGATTGGGGAAGAAAAGCATGTCGTTTCCGCAGGTGACACCCTGTATAAACAGCCCAACATTATGCATGGCTGCGTCTGCTTAAAACCGGGAACATTACTCGATACGTTCACCCCGGTGCGCGAAGATTTTCTGCACGGGTAATTTCGCTGTTTTCAAGCCGTGCTACTGAACGGTTTGAGGACACGCTAAAATGCGTACTCAGTTCCCTAAAAATGAATACGTTACAAGGTGGGGTATTTTCCTTCGATACCAGCTCGCATAAGCATTAATCACCCGATGCGCCTCGCCATGTGGGCGATTACTGTCACGTTAACTTAATTAACGGTGACGGATCGCCATGACAAAAATGACAACGGCCACTCCACATGACGCAGTCTTCAAACAGTTCTTGTACCATCCCGATACTGCAAGAGATTTTCTGGATATCTATCTTCCATCAACCTTGCGGGAGCTATGTGATCTGCAAACATTAAAACTGGAATCAGGCAGTTTTATTGAGGATAGCCTGCGAGCCAGCTACTCCGACGTGCTGTGGTCATTAAAAACAAACGAAGGCGATGGGTATATCTATGTCGTTATCGAGCATCAGAGTTCACCCGACGCTCACATGGCATTTCGGCTAATGCGCTACGCCATGGCTGCAATGCAACGCCATCTGGATGCTGGCCATAAAACATTACCTTTGGTGATACCGATGCTGTTTTATCATGGCGCTCTCAGCCCCTACCCCTTTTCACTCTGCTGGCTGGATGAGTTTGACGATCCCGCATTGGCACGACAGCTGTACTCAGCAACATTTCCGCTGGTAGATATCACCGTAATACCCGATGACGAAATTATGCAACATCGCCGTATAGCACTGCTGGAATTGATGCAAAAACATATCCGCAAGCGTGATTTAATGGGATTAGTGGAACAACTGGTCTCGTTGCTGGCTACGGGATACGCTAATGACAGCCAGCTCAAAACGCTATTTAATTACATGATGCAGTTTGGAAATACGCCTCACGTTGATAAATTTATCCGTGAGGTTGCCTATCGGGTACCACAGCAAAAGGAACGTCTGATGACTATTGCGGAAGTGTTGCGACAAGAAGCTAAACAACAAGAGGCGTTACGCATTGCCCAGATGATGTTAGCGAATGGTATTAGTCATGAAATTATACTAAAGATAACCGGTCTGTCTGCTAAGGACCTCCTCGCCAGGCAGGCGTCTCCGCATTGAAACAGGTAGCAATGGGGGCCCGATAATGAGTTGATCTATCGGGCTCCCTGCTCACTTACACCCCAATATTTCTTAGCTTCTCACCCGACATCAGCTTGCGCTCGATGTGTTCCAGCGTGACGTTTTTGGTTTCTGGGATAAGCCAGAATGTAATACCGATAAAAGCGACGTTCAACGCGGTATACAGCCAGAACGTACCCGCCGCGCCAATGCTGTCGAGCAGCGTCAGGAACGTGGCGCCAATGATCATGTTCGACACCCAGTTGGTGGTGGTCGAGCAGGTAATACCAAAATCACGGCATTTCAGCGGCTGAATTTCCGAACACAGGATCCACACCACCGGCGCGGCACTCATCGCGTAACCTGCAATGCACATCATGGTCATACCGACTGACAGCCAGGAAAGGCCACTGGAAGCCGTGCCGTTATCAAACTGCATCAGGCAATAGCCGAGTACCAGCGTCCCAATGGCCATCACGCTGAAACCAATTTTAAGCGCCGGTTTACGCCCCGCTTTGTCGACCGTGAAAACGGCAATAAAGGTGGCGAACATGAACGTTAAGCCAACCACCAGCGTGGCAATCATCTGCTGTTCGGTGGTGGTAAAGCCCGCCATTTTAAAAATGCGCGGCGCGTAGTACATGATGATATTCATCCCGGTGAACTGCTGCATCGCCTGCAACAACATTCCGAGGAAAACCGCGCGACGCACGTTACGGTTAATTTTAAATAGCGCCCAGCCGCCCTGCTTCAGCTTCAGGCTTTCACGGATTTCGTTCAGCTCATCGCGGGCTTTTTCTGACGTATCGCGCAGCATACGCAATACTTCTTCAGCTTCGATATGGCGACCTTTTTCCGCCAGCCAGCGCGGACTGTTCGGCAGGAAAACCACCAGGATAATCAGTAACACCGCCGGGAGCGCCAGCACCCCCAGCATCGCGCGCCAGTTACCGCTGTAGCTGAATGCCGTATCGGATAAGAAGGCCAGCACAATGCCCAGCGTAACCATCAGCTGGTACATACTGATCATCTTACCGCGCACATTCTCACTGGCCATTTCTGAGAGATACAGCGGCGCGGTGTAAGACGCGATACCCACCGCAACGCCCAGCACCACGCGGGCAAAAATGAGCATTTCAACGCTGGATGCCAACGCCGATCCCAGAGAACCGACGACAAAAAGGATCGCGCCCGCCATCAGACTGTATTTACGTCCCAGGCGGAATGACAGCCAACCATTAAAAAGTGCGCCAATTGCCGCACCCAGCATCATGCTGCTCACCACCCACTCCTGCAGGCGGCTGGTCAGGACAAAGTGATCGGTAATGAAAGGCAACGCGCCGGCTATCACGCCAATATCCAGGCCGAATAACAATCCTGCGACAGCCGCAGAGATAGAGACAAACATATTCATACGTCGCGTATCGCGCACAGGGCGCGGCGCTAAAGCAGCATCATTATTTATTGAGACCATTTTTTCCTGCCAGATACAGAGTAAACCATGTCCCTGAAAGTAAGGGATCCCTTACATGAAGCGTCAGGCGGGAAACGGCAAAAACATGGATTAAATAGCTACACCACCTTGTTATGTGATGGATATTCCAATTTTAAAATTTATCAGCAACCACTCAATTAAATTTAATTTATTGATATTAAAGAGGATTAAACATTACAAATTCATACATATATAATTATGTATGGATTAATTTATAGACAGAATATGGATTAAAATAACTTAAAACCAAAAAAAACCCTGCCAGATGACAGGGTTTGTTATTCAAAAAATGTATTAACGTGCCAGCCAGCCGCCGTCTACCGCAACGGTATAGCCGTTAATATAGTCAGACGCGCTGGACGCCAGGAACACGACAGGCCCCATCAGGTCGCTCGGCAGTCCCCAACGTCCTGCCGGAATACGATCGAGGATTTCTGCGCTACGCTGCTCATCAGCACGCAGCTGCTGAGTGTTGTTGGTCGCCATATAACCCGGCGCAATCGCGTTGACGTTGATGTTATGTTTTGCCCACTCGTTCGCCATCAGACGGGTGACGCCCATTACGCCGCTTTTAGACGCGGTGTAAGACGGAACGCGGATACCGCCCTGGAAAGAGAGCATAGAGGCGATATTGATAATTTTGCCGCCGTTACCCTGAGCGATAAAGTGCTTCGCCGCAGCCTGAGACATAAAGAATACGCTCTTAATGTTCAGGTTCATAACGTCATCCCAGTCTTTTTCGCTGAAGTCGATCGCATCGTCACGACGGATAAGGCCCGCATTGTTGACCAGAATATCGATATGGCCGAATTCTGCCACTGCGCGCTCCAGCAGCGCTGGAATACCATCAATTTGGCGCAGGTCGGCGGTCAGACTTAAAAAACGGCGACCCAGTGCGGTCACGCGTTCGATGGTTTCCGTCGGTTCAACAATGTTGATACCGACAATATCGCAACCCGCTTCCGCCAGACCCAGCGCCATACCCTGACCCAGGCCAGTGTCGCAACCGGTCACAACGGCGACTTTACCTTCAAGAGAGAATGCATTCAAAATCATTGTAAATCCTTAATTTTTTATAATGCCCGCCGCAGGCAGGCACGGCTGTCGCCCGCAACTAGCGCAGATCTTTGACGGCGACATGGTCCATATCATCAAAGACCTGGTTTTCACCAACCATGCCCCAAATGAACGTATAAGCTTTTGTGCCAACGCCTGAGTGAATAGACCAGCTCGGGGAAATCACCGCCTGCTCGTTGTGCATCACAATATGACGCGTTTCCTGAGGCTGTCCCATCATGTGGAAGACGCAGGTATCTTCTTCCATGTTGAAGTAGAAGTAGACTTCCATACGACGTTCATGGGTATGGCACGGCATGGTGTTCCACAGGTTGCCCGGCGCCAGCTCAGTCAGGCCCATGCTCAGTTGGCAGGTTTCCAGCACATCCGGTACAAAATATTTGTTGATGGTGCGACGATTACTGGTGAGGTTATCGCCCAGCGTCACTGGCGCAACGTCAGCAGGCGTGACTTTTTTGGTTGGATAAGTCGTGTGGGCCGGCGCGCAGTTGTAGTAAAACTTCGCTGGTTTCGCCGTATCAACGCTGGCAAACACAACTTCTTTTGCCCCTTTGCCGACGTACAGGGCATCACGATGACCAATTTCATAGCACTGACCGTCAACGGTAATCGTGCCCGGACCACCGATGTTAATCACACCCAACTCACGGCGTTCAAGAAAATAGGTTACGCCCAGTTGTTTACCGACTTCGCCACCTACAGAGACAGTTTTGGCCACCGGCATAATGCCGCCAACAATAATACGGTCGATGTGGCTGTAAACCATGGTGTATTCATCTGCGACAAATACTTCTTCGACCAAAAACTCATTACGCAGCCCCTGAGTGTCGAGGGTTTTGGCATGCGCACTATGGATGCTTTGTCTTACGTCCACATTTACCTCCAGTGATAAATTGACCGTGAATGCTTTAACGAATAGCAAAACGCTGTTCCGTTTTATCTAATGCGCTCATGATATCCCTCCCGGATAGGGTTTTCAATTACAACTGAAACGTTGTTTCACTTTTTCCGCATCTTATTGTCAAAAGTGTAGTTGCGATCACGCTCGGGCATATAAATCGTGGGAATATTTAAAATAAAATTATTTAAAACAATTAGATAGATTAAAGTGAAAAAGAGATAATCATTAGTGGCAGGGATAAGACATTGAAAATACAGACGGGCACATACGATGTTCGCACACCTTTGCTGACAAAGTGCGCAGTCAATCACATGAAATGAAACAATGTTTTGATATATTGACGGCGTTTAGAGTGTATGTTTCTGTAACTGGCCTTGCCCTCCTGTTGGAGGGCTTTTTTATAGATGCCGGGGTAACACACAAAAAAGGCGTTTAAGAAGGGAAATCTAAGATCGTTAGTCTCGTTCGATAGCGAGCGCCACACCTTGGCCACCGCCGATACACAGCGTTGCCAGCCCTTTGTGCGCCCGACGCTTCACCATTTCATGCACCAGCGAAACCAGTATACGACAACCCGATGCGCCAATCGGATGGCCAAGCGCGATAGCGCCGCCGTTCACATTTACCCGCCGTTCATCCCACTCCAGCATTTTCCCAACGGACAAGGCCTGCGCGGCGAAGGCTTCGTTGGCTTCGATCAGATCAACATCAGCCAGTTGCCAGCCCACACGCTCAAGGCAGCGGCGCGTCGCATACACTGGCGCAATCCCCATCAGTGCGGGATCGACCCCGACGCTGGCGAACGCGCGAATGCGGGCCAGCACCGGCAAATTCAGCTCCTGCGCTTTGGCCTCGCTCATCATCATCACCGCGGCGGCGCCATCGTTAATGGATGAGGCGTTCCCCGCGGTGACCGAACCGAGCCGATCAAAGGTAGGATCCAGACGCGCCAACCCTTCCGCACTGGCATCGGTACGCGGTTGCTCATCGGTATCCACTACGAATGATTGGCCATTACGCTGGGTCACCACCGGCACGATTTCATCTTTAAATCGTCCGGCATCGATGGCCATTCGTGCCTTGTGCTGCGAGTGCAGCGCGTAGGCATCCTGTAATTCACGGCTAATGCCGTATTCCCGCGCGAGGTTTTCTGCAGTGACGCCCATATGATAATCGTTGAAAGCATCCCACAGACCATCATGCACCAGGCTGTCGACCAGTTGACTGTTCCCCAGTTGTGCGCCAGTGCGGCTATCGGTAAGGACATGCGGCGCACGGCTCATATTCTCCTGTCCACCGGCAATCACAATGTCGGCTTCGCCGCATTGAATAGCCTGGGTCGCCAGATGCAGCGCTTTCAGCCCCGAACCACAAACATCGTTAATGGTGATGGCGGAAACGGTATTAGGTAGCCCACCATTGATGGCGGACTGACGGGCCGGGTTCTGCCCGGCACCTGCGGTAAGCACCTGCCCGAGGATCACTTCATCCACGGCGTGAACATCCACGCCCGTGCGTTCCAGCAACGCCTTGACCACCATGCTGCCTAACTCAACGGCAGAGTGGCGAGCCAGCGTTCCCTGGAAACAGCCGATCGGTGTCCTTAACGCCCCGACTATCACAACCTCTTTCATCACTACCTCAGCGCAAAATAACACCGCAATAGTAGATGATTGTTAAAAGTAGTTATCAAAGTTGTTTAAAAATGGTGATTTTTATCACAAAGGAATTTCGTATCATTTATTGGTCATCTGAACGCCACTCTGCTGTAAATGATCGCGCAGCCAACTTCCCGCCACGCCTGGCGGTGATTTCTTATTCCACAACAGATCGATAGAGATAGCCTTTGGCCAGCCGGGCACATGTAGTTGAACCAGCGGTTTTTCCGCTGCAAACTCTTCCACCAGTGCACAAGGGAGCGCGCACCAGCCGAATCCCTGAACCGCCATACTCAACAACAGCAAATAGTTAGGCGCCGACCAGACAGGACCGCGCACCACGTTGGTACTGCTTTCCAGGTAGGTATTCAGACGCAGTTCGCGCCAGGTGTGGAGTTGTTCCCATTGTAGTTTTTCCTGACACGCCAGCGGATGCGAGTCCGCAACGTACAACCCCATCCAGGATTGCATCGGCAGCCGCGTCACGCCCATGTCGGTCGGATAATCCTCTCTTGCCTCAATCAACCCGACCTGCGCGCGCCCTTTTTGCAGCAGATCGATCACGTCTTCATCTTCACCAATCAGACATTCAAACTCGGTATGCGGAAACTTGCGGTCAAACTGCACCATTAATTCTTCCAGCACATCCGGGTGCAGCGTGTCCGAAAGTACGAAGGTCAGGCGCGCTTCCGTTTCACCCGACAGCGAGATAGCCGCCTCATCGAGACGTTCGCTGGCCGTCAAAATTGCCTGCACATAGCCCAGCACCAGCTTACCTTCTTCGGTCAGCGTTGGCTGACGGGACGATCGGTCAAACAGCGCAAAACCAAGATCGGCTTCCAGATGCGCAATAGCCGTACTGATGGTGGACTGGCTTTTACGCAGTCGCCGGGCCGCGGCAGAAAATGAGCCGCAGGAAACGGTCTCTACAAATGCCGTTAATGCTTCAGGAGAGTAACGCATGAACTATCTACTTTATCGATGGATACTATCTTTTAGATATCACATAAAACGATAAAATTGCCACCATTCCGTTATCCGGGCATCAAAGAAGGTTTTAGGTTATGCAACACGATACAGTCCAGCGCCGCTCACTAGTGGAGCGTATTTTTCACGCCGTTTGTTTTGAAGGCATTGCCACCGCAATCCTTGCGCCAACCACCGCGTGGCTGATGCAGCGCTCGGTGCTGGAAATGGGCGGGCTGACAATTATTCTGGCTACCACGGCGATGATCTGGAATATCATTTATAACGCCCTGTTTGACCGCTTATGGCCGTCGCATCGGGTAAAACGTACGGCGAAAGTTCGCGCCTTTCACGCCTTAGGCTTCGAGAGCGGCTTTATTGTGATTGGGGTGAGCATCGTGGCCTATGTGCTGAACGTCAGCCTGCTTCAGGCATTCACGTTGGAAATAGGTTTCTTCCTGTTCTTCCTGCCGTACACCATGCTCTATAACTGGGCGTATGACACATTACGCGAGCGCGTTATGAAGCGCCGCCAGCAGCGTGTTACTGCCTGATAATTCAATAAATAGTCGGAATTATCTTGATTCCGGCTATTCATACATTCACCAGCCCACTTGTTCACACTTCCCCCAGCCCCTCTCATTTGTGGTAAATTGCGCTTCTTTTTGTTTATTTTATAGTTGATACGTTCAAATAATGTCGAAAATTTGGTCAAAAGAAGAGACTCTCTGGAGCTTCGCACTATATGGGACTGCCGTCGGTGCAGGAACCCTCTTCCTCCCCATACAGCTGGGTTCTGCAGGCGCGGTAGTGCTGTTTATCACCGCCCTCGTGGCCTGGCCTTTAACCTACTGGCCACACAAGGCGCTGTGCCAGTTTATCCTGTCGTCAAAAACGTCTGCTGGCGAAGGCATCACCGGTGCAGTCACCCATTACTACGGCAAGAAGATTGGCAACCTGATCACCACCCTCTATTTTATTGCCTTCTTTGTCGTCGTGTTGATCTACGCCGTAGCGATAACCAATTCACTCACTGAACAGTTGGCAAAACATATCACTATCGATTTGCGTGTTCGTATGCTGGTCAGTCTCGGTGTGGTGCTGGTGCTGAACCTGATTTTTCTGATGGGCCGACAAGCCACCATTCGGGTTATGGGCTTTCTGGTATTCCCACTGATTGCTTACTTTTTGTTCCTTTCGCTTTACCTGACCGGAAGCTGGCAGCCAACGCTACTCACCGGCCAGATGTCTTTCGATCAGCACACGCTTCATCAGGTTTGGATCTCTATTCCCGTGATGGTTTTCGCTTTTAGCCATACGCCAATTATCTCTACGTTCGCTATTGACCGACGTGAGAAATATGGCGAGCAGGCCATGGGTAAATGCAAAAAAATCATGAAGGTCGCCTACATCATCATCTGCCTGAGCGTACTGTTTTTCGTCTTCAGCTGTTTGCTTTCGATTCCGACAAACTATATCGAAGACGCGAAAAATGAAGGCGTGACCATTCTGTCAGCGTTATCGATGATGCCAAACGCACCGGCATGGCTGTCAATTTCCGGGATTATCGTCGCCGTCGTGGCGATGTCAAAATCGTTCCTCGGCACCTACTTTGGCGTGATTGAAGGGGCAACGGAAGTGGTAAAAACGTCGCTGCATCAGGTGGGCGTGAAGAAAAGCCGGGCCTTTAACCGCGCCCTGTCCATCATGTTAGTGTCGGCCATTACGTTTATCATCTGCTGCATTAATCCTAATGCGATTTCAATGATTTACGCCATTAGCGGGCCACTCATCGCCATGATTTTGTTTATCATGCCGACATTATCTACCTATCTGATCCCGGCGCTGAAGCCGTACCGTTCAGTGGGTAATCTGATCACTTTGATTGTCGGGTTGCTGTGTGTATCTGTGATGTTTTTTGGCTAGAACGTATAGTTAACGGCTCATTCTCCTGAAATTGGGTGCGATGCCGCTCATTTAACGACTCAGTTTCAGAAAGTATCAACCTGTGTTAGCGGAAGTAATGAACATGCTATCTCAGAGAAAGGGTTCCGTTCACCTCATGTTCATTGTTTCTCTGAAGTACCGATTCCTGTGAACGTGCAAGAGAGGCTCACCGCCGCCTCCCTTGCAACCCAGGCTCCCGGCGGGAAAATCGTCGCTACGCGATTCATTCGTCTTATGCCGTCTGCCTGTCGGGTCGGGGCGGAGCCTGCGTCCATGCAGGCCGTCCCCTCTGTCCGCATCCCTGCGGACAGCCCCGGTCAGCCGTCAACAACTCATCGATTTTCAGCCGGACCGGAGTCATCGCTTCAACGCTCTGACTTCCAGTTAAATCTGTTTTGCTGTTTAAACAAAAAACGCAAATGGTCAGGTGTGGGCTGGTCCGGCTGAAAATTGCCGACGTGTTTCCGTAAGGCCGGGAGAGCCAGCATGGATGCTGGCTCAGGGCGCGCTTTGCAAGGACGCTACCTCGCGCCCGGCCCGGTAGCCTGGAGGAATAAGCGGAGGGGACCGCGGAGTGGCAATTTTCCCGCCGGGAGCCGGGATTGTAAAGGGCGTGGCGAAGAACGCCCTTTACACGTTCACGGGTATCGATGCTTCAGATAAATGACACTGCTGAGGTGAACGGAACCCTGAGCAAGAATCACATATTCACCCTACATGCTTAACTTGACGGTATTGAACGTGGATGAGCCGTTAAACTGACTTATTTGATGTACGAATCCAGTACTTTCAGCACCACATCCAAATCTTCTTCGCGCTTTATTTCATCGCCCTGATGCACGATGTGCTCGGTCAGATGACCTTTAATCACCTCACGCATTAATCCGTTTACCGCCCCGCGGATCGCCGCTATTTGCTGCAATACCGCCGCGCATTCATGCGGTTCATCCAGCATGGTTTTCAACGCCGCTACCTGCCCCTGAATCTTGCTGGTTCGGGCTTTCAGCTTTTGTTTGTCGCGGATCGTATGTGACATAACTTTACCTATTTAACGTCTGGCTGTAGCGACAATACCATCGACATTCTACTGGGGGGTAGTATTTAATACTGGGGGGGAGTAGAATCGGGCGAAATTAAACAACTAAGAATCATTCTCATGGGTGAGTTTTCTACGCTTCTTCAGCAAGGCAACGCCTGGTTTTTCATTCCCAGCGCGATTTTATTGGGTGTGTTACATGGTCTGGAACCGGGGCATTCGAAAACGATGATGGCGGCTTTTATTATTGCCATTAAAGGCACCATCAAACAGGCAGTGATGCTGGGGTTGGCGGCAACGCTGTCGCATACCGCAGTGGTGTGGTTGATCGCGCTCGGCGGGATGTATATCAGCAAAGCGTTTACCGCCCAGGCCGTTGAGCCATGGCTGCAGTTTGTCTCGGCGATTATCATTCTCGGCACCGCATTCTGGATGTTCTGGCGAACCCGGCAGGGAGAGCAGAGCTGGCTGGCCCAGACGCATCACGATGATGGCCACGAACATCATGATCATCACCACCACGATCATCATCACGATCACGACGGCGAGCACCACCACCATCACCACGATCATGACCATGCCGCGCTGGCAGGGCTGAGCGAGGGTTCAAAAGAGTATCAGGATGCCCACGAACGGGCGCATGCCACCGACATTCAGCGCCGCTTTGCCGGTAAAGAGGTCACTAACGGCCAAATATTACTGTTTGGTTTGACCGGCGGGTTAATCCCCTGCCCTGCCGCCATTACGGTGCTGCTGATTTGCATCCAGCTCAAAGCCTTCACGCTGGGCGCGACTATGGTGCTGTGCTTCAGCCTCGGACTGGCATTGACGCTGGTGACGGTGGGTGTGGGCGCAGCAATCAGCGTACAGCAGGCGGCCAAACGCTGGAGTGGATTTAATACGCTGGCACGCAAAGCGCCCTATTTTTCCAGCGCGCTCATCGCCATGGTCGGCTTATATATAGGGATTCACGGCTATATGGGGATCGTCGGTTAACGAACAGAACGCGCAGCAGCGATTGCCGCTGCGCGTAAATCCAGGCTAGCTGGCGACATTCCCCCATACCAGTCGCCCTTTATGGAAGGTCGCGGTGCGGGGGGAGATGCGGGCAACCGCTTCTGCCGAACAGGAGGCATCCACCAGCACAAAGCTGGCTTCATCCTGCGCTTTCGGCCACACGCGTTCACCTTTATCGTTTAGCGGCAGCACATCGCCGGTGGCAAGAAACAGCGCGCGCGACAGGTTAAGCTCGTTGGGGCGAATATAGAGCTGCGCGTACAAATTCGCCTTCTCCAGCATGTCTCCCAGCCCGTACGGCGACCAGTGGTCAATCACGCTGTCGGTCCCGGTAATCACCTCCACGCCTTTGTCACGCAGCTGTTTGAGCGGCATATGCAATGTGCCAATCGGCACCGTCGAGGCAATGGTAATCTGCTGCGCCGCCATACGGGTCGCCAGCGCGTCAACCTGCTGCTCGTTCAGCGTTGCCAGCGCGAAAGCGTGGCTGATGGTCAGTTTGCCCTTCAACTGCGGCGTTTTCTCTACCGTTTCCACCATGTAATTCACCGCCGCCACGCCCGCCGGGCTGGTTTCGTGCAGATGAATATCCACGCCTTTATCGTAATCCAGCGCAATCTGGAACATGGTGTCGAGGGATTTTTCCATCGCCCCGTCGACGCTGGTTGGGTCCAGACCACCGACGTAATGCGCCCCCGCCTGCATAGCTTCACGCATCAGCGGTTCAGATTTTGATAACAGCAGGCCATGCTGTGGAAACGCCACAATTTCACAGGCAAAACCCGGCTGGCGACGCGCCAACACCGCCTGCAGGTTTTCCAGGTTTTTCAGCCCGGAAACCGGTTCTATGTTGCAGTGGCTGCGGGCAATCGAGGTACCTTTAGATTGCAGCAAATCGATAAGCTTTTCCGCGCGCTCCTGGGTGTAAGGCTGGAGTTCAGGCAGCAGCTTTTGTTCCAGGCGGATCATATCCTGAATAGTGGTGCCAGCCGGACGGTTCAGTGAGCGCCACGGACCGCCATAAAAGGTTTTATCCAGGTGGATGTGCATATCGCGCATGGCAGGCAGCATCAGCTTGCCACCCGCATCGTAGTGCGGCAGCGTCGCATCCGGATGCTGCTTATTCTCACGCAGCGCAACAATTTTCCCGTCCTGGATTTCAACGGTTTGCAGTGCGGTACGGGTATGTACCACCACCGCGTTTTCGTAATCAAACCCTGCTTCCAGCAGAACGTTGTCCAGGTAATAGTGTTTATCGTTAATCGTCATCGTGCTCTTCGACCCGCAGGTGTTCCCGACAGGATTAGCAGCATACGCGACCGGGGCCACTGCGCCAAACAGCGCGGCAGCGGTCACCATTTTTCCGCTCTGGCTTAAAAATTCGCGGCGGCTGTTACTTTCTTTCATTCGCATCTCCTCTCAGGAATGGACAATGTGGGTACCCGTTTCACCGCGGATTGCGGCGGGCAGACATTCCGGCGTGGTGATGATTACCCGCTTACCTCCGCGTGCCAGGAATGTCAGGCTGGCAACGATTTTGGGTAGCATGCTGCCCGGCGGGAAATGTCCTTCCTGCATGTAGCGGGTCATCGTGGCGACATCCACCGTATCCAGCGCCTGCTGCTCAGGTTTGCCAAAGTGAATACACACTTTCTCAACACCGGTGGTGATCACCAGAATGTCGGCGCGGATCTCCTGGGCCAGCAGCGCTGTGGAAAGATCTTTGTCAATCACCGCGTCCACGCTCTGGTAATCACCTTGCTCACCACGCACCACCGGGATCCCGCCGCCGCCCGCGCCAATAACTACAAAGCCTTGCCGGGTTAGCGCCTTAATCGCCTCCGCTTCGACGATGCGCTTCGGCTCTGGCGAAGCGACCACCCGACGGTAGCCGCGCCCGGAATCCTCCACAAAACGCCAGCCCGGATTGACCCGCAGCAGTTCATCGCGCTGGGCTGCGCTAAAGAACGCGCCGATAGGTTTGGTTGGATTCGCGAAGCCCGGATCGTTTTTGTCGACCTCCACCTGCGTGACCACCGTAACTGCCTTCTGCTCACCGCGCCGCGCCAGACGGTTATTCAGCGCCTGTTGGATCAGATAACCAATACCGCCCTGCGTATCGGCAACGCAGTTTGCCAGCGGGGTGAGTGGCAACCCTTCACGCTCGTGTGCGATTTCCGCCCGCCGCAGATCCAGTCCCACCTGCGGTCCGTTACCGTGCGTCAGCACAATGTTGTAGTCCGATGCCAACATTTCCAGCACCGTGTCCGCAACCGCTTTCACCGCTTCAGCCTGGTGCTCAATCGACTGGCTGGCGTTATCTTTGATAATGCTGTTGCCGCCAATGGCAACGACCACAAGTTCTTTCATAGTGTTATCTTCCGCTTGCAGACGATTCAGGTGGATTTCGTCGGTTGTTGCTCAGGCGCAGTCACCGCTTCACGACTGTCGAGCACGTGCTTGAGGACAAACATGCCGCTCATCATCAGGTAGGCCAGCACAAACATCATCGAACTGCCCTCTGCAAAGCCGACCGCCGGGGAGTGGATCACGCCAAACAGCGACAGCAGGGCGCCAAAGGCAGCGGCAATCGCCCCACGCAACGGCTTATTCATAATGGCGAAGATGGCGACACAGCCCCACAACATGCTGGCCAGCGGCGCGCCGCTTCCCAGATGCACCAGCCCGTCGTAATAGACGCCTTTGCTGTGCAGCAGGTCGCTACCGAGCTTACCGGCTGACGTACCGGCCGCGCCCATCACGCTATTAACGATGGTTAGCGCCCAGTTAGCGATCCACGGGAACAGGCAGATGAAGATAACGGGAACCTCGACTTTGGGCGTTTCTCGCACCACCTGGTTGGCGGTCACCACGCCGATAAACACCAAAATTGGCACTATCGCAGTCATCGGAATAATGGCGAGCATAAACGCCCCCAGACCAAACAGCGGCACCAGGAACATAGTGATCCCCGAAGCGAGGGTATAGCCGATGCTGGCGCCCATCGCTTTCCAGCCCGCATGGCCGACATACACAGTCACCGGGAACGGGTTGCCCAGCATGCAGCCGAGCATGGAAGCAAAACCGTTCGCCATCATGACCTTACGGGTGTTGTACTCATCGCCCGCGGCATGCGCACTTTCAATGTTCTCGAGGTCGAAAATGTAGTTCGCCAGACCCAGAGGAACCGCAGAAGCCAGATACGGCAGCGCGTGCGGCAAACCTTGCAGGAAGCTGTCGACATGAATTTCCGGTGGGTTAAAGCCAAAAGAAGACATCGACGCTTTAATCGCTTCCGGGCTTTGCAAACCCGAGATCCACGCCAGGGCCGTCCCGGCAATCAGCAGCAGCAAACCGGTAGGAATACGGGCAAAAATCGGCTTCTTACCGAACCAGTTAATAAAGATCAGCAGCAGGACGATGAAAGAAACGGTTGGCGCTTCAAATGCCTGCAGCATTGGGTTCATCGCCAACAGCAGCAGGCCCAGGCCGGATAAACAAGAGAGCAGTACCGTTCGTGGGATCATCTTGCGGATGGTCTCGCCAAGGAAGGAGCCGCCCACCAGGATTAATGCTTCCACAAAGCACCACACCAGCGCTATCTGGATGGCGAAGTTGGCATCTTTGGTTTGCTGATAAACCGGCATCAGCACCAGGAAGGTCACGGTAAAGATCGACGGTGCGCTGGGACCGGACGGCAGCGCCGTTACGTCATTACGTCCGGTGTGTTTTGCCATTTGCAGGCCAAACCAGGCGTAGCAGACGCTGGCCACCAGCACCGCCAGACCAAAGGCAGGCGCAATGCGACCATAGACAATTTCGGTAGGGATCCCGACGACAAAAATGAGCAGCCCCATCATTGTCAGCAGGTTCGTCAGGTTGTTGGTCATCAGCCCGAAGTAAGCCGCCCAGTCACCACGTTTCCATTCTAGTTTTATGCTGTTCATGGAATATCCTTAACAGGTTAAGCATCGTTTGCGATCGAGGAGATCGCCCAGCCCTGCAGGTAAGCAACGTTTAACGCTTTGCTACTGTGGGGCTAACGCCATTAGCCCCGATTGTTGTTATTAGCAGTAGCGGTCACGCCAGTTGAGGATCGCCTTTTCAAAACAGGCGAACGGCGGGTGAACGATTCCGGCACCGATCATGCCGATCCCCGCATCTTTGTGCGCAATGGCGGTGTTGATCACTGGCAAAATGCCGGTGCTGCCCACGCGCGTAATGTCGATAGCGGTCGGTACCCCCATAAAACCGAGCAGCGGAATGGTAACGTTGGGGTTTTCACCGAGGGTGATTTCGCGCATCTGGCGAGAGAAATCGACCGCCTCCTCGACCGTACCGCCGACCAGCGCCACAATGGCAGGCGCCGTCGCCATGGCAAAACCGCCAATGCCATAGGTTTCGGTAATCGCGCTATCGCCGATATCACGCCCGGAATCTTCCGGCTTATAGCCCGCGAACATTGGACCAATCACCTGCTGCGCAGGACCGGTAAACCATTGCCCCGGCAACCCGCTGACGCGCAGACCGAACTCGACGCCGTTACGCGCCATCGTCGTGACCACGGTGCTGTATTCAATGCCGTGTGCGGCATCCATCGCGGCTTTACACATCGCCATCCAGGTCGGCCCGGAGAAGTAATCGCTGCTGAGGACGAACTCGAATACCTCGCGCTGCTGCTCAACCGGATAACCGGTCTGGATAATCCACGGCGTTAGCGCCTGAATCAGTAGCGCTGTCCCGGCGTTGTTACGGTTATGGCACTCATCGCCCATGTGCAACGCCTGCGCCAGCATCAGACGCAAATCGATTTCACCCGCCAGCTTCATAGCATCACGCAGCATCGGTCCCATCACATCGCGCATCCAGTTCAGTCGATCGATAACGCTCTGATCGTTCGCCCCCATGCGCAGGATCTTCGCCATCTGCTCGCTCATATTGGTATATGCGCGGTTGCCGTAGGTTTTGTTCTCCACGATATGCATAAACATCGACGCCGACGTCACCCCCGCCATCGAGCCAACACAGTCATGCTCGTGGCACGGAGAGAAGATGATTTCTCCCGAGGCGGCCAGTTCGGCGGCTTCATCCAGATCTTTCGCCAGCCCTTCAAACACCAGCGCCCCGGTTACCGCGCCCTTCATCGCGCCGCACATTTTTTCCCAGCGGATCGGCGGGCCGGCGTGCAAAATGGTGTTGCGGGTCATGCCCGGCACCACGTTGATGGCCTGGTCATAACCAATCAGCACCGGATGCGACTGGATGATGCGCTCCAACGCCTGCTGGTTAGCGGCCGCGATTTTGTCCGCCAGCGGCGAATCAGCAATGTCATCCAGCGCGGCCACGACCTGCATATTGCCCTGACCCGGCGGCGTCCAGTCGAGTTGAGTCACGGGCACATTCTGTTTTTTCAGGTCATCGCTGAACATCGCGATGCCGACATTAATCACGTTCAGCGGCTGGTTAAACAGTGTCTGGCTCATCAGGCTTCCTCCCCTTTACAGATAAATTCACGCGCCAGCAACCCGGTGTTGGTACTACTGCTCGCCCAGATAACCCCGGCGTCGGTCAGCATCTGGCACTGTTTTTCCAGCGACGGCGTATCGAGATCGGTTCCCAGCACATAGCCGAGGATTTCCAGCGGACGCCCCTCTGCGGCGGCGATCGCTTTGGCTTCAACGATCGCGTCCAGCATCACCCCGACCGGATCTTCATGCGATCCAAATCCAAGCACGAAGTCCATCACGATCACGCCCACTTCAGGATCGCGCGCCTCCTGCAACAGACGACTAATACGGTTGGTGGGATCGATCATCGGGTGTGGTTTACCGTTGGTAAAATCGTCATCACCGAAATCAAGGAAGGTATGCGCCACGCTGCGGTTGAGATCTTTCAGGCGAAACGCCGGATCCGGATGAATGTTGCTGTAAACCTGCGCGTGTTTTTCCATGGTGGCAAACATCGCCTCATCACACAACGTGCCGCCGCAGAACAAGCCACGGATATACTTTTGCTGCGGGGTCAGACGGGCGCGGACCTCTTCAATCAGCGGCCAGTTGAGCGGATGCAGGTCCAGGCTCTCTTTTTTCACGCCGGTCAGCAGCACCGCTTTCAGCGCCGCCTCTTTGGTACCGCGTGCAAACTGCAGACCTTTTTCATCCGCAGGCGCGGCTTCGCGTCCGAGGAAGCACACCACGACTGGCTTTTGGCAGGCGCGCGCACGTTCCAGCACCTTGCGCGCCACCGCTGGGGCAGGTGGTTTAGAGATAAGCGCAATGATTTCGGTTTGCGGATCGGCTTCCAGCATGCCAATCGCATCAAGCATCATCAGGCCGCCAATCTTCTCACTTAGATCGCGACCACCGGTGCCAATCAGTTGGGAAATCCCGCCGCCAAACTCGTGAATACGTACGCTCAGTTCCTGGCTACCGGTACCGGACGCACCAACAATCCCAATGTTGCCGCGACGTACCGCGTTGCCAAAGCACAGCGCCGCGCCGTTAATAATGGCGGTCCCGCAGTCTGGCCCCATCATCAACAGCCCTTTTTCGTGCGCCAGTTGTTTTAGCGCCAGTTCATCCTCAAGAGAAACGTTGTCCGAGAACAGCATCACGTTGAGGTTATTTTGCAGCGCCTGACGCGCTTCACGCGCCGCAAACAGACCATTGACCGAGATCACCGCCAGGTTACTGTCAGGCACATGCTTCTTGGCACTAGCAAGCGTGGCATAGCGCGCTTCATGCTGGCCGCCCTGCTCTTTATGCGTAAACAGATCTTCAATTGCCATCAGTGTCTGGTCGTTCGCCGCCTCGCTTGCGCCTTTAATGACAATCATCAGATCGCCACTTTTTGCCTCTTCCAGTTCAGGCGTCAGCAGGCCGAGATTCTTCAGCACACCCTTGTTCATTTCCGTGGCCATCGCCACGAATGCCTGCTCAACGCCATCGAGCTTATTTGCACGTGTGGAGATAGACATCAGTGAAACGGAATCAAAATACGTGTTCTTTTTAACAACTATCCTGATCGACATAATTCCCTCCGGACCTGTGGCTCAGGGCGCAGGCGTCCGCCATGCCATACAGCATGTCGCAGCCAGAACTTGAGCCGATTTTTTTAATGTCAGTAATATATTGCGTAGAAACGGGTTGTTGCTCAGTAATAATATGCTGCAGCAGCCGCACGACGCTTTCCCGATAACGTTGATGCAAAGCTTCTTCGAGCGTTATTTTGCTAAGTAGCGTCGTATTATTTCCGGCGCATTGTAATGCCGCTAAAAAATCTCCACGATATTTCTCCAGCGGATGTCCTGGGATTAATAAAATGGCACTTAAGCCCACTAAATAATCATCGGATGATGGCGTCAGGCCAATTCCCAGACCAATTAAATGGCTGGCCGCTGTAGAAATATTTACTCCCGTATATAGCGCCGCTATTAGTGTTTGTCGGCGGTTGAGTAATTGACGGGTGATTTCCTGATAAAACGGGTTGTCCCCCTGATACAAAAATAATGTGTCGTCGCTGTTTAACTGTTGGCGGATTACCTCTTCCCAGCGCTGCCAGCGGACTGCGGCGAGGGTTACTGCATCTGGCGTCCACTGTGGTATGCGCCACGGCAGGCAACCAGAGGTCTCTATCCATTTATCTTTGCCAACGGCTATCCCCGACTCGGTAAATCTGACCTGCTCACCGGGGAGAAACAGGTCCGCGCAATGCGTCAGCGCCAGCCGACAGCTATTAGGCGCGTTATCACAACCTTCACTCAGCAACGTCAACAGTCGCTGCTGGTCAGGTATCAACAGGTTCACCGCGCGGGAAAAAACCTGTTCAACTTGCCCCGTCCCCCGGAAAGCGAGAAACGCGCTATCTGCGGTTAGCGCCTGTACGCATCGCCGTGATGGCGTAGCGATAGCGGCGCTCCTCTGTCAGGCTCCGGCAGCAATCAGCAGCTCGGCAATTTCGTGATAACCTTTCTCCCGCGCCAGTTCCAGCGGGGTTTTACCATATTTATCCGTCATATGCGGATTCGCGCCATGATCGAGCAGCAGCTTGACGATCTCCTGCTGTTTCGCGCCTCCGTCATTAAGCACAATGGCTTCCAGAAGCGGCGTCCAGCCAACAAAGTTGGTATGGTTGACATTGATATCAGTACGCAGCAGTAGTTCGCGCACAATCTCCACATGACCTTTTTCACTGGCAGGCGTAATGCCTACGCCGCCAAAACGACTCAGGCAGTTAAGGTCGGGGTTAGCAGGCAATACGGTACGCAGCAGCGTTAAATCGTCAGTCAGGCAGCTAATCAGGAAAGGATTAAAACAGGTTTGGTCCTGTTTATTAATATCGGCACCGGCGGCAATCAATAAAGAAACACAGTCATAATGCTTATTCAGGCTGGCAATAATAATAGCGGTACGTCCCTGGCGGTTCGTGGCATTAATATCCACATTTTTTGCCAGACAGGATTTTAATCCATCGGCATTACCTTGCTCTGCCGCCAGCAGAAATTCAGTAATGAGTTCTTTCTCTGACATAATTGCTCTCCTGCAGTTTTTTAGACTTTTTAAATATCCGATAAGCTGAGAATAGCAACAGAGTGTAGAGAATAACATCCGCTTAAATTTCATTCATCGTAAGCGTGGCAATTATTGAATAAAATTTAACAATGAGAGGAAACCGTGCTGTAGTGCAATCTTTCCCTTATGGCTGGGGCGTTTTTTGCCACTAATTAATAGTCAGGCAAATCGGGCGGTATGCTGCACGGATAGCGGCCTGCAATTAATATGCAGAAGTGTGATTACCTTCAAATCAAATGTAAAACTAGTGTTAAATTCTGTTCAAAACTGATTGCTCTGTATAAGGATTACAAATACATTCAACAATCATTATGTGGCGGGGCGTGTTGGTTGCCTGAAGGGAGAAAAGATGAATTCCATTTTTACCGAGGAAAATCTGCTGGCATTTACTATGGCTGCCCGCTACAGCAGCTTCAGCAAAGCTGCGGAGGAGCTAGGTTTAACCACATCAGCAATTAGCTACACCATTAAACGCATGGAGATGGGGCTCGATGTGGTGTTGTTTACGCGTAGCACCCGTAGCATTGAGTTGACTGAATCTGGTCGCTACCTGTTTCGCAAGGCCACCGACCTGCTCAACGATTTCCACGCGATTAAGCGCAGCATTGATACCATCTCTCAGGGCATTGAAGCCCGGGTGCGCATCTGTATTAACCAGTTGTTGTACACCCCACAGCATACCGCTCGACTGCTGCAGGTACTCAAGAAACAGTTCCCTACCTGCCAGATAACCGTCACCACCGAGGTGTATAACGGCGTCTGGGATTCGATCATCAACAACCTTGCCAATATCGCCATTGGCGCGCCCGATACGTTACTGGACGGCGGCGGGATTGATTATACCGAGATCGGCGCTATTCGCTGGTCGTTTGCCATTGCCCCGGATCATCCCTTGGCTTTCATGCCTGAACCGATTTCTGAGAGCCAGCTGCGTTTGTATCCGAACATTATGGTGGAAGACACCGCCCACACCATTAACAAAAAGGTCGGGTGGCTGTTACACGGTCAGGAGTCGATTCTGGTTCCCGATTTTAATACCAAATGTCAGTGCCAAATTCTGGGCGAAGGCATCGGTTTTTTACCGGACTATATGGTGCGCGAAGCGATGGAAAAGTCGCTGCTGGTCACGCGACAGATCCACAATCCACGTCAGGATTCACGGATGCTGCTGGCGACCCAGCATTCGGCAACCGGTCGAGTAACCCAGTGGATTAAAAAAGAGTTTGGCCCGCAAGGGGTACTGACGGGCATTTATCAGGATTTGCTGCATCGGGAGTGATATGCCGGATAAGACTATCCGGCGGAAATCAGACTTCAGGCACGAATATCGTCGTACTCGCGAGTTTTATCAAATTCATGTTTGGCAAACGGACACAGCGGAATAACTTTGCGGTTTTCTGCGCGCATTTTCTCCACCACCTTCGCCACCAGCTGTTTGCCGACGCCCTGACCTTTCAGACTGGGGTCAACATCGGTATGTTCAATGATGCTCAGATGCTCGCCCGTCGGCACAAAGACAATCTCGGCAACCTGATTGCCTTCGGCATCGTTGACATAAAATTTGTTGTGGCCTGCAAGAATTTCCATGATTCCCTCACTTATTTCTGGCGATATTTCAGCGCACCGCTTGGACAGGTATCGATGACCTTAATCACCGTCGCGACATCCACTTCATCGGGGATTATCCAGGGTTTGCGTTTCAGATTGAAAAGCTTCGCGCTTCCCCGCACGCAGTTTCCTGAATGCTGACATATCGCCGTATTGAAGTAGACGTCAATCTTCTCGCCGGTATAGGCCCGGTAGCCTGCATCAAGTAGTTCCTTTTCCACGACATTGCCTCGCATTTTTTATTGTCTGAGTCTAATCATAGACCGATGCGAGTCTGAAGGAAGTGGCGGGTAGCAGAAATATCACTCAGTCCCTTTTTGTAACGATGGCTCCCGCTCCGGCGGCAAATATTCCAGCATTGCAGGCGTCGGCGGCGGCAGGCGGTTATCGGCGATGTGCTTGTCCACATCGATATGACTGATTTCGCCATTCTCATGATGATGGACCGTCAGCACCCTCGCTTTGTTCAACTCCGTAACCAGTTCACGGGTAATGCGTAAACTTTCTGCCAGCTCATGGTGTTCCAGTCCTGGTCTACGGCTGCGACGCTCCACCCGAAAGCGAAACTGGTTGTATTTCGCCCAGCCGATCAGCACCAGTCCGTTGACCAGCGCGACAAGGATATAAAACGTGACCGTATCCAGCGTGGTGAAAAAGGGACGCACGCCCATATACGGTGAATGCGCCAGGGCCGTGATCAGCCCTTTATAGATCAGGTATAAAAAACCAACCCAGGCGATGACCGTCAACAGCACGTCGATGATGCGCGGCAGTAGACGCCGTTCCGTAAAGATCAGTGGCTGGCTCATGATTCGATCCTCCCAATTCCACGGTCAGGACTCACCCAGCGCGCCCTGCCGCGTTTGCGTTTAAGCATCACTTTCGGGAAAGCCACCAGCGTAGTGAACAGGCTTAGCATCCAGTACACCACAGGGAACCAGATAATCCAGAACAACGAGGCGCCAATGCCTTTTTCATAGCGTCGTTCAATCATCAGACTCACCGCAAACTGTATTAAGCAGACCACACCGAGAATAAGTCCGGTAAAGGCTGGCGGGAACAGATGTTGTACATACAACGAGTCCGGCATCGGAATCATCAGTCCCAACAGGAACAGCACGATACTGATCGCATAGGCAAACGACCAGGCGGTAGAAAAGCAGAACTCGAAAAACAGCGGCCACATACGGCGGAACTCCCACGACCACAGACGACGCATGTTAACGATAAACACCTCCGCCCCACCTTGCGCCCAGCGCAGGCGCTGCTTCCACAGCCCTTTTAACGTTTCAGGCATCAGGATCCAGCACAGCGCGCGCGGCTCAAAGAATACCGACCAGTGGCGCAACTGCAGCTTCCAACTGATATCGATATCTTCGGTGATCATGTCCGGGCTCCAGTAGCCGACCTCGGCCAGTGCGCGACGACGAAACGCCGCAACGACGCCGGAAACGGTAAAGATCTGCCCATAGACTCGCTGAGTGCGCTTAATCAAGCCGATAATGGAAGAGAATTCACCGACCTGCACACGACCGATTAACGTAGAGCGGGTTCGAATACGCGGGTTCCCCGTCACCGCACCAACGCGCGGGAACTGGATCAGAGGCGCCACCAGATACGCCACGGCATCGCGATCCAGTAACGCATCGCCATCAATGCACACCAGGTAATCACTGCGCGCTGCGGCCGCACCGGTCTTGAGCGCCAGTGCTTTACCCTGGTTTTCAGCCAGATGAATCACCCGCAGGCTGGGGTATTCCACTGCCAGTTGTTCCAGTACGTCGTGCGTGTCATCCGTCGAACCATCGTTGATGGCAATCACTTCGATATTCTTATATCGCTGTGCCAGTGCAGCCTCAATGGTTTCACGCGCGTTAATCCCTTCGTTAAAACAGGGGATCAGAATGGAAACCAGCGGATTTCCCTCCAGCGTCGGTGGCGGTGTATCGTCTCCCCATTTCCAGTGACGCTCACGATAAAACCAGAAATAGACCCCGCCGCTTATCCATAATGCAGACATGAATAAAGGCCAGAAGAAGACGAAGTTCAACATGACTTCACCTGTAAAGATGACAGCCACGCCAAACGGCAGGCTGAACATCAGGCAAAGTATCAGGAAAGCAATAATGCGATCGGTCATTTTTGCGGGTACCAGTATGAGGAGAACGTCGAGCGAATCTCTGACATCTCAGGTTTGTCGCTGATGAAATCATCCGGATAATAGCCGTAGTTACCTGCACCACTAAGTTTCAGCTGGCGCATCCATTCAGCTATTTGTTTTCCACTGATTTCTGCTTCGTCCCCGGATTTGCGCCAGTCTCGTGCCTGCAGTTCAAACACGGTTTTGTCCAGCGCGCCGGGCGTTTGTGCAACGGCATTCACTAATCTGTCGAGCCAGGCGTTGGCATCATTAGCCGGGATCTGTTCCATGAATGGCATCGCCATTGGCGCCGTCCAGTCATAGGTATTGAGGAAATCACTCAGGTTTTGTGCAAACCATGCTTCACTTTCAGGCTCCAGCACTGGTAAGGCGTAAATATTACGCGCGGTTTTTACCTGTGGACCGCGAATATTGCGTACCGATTGCGTCAGCTGCTTAGTAAAGTCGATCAACATCTTACTTTTCAGGCGCGTCCAGCGCTCGAAGGTCTGAGGGTTGCTACGGATTTGCTCAATACTTCCCGGAAGACCTGCGGCGCGGTAGGCGGCTAACGCCTCCGGTGACGCATCTTCAAAGTCCGTCAGGAAAGCATCGTCGTGGAACAAAATCCCTTTGAAACTGGCGTGCTTTGCCAGATCTTCATAGATTTCAGTAATGCGTTTACGCGCTTCGCTGTCCCAGGGAGACAGACGCAAATAATTCTCGCGGTTGATCGCAGTGCGTCCTGTTTTCGGATCCCATGCCGTCACGCGTGGAATGGACGCATCGAGGTCGAAAGCCAGTACCGGCATCCAGGCATACACCGTCACCCCGGCCCGCGTTTGTAACTGCCAGGAGATATAGTTAAACAGATCGGCGCGCATCGGCAGCCAACGGTTAGGGAAATAGAGTTCGCGAATATTCCCGTCGCCTTTAGGATCGGCGTACGCCTGCAGGAAGACATGAGAAATGCGCATGTCATAAACGCGCTGGATCAGCTTGTCGATGTTTCGCTTCTGCTGGGCAGGATCTTTGTCATACACGTAATCCAGATCGACGTGCATGACGCGCATCGTTTGCGGTTCACGTACCTGAGCGACCTGGCTGGCAAAGCGCTTGAGGGACGGATTATCAGAGATCAGTACGCGCGGGATATCATCCAGAAACGCGGCGTTCGCCAGCCCTTCGTTGAGCGTAAAGGCCATCTTATAGCCATGCTCTTTGGCCAGGTTTAAGGTGGTGCCGTTAGCCGCACCGTAAGGCCATACCCACGCGCGCGGCGATTTCCCGGTTACCGATTTAATCTTATTGGTAATCAGCGAGATATCAGTATTAATGCGACGATTGTACTGTTCGTCGGTTTCGTAAGTTCCGGTTTTCTTATCGAAAAGGCGGTTCGCCACCGCAGGTTCTTTACTTCCCTGCGGGTTCGCCTCAGCACCGAAATGCGAGTTCCAGGTGTGCGCGCCCACTTCCACCAACGGCGATTTGCCCATTTCCTCGACCATCTTCCAGGTGGCAAATTTATCTCGCGCCGTCATCAAGCCGCCAAAATCGACTTTTTTATTGGCTGGAGAATCAACCCAACTGCCCACTGGCGCCCAGAGCGCAGGCCAGTTGTAGGCTTTCAGTAGCGGCCAGACGCGGGTATAAAAACTGCTGTATCCGTCGTCAAAGGTGAGTAAGACCGCTTTTTCCGGCAACACAATTTTACCGTCATGGGCGTCCAGAATTTGCTGCACGCTGATCGGGTTATAGCCATTATCACGCAGCCAGGCCATCTGGTCGCTCAACGCGCTGGTGCGCACGGAGAGGTAGCGCTGGTCGGCGGCGCCATCCTCAACATCATGGTAGCCGAGCACCAGAAAGCTATTCTTCGGCCACGGATGATCCGCCGTCAGCGGCGTTCTCTCTGCGGGAGGAACATAGCGAGGCGTTGTATTATGCGCGCTGCTGCACGCGGTAATCATCAACCAGCCAGCGATTAATGCGCTAAGCCACAGGCATCTTTTCAGCATGAACAATCCTTAAAACCTGACATTTAAATCGAAAGCGAGGGAGATATTCCGCTCACGTTTACCGTCGTAGGGGCGTTTATCCCAAACCAGCATCACCCCGCCATCTACGACGTTGTTCCATTTCAGCCGTTGTCCGTATCCCACCTGGACGATAGCGCCTGCGTCTTCACCTTGCTGCCAATAACCGCCGACTCCGGCTATGCCTTGCTGGGTCCACACGGTGTCATAGTGGCGGTAAAGAACCTGCTCCGCGCTCAGGCCAGGGACAACCGAAAAATCACTCTTCGGGTTGTAATACGGCACATTTTCTTTGGTGTTGGTGCTCCCGCCAATGCCCGGCGTAAAGTCCAGCGTGAAGCGCGGTGTAGTCCACATGCGCTCTTTTCCGCTCAGCCCGTATTCGATGCGATCGTTACCGTCCGAGAAATGTGATGCGGCAAACGACAGTTGATATTCACGTCGTTCGTTTTGATACCAGCGGACAAACATATCGCCGCCGTTGGCATACACGCCGCTACGCAGCGCGCGCAGTGGCGTGTTGCGCGAAAGACGCTCGGCCGAACCGCCAACGCGCCAGTTGTCATTGAAGTCATGCCAGCCAGATAGACGCCCACCAATCTTCTGACCATCACCATAATTTCGGCCAGACACTTCCATTTCGGCCCAGTAATCACGGGAAGTCCATTCTGCACCCGCCGCCAGATCGCGGCTGATGCCCTTCCCTTCCTCAAATTCACCGGTAGCGAAGTTGAATCCGGTAAACAGTCGCCAGTTGTCGTCAATTGGCGGGCTGTAAATCGCCGTGTTGATGTTGAAATCATTCTTACCGCTGACCGGACTATCGGACGAGATCCCCTGCGTGCCGATAATACGTACTTCCGACATTTTATGCACATCACGAATACGCGCGAGGCGCAGCGTCGCTTCATCATCCGGGCTGCGAGCAATAACGTCATCCGTCAGTTCATCGGCCTGCTTCCACTCCTGGAGATCCAGCGCCACATAAGCCTGCTGACGCTCCAGTTCCAGGTTACTGGGTTCAATCACTTCCGCCAGCTTTAGCTCTTTCTCCGCCGCATGCGGCAGTCCACGGGCTTCAAGAACAGAAGCATAGGATATGCGCAGCCCTTGGTTACCTGAGCCTGTGCGTGCCAGATGCTCAGCGAGTTTTTCTGCCTCCGGCAGTTCATTAGCTGCGATATGATATTGCGTCAGCAGCGACTGTCCGAGCAGCCAGTTATCGTTAGGCTGCGGCGTTGGCGAACCATAGATGCGTCGCAGGTACGGGCTGTCTTTGATTAACGCATCGACCTGCTTTTTCGCCGCATCAAAGTTTTCATTATCGATATGCGCGTAGAACAGATCCTGTTGATCCTCAGGACCGAGCGGCGTAACCGGAATCGGTCCGTTCGGATAATAGATGCTCGTTAGCATCGCTTCGGTTTTTTCCGGCTGGCGTTCGCTCAACCATGCTGATGCCACCCAGCGTTTAGCATAGTTTGGCACTTCACCACTTGCGGACAGCGAATCATATTCCTGAACAACTTCGGCAGTACGCTTACGCACCAACAAGGCGCCCATGCGGTCAATTCTGGCCCGACGGACATCATTCTGCGCGGACGGTTCATCCTTCCAGGCAGCCAGCAACTGGTCATAACGGGCCAGCGCTTTATCGGCCACGATAAACCGTTCTTCTTCATTACGTGCGGACGTATAGGAGGAACGTACCATTTCTGCTGCGGCATCAAGCTCAAGGCGACGCTTCACCGGGTCTGCCGTTGGTACCACCTCTGCCATATTTAAGGCGGGCCCGGAAACGCGGTTTGCTGACAGCGCAGACAGCAATGTGGATTTTGCATTTTTGTTGCCCGGATCGACGTCATCCGCCTGGCTGGCGACTAACAATGCATCCCAGTTTTTTCCCTGCGAATGGTAGACATAGGCAAGTAGCGCATCAGAATCAGCCCCGGGATGTGCCTGCGCCCATTTATTCGCTTCAGTAAGGGCTTGCTGATTGTAGCGAGCATCCGCCAACGTCATTATCCAGCCGGTACGAACATCAACGTTATCAGGCTCTTCCTGTAAAACACTTTCCCAGACGGCTAAAGAATCATTCCAGTTCTTCTGATTGCGATACGCTCGTGCAGCAGCGACTTTTCCCCGGGCAGGTATATTCATCTGTCCACGATACTGCTGCCAGATTTCAATTGTGGTTTTATCGTTGTTATCGACCCAACTGGAAACTTGCAGCCAGTCGGCAACCTGATTGGGCGTTAGTGCGCTTTTCTTTCCCTGATCCTCAAGGAAACGTAATAGCGGTGCACTATTACCTCCCCGTGCTTCAATAACTAAAGCATCATAATCTGATACCGCCGCAGAGATTGGCATCGGGAAAAGAATGCTTACCGTAAATAAACAGCTTACAGACTTAAAACGTTTAATGAAGTTGGCATGTCGACGCATACTTAACATATCTGCCCTTATATCTTACATCAGAGTAAAAATAAGCGTTTTCAATAAGTTACAGTCAATCCCTGACGGTTGCCGACCATGTAAGACGCACTGCCGCTTATTTCGTAATAGGGTTATGAAGCAATTAATTCTTTCGTCTTATTGACTACCTTTGCCTCGCCCTCTAATCCTTGGAAAGGAGGCATAAACTCGAGAATTTTATCACTCAACGTAGTTCATGGCTATGTAATAAGATAATGCTTAGGCAAAAAAAGTATTTTAAACTAAATTATCCTAATACTCTTGGGATTGCATTCTGGATTTAGATTAATTTTCCGTGACGAAGCCATGTGACGATGCAAACTATTGTTGGGTAACATAGCTACACTCCGTAACTGTTTGCACAGTAACTATTTGGTATGAATAGAGAAAGTTCTGATAGCAACCACTCTTATCACTATAAAAATAATGAGACAAACTCGACAACGTAATTTTAATTTACAGGCAGTATTGATGAAGTCAAATTAAAGGTACAGCCACGATAAACATTAGGCACAGTGATAATACCATGAAATCAAAGTGGTTTATTAATTCACAATTGAATGATAGTATTTTTTCATCCGGCCATATTGGTCTGAAAATTTATCAGCTTCTCTATTTATCACCCTGACTTGCTATTGACAGCATTAACCACAATTATTTTTACCCTTACTATTAACAAGCTTAATTTCATTGTGAGCTCCTGATTGAAGCATAACTTTTTGCGCTTACCTTCCTTTCAGACTTTCAGGTAATCTGAAAAAAGATGCCACCAGGAGTTGGTCGATGAAAATCGTTAATGCAGAAGAAAAATACATCCCCGCGATACGCGATATCTATGCACACCACGTTATTCACGGTACAGGCAGCTTTGAAACTGACCCACCGGATACCCACGAAATGCTGGCTCGGCTGGAAAAAATTCATAGTCTGGGGTTGCCGTGGATTGTCGCTCTGCAGGAAGACAGGGTCATAGGATATTGTTATCTCACTCGCTACCGCGAACGTTATGCCTACCGCTATACCCTAGAAGATTCAATTTACATTGACCCGACGGCGCAGCGTCAGGGAGCGGGAAAAGCGCTACTGCGCCATGTAATTGACTGGGCCGAAACGCACGGCTATCGACAGTTAATTGCCATGGTCGGCGACAGCAATAATCAGGGGTCGCTCAAAGTCCATCAGCAGGTCGGATTTACAGAAATAGGCACGCTGAAAGACGTTGGCTTCAAGCATGGTCGCTGGCTGGATACGGTTTTGCTGCAACGAACTCTGGGGGAAGGGAACAGTACACTACCAGCGGATATAGATGCCGCTATTTAACCTTTCTAAGGGATGATTTCAGGAAAAGGAAATCTGGAGTAGGCGAAGGACTTTGAGCATGCCACATAATTTATTGTTTACGAACCCGTCGCAATAGTAATGTGGTCGGGTGGCGGCTACGCTTGACCCGACCTACGGTTTTAGCCATTTCAGGCAAGATCAGGCGTAGCCGCCACCGGGCGATTAAGACTGCAGCATACCGTGCTGGATCAAGAACCCCCACCAGGGAATACCGACGAGCATGTGAATCACAAACGTGCTCAATGCCACGATAGTACCGATTGTCCACCACGACTTAATGTCATTATACCCTGCGGCAAAGATAATCGGCCCCGCCGCGCCACCATAGTGAGTGATGCAACCGCCGTAGGAGTTGGAAAATAGGATGGCAAGCGCCAGCAAAACAGGTGCCGTTCCGGTAACCAGACCTACGGTGGCAAAGACCGGCACCATTGCTGCGACGTATGCCCCGCCGGAAGCAAAGAAATAGCGCACCAGCACGCTGAGAAACACAATAATCACAATAGTCATATTCCCGGCACTGAGAAAATCCAGATGCGCTGACATGAAATCGGCCAGCCAGCGGAAAAATCCCTCCTTGCTCAGGGTGGCGCTCAGACCAATGATGCCCCCGTACCACATCAGGGTATTCCAGCCGCCTTTATTTTTCTGGACATCACTCCAGCCAATAATATTAAACAGCAGTGCCGCACCCATTGCGATAATGGCGACCGCAGATTCATTGAGTCCGAGTTTACGTGAGAAGATCCAACCCAATAATGCAGCGACAAAAATGACCACCAGCCCTTTCTCTTTGAGGCTCATTGCCCCAAGACTTTGAAGTCCGTTGGTCGCAATAGCGACATTATCAATTTTTTTAATTTCCGGGGAAGCAACCCGGTAGCAGATATAGGGAATGATACATAGCATCAATAACCCCAACGGTGCTGCCGCCAGCATCCAGCCGATCCAGCTAATACGAATATGGAAAATATCTGAAATGAGCTGTAGCGCTAACGCGTTACCGGCAAAGCCCGTTAAAAACATATAGCTGGTCGTTTTCGTGACCATATAGACGTTGACCATTAAATAACGGCCAGCTTTGCTGGGTGACTCTTTTGGCGTTGAGCCCAATACTGTCGCGATACTGTTAATAATAGGGAAAACCACCCCACCTGCCCGCGCGGTATTTGAGGGCGTCGCAGGTGCCAACACCAAATCCAGCAAGGCGGTAACATACCCCAGTCTCAGCGTCGTACTGCCAAATTTAAGGATAAACCAGTAGGCAAGCCGTTTCCCGAGGCCGGTAGTGACAAATGCAGCACTCAGTGTAAAGGCGCTAAACACCAGCCAGGTGGTGCCTGACGCGTACCCGCTCAGCACATCCAGTGATTTGACGGGTGAATCCGGGAATTTTGTCACGGTAAAACAGGTTAACGCAACCGCAACCAGCATAATGACGGGTTCAGGATAGGGTTTAATAACCAGCCCAACGATAGCGGATAAATATATTCCTGCCAGTATCCACGCCTCTTTGGTTAATCCATCAGGCGGAGGGATAAATATTGATAATAATATTATCACGGCAAGCAGTATTGTTTTTAAAATATTCGATTTAAGCATATCTCACCCATGAGAAAAGGGTCCCTGAATAACAGAGGCCGCTCCGGGGAGGAGCCTCCGCACACTAAATACATTTATCAAACAAATAATAAATATTACAGATTCACAATTTTGATATTATCGTTTTCCGTGATTTGATATTCACTTAAAATATCAAAACTGAGATAGCGATAGATATCCTCATGTACGTCATGAAGCTTATCGGTATAGCTAAAATATTCTTCAACGGTGGGCATTTTACCCAACATGGCCGCGACGGTGCTTAATTCTGCGGAGGCAAGAAATACTTTAGCATTCGTTCCCAGACGATTCGGGAAATTTCGCGTAGAGGTCGATACCACGTTACTCCCTTCGCGCACCCTCGCCTGGTTCCCCATGCACAGGGAACAGCCCGCTGGCTCGATTCTCGCCCCTGATTTAATAAACTGACTAAAATAGCCTTCACGGGAGAGCTGTTGGGCATCCATTTTAGTCGGCGGCGCCAGCCACAAGCGCGCCTGGTTTTCGCGGCCACCGGCCATGATTTTACCCGCAGCGCGGAAATGACCAATGTTTGTCATGCAGGAACCAATGAAGACCTCTTCAATGGGCGTGCTGGCAACCTCATTAAGTAACCGGGCATCGTCCGGATCGTTCGGGGCACAGACTACCGGTTCGGTGATTTCATTAAGATCAATATCAATGACAGCAGCATATTCCGCGTCAGGATCGGCAGAAAGCAGCGACGGGCTAGCCAGCCATGCCTCCATCTCAGCAATACGGCGTTCAAGCGTGGCGGCGTTCTCATAACCCTGCTTAACCATCCAGCGCAGCAGGGCCGCATTGGAGCGCAAATATTGCGCGACATTGTCTTCCGCCAGACGCATAACGCAGGCCGCAGCGGAGCGCTCGGCAGAAGCATCAGCCAGTTCAAACGCCTGCTCTGCACTCAACATTTCCAGCCCTTCAATTTCGAGGATCCGGCCCGAGATAATATTGCGCTTATTCTTTTTCTCGACCGTTAACAGCCCCTGCTTTTTGGCATACAGCGGAATGGCATGCACCAGATCGCGCAGGGTGATCCCTTTCTGCATCTCGCCCTTAAAGCGCACCAGTACAGATTCAGGCATATCCAGCGGCATAATGCCCGTCGCGGCAGCGAACGCCACCAGCCCGGAACCACCAGGGAAGGAGATCCCCAGCGGGAAGCGAGTATGGGAGTCAGCGCCTGTACCAACCGTGTCCGGCAGCAGCATGCGGTTAAGCCATGAGTGGATAATGCCGTCGCCCGGTTTCAGCGCAACCCCGTTACGGCTGGTGATAAACTGCGGCAGGGTTTCATGGAGTAGAACATCTACAGGCTTAGGATATGCAGAGGTGTGGCAGAACGACTGCATCACCAGATCGGCTGAAAACGTGAGACACGCCAGGTCGGTTAGCTCGTCACGCGTCATCCCACCGGTAGTGTCCTGAGAACCCACGGTCGCGATCTTCGGCTCGCAATACTGTCCAGGTCGGATCCCCGCGACGCCGCAGGCTTTACCCACCATTTTTTGTGCAAGCGTAAAACCTTTCGCGGAAGGCGCAACTAACGCGGGCTTGCGGAATACCTCGGAAGGCGCCAGCTTCAGCGATTCACGCGCTTTCGCCGTCAGGCTGCGTCCGATAATGAGTGGGATGCGCCCACCGGCGCGCACTTCGTCCAGCAGCACCTCGGTTTTCAGGGTAAAGGTTGTCACCAGCCGCTGGCTTTCTGTTTCACGAATTTCGCCCTTGTAGGGGTAAAGATCGATCAGCATCCCGGTCGTCAGCGCAGAGACATCCATCTCTATCGGCAGGGCACCGGAATCTTCCAGGGTGTTAAAGAAAATAGGGGCAATCTTGCCGCCAAACACAAACCCGCCGTTACGTTTATTCGGCACGTACGGAATATCGTTCCCGATGTGCCACAGGATGGAGTTGGTAGCGGATTTACGTGATGATCCGGTCCCCACGACGTCACCCACGTACACCAGCGGCCAACCGCCCTCTTTTAGTGCTGCCAACTGACGGACAGGACCACGCACGCCGGGTTCATCAGGTGCAACCCCTTCCCTAACGTTACTGAGCATGGAGAGCGCGTGCAGCGGAATATCCGGGCGTGACCACGCCTCCGGCGCAGGAGACAAATCGTCGGTATTGGTCTCACCGGAAACCTTAAACACCTTCAGGGTGATTTTTTCAGCCATGGCCGGACGGCGGGTAAACCATTCGGCATCAGCCCAGGACTGCAGTACCTCTTGTGCCTGGACGTTACCGCTCAGTGCTTTGGCCTCAACCAGGCTGAATTTTTCGAAGATCAGGATCGTAGAAGAAAGCTGCTGCGCGGCCAGCGGTGCCAGATCAGGATGCTCAAGAAGATCGATCAGTGGCTGGACGTTATAGCCGCCCTGCATGGAGCCCAGCAGCGCCGTTGCTGCTTCGGGAGTAAGCCCGTCAACACGGTATTCCTGCATCGCCACCTTAAATAAAAACTCGGCTTTTAACTTTGCCGCAGGATCGACACCCGGTGGTACACTATGGGTCAATAAATGAATTAATTCCGGATGATGTGCGGGTGCATCATTGATTAAACGCTGAATCAGTACATCAGTTTGTTGCGCTGTTAAGGGTTTCGCCGGAATACCCGATTCAGCACGCGCATGCAGGTGCTGATTATAATCATCTAACATAGGTTCTCCTGTTAAAACTAAAGTTGTTCACAAAATTCTGTTAAGCGTTCGAGTCCGTACGGCCAGTCGCCAAAGCCAGACTCGGCATTAATATGTCCCGCCTCCCCGATATCGATTAAATGCCCCTCCCAGCAAGCCGCCCAGAACTGCGCGCGCGAAAAAGGCATCAGGGGATCATTTCTGCTGGCAAACATCAGGCAGGGAACGGGTAAAGCCGCTGGCTGAATAGCCTCTTCAAGGCCGAAAAACGCGGGTTCCGCCGGTGCGACCATAACGACACCGGCGACGTTTACCCGTCGCGTTTGCAGTAATCTGCACGACGCCAGCGCGCCAAAACTATGACCGACGAGAATGGCAGGCAGCGGGGAAAGCGCCAGCTCGCGGGTGATGGCGGAAACCCAGTTTTCAATATCAGGCTCTAGCCAGTTTTTTTGCTGAATCCGCCTCCAGAAAGGAAAACGTCGCCCCCAGCAGCTTTGCCAGTGATATTCATCGCTGTCTCTCAGACCCGGCACCAGAATAAGGGTATAAACGTTACTGAGTTGCTGCAGGCGTTGTTCAATCATGACGTTTTCCTGTTACGCTATTCGCGCTTATTCGGCGGGAAATTGCGACAATAACCATCCAACGGCGATAAGATCTGCGCTACCGCCAGGGCTTAAATTCCGTTTGATAAATTCCGCATCCATTCTGAATAACGCCCTCACTAATTTATCCGCCGTGAGACGCTGTATTTTTAATAATCGTCTGGCGTAGCGTCTGGCGTAATTCAGCCCTGCGGTCCCTCCCCGAGAAACCAGATTGGTATCCGGATTTGCCGCCATCAGGCCCAGTAACATTCTCAGTAACGCCACCTCTTCGGATTCTCCCTGACGTAACGCGGTCTGCAGATACGGAAGACCTGACTGGCGTACAGTGATAAAACCACTGGCGGCTTCCCCTCTTGCCCCAGTGAACCCGTATGCCTGAAACTGCTGCTCTCCCTTCGTTTTTGCGATACCGCTATTTTTCAATTCCTGCTCGACAATGCCGGTACATATAAGGCTGGTCTCATGACACAGGCTACGTTGCGTGAGCGCTTCATGCCTTTGGGTAAGACGCCCCGCCGCAGCACACAGCAACCCTAACGAGAAGATCCCCCCTTTATGGGTGTTCACCCCGCCGGTGGCGGTAAACATCGCCTGCTCACAGGCCAGGCCAGTCGGCCTTAGCGCCCGCAGCGTTTGTGGGCCAGTAAGATAAGCACTCTCTCTGCCTGTGTTGAAAAATAGTGACAGCCAGGGGGCAATCGCCGCGATACTGGTTATGAACAGTGCGAAATTCATATCGCTATGCGCCCCGCTGTTTACGCGATCCACCAGACCCGGTTTCGGGGTTAAATTAATTTCCCGGTACAGGGCCTCGACAGCCAGCTCAGCAAAGGAGCGCTGCACGTCTGGTTCGTTAAATCTGGCAAGCAAAGTAGTCATCGGTTAACTCCTCGATCACGCGCGTTAGCTCGGCCTGCGAATGACGTCGCGAACGGGAACAAACATGAGCAGGTTCATGACAGATAAAGCATCTACGCATCGGCTGCTGGATGGCATTTCTTTTCAGCTGCCCCTTTTTCGGACAAAACACGTCGATATCCCACAGACGTCCCAAAGGATGGTTATCTTCCAGATGTGCAGTGACGTGTTTTATCATCCACGCGGGAGCCGCTACCGACCAGAGAGCTTCCGGCCCGGTGACCGGGTGTAACACCTGATGCCGACAGACCTTCCACTGATGCGTGTGGAACAGGTCTCCGAGAGCCTGATTCGCGACAGCCATCACGCGTCTGGCCAGCGCGGTATCCTTCACCTCGCCCGGCCAGACCAGCGTGACGGAAACCACGGTATGATCCGACTGAAACAGCCACGCCTGCTGCCGACGGGCTCGTTGCTCCCGGGAAGCCAGAACCTGTTCCAGAGAGACATTCACGTTCGAGGCTTTATCCGTCATGGGAATTACTCCTTCACCTGGCGAACCACATCAATCACACTGCCGTCGCGGTAGCGCACCACACCGACAATTCGGTCAGTAAATTCAACCGGCTTAGGCTTGCCCGAAATCAGCAGTGCCTGTTGATACAAGGCTTCAATGTCGACGATGGGCAGTCCGGCGTTGATCAGACGTTCACGGATTTCCGGGCGCGCCGGATTAACGGCAATACCGTGATCGGTAACCAGAACGTCAATACTTTCACCCGGCGTTACCAGCGTAGTGACCTGCCTGACGACGGTAGGAATGCGGCTGCGGATCAGCGGGGCAACGACAATAGTGAGATTTGCCGCTGCCGCGACATCGCAGTGTCCGCCCGACGCGCCGCGCATTACGCCGTCGGAGCCGGTCAGGACATTGACGTTAAACTGGGTGTCTACTTCCAGTGCGCTGAGGATGACCACATCCACTCTGTCACAGCAGGCGGCTTTTGCGGCCGGGTTCGCATAGACGTTAGTGGAGATTTCCACATGGTCGGGATTGACCGCCATGGAGGCTGCCGCCGCACCGTCAAAACTTTGCGTATCAAGGATCTTTTCAATTAACCCTTTCTGATGCAGATCGACAATGCTGCCGGTGATTCCGCCCAGTGCGAACCGGGCAACAATGTTGTGCTTGCGCATTCGGGTTTCCATAAAACGCGTACACGCCGTTGACGCCGCACCTGAACCGGTCTGAATGGAAAAACCGTTGCGGAAATAACCTGAGTGTTCGATCACGTCGGCAGCAGAGCGGGCAATCATCAGCTCACGTGGATTACTGGTGACCCTGGCGGCGCCTACGCTGATTTTTGCCGGGTCGCCGACGCTCTCAATCTGCACAATATAGTCAACCTGATCCTGAACGATACTGGCTGGCAAGTTGGGGAAAGGCTTCAGGGTTTCGGTGAGCAACACCACTTTTTTGGCATATTTTGCGTCGACCATGGCGTAACCGAGGGAGCCGCACTGCGATTTGCCGCCGTTGCCGCTGGCATTGCCATATTCATCGCAGCAGGAAACCGCCAGAAACGCGACGTCAATGGCAATTTCGCCCTTCTGAATCAAATTCACCCGCCCGCCGTGCGAATGGATTTGTACTGGCTCGTCCATCAGGCCGTGCGAAATTGCATCCGCCAGATCACCCCGCATACCGGAGGTGTAGATTTTGCCGATCACGCCATTGCGAATGTGTTCAATAAGCGGAGTATTGCACGACATTAACGAGCTGGACGCGAGCGTGATCCCTTTCAGGCCGCGCTGAGCCAGCTTATCCATCACGTAATTGATGACCTTATCCCCTTCGCGGAAGGCGTGGTGAAAGGAAACTGTCATACCGTCATGCAGATCGCAGCGGGCCAGAACATCGTCCACGCTGGCAAAAAGTTTGCGCTGGTATTTTTGCTGATTATCAGCAAGATAAGGCGTCGTTGCGTTCGCGCCGCTGAATGCGACGTACTCACGACGGGAGTCTGGAATGTGATGCAGAGTTTCTGTTAGGTTTTTCATTATTCATCCTGTCGCTTGCAATGGGGAATTACTGACGAATGCCGGAAGCATTTTTGCGTTCGATAACCACGCGGGCATGGTTGATAATCGGCGCATCAATCATTTTGCCGTTCAGCGAAATCACCCCGAGTCCGTTGCGCTCCCCTTCCTCTGCAGCTGCAATCACGCGTTGTGCGTAATCCACTTCTTCCTGGGTTGGCGCGTAAGCGTTATGCAGAATTTCAATTTGTCGCGGATTAATCAGCGATTTTCCGTTGAAGCCCATCCGTCGAATCAGATCCACTTCCTTCAGGAAACCGGCCTCATCATTCACATCGGCGTACACCACATCGAAAGCGTCAATACCCGCCCCGCGTGCGGCATGTAATACGGCACAGCGGGCGTAGAACAGTTCTGTCCCGTCGCCTCGCTCAGTTTGCATATCCATCACATAGTCAAAGGCGGCCAGCGCAATCCCCATTAAACGGTCGGACGATTTCGCAATGGCAACGGCATTAATAACGCCAACGGCAGATTCGATCGCTGCCATTAATTTCGTTGAGCCAACAGGACGTCCGCAATTTTCTTCAATGCGAACAATTTCGCGTTCAAGCTGATGGATATCTTCCGGAGAGTCGGTTTTCGGTAAACGAATAACATCAACGCCCGCCCTGACGGCGGCTTCCAGATCTTTTAATCCAAAAGGTGTATTCAGCGGATTAATTCTGACAACGGTTTCAATATCTTTGTACATCGGGTTTTGCAGGGCATGAAATACCAGAAGGCGAGCGCTGTCTTTTTCTTTTAGCGCTACGGCATCTTCCAGATCAAACATAATGGAGTCCGGTTTATAAATATATGCCGTAGAAAGCATGGCGGCACTTGAACCGGGAATAAATAACATACTGCGGCGTAACTTTTTCATTATAACTTTTCCCATGCAATATCTTCCCGAGCCGAACCTCTGAGCAGAGCAGCCTGTAAACGGGCACGGATCACGCAATCCAGCGCGCCTTTATCATCAATAATGATCTGCCCTTGATCGATGTTGAACGCAGCCAGGGTTTCATTCACCACTTCGGTAATTCGGTCGCCGAACTGCTTATACACTTCGCTGTGGATGACCACATCCAGCCCGCTCTCGACGGGGCTGACCTTTACCATAAGGTCACTGGACTCCAGCGTTCCCGCCATCGCGGCTTGTACAATTTTCATATCAGTTTTCCTGTGATAATGCGGTTAAACCGCTGCCGACAACGATTCGGATAAACGAGGCTGATGTTGCCCCTCGTTATTCAGAAACGCGCGCGTGGTGGCAGGCACCATACGACTGGCGGCAGCAATTTGGTTTTCTTTTAATAAACGACGAACGGCTGAAGCAGAGACCGGCACATCATTACCGTCCGTTCTTCTTTCTATTTCGTGTACGCGGATACAGGCCGCTGTGCTCGTTGCGTTTTCCAGCCAGTGATGCATCGCCCGGTTATATTCTGCGGTTAGCTGACAGAATGGTTCCGTCCCCACAAAACGATGAGTGATATTCAGCGCAGGTGCGATGTAATTTCTGAACAGCATAAGATCAATTGCCGCGTAGGCTTTATCTATCACCTGCTTATCTTTCAGGAAATAGCCTGGGAATGTCCCGCGCGAAATAATATATGCAGACCCCGGATGAACAGTGACATTTTTAAGATGCCGCGATCCGTCCCTGACCATCGCAAAACGTTCTTTAAACGAAAAAGCGGAGACATCTTCCTGAACCACGAAAACATGGAGCCAATCGCACTGGCTTGCCGCATGCTCGATAAGATATTGATGGCCTAGCGTGAATGGATTCGCGTTCATCACGATCGCGCCTATATTTTTTCCCGGCACGAAATGATGATTACGCAACTGGCTGCAGTAACGATGAATACCGACCGGCGTATTCTCCATTAATGCCGCACAATTATCGACGGTGACAAGCGGATAGAATCCGCATCCGCGAAACGACTTCACATTATCCGGACAGGTAAAAAGAAAGAGCTGATGTTCGCCGTTTTGTGCCGCCAGAAGTTCGGCCTCATGAATTAACGTCAGGATTAACGACGAGCCGCGCCACCCGGAATCCACTGCAATGCATTTTAAGGTGTTACCCGCAATACCGGTGCAGGCAATAATCTGACGCTGGTAGAGTGCAACAATAAATTGCGAGATATCGTCATCAATGCCTAAACCGTTGCGTGCCAGGAAGCGGGCAACTTCCTCTCTGGCCTGAGCGTTACCGGCTTTTATAATCTCAAATTCTGGCGTTCTGGCGGTGTACATCGTCTCTCTCCTGACCGTCTAAACAAGCAACGCTTCTTGCTGCGGTTGGGCTTCCACAATGGTATTAATCAGACGACCAATATTTTCGATTTCAACTTCAACCCGATCGCCATCATGCATAAATAACGGAGGATTGCGTTTTTTACCGACGCCGCCAGGCGAACCCGTAATAATGACGTCACCGGCGCTGAGGGAGGTGAATGTGCTGATATAGGCGATAAGATCTGCAACTTTGTGGATCATGCTACCAGTGGAGTCGTTCTGAACCAGCATGCCATTCAGCCAAGTATGGATGGTCAACGCATGAGGATCGGGTATCTCATCCGCTGTAGTCATATAGGGGCCGAAAGCGCCGGTTTGCTTCCAGTTTTTACCAGCGGTAAACCACGCGTGCTGCCAGTCACGAACGGAGCCATCCATATAGCAACTGTATCCCGCGACATGATCGAGCGCGTTATTTACATCAATTCGGGAGCCCGGTTTACCAATGATGACGGCCAGCTCGCCCTCATAATCGAATTCTCTCGACAACTCAGGTTTAAGCACAGGTTGGGCATGACCTGTTTGCGAATCAGGAAAACGGATAAACAGCGTCGGGGCATTATTCGTCTCGGCAAACTCTTTTCTTTTTTCAGCGTAATTCATCCCAACGCAGAAAATTTTTCCTGGCTCTTCGATAACGGGCAAAAAGGTAATATCTTCAAGCGTAATATCCACAGGGCAATCGTTGTATTGCCTTGCGACGTCAACGGCATCCCATTGAAGAAGGTCTTTCAACGTCGCATATTGATGGCCGATTTTATTACCCAAATCTATAACGCCGAACTCTGTATAAATCCCGTAGCTTTTACGGCCCTGATGAATATAACTTGCTAATTTCATGATGACACCCGATTGATATACATGCCTATTTTTGTTTACGCCCTGAGGCGTAAACAAATTGCCAAACTTTTTATTCTGCGGACTGGGCGGGCACCAGTACCGATTTTGTACCGGCTGCCAGATACGTAGCCACGACAACGCCAACGCCAAGCAATACCAGAATCAACCCGGTCATCCCCACCCAGCCCAGTGAATGGAAAACAAAACCGTTGATAAAACCAATCACCGAACCGCCCATGTAGTAGAAGAATAAATAGAGTGCAACGGCCTGGCCTCTTGCATGCGTTGCATTTTTACTTACCCAGCTCAAACCAATAGAGTGACAGCCGAAGAAACAGCCGGTAAAAATCACCGCGCCAGCAATAAAGGCGATGACATTCGACGTCAGCGTCAGCAGCATGCCTAAGGCCATGATCAGGAATAGCACGCGCAATACTTTCATCGCGCCATATTTCGCACTTAAACGACCAGCCTGCGGAGCCGTAAAGAAACTCAGGGCGAAGCTAAAGGAGAGCAGACCTGCATTTGCCGGTGAAATATGGAATGGCTCCCCTTTCAGGAAGAAGGCCAGATAGTTATAAAGCGAGGTAAATGCGCCGAAAATAATGAAGCTGATGACAAAAGCCAGCGCCAGATTTTTGTTTTTGAAATGCGATGCAGCCCCTTTCACCATACGCGTAACGTTAAGGTTTTGCGTTGGGGTGAAGTTTTTAGATTCAGGCAGTAAAAACTTAACCAGAATGGCAACCACAATCAAGCTGGTCGCAAAACCGTAAAAGATGGCATTTATTGAAACGTGATCAATAAGTTGGCTGGCAACAATACGACCGGACATGCCGCCCATCGAATTACCGAAGACAAAATATCCCGTTACAATACCTGCCGCCACCGGGGCGACTTCTTCACTGATGTAGGCGGTGGCTGCCGCAGCGATGCCGCTCAGCGCCAGACCAATTACCGCACGTAGCGCCACCAGCATCGCCCAGGATTCCATCAGCGGGCAGAGCAGCGTAAGAATACCGCCTAACAGGAGGGAAACAATAATTAACCGTTTTCTGCCATAATGATCGGATAACGTCCCGGTAAACAGCAATCCAATCGCCAGCAAGGCCGTTTCTGCTGATAAGATAATACTCACCTGGCTGACAGGAACATTATATTCCACAGCAAGTGTCGGAAGCAGTGGCTGAATAAAAAACAGAGAAGCAAGCTCTGCAAGCCCGGATAATGCCAGGGCCAGAATCACGCGAATATGCGCACCGGCTTTTACAGAATCTGAAGCTTTCAGGGTATTGTTAGCATGAGTTAACGCCATAATAACCTCGGTATTATTGTTAGGGTACAGAGTGTAATTTTTTAAGGCAGATGTTTTTTATTTAGATTTTATTTACTCAACTTCAGTGAGCATTTTTTCCGGTACACATACGGCACCCTCAAATAACTTGCGTGAAGTACGTATGACAGCGGCACGGGTTTTTTCGATATTGTTACCTTCCTTCAACAAGGACACAGATATTTTTCCACTTGGGTGTTCAATATCGATGATATTTGTGAAGAGCCCCTTTGGACGATCGGCGACAATTTTTGCCGCGACGGATCCTTCAATCAGCGTTGCGGTCGAAATACCAATCGATCCGGTAATCGCCAGTGATTTATGGCATGTGTGCGGCATGAAATACCGTACCTGAATCGTTCCGCCGTTACGCGCCGGGCTGAGAAGAACCGGTTTCGGGATCACCTTGTTTGCTACATCCCCTAAGCCCATAGCTGCACCAGCCTGACGACGCAGACTCTCCAGCTTTTCTTTAAATGTCTTATCGCCATCTAATTCGGCAGGAGATTCCACTCCTGTTTTCCCCAGCGCTGAAGCGTCAATCAATACCATCGGCATCGCCATATCTATACAGGTGACTTCAATACCGTCGAAGACGTTTGTCGCACTGTCCGTCGGCAACAATTTCCCCGTTTTAGAACCCGCAGAGTTCAGGAAAGTTAAGCCAATGGGTGCGGCGGTCCCCGGGACACCATCAATTTGGGTATCGCCTTCATACACCACCCGATAATCAGGCGTTTGCACTTCTGCATCGACCAGCGTTCCGGTATTGAGATTGCGGATCCGCACCGTCGTTACCGGGCTTTGCGCCTTCACCAGCCCCTTTTCAATGGCAAAGGGACCAACCGCACAGAGCATGTTGCCGCAGTTAGGTGTGGTATCGACGCGACGTTCGTTCACCATCACCTGCGCGAACAGGTAATCCACATCCGCGTCAGGGCTTTCTGAAGTGCTGACTATCGCCACCTTACTGGTTTGCGGGCTTCCACCGCCAATACCGTCAATTTCGAGTTCATGGCCTGCCCCCATCAAACTGAGTAAAACTGCGTCGCGCGCTTCTGTTTCCACAGGCAGGTCGCTGGCCAGAATCACCGGCCCTTTTGACGTACCGCCACGCATTAATACGCAAGGGATCTTTAACATGTGTTTATCTCACTTCGCTTTTGTCTGGAACGCTATAAGGTTTTCACACTCCGGTTGATAACTCTAATGCCAAAAAAAGTAGGATTAATACGTTTTGCACATTAATAGCCCGTGCGTTATGGTGGTTATATAAAAGCGAGAATGGGATACAGCTATGCCGCATGAACTTCAGGGGATACAAGCGTTTGTAAAAATTGCAGAAATCGGCTGCTTTACAAAAGCATCTCAATTTTTTCACATTTCACAACCTGCTTTAACACGCAGAATTCAGAAACTTGAAGATAGCCTGGGAACCACGCTGTTTGAACGTTCTACGCGCAGCGTTAAGCTCACGGCAGTAGGAAGAGAATTTTTACCTAAAGCTAAGAATTTAATAGATTTTTATGAAAGTTCCATCCTCAGTATTAAAGAGATGGCGACACATCAGGCTGGTGTTATTACGGTTTCCTGTATCCCTACTGCCGCGTTCTATTTTCTGCCTTCAGTGATACGAGATTACAACAATGACTACCCAAACATCCGAATCCGCATACTGGAGCACAGCGCCAGCGATTGCCTGGAAGCAGTTTTAAATGGCGATGCAGATTTCGGTATAAATATGATAAACGTCACACATCCAAATATCGATTTTGCGCCGCTGGTGAACGAACCCTTCGTTCTGGCATGCCGACGCGACAATGAGCTGGCGAATAAATCGCTGGTAACATGGGACGATCTGGCAGGAATGAAGCTGATTGGGGTAAGACGCTCCAGCGGAAACCGATCGCTGATCGATCAGGCTTTCGAGAAAATGGCCTGGAAACCTAACTGGTTTTATGAAGTGCGTCATCTTTCAACGTCACTTGGGATGGTGGAAGCGGGTCTTGGTGTGTCTGTCGTTCCCAGTCTGGCGATGCCGGCCGATGAACATCACGTCCTTGTTAGTCGTCCACTGATAGAACCCGTCATACGCCGTACGCTTGGCCTTGTAAAACGCAGTGAAACAACCCTTAGTCCTGCGGCGGAAAAATTCCGCCAGCTGATATTACATCTGTGGTCGGGCGAAAATAGCAGCCCCTGGATCAACAAGTTTACTCAGTTGTGACTCACCGTTGGGCGACCAATGTATGACCGATGAGAACTCTCCCACAGCATCAGCAGAGGAAGTCAACGCATTGATTTTCGTTAAGAAAATGAATTGTCGAAGGTGGAAATCAGGCAGACCAAGTGGAAACATCAAGGGAAGTGACTTTGGAGCGGGCGAAGGGAATCGAACCCTCGTATAGAGCTTGGGAAGCTCTCGTTCTACCATTGAACTACGCCCGCATTGAAGTGCGTAAGGGATTATAAACCTTACGCTCTTCTTGGCAAGGGACTAGCCGACTGACTGGCGATTAATTCACCGTCAGCATTTTGGCTTACTGCCCTGCGGCGGTAAATAACGCAGCGGATCGATAGCCGTTGCGCGATAACGGATCTGGAAATGCAGACGCACCGTCGTCGCATCCGTGCTGCCCATCGTGGCGATCTTCTGCCCGGCTTTCACGTTTTGACCGTTGTTCACCAGCATGGTGTCATTATGCGCATAGGCAGTGATGTAGTCCTCACTGTGCTTAATCATGATGAGGTTGCCATAGCCCCGCAGTTGATTGCCGACATAGACCACCTTCCCCGCTCCGGCCGCATAAATCGGCGTACCGCGCGCAGCTGAGATATCAATGCCCTTGTTACCGCCGTCCGCCGTAGAATAAGGCAGAATCACCTTACCGCTGGCGGGCCACTGCCAGCAGCGTTGTCCTACCGGCGGCCAGGACGATTGCGGCACGGAAGAAGACGGTCTGACTGCCGCCGTTTTGGTAGAGGATTTCGAGCTTGTTTTACCAGAGGAAGAAGTGGATTTCGCACCGCCGCTGACCTTTAGCTTTTGCCCCACTTCAATGGTATAGGGTGGGGAAATGTTATTCAGGCGAGCGATCTCTTTCACGCTGGTGCCGGTGGCGCGTGAAATACGGTATAACGTATCTCCCCGCTTCACGGTATATACGGAGCCGGAATAACTTCCTGCGTCAGACGACTTACTCCCGGAACAGCCAGATAACAGCAGACCGACACACAGCAGCATCGCGACACTCAGGCCATTTTTCTTCAGGCGTCCTGCACTCAAAACAATACCTCGCAACATTTTCAGACGCTTTATCATAGCAGCCAGAAACCGGATGCCAAATCATATCGCGTAACGAACCCTCGGCGCTGGTATTTCACACCCACTGTTAATCAAACTGTCTTAATTAAGCATATAATGTGGGTGCTTAAGATTGATGGTGGACGCTATGCGACAGGAACATGTCATTTTATTAAATGAGCAGGGTCAGCCCTGCGGGACGCTGGAAAAGTATGCGGCGCATACCGCCACAACGCCTCTGCACGCTGCGTTTTCCTGCTGGATATTTAACGACCAGGGACAACTGCTGGTGACGCGCCGTTCACTGCACAAAAAAGCCTGGCCAGGCGTCTGGACCAACTCTGTCTGCGGTCATCCCCAATCGGGTGAATCCACCGAAGCCGCTATTGTCCGCCGCGCTCGGTTCGAACTGGGTACAGACATTGACTCGCTCAGCTCCGTATATGCTGATTTCCGTTATTGTGCCACGGACCCGAGCGGAATTATGGAAAACGAGGTGTGTCCGGTGTACGCCGCACATATCGTGAGTTCGCTCCAGCTAAACGCAGATGAAGTGATGGATTACCAGTGGAGCGATCTTGAGGATGTGTTGAGCGGGATTGACGCGACGCCGTGGGCGTTTAGCCCGTGGATGGTAATGCAGGTTTCAAACGATAAGGCGCGAGGATTACTGCGCAAGTTTGCCAACGGGAATTAATTGCCTGATGGCGCTATGCTTAGCTGGCCTACATAACGAATCGTAGGCCGGATAAGGCATCAGACGCCATCCGGCATTTCACATCTTACTTAACCGGGCGCATCGCCGGGAACAGGATCACGTCGCGGATGGTGTGGCTGTTGGTGAACAGCATAACCATACGGTCGATACCAATACCCAGACCCGCAGTCGGCGGCAGACCGTGTTCCAGAGCAGTAACGTAGTCTTCGTCGTAGAACATCGCTTCGTCATCACCTGCATCTTTGGCGTTAACCTGATCCTGGAAACGCTGCGCCTGATCTTCTGCATCGTTCAGCTCGCTGAAACCGTTACCGATTTCACGTCCGCCGATGAAGAATTCGAAGCGATCGGTGATTTCCGGGTTTACGTCATTACGGCGCGCCAGCGGAGAAACTTCTGCCGGGTACTCGGTAATGAAGGTCGGTTGAATCAGATGCGCTTCCGCGACTTCTTCGAAGATCTCGGTCACGATACGGCCCAGACCCCAGCTCTTCTCAACTTTGATGCCGATAGATTCAGCGATCGCTTTAGCAGAGTCGAAGTTATCCAGATCGGCCATGTTGGTTTCCGGACGATATTTCTGAATCGCTTCGCGCATGGTCAGTTTTTCGAACGGCTTACCGAAGTCGAAGACTTCTTCGCCGTAAGGCACTTCGGTGGTGCCCAGAACGTTCTGCGCCAGCGTACGGAACAGTGATTCGGTCAGTTCGATCAGATCTTTGTAGTCTGCATACGCCATGTAGAGTTCCATCATGGTGAACTCTGGGTTATGACGAACTGAGATGCCTTCGTTACGGAAGTTACGGTTAATTTCGAACACGCGTTCGAAGCCGCCAACCACCAGACGCTTGAGGTACAGTTCCGGCGCGATACGCAGGTACATATCCAGATCCAGCGCGTTATGATGGGTGATGAACGGACGCGCAGCGGCACCGCCAGGAATCACCTGCATCATCGGGGTTTCCACTTCCATAAAGCCGCGACCCACCATGAACTGACGGATGCCAGCCATAATTTGTGAACGCACTTTAAAGGTATTGCGGGATTCATCGTTAGAGATGAGATCCAGATAGCGCTGACGATAACGCGCTTCCTGGTCCTGCAGCCCGTGGAATTTATCCGGTAGCGGCCGCAGCGCTTTCGTCAGCAGACGCAGCTCGGTGCAATGAATGGACAGCTCACCGGTCTTGGTCTTGAACAACTTGCCTTTCGCGCCAAGGATATCGCCCAGATCCCATTTTTTGAACTGCTCGTTGTAAACGCCTTCCGGCAGATCGTCACGAGCAACGTACAGCTGAATACGGCCGCCAACATCTTGCAGCGTAACGAATGAGGCTTTACCCATAATACGGCGGGTCATCATACGACCAGCAACGGATACCTCAATGTTCAGCGCTTCCAGCTCTTCGTTTTCTTTCGCGTCGAAGTCAGCATGCAGTTGGTCTGAGGTGTGATCGCGACGGAAATCGTTCGGGAACGGGATCCCCTGCTCACGCAGGCTCGCCAGCTTCTCACGGCGCGTTTTCAGTTCATTGTTAAGGTCGGCTACCGCGTCAGCGCCCTGTACGTGTTGTTCAGACATGTTGGTTCCTCATAACCCTGCTTTCAAACTTGCTTCGATAAATTGATCCAGGCTGCCATCCAGCACCGCCTGCGTGTTACGGGTTTCAACCCCGGTACGCAGATCTTTAATGCGGGAGTCATCAAGGACATAAGAACGAATCTGGCTACCCCAGCCGATATCTGACTTATTGTCTTCCATCGCCTGTTTCTCGGCATTCTTCTTCTGCATTTCCAGTTCATAAAGCTTCGCTTTCATCTGCTTCATGGCCTGGTCTTTGTTCTTGTGCTGGGAACGGTCGTTCTGACACTGCGTCACAATCCCGGTCGGGATGTGGGTGATACGTACCGCCGATTCTGTACGGTTAACGTGCTGACCGCCCGCACCAGAGGCGCGATAAACGTCAATGCGCAGATCCGCCGGGTTGATGTCGATATCGATATCATCGTCAACTTCCGGATAGACAAACGCCGAGCTGAACGACGTATGGCGGCGACCGCCGGAGTCGAACGGGCTCTTACGTACCAGACGGTGTACGCCGGTTTCAGTCCGCAGCCAACCGTACGCATATTCGCCAGCAATTCTGATGGTCACGGATTTAATACCCGCCACTTCACCTTCAGATTCTTCAATAATTTCAGTCTTAAAGCCGCGTGCTTCAGCCCAACGCAGATACATACGCATCAGCATGCTTGCCCAGTCTTGCGCTTCCGTACCACCGGAGCCAGCCTGAATATCGAGATAGCAATCTGCGCTGTCATATTCGCCGGAGAACATACGACGGAATTCCAGCTGCGCCAGCTTATCTTCCAGGGTATCGAGTTCTGCTACGGCTTCGTTAAAGGTTTCTTCGTCGTCGGCTTCTACAGCCAGTTCCAACAGGCCGGAGACATCTTCCAGGCCCTGGCTCATTTGGTCGAGTGTATCGACGATAGCCTCGAGGGAGGAACGCTCTTTACCCAGCGCCTGCGCGCGTTCGGGTTCGTTCCATACGTCCGGCTGCTCCAGCTCGGCGTTTACTTCTTCCAGACGCTCTTTCTTGGCATCATAGTCAAAGATACCCCCTAAGAACGTCAGAGCGCTCCGTGAGGTCCTGAATGCGGTTATTTACCGGATTAATTTCAAACATTGTCTGATTTCTTTTATTGGACTAGTCAAAATGCGGTTATAAGAGCGGGATTGTAACTAATCCACGCCCTTTTTTATAGCGATTAGTGACGCTAAAGTGGCCAGATATTATCGATTATTAGCTGCAAACTGCGGTTGCCGCGAAACTCATTAATATCCAGTTTATAGGCCAACTGAACATCGCGCACGCCGTTGTCCGGCCAGCAACTGGTATCAACGTTGAACGCAATTCCGTCCAGCAGAGGTCCGCCGCCAACCGGCTCCACCATCACCTTCAGATGACGCTCCCCCACCAAACGCTGCTGAAGGAGACGGAAATGTCCATCAAACAGCGGTTCCGGGAACATTTGCCCCCACGGCCCGGCATCACGCAGCATTTGCGCGACCTCCATGGTCATCTCCGCGGCGCTTAGCGGGCCATCTGACACCACTTCGCCCTGCAGCAAGGCGGGATCCAGCCACTCAGTTACCAGTTCGCCGAAGCGCTGCTGGAAACGCTCAAACTGCGCCTCTTCCAGCGACAAGCCCGCCGCCATGGCGTGACCGCCAAACTTGAGGATCATGCCAGGATGAAGGGTGTCCAGGCGCTCCAGCGCATCACGCATGTGCAGCCCCTGAATCGAACGCCCGGAGCCTTTGAGCGTACCGTCGCCAGCAGGAGCAAACGCAATCACCGGACGATGAAAACGCTCTTTAATGCGCGATGCCAGAATGCCGACTACCCCCTGATGCCACTCAGGATGGTACATCGCAAGGCCGCCCGGTAGCGTCTCGCTGCTGCGCTCCAGCTTTTCACACAGGGTCAGCGCTTCCGCCTGCATGCCCTGCTCAATTTCTTTGCGTGTCTGATTGAGCGCGTCCAGTTCATTGGCCAGCACGCGTGCCTCGCCAATGTTGTCGCACAGCAACAGCGCCACACCGACGGACATATCATCCAGACGGCCAGCGGCATTCAGCCGTGGTCCCAGCGCAAAACCCAAATCGCTCGCCACCAGCTTAGCCGGTTCGCGGTTGGCGATTTCCAGAAGCGCCTTGATACCCGGACGGCAGACGCCCGCACGAATACGGGACAAGCCCTGCCAGGTCAGGATACGGTTGTTAGCATCCAGCGGAACAACGTCCGCCACGGTCCCCAGCGCGACCAGATCGAGATATTCCACAATCTTCGGTACCGCGATACCACGCGCGTCAAACCAGCCCTTACTCTTCAGATGATTACACAGCACCAGCATCAGGTAGAACGCCACCCCCACTCCCGCCAGCGATTTTGACGGGAAAGGACAGTCCGCAAGGTTTGGGTTCACAATGGCGTCGGCATTGGGCAGTATTTCCCCCGGCAGATGGTGATCGGTAACCAGAACGCGGATACCCAGCGCATGCGCATGATCGACCCCGGAGTGGGAGGAAATCCCATTATCCACCGTCATGATCATTTGTGCGCCGCGTGCATGGGCCTGATCGACCACTTCAGGACTTAAGCCGTAGCCGTCCTCAAAACGGTTGGGAACCAGGTATTCCACGGTATCACAGCCCATCGCCCGCAGCGAAAGAACGCTTAATGCGGTGCTGGTCGCGCCATCTGCATCAAAATCGCCGACCACCATAATGCGCAGGTTTTTCTCAAACGCGTCATGCAGCATCTCAACCGCTTTTTCCACACCCGTCAGCGTCTGCCAGTGCAGCATCCCTTTCAGGCTTCGCTCCAGATCGTTAGCCGTTCTCACGCCGCGGCTGGCGTATAAACGACGCAACAATGGCGGCAAGTCATCAGGCAGCTCGGTTGTCTCGTCGGCTTCACGCCGACGAAGTTGTATCTTTTGTTTCACGCGAATTATTTACCGCTGGTTTGTTTTGCATGTGCGTCGAGGAATTCTTTCATCTCTTTCGGGCCCTGATAGCCAGGCACAACATAGCCATTGCTCAGCACAATCGCCGGCGTGCCGGTAACGCCAAACTGCACGCCAAGCGCATAGTGGTTAGCGATATCCACATCACAGGTCGCTGGTTTCACGTCCTTGCCTGCCATCGCATCATCAAAGGCTTTGTTTTTATCTTTCGCACACCAGATCGACTTCATGTCCTGCTCAGCCTGGCTTTCCAGACCCTGACGTGGGAAGGCCAGATAACGAACGGTGATCCCCAACGCATTATAGTCTTTCATCTCTTCATGCAGCTTGTGGCAGTAGCCACAGGTGATATCGGTGAAAACGGTAATGACGTGTTTTTCCTGCGGCGCTTTGTAGACGATCATCTCTTTTTCCAGTGCGTTCAAATGCTTCATCAGCAGCTGGTTAGTGACATTCACCGGGCTTGCGCCGCTCACGTCATACATCGGTCCCTGAATAATATGTTTACCGTCTTCAGTTACGTACAGCACGCCGCTATTGGTCAGTACGGTTTTCATGCCCGCCACCGGAGCAGACTGAATCTCTGTGCTCTGGACGCCCAGCTTTGCCAATGACTGGCGAATCGCCGCATCGTCTGCATGTACCATGCCGGAAAACGCCGTTGCCAGCAGAGTGAACATCATAAAACGTTTTTTCATAACCTATCCTATCCTGTCAGCACTCACGCTCGCGGGTGATGCTGTTGATGTAGTTGACGCAAGCGCTCCGTTGCGACATGAGTATAAATTTGTGTTGTCGAGAGGTCGCTATGCCCCAGTAGCATCTGCACCACGCGCAGGTCAGCGCCATGATTGAGCAAATGCGTGGCAAAAGCATGCCGCAGGACGTGCGGTGACAGTTTTTCGCTGTCGATTCCCGCCAACACAGCATAGTGTTTAATACGATGCCAAAAGGTCTGACGGGTCATCTGTTGCGCCCGCTGGCTGGGAAACAGCACATCAATCGATACGCCGTTGAGCAACCATGGGCGGCCATGTTCCAGATACGTTTCCAGCCAGTACACCGCCTCTTCACCCAACGGCACCAGGCGCTCTTTATTACCTTTACCGATCACCCGAACCACGCCCTGACGCAGGCTGACGTCACTCATCGTCAGTCCCACCAGCTCAGACACGCGTAGGCCCGTTGCATACAATACTTCCAGCATGGCTTTGTCGCGTAGCTCCAGCGGTTGCTCAATAAGCGGCGCCTGCAACAACCGCTCTACCTGCGCTTCACTGAGATCCTTGGGCAGACGCTGCGGAAGCTTCGGTGATGCTAGCGAGGCGCTGGGATCGTCTTCGCGAAATTTTTCGCGGTACAGATGCTGAAAAAAGCGCCGCGTGGCACTGAGCAAGCGAGCGGAACTGGTGGCTTTATATCCCCCATCCATCCGCTCGGCCAGCAATGCCTGCAGATCATCGCTCTGCGCCGTCGCCAGTGAAACGCCGCGATGATGCAGCCATTCGACCAGCATGGTCAGATCGCGACGATACGCACTTAATGTGTTTTCCGCCAGATTTCGTTCCAGCCACAGGGCATCAAGAAACTGCTCGATGCGCGCCAGATCCTGTTCCACTCGCGCCCCTTATTCACTCTCATTTTTGATGCATTATGCCTCATTGTGCCGGGATTGCGGCGATTCTGTTACACTACCCGCAACGCTACAGCAGAATTGAGATGTTTACGTCATGAACATGGGTCTTTTTTACGGTTCCAGTACCTGCTACACCGAAATGGCAGCAGAAAAAATCCGCGATATCCTGGGTCCCGAACTGGTGACACTGCACAACCTCAAAGATGATTCCCCGACCTTAATGGAGCAGTATGATGTGCTCATTTTGGGCATCCCGACCTGGGATTTCGGTGAAATTCAGGAGGATTGGGAAGCGGTCTGGGAGCAACTGGACGACCTCAACCTGGAAGGCAAAATTGTCGCGCTTTACGGGATGGGCGATCAGTTAGGATATGGCGAATGGTTCCTGGATGCGCTGGGTATGCTGCACGATAAACTGGTCACCAAAGGCGTCAAGTTTGTCGGTTACTGGCCAACCGAAGGCTATGAATTTACCAGCGATAAACCCGTCATTGCCGATGGACAGCTGTTTGTTGGTTTGGCGCTGGATGAAACGAACCAGTACGATCTCAGCGATGAACGCATCCAGAACTGGTGCGAGCAAATTCTTGGGGAAATGGCCGAACACTGGTCCTGATAACCGTGTTGCCGGATGGCGCAGTGAACGCCTTATCCGGCTTACCTCACGCATCAAACCTAAGCCTTAAAGCTGCACGCCATCAGACATACGGTGGCATTACCCCTGCTTCGCCTGTTGCAGCATTAACCGCCGTAAGTCTCGCCACTCAGCCTCATCCATACTGTCTGCCGCCAGCCACAAATGCTGACGTTTCCCGGTATCTGAACGCAAACGCAGCATCATGCCTGTTTTGACCATCCAGGGCGCGCTCACGATAGTCCACTCCTGCCCTTGCCAGCGCAGACGACCATCCATCAACAGCCTAATCTCGCCCTGACAGGCGTTAATTCTACGTTGGCTGCGTACGCTATCGAACACCACCAGAGAGAGCAAAACCATCCATAAGGGGGTGTAGCTCAAAGGCCAGGGCATCAATAAAATAAATACCGCGACCAGCCCATGAACAAGCAACGAAAGCCACTGCGCGCGCCACGAAACGCGTAAATCAGATTGCCACTGGACCACGTTCCCGATTCCGTGTCTGGATAAGTCGCACCATCTGCTCCAACTGAGCATCAGCTGGTTTCCCATGATTCATCAACCAGTTAAATAAATCTGGATCGTCACATTCTAGCAGACGGATAAAGATACGTTTTTCTTCGTCACTTAAGCTGTCATATTCATGTTCGAAAAACGGCATGATAGAGATGTCCAGCTCACGCATACCGCGGCGGCATGCCCAATGAATACGTGCTTTGTTATTAATATCCATGTTCTTCTTCCTGTCTCGCGAAAACGAAGTATCCGGCTATTGTAACGTGTTTTTCACACGCTTTTGCGGGAATATCAGCTAATGGAAGCACGTTCGCTAAATAAAACCGCATTAAGTCAAAGGATTCATCATTTTTGGATGTCACCTCGCAAAGCTTACTATATGGCACAAATAGCCTGATTAAACCGCTTGCAATGGGCCATAGCTCTTTTACCATTAGTCATTATCACGGCGTTAAGCAAATCAGGACATTATTATGGCTTTTACATCTTTTCCTCCTCGCCAGCCTTTTGCGTCAACGCGTTTACCTCTGACGCTAATGACGCTCGATGACTGGGCGCTCGCCACCATTACCGGTGTCGACAGTGAGAAGTATATTCAGGGTCAGGTCACGGCTGATGTCAGCCAGATGACCGAGTATCAGCACGTGCTGGCAGCCCATTGTGATGCCAAAGGTAAAATGTGGAGCAATCTGCGCCTGTTCCGTAACAGTGACGGTTTTGCATGGCTTGAACGCCGCAGCTTGCGCGATGCGCAGCTTACAGAACTGAAGAAATATGCGGTCTTCTCGAAGGTAGTGATTGCGCCGGACGACGAGCGTGTTCTGTTGGGCGTAGCGGGATTCCAGGCACGAGCGGCGCTGGCCAATCTCTTTAGCGAATTACCGAACAGCGATAAACAGGTTATTACCGAAGGTGCTTCCACAATACTGTGGTTCGAACACCCTGCCGAGCGTTTCCTGCTGATCGTTGATGTTGCAACAGCGGAAAGCCTGGTTGAGAAACTGCGCGGCGAAGCGGAGTTAAATAACAGTCAACAGTGGCTGGCGCTGGATATCGAAGCGGGTATTCCGGTCATTGATACAGCCAACAGCGGACAGTTTATTCCCCAGGCGACCAATATGCAGGCTCTGGGCGGGATCAGCTTCAAAAAAGGCTGCTATACCGGCCAGGAAATGGTGGCGCGCGCCAAATTCCGCGGCGCCAACAAACGCGCCATGTGGACTCTGGCAGGTACGGCCAGCCGGGTGCCGGAAGCAGGCGAAGACCTGGAACTGAAAATGGGTGAGAACTGGCGTCGTACCGGTACCGTACTTGCCGCAGTACAGCTCGCTGATGGCCAGATACTGGTGCAGGTCGTGATGAATAACGACATGGAAGCCGACAGCGTGTTCCGTGTTCGCGATGACGCAAAAACGCTGCATATTGTGCCGCTGCCGTATTCGCTGGAAGAGTAAAAGCTTAACGCCGGATGGCGCTACGCTTATCCGGCCTACAGGCACATTTTGTAGGCCGGATAAGGCGTTAGCCGCCATCCGAAATCAAGGGTTACGCCTGTCCAACATACAAATAAATCGCCAGGAAGTGGCAAACGCTGCCGCCCAGTACAAAGCCGTGCCAGATCGCGTGGTTATATGGAATGCGCTTACAGACATAGAAAATAACGCCCAGCGAATAGACCACACCACCAACGGCCAGCAACGTCACGCCTCCCGCCGCCAGTTTAACCGCCAATTGATACACCACAATCAGCGATAGCCAGCCCATTGTCAGGTAGGTTACCAGCGACAGAACCTTAAAGCGGTGCGCAATGGTCAGTTTGAATAAAATACCGAGCAGCGCCAGGCTCCAGATAACAATCATCAGCCCACGAGCCAGCGGCGAATCAAGCCCCACCAGCAGAAATGGCGTATAGGTCCCGGCAATCAGCAGATAAATCGCGCAGTGGTCGAATTTTTTCAGCCAGACTTTCGCTCTCTGATGGGGGATCGCGTGATACAAAGTTGAGGCGAGGAACAGCAGGATCATGCTGCCGCCGTACAGGCTATAACTGGTAATCGCCATAGCGCTGGCGTTGGTATCCACTGCCTGAATCAGCAACAACACCAGCCCGACAATCCCAAACACCAACCCGATACCGTGACTGATGCTGTTGGCTATTTCCTCTGCCAGCGAATATCCCTGCGCGATTAATGGTTTCTGAACCATAGCTTACTCCCGAGAAACGAACACTTTCGTTATTGCCCCTCTAGCGTAACTGAGAATGGTTCCAGTGAACACATGTTAGCTGTAATATTTATCTTAAAATAAATAGTTCATAAAAATCATATAATTAATTTTACCTTTTCAGCTAACAAGCGTACACATAAAATCAAATACATTTAAAATCAATCACATAAAACTGCGTTTGATCCGGGTAAATCTCGGCGATCACATGTTTCAGTTCTTCAAGCGACATGTTTTCCTGCTGAGCATGTTTTTCAGTCAGCGTATCCAGCGTGACGGTTGAGGTGCCAACAACTTCAATCGTGCAGAAGTATCCCTCATCTTCAAAGCGCCCAACCCGTAGAATGTCACCGGTTTTGAAGTGTGATTCGGACTCGTCACGAATGGTGATGGTTTTGCGTCCGGCCAGTATGTCATCCTGGAAACGCTGAAAAAAAGTGATGTCATTTGGCTGCATGTTATTATTCCCTGTAGATGAAGTCTGATGAGTGAGTTTTGCTATTGTGAGTATGTTCTCCCACGCTGCCATCGCCAGTCTCAACAATCTTGAGATGCTGGTCTACAACTATGTCATCAAAAATCGTGACAAAGTCATGTACATGACCATTCGCGAACTGGCCGATGCCGTGGGCGTTTCCACTACCACCGTACTGCGCTTTTGCCGCAAGCTTAAGTGTGAAGGTTACTCAGAATTTCGCGTACGCTTCAAATTATATTTAGAGCAGAATGAACCGCAACAGGCTAATTTCGGCGCCAGCGAAATTATCAGCTTTTTTAAAAGCGTCAATAACGACGAATTCGATAAACTGCTCGATCAGGCTGTTGATATTATATTATCTTCCGAACGTATTATATTTGTTGGCGCAGGAACGTCAGGAGCGCTTGCGAAATACGGCGCGCGTTTTTTCTCCAACGTCGGTAAATTCAGTAATCATATTGACGACCCTTATTTTCCGGTAACCAATGACATGGCCAGAAACGCGCTGGCAATCGTGCTTTCCGTCTCCGGTGAAACTGAAGAGATCCTACGCTTTGCCAGCCAGTTCAGCCTGCACAACTGTAAAGTGCTGTCTGTAACCAGCCATGAACACTCGCGTCTGGCGAAACTCGCCGACTTTAATCTCTCCTGGCACGTTCCACAAACGCGCATTGCCGGGGTATACGATATAACCACGCAAATCCCCGTTATTTATATTCTGGAATCACTTGGCCGCAAACTGGCGAAAAGAATAGCGTAAAAAAACAATCTGTTTTTTTGATGTAACAAATCACATTAATGCTATTTTGTTATATCGTGACATTTAGGTTTCCTTTGTTAGACTCAAAATCAGATTGTATTAATTTGAGACTGAGCGCAGATGAAAAAACTTACCTTAGCAAAAGATTTTTTATGGGGCGGCGCGGTTGCGGCGCACCAGGTCGAAGGTGGCTGGAACAAAGGTGGCAAAGGCCCCAGCATTTGCGACGTACTGACCGGTGGGGCACACGGCGTTCCACGAGAAATCACTCAGGAAGTCGTGCCCGGTAAATACTACCCCAACCACGAAGCCGTCGATTTTTACGGTCATTACAAAGAAGACATTAAGCTGTTTGCCGAAATGGGCTTCAAATGTTTCCGTACCTCCATCGCATGGACCCGTATCTTCCCCAATGGGGACGAAACCCAGCCGAACGAAGAAGGTCTGAAGTTCTATGACGACATGTTCGATGAATTACTGAAATACAACATCGAACCGGTCATCACCCTTTCCCACTTCGAAATGCCGCTACATTTGGTTCAACAGTATGGGAGTTGGACCAATCGCAAAGTTGTTGATTTCTTTGTTCGATTTGCCGAAGTCGTCTTTGAGCGTTACAAACACAAAGTCAAATACTGGATGACCTTCAACGAGATCAATAACCAACGAAACTGGCGCGCACCGCTGTTTGGCTATTGCTGCTCCGGCGTGGTGTATACCGAGCATGAAAACCCGGAAGAGACCATGTACCAGGTGCTGCACCACCAGTTCGTGGCCAGCGCGCTCGCAGTGAAAGCCGCACGCCGCATCAATCCTGAAATGAAAGTGGGCTGCATGCTGGCAATGGTGCCGCTCTATCCGTTCTCCTGTAAGCCCGAAGATGTCATGTTCGCCCAGGAGTCAATGCGTGAGCGCTATGTCTTCACTGACGTCCAGCTACGCGGCTACTACCCAAGCTATGTGCTGAACGAGTGGGAACGTCGCGAATTTAACATCAGGATGGAAGACGGCGACAAGCAAATCCTGCATGAAGGCACCTGCGACTATCTCGGATTCAGCTACTACATGACCAACGCGGTGAAAGCGGAAGGTGGTAGCGGTGATGCTATTTCCGGTTTTGAGGGCAGCGTACCGAACCCGCACGTCAAAGCCTCCGACTGGGGCTGGCAGATTGACCCGGTTGGCCTGCGCTATGCTTTATGTGAGCTGTACGAGCGCTATCAGAAGCCGCTGTTTATCGTTGAAAACGGGTTTGGCGCCTACGATAAAGTGGAAACAGATGGCAGTATCAATGATGATTACCGCATCGATTATCTGCGCGCCCACATCGAAGAGATGATGAAGGCGGTCACCTATGATGGCGTAGATCTGATGGGCTACACGCCGTGGGGCTGCATCGACTGCGTTTCGTTCACCACCGGTCAGTACAGCAAGCGCTACGGCTTCATCTACGTGAATAAGCACGATGACGGCACGGGCGATATGTCACGTTCACGTAAGAAGAGTTTTGAGTGGTATAAAGCGGTAATCGCCAGCAACGGCGAGAATCTGTGATTTTAAGCCGGATGGCAGCGTAAACGCCTTATCCAGCCCACAGGTTATACACCCGTAGGCTGGATAAACGCAGCACTGTCCGGCAATTAAATCCCTACTTCCCGCCCGCCAGTTCAAGAAAACTGCCCGTGACGTAAGATGCTTTCTCGCTCAGTAGCCAGCAAATCGCCTGCGCAACTTCTTCCGGCTGCCCGCCACGCTGCATAGGCAACATGGATTTCACGCGATCAACTCTTCCCGGCTCTCCACCCGACGCATGCATCTCAGTGTAGATCAGGCCAGGACGTACGCAGTTTACGCGGATCCCCTGCGCCGCCACCTCCAGCGCCAGACCGGTGGTGAGCGTGTCCACCGCACCTTTTGAAGCGGCGTAATCGACATATTCGAATGGCGCACCGAGCCGTGATGCCGCCGAAGAGACATTCACAATCGCCCCACCCTGACCGCCGTGCTTAAACGACATGCGCTTAACCGCTTCCCGACAGCACAGAAAATAGCCGGTAACATTGGTTGCCAGTACGCGGTTAATTCGCTCTGCGGTTAAGCTTTCCACCGTGCTCTGTTCAAATAAAATCCCGGCATTATTCACCAGCGCAGTCAGCGATTCCCCTTCACGGTCGATCGATTCAAACATCGCCAGCACCTGACTTTCATCACTGATATCCGCACGCAGAGCAAATGCCTTACCATCTGCCGCGACGATGTTGTTCACCACCTCGGTGGCCGCACGAATATTGTGATGAAAATTAACCGCTACCGTGTACCCCTCCAGTGCCAGTTGCAGCGCGGTTGCTCGCCCGATACCACGACTGCCGCCAGTAACAAGTGCGATTCCCATGGATACCTCCAGATGTGAAAAAGCCGGGAGGCGCCATCGCCTTACCCGGCCTGGAAATTGTTTAACTACGCGGAAAAGTTACTGATATTCGCTCATCGGCACGCAGGAGCAGAACAGGTTACGGTCGCCGTAAACGTCATCAAGACGCTTCACGGTAGGCCAGTATTTGTTCGCCACGCCAGCCGGGAAGACTGCGATTTCGCGGCTATAACCGTGGTTCCACTCACTCACCAGCTCGTTCTGGGTGTGCGGCGAGTTTACCAACGGGTTATCTTCCAGTGACCACTCACCGGCTTTCACGCGCTCGATCTCAGCGCGGATTGCCAGCATCGCGTTAATAAAGCGATCCAGTTCCACTTTGCTTTCAGATTCGGTCGGTTCCACCATCAGCGTACCCGCTACCGGGAACGACATGGTTGGCGCATGGAAACCATAGTCGATCAGACGTTTGGCAATATCCAGTTCGCTGATGCCGGTCTCTTCTTTCAGTGGGCGAATGTCGAGAATACATTCATGCGCTACACGGCCATCGCGACCGGTATACAGCACCGGATAGGCATCTTTCAGACGGCTGGCAATGTAGTTAGCGTTAAGAATCGCGACCTGGCTTGCCTGCTTCAGACCTTCTGCGCCCATCATACGGATGTACATCCAGCTGATTGGCAGAATGGATGCGCTACCGAACGGTGCGGCAGACACCGCGCCCTGACGGGTCAGCATCCCTTCAATCTGAACGACGCTGTGGCCCGGTACGAACGGTGCCAGATGCGATTTAACGCCAATCGGTCCCATACCTGGGCCACCGCCGCCGTGCGGAATACAGAAGGTTTTATGCAGGTTGAGGTGCGAAACGTCCGCGCCGATAAAGCCCGGCGTGGTGATTCCAACCTGGGCGTTCATGTTCGCGCCGTCGAGGTACACCTGGCCGCCGAACTGATGCACAACTTCACACACTTCGCGGATCGTTTCTTCATATACGCCGTGGGTGGACGGATAGGTCACCATGATGCAAGAAAGGTTCGCGGCATGTTGTTCTGCTTTTGCCCGCAGATCGTCAAGGTCGATGTTGCCGTTCTTATCACAGGCGACTACCACCACCTGCATCCCCGCCATTTGTGCGGAAGCCGGGTTAGTACCGTGGGCGGACGCCGGGATCAGGCAGATATCGCGATGGCCTTCGTTACGGCTTTCGTGATAATGACGAATCGCCAGCAGACCCGCATACTCGCCCTGTGCGCCGGAGTTCGGCTGCATGCAGACTGCATCATAGCCGGTCAGTTTTACCAGCCACTCGGAAAGCTGACCAATCATCTGGTGATACCCTTCCGCCTGCTCTGGCGGGCAGAACGGATGCAGTTCAGCGAATTCCGGCCAGGTGATAGGAATCATCTCGGCGGCGGCGTTCAGCTTCATGGTGCAGGAACCCAGCGGGATCATCGCCTGGTTCAGCGCCAGATCTTTACGCTCCAGCGAGTGCATGTAGCGCATCATCTCGGTTTCGCTGTGGTAGCGGTTAAACACCGGGTGGCTGAGGATCGCGTCATCACGCAGCATGCTGCTCTGAATGGAACGGCTGTCGAGCGCCACGTCTTTATCCAGCGTGTCGATGTTCAGGCCGTGGCTGTCACCCAGCAGAACAGTGAACAACTGCACCACGTTTTCACGGGTGGTGGTTTCGTCGAGGGTAATACCTACCGCGTTATGAATATCGCTGCGCAGGTTGATCTCTGCCGCTTCCGCACGCGCCAGTACCGCAGCTTTATCAGCCACTTCAACACACAGCGTGTCAAAGTAATGCGCATGACGCAGCTTTAAGCCTTTTTGTTGCAGACCTGCCGCCAGAATATCGGTCAGGCGGTGGATTCGATTTGCGATGCGCTTCAGGCCGACCGGACCATGATAAACGGCATACAAACTGGCGATGTTAGCCAGCAGTACCTGCGAGGTACAAATGTTGGAGTTCGCTTTCTCACGACGGATATGCTGCTCGCGAGTCTGCATCGCCATGCGCAGTGCGGTATTGCCCGCCGCATCTTTTGATACGCCGATAATACGGCCTGGCATGGAGCGTTTGAATTCGTCTTTGGCGGCAAAGAATGCCGCGTGCGGGCCACCGTAACCCATTGGAACACCGAAGCGTTGCGCAGAGCCGAAAACGATATCCGCACCCTGTTTGCCAGGAGCCGTCAGCAGCACCAGCGCCATAAAGTCGGCAGCGACGCTGACCACAACTTTACGGGATTTCAGCTCAGCAATTAGTTTGCTGTAGTCGTGCACTTCACCAGTGGTACCAACCTGCTGCAACAGCACGCCGAACACATCCTGGTGATCCAGTGCTTTCGCTGCGTCATCCACAATGACATCAAAACCAAAGGTTTCGGCGCGAGTACGCACGACGTCCAGCGTTTGCGGATGAACATCAGCCGCCACAAAGAAACGGTTGGCATTTTTCAGTTTGCTGACGCGTTTGGCCATCGCCATGGCTTCGGCCGCCGCGGTGGCTTCATCCAGCAGAGAGGCGGAGGCCATGTCCAGCCCCGTCAGGTCCAGCGTGACCTGTTGGAAGTTCAGCAGCGCTTCCAGACGGCCCTGAGAGACTTCCGGCTGATACGGCGTATACGCGGTGTACCAACCCGGATTTTCCAGCATGTTACGCAGGATAACCGGTGGCAACTGCACGGCGGTGTAGCCCATGCCGATGTAGGACGTGAAGCGCTTGTTACGCCCGGCGATGGCTTTTAATTCGGCCAGCGCAGCGTATTCTGTCGCCGCCTCGCCTACCTGTGGCGGGGTTGCGAGCTGAATGTCTTTCGGCACAATCTGGCCGATCAGCGCGTTTAACGACTCGGCGCCAACCGCATTCAGCATCTCTTGCTGCTGCGCGGCGTCCGGTCCGATGTGGCGTTCAATGAAAGCGCCGCTGTTTTCAAGCTGGCTTAACGTCTGTGTCATGGGCGATGGTTCCTGAAACGTGCAGTGAATCGTGATTGTCTCTAACTCAATTGCCCGGTGGCGCTGACGCTTACCGGGCCTACGCGTGCGAAAACGAATACGCAAAATAATTCGCGTTGCAGTGAGTAGGCCGGATAAGCATTAGCGCCATCCGGCACAACATTATTCGTCTTCTAACAATGCTTCGTACGCAGTGGCATCCAGCAGCGATTCGATTTCGCTTTCATCGCTGGCTTTGATTTTGAAGATCCAGCCACCGGCATACGGTTCGCTGTTGACCAGTTCCGGGGAGTCGCTCAGCGCGTCGTTAACCGCAACAATCTCACCGCTTACCGGCGCATAAATATCAGAAGCCGCTTTTACGGATTCCGCAACGGCGCAGTCATCGCCCGCGCTGACGGTGGCACCAACTTCTGGCAGGTCTACGAAAACCATGTCACCCAACAGCTCCTGAGCATGTTCGGTGATACCAACGGTGTAAGAGCCGTCAGCTTCTTTGCGCAGCCATTCGTGTTCTTTGCTGTATTTCAGTTCTGCAGGTACGTTGCTCATCAATCAATCTCCAAAAAGGATGAATCACGCGACGGCTTTGCCGTTACGCACAAAAACAGGTTTAGTGACTTTTACTGGCATTTCGCGGTTACGGATCTGCACGATCGCGGTCTCACCAATACCCGCAGGGACACGCGCCAGCGCGATGCTGTAACCCAGGGTTGGGGAGAATGTTCCGCTGGTGATAATGCCTTCATGTTGGTTACCGGAAGCGTCAGTGAAACGGACTGGCAGTTCATTACGCAGCACGCCCTTCTCGGTCATCACCAGTCCGACCAGCTGTTCGTGGCCTTTTTCACGCTGCATTTCCAGCGCTTCACGACCAATAAAGTCGCGGTCGGCAGGTTCCCACGCAATGGTCCAGCCCATGTTGGCTTCCAGTGGAGAAATCCCTTCGTCCATCTCCTGACCGTACAGGTTCATACCTGCTTCCAGACGCAGCGTGTCACGCGCGCCCAGTCCGCAAGGTTTAACGCCTGCCTGTACCAGCGCACGCCAGAAATCAGCCGCTTTTTCATTCGGCATGGCAATTTCATAGCCTGCTTCGCCGGTATAACCGGTGGTTGCGATAAACAAATCACCCGCCTGAACGCCGAAGAACGGCTTCATACCTTCTACCGCATGGCGCTGTTCGTCAGTAAACAACGTTGCTGCTTTTTCCTGCGCGTTTGGCCCCTGCACCGCAATCAGCGACAGGTCGTCACGAACGGTGATGTCGATGGCGTAAGGTTCAGCGTGTTGGGTAATCCAGGAGAGGTCTTTTTCGCGGGTGGCGGAGTTTACAACGAGGCGGAAGAAATCTTCAGTGAAGTAATAGACAATCAGGTCATCTATCACACCGCCCGATGCGTTAAGCATACCGGAGTAGAGGGCTTTACCCGTCTTCGTTAGCTTCGCGACGTCGTTTGCCAGCAGATAACGCAAGAACTCCCGGGTGCGGCTGCCGCGCAGGTCGACGATGGTCATATGCGACACATCAAACATACCGGCATCGGTGCGAACAGCATGGTGTTCATCGAGCTGAGAACCGTAATGCAGTGGCATCATCCAGCCATGGAAATCTACCATGCGCGCGCCACATAGCGTGTGTTGTTCGTACAAAGGAGTCTGTTGAGCCATCTTTTCCTCGTTGAATAAGCGGGGCTACCAACTCTTTCGCGGTGAAATTTTCGCCACGAAACCCAGCACCGCAGCCGCTCCAGGGGCTACGACGCAAACGTTCTCTTTGTCCTGAACTTACCACCGAAACAGACGCTAAACCATAAGGCAAAATTAGCCATCACATTAGCTTATGGCAAAAAATGGCCAGATCGACGACAGAATAAAACCCCATAACCACACCAAAAAATCAGAATAATAAGCATAAATAAGGAAGATTAATCAGCAGCAAACAACATTAAATGTGGAAAAAATGTCAAAAATGGCGTTATGAAAAAAACGTGATATTAAAAAAACTAATGCGAAAAAAGGTGTGGAATTAGATTATTTCAAATGAGAGAAGCATCCCGGCGCGAGGGCCGGGAGAGGAAAATGTGACGGGTCTCAAACTCTTAAGATTGTCCTTACGGACGCTAACGTAGCCACTCGGGAAGATTGTTCAGTCCCATCGCCTGACGGATGAGCTGCGGTTTTACGCCCGGAAGGGTATCGGCCAGTTTCAGACCAATATCACGCAGCAGTTTCTTCGCCGGATTCTCACCGGCAAACAGTTCACGGAAGCCCTGCATACCGGCCAGCATCATTGCTGCGCTGTGCTTACGGCTGCGCTCATAGCGACGCAAATAGAGATACTGGCCAATATCTTTGCCCTGACGTTGTAGCCGCTTAAGCTCATCGATAAGCTCTGCCGCATCCATAAAGCCGAGGTTAACCCCCTGACCCGCCAGCGGATGGATAGTATGCGCCGCATCCCCCACCAGCGCCAGACGATGGGCGGCGAACTGACGCGCATAGCGTCCCGTCAGCGGAAACGTCTGCCGTTCGCTTTCAACGCTGCACAGTCCCAGACGGTTATCAAAAGCGATATTCAGCGCCTGATTAAACTCGTCAACGCTTGCCTGCTGCATGCGTTCGGCTTCCTGCGGAGAAAGTGACCAGACGATAGAGCACAGATGCGGGTCACTGAGCGGCAGGAATGCCAGGATACCCTCGCCGTGAAACGCCTGGCGCGCAACCGCGCCGTGGGCTTCCTGCGTACGGATCGTCGCCACCAGCGCATGATGACGGTAATCCCAGAAGGTGAGCGGAATGTCTGCTTTATTACGCAGCCAGGAGTTAGCGCCATCCGCGCCGATCACCAGGCGAGCCGTCAGCATTGCGCCCTCTTTCAGGGTCAGAAATGCCTCGTTCTCACCCCAGGCTACCTGCTGTATTTCAGCGGGTGCCAGCAGCGTAATATCCGGCGAACGCTGCGCCTTTTGCCACAGCGCGTAATGGATCTCTGAGTTTTCGACGATGTGGCCCAAATGGCTGTAGCCCATGCTCTGGTCGTCAAATTCAATGCGCCCGAAGCTGTCTTTGTCCCAGACTTCCATACCGTGATAGCAGCACGCGCGACGGGCAACGATATCTGACCAGACGCCTAAACGAGTAAGCAGTTTTTCACTGGCGGCATTGATTGCCGACACGCGAAGCTGAGGAGCTGCATCCGCCGCCAACGGCTGCGGAACATATTGTTCTAACACCGCAACGCGTAACCCGCTGCCCTGCAAGCCGCAGGCAACCGCCAGTCCCACCATGCCGCCACCGACAATTGCTACATCAACACTTTGCACTGTTTACTCCTGGAAACCGGAACAATCAAAACCGTAGACCGGATAAGGCGTTTACGCCGCCATCCGGCTTACAGGCCATATTTATCGCGCAACCCAACCCAGGGTCCGCTCCGCCAGCGCATCGCGCGCGGGTGTGAATAATTCCATCGCCATCAGCCCGACATTGCGGCCAACAACCAGCGGAGCCCAGCGATTGGCAAACAAATACACTAAATTATTGGTCACACCAATCGTCGTTTCGCGATCGCGCTCGCGGCGTTGCTGATAGCGTGCCAGCACTGCGTAATCACCAATATCTTCCGCGCAGTTTTGCGCCTGAGTTAACGTCTCAGCCAGGCTCATTACGTCGCGCAGACCAAGGTTGAAACCTTGTCCGGCAATGGGATGCAGCGTCTGGGCTGCATTCCCCACCAGCACGGTACGATGGGTCATCGCCTTCAGCGCAGTAGTTAATGACAACGGATAAGCGCTGCGTTTACCGGCCTGGGTAATACGCCCCAGCCGCCAGCCAAACGCAGTTTGCAATTCACGACAAAACCGTTCGTCGGACCAGGCCATGATCTCATCACGCTGCTCCAGCGGGTGGCACCATACCAGCGAGCAGCGACCATCAGACATCGGCAGCATTGCCAGCGGGCCATGCTGCGTGAAGCGTTCAAACGCTCGCCCATCGTGAGGAACGGAGGTCGTGACATTGGCGATTACCGCCAGTTGTTCATAAGGCTGCTGCTGCCAGTCCACGCCGCAGGCGGTAGCCAGCGCGGAACGCGTACCGTCAGCGGCGACCACCACGCGACCGGTAATAACCTCGCCATTTTCCAGCGTGACCTCAACATGTTCCTGCGCACGCGCCACGCTGGCTACGCGATCGGGACAATGTAGCGTGACGCCCGGCGCTTTACGCAGTAGCGCAAACAGACGCAGCCCAACATCGTGGAGTTCCACCACCTGACCCAGCGCCGGGAGACGATATTCCTGCGCATCCAGCGTAACAAATCCAGCATGGCCGCGATCGCTGACGTGGACCGTTTTGATTGCCGTTGCGCAATCGGCAATCGCCTGCCACACGCCAATTCGCGCCAGCTGCTGACAGGTTCCTGCCGCCAGCGCAATCGCCCGGGCGTCAAACCCAGGATGACGGTCAGTTTCAGGTTCGCTCGCTTCTATCAGATGAACTGGCAGCGTCCCATGACTGAGCTGGGAAATGGCCAGCGCCAGCGTCGCACCGACCATGCCACCACCGACGATAATTACGCTCATTGCAGTCGCGCCGCAGCCATTAAGGCTTCAATATCATCAGCTTTCTTCACCACGCTGGCGGTCAGGTTTTCGTTACCGTCTTCGGTGATGAGGATGTCATCTTCTATACGAATGCCAATGCCACGATAAGCAGCCGGTACATCGGCATCCGGTGCGATATATAACCCTGGCTCGACGGTAAGCACCATTCCTGGCTCAAGGATACGCGAACGATCCTGACCATAAACGCCAACGTCGTGCACATCCAGCCCCAGCCAATGGCTAAGACCATGCATAAAGTATGGGCGATGCGCATTCTCGGTAATTAACTGGTCGACGTCGCCGTGCAGGATGCCAAGCTTCACCAGACCGGTAATCATGATGCGCACAACTTCACCGGTGACGTCCTGAATGGAGGTTCCGGGGCGATACAGACGTAGGCTGGTCTCCAGGGATTCCAGTACGATATCGTAGATTTCACGCTGCGCGGGGGTAAATTTGCCATTAACCGGGAAGGTACGCGTAATGTCGCCCGCATAGCCTTTGTATTCACAGCCAGCGTCAATCAGCACCAGCTCGCCATCGCGCATTTCACTTTCATTTTCGGTGTAATGCAGGATACAGCCGTTTTCACCGCTTCCGACAATGGTGTTATAGGATGGATAACGCGCGCCGTGGCGGGTAAATTCGTGGTGAATCTCCCCTTCCAGTTGGTATTCAAACATCCCCGGACGGCATTTTTCCATCGCGCGGGTATGCGCCAGGGCGGTGATCTCTCCGGCACGGCGCATGATCGCAATCTCTTCCGGTGATTTGAACAGGCGCATCTCATGCACCATCGGACGCCAGTCGATGATCGCGGCGGGCGCGTGCAGATTTTGTCTGGAGCCTTTGCGTAGTTTATCCAGCGCCGTGCAGACAATTTCGTCGGCCCAGCCATATTCGCCCTGAGCGTGATACACCGCGTCCAGACCATTGAGCAGCAGATGCAACTGTTGATTGATTTCACTGAAGGCCAGCGCCCGATCAACGCCGAGTTTTGCCGGTGCGGCATCCTGGCCCAGACGGCGGCCAAACCAGATCTCAGCCGTCAGGTCGCGAACCCGGTTGAACAAAACGCTGTGGTTATGAGTGTCATCACTTTTAATCAGCACCAGCACGGCTTCAGGCTCGTTAAAGCCGGTGAAATACCAGAAATCACTGTTCTGGCGGTACGGGTATTCACTGTCCGCGCTGCGCGTCGCTTCCGGCGCGGCAAAAATCAGCGCGGCGCTGCCGGGCTGCATTTGTGCCAGCAAAGCCTGACGACGACGCTGGAATTCTTGCTGAGATATCTCACTCATAACACTCTCCTGGGCGTTGTTGTATTTAGTGCAGAGTCGGTTTGCGGACTTCCGGCGCCGTCGGCTGCTGACGCGTAAACGTGTCATGGCACAGCAAGGCGGCTACGCGCACGTATTCGATGATCTCTTCGAGCGACATTTCCAGCTCTTCCTGATCTTCGTCTTCGTCATATCCCAACTGAGCGATATTGCGCAGGTCGTCAATCGCTTCACCGGTTTCGCCGGTCACTTTGTCGAGCTTAGGCTGCGTAACGCCGAGACCCAGCAGAAAGTGGTTTACCCAGCCAGCCAGCGCATCGGCGCGATCGAACACGCTGACGTCATCACCTTCAGGCAGAAAAAGCTGAAAAAGGAAGCCGTCGTCCTCAAGGGCATCGCTGGTAGCAGAGTGCATTTTCAGCAGTGCCTGAGCCAGCTCGTGACCAAAGGCCAGACCTTCGTTCGTCAGGTCGTGCAACAGCGGCTGCCATGAGCTGTCGTTGTTGCCACCACAAATCATCCCGCTGATTAAGCCGTGCATTTCGGCCGGGGTTAATCCAGCCCCTTGTTGGTTCAAAAACTGGCTAACTTCGCTGTAGCCAGGCATTTCGTTCTGTATAGACATAAGCATTCGTCATCAAAGGGAGGAATATTCATGATATGCTACCACTTTGGACCCTGGTGGACCAGAAAAGGGCTTGTATCTTGATACCAGGGTAGCTATAGTGTCGCCCCTTCGCGGACCCAAGGTCTGGAGACGAAGGCAGCGCAGTCAATCAGCAGGAAGGTGGCATGTCTGCACAACCCGTCGATATCCAAATATTTGGCCGTTCACTGCGAGTGAATTGCCCGCCTGAACAAAGGGATGCGTTGAATCAGGCTGCGGACGATCTCAATCAGCGATTGCAAGATCTGAAAGTTCGCACTAGAGTCACAAATACTGAGCAGTTGGTTTTCATCGCCGCGTTGAACATCAGCTATGAATTAACTCAGGAAAAAGCTAAGACGCGTGAATACGCGGCGAGCATGGAACAACGTATTCGGATGCTGCAACAGACCATCGAACAAGCGTTGCTTGATCAGGGTCGCATAACCGAAAAAACGGGCCAAAACTTTGAATAACACTTTTCGGTTTACTGTGGTAGAGTGACCGTGAAGACAAAATTTCTCTGAGATGTTTGCAAGCGGGCCAGTCCCCTGAGCCGATATTTCATACCACAAGAATGTGGCGCTCCACGGTTGGTGAGCATGCTCGGCCCGTCCGAGAAGCCTTAAAACTGTGACGACGCATTCACCTTGAACCAAGGGTTCAAGGGTTACAGCCTGCGGCGGCATCTCGGAGATTCCCTTCTACCTGGCAACAGCCATGACACTACTTTCTGAACTCCCTTTATCCCGACAAGAAATACGCACACTGATTCGTCAGCGTCGCCGTGCGCTTACCAGCGATCAGCAACAACACTTTGGTCAGCAAGCCGCGACCAGAATGCTCAGTTTTCCCCCTGTTGTTCTTGCCCATACCGTAGCGGTGTTTCTCTCTTTCGATGGCGAACTCGACACCCAACCGCTGATCGAACAGCTGTGGCGAGCGGGTAAGCGCGTCTACCTTCCGGTTCTTCATCCCTTTAGCCCTGGCAACCTGCTGTTCCTGCACTATCATCCACAGAGTGCGCTGGTGACCAACCGCTTAAAGATCCAGGAGCCACGACTTGATGTCCGCGACGTATTGCCGTTGTCACAGCTGGATGTACTGGTTACGCCGTTAGTCGCGTTTGACGAGGATGGGCAGCGTCTGGGGATGGGCGGCGGATTTTATGACCGCACGTTGCAAAACTGGCAACAGCATAAGATCCAACCCGTGGGCTACGCGCATGATTGCCAGTTAGTGGAAAAGCTGCCTGTCGAAGAGTGGGATATCCCACTGCCTGCGGTGGTGACACCATCCAAAATTTGGCAGTGGTAGCCGTTTTTTGCCGATTGACAGCGCCGTTTTTTTGACCTAAATTCCTCGGTGAAGGGTGAGGGAGGCGAACCTCCCTCCTGCGTACTCTCTGTTAATATGCTGGCGTAGCGATGATTAACAGGATCAGCAGCATGATGACGTATCTCATCATCGTCCCTTTCCTTTTTAGAGCCCCTGCTTCGGTAGGGGCTTTCCCGTTTCAGCACTATACTGAGCCCCTATCGTAAATTTCTTTTAGTGCTGAACAACACGCAGCACTGCCTTTAGTTGCCAATTGCGGCAAGGCTCGAAAACAGAATGTATGCGTTACAGAAAGAAATTTTGAGGCCGGGAAATCAGAGGAAAGATGGGCAGGTCATCGCCTGCCCATATAGAGGAAATCAGTACAGCAGACGGGCGCGAATGGTTCCCGGAAGGGCTTTCATCGCCAGCAGCGCTTTTTCCGCCACATCTTCATCCGCTTCAATATCGATAACCACGTAACCTACCTGTGCGGAAGTCTGCAGGTACTGCGCGGCAATGTTGACGCCCTGCTCGGCAAAAATTTGGTTCAGCGCGGTCAGAACGCCAGGACGGTTTTCGTGAATGTGCATCAGACGACGACCACCGTGCAGCGGCAGCGAAACTTCCGGGAAGTTAACCGCAGACAGCGTGGAGCCGTTGTCGGAATACTTGATCAGTTTCCCCGCCACTTCCAGACCGATATTTTCCTGCGCTTCCAGCGTGGAACCACCAATATGCGGCGTCAGGATCACGTTGTCGAAATCACACAGCGGCGAAGTGAACGGATCGCTGTTCGTTGCCGGTTCGGTTGGGAAAACGTCAATTGCCGCCCCTGCCAGGTGCTTGGTCGCTAACGCGTCGCACAGGGCTGGAATATCAACCACCGTACCGCGCGCGGCGTTAATCAGCAGCGCGCCTGGTTTCATCAGCGAAATCTCACGCGCGCCCATCAGGTTTTTGGTGGAGGCATTTTCCGGCACGTGCAGGCTCACCACGTCGCTCATATTGAGCAGGTCGGAAAGATGCTGAACCTGCGTGGCGTTACCCAGCGGAAGTTTATTTTCAATATCATAAAAATAGACATGCATCCCCAGCGATTCCGCCAGAATGCCTAACTGAGTACCAATGTGCCCGTAGCCGATGATCCCCAGTTTTTTGCCGCGCGCTTCAAAAGAGCCAGTAGCCAGTTTATTCCACACGCCGCGGTGCGCTTTGGCGTTCGCTTCTGGTACGCCGCGTAACAGTAGCAGCAGTTCACCAATCACCAGTTCAGCAACGGAGCGAGTGTTAGAGAATGGCGCGTTAAACACCGGGATCCCGCGCTTTGCCGCAGCGCTAAGATCAACCTGGTTGGTGCCGATGCAGAAGCAACCAATCGCGACCAGTTTTTCTGCGGCGGCAATTACATCTTCAGTCAGATGGGTACGGGATCGCAGGCCAATGAAGTGGGCATCACGGATGGACTCTTTCAGTTGTTCGGTGTCCAGAGCGCCTTTGTGAAACTCGATGTTGGTATAACCTGCTGCACGAAGGCTTTCGAGTGCTTTTTGATGCACGCCTTCTACCAGCAGAAATTTAATCTTATCTTTCTCCAGTGATACCTTTGCCATTTCCCCGACCCTGTCTTTTTTGTTCAATCTGATGTGTTGTGTGTGGGATTTTCATCCGCCTCTTCAACATATCAAAAAATAATATTGCGGCAATATGAACGTTTGCGTCGTCATGCTGAGGAAATGTCATTCAGCGGGAAATGTCAGAGGAAAATACTGGCGATAACTTTTTCTTTGGAGAGATCGGCAGGGCAATATTGTAAACGTGACACAAGTCACCAAATTTGCCCTGCCAAATTTTTTTTAACGGGAGAAGACGCTCCCATCAGATCATTTTACGATAGTTTTCACGCCGTCTGGGGTACCGATCAGCGCGACATCCGCACCACGGTTAGCGAACAAACCTACGGTTACCACGCCCGGAATCGCATTGATGGCGTTTTCCAGCGCGATGGCGTCGAGGATTTCCAGACCGTGCACATCAAGGATCACGTTACCATTGTCAGTTACCACGCCCTGACGGTATTCAGGACGACCGCCCAGCTTCACCAACTGGCGAGCCACTGCGCTACGCGCCATTGGGATAACTTCTACCGGCAACGGGAAGTTACCGAGAATATCGACTTCTTTGGACGCGTCAGCGATGCAGATAAATTTCTTCGCCACGGAAGCAATGATTTTTTCACGGGTCAACGCTGCGCCACCGCCTTTAATCATCTGCATATGGCCGTTGATTTCATCTGCGCCGTCAACGTAGACGCCGAGGCTGTCCACTTCGTTAAGATCGAACACGTGGATGCCAAGGCTTTTGAGTTTTTCGGTCGAGGCGTCAGAACTGGACACCGCGCCTTCAATCTGACCTTTCATTGTGCCCAGCGCATCAATAAAGTGTGCGGCTGTTGAACCTGTACCTACGCCCACAATGGTACCGGGCTGTACATACTGAAGTGCCGCCCATCCTACTGCTTTTTTCAGTTCATCCTGCGTCATGATCGTTTCGCCTGTGGTGTGAATATGGTGGGAAAATTCACGCGCATTATAGAACATTGTGCAGAAAAATGTCCCCACACCCGCTACCAGGTGGCTGATTTCGTCTTTACCCAACCCAAATTTGTGTCATAGTGCAGAACAAGCAAAAATTTCAGGAGTGCGCCAAAGCAATGAAACGTCCGGACTACAGAACACTACAAGCACTGGATGCGGTTATTCGTGAACGAGGATTTGAGCGCGCGGCGCAAAAGCTGTGCATCACGCAATCCGCCGTTTCACAGCGCATAAAACAGCTTGAGAATATGTTCGGACAGCCGCTGCTGGTGCGTACCGTACCGCCTCGCCCTACTGAACAAGGGCAGAAACTCCTGGCGCTTTTACGCCAGGTTGAACTGCTGGAAGATGAGTGGCTGGGTGATGAGCAAACTGGCTCCACGCCGCTGCTGCTTTCGCTGGCGGTGAACGCCGACAGTCTGGCGACCTGGTTGCTTCCGGCGCTGGCCCCGGTACTGGCTAATTCGCCGATTCGCCTGAACCTGCAGGTTGAGGATGAAACGCGCACCCAGGAACGTCTGCGCCGTGGTGAAGTGGTCGGTGCGGTGAGTATTCAACATCAGGCGCTGCCAAGCTGTCTGGTGGATAAACTTGGCGCGCTGGATTACCTGTTTGTGGGTTCAAAAGCGTTCGCCGAGCGCTATTTCCCCAACGGCGTCACCCGCTCTGCACTACTGAAAGCTCCGGCGGTGGCGTTTGACCATCTTGATGATATGCATCAGGCGTTCCTGCAACAAAACTTCGATCTGCCGCCAGGCAGCGTGCCGTGCCATATCGTTAACTCATCAGAAGCCTTCGTCCAGTTGGCCCGTCAGGGCACGACCTGCTGCATGATCCCGCACTTACAGATAGAAAAAGAGCTGGAAAGCGGTGAGCTTATCGACTTGACGCCGGGCCTGTTCCAGCGTCGGATGTTGTACTGGCACCGTTTTGCGCCGGAAAGCCGCATGATGCGCAACGTTACCGACGCGCTGCTGGCTTACGGTCACAACGTACTGCGTCAGGATTAATTCCCCATATGAATGCCGGGTGGGCTTTGCCGATCCGGCATTTATGACTCTATCGCCTTTTCATGCTATTCCCGCCACGTCTTTGAAATACATCACAAAATAAAACATACCACGCGGCAAAAAACGACGCCCAGTTGGCTATTTTTTGCTGGCGACAAGCCAAATGAAAAAGCTCACCGTATCTCGTAAAGATTCAACTTATTGCGTAATACGGAGCAAAAAATGGCTAACGTGCAAGAGTGGCAAACACTTGCCAATAAAGAACTCAGTCGACGGGAAAAAACCGTTGAGTCGCTGGAAAGACAGACGGCGGAAGGGATTGTCATCAAGCCGCTGTACACCGAGGCTGACCTCGATAATCTGGAAGTCACAGGCACCCTGCCCGGCCTGCCACCTTACGTGCGCGGTCCACGCGCCACCATGTATACCGCGCAGCCGTGGACCATCCGCCAGTATGCCGGTTTCTCTACCGCCAAAGAATCCAACGCCTTTTACCGCCGCAACCTCGCCGCCGGACAAAAAGGGCTTTCCGTTGCCTTTGACCTTGCCACCCACCGCGGCTATGACTCTGACAACCCGCGCGTGGCGGGCGATGTCGGCAAAGCGGGCGTGGCGATCGATACCGTCGAAGATATGAAGGTGCTGTTTGATCAGATCCCGCTGGATAAGATGTCGGTGTCGATGACGATGAACGGCGCGGTGCTGCCGGTACTGGCGTTTTATATCGTCGCGGCTGAGGAACAAGGCGTAACGCCGGAACAGCTCACCGGGACCATTCAGAACGATATTCTGAAAGAGTACCTGTGCCGCAACACCTACATTTACCCACCAAAACCTTCGATGCGCATCATCGCCGACATCATCGCCTGGTGCTCCGCCAATATGCCACGCTATAACACCATCAGCATCAGCGGTTATCACATGGGGGAAGCCGGGGCGAACTGCGTCCAGCAGGTGGCGTTTACGCTGGCTGACGGCATTGAGTACATCAAAGCCGCACTGTCTGCCGGGCTGAAAATTGATGACTTCGCCCCGCGTCTGTCATTCTTCTTCGGTATCGGCATGGATCTGTTTATGAACGTCGCCATGCTGCGCGCGGCTCGCTATTTGTGGAGTGAAGCCGTCAGCGGTTTTGGCGCAACCAACCCGAAATCTCTCGCTCTGCGTACCCACTGCCAGACCTCCGGCTGGAGTCTGACCGAGCAGGATCCCTACAACAACGTGATCCGCACGACCATTGAAGCGCTCGGCGCCACGCTTGGCGGCACCCAGTCGCTGCATACCAACGCCTTTGATGAAGCGCTCGGGCTACCCACCGATTTCTCCGCCCGCATCGCGCGTAATACGCAGATCATCATTCAGGAAGAGTCAGAGATCTGCCGCACCGTCGATCCGCTGGCCGGATCGTACTACGTCGAGTCATTGACCGATCAAATCGTGAAGCAGGCGCGCACGATCATTAAACAAATTGATGAAGCGGGCGGCATGGCGAAGGCGATTGAAGCTGGACTCCCCAAACGGATGATCGAAGAAGCTTCGGCGCGCGAGCAGTCGCTGATCGACCAGGGCAAACGCGTCATCGTCGGCGTGAACAAGTACAAGCTGGATAAAGAAGACGAAACGTCGGTACTGGAAATCGACAACGTGAAGGTGCGCAACGAACAGATTGCCTCACTACAGCATATTCGCGCCACTCGCGACAATGATGCCGTCAACGCCGCGCTAACGGTGCTGACCCACGCCGCGCAGCATAATGAAAATCTGCTGGCCGCAGCCGTTAACGCCGCCCGCGTTCGCGCCACGCTCGGTGAGATCTCCGACGCGCTGGAAGCCGCTTTTGACCGCTATCTGGTGCCCAGCCAGTGCGTCACCGGCGTGATTGCGCAAAGCTATCACCAGTCCGACAAATCCGCCAATGAGTTCGACGCCATTGTTGCGCAAACCGAACAGTTCCTCGCGGAAAATGGTCGCCGACCTCGGATCCTGATCGCCAAGATGGGCCAGGATGGTCACGATCGCGGCGCGAAAGTGATCGCCAGCGCCTACTCCGATCTCGGCTTCGACGTCGATCTCAGTCCGATGTTCTCCACGCCAGAAGAGATCGCCCGTCTGGCGGTAGAAAACGATGTGCATGTCATAGGCGCATCGTCACTGGCTGCCGGGCATAAAACGTTGATCCCTGAACTGGTCACGGCGCTGAAAGGCTGGGGACGCGAAGATATCTGCGTGGTGGCAGGCGGTGTGATTCCCCCCCAGGACTACGCCTTCCTGTACGAGCATGGCGTGGCCGCCATTTATGGCCCCGGCACACCGATGCTCGACAGCGTCCGCGATGTGTTGACCCGGATCAGTCAGCATCATGATTAACGCCGCCACGCTTGACGATGCCGTCCGACGCTTGCGGCGCGGTGAACGGGCCACGCTTGCTCAGGCGATGACGCTGGTTGAGAGCAGCCACCCACGCCACCAGCCACTGAGTACTCAATTGCTGGACGCGATAATGCCGTTCACCGGTAACGCGCTGCGTCTGGGCATCACCGGCACGCCGGGCGCGGGCAAAAGCACCTTTCTGGAGGCGTTCGGTATGCTGTTGATCCGCCGGGGATTACGGGTGGCAGTGATCGCGGTCGATCCCAGTAGCCCCGTTAGCGGCGGCAGCATTCTTGGCGATAAAACCCGAATGACGGAACTGGCCCGTGCAGAATCGGCATTTATCCGCCCGGTGCCTTCCAGCGGTCATTTAGGCGGCGCCAGCCAGCGCGCCCGTGAATTAATGCTGTTGTGCGAGGCGGCGGGCTTTGACGTGGTGATTGTAGAAACCGTCGGCGTCGGGCAGTCAGAAACCGAAGTCGCCAGCATGGTGGATTGCTTTATCTCACTGCAAATTGCCGGCGGCGGTGACGATCTGCAGGGCATCAAAAAGGGCCTGATGGAGATGGCGGATCTGGTCATCATCAACAAGGACGACGGTGATAACCGTAACCAGGTTGCCATCGCCCGCCATATGTACGAATCCGCTCTGCATATTCTGCGCCGCAAATATGACGAGTGGCAGCCGCAGGTTCTGGCCTGTAGCGCCCTGGAAAAACGTGGCATTGAGGAGATTTGGCAGGCGATAACCGACTTTAAAACGTGCCTTACCGTCAGCGGTCGACTGGAAAAAGTCCGCCAGCAGCAAGCGGTGGACTGGTTACACAAGCAGGCTGAAGAAGAAGCTTTGCATCTGCTATTTACCCGGACTGATTTCGACCGTTATTTCCAGCAGACGCTGCAGGCCGTCAAAAATAACGACCTTTCGCCGCGTACCGGTCTGCGTCACATCAGTGAATTTATCCAGCATCATTACTTTGAATAAAGAGAACATTATGTCTTATCAATACGTCAACGTAGTCATCATCCAGAAAGTCGCGGTTATTGAGTTCAATTACACCCGCAAACTCAACGCGCTGAGCAAAGTGTTTATCGACGATCTGATGCGGGCGCTTAGCGATCTTAATCGTCCGGAAATTCGCTGTATCATTCTGCGCGCCCCGAGCGGGGCCAAAGTGTTCTCTGCCGGACATGATATTCATGAACTCCCCTCCGGACGTCGCGATCCGCTCTCCTATGACGATCCGCTGCGCCAGATCACCCGCATGATCCAAAAATATCCAAAACCGGTGATCTCCATGGTCGAAGGCAGCGTCTGGGGCGGCGCGTTTGAGATGATCATGAGTTCCGATCTGATCATCGCCGCTGAAACCTCTACCTTCTCGATGACGCCGGTCAACCTCGGGGTGCCATATAACCTGGTCGGCATCCACAACCTGACCCGCGATGCTGGGTTCCACATCGTGAAAGAGCTGATCTTTACCGCCTCGCCGATTACCGCTCAGCGAGCGATGGCCGTCGGGATCCTCAACCATGTGGTTCCTGTCGACGAACTGGAGGATTTCACTCTGCAAATGGCGCACCACATCTCGGAGAAAGCGCCGCTGGCCATCGCCGTCATCAAAGAAGAACTGCGCGTACTGGGCGAAGCGCACACCATGAACTCAGACGAATTTGAGCGTATTCAGGGCATGCGCCGCGCGGTGTACGACAGCGAGGATTATCAGGAAGGGATGAACGCGTTTATGGAAAAACGTAAACCCAATTTTGTCGGCCATTAATCACGCTCGAGGAAGGAGACGGCCATGAAACGGATGAGTGCCGAAGAAGCGGCAGAAATTATCCAGCACGACGATATGGTGGCATTCAGCGGCTTTACCCCTGCGGGTTCGCCAAAAGCATTACCTAACGCAATTGCTCAACTCGCTTGCGAGCGGCATCAGGTCGGGCAGCCTTTTCAAATCCGCCTGCTGACCGGGGCATCAATTGGCGCTGCCGCTGATGATGCGTTATCCGCGGCGGATGCTGTTTCCTGGCGGGCTCCCTATCAAACATCATCGGGCCTGCGCGAGAAAATTAATCAGGGTCAGGTGAGGTTTGTCGATCTCCATTTGAGCGAAGTGGCGCAAATGGTCAATTATGGCTTTTTTGGCGATATCGATGTTGCCGTCATTGAAGCCTCCGCCATTGCGCCAGATGGTCGGATTTGGCTTTCCAGCGGCATCGGCAACGCGCCGACCTGGCTGCTGCGGGCGAAAAAGGTGATTATCGAGCTGAATCATTACCATAACCCGCGCGTGGCGGAGTTTGCCGACATTGTGATACCCGGCGCACCGCCGCGGCGAAACAGCGTACCGATTTTTCACACCATGGATCGCGTGGGCAGCCAGTGTGTGCAGATAGACCCGAAAAAAATTATCGCGATCGTGGATACCGAACTTCCCGATGCCGGAAATGCCGCGGATAAAAGCAACCCGGTCAGCCAGCAAATTGCCGATAACGTGGTGACATTTCTGCTGGCGGAAATGGCGCACAAACGCATCCCAGCGGAATTCCTGCCCTTACAAAGCGGCGTGGGCAATATCAACAACGCGGTAATGGCGCGACTGGGCGAGAACCCGGATATTCCACCCTTTATGATGTATTCCGAGGTGTTGCAAGAATCTGTGGTGCATCTGCTGGAAACGGGCAAGATAACCGGCGCCAGTGCCTCCAGTCTGACTATTTCAGCCCCGTCGTTGCAGAAGATTTACGACAACATGGACTTCTTCGCCAGCCGGATTGTGCTGCGCCCGCAGGAGATTTCCAATAACCCGGAAATCATTCGTCGGCTGGGCGTCATTGCGCTCAATGTCGGTCTGGAGTTTGACATCTACGGTCATGCCAATTCCACACACGTAGCAGGTGTAAACCTGATGAACGGCATTGGCGGCAGCGGCGATTTCGAGCGCAACGCCTACCTGTCTATTTTTATGGCGCCGTCGATTGCCAAAGGCGGGAAAATCTCCACCATCGTGCCGATGTGTAGCCATGTCGATCACAGCGAACATAGCGTCAAAGTGATCGTCACCGAACAGGGGATTGCCGATCTGCGTGGGTTATCTCCGATGCAGCGGGCGCACACGATTATCGATAACTGTGCGCATCCCCTGTATCGGGACTACCTGCACCGCTATCTGGAGAAAGCGCCCGGCGGGCATATCCATCACGATCTCAGCCATGCGTTCGATCTGCATCGTAACCTGATCGAAACCGGATCGATGCTCGGTTAACTTGCCGTACCCTCACGATCTTCAGCAATATGCTGAAGCATCGTGGCGGTATAACGATGGTTTTTCAGCGAATAGAGAAACTCCTGCATATACATAGGACTGCCGGGCGCATCGAAATATTTCAACGTCGAGGGGTTAACCAGTCGCCAGGCAAAATGAGGGATCACCGTCAAAAACTGCCCGCGCTCCACCGCGCTAATCTTGGCCATAAAGCTGTACGGACGGTAGATAATCGTCGGATGAATTCCGCAGGGCCGCATGTAGGCATCGAGCATCGCCTCAAAGTTGGCGCGATTCTGGAAGCGCATTTGCAGCCAGGGCAACTCGCGCAGCAGCTCCTGCGGCTGTTTTTCCTCGTAGCGCCGGGAAACGAGAAACCCCAGACGCAGCGGAGACAGCTCGCTAATCGCCAGATTTTCCAGTTCCTGCACGCGAGGGGAAACGTGCTGCGGTGAGATAATAAAATCCAGTTTCCGGTCGAACAGGTTATCGATCACCCCATTCTCGCTGAATTCAACGGCCTGGGCCGTTACGCCATCGTACTTGTCGCCAAGGCTAATCAACTGGTCGAAAATAATCGTTGGATAGGTATTGTCGATGCCGATGACGATTTCTCGCGAGCGGCGAGAGGCGTTATGAATTTCGTTATCAATAGCGGAGAGACGCTGATAAACAGGGAACAGTTTCTGATACAACTCCTGCCCGGCTTTATTCAGACTGATGTTGTTATCTTTGCGGGTAAACAGCGTATAGCCGATTTGATCTTCCAGTGCGGCAATGCTTTTACCGAAAGGCGATGCGGTCATATGGATTTTTTCTGCCGCTCTGGCGATGTTATTGGTTTGCGCCAGCAGAATGAAATTACGCATCTTTTTCGAGATAAAAATATCCATAGCGTCCCCTTAAAAATCGCTATGGCCTATCCTCATTACGCCGAAAAAAAAGACTGGATGTAAGATCTCATTTTTACAGTTACACACAGAAAAAACCCGACTGGAAAGCCGGGTTTGAAAGATTACTGGGTTTTGGCAGGCGTTGCTGCCGGCTGCCCCGCCGTCGGTTCAATCTGGAAGACCACATCAACCTGATCGTCAAACTGAATAACCGGCTGTTCGTAGGTTTCCTGAGCGGATGCCGCAGGCGCTGCATCTGCTTTCATCATCCGTACCATCGGGCTCGGCTGATAATTGGACACGTGGTAGCGCACACTATAAACGGGTCCCAGTTTGCTGTTAAAGCCCGCCGCCAGCTGTTCAGCCTGATGAATTGCATCATCAATTGCCGCTTTACGCGCCTTATCTTTGTAGGCATCCGGTTGGGCGACGCCAAGCGATACCGAACGGATCTCATTCAGACCGGCCTTAAGTGCGCCATCAAGCAGAGCGTTGAGTTTGTCCAGCTGACGCAGCGTCACTTCAACGGTACGCACCGCACGATAGCCTTTGAGGATGCTTTTGCCGTTCTGGTAATCGTAGTCCGGCTGCGTGCGCAGGTTCGCCGCGCTAATGTCTTTCTTCGCTATCTGATTCTGCTCAAGGAAGGACAGATATTGCGCCACGCGCTCATCGGCCTGCTTCTTCGCTGAAGCCGCATCCTTTGCAGCAACGTTCACTTCAATCGCCAGGGTGGCGATATCAGGCGTCGCATCCACGCTTGCCGTTCCGGAAGTCACGATGTGCGGTCCATTTGGCAACTCATTTGCCTGTACCGATAGTGCGCTGAATCCGACTAATGCCGCCAGGGCCATTATTTTGAACTTCACGGTCGTTCCTCCATGTTTCATTAATTACCCCGAAACTCAGGGCACATGCAGGCAAGCTTAGCCGATCTCGCTGCATTGTCCATCAGACAACACTTAGTTGAACAGCGCATGAACATGCGTAACGCCTTCTTTTGCCAGTTGAAAAGCGATAAACCACATCACTAATCCGACTAACGTATTGATGATGCGCTGTGCTTTAGCCGTACGCAGACGCGGCGCCAGCCAGGCCGCCAGCAATGCCAGGCCAAAGAACCACAGGAACGAGGCGCTGACGGTACCCAGCGCAAACCAGCGCTTAGGCTCCACGTCCAGTTGACCCCCCAGACTCCCCAACACCACAAAGGTGTCCAGATAAACGTGTGGGTTGAGCCAGGTCACCGCCAGCATCGTGGCGATGATTTTCCAGCGTCCTTGCTTCATTACTTCAGCACTGGCCAGTTCCAGATTACTGCTCATGGCCGTTTTTAACGCGCCGAAACCGTACCAGAGTAAAAATGCGACCCCGCCCCAGGTGACCAGCGCCATCAGCCACGGCGACTGCATCAGCAAGGCGCTACCGCCGAAGATCCCCGCGCAAATCAGCACCAGATCGCTGATGGCGCAGAGTAATGCAATCATAATGTGATACTGGCGACGAATGCCCTGATTCATCACGAAGGCGTTTTGCGGACCAAGCGGAAGTATCATGGCCGCACCAAGTGCAAGCCCTTGAAAGTAATACGATAACACGTTTTTATCCCGTACTGTTTCTCTTAGGAGCAGACTATAGCGCGGGAGAATCATTAGCGGAAATGGATAATTTTAATCGCGTATTAGAGGAATTAATGAGAGGTTCTTTGCCGGATGTCAGCTAACGCCTTTCCGGCTTACAGTATAGAAATCTGACCAGGCCGGATAAGCGAAGCGCCATCCGGCACCGTGGTGCAGAAAAAGATTACTCTGCCACGTTCTCTTTCACACGCTTGAAGTTCACATCCATCTGCGGATACGGGAAGCTGATGCCGTTGGCGTCAAACTCGCGTTTAATACGCTCCAGTACGTCCCAGTAGACGCTTTGCAGATCGCTGCTGTTGCTCCAGACGCGTACAACAAAATTAATCGAAGAAGCACCCAGCTCATTCAGGCGCACCGTCATTTCACGATCTTTAAGGATGCGCTCGTCGGATTGGATGATATCGGTGAGGATTTTCTTTACCTGATCGATATCGGAATCGTAGGCCACGCCGATAATGAATTCGTTACGGCGAACCGGTTCGCGAGAGAAGTTAATGATGTTCCCGGCAATGATTTTACCGTTTGGGATCACCACAATCTTACCGTCTACGGTACGCATGGTGGTGGAGAAAATCTGCACGTTAAGTACGGTTCCCGCCACGCCGCCGAGGTCTACATACTCACCCGCCCGGAACGGACGGAACATTACCAACAGCACGCCTGCGGCAAGGTTGGACAGCGAACCTTGCAATGCCAGACCAACGGCTAAACCTGCGGCACCGAGAACGGCGATCACGGAGGCGGTTTGCACCCCAACGCGGCCCAGCGCGGCAATCAGCGTGAAAGCGATAATACCGTAGCGCACCAGTGCGGAGAGAAAATCGGCAACCGTTGCATCAATTTTCCGCGCCACCATCAGGCGGTTAACGGTATTTGATACGATACGCGCCACAATCATACCGATGATAACAATGGCGATGGCCGCAACGATGTTGACGGCATAGCTCAACAGCAGTTCCTGATTGCGGACCAGCCAGGTGCCCGCCCCGTTTATGCTGTCGACAACATTCAAATCTTCCATTTACTATTCCTTTTTTGCTTACCCAAATGGGAAAAATAAAGCCGCCCCGCCGGGACTGGCAATCTGACAAGAGTAAACAATAAACCTGATTTTTGCCAAACAGATCACAGAAATCTCTGCCAGCAGCCTGTTGAAATGGCAATAAAAAAGGCCCGCATTGGCGGGCCTCATGTCACATAGAACGGCGTAAATTACAGAACGTCAACCGCGTTCAGTTCTTTGAAAGCCTGTTCCAGACGGGTGATCATGCTTGTCTGACCAGCACGCAGCCAAACGCGCGGATCGTAGTATTTCTTGTTCGGCTGATCTTCGCCTTTCGGGTTACCCAACTGGCCCTGCAGGTAAGCTTCGTTTGCTTTGTAGTAGTTCAGAACACCTTCCCAGGTCGCCCATTGGGTATCGGTATCGATGTTCATTTTCACTACGCCGTAGCTTACGGAGTCTTTGATTTCCTGAGCAGTAGAACCGGAACCGCCGTGGAAGACGAAGTTCAGGCTGTTGTGCGGCAGGTTATGTTTCTTAGAAACATAGTCCTGAGAGTCGCGCAGGATGGTCGGGGTCAGAACCACGTTACCCGGCTTGTAAACGCCGTGTACGTTACCGAAGGAAGCTGCGATGGTGAAACGCGGGCTGATTTTGCTCAGCTCGGTGTATGCATAATCAACGTCTTCCGGCTGGGTGTACAGTGCAGAAGCGTCCATGTGGCTGTTGTCCACGCCGTCTTCTTCGCCACCGGTGCAACCCAGTTCGATTTCCAGAGTCATGCCCATTTTGGACATGCGCGCTAGGTATTTGGAGCAGATTTCGATGTTCTCTTCCAGAGACTCTTCAGACAGGTCGATCATGTGAGAAGAGAACAGCGGTTTGCCGGTTGCTGCGAAGTGTTTTTCACCCGCGTCCAGCAGACCGTCGATCCACGGCAGCAGTTTCTTCGCGCAGTGGTCAGTGTGCAGGATAACCGGAACACCGTAGTGTTCAGCCATCTGGTGAACGTGATGCGCGCCAGAGATAGCACCCAGGATTGCAGCGCCCTGAGGCACGTCGGACTTCACGCCTTTACCCGCGATGAAAGAAGCACCACCGTTGGAGAACTGTACGATTACCGGCGCTTTAACTTTTGCAGCGGTTTCCAGTACGGCGTTGATGGAGTCGGTACCAACGCAGTTAACAGCTGGCAGAGCAAAGTTGTTTTCTTTAGCTACCTGGAAAACTTTCTGTACGTCATCACCAGTGATTACGCCTGGTTTTACGAAATCAAAAATTTTAGACATGTTGCGAGTCCTGTATCTTCGGCCTTGGAAAGGGCGCGCGCTCTAAAGCGCGCTAATAATTGGGCAGGTTTCCCTGCCCATTAAATGCTTACTTTTTAGCGCGCTCTTCGAGCATCGCTACTGCTGGCAGAACTTTGCCTTCCACGAACTCGAGGAATGCGCCGCCGCCAGTGGAGATGTAGGAGATTTTGTCAGCAATGCCGAACAGGTCGATTGCTGCCAGGGTATCGCCGCCGCCCGCGATGGAGAACGCTTCGCTGTCTGCGATAGCGTTAGCAACGATTTCAGTACCTTTACGGAAGTTCGGGAATTCGAACACGCCAACCGGGCCGTTCCACAGAATGGTTTTCGCATTCTTCAGGATTTCAGCCAGCTGCTGTGCAGAAGCGTCGCCGATATCCAGGATCTGCTCGTCTTCTTTCACATCGCTAACGGATTTCAGTGTCGCCGGCGCAGTTTCAGAGAACTCAGTCGCTACGCGAACATCGGTCGGAACCGGGATGTCGCAAGTGGTCAGCAGACGTTTTGCTTCGTCAACCAGGTCAGCTTCATACAGGGATTTACCGACGTTGTGGCCTTGAGCGGCAACGAAGGTGTTCGCGATACCACCGCCAACGATCAGCTGGTCAGCAATTTTAGACAGGGAATCCAGAACGGTCAGTTTGGTAGAAACTTTAGAGCCACCAACGATAGCCACCATCGGACGAGCCGGTTCTTTCAGCGCTTTGCCCAGCGCGTCCAGCTCAGCAGCCAGCAGAGGACCTGCGCAAGCAACATCAGCGAATTTACCGATACCGTGGGTAGAAGCCTGTGCACGGTGAGCCGTACCGAAAGCGTCCATCACGAATACGTCGCACAGCGCCGCATATTTTTTGGACAGAGCTTCGTCATCTTTCTTCTCGCCTTTGTTGAAGCGAACGTTTTCCAGAACCACCAGCTCACCGGCAGCGACTTCAACGCCGTCCAGGTAATCTTTTACCAGGCGAACCGGAGCAGACAATTTGTCTTTCAGGTAGTTAACAACCGGCAGCAGAGAGAATTCTTCGTTGTACTCGCCTTCGGTAGGACGACCCAGGTGGGAAGTTACCATCACTTTAGCACCCTGCTTCAGGGCCAGTTCGATGGTCGGCAGGGAAGCACGGATACGCGCGTCGCTGGTTACTTTCCCTTCTTTAACTGGTACGTTCAGGTCGGCACGGATAAAAACGCGTTTACCAGCCAGATCCAGATCGGTCATCTTAATTACAGACATGGTGAATCCTCTCGTTGATACTTAAAGTTTTGTCGACGCTCAAGCGTCGAGCCTGAAACCAATAGCAGCCATCGCTAACGTTGTGTCGAGCATACGGTTAGCAAAGCCCCATTCATTATCACACCAGACCAGGGTCTTGATCAGGTGAGCACCACTCACACGCGTTTGCGTACCATCAACGATGGCGCTGTGCGGGTCATGGTTAAAATCTACAGAGACCAACGGTAATTCCGTATAGTCAACTATACCATGAAATGCACCTTGTGCTGCTTTTTGCAGCAACTGGTTGACTTCGCTGGCTTTTACCGGTTTTTTCACCGTCACGCTTAAGTCGATCGCCGTCACATTTATGGTCGGTACACGCACCGCGATCGCTTCAAAACGATCGTTAAATTGCGGAAAAATTCGCGTAATGCCCGCCGCCAGTTTGGTATCAACCGGAATAATTGACTGGCTGGCCGCTCGCGTACGACGCAGGTCAGGATGATAGGCATCAATCACCTGCTGATCGTGCATCGCAGAGTGGATCGTCGTGACGGTACCAGACTCAATGCCGTAAGCATCATCCAGCAATTTAATGACGGGAATTATACAATTCGTGGTGCAGGAGGCGTTGGATACAATTCGGTGCTCAGCGCGCAGCTGATCCTGATTAACGCCAAATACAACCGTTGCGTCGATGTCGGGACTACCAGGATGTGAAAAGAGCACTTTTTTTGCACCAGCGGCAATATGCGCCTCGCCGTGTTCGCGGTTACCGAAGACGCCCGTACAATCCAGCACAACGTCAACACCCAGTTCACGCCATGGCAGCGCGTCGAGCGTTCGCTCATGCAAAATGCGGATCGCGTCATCACCAACGATGAGTTGGTCACGTTCCTGACGAACATCCCAGGCAAAACGCCCATGGCTGGTGTCATATTTCAACAAATGCGCCATGCCTGCAGCATCCGCCAGTTCGTTGATTGCCACCACGGTGATTTCCGCCCGACGCCCGGATTCATACAAAGCACGAACCACGTTGCGTCCGATGCGACCGAAACCATTAATCGCTACGCGTACGGTCATAGGTCTCCTGCAAGGATTTCTCAGAAACGATGTGGCTGACAGAGTAATGCAGCAAATCGCTCAGGGAAACCTTACCTGTCGCAAACTGCGACTAATTGGTTAATTGTCGAACATTTAATCGACTGAAACGCTTCAGCTAGAATAAGCGAAACGCGGAATAAAAGGAATGATTGTCCAGCGACAGAACGCAGTTATCTGACTTACATCACACTTTAACGCCCTTCGTCGCTAAATTTATTCCATATTCCAGAATTGCGAATAACCGTAGCAAGATTATTTCGTTGCTATGTCACAAATCCTGATTTATATCAGAAAGCTCCCTAACCCGCGTCTATATTATCAGCGCTACGTCCGAGTCTCGGAGTCCCTCAACTATGGCTACATTCGCTCCCCAATCATCTGACGCGCGCTTTTTGGCGCTGCGATTATTACCCGGTCAGGAACTCTTTTCTGCGCTACACGCATTTGTCCAACAGCATCAGTTGCAGGCAGCCTGGATAGCGGGTTGCACTGGAAGCCTAACCAACGTTGCCCTGCGCTACGCAGGTCGTGAGGAAACCACATTACTCACCGGCACGTGGGAGATCATCTCTCTGAACGGCACGCTGGAGCTCACTGGTGAGCATCTCCATCTGGCGGTTGCCGACCCGCATGGCGCGATGCTGGGCGGCCACATGATGCCGGGCTGTACCGTGCGCACCACGCTGGAACTGGTGATTGGCGAGCTAACGTCGCTGGCATTTAGCCGACAACCCTGCGCCATCTCCGGTTATGACGAACTGGTTATTTCATCCCGCTAACGTTTCATTTGAATGAGGTCTTCTATGGCGCATCGCCAATTTTCCAGCCAGTCTCTGGTGCTGATTGTCATTGCTATCGCCATCAACATGGTCGGTGGACAGCTTATCAGCATGTTGAAATTACCTATTTTTCTCGACTCCATTGGCACCTTAATCAGCGCAGTGCTACTAGGTCCGGTGGTAGGAATGCTGACCGGATTGCTCACAAACCTGTTATGGGGATTATTGACCGATCCTATCGCCGCCGCCTTTGCTCCTGTGGCGATGGTCATCGGGCTGGTGGCCGGTTGGCTGGCGCGGGCGGGATGGTTTCGCACCTTACCCAAAGTCGTTGTCAGCGGCGTGATCATTACACTGGCCGTCACCCTCGTGGCCGTACCGATTCGTACCACCCTGTTTGGCGGCGTCACCGGCAGTGGTGCCGATCTTTTTGTCGCCTGGATGTACTCGGTCGGTCAGAACCTGGTGGAATCCGTTGCCATCACCGTCATTGGCGCGAATCTGGTCGATAAAATCCTCACGGCGATCATCGTCTGGGTACTGCTACGCCAGCTTCCGTTGCGTACCACGCGTCACTTCCCCACGATGTCTGCTGTGCGCTAAATGCATCCGTTTACCTCGTTAACCCTGTGGGCGCTCGCCGCCTGCTCCACGCTCCTGCTGCCAGTCGGAGCGCCGCTCAGCCTTTACAGCGCGGCGACGTTCATCGGTCTGTTGTGTATGAAGGCCACGCGCCCACGGGCAAAATACGTACTCTGGCTGATGATTCCTTTAGGTCTGGGGCTATGGCTGGTGCACGGCGGTTGGCTTACCGAATGGCTCAGCGGACAACCGCGCACGCCAGAACGTTGGGCCGATGCCGTCACGCTCTGGTCGCGGATCCTGGCCATTGTGTCGACATCACAGATGTGGATGCAGTACGTACCGGTTTCGCGCTTTATACGCGCGCTGTTTGCTTCACGCTTACCACCTGGCATTGCCTATCTGTTTGCAGGCCCGCTGCTGGTCGTCGAGCAGCTCAAACACCAGTTGGCGATTATTCATGAGGCCCAGCGGGCGCGCGGTGTACCGCTGGATGAGTCCTGGCATCAACGTTTACGCGCCATGCCTGCACTGATTGTGCCGCTCACCCATAATGCGCTCAACGATTTGGCCGTACGCGGCGCAGCGCTGGATATGCGCGGATTTCGCCTGCATCGCACTCGTACCACGCTGTGGGCGCCGCCGGACAGCACCTTACAGCGTCTGGCGCGCTACGGCATGGTGGTTCTGATAGTGATTGAGACTGGAGTCTGGATATGGTTACGTTAGAGCAGTTTCGCTATCACCCAACGCATGCTATGCGACCGCCAGCCTGTTTCGATTTCCACTATGCAAAGCCTGGCATGGTAGCCATTTTTGGCGATAACGGTAGTGGGAAAAGTACGCTGGCGCAGCTGATGGCAGGCTGGTACCCCGATTTCCTGCCCGGTGAAATTGAGGGTACAGGAACATTATTGGGTACCCCCATCGGACAGCTGTCGCTCGTCGAGCAATCAAGCACCATTCAGTTGGTGCAGCAATCACCTTACCTGCAGCTTTCCGGCTGTACTTTCAGCGTTGAGGAGGAAGTGGCGTTTGGTCCCGAGAATCTTTGCCTTACCGAGGCTGAAATTGTGCGCCGCATTGACACGGCGCTAACGCTAACGGAATGCCAGCCACTGCGTCATCGTCATCCAGGCACGCTTTCCGGCGGCGAAACCCAGCGGGTGGTGATTGCCAGCGCGCTCGCTATGCAGCCGAAAATATTGATTCTGGATGAAGCATTCAGCCGCCTCACCGCGCAGGCCACGACAATGCTGCTGGAGCGACTGCAACAATGGGCGCAGGAACAGCATGCTTTAGTGGTGCTTTTCGAACGCAATCATTCACCTTTTCTCAGCCACTGCCAGCAGGCGTGGCAACTGCGCGACGGAGTGCTGTCACCACTATGTTAACGCTAAACCAGGTAACCTGGCGCTGGCCAAATGCCGCCGATGACTGCTTGCGCAATATTTCACTTGAACTCCATGAAGGTGAATGGCTGGCGCTGACCGGCGATAATGGCGCCGGTAAATCCACGCTGCTGCGCATTATGGCCGGGCTGCTCTCCCCTTCTTCCGGCTCAGTAACGGTGCAAAACCGTGCGATTGCGCAACTGAAAAACCGGGAGCGCGCCAGGGCGATCGGCGTGCTGTTTCAGGAGGCGGAAAATCAGATCTTCCACAGTAAGGTACGAGATGAAGTGGCCTTTGGATTACGGTTACAAAAGCTTCCTGCAGTAGAAGTTGCGCAACGCACTGCGGCGGCACTGCAATTATGTCAGCTAGAAGAGGTTGCCGACGCACACCCACTGGATCTGCATACCGCGCAACGCCGAATGGTTGCCGTCGCCAGTCTGGAAGCCCTGGCACCTGCGATTCTGCTGCTGGATGAGCCCAGCCGGGATTTTGATGCGCACTGGCTGGGTGTTTTCGAGCACTGGCTGGCGGTGTGCCGTGCGCGTGGCGCAAGCGTTGTGGCGATCAGTCATGACGCTGCGTTTACGCAGCGCCATTTCTCGCGAGTGGTAAGGTTACACAACAAAAATCTCACGCAATCCGATATTCACCATCGACCGTCATCTCCAGCATAAAGTCGGCTGGTCGGCTCCCCTCCAGTACCCGACGAACATTCGGTCCGTCGGTACGCTCATAAAACGCTTCAGCGTCAGCTTGCGATAGTCCGCCAGCCAGTTTACGGCCTACCAGTCGTGTACGAAGCGCATTGGCGGGGGCGCGAATAAACAGCGAGTAATCACAAAATTCAGCTAAAGCCCGCCATCTTTGGTCATCGCGCAATAACCAGTTTCCTTCCACAATGACAATCGGTGCAGTCACTTGTATGGCTTCTTCGACCGGGTCGTGCTTTTGCCGGTCATACTGCGGCCAGGCACCTTCCCCGTCTCTTATTTGCTGCAAATTCCGTGCAAGCTTCTCCACATCAAAGGTTTCCGGCGCCCCTTTGTATGCCCGTAGATTATGGGTGTCCAGCCAGCTATTGTAGTGATGGAAGCCATCCATTGGCAGCGTCTGGATCTCCGGCAGACCGGGTTCCTGACGGGAAAGATATTCCCAGAAGGTGGTCAGCGTCGATTTTCCCGTTCCCGGCGGCGCGCTGAGAAAAACAATCGTTCGTCGCTGCGGATTCGTGGAATGTATTTTGGCCAGTTGCTGTAATATGGGTTTGTGAACGTTCTTTATCTCATCATCAAGGTAATGTGCTTCAACCTGTAGCCCATTCACCGTTAGTTCGATTTTCACGGCGTCAATTCCTTTAAAATCGCCGTCACTGCCAGCGTCATTGCCGTCTTGACCATTGCGCTAAAGCGCACTTCAGACCACGCAGCAAAGTCGGCAAATTTCATCGACTCCAGCGCACCATAGAGTGTCGCATTGCGGGTGATACTGTTCACGTTGCTGACAAAATCCCAGGTAATGTCATCGGCAAAACTGGGAATGTTATCCTGCTCGTTCAGATACTGATAAAACTGAGAAAAATGGGTAATGTCGGCATAAAGCCACTTATCCATTTTACCCAGCGCATAAATCAGACGTAACGCAACGTCGATATCGTCAAGCGGCCCACTCTGGGCGAGTAACGGCTTCACTGCATATTCCACGATCTCTTCATCGTTATTGACGAACAGCGACGGTAGAAAGCGCTTAATGCCCTGGAGCAAAATGTTATGTGCCGTCGTCATAAACGAGAGTAAATTATTTTGAGCATCCAGTTGCTCAAGCACATCGTCTTCTGTCAGCGTCGTCATTCGTTTCTCGATAAATCACCATGAATGCAGAGAGTCTATTATATTACACGTTCGATCCGCGCCGCCGATCAGTAAAGTTTGCGTGCGCACACCATTCGCAACCTGTTGGATCCCTTTAACAAGATCGCCGCCTGTGACCCCCGTCGCGCTGAAAAGGATCTTATTTCCCCCTACCAATTCGTCGAGCGCATAGATACGGTTGACCTCAACGCCCATCTCGGCACAGCGCTGACGTTCCTGTGTCGCAATCAGACGATTATCGGCGTTATCCCCTTTCGCTTCGCAGAAATCGATTAGCTCAGCCTGCATATCGCCCCCCAGCGCTTTAACCGCGCAGGCTGAAATAACGCCTTCAGGTGCCCCGCCGATGGTGTACATCAGGTCATAGGGATTCTCTTGCATACAGGCCAGCACGCTGGCGGCCACATCACCATCGGGCAGCGCAAAGACCTTGACGCCAAGTCGTGTCGCCTCGGCAATCGCCGGTTGAAGACGCGGTTTATCCAGCGTCACCATCCGCAGTCGTTCCAGCGGTTTGCCCAACGCCGCAGCCACATTACGCAGATTATCTGCCAACGGCAGCGCCAGATTAATCGCCCCTTTTGCAAACCGATTAACAACCAGTTTTTTCATATACATATCAGGAGCGTGTAACAAACTACCGCGGGGGGCAAACGCCATGACCGCCAGCGCATTGCTTTGCCCCATCGCCACCATTCGGGTTCCTTCAATGGGATCGACGGCAATATCCACCTCTGGTCCGGCGCCACTTCCCACTTCCTCACCAATCCACAGCATCGGGGCGCGATCAATTTCTCCTTCGCCAATAACGATTCGCCCACGAATGGCAACGCTGTTCAATGCTTCCCGCATTGCCGTCACGGCCAGACCATCAATCTTGTTTTTATCACCGCACCCGGTTTGCGGCCAGGCCGCCAGCGCGGCCTGCTCAGTAATACGAAACAGCGGCCATGCCAACGACATCATATTGCCGCCTCCCCAATATCCACGCCAAATTGCGCCAACAGGTATTTTTCCGCTTCTTCATTCCAGATACCGTGCGTTTTTTCCACCAGCCTTGCCAGCTCTTTGAAAAGTGGGTCCGTTTTCCCTTTCTCAGCAAAATCCGTTATGGCTGTAAGTGGCATCGTCACACCGTTATAAATCAGCTTTTTACCTCCAGGGATCGCAGGCAAATTCAATACCGTGTCCGGTACGGCATCCAGCCCCCCAATATGCGTTACCATAAACGAGGGCTGTAGTTGACCGGTTGCACTGAGCGCAATAGCCTCTTTCATATCATCCGTTGAACCACCGGACGTTCCGACAACGTGAGTGCTGTTATAGTGAACGTTATAAAAATTAAACGGCACTTTGAAGTTGCTGTCAGTCGGGCCGGCAAAGAAGTTCAGACAACCATCTTCCGCGAGGAGATCATCTGCCATTTCAATCACCGCTGGCACAGCCGCATACACAAAGACATCATCAAAACCTGCATCGTCAGTTAACGCGCGCAACATCGCTGTGGGGGAATCCATGCCGGTAGTGTTCACATAGATAAGCTCAATCCCCTTTTCTGCCGCTAACTCAACCGGCAACAGTTTTTTAGCCTGCGTCAGTCGCGCTTCGTCGATATCCACGACCACCACGCGTGACGGCTGAATATTGCCGTTAATGGCATAATCTATAGCGCCAATCCCCATCGGCCCGGCGCAGGCCAGCAACGCAATGCTGCCTCCCGGCTTAATCCCCATACGATGCTCATACACGTAAGGCGTGGTGTGATAGTTCGCGTTATAAGCGCCAATGATGCAACACATCGGCTCCGCCAGGGATGCTGCGGCAAAATAAGAACCGTGGTACGGTAAAACGCAGCCCAGATTAATTGCCACCTCAGGAATAATCATGTAGGTAGCATTGCCACCAAAATATTCATAGCTGTATCCCGCTGAATATCCGCTTGGCAAGCCCATCGCGGGTTGTAAAACAAAACGCTGGCCTTTTTTATATTTTTCCGTCAGGTTTTTCCCAACCTCAATGATGATACCTGCGCACTCATGGCCGGTAATAACCGGATGATTTTCCAGGTCATCCGGAACACGTTTATGATCGCTACCCAATGCAGCCGCTTTCCAGGTTGATAAACAAACGCTATCTGAGATTACACTTACTAGTAATTCATTATCTGTAATTGCAGGAAGTTCAAATTCACGGATACGAATATCCTGCTTGCCATATATGGCAGCGACTTTCGTTTTCATATTCACTCCAAAAAAAGAAGGTTAGTTCGCAGTCATGCGTTTAAATAAATCATCCAGTAGTGGGTCACCAATATAGTTCTTAATCAGCACTAATGGTTTTTCACTTACGCGTTTAACACGACCTTCAAGACTGGCATGGGTGACAATAATATCGGCATCTTGTGGAACGTTTTCGATGGCATAATGCGCCACATTAATATTCAATCCCGCTTTTTCCAGACGTTTACGGAATGTGGTGGCTCCCATAGCGCTGGAACCCATTCCAGCATCACAGACAAAAGCGACACGCTTTATATTTTTATAAGAGAATTTACCTTCCTGCTTCATTGCCTTGACGGTTCTGGCAGATTCAGCGAAGTCATCTTCATTTTCTGTTGCGACATTCTTTTCCATTTTCAGGATTAAAGAAGTGATAACAAAGGTGACAATCGTTCCCGCTGTGACGCCTGCAATAGTCGCGAGGAAAGAACCTTTTGGCGTTAATGCCAGGTAAGCGAATATTGATCCTGGGCTAGGTCCCGCAACCAACCCACCGTCCAGCAGATGGAATATCCACGTCCCGGTCATTCCCCCAGCGATCATGGCAATCAAGGTCAGGGGTTTCATCAGAACATAGGGGAAATACAGTTCATGAATACCCCCCAGGAAGTGGATAATCATGGCCCCTGGCGCAGATTTCTTACTCATCCCTTTACCAAAGATGGCAAAGCCAAGTAGCAAACCCAATCCCGGCCCTGGGTTGGAGGCCACCATGAAAAATATCGATTTTCCCGTTTCTGAAGCTTGTTGCATTCCGAGCGGATAATACACGCCCTGATCGATGGCATTGTTCAGAAAGAGGATTTTCGCAGGCTCGTTAATCACGGATAGCAGCGGCAAATACCCCGCATGAACCAACGCTTCAATACACTCCTTCACAAAATTGTTAGCCACGAGAACCGCCGGGCCAATGACTTCAAACCCCAGCAAGCATAAGAGCATTCCCGCAATACCAAGGGAGAAGTTATTGATAACCATCTCGAAACCTGCAGGAATGCGTTTTTCCAGCAGACGATCGATATGCTTAATCACCCAGCCGCCAAGCGGCCCCATCACCATAGCGCCAAGGAACATCGGGATATCCGCGCCCACAATCACGCCGATAGAACCAATCCCACCCATTACTGCGCCACGTTTCCCTCCCACCAAATGTCCCCCAGTGGAGCCAATCATGACGGGTAGTAAATAGGTAATCATCGGACCGACAATTTTGGCGAAATGCTCGTTCGGCATCCAACCGGTAGGAATAAACAATGCAGTTATAAAACCCCAGGCAATAAAAGCGCCGATGTTGGGAATGACCATCGCAGTCAAAAACCCACCAAAAGCCTGGACTTTGGCACGAGCAGACTTGTTTTCCATAATAATGTCCTGAAAGGAGGCTGTGGATTATGCGTGGGCGATAATATCCGCCAGTTGTTTTTCTGATTTAGCCGTTAATAAAGCGGTTAATGCTTCCTCTTCACATAATAATTCGCTTAAGGCCTGGATAGCGCCAATGTGTGAATCGGCATTCGCTGCCGATAACCCGATTAATAATTTTATACCGTCGTCATCATCGGCAAACTTTACTTCCTGTTTGAGAAGCGTTAACGACATCCCAGTTTTTAACGCCCCACATTCTGGTCGAGCGTGCGGCATCGCAACGCCAGGAGCCAAAATATAATAAGGGCCATTGCTGATTGTTGAATCCTTAATGGCCTGAACATAATCTGAATTAACATAATGGTTAGCCAGCAAGGATAACATAGAAAAATCTATTGCCTCCTGCCAGTTCCTTGCTGAATTTTTTATTGAGATAGATGACTCTGGAAAGTAATCAATTAGCCGCATACATTTTCCTTATTTTATTTTTAGGGTACGAGTTAGCGTTAAAAATAAAATACTCGTGCGGCAAAGCGAAATCAATCGAGGGAGAAAAGCCATGCAGTGCAAACCGCATTTTCATAAACCCTTTAAAAACAAAAAGTTATTTATAGATAAATAAAAAGCAATAGCAATTATGTGACCTGAATTGCATATCCACAACATCACTAAATGTCATCTTTGTGATAAAGATCTACAATTAATCATTGCGAATAAATAAACATATTATTGCTAAAAAAACGGGCCGCCTAAGCGACCCGTTTTCATCTGTAACCGTAATTACAGCAGTTCTTTTGCTTTCGCGACAACGTTGTCGACGGTGAAGCCGAACTCTTCGAACAGCAGCTCTGCCGGAGCAGATTCACCGAAGGTAGTCATACCAACGATAGCGCCGTTCAGACCCACGTATTTGAACCAGTAGTCAGCGATACCCGCTTCCACAGCAACACGTGCAGAGACAGCTTTTGGCAGTACGGACTCACGGTAAGCGGCATCCTGCTTGTCGAATGCGTCGGTGGACGGCATGGAAACCACGCGCGCCTTCACGCCTTCAGCAGTCAGTTTGTCCCACGCAGCCACAGCCAGCTCAACTTCAGAACCAGTCGCGATGAAGATCAGTTCTGGCTGACCAGCGCAATCTTTCAGCACGTAGCCGCCGCGAGCGATGTTCGCCAGCTGCTCTTCGGTACGTTCCTGCTGTGCCAGGTTCTGACGGGAGAGGATCAGGGCGGTCGGGCCATCCTGACGCTCAACACCGTATTTCCACGCCACGGCGGATTCAACCTGGTCACACGGACGCCATGTGCTCATGTTCGGCGTCACGCGCAAAGAAGCCACCTGCTCTACCGGCTGGTGAGTCGGGCCGTCTTCGCCCAGACCGATGGAGTCGTGGGTGTAGACCATCACCTGACGCTGTTTCATCAGCGCAGCCATACGCACCGCGTTACGGGCATATTCTACGAACATCAGGAAGGTAGAGGTGTACGGCAGGAAACCACCGTGCAGGGAGATACCGTTAGCGATAGCGGTCATACCGAATTCACGCACACCGTAATGGATGTAGTTACCAGCGGTATCTTCGTTGATCGCTTTAGAACCAGACCACAGAGTCAGGTTAGAAGGTGCCAGGTCAGCAGAGCCGCCAAGGAATTCCGGCAGCAGAGGACCGAATGCTTCAATCGCGTTCTGAGACGCTTTACGGCTGGCGATCTTGGATGGGTTCGCCTGCAGCTTAGCAATGAACTCGTTCGCTTTCGCGTCGAAATCAGCTGGCATGTCACCTTTCATACGACGGGTGAATTCAGCCGCTTCCTGCGGGAAGGCTTTCGCATATGCTGCGAACTTCTCGTTCCACGCAGCTTCTTTTGCCTGGCCTGCTTCTTTCGCATCCCACTGAGCATAGATTTCAGACGGGATTTCGAACGGCGCGTATTTCCAGCCCAGCTGTTCACGGGTCAGTGCGATTTCAGCATCGCCCAACGGCGCACCGTGAGAGTCGTGAGTACCCGCTTTGTTCGGAGAACCGAAACCGATAATAGTTTTGCACATCAGCAGAGACGGTTTGTCGGTCACTGCGCGCGCTTCTTCAACTGCGCGTTTAATGGCGTCAGCATCGTGACCATCAACGCCACGAACCACGTGCCAGCCGTAAGCTTCGAAACGCTTAGCGGTGTCATCGGTGAACCAGCCTTCAACGTGACCATCGATAGAGATGCCGTTGTCATCGTAGAACGCAACCAGTTTGCCCAGCTTCAGCGTACCGGCCAGAGAACATACCTCGTGAGAGATACCTTCCATCATGCAGCCGTCGCCCATGAAAGCGTAGGTGAAATGGTCAACGATGTCGTGACCTGGGCGGTTAAACTGCGCCGCCAGCGTTTTTTCAGCGATAGCCATACCGACTGCGTTCGCAATACCCTGACCCAGAGGACCGGTCGTGGTTTCAACACCCGCGGTGTAACCCACTTCCGGGTGACCCGGGGTTTTGGAATGCAACTGACGGAAGTTCTGCAGCTCGGACATCGGCAGGTCATAACCGGTGAGGTGCAGCAGGCTATAAATCAGCATGGAGCCGTGGCCGTTAGACAGCACGAAGCGGTCACGGTCAGCCCAGGACGGGTTAGTCGGGTTGTGGTTCAGGAAATCACGCCACAGGACTTCGGCAATGTCAGCCATACCCATCGGGGCACCCGGGTGACCGGATTTGGCTTTCTGTACTGCGTCCATGCTCAGCGCACGAATAGCATTGGCAAGCTCTTTACGTGAGGACATTTTGACTCCAGATCGGATAATGAAGGCCACGCCCTAAACGACTTGACGACAGCGCGTTTTGGGCTACGCCGGAAAAAAGTGCCAACAATGTAACCCAAGCCGCGTGTCATGTACATGGAGCATCCTTTTACCGCTTCAGAAATCTCTGGATCATGCACGCATGTTGCGCAATCTTCTCGCCCGCTTATTGTTCTTTTCTTTATACTTATGCCGAGCGTCGGTTTACCTGCAAACGACGCATTTTTTAGAATAATCCTGACTTTGTGCGGAAGAGAAAAAATGAAAATTCGCGCTTTACTGCTTGCTACGAGCATGGCGACGGCATTGACCGGCTGCCAGAACATGGACTCAAACGGACTGCTTTCCTCTGGCGCAGAGGCTTTTCAGGCCTACAGCCTGAGCGATGCTCAGGTGAAAGCGCTGAGCGATCAGGCCTGTAAGGATATGGACAGCAAAGCTACCATCGCCTCGGCTGGCAGCGAGTATGCAACGCGTCTTGGCAAAATTGCCTCCGCGCTTGGCGATAACATTAACGGCCAGCCGGTGAACTACAAAGTCTATATGGCGAAAGACGTGAATGCCTTTGCCATGGCGAACGGCTGTATCCGCGTATACAGCGGCCTGATGGATATGATGACGGATAACGAAGTCGAAGCGGTGATCGGCCACGAAATGGGCCACGTCGCGTTGGGTCACGTGAAAAAAGGCATGCAGGTTGCGCTGGGCACGAACGCCGTGCGTGCAGCGGCGGCCTCCGCTGGCGGCATTGTCGGCAGCCTGTCGCAGTCGCAATTGGGCGATCTTGGCGAGAAACTGGTGAACTCGCAGTTCTCCCAGCGTCAGGAATCCGAAGCGGATGATTACTCGTATGATTTGTTGCGCAAACGCGGGATCAATCCGTCAGGTTTGGCAACCAGCTTTGAGAAACTGGCAAAACTGGAAGCCGGACGTCAAAGCTCCATGTTTGACGATCACCCAGCATCTGCAGAACGTGCGCAGCATATTCGCGATCGCATGAGCGCAGACGGAATTAAGTAATCTTCAAACAGTGCCGGATGGCGGCGTGAATGCCTTATCCGGCCTACAGATTTCATCCCATTATCGGACGTAATAGGCGAAGTCAGTTTGGGCCCGGCCAGCGCACAGCCACCGGAGCGTACACGTAGTACGTGAGGATGGCGAGCACTGCCCGGACCCAAAATGACGAGTAAAATAGTCCGACTATTATTCGCCTTTCTTCGCCGCCTGGATATACAGCATTTCTAACGCTAACGTCGCCGCCGCCAGTGCGGTGATCTCAGACTGATCGTAAGCCGGCGCCACTTCCACCACGTCCATCCCGACGATGTTCAGATCTTTCAGACCCCGTACCAGCTTGATCGCGCGATCGGAGGTCAGGCCGCCGATCACCGGCGTGCCGGTCCCTGGCGCAAACGCAGGATCCAGGCAGTCGATATCAAAGGTCAGGTACACCGGCATATCGCCGACGATCTGCTTAACCTGGGCGATGATGTCGTCCACGCTGCGATCGTTCACCTGGCAGGCGTCCAGCACGGTGAAACCATTGTCTTTGTCGAACTCGGTACGGATACCAATCTGCACCGAGTGGTTCGGGTCGATCAGCCCTTCGCTCGGCGCAGTATAGAACATGGTGCCGTGGTCGAATTCGCAACCGTTAGCGTAGGTATCAGTGTGGGCATCGAAATGCACCAACGCCATTTTACCAAAGTGCTTAGCGTGCGCGCGCAGCAGCGGCAACGTGACGAAGTGGTCGCCACCAAAGGAGAGCATGCGCTTACCCGCAGAAAGGAGTTTCTCTGCGTGTGCCTGCAGTTTCTCACTCATTTCACGGGCATCACCGAAAGCATAGACCAGATCGCCGCAGTCCACGACGTTCAGGCGCTCGCGCATATCGAAGTTCCACGGGAAGCGGTTATGCTCCCACGCCAGGTTAGTGGATACCTGACGGATCGCCGCCGGACCATGACGGCCGCCAGCACGACCGGAAGTCGCCATATCAAACGGCACGCCAGTAATCACCCAATCGGCGTCGCTGTCGTATGGCATGAAATTCATCGGCAGACGCAAAAAACCAAAGGCGTTAGAAACCAGGGAGTTGTCGTATTGATGACCTAAGGTGCTCATGTACTGACCTCTTTAAAAATCGATGAAAAAAAATCCCCTCCGCGTCGTTAAGCCCGACGAGGAAGGGATTGATTTACGTGACTACTTGTTTTGGCGAATTATCGCCGTTAATTTGTACGGATTCAAGCGAACCCGCACAGCTTTACTCGTCTTCCAGATAGGTGTATCCGTACAGACCCGCTTCAAATTCTTCGAGGAACTGTTGTTGCAGCTCGGCGTCCAGATCGGTGTTTTTCACCTGATCACGGAACTGCGTCAGCAGCGTTTTCGGATCCAACTGCACGTACTGCAGCATATCCGCCACAGTATCACCTTCGTCAGACAGCTCAACTTCCACGCTGCCGTCAGGGAAAACAAACACGTCGACTGCTTCGGTATCGCCGAACAGGTTGTGCATGTTGCCGAGGATCTCCTGATACGCGCCAACCATAAAGAAGCCCAGCATCGGCGGGTTCTCCGGGTCGTATTCCGGCATCGGCATAGTGGTGGCAATACCATCCCCGTCAACGTAATGGTCGATAGCGCCATCAGAGTCACAGGTAATATCCAGCAGCACCGCGCGGCGCTCAGGCGCCTGGTTCAGCCCTTCCAGCGGCAGCACCGGGAACAGTTGATCGATCCCCCACGCATCCGGCATTGACTGGAACAGTGAGAAGTTGACGTAAATCTTATCCGCCATCCGCTCCTGCAGCTCGTCGATAATCGGGCGGTGCGCGCGGTTGCTCGGATCGAGTTGTTTTTGCACATTATGGCACATGTTCAGATAGAGCTGCTCCGCCCACGCGCGTTCCTGCAGACTAAAGGTGCCAGAGGAGTATCCAACGTGAATATCGTGCAGGTCCATCTGGCTGTCGTGCAGCCATTCACGCAGCGAACGGCGCGTGCCCGGCTCGTGCATCTCTTGCCAGGTTTCCCACATGCTTTGCAGGGAGCGCGGCGCGTTGTCTGCCGGAGGCGTCGCTTCGGTAATTTCGCTACGCTCAACGCCAATGATATTGGAAACCAGCACGGTATGGTGCGCGGTAACGGCACGACCCGATTCAGTGATCACCGTTGGGTGCGGCAGACCATGTTCTTCACAAGCGTCGCCAATCGCCCAGATAATGTTGTTGGCGTATTCGTTCAGGCCGTAGTTTACGGAGCAGTCGGATTGCGAACGGGTACCTTCATAGTCCACGCCCAGGCCGCCGCCCACGTCGAAGCACTGAATATTCACGCCCAGCTTGTGCAGCTCGACGTAGAAACGGGCCGACTCACGCACACCGGTGGCGATATCGCGAATGTTCGCCATCTGCGAGCCGAGGTGAAAGTGCAGCAGTTGAATGCTGTCCAGACGGCCGCGCTCGCGCAGAATTTCTACCAGTTGCAGTACCTGGTTTGCCGCCAGGCCGAATTTGGATTTTTCACCACCGGAGGACTGCCACTTGCCGGAACCCTGCGACGCCAGACGCGCACGCACGCCCAGACGCGGAACGACATTCAGGCGTTCAGCTTCATCCAGCACAATGGCGATTTCAGACATCTTCTCGATAACCAGATAGACCTTATGGCCCATCTTCTCGCCAATCAGCGCCAGACGGATGTATTCACGGTCTTTATAGCCGTTACAGACGATCACGCTACGGGTCATTCCGGCATGGGCCAGAACGGCCATCAGTTCAGCCTTGGAACCCGCTTCCAGTCCCAGCGGTTCGCCGGAGTGAATCAGTGATTCAATCACGCGACGGTGTTGGTTAACCTTGATCGGGTAAACGAGGAAATAATCACCGTTGTAGCCGTAGGATTCGCGGGCGCGTTTGAACGCGGCGTTAATCGAACGCAGTCGGTGTTGCAGGATCTGCGGGAAGCAGAACAATGCAGGCAGACGCTGGCCCTGCGCTTCACGGGCTTTCACCAACTCAGCAAGGTCAACGCGCGCTTCTGGCACGTCCGGATCCGGGCACACGCTGATATGACCCAGTTCATTGACGTCATAGTAGTTATTACCCCACCAGGCAATATTGTAAGTACGCAGCATCTTGCTGGCTTCCTCGGAACTCATTGCAACCTCCTGCATGGAGCGTAGTACACCGTGTTCGCCTGCTGACGAAGGCGAACCCAAAGAAATGTCGTCAGACATAGCGAACCTCAAATTTTATTAACAAGTGTAAAACAGTTGACTACTATCGCAATCCAAAGACGCGATAACAACCCAAATACAGGCAGAATTTCCAGCAGATAGTGCTGACGCTCCGACTGTGCGACCGGTTTCTTTTTCATATCATTGTAAACACGTAACCGAACGTACTGCTGACGGTTCGGCGAAACCACGAGAAAACTCTTGTTTACCAAGAGCGCCCTTGTTCAGTTCTTAGTGACCGTTACCGGCTCTTGAGTCCTGAGATACGCCGAGATGGGTATACACTTCATCCTTCATGCAGCCTCTTTGTTGGCTACGCTCATTCGCCCCAGTCACGTACTACTCGTACGTTCAGGGGACTCATTCACTTGCCGCCTCGACGCAACATGAATGATTTTGTGTATATAACATCGACAGGTATGCAAAGCAGAGATGCAGATTGCGGGGGACATATGTACACCAGAACGGTGCGACAGATTCAGCAGAATACAACGGTTCATTATCTCGTATCACCTCCACGGTTGCTCCTTACGGAACGAACCCACAAGCCAAAGCTAAAGTTTTAACCCGGCTGGAAGTGGCAACACGATGAAAATGTCGTGTGCTTTTTGTATGAGCCGCGCGCCGCGTTTTATACCGATAAGAAAGTCAAAAAGCAAAAGATAAATACGCACATTGCCAGCACCGTCAGGAAAAATTTCCAGTTACATTTTCAGTACAATGAGACCTTACTCAAAAAAAGCTGGAAATCAGGCGAAGAACTGTCCTAAAATAGCCGTCCAGATGTTAATCCATCTATACCGATTAACACTCAGACTGCCAGTGTCCGTCATCTGCAGACTCATGGTAGAATCTTCTACACATGGCTATCCCACTCGACAGTTTGAGCTAACCAAATTCTCCTTAGGTGAAATTAAATATGGCAAAACACCTTTTTACGTCCGAGTCCGTATCAGAAGGGCATCCTGACAAAATCGCTGACCAAATCTCTGATGCCGTGCTGGATGCAATCCTGGAACAGGATCCGAAAGCACGCGTTGCCTGCGAAACCTACGTCAAAACCGGTATGGTTTTAGTTGGCGGTGAGATCACCACCAGCGCATGGGTCGATATCGAAGAGATCACCCGTAACACGGTGCGCGAAATTGGCTATGTGCATTCCGACATGGGTTTTGACGCCAACTCTTGTGCGGTACTGAGCGCAATTGGTAAACAGTCTCCGGACATCAACCAGGGCGTTGACCGTGCCGATCCGCTGGAACAGGGCGCGGGCGACCAGGGCCTGATGTTTGGCTACGCCACCAACGAAACCGACGTGCTGATGCCAGCGCCAATTACCTATGCTCACCGTCTGGTGCAGCGTCAGGCTGAAGTGCGTAAAAACGGCACCTTATCCTGGCTGCGTCCGGATGCAAAAAGCCAGGTCACCTTCCAGTATGACGACGGCAAAATCGTCGGTATTGATGCGGTTGTTCTGTCAACTCAGCACTCTGAAGATATCGACCAGAAATCGCTGCAAGAAGCCGTTATGGAAGAAATCATCAAACCGGTGCTGCCGACTGAATGGCTGAATGCTTCTACCAAATTCTTCATCAACCCAACCGGTCGTTTCGTTATCGGCGGCCCAATGGGCGATTGCGGTCTGACGGGTCGTAAGATTATCGTTGATACCTACGGCGGCATGGCTCGTCACGGTGGCGGCGCATTCTCTGGTAAGGATCCGTCTAAAGTTGACCGTTCCGCAGCCTATGCGGCGCGCTACGTCGCGAAAAACATCGTTGCCGCTGGTCTGGCCGACCGTTGTGAGATTCAGGTTTCCTACGCCATCGGCGTGGCTGAACCGACCTCTATCATGGTTGAAACGTTCGGTACCGAAAAAGTGCCTTCAGAACAGCTGACCCTGCTGGTGCGTGAGTTCTTTGACCTGCGCCCATATGGTCTGATTCAGATGCTGGATCTGTTGCACCCAATCTACAAAGAAACCGCAGCCTATGGTCACTTTGGTCGCGAGCATTTCCCTTGGGAAAAAACCGACAAAGCGCAACTGCTGCGTGACGCTGCCGGGCTGAAGTAATTCACCCACGACTGAACGCGTATACTTCCTAAGACCAGCCCCGGCTGGTCTTTTTTTATGCACATTTTCTTTCTACCTACCATTACCAGAACAGCCTCGCAATCCTCTTTTCGAACGAAAATGAAAGCGATTACATCAAGCAGTGTTTCCACCCACTTTGAATTAACATATCCAGGCCATCTCTTGTGCATCATTGTTACATTATCTTTCAGCATTGTCTTAATTTCAGGCAACCAGCTTTATCGCACCCTTATAAAAAACGTTATTTTTCAATTAAATAAATGATAAACGCAATGAATGCCAGTGTAAGCGATTACACTAATGTGATGTAATTCGCATTTTTTTACCCCGTACTCACCTACCCTTAACATCAACAAAACTAGCTACCCAACCGGAGGGCATCATGCCTGACAATAAAAAAACGGGGCGTTCCAACAAAGCCATGACATTTTTTGTCTGCTTTCTTGCAGCCCTGGCTGGATTACTTTTTGGCCTGGATATCGGTGTTATTGCCGGTGCTTTACCGTTCATCACCGACGAGTTTCAAATTACCCCGCACACTCAGGAATGGGTGGTGAGCTCAATGATGTTTGGCGCGGCTGTAGGCGCTGTTGGCAGCGGCTGGCTCTCCTTCAAACTGGGGCGTAAAAAGAGCCTGATGATTGGCGCAATCCTGTTTGTTGCCGGTTCATTGTTCTCCGCCGCCGCGCCAAACGTTGAAGTGCTGCTGGTTTCCCGCGTGCTGCTGGGCCTGGCCGTTGGTGTTGCGTCTTATACTGCGCCGCTGTACCTGTCCGAAATAGCACCGGAAAAAATTCGCGGCAGCATGATCTCGATGTATCAGTTGATGATCACCATCGGGATCCTCGGCGCTTACCTCTCCGATACCGCATTCAGTTATAGCGGCGCATGGCGCTGGATGCTGGGCGTAATCATTATCCCTGCTCTGTTACTGCTGGTTGGCGTTATCTTCCTGCCGGACAGCCCACGTTGGTTTGCAGCTAAACGTCGTTTTGTCGATGCCGAGCGCGTTCTGTTGCGTCTGCGTGATACCAGCGCCGAGGCCAAACGCGAGCTGGATGAAATTCGTGAGAGTCTGCAGGTTAAACAAAGTGGCTGGGCGCTGTTTAAAGAAAACAGCAACTTCCGTCGCGCAGTGTTCCTTGGCGTGCTGTTACAGGTGATGCAGCAGTTCACCGGGATGAACGTCATTATGTATTACGCGCCAAAAATCTTTGAACTGGCGGGTTATACCAACACCACCGAGCAGATGTGGGGAACGGTTATCGTTGGCCTGACCAACGTACTGGCAACCTTTATCGCCATTGGCCTGGTTGACCGCTGGGGCCGTAAACCTACGCTGATTCTTGGCTTTATCGTCATGGCGGTGGGTATGGGCGTGCTGGGCACTATGATGCATGTGGGTATCCACTCCGCTGCCGCCCAGTACTTTGCCGTGCTGATGCTGCTGATGTTTATCGTTGGCTTCGCGATGAGCGCCGGTCCGCTGATTTGGGTACTGTGTTCTGAAATTCAGCCGCTGAAAGGCCGCGATTTCGGCATCACCTGCTCTACCGCAACCAACTGGATTGCTAACATGATCGTTGGCGCAACCTTCCTGACGATGCTGAACTCGCTGGGCAGCGCTAACACCTTCTGGGTCTACGGCGGTCTGAACGTACTGTTCATCTTCCTGACTCTGTGGCTAATCCCGGAAACGAAAAACGTCTCTCTGGAACACATTGAACGTAACCTGATGAAAGGTCGTAAACTGCGCGAAATTGGCGCACACGACTAATCACTCAAGGCTTCCTCCCCGGGCGGGAGGGAGCCTTCCTCTTGCAGTCCCTTCCCTGTCGCACTATCCTCTGGCGTTATGAAAACCTCCCGACTTCCCATCGCCATCCAGCAAGCCGTTATGCGCAGCCTGCGGGAAAAACTCGCCCAGGCCAATCTCAAGCTCGAACGTCATTACCCGGAGCCAAAGCTTGTTTACCAACAGCGCGGAACCGCCGCGGGCACGGCGTGGCTACAAACTTACGAAATCCGCCTCAACCCGGTGTTGCTGATGGAAAACGTCGATGCGTTTGTTAACGAAGTGGTCCCCCATGAACTAGCACATTTGCTGGTGTGGAAGCACTTTGGCCGCGTCCCGCCGCACGGAAAAGAGTGGAAATGGATGATGGAGAGTGTGCTGGGCGTCCCGGCCCGACGCACGCATCAGTTTGAACTGCAATCCGTGCAGCGTAAAACCTTTGCTTACCGCTGTAAGTGCCAGGAACATCACTTGACCGTTCGCCGCCATAACCGTGTTGTTCGCGGTGAAGCCACCTACCGCTGCGTCCATTGCGGCGAACCACTGATTGCAGAATAATATTCAGAATTATCAGGAACCTTTCTGATCTAGCTGATTGCATACAAGAACAACTTTCGCTACGTTGCGGGCTCGTTTTGACACGGAGTTCGTGATGTACCGTAATCTTTCTTTTGCCGCGGCCATGTTAGCCGCTGCGTTTTCTGGCCCGGTGTTAGCCGAAGGTATCAACAGTTTTTCTCAGGCGAAAGCAGCAGGCGTCAAAGTTAACGCCGATGCGCCGGGAGATTTCTACTGTGGTTGCAAAATTAACTGGCAAGGTAAAAAAGGGGTCGTTGACCTTGAATCCTGCGGCTATAAAGTGCGAAAAAACGAAAACCGCGCCAGTCGTATCGAATGGGAACACGTTGTTCCCGCCTGGCAGTTTGGTCATCAGCGCCAGTGCTGGCAGGACGGAGGGCGTAAAAACTGCGCCAAAGATCCGGTCTATCGCCAGATGGAAAGCGATATGCATAACCTGCAACCTGCGGTGGGTGAGGTAAATGGCGATCGCGCTAACTTCATGTACAGCCAGTGGAACGGTGGCGAGGGTCAGTATGGGCAATGCGCCATGAAGGTCGACTTCAAAGAGAAAGTTGCCGAGCCGCCAGCCCGCGCCCGCGGTGCCATTGCTCGTACCTATTTTTACATGCGTGACCAGTACGACCTGACGCTCTCCCGCCAACAAACCCAGCTTTTTAATGCCTGGAACAAGCAATATCCGGTCACCGACTGGGAGTGTGAGCGTGACGAACGCATTGCGAAGGTACAGGGGAACCATAACCCCTATGTGCAACGCGCTTGCCAGGCGCAAAAGAGCTAACCTACACTAGCGGCAATATTTTTAACCATGCCCTGGCCTTTCGCAGTCCAGGGCCATGACGCGGATGTTTAACTATGCGCATTCCTCGCATTTATCACCCTGAGCCACTCGTTTCCGGCAGCCAAATTTCACTGTGTGAAGATGCCGCCAACCATATCGGCCGTGTGCTGCGTATGGGACCTGGCCAGGCGCTACAGCTGTTTGACGGTAGCAACCAGGTGTTTGACGCCGAAATCACTCACGCAAGCAAGAAAAGCGTGGACGTGAAAGTGCTTAACGCCGAACTCGACGATCGTGAATCGCCGTTGCACATCCACCTGGGCCAGGTGATGTCGCGCGGCGAAAAAATGGAATTTACTATCCAGAAATCGATCGAACTGGGTGTAAGCCTCATTACGCCACTTTTTTCTGAGCGCTGCGGCGTTAAACTGGATAGTGAACGCCTGAACAAAAAGCTCCAGCAGTGGCAGAAAATCGCCATTGCCGCCTGCGAACAGTGCGGTCGTAACCGGGTGCCTGAAATTCGCCCGGCAATGGATCTGGAAGCATGGTGCGCGGAACAGGACGAAGGGTTGAAACTGAACCTGCATCCTCGCGCCAGCGCCAGCATCAATACGCTGCCGCTGCCGGTAGAGCGCATCCGCTTGCTGATTGGCCCGGAGGGTGGACTGTCGGCAGATGAAATTGCCATGACCGCACGTTATCAGTTTACTGATATTCTGTTAGGACCTCGCGTTCTGCGTACTGAGACAACTGCGCTCACCGCCATTACCGCGCTACAGGTGCGTTTTGGCGATCTGGGCTAACGGAGAAGAACAATGATCAAGCTCGGCATCGTGATGGATCCCATCGCAAGCATCAACATCAAGAAGGATTCCAGCTTCGCTATGCTGCTGGAAGCACAACGTCGTGGTTACGAAATTCACTATATGGAGATGGCCGATCTTTATCTGATCAACGGTGAAGCCCGCGCCCGTACGCGGACCCTGAGCGTAGAGCAGAACTACGACAAATGGTATGAGTTCAAGGGTGAGCAGGATCTCCCGTTGGCCGATCTGGATGTGATTCTGATGCGTAAGGATCCGCCATTTGATACTGAGTTCATTTACGCGACCTATATTCTGGAACGTGCAGAAGAAAAAGGGACGTTAATCGTCAACAAACCGCAGAGCCTGCGCGATTGCAACGAAAAACTGTTCACCGCATGGTTTGCCGACCTGACGCCAGAAACGCTGGTCACACGTAACAAAGCGCAGCTGAAAGCCTTCTGGCAAAAACATAGCGACATCATTCTCAAGCCGCTGGACGGCATGGGCGGCGCATCTATTTTCCGCGTGAAAGAAGGTGACCCGAACCTCGGAGTCATTGCCGAAACGCTGACCGAACATGGTACCCGCTACTGCATGGCGCAGAACTATTTGCCAGCGATTAAAGACGGCGACAAACGCGTACTGGTTGTGGATGGCGAACCCGTTCCGTACTGCCTGGCGCGTATTCCGCAGGGTGGTGAAACCCGTGGCAACCTGGCCGCCGGTGGCCGTGGCGAGCCGCGTCCATTAACCGACAGCGACTGGGAAATTGCCCGCCGCATTGGGCCAACGCTGAAAGCGAAGGGATTAATTTTTGTCGGTCTGGATATCATTGGCGATCGCCTGACGGAAATTAACGTCACCAGTCCAACCTGTATTCGTGAGATTGAAGCAGAATTCCCGGTTTCGATTACCGGTATGTTGATGGATGCCATTGAGGCACGTTTGCAAAAATAAAAGAACTCGCCGGTAGAAGGGATCCTACCAATACTCATAGTGACAGCGCTCGTATTTGTACGCATACTGGGCGCTGTTGCTTTTTTGAACCAGGAAACAGAACCTCTGACAATGAATTTACAGCATCACTTTCTTATTGCCATGCCTGCTCTCCAGGATCCGATTTTCCGCCGTTCCGTGGTGTATATCTGTGAACACAATGAGAACGGAGCAATGGGGATTATCATCAATAAGCCTCTGGAAAACTTACAAATTGAAGGGATTCTGGAAAAGCTGAAAATTACCCCTGAAGCGCGCGATCCGGCTATTCGTCTGGATAAACCGGTGATGCTCGGCGGACCGCTGGCGGAAGACCGTGGATTTATTCTGCATACCCCGCCGTCACGCTTTGCATCCAGTATCCGCATTTCAGATAACACCATCATCACCACCTCCCGCGATGTATTAGAAACCTTAGGTACGCAGGAGCAACCCTCTGAGGTGCTGGTTGCGTTAGGCTATTCATCATGGGAAAAAGGCCAGCTGGAACAAGAACTGCTGGATAACGCCTGGCTTACGGCCCCCGCCGATCTCAACATCTTGTTTAAAACGCCGATTGCCGACCGCTGGCGTGATGCGGCAAAACTTATCGGGATAGATATTCTTACCATGCCTGGCGTGGCGGGACATGCCTGATGAGCGGAACATTACTCTCTTTCGACTTTGGTACAAAAAGCATTGGCGTCGCAATTGGTCAGCGCATTACCGGTACCGCGAGACCCTTGCCCGCGATCAAAGCACAGGACGGTACGCCGGACTGGAATCTGATTGAACGTCTGCTGAAAGAATGGCAGCCGGACGAAATCATTGTCGGCTTACCGCTCAATATGGATGGCACCGAACAACCCCTTACCGCACGCGCACGCAAGTTTGCTAACCGTATTCATGGTCGTTTTGGCGTTACCGTGACGTTGCATGATGAGCGTTTGAGTACCGTCGAAGCCCGCTCCGGCCTGTTTGAGCAAGGCGGGTACCGGGCACTGAATAAAGGTAAAGTGGACTCCGCTTCTGCCGTTATTATTCTCGAAAGCTATTTCGAGCAGGGCTACTAAAGCCGTCCCTGCGCCTGGCGCTGCTGCTGGCTCTGCGTAAACGTCTGCATGCCTGTCTGTTGCCCGGTTTGCATTATGCCGGGTAGCTGATGCGTTTTCCCTTCACGGATCAGGTTACCGACAGCCGGCGTGTTGACGAGCAGTTCGAATAGCGCCACGCGTCCTCCCTGCTTATCTTGTTCCAGCTTTTGCGCAAGCACTGCCCGCAGGCTGTCTGCCAGCTGATTACGCACCGGATCTTTCTCCTGTGCGGGAAAGGTATCCACCAGCCGTGCAATGGCCTGCGCCGCCCCTCGCGTGTGTAACGTTGCCAGCACCAGATGCCCGGTTTCCGCAGCCGTTAACGCCAGACGAATGGTTTCCACATCGCGCAGCTCTCCCAGCAGAATGACGTCAGGATCTTCGCGCAGCGCGCCGCGCAAACCGGCGGCGAAAGAAGCGCAGTGTACGCCCACCTCCCGTTGTTGAATGAGACAACGCTGGCTGGTGTAACGATATTCAATGGGATCTTCCAGCGTCAAAATATGTCCCGCAACGTGCTGGTTAAGATATGACACCATCGCCGCCAGGGTCGTTGATTTACCGCTGCCGGTGGCGCCTGTCACCAGAATTAATCCATTTTCGCTATGCAGCAGCTCAGCTAAGGCGGCGGGAGTCTGGAGATCATCTAAACATGGGCAATCAAGCGGCAACAGCCTTAGCGCCAGAGAGATTCCCTGCTGATGAACAAATGCGCTCGCGCGCAGACGCCGTGAGTTCGTCAGCGTAATGGCAAAATCCAGCTGCCCCTGTTTCTGCCACTGTACCTGTTGTTGCTCGCTGAGCCAGCACATCAGCAACGTCTCTACGTCAGGCGTGGTAAACGGCGCGATTTCGACATTTCCATGTATGCGCCAACGCGCAGGCCATGCATTGCACAGGTGTAGATCCGACACGTTATGCTTTACACTAAGGGCCACTATTTCTTCCATATTCATATGAACATCCTCGGAAAATGAACGATATCGCGCATAACCTGGCACATGTCCGGGACAAAATCTCAGCCGCCGCGACGCGTTGCGGGCGGTCTTCAGAAGAAGTTACATTGCTTGCAGTCAGTAAAACCAAACCTGCGAGCGCCATCGAAGAAGCCATTACCGCAGGGCAGCGTGCCTTCGGTGAAAATTATGTGCAGGAAGGGGTGGATAAAATCCGCTATTTCCAGGAACAAGGCGTCAACGATCTGCAGTGGCACTTTATCGGCCCGCTGCAGTCCAACAAAAGCCGTCTGGTCGCTGAACATTTTGACTGGTGTCATACCATTGATCGTCTGCGCATCGCCACCCGTCTGAGCGAGCAGCGCCCGGCAGAACTGCCGCCGCTGAATGTGCTGATCCAAATAAATATCAGCGATGAGAACAGTAAGTCAGGAATTCTGCTTTCAGAGCTTGATGCACTGGCCGCTGAAGTCGTCGCATTGCCGCGTATTAACCTGCGTGGTCTGATGGCAATTCCGGCGCCTGAGTCAGATTATGTAAGGCAGTTTGAAGTTGCACAGCAAATGGCTGTAGCATTTACCGGGTTGAAAACACGCTACCCAGGCATCGACACCCTCTCACTGGGGATGTCTGATGATATGGATGCCGCAATTGCGGCGGGTAGCACGATGGTGCGCATCGGCACCGCCATTTTTGGTGCTCGTGATTACACTAAAAAATAAGGAAAACTAAGGAACACCATGAATACGTTGACCTTCCTGCTCTCAACGGTAATTGAGCTGTATACCATGGCGCTGCTGCTACGCGTGTGGATGCAATGGTATCGCTGCGATTTTTACAACCCGTTCTCGCAGTTTATAGTGAAAATCACTCAGCCTGTTATTGGGCCGTTACGCCGTGTGATCCCCCCGATGGGGCCGATTGACAGCGCCTCGGCATTAGTTGCGCTCGTTCTCAGCTTTATCAAGGCAATCGTGCTGTTTAAGGTGGTCACGTTCCAGCCGATTATCTGGATTGCCGCCGTACTGATTGTCCTCAAGACCATCGGGCTGCTGATTTTCTGGGTACTGCTGGTGATGGCAATTATGAGCTGGGTCAGCCAGGGCCGTAGCCCTGTGGAATATGTACTGATCCAACTGGCAGACCCGCTGCTGCGTCCTATCCGTCGTATACTCCCGGGCATGGGCGGCATCGATTTCTCGCCGATGATTCTGGTTCTGCTGCTCTATGTGATTAACATGGGTATCGCGGAAGTGTTACAGGCGACAGGCAATATGCTGCTGCCGGGGCTGTGGATGGCGCTATGAGTGCCGTTACACCCTGCGACGACGGTCTGGTTTTACGGCTCTACATTCAGCCTAAAGCCAGCCGTGACAGTATTGTGGGTTTACATGGCGACGAAGTTAAAGTCGCCATTACCGCCCCGCCGGTGGATGGGCAAGCGAATAGCCATCTGGTGAAGTTTCTCGGCAAACAGTTCCGTGTGGCAAAGAGCCAGGTCATCATTGAGAAGGGCGAGCTTGGCCGTCACAAACAGGTTAAAATCATTCATCCGCAACAGATCCCGCCCGAAATTGCGGCGCTAACTGATTAGGTATCCCATGCAAAAAGTTGTCCTCGCGACCGGCAATGCCGGTAAAGTGCGTGAACTCGCCTCTCTTCTGAGTGATTTCGGTCTTGATGTCGTTGCCCAAACGGATCTGGGTGTTGATTCTGCAGAAGAGACCGGGCTGACGTTTATTGAGAATGCCATTCTGAAGGCGCGTCATGCAGCGCAAATTACCGGACTGCCGGCCATTGCTGATGACTCTGGTCTGGCGGTGAACGCCCTTGGCGGCGCGCCAGGCATCTATTCGGCCCGCTATTCCGGCGAAGATGCGACCGACAGGCAGAACCTGGAAAAACTGCTTCATACCCTGCAGGATGTTCCTGATGACAAGCGCCAGGCACAGTTCCACTGCGTGCTGGTCTATATGCGCCACGCAGACGATCCAACGCCGGTAGTTTGCCACGGAAGCTGGCCGGGTATTATTACCCGTGAACCTGCCGGAAACGGTGGCTTTGGCTACGACCCGATATTCTTTGTGCCGACTGAAGGGAAAACGGCGGCTGAACTGACCCGTGAAGAGAAAAGTGCGATTTCTCACCGCGGACAGGCGCTGAAGTTGCTGCTGGATGCCCTGCGTAATGGTTAAGCTTCCGCCGCTAAGTCTTTATATTCACATCCCGTGGTGCGTGCAAAAATGCCCGTACTGCGACTTCAACTCGCATGCGCTGAAGGGCGACGTTCCTCATGACGACTATGTGCAGCATCTGCTGAGCGATCTGGATACTGAGGTGGCCCACGCCCAGGGACGTGAAGTAAAGACCATTTTTATCGGTGGTGGTACGCCGAGCCTGCTTTCTGGCCCGGCAATGCAAACGCTGCTCGACGGCGTGCGCGCACGTCTGAAGCTGGCCGCGGATGCAGAAATCACGATGGAGGCGAATCCTGGTACGGTGGAAGCCGATCGCTTCGTTGATTATCAACGCGCAGGCGTAAACCGAATCTCCATTGGCGTACAGAGCTTTAGCGCCGCCAAACTTAAGCGTCTGGGACGTATTCACGGGCCGGAAGAAGCCAAACGTGCAGCACACCTGGCGAGCGGTCTGGGGCTACGTAGCTTTAATCTCGATCTGATGCACGGCCTGCCGGATCAGTCGCTGGAAGAAGCATTGAATGATTTGCAGCAGGCCATCGCGCTCAACCCGCCGCATCTTTCCTGGTATCAGTTGACCATCGAACCCAACACGCTATTTAGTTCGCGTCCGCCGGTTCTACCGGACGATGACGCACTGTGGGATATTTTTGAGCAAGGCCACCAGTTGCTGACTGCAGCGGGGTATCAGCAGTACGAAACCTCAGCCTATGCGAAGCCGGGCTATCAGTGTCAGCACAATCTCAATTACTGGCGTTTTGGCGACTATCTTGGCATTGGCTGTGGCGCGCACGGCAAAATCACTTTCCCGGACGGACGCATTTTGCGCACCACCAAAACGCGGCATCCACGCGGATACATGCAAGGACGTTACCTGGAAAGCCAGCGTGATGTTGCCGAAGCCGACAAGCCGTTCGAGTTCTTTATGAATCGTTTCCGGTTACTGGAGGCCGCGCCGCGTGCAGAATTCACGCAATACACCGGGCTTGCCGAAGACATTATTCGTGGACAGATTAATGCAGCTATCGCCCAGGGTTACCTGAGTGAATGCGATGAATACTGGCAGATTACCCAACACGGTAAGCTGTTTTTGAATTCGCTGCTGGAGCTGTTTCTGGCGGAGTAATACGGTAACGATGTAGGCCGGATAAGGCCTTGAGCCGCCATCCGGCAAATTGCCTGATGGCGCTGCGCTTATCAGGCCTACAGGGTTAGGGCGATAAGCGCAGCCACCTGCATCGATTAATACTGATTAAACATTTCCTGGATCTGCTTAGGATCCTTGGTTTGCGTCAGCGCAAGCTGCAGCAGAACACGCGCTTTTTGCGGGTTCAGAGAACCTGAAGCCACAAAGCCGTATTTCGCATCATCAACTTCAGCATCCTGCGTGGTGGAGCCGGTTGGTACACGGGAGGAACGCACCACGACGGTACCTTTATGCGCGGCAGTGGCCAGCGTATCGAATACCGTTTTATACAAGTTGCCGTTACCTACACCCGCACTGACGATACCCGCATAACCCGCGTCGACCAGCGCTTTGGCTGGCAGATCCGAGGCGTTAGCGTAGTTGTAAACAATCCCCACTTTCGGCAGTTCGGTCAGCTTAGACACATCGAACGGAGTAGACGTGGTGTGCTTACGCGCAGGCGTACGCTGGTAGTCAATCTTGCCGTTATGGATGTAGCCCAGCGGGCCATAGTTAACGGATTTGAAGGTGGCTACATCGGTAGTGTTGGTTTTGGTCACGTCGCGACCATCCATCACGGTGTCGTTCATCACCACCAGCACGCCACGGTTGGCAGAGGCTTTGTCTGCAGCCGTCACCACTGCGTTATACAGGTTGAACGGGCCATCGGCGCTCATCCCTGTAGACGGACGCATTGCGCCAACCAGCACTACCGGCTTGTTGCACTTGACGGTCAGGTCGAGGAAATAGGCGGTTTCTTCCATGGTATCCGTACCATGCGTCACCACGAAACCGTCGGTTTTATCACACTCGGTGTTAATCTTTTTCGCCAACGTTAACCAGACGTCGTCATTCATATCCTGAGAGCCGATGTTCACCACCTGCTCGCCTTTAACAACCGCGATGTCTTTCAACTGAGGTACGGCTTCAACCAGATTCTCTACGCCTACCTTGCCTGCCGTGTAGTTAGATTTTGTCGCGGAATCACCACCGCCGGCAATGGTTCCGCCGGTTGCTAAAATAGTGATGTTTGGCAGTGCAAGCGCCGCGCCGCTGAAACCCATAACCAGTGCGGCAAGTGCCGTTTTCTTGAAAAACTCCATGTTATTTCTCCAGTTACTTGAATTTGCAGCATTATGTCTATCTTACAGATGAATAATGTGACGAGTTCCAATTAACCAGATTTATATCTCCATCAAATTGCCATTCTTAGAGATGGATATCAAAAAAACAGAAAGATACAAAATAAAACGGCACAGAATGTTTCTGTGCCGTTAAAAAGAGGTGAAAATTATTTCAGCGTGCTAACCAGCGTTTTACGATCGTTTTCCAGCGTCACGACGCGGGCACAAACATCTTTGCCAAACTGCTGGAAGTCTTGTTCCTGATTCTTCCATTCGTTCTGAATTGAGGTTTGCAAACCACCGAGGCTCCCGAGCACGCCCTGCAGCGGGTTACCACCGCCTTTGAGCACAGCTTTGGCGCCCATCTCGTTGATGCTGTCCTGCAAAATGCCGCCCATCGCCTGATTCACTAATTGCTGCCCGTCGGCGCGGACCTGGTCAATCGCCTTATAGTGGAAGGTCAGCCCATCAGTACGATGTTCGATGATGCGGTTCATCTGCGCTTTCAATTGCGCATCCAGCTTGGTTAAGCGGCCACGCATGTTGCTGCTTTCACCGACCTCTTTGGCGATGATTTTGTCCAGCGCCACGCGACCTTTCTCTACGCGCGCTCTGGCACCTTCGTCAATCCACGGCAGGCTGCTACGCAACGCCGCCTGATAATCTTTAGCCTGCTCACGCTGTGCGGCGTTGAGGTTGTACAGCTTACCGTTAAAGGTGACATCACCGGCCTGGGTAATGACCAGATCGCCGTTTTCGCCTTTTACCTGCACCGTTTGTGGGCTCAAAATCACATCGTCACGTGGGGTGACGCTGCACTTGTAATCGGCATGTGCGGCCATCGCCGTGAACGTGAGGACTGCCGCCAGCAGCGTTTTGCGCATCATATCTTTCCCTCAATACAAATCGGGCCGGCATTTGCCGACCCTGTGCTACTTAGTCCCACCAAATATCGAAAAGTTCGCTGGTGCGCACTTCTTCAAGTTTATGCTCTTCCAGCCACTTACGGACGATTGCCTGATGTTCTTCGGTGCATTTGCCGATTTCCTGCAGACAGATCAGACCTTCCCAGGCCAGATAGCCGCTGCCGTCAAAGGCCAGTTTGTTCGGTTCGATAACCTCATCGATAAAGTCATCAACGATTTTATCGACCTGCTCTCCAGATGTACCTTCCGGGAAACGCCATGCAACCGAAAATCCTATTTCCTGGAATTCGTCGATGTGCATTTTTTTACGCAAACGACGGCTACGGTTCTTTGCCATTATTTCACCCTCTCGAACATTAAGTCCCATACGCCGTGGCCAAGACGATGACCACGTTGTTCAAATTTGGTTACCGGGCGCGATTGTGGGCGCGGTACATAATCGTTACTCTCTGACTGGTTTTTATACCCGTCGATAGAGGACATCACTTCCAGCATGTGCTCCGCATACGCTTCCCAGTCAGTTGCCATATGGAACACGCCGCCCAGCTTCAACTTACTTAAGATATGCTCAGCAAACGGTACCTGAACGATACGGCGTTTATTATGACGTGCTTTATGCCACGGGTCAGGGAAAAACAGCTGAACCATAGATAAAGAATTGTCAGGAATCATTTTATGCAGGACTTCAACGGCATCATGGCACATGACACGCAAGTTCTCGACGCCCTCTTCATGGGCTGAAGCCAGACACGCGCCAACGCCCGGCGAGTGAACCTCGATGCCGAGGAAATTCTGTTCCGGACGCGCTTTCGCCATCGCCACCAGCGAAGCCCCCATCCCAAAACCAATTTCAAGCGTGACTGGCGCATCGCGACCAAACAGCGCAGCGAAATCTACAGGCTCTTCGCTGAACTCAACGCCCATCACCGGCCAGTAGTTTTCCAGCGCGTGTTCCTGCCCTTTCGTCAGTCGCCCCTGGCGACGAACAAAACTACGAATCCGGCGCAGAGGGCGGCCGTTTTCATCAAATTCCGGTGAAATGACGTCGTTCTTCATAAAAGTTTAGTCTGCTGTGTTTGAGTTCTGAAAACGGGCATTATCCAAAGTTAGTTGCCGGATGCAAGTAAAGGAAGAAAGTGAGCAGCGGAAAGTTCCGGTTTACACCCCGTTGCCGCTGTGCTGCAATCTTGCCCCCGGCAATAATGAAACGGTAATCATGCAAGCCTCTCAATTTTCAGCTCAGGTTTTGAGCTGGTACGACAAATACGGGCGCAAGACGCTGCCCTGGCAAATTGACAAGACGCCTTACAAAGTATGGCTCTCTGAGGTGATGCTGCAACAAACTCAGGTTGCCACCGTTATCCCCTATTTTGAGCGCTTTATGACGCGCTTCCCGACGGTAACGGATTTGGCCCATGCGCCGCTGGATGAAGTCCTGCATTTATGGACCGGGCTGGGCTATTACGCCCGTGCGCGTAATTTGCATAAAGCCGCGCAGCAGGTTGTGTCGCTGCATGGCGGTACTTTTCCGCAAACCTTTGATGAGGTAGCCGCCCTGCCAGGCGTTGGACGCTCAACCGCAGGCGCGATCCTTTCACTCTCTCTGGGTCAGCATTTTCCGATTCTCGACGGTAACGTCAAACGCGTGCTGGCTCGCTGTTATGCTGTAAGCGGCTGGCCGGGGAAAAAAGAGATCGAAAAAAGACTGTGGGAGCTGAGCGAGCAGGTTACGCCTGCCCACGGCGTTGAGCGGTTTAACCAGGCGATGATGGATTTAGGCGCTATGGTTTGTACACGTTCAAAGCCTAAATGTTCGCTATGTCCGCTAGAGAATGGCTGTGTAGCGGCCGCCAATGCAAGCTGGGCGCTGTATCCTGGTAAAAAACCCAAACAGACGTTACCGGAACGTACGGCCTATTTTTTACTGCTACAGCATGATGACGAAGTGCTGCTCGCGCAGCGACCGCCCAGCGGCTTATGGGGTGGTTTATACTGTTTTCCGCAGTTTGACGACGAAGATGGACTGCGCAACTGGCTGGCGCAACGACAAATTAACGCAGATAATCTGACCCAACTTAATGCGTTTCGCCATACCTTTAGCCATTTCCACTTAGATATTGTGCCTATGTGGCTTCCCGTGTCTTCATTCAGTTCATGCATGGATGAAGGCAATGCGCTCTGGTATAACTTAGCGCAACCGCCATCTGTTGGACTGGCGGCTCCCGTGGAGCGTTTGTTACAGCAATTACATGCCGGTACACAGGTTTAACGTAGCGGTCGATAGAGAGGATTTTTTATGAGCAGAACGATTTTTTGCACTTTCCTGCAACGCGAAGCAGAAGGCCAGGATTTTCAGCTGTACCCGGGCGATCTGGGAAAACGCATTTATAACGAGATTTCTAAAGAAGCATGGGCGCAATGGCAGCATAAACAGACCATGCTGATTAACGAGAAAAAACTCAATATGATGAACGTCGAACACCGTAAGTTACTGGAACAGGAGATGATTAACTTCCTGTTTGAAGGTAAGGATGTGCATATTGAAGGCTATACGCCAGAGTCATAAAATCCGTTGCCGGATAGCGCTGCGCTGATCCGGCCGACGATTTAATCTGGTCCTTGCAAATAACAAACACAACACGCACTCCCGGAATGATGAAAAAATTTCTCGCGCTTGCCGTTATTGCGCCGTTGCTCATCTCCTGTTCCAGCTCGACCAAAAAAGGCGATTCCTATAACGAAGCCTGGGTCAAGGATACCAACGGTTTTGACATTCTGATGGGGCAATTTGCCCATAACATTGAGAATCTGTGGGGGTTTAAGGAAGTGCTGATTGCGGGTCCGAAGGACTACGTAAAGTATACCGATCAGTACCAAACCCGCAGCCACATCAACTTTGATGACGGTACGATAACCGTCGAGACCATTGCCGGGACAGATCCTGCCGGGCATCTGCGTCGGGCAATTATCAAGACGTTGCTGATGGGCGATGATCCGGGTTCTATCGATCTCTATTCTGATGTCGACGACATTAAGATTTCCAAAGAGCCGTTCCTGTACGGACAGGTGGTCGATAATACCGGCCAGCCAATTCGTTGGGAGGGACGTGCAACCAACTTTGCCAACTACCTGCTGCAAACGCGACTTAAAAGCCGCAGCAATGGTCTGCGTATCATTTATAGCGTAACGATCAATCTGGTACCAAACCACCTTGATAAGCGCGCACATAAATACATCGGCATGGTGCGTCAGGCATCGCGTAAGTATGGCGTCGACGAGTCGCTGATTCTGGCCATCATGCAAACCGAATCCTCGTTTAACCCGTATGCGGTCAGCCATGCCGATGCGCTGGGACTGATGCAGGTGGTACAGCACAGTGCCGGTAAAGATGTGTTCCGCTCGCAAGGGCGCTCAGGCACACCTAGCCGCAGTTTCCTGTTTGACCCGGCCAGCAACATTGATACCGGCACGGCTTATCTGGCCATGCTCAACAATGTCTATTTGGGCGGCATTGATAATCCAACCTCGCGTCGCTATGCGGTGATCACCGCGTATAACGGCGGTGCTGGCAGCGTGCTGCGCGTGTTCTCGAATGATAAAATTCAGGCCGCGAATATCATTAACAGCATGTCCCCGGGAGACGTTTATCAAACTCTGACCACCCGACACCCATCAGCTGAATCACGCCGATACCTTTACAAGGTCAATTCCGCACAAAAATCATATCGACGTCGCTAATGTATCCCTCTTCTGCCCCCTAAAACGGGGGCCAGAAGAGCCAAAAGTGTTAACCACATCACTCTTTTGCCTTGCAATTAGAAATTGTTTGCAAATATTTGTCACAGGTAACAAAAAAAGAGTGCTGCTCATTGATAGAATCACATCATATAGCCACGGCAAATGTGCCTTTTAAAACATTCATCCGCATTACGGTGTGAGGAAATTAACATGAATCTTAAGCTGCAGCTGAAAGTTCTCTCGTTTCTGCAGTTCTGCTTATGGGGTAGTTGGCTGACTACTCTCGGCTCCTATATGTTTGTCACCCTTAAATTCGATGGTGCATCCATTGGCGCGGTGTATAGCTCGCTGGGGATCGCCGCCGTGTTTATGCCGACGCTGTTAGGGATCGTGGCCGACAAATGGATCAGTGCGAAGTGGGTTTACGCCCTTTGCCATCTGGTCGGCGCAGGGACGCTGTTCGCCGCAGCCGAAGTCACCACGCCAGGCGCCATGTTCTTTGTGATCTTGCTTAACTCTCTGGCCTATATGCCAACGCTGGGGTTAATCAACACCATCTCCTACTATCGCCTGCAATCAGCCGGAATGGATATCGTAACTGACTTCCCGCCAATCCGTATCTGGGGCACCATCGGCTTTATTCTGGCGATGTGGGCAGTAAGCTTCTCCGGCTTTGAACTGAGCCATATGCAGTTGTATATCGGTGCGACATTGTCCCTGATATTGGTACTGTTCACCCTGACGCTGCCGCATATTCCGGTCGCCAATCAGCAGAAAAACCAGAGCTGGTCGTCTATGCTGGGTCTGGATGCCTTTGCGCTGTTTAAAAACAAGCGTATGGCGATTTTCTTCATCTTCTCTATGATGCTGGGCGCGGAGCTGCAAATTACCAATATGTTCGGTAATACCTTCCTGCACAGCTTCGATAACAACCCGCTGTTCTCTGGTAGCTTTATCGTTGAACACGCATCGGTGATGATGTCGATTTCACAGATTTCCGAGACGCTGTTTATCCTGACCATCCCGTTCTTCTTAAGCCGTTACGGTATTAAGAACGTGATGCTGATCAGTATCGTCGCGTGGATGCTGCGCTTCGGCCTGTTTGCCTACGGCGATCCTACGCCGTTCGGTACCGTACTGCTGGTTCTGTCGATGATTGTTTACGGCTGCGCCTTCGACTTCTTCAACATCTCTGGCTCCGTGTTCGTGGAGAAAGAGGTTCGCCCTGAAATTCGTGCCAGCGCACAGGGTATGTTCCTGATGATGACCAACGGCTTCGGTTGTATTCTGGGCGGTCTGGTGAGCGGCAAAGTGGTTGAACACTATACGCTGAACGGTATTACCGACTGGCAGACCGTGTGGCTGATCTTCGCAGGTTACTCGCTGGTTCTGGCTTTTGCCTTCGTTGCGCTGTTTAAATACAAACACGTACGCACTCCGGCAGGCACGCAGACCATCGCACACTAATCTTTATTGATGAAAGAAGGTCACCATCAGGTGACCTTCTTTTTGACCAGTTCGTAAGCCGGATAAGCGTTTAGTGCCATCCGGCTTTTACTTCAGAACATATCCATACAGACGCTTAATGCCGTCTGCATCCGTCTCACTGTAAACGCCTTGCAGCTCCGGCGAGAAACCAGGCAGCAGGTTTACCCCCTCTTCCAACGCCAGGAAGTATTGTTGCACCGCCCCGCCCCAGACTTCACCCGGTACCACGCACAGCACGCCCGGAGGATAAGGCAGCGCACCTTCCGCCGCAATGCGGCCAGCGGCATCACAAATACGCACCAGTTCAACATCACCACGAATAAAAGCGCTGTTCGCATCCTGCGGATTCATCGCCACGGCAGGCAGACTCTCCTGACGGAACATCGCTTTTTGCAGATCTTTCACATCAAAGCTGACGTACAGTGAGTGCATCTCCTGACACAGTTCACGCAGCGTGTAATCCCGGTAGCGCACCGGATACTTGTTGAAGATAGTGGGCAGCACTTCAGCCAGCGGCGTGTCGTTCTCAATGTGTTGCTCAAACTGCGCCAGCATCGCCACCAGTTGCGCCATTTTCTCTGCGCTTTCAGCCGGGGTCAGCAGGAACAGAATCGAGTTGAGGTCGCATTTCTCCGGCACAATGCCGTTTTCACGCAGGTAATGCGCCAGAATCGTCGCCGGAATACCAAACTCAGTATATTGCCCGGTTTGCGCATCAATGCCCGGAGTGGTTAACAACAGCTTGCAGGGATCGACAAAATACTGGTCGCGCGCGTAACCGGAAAAACCATGCCATTTTGCGCCAGGCTCAAAGCTAAAGAAGCGACGCTCGCTGGCAATCACCGCCGTCGGATAGGTTTCCCATGGTTTGCCATCAACCACCGGGGGAATAAACGGCTGAATCATCTTACAGCGGGCAATAATCGCTTTGCGGGCCTCGATTCCCAACGCCACGCATTCCGCCCATAGCCGACGACCGCTCTCGCCTTCATGAATTTTGGCGTTAACATCCAGCGCCGCAAACAGCGGGTAAAACGGACTGGTGGAAGCATGCAGCATAAAAGCGTTGTTCAGCCGCTTATGCGGACAGAACCGCGCCTGGCCGCGAATGTGGTTATCCTTTTTGTGGATCTGCGAGGTTTGCGAGAACCCGGCCTGTTGTTTGTGTACTGACTGAGTGACAAAGATCCCCGGATCGTTAGCATTAAGCTCCAACAGCAGTGGTGAGCCATCGGCCATCATCGGGATAAATTGCTCGTATCCAACCCATGCGGAATCAAACAGGATGTAATCGCACAGGTGACCGATCTTGTCGATCACCTGCCGGGCGTTGTAGATCGTCCCGTCATAAGTGCCGAGCTGAATGATCGCCAGACGGAACGGACGCGGCTGGTCAGCCTTTTGTGGCGCAACTTCACGGATCTGCTGACGCAGGTACTGCTCATCAAAGCAGTGCTCATCAATGCCGCCGATAAAGCCAAACGGATTACGCGCCGCTTCCAGATAAACCGGCGTGGCGCCCGCCTGGATCAGCGCGCCGTGGTGGTTCGACTTATGGTTGTTACGGTCAAAAAGCACCAGATCCCCACGCGTCAGCAGCGCATTGGTCACCACTTTATTGGCCGCAGAGGTCCCGTTCAGTACAAAGTAGGTTTTATCCGCGTGGAAAACTTTAGCGGCAAATTTCTGCGCATGTTTCGCTGACCCTTCATGAATCAGCAGATCGCCAAGCTTAACGTCAGCGTTGCACATGTCCGCACGAAACAGATTCTCACCAAAGAATTCGTAGAAATGCCGCCCCGCAGGATGCTTCTTAAAAAATTCACCGTGTTGGTGCCCCGGACAGGCAAACGTGCTGTTCCCCATTTCGACATACTGGGTCAGTGTGTCGTAGAACGGCGGCAGCAAATCTTCTTCATACTGACAGGCAGCAGATTCCAGCTCCAGCCACTCCTGAGCCTGACCGCGAATGACCGCATTTACGCCCGCTGGCACATCCACATTAGACTCCGCGAACAGAAACACGGGTAAATGAAAACCTGTGCGTTTAAGCAAAGCAAGGATCCCGCAGCGGCTGTCCGCAACGGTAATGACGACTGCCGCAACGTCAGTAAAATCGGTACTGTCCAGCGAGACCACCTGACGATGACTGGACAGACGAGAGACCAGTTCACCACTGGCGGCAATTTTCATTGATTTCATAAGCGCAATAACCCGTTTCGGGAAAATCAAAAGTCCCGGCAAAGCTGCATTGCTTTGCCCACGAAATGACAGGTCAAACTGGTTACCAGCCCCGACCGCCAGACATCAGTAAAAGCAGATAGCCTCTGATCTTACTGTTATCCTGCAGTGAGCGTGCGCTGCCTTCACCGCATGGTGGGAGTGGTAAGATATGTTGCAGGAAGGGACAAGCGTCGCGCAAAAAGGCGATATTGAAGGCGATGTAGGGGGAGTAATTTCATCCCAGGCAGCCCCATTCAGACAGGAGAAAATTCGCGCAATCATGGCACCTTTCACTTACAGGCGCAAGATAAAATCCAGAGCTAAAACCTCACAGATAAACAAACATTTTGTCTGAAATTAGCGGCATAATAATGCAATCTGAAACATAATTTCACCCAGCCAATTGTCTTTAGTATCAAGATGATAATGGGTATGCAGGAGCAAACGTGGTAATCGGACCGTTTATTAATAGCGGCGCCATTTTATTTGGCGGCGTTCTCGGCGCACTACTCAGCCAGCATTTACCGGAGCGCATTCGGGTCTCGATGACCTCCATATTCGGGCTGTGCTCTTTGGGAATTGGTATCTTGCTGGTTATCAAATGCGCCAACCTGCCGGTAATGGTTCTGGCAACGCTGGTTGGTGCATTAATTGGCGAGTTCTGTTATCTGGAAAAAGGGATCAATACCGCGGTTGCCAAAGCGCAGCAGCTTTTCACCCGGTCGGATGCCAACACCACGCACGAATCCTTCATCCAGAGCTATGTGGCCATCATCGTGCTATTTTGCGCCAGTGGTACTGGGATCTTCGGGGCGATACATGAAGGCATGACCGGCGATCCAAATATTTTAATCGCGAAGTCGTTTCTTGATTTCTTCACGGCCATCATCTTCGCCTGTTCGCTGGGGATTGCGGTATCTGCCATTTGCGTGCCGATGCTGGCAATTCAGTTAACGCTTGCCACCTGTGCGGCACTGATTTTACCCCTGACGACGCCAGCTATGATGGCCGATTTCAGCGCCGTAGGTGGACTGCTGTTGTTGGCAACCGGTTTACGTATTTGTGGAATCAAAATGTTTGCGGTTGTGAATATGCTTCCTGCCCTTCTGCTGGCAATGCCGCTTTCCGCCGCGTGGACGGCGTTTTTTGCCTGAGAATGCGTGCAATAGCAGCAATGTGATGATAGATTGTGCAGTCTGCATTGATTTGAAGAAATTTCGTTGACGAAGCGAAGCGAATCAGGTTTAATGCGCCTCGTTGCCCGGATAGCTCAGTCGGTAGAGCAGGGGATTGAAAATCCCCGTGTCCTTGGTTCGATTCCGAGTCCGGGCACCACTATTTAAAGAACCCGCCCAAAAGGCGGGTTTTTGCTTTGGGGTATTTCTAAAATTATCCCCATCAAATAACCCCGTGATAGCAACATCACCACCACAGGGGTTCGCAATTATTCTTTCACCACAATCAGCGGTTCGATATCGCTCTCTTTTTTAATTACCAGCGACTCATCACCGCGCAGGCAGGTACCGCCATAGTTACCGCCTACGGTGAAGGTACAAACCTGAATATATTTACCAGCAACCTTCGGCAGACACCAAAGCTGCTGATAAATGTTCTTCTGTTCAGCAAACTTACCGCTGGTTTTATCCAGGAGCTCTTCCTGGTGGCTCACCAGATCGATGTTGCTGCCACAACGTCCTGCAATAGGTTTCACTGCATAACCGGTTCGCGCCAGCTCTTCATTAACAGTGAAATCAGTATCAAGCAGATAACGGTGGTGCGGGAACAATTGCCACAGGATCGGCAGAATCGCTTTGTTGCCAGGGATCACCGTCCACAGAGGCTCGAAGACCAGCACTTCCGGGCGTAGCAGCACGTCTATCAAACGCACTTCCTGATTGGTATGCCCGGTACGGATGGGCACTGCGGCATACTCCGTTTCGCTGACCTCTCGCACCTGCTCTATCGCGGTTTCCCACGCCCAGGTTTTCCAGACGCAGTTCACCAGGCGACCATCACCGTCAATCAACTGACCGGCGTCATCCCAACGTAGCTCATCGAGGCCACGCAGAATTTTGCTGTCAAACCCGGCCTGACGCAGCGCCTGCTGCATAAACTGCGCGTGGTAGTTTTCCTCAATATCCTTATCCTGCATGATGTGGACAAAAGGACGCGCGCGGCTATGTTTCCAGGCACCAGCCAGTTCGTTGATCAATCCTTCAGCCGGATTATGTCCCTGCCCTGTGAAGCCCCGCTCGGCCCATCTTTCGAGGATCAAACCGGCTTCGGTATGACAGGATGCGGAATCGGCGTTGTACTCATACACCTTCAGTCCGCGTTCATCCATACAGAAATCCATACGCCCGGTGATCATATGATGCCGACGACGCTGCCAGGAAAGACGAAGGCGCGGCCAGAGGATTTTCGGGATGTCGAACAGCGCCAGCAGGTTGTCGTCTTTCAGCACTTTGTCGGTCGCGTGCAGATACATCAGGTGCAGTTCGTTGGTGGCTTTAATCAGCTCCTGCTCCGCACTCTCGGTAATGGTGAAGTACTGATGCGGATCCTGATTAATGACGTGGCCGTTCGCCAGCACGTACGCTTTTTGCAGCGGATCCTGTTCATCCAGCCATTTACCGTCAAACTGCCCGTTATCTTCCAGTCGCGCGCCGCCAATTTTTAGTGAGTCATTGGCGATCCCCGGCTGCGGCAGGCTGTAACGGGTATCATCGGTCTGGATCATCCAACCAAGAATGGTGGTGTCGTCAAAGGTATCACGCAGGGTGTAACAACCGTTTTCAACCACCATTTCCAGTTCGCGGGTCCACTGCTGTCCGGGAGGCAGCGGCGTGTGGATCACGTTCTGTTCGGCAATGCGGATTTTGTTTTCCAGCAATTGGGTGACTACCGCCACATGGCCGGTGTCTTTAAATTCGCCGCCTTTCTGCCAGATCAGCAGAGCACCTGCAACTGGCGCACGGGGTGAACCATTCGGAAATGCCTGTAACGGCAGGATATTGTCATTCACCACTTCGCGCAGGAAGCGTAAGGAGAAGATCTCCCATGCCATGCCCACATCGGTGAAGACCATGCCATAGTTCAGGAAGAGAAAACGACGTGCAAACTCTACGCACTGCCATTTGTGGCCCATATATTCGTCGTCGATATAGCTGCGAAATGCCGCATCATCGTCGTAGTCCCGTGGGTCGAGGGAGCTGTAATCTGAAGAGTAGATTGCTACGCCGCCTGGGGCGTAGCCCAATAATGTCCCGAATGGGGCATCCTGACTGGTCGTTCCTTTGCTCATGCACCTTACCTCAAAACAATACAGCCTGAGCAGGTTGGCGTGAATTTTTCGCTCTGATTGCCTGCTCTGCGACACTAACCGGACAGAGGTCGACATCATCATACACCTCAACGCAGCGGCTGGCGCTCAGAGGCGAAAAATTCACAGCAGGAACTACGCTTTTGTCAGGGTGACCGGTACGCTTTTATACGCCGGAGTCAAACTTTGTGTGTCTACCGCATCCAGCGAAAGCAGGACATTCGCTTCAGGCAGATAAGCGCCAACAGAGCCTGCCGCCATGTTGTAAATCACCACCGTTAAACCGTGCATAACACGTTCCGCACAGGGCTGGCCGTTGTCGTCCAGCGCCTGAACGTTGACCACATCTCCCTGGCTCAGACCGCGAGCCGCCGCTTCTTCGGCGCTTAAAAACACCACATCACGCCGACCGGTAATGCCACGATAGCGATCGTTCATACCATAGATAGTGGTGTTGTACTGATCGTGGCTGCGCAGCGTCGCCAAAACTAACGCATCCGCAGGTTGGTTTTCCCGCTCCACCGCTTGCTGATGACTGACGATAAAGTTGGCTTTACCATTCGCCGTTCGCCACTCACGGCGCGAAGCAGGCGTATCCATGCGAAATCCGCCCGGCTCGGCAATACGTGCGTTGTAATCGTGGAATGCCGGGATCACGGCTTCAATGGCGTCACGAATCAACGCGTAGTCCCCGGTTAACGCTTCCCAGTTGATCGGCGAAAGCGGTAGCGTGGCACGAGCCATGCCCGCCACAATCGCGGGTTCCGATTTTAGCCAGCGGGAAGCCGGTTTCAGCGCGCCGCAGGAGGCGTGAACCATCGACATCGAGTCTTCGACGGTCACCGACTGAATCCCCGTCGCCTGCATGTCGCGCTCCGTTCGCCCTAATGTAGGTAGCAGGTAGTTATGCTTTGCCAGCAGCAGATGCGATCTGTTCAGTTTGGTCGCCACATGGACCTGCAGATCCAGACTTTTCATCGCCGCAAAAGTACGCTGCGGCTGCGGCATCGCCACCGCCAGATTACCGCCCATGCAAATGAGCGCTTTTGCCTCTCCCCGTTCGATGGCACGAATGCTCTCCACGCTGGAGCGGCCATGCTTACGCGGCACGCTGATAGCGAAATACGACTCAAGGCGTTGCAGGAACTCTTCGGGCGCCGCTTCGTTGATCCCCACAGAACGATCGCCCTGCACGTTAGAATGACCGCGCAACGGGCAGATCCCCGCGCCGGGCTTACCCATATTGCCTTTCAGCAACAGCAGGTTTACCAGTTGCTGAACGTTCTCAGTGCCGTTTTTATGCTGGGTGATCCCCAACCCGTAACAAATAATGGTGGCGCGGGATTTGTTGTAGCTGTGTGCGAGGTCCTCCATCTGGCTGCGCGTCAGTCCGGAATCCTGTTCCAGTTTTGCCCAGCTACACTGGCGTAAATCGTCATACAGCGTCGAATAGCCCTCGGTATGCTCATGAATAAAAGCATGATCGAGGCAGGGCTGTTGATCCAGTAAGATCCGCGCTTCGTCCATTTCGATCAGCGCTTTCATTATGCCTTTGAGCAGCGAGCCGTCACCGCCTATTTTAACCTGATAGTAATCGCTGCTTAGCTCCGTGGCCTGGCCGCCGAACATCTCTTTTGGGCTTTGCGGGAAGCTAAAGCGCTCAAGCCCCCTTTCGTTCAGCGGGTTGATGGAGATAATTTTGGCCCCACGTTTGGCAACGTCGCGTAAGGTGGTCAGCATGCGTGGATGGTTAGTGCCCGGGTTATGCCCGATACAAATCACCAGATCGCAGTGGTCAAAGTCGTCCAGTTCAACGGTCCCTTTCCCAAGGCCAATGGCTGGTGTTAACCCTGCGCTGGTCGGCCCGTGGCACATGTTAGAGCAATCAGGGAAGTTACTGCTGCCGTATTCGCGGGCAAACAGTTGATACAGAAATGCCGCCTCATTTGAGGTTCTGCCGGAGGTGTAAAACTCAACTTGTTCCGCAGAATCATAGCTGCGCAAGCGCTCACCGATCTCGTGGAAGGCGATATCCCAATCCACCGCCTGCCAGGTGTCTGACGCTGCATCGTATTTCATTGGATGCGTCAAACGACCAATGTTTTCCAGTTCATAATCGCTATAGTGCCAGAGCGTAGAAACCGGATGACGGCTGAAAAATTCCGGTGACGCTTTCTTGCTGGTTGTCTCCCAGGAGACCGCCTTCACGCCATTCTCGCACAACTCCATTGGCGCACGATGCACTGGGTCCGGCCACGCACAGCCCGGACAATCGAACCCTTTCACCTGGTTCATTTTGAACATCGCGATAATGTCGCGTGCGACAGCCTTTTGCGAAAATACCGAAGCAGTGACGGCTTTTACCGCGCCCCACCCACCCGCCGGGCCCTGATAATCGCTTACTCCTGGAACACCATTTTTCATTATTACTGCTTATTCACCGCCAATTTTTGATGGTGAATACGGTAGCAATTTCCGTCCAACATTGATTTCCTCTTCATGGAGTACGGCCCGGCTACAATGAACGGGTTAGATTTATCTTCCCCTTTCAGCACAAAGCGACATAAAGTCCCAATCTGTTAAATTGAGTTCTACCTAACTGCTACACTGCATCAACACAACCACTCAGAAGGCAGGTCAACATGTCAGACAATACCTATCAGCCCGCGAAAGTCTGGACGTGGGAAAAATCGAACGGCGGCGCATTCGCCAATATCAACCGCCCGGTTTCCGGTGCCACCCATGAGAAAACGCTGCCAGTCGGCAAACATCCGCTGCAGCTCTATTCGCTGGGTACGCCAAACGGGCAGAAAGTAACGATTATGCTGGAGGAGCTACTGGCGCAGGGCGTCAAGGGCGCGGAATACGATGCCTGGATTATCAGTATTGGCGATGGCGATCAGTTTTCCAGCGGCTTTGTTGAGGTGAATCCGAACTCGAAGATCCCTGCGCTGCGCGATCATTCGCAAAACCCGCCGGTTCGCGTTTTCGAATCTGGCGCAATCCTGCTCTATCTGGCGGAAAAATATGGTTACTTCCTGCCGCAGGATTTGGCGAAGCGCACTGAAACGCTGAACTGGTTGTTCTGGCTACAGGGCGCAGCCCCCTTCCTCGGCGGTGGTTTTGGTCACTTCTATAACTATGCGCCGGTAAAAATTGAGTACGCTATTAATCGCTTCACAATGGAAGCCAAGCGCCTACTCGACGTGCTGGATAAGCAATTAGCACAGCATCAGTTTGTGGCCGGAGATGAATACACTATTGCCGATATGGCGGTATGGCCGTGGTTTGGCAATGTGGTTCTGGGCAACGTGTACGACGCGGCAGAGTTCCTTGATGCAGGAAGCTACAAGCACGTGCAGCGCTGGGCAAAAGAGATTGCAGCGCGTCCGGCGGTTAAGCGTGGTCGTATTGTAAACCGTACCAACGGGCCGCTGAACGAGCAGCTTCATGAACGCCATGACGCCAGCGACTTCGATACCAATACCGAAGATAAGCGCCAGGGTTAACGTAAGATGCCGGATGGCGGCGCAAACGCCTTATCCGGCCTATATATAAGGCGCGGGCCTGATAAGCGCTGCGCCATCCGGCATAAAATCACGCGCTGGTGACGTCGTACTCCATGCGGCGAAGTGCGTCCAACGTGGCTTTAGCTTCATCTTCATCGATGATGCTCATGGCGAACCCTACGTGCACCAGCACCCATTGCCCGACCAGCTCAGCCGTATCACCTTCACAAATCAGGGCAATATTGACATCACGTTTGATGCCGCACACTTCAACCTGCGCAAGCTGGTGAATATCTTCACCAACGGCCAGAACCTGACCAGGGACTCCAATACACATATCTGACTCCGCCCCATAGCAACCTATGGGTTATTCGACTTCAATACTTTTCACTTTCAGTGAATCGCCAGCATCAACCCGCAGACGATCGCCCTGACATAGCGGACACTGCGCATCATGCTGGGTGATTTCCACAACCTGACTGCAATCCCAGCACCACGCCTGAGCTGGCTTATAATCAATATGCAGCTCACAACCTTGCGCCAGCGTACCCTGACAGACAATGTCGAAACTGAAACGGACGGCACTCTCCTCAACGCAGGAGAGTGCGCCAATTTCCAGCCAAACGCCGGTTACGCGTTTGACACCGTGCTGCTCTGCCTGCTGTTGAACAATCTCAACCGCGCTCTGACAAAGGGACAGCTCATGCATTTTCGCAGTTCCGACGACCCAGCAGCAGCGCGCGGCGATTTAGCTGCGGCGCATTCGGATCGCTCACCGGCAGCGATAACAGCATGCGCGCGCAATCATCAGTCAGACGGACACCTTCTTGTGCCGACATGCTGTGCGAAAGCGGCGACATCAGCGAACAGGAGAGGTATTGCGATACGCCCTCCAGTTCACCCACGGTAAAGGTCATTTCGCCATACGGCAGACGCAACCCGATTTTTTCGCTGACTTTACGCACCGGCCAGATCTGATCCGGTCCGGGGAAAATCAGTGCGCTGAGCATCCAGGGTGTGATAACACACCCCGTCCACTGACCTTCAAACAGCGTAAAATCAGAGACATACACCGGCATATTCGGATGCAGGAAGGAAAGATCGTGCATCGAACGCCGGGCAATCTCTTCAAACGCCGCCTGAATTTGCGTCTTCGGGGCCGTCTGAAAACCGACAAACTCCTCAGACATGAGCCGCCTCCCGAGGGATCGCTTCAACGCCTGATTCGCGAAGCGCGGCAAGAACCTGCTCAAGCGCAGGTTCAATCATGGCTTCAACCGTCGGCGTTAGCCCAATATGCGGTTCCAGCGATTCCGGAATAACACCGACTAACGTCAGCTTTTTCGGAAACTCGCCGGTGAAACGCAGGGCCGACAATACGTCGGCCAGGCCAAGCTGATGCGGTGAGATTTTGTTGGTAAACAGCGCCGGAATCTCTTCATCCCGCAGGACCATCATCGTTCCCGGCGTGTTTTTCTTCGACACGATGGCGTCAGCAATGATCAGATGATCCCTGTTCGCCATATCGCCGAGAAGCTCCATCCCAGCCGTACCACCGTCCAGAATATCAACAAAGTCTGGCAGGATGTACCGTTGCTCTAACGCCTCAACGATACGCACCCCGATGGCTTCGTCGGTCAGCAAAATATTGCCGACCCCTAAGACTAATATCCGCATTACAGAACCTTAACTGAGACCACTTCGTTCCCGTCAACGTCCACCACATGCACCGCACATGACATACAAGGGTCGAAGGAGTGAATGGTACGAACCACTTCCAGCGGTTTGTTTGGATCGGCGATTGGCGTGCCTACCAACGAGCGCTCGTACGGTCCGACTTCATCGTTGAAGTTACGTGGGCCTGAGTTCCAGGTTGACGGAACAACCGCCTGGTAGTTGCTGATAATACCGTCTTTAATCACCATCCAGTGAGACAGCATACCGCGCGGCGCTTCGAGGAAACCAACGCCTTTAAATTCGCCCGTTGCCGGAATATCCGGTTTCACGAAGGTGGTGTGGTCGCCTTTGCCGATGTTCACAATCAGCGCGTTGTACTGTTCCTGCAGAACGTTCTGCAGTTCACAGCAGTGAACGGTACGGCCAATGATACGGCCCAGCGTTGAGTGCAGTTGCGACACTTCGATGGTTTTACCGGTCAGCTTGGTGTAAATCGCGATGATTTCATTCAGCTTGGCATGAGTAGACTCGCGTTTAGCCGCCAGTTTACACAGCATGTTGGCCAGCGGACCCACTTCAACCGTTTTACCGTAGAAGGTCGGCGCTTTAACCCAGGAGTATTTGCCGTCATCAGACCAGCCGGTGTAATCCGGAACCGTTGTGCCTTCCCACGGAGCCTGCGGCGCTTCGTCTTTGTACCACGCGTGTTTCGCACTCTCCTGAATCCCTTTGATCAGGTACTCATCGGAGTGAGAGGTGATCGGACGATAGGTCGACAGATCTTCATTGGTGATGTAACCACCCGGGAACAGGAAGCTGCCGTTTTTACCGTCAGTCGGGAATTCCGGCGCGCTCAGATAGTTAACCGCACCCTGACCACGTTCCAGCCACTCAGGGTAGAACGCAGCAATAACCGCGGTATCAACTTTGTAAACCTGCTCAACAAAGTCGCTCAGCTTGTCGATGAAGGACTTGATGTACATCAGACGCTCAAGGTTCAGCACGCCGAGGCCGTCGAGGTTAATTGGGTTAGCAACTCCACCTACCGCCAGGTTCTGGATGTGCGGCGTTTTACCGCCCAACAGCGCTACAACGCGGTTGGCATCACGCTGGCATTCCAGCGCCTGCAGATAGTGAGCAACAGCAATCAGGTTCACTTCCGGCGGCAGCTGCATTGCCGGGTGACCCCAGCAACCGTTGGCAAAAATACCTAACTGACCGCTTGCGACAAGATCTTTGATCTTATTCTGAACCTTGGTGAACTCTTCCGTGCTGTTCAGGTGCCAGGAGGACACACCATTCAGCATCGCGGACGCTTTCGCTGGATCGGCTTTCAACGCGGAGGTGATGTCCACCCAGTCCAGCGCAGACAGCTGATAGAAGTGAACAATATGGTCATGCGTGGTGTGCGCGGCCAGAATGATGTTACGGATGTACTGTGCGTTCACCGGAACATCAATATTCAGCGCGCTTTCTGCTGCACGAACGGAAGAGATAGCGTGAGTGGTAGTACAAACGCCACAGATACGCTGAACAATCATCCAGGCATCGCGCGGATCGCGGTTTTTCACGATCTCTTCCATGCCGCGCCACATGGTACCGGAAGCCCATGCTTTAGATACCACGCCATTTTCGATTTCGCAGTCGATGCGTAAATGACCCTCAATACGGGTTACCGGATCAATAGTAATTCTCTGGCTCATGCTTTGCTCGCCTCATGACGATTTTGATCGTTTTGTTTTAAAGGAGGAAGTATCGGCAGTAGACGAATGAGTACGATGTATGCACAAATCTCAATAGCCACAAAACCAATAGAAATCAACAGTTCTTCCCAGGTTGGGAAGTAGTGGTAGCCACCACCAGGATTGAACGCCACCAGCGAATAGGACAGACGCCATGTCGCACAACCCAGCAATGCACTCAGCGCAGACAGATACAGCATGCGTGAGTCATTACGCAGCTTAGTGACGCGCAGCACCACCAGCGGGAAGACCATCAGTACGACTTCAATCCAGAACATTACGGAGTAAAGATCGCCTGCAAACGCATAGGACAGTTTGTCGCGATAGATTAACTCGCCAAAGCGCAGAACCACGAAAATCGCCAGCAATATGCTGATGGTATTCGTCAGCTTGATGAACAAGCTTTTCTCGTCCGGACCGTTACCTTTCAGACCGGCTTGTACCAGTGAGCCTTCAAAGATGACGATCGAGAAACCCATAATAAAAGCGGTTAATACGGAGAAAAGCGGCAACATTTCATACGCTTGCCATAGCGGATGCACCTTATACCCCGCAGAAATCATCAATGAACCCATTGAAGACTGGTGCATGGTTGGCAGCAGCGCGCCGAGAGCGATAATAAAGAACATCACTTTATTCAAACGCTTGAGGGAGACTTTCCAACCCAGACGTTCAAACAGAGCCGGAGCAAATTCCAGCGCCATGATGCCGATATAGATGGTCATACAGACCGCCGTTTCGAACAATACCGAGTTCACGTTGAAGTGACCTGGAATGTAGAAATACGGCAGGTTCCAGTAACGACCGACGTCAATGGTGATCGACAGACCACCCAGCGAGTAGCCAAACAGGCTTGCCAGCAGCGCCGGACGCACCAACGGATGGTATTGCCCTCTGTTGAAAACATACACCGCCCATGCCAGCGCCCAACCGCCGCACGCGAAGCCGGTACCAATCAACAGGTCAAACGCGATCCAAACACCCCATGGGAAACCGCCGTTCAGATCGGAGACTGAACCCAATCCGAAGACCAGACGTTTCACGATCAGGAGCATACACAGGACGATTAACGGCCCAAAAATAATGACCGGTTTGCTGATTATTTTCCCGCCCAGCGGTTTAGGATCATGACTCATGATCGTCTCCTCCGTCGTGATGGTCGTTTTTCGTGTTACGACGAACCAACACGGTTAAGCCCGCCAGCGCAGCCAGGGGTAATATCATGCCCTTATACAGGGAATGTTGAACATGTTCAGAACGCGCACCGGTTGAAAGATCATCCAGTTTCGGCAGATCCAAATCTTCGTAAGGAACCCCCGTCAGCACCATAACCTGCGTACCACCACCTTCCTTCTCACCGTACAGGTGTGGGTAGTACTTCGGTACCGTATGCAGATAGGTATCGCCCGCTTTCACCGTCTGACGCGGATAGTGGTATTCGCTGCCAGGCTTCAGCGCGAGACGTTTTTTCGCCTCAGCCATCAGCTCTTCACGCGTACCAAAAATCACCGCCCCGGCAGGACACACTTCAACACAACCCGGTAAACCGCCTTTATCCAGACGCTCAACACCTTTCTGGTTACACAGTTCACATTTGTGAAGCGCGCCAAACGGGTTGTTGTAGTCGTACTTAGGCACGTTGTACGGACAGGCGACCATGCAATAGCGGCAACCTGTGCAGACATCTTTGTCATAGTGGACGATGCCGGTTTTCGGATCTTTCTTCAGTGCGGAGACCGGGCAAACGGAGACACAGTTCGGATCGACACAGTGCATGCACTGTTTCTTAATGTATGCGTAGCCATTTTCTTCCTGGTCTTTGTTAACGCCTGTTCCGCTACGCCACACCTGGATGATGTTATTGGTATACGGCGACAGCTTGTCGTTGTTTGACCAGGTCTGCTCGCCTTCCGGGTTACGCGCCGGAAAGTTGATGTCCTGACACTTGGTGACACAGGCCTGGCAGCCCACGCATAGCGTCGAGTCATAGAGCATCCCAAGAGACCCAGGGATTGGCGGACGGTTTTCTGCAGCCGCATGGCTGATGGACGGCGCAGCGCCCAACAGCAATGCCCCGCTGGAGGCTGCTTTAATAAAGTTACGTCTGTTCACGGTTATTCTCCCCGTGAGTCAGCGTTATCTTTCTTCTGCTGACGACCCAGTTCACGAACCGCCATCACGCTGACGCCGGCGACCAGCCCTACCACGCCACCAAGCAGCCCAATCGCGCCGGCAGAGACATTGCCACCTTCTTTCATGTTGACATCAGGTTTCTCGGAGCGCGGGGTTTGGTTTTCCACATGAGCAAGCTGGTGAATACCTTTATGGAAACCGACGCCTTCTTCGTTACAGCCGTAGCAAGGGTGACCGATAGCCACCGGCCACACGCCGCCAACATCGCAGAATTGCAGCGTTGAGCAGTTGCCGTAGGTTTCTGGTCCTTTACAGCCCAGATGGTAGAGACACCAGCCTTCACGGTGGCCTTCATCGCCAAACTCTTTCGCAAAGCGGCCAGCATCGAAGTGCGGGCGACGCTCGCAATGTTCGTGAATCAAACGGCCATAGGCGAATGTTGGACGGTTTTTGGTATCCAGCTTCGGCGGCTTACCGTAAGTGATGATATGCGCGACCGTTGCCAGGAAGTTATGCGGGTTCGGCGGACAGCCCGGAATGTTGATGATGGTTTTGCCTGGCAGAACTTCCTGCAAGCCGACTGCACCCGTTGGGTTAACGCCAGCGGCAGCAACACCACCCCACGCGGCGCAAGAGCCAATGGCAATGATAGCGGCTGCGCCTTCAGCGGCCCGGCGGATATGATCCACGATCGGCTCACCGGCAACCATGCAGTAAATACCATTATCTTTCAGTGGGATAGAACCATCTACAACCAGAACATATTGCCCTTTGTACTTCTCCAGAGCGTTATGTTTATTCTCTTCAACCTGATGGCCGAAGGCGGCAGAGAGTACCTCATGGTATTCCAGAGAGATTGTCTCCAGGACGAGGTTTTCCACTGTAGGGTGTGTCGCGCGAAGCAGCGATTCAGTACAACCCGTACACTCCTGAGCACCAATCCAGATAACCGGTGGGCGCTGAGGGCGGGAAACTGATTCGGCCATTTCTGCGGCGGCTTTGCTACTGAGCCCCATGGTGGCGGCCAGTGCTGCACAAAGCTTCATGAAATCGCGGCGATTGATGCCGCTCGAATTGATGAGAGAGTTATCTCCAGTCATTTTATAGTTATTCCGTTGCGAAGACCTGGCTTTTTATTTTGCACCATTCGCATGTTGCATATTGCGATCGGCGCGCCATTTACCACACTTTTTATATGGTTATGTGCGATATAATACTTCGACGGAGCAACAAAACGAAGGCGTAGGTCAATAGTGTAATTAATTAAAGCAAGATAATACCCCTTTCGGATCAAGCTTCGAGCCGATAGCCGGCCATGAAAAAGCGAATTGTTGTACTGGACTGGTTCTCTTTAAAGAAATCCATCACCATCTCCTTATCCAGTCCATAGCGACGCGTCAGGATGCCCGCTTCCCACGCGCTGAGCTGTCGATCGCCTGTTTTTTCAAACATTCGATGTGAAAACCCCAGTACAAAACCGCGTTTATAATCCGCGCAAAAATGCGCCACCGAGCGTGCGCTATCCGCATTTTCCGCGTTTAATCCGGCCATCAGGCCTTTACCAAAATGGTTGTCCATGCATAACCCCCAATCGCTATATAATAAATTATATAGCGATTTTTTAAGCAAAGACCAGAGGTATCAGGGACTTTTTTGTGCCAGCTTAAAACGACACCCAGTCATCCGTTTTAGCTGTTGCAGAGGTTTTGCGTTCTGCTGAAGGGGAAGCGGTCGCAGTGGCAGTGTATTGCACGTCGTTAGCTGATAGACGGAACTGTTGCACCGAACGTTGCAGATCTTCCGTTTGCCGTTCCAGCGCGACTGCCGCGGCGGAAACCTGTTCGACAAGCGCGGCGTTCTGTTGCGTAACGCTGTCCATCTGCGTGATCGCCACGCTTACCTGTGAGATGCCTTTGTTCTGTTCTTCCGAAGCAGAGGCGATTTGTTTCATGATGGTGGTGACTTCTGTCGCGCCGCGCAGAATCGCCTCCATCGTTAATCCGGTCTCTTTAACCAGACGAGCACCCTGATCGACACGACGCGACGATTCGCCGATCAGCGTCTCAATCTCTTTGGCCGCTCCGGCGCTACGGCTGGCAAGATTACGCACCTCACCGGCAACCACGGCAAAACCACGCCCCTGCTCGCCCGCTCTGGCCGCTTCAACCGCCGCGTTAAGCGCCAGAATATTGGTCTGGAAAGCAATGCTGTTAATCACAGAGGTAATTTCCGCGATCTGTTTAGAACTGGCGGCAATGCCGTCCATGGTCTCAACCACTTCTGAAACCAGCGAGCTGCCTTTACCAGCCGTTTCTGTCGCCGTATCGGCCAGTTGGCTGGCCTCACGCGCATTTTCGGCGTTCAGTTTTACCGTTGCGGTCAGCTGCTCCATGCTGGCTGCGGTCTCTTCCAGCGCCGCAGCTTGCTCTTCTGTACGTGAGGAGAGGTCGTTATTACCGGTGGAAATTTCCGTCGCTCCTCGCCAGATATTGTCACTACCAGAACGAATGGTACTCACGGCTTCGCGCAGGCTGTCCTGCATCGCGCATAGTAACGGCACCAGTTGGCCCACGCAGTTACGACCAAAATCTTCAATAGAATGGCTGAGATCGCCCTGCGCAATTTGTTGAAATTGTTGGCGAATACGTCCCAGAGGTTTCACCATCATGGCGACGAGGTAGCGGTCGGTAAAGAACAGGAGAGCAATACCGAGGATTACGGCGGTGATAATCAGGGTCCGGATGATAGACGTTTTGCCATCGACCATAACGCGGGTGGTATCGAGCCTTTCACCCGCAGTGGTGTTAAAACGCTCAGCGCTGGCGCCAAATTCACGGCTCAGGGCTGGCGTAACGGTGCTGGCATGCTCCGCAAAGGCCGTGAGCGTGCCCTGCTGCGCCAGTTGCATTTGTGGGATCACGCCGTTATCCAGCAGCGCCTGCCACTTGGTCAGCACCGCCGCGGCGACTTCCGGATCCATGGGGCCAGGAGACAATGTTTTCATCTCCTGGAGTTTTTTACTCATATTGTCCAGGGACTGTTGCGCTGGCGCAAAATCCGGCGTTCCGCCGCTAATTTTGACATCCATTGCGCGACTTAACCGCGTCACAAAACGAAAATACTGATCGTTACCCTGGCTGAGAACAGTCATCTGATGGACGAGATGACGGTCAATATCATTCCCTTCTGATATTTTTGATAAAGAATGAAGACTGAATAAACCCACGCCCGACCACAGCAGGCAAAAAAGTCCCAGTATTGCCAACATGACAATACGAATAGTGAAGTTTTTCAGCAAACCCATAATAATTTCCTTGCCGTTGATGAGGAATTCGCCACCAGGCGATACTTATCCTTGTTATCGGCAGCCGATAGAGAAGATATAATGCGTTCTTTATTTTTTTACTTTCTTAAGTCCAACCCATATCTCTCCAGACGATATCAACATGAATGCTAATGAAATTAGCTAGCATTATTATTCAGATAACTCACCTAAATTATTTAATAATGCTTTGTTTTCTATCACAAAGATTTATAAAACCCAGCAAGAGTGTACTCCCAGGCTAAATCAGCGGCAGCTTTCTCATAACGACAGGTTGGGGCATTATGGAAGCCGTGATTAACGCAAGGAAAGATATAGTCTTCCCAGGCCAGCTCCTTCAATAACTGGCGGTTCGAATACTGCTCAGTTTTTTATCCCAGTGTGACCTGTGAACGGAATATTCACCGAGAACCCGCTAGAATAGAAACGCTGTTTTGAAATTCACCTGCACTAAGGAGATCTCATGGCCTGGTTTGCCAATCCTGAACGTTACGAACAAATGCTCTATCGCTACTGTGGACGCAGCGGTTTACGCTTACCCGCACTGTCGCTGGGTTTGTGGCACAGTTTTGGGCACGTTCAGGCGCTGGAGTCACAGCGCGCCCTGCTGCGTAAAGCCTTTGATTTAGGCATCACCCATTTTGATTTGGCCAATAACTATGGGCCGCCTCCAGGCAGCGCAGAAGAGAATTTTGGCCGTTTACTGCGCGAGGATTTTGCACAATACCGAGATGAGCTGATCATCTCCACCAAGGCGGGCTACGACATGTGGCCAGGGCCATACGGTTCTGGTGGTTCGCGTAAATACCTGCTTGCCAGCCTCGACCAGAGCCTGCAACGCTTGGGGCTCGACTATGTCGATATCTTCTACTCACACCGCGTTGACGAAAATACGCCAATGGAAGAGACCGCCTCAGCGCTGGCCCATGCGGTGCAAAGCGGTAAAGCGCTGTATGTCGGCATCTCGTCCTATTCTCCGGAACGAACGCAAAAGATGGCCGAGCTGCTACGGGAATGGAAAATTCCGCTTCTTATCCACCAACCCTCTTACAACCTGCTTAATCGCTGGGTAGACAGCAGTGGCTTGCTGGATACGCTGGAAGCTAATGGCATGGGCTGCATTGCCTTTACGCCGCTGGCCCAGGGGCTGCTGACGGGGAAATACCTCAACGGCATCCCGGAAGGTTCACGTATGCAGCGTGAAGGGAAAAAAGTCCGTGGGCTGACAGAAAATATGCTGACGGAAGAAAACCTTAGTAGCCTGCGTTTGCTCAATGAGATGGCGCAACAGCGCGGACAGTCGATGGCGCAAATGGCCTTAAGCTGGTTGCTGAAAGACAACCGGGTCACTTCGGTATTAATTGGCGCCAGCCGACCGGAGCAGCTGGAAGAAAACGTTCAGGCATTGGCTAATCTGACGTTCAGCGCCGAAGAACTGGCGCAGATCGATAAACACGTCGCTGATGGTGAGCTGAACCTGTGGCAAGCCTCATCTGACAAATAGCCGTTCGTCACTCCGTGCCGGGTAGCCATGTAGATCTACCCGGCCATGGTAACGCGCCATGACCTTATACTTCTTCTGCTTTGAGCTGTGGACGCTGGTATTCCGGCCACACCAGCGCGACGAGCGCAGGGTAAGCCTCCAGGCTGAACTCCCTGAAGCACTGACGTAAGTTGAGCACATCCAGATCGGCATGCGGGACCTTCTCCCCACTGAGACAGCGTTTTTTTATATTGTCGTAATATTTATACACCGCAGAGTTAAGGTCGCTACAACGCCGCTGCGCATCAAATAGGCCAGGCGTCTCATTCAGCTCCACCATCGTCATCCGTTTGATCGTCGAGTGGATAAAATCGATATATTCGTGATTAACCCGCCAATACCATACCGGGGTAATCGAATTCATCAATACAGAAAAATGATCTTCACCCTCTTCTTTACTCAAGATTTCCGGCTGGTGTCCAGCGTTACCATTTTCTGCATAGCGGTTTTTATTTGCGCTGCGCATCAACAAAAGCACCCCGCAGGTAAGCAATAGCAGGGTAATAACAGAATAAAATATACTGTTCATATACTGGCTCCATTTTTTTTGATTTTAAAATTACACCATGCTATTGTCAACGCAGCCTGACATATTAAAAACAATACAGTATTGGCATCAAAGGATATTTCAACATGCTTCCCGAGCATCTTGTTCCCGCGCATTATCATTTATCTCAAACATCGACTAATACCTTCCCCACAGAAAACAGTGAAAATTTGACTCAGGGAAAGAAAACATTAAGTGATTATGAAGCTGATATTTTGATCAGCGCTACAGCGACCGGCCAGGCGCGCAATATGTTGTTTGAAGAGTGCGACCGTCATTTAAAAGAACGTTTGTTTTGCGCGGCAAAGATTGAGTCATTCACGCGCTTGCTCAATTCATTGCAAGCGGAGGGCGACATTAACGCACAAGAATTAAGTAAAATCTTGACCGAAAAAACAGCCACCATCAATGAGCAAGGTAATAAAATTTGGCTTAATTTAATTACCCGCGAAACCAGCGACCCTATTTTTTATTCTCTGGAAGAGAAATAAAATGAAAGATGTTGAGGATAATAATGTTTATTTGGCTTTAGATGACCATAAAAGTGATGAGTTTGTCTTAAAGCAGAATTTAGCTATCCTGATTACCAATAAAAACGCGACGCTGGAAAGCGTTGCCCAGGAAATGGTTTCTATACCCGCCGCACTGGTGCGGATGAAATGGCAAAATCGTCGCGAAATTTATGCGCTACAGGCGAAAGAAGAGATCTATGGCGCCGCGATTGAGGCCATCATAGCCCAACACCCCGAACTGCGGGATAAAATCATGGCCCGGCTGGAGAGCACCTACCAGCATATACTCGCGCGAGAAACGGCCACCTTACGCCTGACGCGCAAGCTGTCCGAAGGCAGCTACGAACCGACCAGGATAACCACGGTCGCGTTGGATGAAAACAGATAAGAACAGGTTTGTAAGGCGTGGAATCAGGATAAGCAGGCCGGGTAGGTGAAAACCACTACCCGGCGAGAAAGTTACTTCGCTTTCACGGTCTCTTCACCGACCAGACCAATCTTCAGGAAACCGGCCTGATGCAGCGTGTCCATTACCTTCATCATGGTTTCATAATCGACGGTCTTATCTGCGCGGAAGAAAATCGTGGTGTCTTTCTTCCCTTCTGTCAGCGTAGTTAGCTCGCTAATCATGGTTTCATCCGTCACCTGATTGTTGCCAATAAACATACTCTTATCGGCTTTGACTGACAGATAAACCGGTTTTTCCGGACGCGGCTGCGGCGTGCTGGTGGAAGCAGGGAGATTCACCTTCACATCCACTGTTGCCAACGGCGCGGCTACCATAAAGATGATCAATAAAACCAACATAACGTCGATAAACGGCGTCACGTTGATTTCATGCATTTCACCGTTATCGTCCAGGTTCTCATTAAAGCTCATTGCCATGGAACATTACCCTACACGTAATTTCTGCGCGGCACGTACCGGATGCGCGGAGGCGCTGGCGTTCAGGTCCAGATCACGACTTTGCAGCAACAGCACCTGCGCCGCAACATCGCCCAGCATCGCTTTATAGCTGCCAATCTGACGTGCGAAAATATTGTAGATGACGACCGCTGGAATCGCCGCAACCAGACCAATCGCGGTCGCTAACAGCGCTTCTGCAATGCCCGGCGCAACAACGGCCAGGTTGGTGGTTTGGGTTTGTGCAATCCCGATGAAGCTGTTCATGATGCCCCATACCGTACCGAACAGACCCACAAAAGGCGAGATAGCCCCGATGGTGGCCAGGTATCCGTTACCGCGTCCCATATGACGTCCAACTGCCGCCACACGACGCTCCAGACGAAAACCGGTGCGCTCTTTAATACCTTCGTTGTCGTCACTGCCTTCAGACAGTTCCAGCTCGTTCTGCGCTTCGTAAATCAACTGTGCGCCAAGGCTTTTAGCATCGAATCCTGCGGCAATCTCGTTTGCCTGGTCTAAAGAGCGGGCATCCGCCAGCAGTTGCTGTTCACGCTTAAGACGGCGTTTCTGAGTAAAGAACTCAAGGCTCTTACTAAAGAAGATAGCCCAGGTGACCACTGACGCTAAAATCAGCCCAATCATCACGCACTTAACCACGATATCGGCGTGCTGATACATACCCCAGACGGAAAGGTCCGTCTGCATCAAATTATTACCCACTCTGTATCTCCAGGACGCAAATCACAAAATCTAAGCGTAATCATATCAAAACAATGTCGAATTGATAGTCGTTCTCATTACTATTTACATATTGCCGCACCTTTGGTTTCTTTTCTTTGCGCTTACGCAGTAAAAAAGTCACCAGAGGCATTTTGAGATTATTTTCTACTGTATGACCGTTCTGCAGGATGCGTCATCTTTGATTCATGGTAGTTTAGACATCCAGACGTATAAAAACAGGTAATACACCATGGCAGATAAGCAACTTGAAACCAAACTCGTTCACGCAGGACGCAGTAAAAAGTACACGCAGGGCTCGGTAAATAGCGTGATCCAGCGCGCTTCTTCGCTGGTGTTTGACAGCGTTGAGGCCAAAAAACAGGCCACGCGCAACCGCGCTAACGGTGCGCTTTTCTACGGACGTCGCGGAACCCTGACGCATTTTTCGCTGCAGGAAGCCATGTGCGAACTGGAAGGTGGCGCGGGTTGCGCGTTGTTCCCTTGCGGCGCGGCAGCTGTTGCCAACACCATCCTTGCTTTTGTTGAACAAGGCGATCATGTGTTGATGACCAATACCGCCTATGAGCCCAGCCAGGACTTCTGCACCAAAATTCTCGGTAAACTTGGCGTCTCAACGGGCTGGTTTGATCCGTTGATTGGCGCCGATATAGTGAAGCATATTCAGCCGAACACCAAAGTTGTCTTTCTGGAATCACCCGGCTCCGTCACCATGGAGGTACATGATGTACCGGCAATTGTTGCCGCCGTCAGAAGCGTTGCGCCTGAGGCTGTCATCATGATTGATAACACCTGGGCTGCCGGCGTGCTGTTCAACGCGCTGGATTTCGGTATTGATATCTCGATTCAGGCAGGTACGAAATACCTGATTGGTCATTCCGACGGCATGGTCGGCACAGCGGTATCCAATGCCCGCTGCTGGGACCAACTGCGCGAAAATGCCTATCTGATGGGACAAATGCTGGACGCCGACACCGCCTATATGACCAGCCGTGGATTACGCACACTGAGCGTACGCTTACGTCAGCATCATGAAAGCAGCTTAAAGGTCGCCGAGTGGCTGGCCAACCACCCACAGGTCGCTCGTGTTAATCACCCGGCGCTACCCGGCAGTAAAGGCCATGAATTCTGGAAACGTGATTTTACCGGCAGCAGCGGGCTATTCTCCTTTGTATTGAATAAGAAGCTTAATAATGAAGAGCTGGCCGCGTATCTGGATCACTTCAGCCTGTTCAGCATGGCCTACTCCTGGGGCGGTTTTGAGTCGCTAATTCTCGCCAACCAGCCGGAACACATTGCGGCAATCCGTCCGCAAGGTGAAGTGGACTTCAGCGGAACGCTTATCCGTTTGCATATCGGTTTAGAGAATGTTGACGATCTGATTGCCGATTTAGCCGCAGGATTTGCCCGAATCGAGTAACATTGCCATAGACGGACATATATGCAGACACTTCTGGTGGAAAAGTCTGCAATTGTTGCGTCCGGGATCAAGGCATCCCGGACAATTCAGGAGTACAATCCACACATAAACGCTGTTCCACAGGAAAGTCCATGGTAGTTATTCAAGATATTGTCTCCGCGCTCTGGCAACACGACTTTGCCGCGCTGGCGGATCCACACGTTGTGAGCGTGGTTTACTTCGTCATGTTCGCCACACTGTTTTTAGAAAATGGCCTGCTGCCCGCCTCCTTTTTACCCGGAGACAGCCTGTTATTGCTGGCTGGGGCGTTGATCGCTCAGGACGTGATGAGTTTTTTACCTACCATAGCTATTCTGACCGCCGCCGCCAGCCTGGGCTGCTGGCTGAGTTACATTCAGGGACGCTGGCTGGGCAACACGAGAACGGTAAAAGGCTGGCTGGCGCAATTACCTGAAAAATATCATCAGCGCGCCACCTGCATGTTTGACCAACACGGCCTGATGGCGCTGCTGGCCGGGCGCTTCCTGGCGTTCGTACGCACCTTGCTGCCGACCATGGCGGGAATTTCAGGGCTGCCTAACCGTCGATTCCAGTTTTTTAACTGGCTGAGCGGCCTGCTGTGGGTCACCGTTGTCACCAGCTTTGGCTACGCGCTGAGCATGATCCCGTTCGTTAAACGCCATGAAGATCAGGTGATGACCTTTTTAATGATCCTACCGATTGCCCTGTTAACCGCAGGTCTGTTGGGAACCCTGTTCGTGGTGATTAAAAAAAAATACTGTAGCGCCTGAGTCGCATCCGTAGGCCGGATAATCTCCGGCATTTTGCCTTATGGCGCGTAGCTTTAAGGCCTACGGTGTACCGTTCAGACGGACAAGCAATCAACTCCCCTGCATCATCCGAATTCTGGCCGCATCTTCCCCCGGCGTCACGCCAAAGAAACGTTTGAATTCCCGACTGAACTGCGATGCACTCTCATAGCCGACACGCATGGCTGCCGCACTGGCCTTCATCCCGTCATGAATCATCATCATCCGCGCTTTATGCAGACGATAGCTTTTAAGATATTGCAGCGGCGACGTGCTGGTCACCGCTTTAAAGTTATGATGAAACGCCGACACGCTCATGTTCGCCTCTGCCGCCAGCTGTTCTACATTGAGGTTCTCGGTGTATTTGGTTTCAATCCGCTTCAGCACCCGGCTTATCAAGCTGAAATGCGTCTGACGACTGACCAGCGCAAGTAACGCGCCGCCGCGCGGCCCGGTCAGCACATGGTAGAGGATCTCGCGAATGATCTGTTTGCCGAGAATACGCGCATCCAGCGGGCGTTCCATCACATCCAACAGGCGCTCAGCGGCGCAGAGAATTTCGTCTGAAAGCGTCGCGGAGTTAATCCCACTGGCCGCCATAGCAGGCTGAAACAGCTCGTCTTCCCCAATGTCCATCAACAGCTCCTGCAATTGCAGGATATCGACATTCAGGTAGATTCCGGCCAACGGAACCTCCGGTGTCGCATACGTTTCACATTCAAAGGGTAAAGGTACGGTTAGCAGCAGGTATTCATTGGCGTCATAACGAAATACGCGTTCATTAATATAACCAATTTTATGGCCCGAAAAGAGAAATATGATACCTGGCTGATACATGACTGGTGTCCGTGCAGCTGGCACCGTACCGTGCATCAGGCGGACATCTGGCAGCAATGCACTGAGGTTATTTTCATTATTTTTCAGCTGCTTAATTTTATCTGTCAGCAGAAGGCAGATCTCTTCACGGTTCATAAAGCACCATTTCATCATCGGTTTTCGACCCTAACATCATGCGCAGATTTATCCGTTTTCTCCAGTAGTCTGTAGAAATGGGCAAGACATCGGCAGAAATGTGCATTGAGAGCAGCGCGGCTGGCGACCACAATGTTCATCATCCGGCAGACACTCTCCTGCCCTCTTTTTATTACCCACACAAGGGAACGAGCAATGAACAATTTTAATCTCCATACCCCAACCCGTATTCTGTTCGGTAAAGGCGCTATTGCCGAATTGCGCGATCAAATCCCTCAGGATGCTCGCGTATTGATTACCTACGGCGGCGGCAGTGTGAAAAAAACCGGCGTTCTGGCACAGGTTCTGGATGCACTGAAAGGCCTGGACGTGCTGGAGTTTGGCGGTATTGAGCCGAACCCGTCTTATGAAACGCTGATGAATGCGGTAAAGATCGTGCATGATGAGAAAGTAACGTTCCTGCTGGCTGTGGGCGGCGGTTCGGTACTGGATGGCACCAAATTCATCGCAGCTGCGGCACAGTACGCTGACGGCATCGATCCATGGCGTATTCTGGAAACTCACGGCAACGACGTAAAAAGCGCCATCCCGATGGGCTCCGTATTAACCCTGCCCGCTACCGGTTCTGAATCTAACTCCGGCGCGGTCATCTCGCGGAAAACCACCGGCGACAAACTGGCCTTTATGACCCCGTTTGTGCAACCGGTATTTGCCGTACTGGATCCGGTTTACACCTATACCCTGCCGCCACGTCAGGTTGCAAACGGCGTCGTGGATGCCTTCGTGCATACCGTTGAGCAGTATGTAACTTATCCGGTCGACGGGAAAATTCAGGATCGCTTTGCCGAAGGCATTCTGCTTACGCTGATAGAAGAAGGTCCGAAAGCCTTGCAGGAGCCGGAAAACTACAACGTGCGTGCGAACGTCATGTGGGCGGCAACCCAGGCGCTGAACGGCCTGATTGGCGCAGGCGTACCGCAGGACTGGGCAACCCATATGCTGGGCCACGAACTGACCGCGATGCATGGTCTGGATCATGCGCAAACGCTGGCCATCGTTCTGCCTGCGCTGTGGAATGAAAAACGCGATACCAAGCGTGCCAAGCTACTGCAATACGCAGAACGTATCTGGAATATCACCGAGGGTTCCGAAGACCAGCGTATCGATGCCGCCATTGCCGCTACCCGTGCTTTCTTCGAACAAATGGGCGTACCAACTCGCTTGTCTGACTACGGTCTGGACGGTAGCTCCATCCCGGCGCTGCTGGAAAAACTGCAAGCGCACGGCGGTACGAAACTGGGTGAGCACCAGGACATTACGCTCGACGTCAGCCGTCGGATTTACGAAGCTGCCCGTTAAGGTTTTTTAAGCTCCGCCTTTCGTTTTTGGCTATTTATACTCTAAATAATTCGAGTTGCATAAAGACGGCAAAGGAGAGAATCCCCAGGAGCTTACATAAGTAAGTGACTGGGGTGAACGAGTGCAGCCAACGCATATGCAGCTTGAAGTATGACGAGTATAGGCCAGACTTAAGTCACACCTAACTCACCGGAGCTTGCTCCGGTGACTGTAATCCAGGGGGGAATTATGACCGGTCCAACCATTATCAAACTACAGGATGGTAACGTCATGCCGCAACTGGGCCTGGGGGTCTGGAAGGCAAGCAACGAAGAAGTCATTACCGCTATCCATAAAGCACTGGAAGTGGGTTATCGTTCGATTGATACCGCCGCCGCGTACAAAAACGAAGAAGGTGTCGGCAAAGCGATACGTAATGCGGGCGTGCCGCGGGAAGAGTTATTCATCACCACCAAGCTGTGGAATGATGATCAGAAACGCGCCCGGGAAGCCTTACTCGAAAGCATGGAGAAACTCCAGCTCGATTACCTCGATCTTTACCTGATGCACTGGCCTGTTCCGGCGATCGATCACTACGTTGAAGCGTGGGAAAACATGATCGATCTGCAAAAAGAAGGGCTAATTAAGAGCATCGGCGTGTGCAACTTTCAGATCAATCATCTCCAGCGCCTGATCGATGAAACTGGCGTTCATCCCGTGATCAACCAGATAGAACTGCACCCACTTATGCAGCAGCGCCAGCTTCATGCCTGGAACGCTACGCATAAGATCCAGACCGAATCCTGGAGTCCATTGGCGCAGGGCGGGAAAGACGTCTTCGACCAAAAGATCATCCGTGACCTCGCAGAGAAATATGGTAAATCACCAGCGCAGATTGTCATCCGCTGGCATCTGGATAACGGGCTGGTGGTTATTCCGAAATCGGTGACGCCTGCCCGTATCGCAGAAAACTTTAACGTCTGGGACTTCCGCCTGGATAAAGAAGAATTAGGCGAAATTGCGAAACTCGATCAAGGCAGACGGCTGGGACCAGACCCGGACCAGTTCGGCGGTTAATCTCTTCTCTCCGGCCCGACACTCCCGTCGGGCCTTTCTGGCAATGAAATATCAGGAAACAATTAACATACATATATTGATGTATTTCTTGCAGTCGCTGGAGCAGCATTACGCAACATAACCTGTTAATTATTCGATAAATATATTCATATCGTGAATGTATTTACCACACCTATAGGTGCGTAACCGTGGCTGATAAAAAAAGTAATGGCGTCAAATGGCTCCCATTAATTCTTATAGTACTCATTTCTGCCGGACTCTGGCAGCTTACGCCCCCCACCGGGTTAAGTGCGCCAGCCTGGCATTCGGCAATTATCTTCGTCGCCACCATCGCTTCTATTGTGGCTAAAGTATTACCCATCGGCGCGGTCGGCATTATTGGTATTACGGTATTCGCGCTCGCCTATGCTGCCGGGGATAAAACCGCCAGCGGCGCCATCACCACGGCATTGAGTGAACTGAACAGTTCGCTTATCTGGCTTATCGTCGTGGCTTTTATGATTGCCCGTGGGTTTATCAAAACCGGTCTCGGGCGACGTATTGCGTTGCAGATGATCCGCCTGCTCGGCAAGCGAACGTTGGGACTCGCCTACGGTCTGGCTTTTGCCGATCTAATCCTCTCTCCCGCTATGCCGAGTAATACAGCTCGCTGCGGCGGCGTCATCTATCCGATTGCCGACTCTCTGGCGCGTAGTTTCCATTCGAACCCGGAAGATGAGTCCCGCAGTAAAATCGGCACCTTTCTTATCACCTGTATTGGCAACGTCAACGACGTGACGGCAGCACTGTTTATGACCGGCTATACCGGCAACCTGCTGGCAGTAAAACTGGCGGCCAACGCCGGGGTTACGCTGACCTGGGGCGGCTGGTTTATGGCGGCGCTGCTACCTTGTCTGGTCTCTTTGCTGCTCGTTCCGCTACTGGTCTACTGGCTGGTGCGTCCGGAAATCAAACACACGCCGGATGCCCCGAACCTCGCCCGCAAAGAGCTGGCGGAAATGGGCCGTATGTCACGCGGGGAATGGCTGATGTTGGCAACTGTCGGCGTACTGCTGGTGCTGTGGATTTTTGGCGATACGCTGGGCGTTGACGCCACTACCGCTTCGTTTGTAGGGCTGTCGATTTTATTGCTGAGCGGCGTGCTGAGCTGGGAAGACGTCAAAAGTGAGAAAGGGGCATGGGATACGCTGATTTGGTTCGCCGCGCTACTGATGATGGCGAATCAGTTGAAAAAACTGGGCTTCACCACCTGGTTCGGCAATCTGATTGGCGACAGCCTGAGCAGTACTATGCACGGGACCAGTTGGGTGATCGTCCTGCTGCTGCTGAACGCCGCCTATTTCTATACCCACTACTTTTTTGCCAGCGGCAATGCGCAGATTGCCGCGCTGTATGCTGTTTTCCTCGGCGTCGGGCTGCATCTGAATATTCCCGCTGCTCCCACGGCGTTAATGCTGGCCTTCACCAGCAGTTTGTACTGCTCGCTCACCCAGTACACACATGCTCGCGGCCCTATTCTGTTTGGCGCCGGGTATGTTCCAACAGGCGTCTGGTGGCGCACAGGATTTATCATCAGCCTGTTTAACCAGGCGGTCTTTATTACCGTGGGTCTGATGTGGTGGAAGGTGTTGGGTCTGTACTAAACTGACTGCGTCCTGACGAAGACCTTACCTGCGGAGAAAAGGAATGACCTGTATTTTCTGTCAAATTGTTGAAGGCAAAGCGCCCTGCCATAAGGTATGGGAAGACGAACACCACCTGGCTTTTCTGTCGATTTTCCCGAACACCGACGGTTTTACCGTGGTGATCCCGAAAAAGCATTACCCCAGCTATGCCTTCGACATGCCGCCGCAGGCGTTAGCGGACCTGATGCTGGCGACCCAAAAAGTGGCTAAGAAACTGGATAAGGCGTTCCCGGATGTCAGTCGTACAGGAATGTTCTTTGAAGGTTTCGGCGTGGACCATGTGCACAGTAAATTAAGCCCCATGCACGGTACTGGCGATTTAACCCACTGGAAACCGATTGAATCGCGGCAGAACAAATTTTTCGAGCAATATGAAGGGTATCTGTCGTCACACGATCATGAACGGGCTGATGACGAAAAACTGGCCGCATTAGCGGCCAGAATACGTGAAGCATAAATACTGAGCACTTCTGCCGGATGGCGATGCAAGCACCTTATCCGGCCTACAACAAAGTGCTATTCGTAGGCCCGATAAGCATTTCACCACCTGGCAAGACAGATTAACGTCCCGCCACTTTCCCGCGTTTTTTGTTTGCGGCAGGCGTCTGACGCTGGTGCGCCACTGGCGTGTGTTTGGTCAGCGCCGGACGAGTATGACGGTTCTGGCGACGCGCTTCGCGCATCTCTTCAAGCGTAGGCGCCGGAACCAGACATTCGCGACGCCCGCCGATCAGATGCTTTTTACCCATATCTTCCAGCGCCTGGCGGATTAACGGCCAGTTGGCTGGATCGTGGTAGCGCAGCAGGGCTTTATGCAGACGACGCTGCTTATCACCTTTCGGCACCACCACATCTTCACTCTTATAACCAATTTTACCCAACGGGTTTTTCCCGGTGTAATACATGGTTGTGGAGTTCGCCAACGGCGATGGATAGAAGTTCTGCACCTGATCCAGACGGAAACGACGTTGTTTCAGCCACAGCGCCAGATTCACCATATCTTCGTCACGCGTACCCGGGTGCGCGGAAATAAAGTACGGGATCAGGTACTGCTCTTTACCAGCCTGTTTAGAGTAGGTATCGAACAATTCCTTGAAGCGATCGTAGCTGCCCATCCCCGGCTTCATCATCTTCGACAGCGGGCCTTCTTCGGTATGCTCTGGCGCAATCTTCAGATAGCCGCCTACGTGATGGGTTGCCAGCTCTTTGATATAGCGTGGGTCTTCAACCGCGATGTCGTAACGCACTCCGGATGCGATAAGGATCTTTTTAATGCCTTTGAGATCACGCGCCCGGCGATAGAGGTTAATTGTCGGCTCATGATTGGTATCCATGTGCGGACAAATATCCGGGTAGACGCATGACAGACGACGGCAGGTTTGCTCCGCACGCGGTGACTTACAGCGCAGCATATACATGTTCGCCGTTGGGCCGCCGAGATCGGAAATCACGCCGGTGAAGCCCGGAACGGTGTCGCGAATGGCTTCGATTTCATTGATGATCGAGTCTTCAGAGCGGCTCTGGATGATGCGGCCTTCGTGCTCGGTTATCGAACAGAACGAGCAGCCACCAAAGCAACCACGCATGATGTTGATCGAGAAACGGATCATCTCATAGGCCGGAATACGGCTGTCGCCATACGCCGGATGCGGCACACGCTTGTACGGTAACGCAAAGACGCTATCCATCTCTTCGGTAGACAGCGGAATAGCTGGTGGGTTGATCCAGATGTAGCGATCGCCATGCTTTTGCATTAGCGCACGCGCACAGCCTGGATTGGTTTCGTGGTGCAGGATACGCGACGCATGCGCGTACAGCACTTTATCGCCCTTCACTTTTTCGAAGGACGGCAGCAGCACGTAGGTTTTTTCCCACGGTTTCGGACGTGGCGGCTGTACGGTTACCGCTTTCGCTTCCTGTTTTTTCGGGGCGACAGGTTTGTTGTCGGCACACGGCAGATCTTCACCGTAAGGATGCGGGATCGGGTCAATCTTGCCTGGCGTGTCGAGACGCGTAGAATCCACCCCACTCCAGCCCGGCAGCGCTTCTTTAACCATAATCGCGGTGTTACGCACGTCGCGGATCTGATCGATAGTTTCCCCCATCGCCAGACGATGCGCCACTTCCACCAGCGGACGTTCGCCGTTGCCGAACATCAGCATATCGGCTTTCGAATCCACCAAAACGGAGCGGCGAACGGTATCAGACCAGTAATCGTAGTGCGCGGTGCGGCGCAGGCTGGCCTCAATGCCGCCAAGAATAACCGGCACATCTTTCCATGCTTCTTTACAGCGCTGGGTATAGACCAGCGTGGCGCGGTCCGGACGTTTACCCGCCACGTTGTCCGGCGTGTAGGCATCATCATGGCGCAGTCGGCGATCGGCGGTATAACGGTTGATCATCGAGTCCATGTTGCCAGCGGTCACACCAAAGAACAGGTTCGGTTTACCCAAACGCATAAAATCGTCTTTGTTGTTCCACTCCGGCTGGGCGATAATTCCGACGCGAAAGCCCTGAGCTTCCAGCATACGGCCACAAATCGCCATACCAAAGCTTGGGTGGTCGACGTAGGCATCGCCGGTCACCAGAATGATGTCGCAGCTATCCCAGCCAAGTTGGTCCATTTCGTCACGTGACATCGGCAAAAACGGTGCCGGGCCAAAACAGGCAGCCCAGTACTGCGGCCAGGAGAAAAGGTCTCTGTCCGGTTGGAGCAGGGATATTGCGCTCATATTGCTTCCAAAAATGGTAAAAAAATAATCAAAGGCCGGGGATTATACGCTGTATGTCGGCAAGAAATGAAGTGGAGTCTGAACCAGACCAGTAGAAAGTTGTATAAATTGTTAAATTTTACGACAGCCATTTTTATCAATCATAATTAACACCATGCCGGCCAGCTGAGATCACTCTTTTCGGCGGGGGATTTTTCATTGCGACTCAACGATTCACTGCATATTTCCCAGTTACGGGTTGTTGTTCACCTGTGCGGATTTCTGGTTCTTCTCTACAGCTTCTCCATGCTGCCGCCGATGACCATCGCTCTGTTAAATAAAGAGCGGAGCTTTTTCGCATTTTTCAGCACATTTATGACTTTCTTTACCCTTGGCGGCGGGGCGTGGCTGGCAACCAAACATGCGGGAATTCAACTGAGAACCCGGGATGGATTCGTCATTATCGTTTTGTTCTGGCTACTGTTTTCGTTTATTAGCGCAATGCCGATGTGGATGGACGATGGCTTAAATCTCTCCTTTGCCGATGCCCTGTTCGAAGGGGTTTCCGGGATTACCACCACTGGCGCAACGGTGATTGACGACGTCAGCGCCTTACCGAAATCGTATCTTTACTATCGTGCTCAGCTCAATTTTATTGGCGGCCTGGGCGTTATTGTCCTCGCCGTGGCGGTATTACCGCTGCTGGGTATTGGCGGCATGAAACTGTATCAGTCTGAAATGCCAGGCCCCTTCAAAGAAGAACGCCTCACGCCAAGGCTTGCCGATACCGCACGTACGCTGTGGTTGACCTACGTCATTCTGGGTCTTATTTGTACTCTAGCCTACTGGGCTGCCGGGATGTCGTTTTTCGACGCCTTATGCCACGGGCTGTCGACGGTCTCTCTTGGCGGATTTTCCACTCGCAGCGAGAGCATCGGCTTTTATAACAGCCACGCTATAGAACTCGTCGCCGGACTGTTTTCACTGTTATCCGCGTTTAACTTCACCCTCTGGTACGTTGCTATTGTAAAACGTACCTTCAAGCCCTTTCGTCGTAATGCCGAGCTGCGTTTCTTTCTGCTAATTGCGCTGGTGGTCACGCTGATCGCCACCTGGCAGGTCTGGCGGGCAGGTATGTACGGGCTAACGGACAGCCTGGTGCATGCCTTTTTTCTGGCCAGCTCCATGCTGACGGATAATGGCCTGTCAACGGCGGATTACGCGCAGTGGCCCTCGCACACGATCTTCATGCTGCTTAGCGCCAGCTTTTTCGGCGGTTGTGTGGGATCGACGTGCGGGGGAATTAAAGTGCTGCGCTTTTTGATTATGTTCAAGCAGTGCCGCCAGGAATTACACCAGCTCGCGCATCCTCGCGCCCTGCTGAACATCAAAGTGGGTAACAGCGTGGTAAGCGACAGGGTGGTGCGTTCGGTATGGAGCTTTTTCTTTCTCTACGTTTTGTTCACCAGCTTTTTTATCTGGGCGCTCAATCTGATGGGCTACGATCTCTTCTCCTCTTTCGCCACCGTCGCCGCCTGCATCAACAATATGGGGCTGGGATTTGGCGTTACCGCCACGACGTTTGGCACGTTAAATGAGGAGGCAAAGCTGCTGATGTTCGCAGCCATGATCATGGGGCGTCTGGAGATTTACCCCATACTGATCCTGTTTTCGCGCATGTTCTGGCGGGCGTAACGCAAACCCCGGCGCGTTACGGCGCCGGGTTCACCAGGATCTGACCGATCGAGCCACGATCCGCCATTTCCAGCGTCTGGCTGTTAAAGTAGAACGGGAAATGCGCCCAGGAAGGCTGACCGTAATAAACCAGTAACTCGACCTGACCATCTACCCAGACGGTATCTTTCCAGCCTCTGTCTTCCGGGAATGGCATCGCGCCGTTTACATTACGGATCAGGAACGAGACACCCTCAATATGGAAAGACTGCGGCATATCCGCCCGTACCGTCCAACGCTCCCAGGTACCCTGCTGCGCGGTAATATCCATGCGGTTGACGTCCCACAGTTGACCGTTGATCCCCGGATCGTCATCCAGGCTGATATCACGGCTGCGAATCGGCGAACCGCTGAGGATCTCCGTAGGCAGCAGGCGCATTGGCAGGCTGTCAGTCACCAGCGGCAGAAGGCCAGTTGGTCGCAGAGTCAGCACCAGCGTGGAGATAAGAATACTCGATGGTTCAAAGAATCCGCGGATCCTGTCGACAATGCTGGCCGCCTCGCCACAGGTAATAGAGACCTCATTACCGTTAGTCATATCCACCAGGATCTCACGACGTTCGCCTGGCGCCAGCGAGAGCTGTTTCAATGAAACAGGCGCAGGTAAAAAGCCCTGATCGCTGGAGATCACATGCAGTGCACGGCCATCACTCATTTGCAGTTGGTAACGACGCGAGTTTGACGCGTTCAGCAAACGCAAGCGTACCCAGCCGCGGGAGACTTCGACATACGGGCTTTGCGCCCCGTTGACCAGCAGCGTATCCCCAACAAAACCGCCGCTGCCAGGTTCGCTGTATTCCGGCGTACCAAAGTTGTCCAGACGCTTGTCCTGGATAATGATCGGAAAATCATCTACGCCGTAATGGTTGGGAATAGACAGGGATTTACTGACCTCATCTTCAACCAGCCACATCCCGGCAAGACCATTATAGACCTGCTGGGCAGTACGATTTGGCGTATTGGCGTGATACCACAGCGTGGCGGCATTCTGGCGGATCGGCAGCACTGGCGCCCAATCCGCATTAGGTGACATCATGCGCGCCGGGCCCCCCATCAGCGGACCAGGTACCTGTAATCCGGCGACGGTCATCGAGACATTTTCTGTCAGACGGTTGCTGTAGATAAGCTTGACGTCATCCCCTTTCCAGACGCGGATTGTCGGCCCCAGGTAGCGGCCGTTAATCCCCCAGACAGGCGCGCGTGTGCCTTGTGTAAATGACCAATGCGCGCGTTGCAGCGTCATAAATAACGGCTGCCCCCGACGAGACTCCAGCAGTGGAGGCACAGGTAACGGTTGTTGCTGACCGGCAGCATTAGCCTTCAGCGGAACAGCACCTGCACACAGTGCGATCCCCGATGCCTGAATGAACTGACGCCGACTGAATGACATATAAACTCCATGAAAAACTGGCGATTAACACGCAGGAAATCTTTTCCTGTAAAAAAACCGAATTGCGCGGATTAAACCTTACCGGCGGCTTCCCGCTCTGCAACTTCTTTATCGAGCTCTGCGATTTTTTGTTCCATCAGCGTGCGGCAATGCGCTGCCAGTTCACGAACCTGATCTTTACCAAAATGGCTAATATCCACCGGCGGCAACATCTCTACAATCGCCAAACCGTTATTGAGCCGGTTGAGTTTTATTTTGTTTGAAGTTGTTGAAACGCACACCGGAATAACCGGGACGCCCGCCGCAATCGCCGCATGAAACGCGCCGGTTTTAAACGGCAGCAGACCACGACCGCGGCTGCGCGTCCCTTCCGGGAACATCCAGATAGAAATACGACGTTTTTTGAAATGGTTCACCACGGCTGCGATGGTGCTGTGCGCTTTAGCACGGTTGTTTCTGTCGATCAACAGGTTACCGGTTAACCAGTACAGCTGCCCGAAGAACGGGATCCACAGCAGGCTTTTTTTACCCACCGTTACCGTCGGCGGCTGAACAATATTCGAAGCAGTAACCATGTCATAGTTGTTCTGGTGGTTACAAATATAGATAGCATTACCATAATTCTGCGCGTCTGCCGGCATGCGGCACTCGACCTTCAGGCCATACAGGGGAGCCAGGCGGCCAAACATATGACCGAACGTTGCGACGTGTTTTGGATTCCGTGGGCTGAACAGACAGTATATACAACCGAAAATACAGACCAGAATGCAGTAAATAACAGTAATGATTAAACGAAAAATATATAACATAACAACCTCTAAGGCCTAAGAGCCTGGCATTTTACGTCACCGGATACATAACTCTGCATCAGGTTAGGGCTTTGTTAGGCGGCTCTCTGGAAAAGCGTATTGTTAATCGCAACGCACGAATAAACAACGGTTTTACGGGAAATTTTAACGTTGGCTCTCCCTGAGCGAAAGCAGGGAGAGCCGGGCAGTCACGTTATTCTTCGCTGTCGCCCTGACTGGCGCGTCGAGGCGAGTCAATTTCAATGCGATCGATACGCTGTAGACCACGCATCAGCGTGCCGCGACGACCACGTTCGCCGGTCACTTTCTGCAACTCTTCAGGACGCAGTTTAATTTTGCGTTTACCGACGTGAATAGTCAGCGTGCTCTGTGGCGGCAGCACATAGAGCAGCGCCAGGCCATCTTCGCCTTTCGCCGCTTCTGCTGAAGGGATATTGATAATCTTGTTCCCTTTGCCTTTCGACAGTTGCGGCAAATCGCTCACCGGGAACATCAACATGCGACCTGCCTGGGTAATGGCCAGCAGCATATCGGTTTCATCTTCAATCACCACGGGAGGCATGACATGCGCATTTTCTGGCAGCGTAATCAATGCTTTACCCGCACGGTTACGCGCCACCAGGTCATTGAAGGTACAGACAAAACCGTAGCCCGCATCGGATGCCATCAGCAGTTTCTGATCGTCACCTTCCATCAGCATATGCTCAACCGTCGCGCCCGGCGGCAGCGTGAGCTTACCGGTTAATGGTTCGCCCTGGCCACGTGCCGACGGCAGCGTAATCGGGTCGATGGCGTAGCTGCGTCCGGTCGAGTCAACGAACACCACCGGCTGGTTGCTCTTACCCTTCACTGCAGATTTAAAGCTGTCGCCCGCTTTATAGCTTAATCCTGGCGCATCAATGTCGTGGCCTTTGGCGCTACGCACCCAACCACTCTGGGACAATACAATAGTCACCGGCTCAGACGGCAGCATGTCGTGCTCGCTCATCGCCTTCGCTTCTTCACGTTCCTGCAGCGGGGAGCGGCGATCGTCGCCATAAGCATCGGCATCGGCCTGCAGCTCTTTCTTCAGCAGGTTACTCATTTTACGCTCGGAAGCGAGAATGGCCTGCAGTTGATCGCGCTCTTTCGCCAGCTCATCCTGCTCACCGCGGATTTTCATCTCTTCGAGTTTGGCAAGGTGGCGCAATTTCAGCTCAAGGATAGCTTCAGCCTGCGTTTCAGAAATGCCAAACCGCGACATCAGCTCAGGCTTAGGTTCATCTTCATGACGAATAATCTCGATCACTTCGTCAATGTTGAGGAACGCCACCAGCAAACCTTCAAGGATATGCAGGCGCTTAAGCACTTTTTCCAGACGATAATTCAGGCGACGACGCACGGTATCACGGCGGAACGCCAGCCATTCGGTGAGGATCTCCAGCAGGTTTTTCACCGCCGGGCGACCGTCGAGGCCGATCATGTTCAGGTTGATACGGTAGCTTTTTTCCAGATCGGTGGTGGCAAACAGGTGGTTCATCACCTGTTCCATATCCACGCGATTGGAGCGCGGGACAATCACCAGACGGGTCGGATTTTCATGATCCGATTCGTCACGCAGGTCGTCAACCATCGGCAGCTTTTTATTGCGCATTTGAGCAGCGATCTGCTCCAGCACTTTTGCCCCGGAAACCTGATGCGGCAGCGCGGAAATCACTACCGCACCGTCTTCTTTCGTCCATACCGCGCGCATACGCACGGAGCCGCGTCCGTTTTCGTAAATCTTACGAATTTCCGCACGCGAAGTAATAATCTCGGCTTCGGTCGGGTAATCCGGCCCCTGCACGATATCCAGCAGTTGATCGAGCGTTGTTTTCGGCTGCTCAATCAGCGTAATCGCTGCTTTTGCCACTTCACGCAGGTTATGCGGCGGAATGTCCGTCGCCATACCCACGGCAATACCGGTCGTACCGTTCAGCAGAATATTTGGCAGACGCGCAGGCAGCATCTTTGGCTCCTGCATAGTGCCGTCGAAGTTTGGCACCCAGTCCGACGTTCCCTGACCGAGCTCACCCAGCAGGACTTCCGCATATTTAGACAGACGGGATTCGGTATAACGCATCGCCGCGAAGGATTTGGGATCGTCCGGCGCCCCCCAGTTCCCCTGGCCGTCAACCAGCGGATAACGGTAAGAGAACGGCTGCGCCATCAGTACCATCGCTTCATAGCAGGCGCTGTCGCCATGTGGGTGGTATTTACCCAGCACGTCACCGACGGTACGCGCGGATTTTTTAAATTTGGCGCTGGCATTCAGCCCCAGTTCGGACATTGCATACACAATGCGACGCTGAACGGGTTTCAAACCATCGCCAATAAATGGCAACGCCCTGTCCATGATGACGTACATGGAGTAGTTCAGATAGGCGTTTTCCGTGAATTCATGCAGCGCCAGGCGCTCTGCCATATCGCTCATTAATCGTGGTTCCTCAACTTTGTACCCCTCTATTGAAGGGCAATATTGCCGCAGATACTACCCTATCTGGCGTGTTGAGTCACAAAGAAAAGGGCCGCGAATGCGGCCCTGATGGGGATTATTTAGCAACTTTGCTAATCTGTTTCACGTCGATTTCAACGGAGTTCCAGTCTTTATCCACTTCGCCCTGGATCTCAACCACATCCTGCGGCGTTACGGTTACGCCGTTCCAGCGCTTATGGTCAATATCCACATTCACCGTGCCGGTCGCATCTTTAAACACATACAGATCGTCGGAAATACGCTCAACGATGTTCCCACGCAGGGTAACCCACGCGTCATCACGCAGCGATTTAGCACTTGCTACCGTCGTGATGCTGCCGTTCGGGCCGACAAACCCACCGCTTTGGCTTTGTGTGGTCGTCGTTGGCCCAGAGAATCCGCCCTGCTGCGCTGCCAGAACAGGTGCGGAACACAGTGCCATTACGGCAACCATTGCAGCTAATTTTTTCATCGTCATGTCTCCCTTTCATGTTGGTTTACGACTATTAAATAAGGTAATCCTTAACAACTTCTTAAGGAAAAAAAAGATTCTTTTTTGCTGTACAGATGCGGCGGCGACAAGGTTTACTGACGGTAAAGAGAGTTTTCGCAGGGAAGAATATATGCGCATTTTACTGGTTGAAGATGATACGTTGATTGGCGATGGCCTTAAAACCGGTCTGAGTAAAATGGGTTTTAGCATCGACTGGTTTACCGAAGGACGTCAGGGGAAAGAAGCACTCTACAGTGCCCCGTATGATGCGGTAATCCTCGACCTGACGCTGCCAGGCATAGACGGACGAGACATCCTGCGCGAGTGGCGAGCCAACGGGAAGCAGGAACCGGTGCTGATTCTGACCGCCCGCGACGCACTGGCGGAACGCGTTGAAGGCTTACGTCTGGGCGCGGATGACTATCTGTGTAAGCCCTTCGCGTTGATCGAAGTTGCCGCCAGGCTGGAGGCGCTGGTGCGTCGTGCCAGCGGCCAGGCCAGCAACACATTGCGCCATGGCGAGGTGACGCTCGATCCCGGCGCGCTGGTCGCCACGGCGGCGGGCGAACCTTTGTCTCTTAAGCCCAAAGAGTTCGCGCTGTTGGAGCTGCTTATGCGCAACAAGGGCCGCGTCCTGCCCCGTAAACTGATTGAGGAAAAACTATATACCTGGGACGAAAACGTCTCCAGCAATGCGGTTGAAGTACACGTCCATCACTTACGCCGTAAGCTCGGCAGCGACTTTATCCGTACCGTGCATGGCATTGGCTACACCCTGGGTGACGCATGAAATTCGCACAACGCCTCAGCCTGCGCGTCAGGCTAACGCTTATCTTCATGATTTTGGTTTTAGTGACCTGGCTGATTTCCAGCTTTGTCGCGTGGAAGCAAACCACCGATAACGTGAATGAGATGTTCGACACGCAGCAAATGCTGTTCGCCAAGCGTCTTGTCACGCTGGATCTTGATGAACTCAAAGCCTCTGAACGTATCGCGCATACCCCGAAAAAATTCAAACATGGTCATATTGACGACGATGTACTGACCTTTGCGGCCTACACGCCAGAAGGGAAAATGGTTCTTCACGATGGCGACAATGGCCAGTACATTCCCTATAGCTATCGCCGGGAAGGTTTTGACGATGGCTATCTGAATGGCGACAACGATAAATGGCGTTTTGTCTGGCTGACTTCCGCAGATAAAAAGTATCGAATCGTTGTCGGCCAGGAATGGGAATATCGTGAAGATATGGCTTTAGCGATTGTGACAGCACAATTGGTGCCGTGGTTGGTCGCTCTGCCGCTGATGCTGTTAATCCTGATTGTGTTGTTAAGTCTTGAACTTAAGCCACTGAAAAAACTGGCGCAGGCGCTACGTTTACGCGACCCGGAATCAGAAGAACCGCTCAGTTTGAAAGGCATTCCTGGCGAGGTTCGCCCGCTGGTTGAATCACTCAACCAACTTTTCACTCGTATTCATACCACCATGGTACGTGAACGGCGCTTTACTTCAGATGCCGCTCACGAGCTGCGTAGTCCGTTGACGGCGCTGAAAGTGCAAACCGAAGTGGCGCAACTGTCTGACGATGACCCGCAGGCAAGGCAAAAAGCCTTAATGCAGATGCAGGCCGGGATCGATCGCGCCACGCGTCTGGTTGATCAGTTACTGACGCTTTCGCGCCTTGACTCCCTCGACAATCTTCAGGATGTGGCGGAAATCTCGCTGGAGGAGTTGCTGCAATCTTCGGTGATGGATATCTACCATTCGGCCCAGCAGGCGCATATTGACGTACGTTTGCAGATTAACGCGCATGGCATCACATGTACCGGGCAACCGCTGTTACTCAGCCTGATGGTGCGAAATCTGCTGGATAATGCGATTCGCTATAGTCCCCAGGGAAGCATTGTGGAAGTGACGCTCAACGCCCGCAATTTTAGCGTCAAAGATAATGGTCCAGGTATTGCGCCGGAAGTTCTGATGCACATTGGAGAACGCTTTTATCGCCCACCAGGGCAAAGCGTGACCGGCAGCGGTCTGGGGTTGTCAATTGTCCGTCGCATCGCGTCCTTACACAGAATGTCGGCCTCGTTTGGAAATGCTCCGGAAGGAGGGTTTGAAGCTAAGATCAGTTGGTAGGCCTAAATCACTGGCAATATAAATAACGCCCCCAAAAAAGCCACCAGCCAACGAAAAGGCAGGTGGCTACCGCGAGACAATATAACCAGAACTCAAACATTCTTCGGTCATAGAGTTTTCTGACTAGGATAATAATAAGCGGCGTGAGCAGAAAAAATGCTGCAACGGCAGCCTGCAAACCGCGATTATCGTTTGAGACGACAGGTATACTACAAATTGAGTCATTCGGCTCAAGCATCCAACTATATTTATTGAAGGCAAAAAATGTATCGGTTAACCAATACGCAAGGACTATATATAGAGACACTTCAAGTATAGATACTACTTTTCCTTTTAACATATACAATTACTCTCTAAGTAATGCTCTGATATGTTCTCTTATTTCCAGCAATCTCATACCATAGGATATATAGTTATAGTCTTCCGTACCTCGTTTGGGTACATTACTTATTAATTGGGTGAAATCTTCTAAACATCTTTGAACTCCCCGATTATACCTCACACCCGCCATTATGTATTGCTCATCGGTCATATAAAGTGTTGCTACATCAGGATAATCATAGAGAATGAGATCTCTCAAATAATTTGCTGTTACGCGCAAGTTAAAGTCATCCTCCATGAGACAGGTTGCTAACTCCAACTGATCCCTGGTAGTAAGCTCCGAAGGATCCAGGCCAAGTGTAACAGCCGCAACGCGTATTTGTGCAGCTACAGAACCAAATAATGTTTTATCTGCAGGTTTGCTCCCCCACCCAATCATCCTTTTAACCTCAAACACCTGAAATTTAAAATTTTCAGGCATTCCTCCTGATTCAATCCATGCTACTGCGCCAAGCAGGTCGGAGCGTATCCCCGCAGCGTTAGCATGTTTAATGATTTTATCTCTGTTGTATTGCACATATGCATCTTTATAGGCATTCAAATAAAATGCTCCTGAAAATCCACGGGCATCATTTTTGCCTAACTTCCAAAACAAAACATCAATTTCATCCCATTTCCGGAATTTTGTCTGTGGGATGGTACAGAAACGGTTCCTCAGCATAAAATCGCTTTTCATCGTTAGAAAATCCTTTCTTCCCAGAAGCTATATGACTCAGTGCCGGCTATAAGATGTTTCCACGTTATATTTTTATAGCTCAGCATAATGACTTCCTCTGGCTGATTACCTGCATGTGTTAACACATGAGGATAGCAGGATGAAATGTTAGACAAATAAGCATCCTGTAACTCAATAGAGTAAAACCGTTCAATACCACCACCAGAAATTGTTCTATAAAAGTCAAATAAAACCGATAATTTTTCATTTTCAGAAATCGCGGCATTTAACAAAGGTGATGACTTATCTATTGGCTTATAAAATTTCACAGGATGATGTAAAACATTATGCTCTCGACTCATGGAATGGTCGAATTGCAGGACAAAAATTTCATCAACGTGGTTTAGTTGATATTTATTACCAATAGAAGCAGATGTTCCACAATCAGCAGAAATCATGCCCTGTTTTTCACCGATAACTGTCGCATATATAATATTGGCCATTATAAAACCCTTTATATTGGTGTTTTGAATAACTCAGCTACAGACAGTTTATTCCTTCACTGTGATAAAAAATCACTCCATTTATCTGTTACAGAAAATTCAGAATTCATTTACACACTTTACGTAATTTCTCCACGACACCCAACTATTGCTATAAATGCAAAAGACTTTGCACATTTTGCTAATTTCACCGTACCGCTCATCAGCGTAGAATCGGCCTCAAACGTTATTCTTTGAGGACACAAAATGAGCAACATCCTGATTATCAACGGTGCGAAAAAATTCGGCCATTCTAATGGGCAATTGAATGACACCCTGACCGAGGTCGCGGACGGTATCCTGCGCGACCTCGGGCATGATGTTAGAGTCGTACGCGCTGACAGCGATTATGACGTGCAGGCAGAAGTGCAGAACTTCGTCTGGGCAGACGCCGTTATCTGGCAGATGCCGGGTTGGTGGATGGGCGCGCCGTGGACGGTGAAGAAATACATTGATGACGTGTTCACTGCCGGGCACGGTACGCTGTACGCCAGCGATGGTCGCACACGTTCAGATGCGTCAAAAAAATACGGTTCCGGCGGACTGATTCAGGGCAAAAAATACATGCTGTCTCTGACCTGGAACGCACCGATGGAAGCCTTCACGGAAAAAGATCAGTTCTTCCATGGCGTGGGGGTTGATGGCGTTTATCTCCCGTTCCATAAAGCAAACCAGTTCCTGGGAATGGAAGCGCTGCCGACCTTTATCACCAATGATGTGATTAAAATGCCGGATGTCCCGCGTTATATCGCAGAATATCGCAAGCATCTGAACGAAATTTTTGGTTAACTGGTAACCTGGAATTAGAAGGAGTTAACCATGCTTACCGTTATTGCAGAAATCCGTACACGTCCAGGTCAACATCACCGCCAGGCGGTACTGGATCAGTTCGCTAAAATCGTTCCGACCGTACTGAAAGAAGAAGGCTGCCACGGCTACGCGCCGATGGTCGATCATGCTGCTGGCGTCAGTTTTCAGACTACAGCCCCGGATTCTATCGTCATGATTGAACAGTGGGAAAGTATTGCCCACCTTGAAGCGCATTTGCAGACACCGCACATGAAAGCCTATAGCGAAGCCGTGAAAGGTGATGTGCTGGAGATGAATATTCGTATTCTGGAATCTGGCATTTAAGATTGTCGATTTGCCGGATAAGGCGTTTTACGCCGCCATCCGGCATTTAAGGATCGATTACCCTTCGAGATCCGCCAGGTCGCCTTTCTCCTGCAACCAGTTACGACGATCTTCAGAACGCTTCTTGGCCAGCAGCATATCCATTACCGCGTTGGTGCGCTGATCGTCTTCATCATCAATGATGAGCTGCACCAGGCGGCGCGTGTTCGGATCCAGCGTGGTTTCGCGCAGCTGCATCGGGTTCATTTCGCCCAGACCTTTAAAGCGCTGCACGTTCGGCTTGCCTTTCTTGCGTTTTAGCTGCTCCAGTACGCCCGCTTTTTCTTCTTCCGTCAGTGCGTAATAGACCTCTTTACCGAGGTCGATACGGTATAACGGCGGCAGCGCCACATAGACGTGACCGTGTTTCACCAGCGTGCGGAAGTGTTTTACAAACAATGCGCACAGCAGCGTGGCAATGTGCAAACCATCGGAGTCCGCATCCGCCAGAATACAGATCTTGCCGTATCGCAGCTGGCTCAGATCGTCGCTGTCCGGATCGATACCGATCGCCACCGAAATATCGTGAACTTCCTGCGAGGCCAGCACTTCATCGGAAGAGACTTCCCAGGTATTGAGGATCTTACCTTTGAGCGGCATGATCGCCTGGTACTCACGATCGCGCGCCTGTTTGGCCGATCCGCCCGCAGAGTCACCTTCGACAAGGAACAGTTCGGTGCGATTGAGATCCTGTGCGGTACAGTCCGCCAGTTTCCCTGGCAGCGCCGGACCGCTGGTCAGCTTTTTACGCACCACTTTTTTCGCCGCGCGCAGGCGACGCTGGGCGCTGGAAATCGCCATCTCAGCCAGCAGTTCGGCTGACTGCACGTTTTGGTTCAGCCACAGGCTGAAAGCATCTTTCACCACGCCAGAGACAAAAGCCGCGCACTGACGCGAGGAGAGACGCTCTTTGGTTTGCCCGGCAAACTGCGGATCCTGCATTTTTACCGACAGCACGTAAGCGCAGCGATCCCAGATATCTTCCGCCGACAGCTTCACGCCGCGCGGCAGGATATTGCGGTATTCGCAGAACTCGCGCATCGCATCCAGCAGGCCCTGACGCAGACCGTTAACATGCGTACCGCCTTGCATGGTTGGGATCAGGTTTACATAGCTTTCGGTCAACAGCTCGCCGCCTTCCGGCAGCCAGAGCAACGCCCAGTCAACGGTCTCTGTCTCACCGCTAAAATTACCGATAAACGGTTTTTCTGGCAGCGTCGGCAGGCCATTCACCGCTTCGCTCAGATAATCATTCAGACCATCCTGGTAGCACCAGCGCTGTTCGCTATTGTTGACCTCATCTTTAAAAGTGATCTCAACACCCGGACACAATACCGCTTTAGCTTTCAGTACGTGCGTTAAGCGCGAAACGGAAAAACGCGGGCTGTCGAAGAAGGTTTCATCCGGCCAGAAGTGCACGCTGGTTCCGGTATTGCGTTTACCGCAGGTCCCGACAACCTGTAAATCCTGCACCTTATCGCCGTTCTCAAACGCGATGTTGTACACCTGTCCGTCGCGACGTACGTTCACTTCCACACGCTTAGACAGAGCATTGACCACGGAGATACCCACCCCATGCAGACCACCAGAGAACTGATAGTTCTTATTGGAGAACTTACCACCCGCATGTAAACGGCAGAGGATCAACTCAACCGCCGGAACACCTTCTTCAGGGTGAATGTCTACTGGCATGCCGCGGCCATCATCAATGACTTCCAGAGATTGGTCAGCATGTAAGATCACATCCACACGTTTTGCGTGGCCCGCCAGTGCTTCATCCACACTGTTATCAATCACTTCCTGCCCAAGGTGGTTCGGACGGGTTGTATCGGTGTACATCCCCGGGCGACGGCGTACCGGCTCAAGCCCAGTGAGTACCTCAATGGCATCAGCGTTATAAGTTTGCGTCATGGTTTAAATAAGCAATTCGAATTGATCGTCAGAAACTGTGCAGTCCAAGAAAATCGACAATCTGGTTGAAATAATCTTCGAAGCCCGTGAATGCGTGGTTTCCGCCCTCAGTAACTGTCTGGCGGCAGGAGGCGTAATACGCCACCGCCTGGCGGTAGTCCAACACTTCATCGCCCGTTTGTTGGAGCAGCCAGATTAAATCCGGCGCTTCCAGCGGGTCAATCTGCATGACTTTAAGATCGTAAATATGGCGTGACTCTAGCACATATTGCTGCCCCGTGTAGGGGTTCTCGTTTTGACCGAGATAGTCGACCAGCAGTTCATAAGGCCGGACCGCCGGATTCACCACCACCGCTGGCAGCATAAAACATTGTGACAGCCAGGTGGCGTAATAGCCGCCCAACGAGGAACCGACAATCCCCAGCGACTCGCCGCCATGCTCTAGAACGATCGATTCCAGCATCTCTGCGGCCTGAGCAGGATACGGCGGCAACTGCGGTACGATCATCTCAACGTGCGGATGGTGCTCCGCCAGCCAGCTTTTCAGCAAACATGCCTTCGCTGAACGAGGAGAACTGTTAAATCCGTGGAGATAGAGAAGTGTAGACATCAGTAGCCTTCTGAAGCGGTATCAGGGTGGAACCGATTACCCTGCAGACGACACACCTGAGTCTGCAACGTACCGTCAGCAAATAGCTCCAGCGTACGCCAGCCGGGGCTGATGGTATCTAACGTGAAATTAGAACAATGCGGCTTAAACTGCACGCAGGTCGACGGCGTCGCCAACAGGCGGCGACCGTTCCAGTCCAGATCCAGTTCCTGATGAATATGCCCGCAGAGCAGATACTTCGCGCGCGGGTAGTTCACCAGCACGTTGTCCAGCTCGGCGGCATTGCGCAGACTGTGCTGATCGAGCCAGCTGCAGCCCGCAGGCATAGGATGATGATGCAGAAGCAGCAAGGTATTGCGTTCAGGCGCATCGGCAAGTTTACGCTCCAGCCATTCGAGCTGAAATTCGCTTAACTCGCCGTGGGGAACGCCAAATACCTGACTGTCCAGCAACAAGATTTGCCACTGTTCGCCAATGAAGACGCGCTTAGCCGGGGAAATGCCAGCTTCCTGCAGCGAGCTGTACATTGCAGGCTGAAAATCATGATTACCCGGGAGCCAAACGCAGGGCGCACGAAAACTTGCGATGCCCTCAGCAAAATGCTGATAAGCCGCAGCGGATTGATCCTGCGCCAAATCGCCAGTCGCGACGATCAGATCGTACTCTGGCGACTCAGCATGTATTGCATCCAGTACGGATTGATAGCTGTCCCAGGTGTTCACACCCAGCAGCGTTTCATGCTTTTCGGCAAACAGGTGAGTGTCTGTAATTTGTAAGATCCTGACTCTGGCCTCACCAGCCAAAGGAAGGGTTAACAGGCTTTCCAAATGGTGTCCTTAGGTTTCACGACGCTAATAAACCGGAATCGCCATCGCTCCATGTGCTAAACAGTACCGTAACCAGTCGGCCAGAAACTGGTTAATTTGATGCTTTTCGTCGCGTTGATGCAACTTTTTATTTGGATAATCATACCGCGCTTTGAAGCGAAAGATCTGCTGACTTGAACACACTTCAGCGACCCTCGCATCATGATACAGACGCACGGTTAACGACGGCAGACTCCAGTAAGTCACAGCCGGTGCCGTTTGTTCGATCGCGACAAGCGTAGTGTATCGGGTCGATTCAACGATCGTTAACCGATATTGTGCGTTTGCCACCTGATAGCTCACTGTTTCGCCGGCTGCGTCATTACGCGGCAACAGGCGGCGCAATTGCGAATAATTGGTTTCGCACAGGCGCATCATTTCAGGGAAGTCAGGTGTGTAACGCTTCATTTTTTCCACTCAGTTTTTAACTCTTGATAGTGCAGCTGTAACCATTGCAAGGCGATGACAGAAGCCGCGTTGTCGATTATCCCCTCTTCTACCCATTGGTAAGCCTGTTCCCGGCTCACCACATGAACACGAATATCTTCGTTTTCATCAGCCAGACCATGAATTCCGCTCGCGGTCGTGGCGTCCACTTCACCCACCATAATCGATGAGCGTTCGCTGGTGCCTCCCGGGCTTGCCAGATAACTTAGCACCGGTTTTACGCGTTTAACGTTAAGCCCAGCTTCTTCCATGGCTTCACGGCGCGCGACATCTTCCACACTCTCGCCTTCTTCGATCATCCCGGCCACCATTTCCAGTAGCCATGGGCTGGCGCTGGTATCAAACGCCGCGATGCGGATCTGCTCGACCAGCACAACTTCGTCCCGCTCAGGGTCAAAGGGTAGCAAGACTGCCGCGTGTCCGCGCTCAAAAATTTCGCGCTTTACCTCACCGCTCATCCCGCCGTTAAACAGGCGATGGCGGAATCGATAAAGATCCAGTGAAAAAAATCCGCGGTATAGCGTTTCTCGTGCAATAATTTCTACATCATTTTTAGTGAAAGTCATTGGCAAGTTGTCTGGTTTACGCATTGTGCTGTCCTGAAACCAATAGTGTTTAAAATGTGAATTTCAAGGTCGTTTGACTGATGTTTCAACGCCCTTGTGTTAAATTGATGCAAATTAACGCCGTATGGCACGTAACGCCAACTTTTTGCAGTGGCGGATTCTGCTAGAATCAGCAAATATTTTTACAATTTGATCAGCGCTAAATACTGCTTCACAACAAGGAATGCAAATGAAGAAATTGCTCCCCATCCTTATCGGCCTGAGCCTGTCGGGGTTCAGTACTCTGAGCCAGGCAGAAAACCTGATGCAGGTTTATCAGCAAGCACGCCTGAGCAACCCGGAATTGCGTAAATCCGCCGCCGATCGCGATGCTGCATTCGAAAAAATTAACGAAGCGCGTAGCCCATTACTGCCGCAACTGGGATTAGGTGCCGATTACACCTACAGCAATGGCTACCGTGATGCAAATGGCGTCAACTCCAACGCCACCAGCGCATCTCTGCAGTTAACTCAGTCCATTTTTGATATGTCAAAATGGCGTGCCCTGACGCTGCAAGAAAAATCAGCGGGCATCCAGGACGTGACCTATCAGACCGATCAGCAAACGCTGATCCTGAATACCGCCACCGCCTATTTTAACGTACTGAACGCGATTGACGTGCTGTCTTACACCCAGGCACAGAAAGATGCGGTTTACCGTCAGTTAGATCAGACCACTCAGCGTTTTAACGTTGGCCTGGTTGCCATCACTGACGTACAGAACGCCCGTTCACAATACGATACCGTGCTGGCGAACGAAGTTACCGCGCGCAACAATCTGGATAACGCGGTGGAACAGCTGCGCCAGGTGACCGGTAACTACTACCCGGAACTGGCTTCGCTGAACGTTGACGGCTTCAAAACCAACAAACCGCAGGCGGTGAACGCACTGCTGAAAGAAGCAGAAAACCGCAACCTGACCTTATTGCAGGCACGTTTAAGCCAGGATCTGGCGCGTGAACAGATCCGCCTGGCACAGGACGGTCATTTACCAACTCTGGACCTGACCGCATCTACTGGCGTATCTGACACCTCTTACAACGGTTCCAAAACTAACAATAACGCCCAGTATGACGACAGCAACATGGGCCAGAACAAAATCGGTCTGACCTTCTCGCTGCCTATCTACCAGGGTGGAATGGTTAACTCGCAGGTGAAACAAGCGCAGTACAACTTTGTTGGCGCGAGTGAACAACTGGAAAGCGCACACCGCAGCGTGGTGCAGACCGTTCGTTCTTCGTTTAACAACATTAATGCGTCCATCAGTAGCATCAACGCGTACAAACAAGCGGTTGTTTCTGCGCAAAGTTCTTTGGATGCGATGGAAGCCGGTTATTCCGTTGGTACACGTACCATCGTGGATGTATTGGATGCCACTACCACGCTGTATAATGCCAAGCAACAGCTGGCTAATGCGCGTTATACCTATCTTATCAATCAGTTAAACGTCAAATCCGCGCTCGGTACGCTGAACGAGCAGGATCTGGTGGCCCTGAACAATACGCTGGGTAAACCGGTATCCACTACCCCGGATACGATCGCCCCGCAAAACGCGCAGCAAGACGCCGCAGCGGATGGTTATACGTCCAACAGCACGACGCCGGCGGCGCAGCCGACAGCAGCACGTACAACCAGCAGCAACGGCACCAACCCGTTCCGTAATTGATGCTGATGACGGGGCTTCGGCCCCGTCTGAACGTAAGACAACGTAAAGATCCGCCCCTTCCTACGCATTCTCGCCTCTTCCCGCTTCAATTTCGACCAGTCATCCTCTATTCTGAGCAGTATTTACCACTGGGTCCTGGAAGACATAAATGAAACGGACAAAATCGATACATCACGCCTCGTTCCGCAAAAGCTGGAGCGCACGCCACCTGACTCCTGTCGCCCTGGCAGTTACCGCTGTGTTTATGCTCGCGGGCTGTGAAAAGAGCGACGAAACGGTTTCGCTTTATCAAAACGCGGACGACTGCTCGGCAGCGAATCCGGGTAAAAGCGCCGAATGTACTACCGCGTTCAACAATGCGCTGAAAGAAGCGGAACGCACCGCGCCAAAATATGCCACTCGCGAAGACTGTATCGCCGAATTCGGCGAAGGCCAGTGCCAACAGGCACCTGCGCAAGCGGGTATGGCGCCGACCGGCGAAGGCCAGGCTCAGGCGCAGAACCAAAGCAGCGGCAGCTTCTGGATGCCGCTGATGGCAGGCTACATGATGGGCCGACTGATGGGCGGCGGTATGGGCGCGCAGCAGCCGCTGTTCAGCTCGAAAAATCCGGCCAGCCCAGCATACGGCAAATACACTGATGCCAGCGGTAAAAACTACGGTGCAGCGACGCCGGGTCGTACCATGACCGTGCCGAAAACCGCCATGGCGCCGAAACCAGCCACCACCACTACCGTCACCCGCGGCGGATTTGGCGAATCTGTGGCTAAACAGAGCACTATGCAGCGTAGCGCCAGCGGCACCACCACACGTTCAATGGGCGGCTGATGGTCATGGAAAGAGTCAGTATTGTTGAGCGCCCGGACTGGCGCGATAAGGCCACCGAATACGGTTTCAACTTTCACACTATGTACGGCGAGCCGTACTGGTGTGAAGACGCGTACTATAAGCTCACGCTTGCCCAGGTTGAAAAGCTGGAAGAGGTCACCGCAGAGCTGCATCAAATGTGCCTCAAAGTGGTGGAAAAGGTCATCGCCAGCGATGAGCTAATGACCAAGTTTCGCATTCCAAAGCATACCTGGGGCTTTGTTCGTCAGTCCTGGCAGACACAGCAGCCGTCACTTTATTCGCGTCTGGATCTGGCGTGGGACGGCACGGGTGAACCCAAACTGCTGGAAAACAACGCCGATACGCCAACGTCACTGTACGAAGCCGCGTTTTTCCAGTGGATCTGGCTGGAAGATCAGCTCAATGCCGGCAACCTGCCGGAAGGCAGCGATCAGTTCAACAGTCTGCAGGAAAAGCTGATCGAGCGCTTCACCGAGCTGCGTGAACAGTATGGTTTTCAGTTGCTGCATCTGACCTGCTGTCGTGATACGGTCGAAGATCGCGGAACGATCCAGTACCTGCAGGATTGCGCTGCCGAGGCTGAGATCGCCACTGAATTCCTTTATATCGAAGATATTGGCCTTGGTGAAAAAGGTCAGTTCACGGATATGCAGGATCAGGTTATTGCCAACCTGTTCAAACTTTATCCGTGGGAATTCATGCTGCGTGAAATGTTCTCCACCAAGCTTGAAGACGCGGGCGTTCGCTGGCTGGAACCGGCCTGGAAGAGCATCATCTCCAACAAAGCGCTATTACCGCTGTTGTGGGAAATGTTCCCGAACCATCCGAACCTGCTGCCAGCGTACTTCGCCGAAGACGACCATCCGCAGATGGATAAATTCGTCGTTAAACCGATCTTCTCGCGCGAGGGGGCTAATGTCTCCATCATTGAGAACGGGAAAACGATCGAAGCCGTTGAAGGGCCGTATGGCGAAGAAGGTATGATCGTACAGCAGTTCCATCAGCTCCCGAAATTTGGCGACAGCTATATGCTGATCGGCAGCTGGCTGATTAACGATCAACCTGCTGGCATCGGCATTCGTGAAGACAGAGCATTGATCACGCAGGATCTCTCGCGCTTCTATCCGCATATTTTTGTCGAATAATCGTTGTGCCGGGTGAGGCGAAGCTGCCACCCGGCATTTCTCATCCAACCTGTACAGACAACATACTTAAACTTCCCATCTCAATCCCGTCGACAGGAATAGTCACCGGCTCTTTGCCATCCCACGCGCCCAATACATACAGCAGCGGCAGATAGTGATCCGGCGTCGGGTTCGACAACGATCCACCTTCATGATCGAGGTAGTTGACCAGAGGGTGCTGTTCAACCGGTCCCTGCCATGTCAGGTTGGCCTTCACATAATCGTTGAATGAGATCGCCCACGGGTATGGCGTGTTCTCACCGTGCCAACGCGCAGTACGCAGGTTATGCACCACGTTACCGCTGGCTACCAGCATAATGCCCTCATCACGCAGCGCCGCCAGCTTGCGACCCATCTCAAAATGCCAGGCCGCGGGTTTAGTGCTGTCGACGCTTAACTGCACCATAGGAATGTCCGCATTCGGATACATCTTGATCAGCACACCCCATGAACCGTGGTCAAAGCCCCACGCTTCTCTATCTAACGTGACGGGCACAGGGGAAAGCAAATCCACCAGATGCTGCGCCAGCTCAGGTGAACCGGGGGCCGGGTAATGGGTGTCATATAATGCTTGCGGAAAACCGCCAAAATCATGGATTGTTTTTGGCGCTTCCATCGCCGTCACGCCTGTTCCACGGGTAAACCAATGCGCCGACACCACCACAATGGCTTTCGGACGCGGCAACGTTTCCCCCAGTTGCTGCCAGGCACGGGTATAAACGTTATCTTCCAGAACATTCATCGGGCTACCGTGGCCCAAAAACAATGCTGGCATACGAGCTGAAGACATGATGATATCCTTACTGAGGGAGTCATTTTGATACCATCACAATACGCTTTTTCGGTTAATGAAGAACTCAGATAACCATGATGAAGATCATCAGTTATTTTGACGATCTGGCCCGGACAGCAGATTGATAAGGAGTTAGATTTGTCGATGTCAGTACCTTTACTTCTGACTTTACTGGCAGGCGCCGCCACGTTTATCGGCGCATTTCTCGGCGTGCTGGGGCAAAAACCCTCTAATCGCGTTCTTGCCTTTTCTTTAGGTTTCGCCGCCGGGATCATGTTACTGATTTCTCTAATGGAGATGCTACCTGCTGCGCTGGCCGCTGACGGCATGTCGCCGGTGTTGGGTTACGGGATGTTTATTGTGGGCCTGCTGGGCTACTTTGGCCTCGACCGTATACTGCCGCATGCTCACCCTCAGGATCTGGTGCAAAAAACCACGCAGCCTTTACCCGGTTCCATCCGGCGTACCGCGATTTTATTAACGCTCGGCATCAGCCTGCACAACTTCCCGGAAGGAATTGCGACATTTGTTACTGCCAGCAGCAACCTCGAACTGGGCTTTGGTATTGCCCTTGCCGTCGCATTACACAATATTCCTGAAGGATTAGCCGTGGCGGGTCCGGTCTATGCGGCTACGGGATCTAAACGCACCGCGATATTCTGGGCCGGGATTTCGGGCATGGCGGAAATATTGGGTGGCGTACTGGCGTGGTTAATTCTCGGTAGTCTGATTTCGCCGGTAGTAATGGCGGCGATAATGGCGGCCGTTGCAGGTATTATGGTCGCGCTGTCCGTCGATGAATTGATGCCATTGGCAAAAGAGATCGACCCCAATAATAATCCCAGCTATGGGGTATTGTGCGGAATGTCGGTGATGGGGTTAAGTCTCGTCATTCTCCAGTCTATGGGAATCGGCTAATCCAGAGGGCGGATGCCACCCTACAAGTTTAACAGCATCCGCTCATCCATAGCAGAACGCGAAGGACTATTCCTGTCCCTTAACCGCGCCGTTATCTTCGCCAGGTCGACGAAAGAGTTTGTTACGCGCCTCAAGCAGCGCATCTCTGTCCTGGCGGAACGCACGACAATAACGCTTCATATGACAATAATAACCCACCGCAACGAGTGCAATTAATACAATCCAATACCAGGCAATAAACATTCTTTTACCCTTAATATTTAACATCATTAAACATTTAACGTTAAAAATTTACACTAACTTATTCTGACCTACCCCTATAGTGGCATAACACAGAAACAAATATATGATTTCGATCATATAACCCAACTGTGCAGGGAATGACAAACGTGTATTAAAAATAAAACAATGTAGAAACAAGCCTGTTTCTAAATAATATTTATTATTCTGTAAATATCCTCAGCTCACTTAAGACAAAGTGATAAAATCGCTAATCCCTGATAATTCATCTCTTTCCCGGCCAATAAACAGAATTATTTAAACTCTACTTTCGGCAATGCCATTTAATTGCGGAACATTTTAAATATAAGCAGGCCTCGATAACAAAAAACCGAAGCCAGAAAACTGACTTCGGTTTTTTTATCCCTACCACAACAAGCGTGGTTATGAGCAATTAGCTGGCTTTACGCTCATGCGCCTGACGGTAAGCCACCAGGTCTTCGATAGTGACCACAGCCATATTATGCTTGCCGGCAAATTCGATGCACTCCGGCGCGCGCGCCATGGTGCCATCGTCATTGGTCAGTTCGCACAGCACACCGGCTGGTTTAAAGCCTGCCAGCGTCATCAGATCGATGGTGGCTTCAGTATGACCGCCGCGAGTCAACACACCGCCTGCCTGAGCTCGCAGCGGGAAAACGTGTCCCGGGCGGTTCAGATCGGAAGGTTTTGCGCCATCCTTAATTGCCGCACGTACCGTAGTAACACGGTCTGCAGCGGAAACGCCGGTAGTCACGCCTTCTGCGGCCTCAATGGTCACGGTAAAACCGGTACCGTAAGCACTGGTGTTATTTTCCACCATCATTGGCAGATCGAGCTGTTTGCGTCGGTCTTCAGTGATGCACAGGCAAACAATACCGCTGCCGTGACGGATGGTCAGCGCCATCTGTTCAACGGTCATGGTCTCTGCCGGGAAAACCATATCGCCTTCGTTTTCACGATCTTCGTCGTCAAGCACCATCACACCGCGTCCTTCACGCAGCGCAGAAAGCGCATGTTCAACACGTTCGAAAGGCGTACCAAAAGAGGAAAGTAGCGTCTGATTCATGGTAAAAAAACCTCACTAAAATTATGGTTACCAGAATCAGGGCAGTCTTAGGAGTACCGTCTAAGCGGCAAAAAAATAACGTGAGCGGGTCCATGCCCGACTGGATCGTTACTCTCTCCCATCCGGACTCTAACCGTCGGCCCCGGAATTACACCGGATCTGCTGACCTTTGAGTTTGCACCCAAAGCGCTCGCGGGCTTTCAGCATTAAGCTGATTTACCGCCGGTGGGGAATTTCGCCCCGCCCTGAGAATAAGCGGGTTAACTATAACGCTATTGATTACCTTCATCAACGCCTTTACTCGACTTAGCTTCACACAATTCTGGTTTATGCCTGCGCCCATTCGCACTACAATAAGCAGCAACACGTACCAGTTCAGGGAAACCACAATGATTGACCCGAAAAAAATTGAGCAAATTGCTCGTCAGGTTCACGAGTCGATGCCGAAAGGGATCCGGGAGTTTGGGGAAGACGTCGAGAAGAAAATTCGTCAAACGCTGCAGTCACAACTGACCCGTCTGGACCTGGTAAGCCGTGAAGAGTTTGATGTGCAGACTCAGGTTTTGCTGCGTACCCGTGAAAAGTTGGCGCTGCTTGAACAACGCCTGACTGAGCTGGAAGCGCGTGAAAAAACGGCAGAAGTTAAGCCTGCCCCTGCAATCCCCTCAGTCGATCCGCAAGAGTAAAAACGACAACGGGCCGCAAGGCCCGTTTTTTGTTAGTGTTCCAGTTCGAGTTTCTTCGCCTCTGTCGCCTGCTGGCAGTACAGCGCATAACGTTTACAAAACCAGCTACGATGTTCCTCATCCATATTGCCAGTGACGGCCTGGATATCAACAGGGTGTCCCTCAGCCTGCATCCTGGCAAAACTGCGGGCCAGGAAATCGAAATTGTTCATTGAATACATGTTGCTGTGCATGAGCATACCCTCCAGTTATTGAATATCTGCTAAGGCCATATGCTTTTTCTGATTTCAGTATTTCCCTATACGCGAAATGGTTTTGTACATAATGTGCGCAAATTTATAGCCCAGGCTCACACTTTCCTACGAAATATAAGGGGGCAATAAGTCCCCTTTCGGATTTAAGGATAATGGCTCGGCATGCTATTGTAACGTTATGTAAAAGTAACAGGTAAAACCGTTACTTTTGACACTATCAGGGAACGTAGTCGCAGGAGGAAAAAGTTGGTTTTATTTACGGAATATAACGGCCCCTACCTGTTTGCTATTTCATTTGTACTACTGATTGGCCTATTGGAAATCATCTCTCTTATTTTCGGTCATTACCTTTCTGGCACGCTTGATGCACATCTCGAACATTACGATGCCCTGACCTCCGGCAATATAGGACAGGCATTGCACTATCTCAATATCGGACGGATTCCAGCGCTGATCGTGCTGTGCTTACTCGCTGGCTTCTTTGGACTTTTCGGTATCCTCATCCAGCATGGCTGGGTCACGTTGTGGCAAGCACCGCTGAGTAATCTACTACTTGTCCCGGTAAGTTTTATTCTCGCCGTCTTCGCTGTGCATTACAGCGGGAAAATTATTGCTCCCTGGCTGCCACGGGATGAAACCACCGCCCTCGCCGAGGATGAGTTTATCGGCAGCATGGCAATTATTACCGGCCATTCTGCGAGTGCCGGAACCCCATGCGAAGGCAAATTTACCGACAAGTTTGGGCAGACCCACTATGTGCTGCTGGAGCCTGAAGCGGGCAAAGAATTCAAAAAAGGAGACAAGGTGCTGATTATTTGCCGACTCTCTGCAACGCGTTACCTGGCCGAGCTCAACCCCTGGCCGACTATTTTATAATTTTATACAGAGGGATCTCATAGATGGATGATGTTTTTGGCATGTTACCTTCATGGATGTTTACCGCCATTGTTGCGGTGGTCGTCTTAGTAATTATCGGGATTATTTTTGCCCGCCTGTATCGCCGCGCGTCTGCCGAACAGGCGTTTGTGCGTACCGGCCTTGGCGGGCAAAAAGTGGTGATGAGCGGCGGCGCAATTGTCATGCCGATTTTCCACGAAATTATTCCAATCAATATGAACACCCTCAAACTTGAGGTGAGCCGTTCAACTGTCGACAGTCTCATCACCAAAGACCGTATGCGCGTGGATGTGGTAGTCGCCTTTTTCGTGCGTGTAAAACCATCTGTAGAAGGTATTGCGACCGCCGCACAGACGTTGGGTCAGCGTACATTGTCGCCAGAAGATTTACGTGTGTTAATCGAAGATAAGTTTGTCGATGCGCTACGTGCCACAGCATCGCAAATGACCATGCATGAACTTCAGGATACGCGAGAGAACTTCGTTCAGGGTGTACAAAACACCGTGGCGGAAGACCTGTCCAAGAACGGGCTGGAACTGGAAAGCGTTTCGTTAACCAACTTTAACCAGACCGAAAAAATCCATTTCAACCCCAACAACGCCTTTGATGCCGAGGGTCTGACCAAGCTGACCCAGGAAACGGAACGTCGTCGTCGCGAACGTAACGAAGTCGAGCAGGACGTAGAAGTTGCCGTCCGTGAGAAAAACCGCGATGCGCTGTCACGCAAGCTGGAAATCGAGCAGCAGGAAGCGTTCATGACGCTCGAGCAGGAACAGCAGGTGAAAACCCGCACGGCTGAGCAAAATGCAAAAATTGCCGCCTTCGAAGCCGAACGTCATCGTGAAGCTGAACAGACGCGTATTCTTGCCGAACGTCAGATTCAGGAAACGGAAATCGAACGCGAGCAAGCCGTTCGTTCAAGAAAAGTGGAAGCGGAGCGCGAAGTTCGCATTAAAGAGATCGAACAGCAGCAGGCAACAGAGATTGCTAACCAGACCAAGTCCATCGCCATCGCCGCCAAGTCCGAACAGCAGTCCCAGGCAGAAGCGCGTGCTAACGATGCGCTGGCCGAGGCGGTTCGCGCTCAACAGAACGTAGAAACCACTCGCCAGACCGCAGAAGCCGATCGTGCCAAACAGGTGGCGCTGATTGCCGCCGCGCAGGATGCTGAAACACAGGCCGTTGAACTGACCGTACGCGCGAAAGCAGAGAAAGAAGCGGCAGAATTGCAGGCAGCCGCAATTGTTGAACTGGCCGAAGCCACGCGGAAAAAAGGTCTCGCGGAAGCCGAAGCACAACGCGCACTGAACGATGCGATTAACGTGCTTTCTGACGAACAGACCAGCCTGAAATTTAAGCTGGCTCTGCTGCAGTCCCTGCCAGCAGTGATTGAGAAATCCGTTGAGCCAATGAAGTCTATCGATGGAATCAAGATCATTCAGGTTGATGGTCTGAACCGCGGCGGTGCGGGCGGTGAAGTGACCGCAGGTAACGTAAACGGTGGCAATCTGGCGGAGCAGGCATTATCAGCCGCCCTTTCTTATCGCACACAAGCGCCGCTGATTGATTCGCTATTAAATGAGATAGGTTTGTCCGGCGGCTCGCTGTCGGCACTGGCCGATCCGCTTAAAAACAGCCCACAGCCTGTTGAGAAAACGACTGAAGAATAAGAAACAGAAATACCGGATGGCAGCGCTTACGCGTTTTATCCGCCATCCGGCAAACTTTCCAGGTGTTACTTATCGCTGTCTTTCTGGATCTTCTTAATGATATTGGTCGTTGAGCAGCCGTCTTCGAAGTTCAGCACCAGTACTTCACCGCCGTTCGCCCACACCTCTTTGCTGCCCGCAATATCTTCTGGCTTATAATCGCCGCCTTTTACCAGCAGATCCGGCAGGATGCCCGCAATCAGACGTTGCGGTGTATCTTCTTCAAAAGAGACCACCCAGTCGACGGCCTCCAGCGCACCCAGTACGATCATCCGCTGTTCCAGCGGGTTGACCGGACGCGTTTCGCCTTTCAAACGTTTGGTCGAAGCATCGCTGTTTACCGCTACGATCAGGCGATCGCCCAGCTTGCGCGCGTTTGCCAGATAGGAGACGTGACCCGCATGCAGGATGTCGAACACCCCGTTGGTCATCACGACTTTCTCACCGCGTTTGCGGGCGCTGGCTACGGCCTGTTTCAGCTCAGCTTCGCTCATCACACCAAAGCCAGTATCTGCCCGACCGCGCACGGCGTTTTCCAGTTCAATGGGAGAAACGGTGGAAGTCCCCAGTTTACCTACGACAACACCGGCTGCGGCGTTAGCAAAGTAGCACGCTTCTTCCAGAGAGTTACCCGCCGCAAGCGTCGCCGCAAGCACGCCAATAACCGTATCGCCCGCGCCGGTCACGTCATACACTTCCTGCGCCTGGGTCGGCATATGCAGCGGTGCTTTACCCGGTTGCAGCAGCGTCATCCCCTGCTCGGAACGCGTGATCAGCAAAGAGGAAAGGTCAAAATCAGCAATCAATTTCATGCCGCGTTCCACCAGCTCATCTTCGCTTTTGCACTTACCAACAACCGCTTCAAACTCAGACAGATTCGGCGTCAGCAGCGTGGCGCCACGGTAGCGTTCAAAATCGGTTCCTTTCGGATCGATAAGCACCGGAACTCCGGCCTTACGCGCCAGCGCAATCATCTGCTGGACGCTTGCCAGCGCGCCTTTGGCGTAATCAGAGAGCACCAGCGCGCCGATAGAACCCAGCGCCTGATTAATACGCTCGTGCAACGGCTGCGGATCCACACCTTCAAAACCTTCTTCGAAATCCAGGCGAATCAGCTGCTGGTTACGGGAAAGCACGCGCAGTTTGGTAATCGTCGGATGGGTCGGTACGGAGACGAAATCACATTTTACGTTCACATCCGCCAGCGTTTTGCTCAGCGCACGCGCCGCGTCATCAATACCAGTCAGGCCCACCAGACGCGAATTCGCTCCCAGGGAGGCAATGTTCATCGCCACGTTTGCTGCGCCACCGGGACGTTCTTCGATGGTATCCACTTTCACCACCGGAACCGGCGCTTCAGGCGAAATACGGCTGGTAGGACCGTACCAGTAGCGATCCAGCATCACATCACCGACAACCATTACTCCTGCACGTTCAAACTCTGGCAGCGTTACTTTCATTCCTGTCTCCTGAGAGATTCTCTGAGGGTCTTAAAATTTGCGCGCGATAATAGCACACTTCACTCGGCAACCAGCCACTTCTGCCAGCTGTCGCGCACCAGCGTGCGTTCAGCCTCAAAGCACTCTGGCGCCACATGGCCCGGAAGCTCCTGCAAGGCAAGATGGTGAAGTTCATCACGCAGCGTCGTATAAGCACGGGTAAGCGCCAGCGCCTCCTGCTCATCCATAATGTCGTTTTGCGCCAGTAATTCCAGAATGCGCACGTTATCCGACCAACGCGTCAGCTTCGGTTTTTCATGGGCATAGCGCAGCACCAGGTATTGCGTAATGAACTCAATATCGGTAATGCCGCCTTCGTCCGCTTTGATATCAAAACGATCGCGATGCTTATTGCCCAAATGGGCACGCATTTTCTCACGCATTTCGCGCACCTCGGTTTGCAAGGTTTTTCCGTCACGGACGAGGGTCATGATAGCGCGACGCACCGCGTCAAACTGAGAGGTCAACTGCGGGTCACCGTACACTACGCGCGCACGCACCAGCGCCTGATGCTCCCATGTCCAGGCTTCATTGCGCTGGTAATCGGCGAAAGCGTCCGCTGATGTTACCAGCATCCCCGCCGCACCGGACGGACGCAGTCGCGCATCCACTTCGTACAAAATACCGGAGGAGGTACGGGTACTGAAAAGGTGCATAATGCGCTGCGCAAGACGCAGATAGAACTGTCGCCCGTCAATCTCACGCTCACCGTCCGTCATCACGTCCATCGGACAATCGTGCAGGAAGATCAGATCGAGATCCGAGCTATAACCCAGCTCCCAGCCGCCCAGCTTGCCATAGCCGACCACGGCAAAACCGCGTCCCTCGCGATCGCCAAGATGGGTGGGTTGCCCGTAGCGAGCGACCATCTGCGTCCACGCCTGCTGGACTACCGCATCGATAATGGCTTCCGCCAGCCAGGTTAAGTGATCGCTCACCTTCATCACCGGCAACGTACCGGCGATATCAGCCGCGGCAATACGTAACAGCTGGGTTTGCTTAAACTGACGCAGCGCTTCCAACTGTTGCTCTTCGTCATCTTCCGGCACGCGCAGTAAATACTGGCGCAGCTCATCACGGTAGGCATCCGTCGCCGTGGGTTGATACAGCGTGTTCGGATCCAACAGCTCGTCGAGCAACAGCGGATACCGCGCCAGTTGGCTGGCGATCATCGGCGAGGCGGCACACAGTGAAATCAGGTGCTTCAGCGCGCCGGGAAATTCGCTCAGCAGCTCCAGATAGGTTGTACGGGTGACAATGCCCACCAGCAGCGGCGTAATGCGCGACAGCGGAACTGAGGCGTCGTCACGCGAACAGACATCGCTCAGCAGATGCGGCATTAGATGATCCAGCACCTGGCGTCCGCGCGGGCCAATGGTGCGTTTATCCAGCTCTTTGCGGAAATCCGCGATCAGCGACAGGACGCGTCGCCGATCGTCATCCGCCAGATGCGTCAGCACCGGCGTGGTGTCATCTTCCTGTAAGGCGTCCTGCCACAGTTCGCGCCACTGTTCTGACAGCGACTCTTCCTGAGTTTCGGCTTCGTCATCGCCAATCAGCTCGTTAAATACCCGACGCACGTTGTGCATATGGCCAGCCAGCACATCGGTCAACTGCTGCCAGTCATCAACGTTCATTCCCCACGCCAGCCGCGCACGATTCAGTTCATCACCCGGCAGCGTCTGGGTCTGTTCATCATTGATGCTTTGCAGCAGGTTTTCCAGACGGCGTAAATAGAGATAGGCTGCGCGCAGTTGCTCCGCATCAGTATCTGGCAACAGGTTTAACGCATTGATGGCGCTCAGCGTCGGTAACAGCGAGCGGGATTGCAGCGACGGCTCGCGTCCGCCGCGAATAAGCTGGAATACCTGCACGATAAATTCGATTTCACGAATACCGCCCGCCCCCAGCTTAATGTTGTCCTTCAGTCCGCGACGGCGCACTTCACGGGCAATCATCCCTTTCATGTTACGCAGGGACTGGATCACGCTAAAATCAATATAGCGGCGGAAGACAAAAGGTCGCAGCATGGCGCGGAGTTCATTGACGTAAGTGCCATCGGCATCGCCCATAATGCGGGCTTTGACCATTGCATAACGTTCCCAGTCGCGGCCTTGTTCCTGGTAATAATCCTCCAGCGCGGAGAAGCTCAGCACCAGCGGACCACTGTCGCCAAATGGGCGTAGGCGCATGTCCACCCGATAAACAAAGCCATCCATTGTGGGCTGTTCCAGGACCTTGATGAGCCGCTGGCCCATACGGGTAAAGAACTGCGCGTTATCCAGCTCGCGTCGCCCGCCCTGCGTACTGCCGTGCTCCGGCCAGGCAAAAATCAGGTCGATATCGGAGGAAAAATTCAGCTCGCCGCCGCCCAGTTTCCCCATGCCTAAAATCAGCAGCGGTTGCGCAACACCGTCTGGATTACAAGGCGTTCCCCATTCGCGACAACAAGCGGCGTATAACCAGTCACGCGCGGCAACGATCAGCGTTTCAGCCAGATGGCTTAGCTGCTGCAAGATACTCTCTTCCGTCACCAGCGACAGCGTCTGCACCCACGCGATACGCACCATAATACGACGGCGAAACAGGCGTAGCTCACGCATCAGCGCGTTTTCGTCGCTGACCTCGGTCAAAGCCTGCTGTAACCAGGCGGCATAATGTTGCCATTCGTCCACCTGAGGCGCTGCGCTTTCCAGCTCCAGCAGCCATTCAGGATGGGCAATAAGGCTGTCGCGGACAAAATCACTGAATGTAAGCACTGACTTCGCCTGCACGCTAAGCGAGGACTCAGATATTGTTGTTGGCAGCCGCTCAACAACGGTCGGCCAGTACTGCTGTAACGGTGAAGAGAGCTGCTTCATTTATGAGTTATCCTTTGAATAGCGCCAGATGGCGGCCTCAGTCCTGATTATCGTTTTCCGCTGTGCAGCCAGAACGGTTCCAGCGCGATTGCCTCATTGCGGAAGTGTTCAATTTCAATATATTGGTTGGCCGCAATGGCGTGACGCAGGCCCTGCCAGTTGGCGATCCATTCCGAGGCGACATTTTCGTCATAATATCCCGCCAGCATCAGCATGCTATCAATGTTGCGCGTCAGGCGTGGAAGCTGATCGGCATACTGATCGCCCAGCGGCTGAGCAAACGCGGTTTTCAGTTCAGCGGCATGGCGCGAGAGATGAATATCTGAGAAACGCTTAAAGGAGTCGGCAATTTTACCCTGCGCCTTCGCATCAAGGAACGGCTGCCATCCTTTGGTTACCAGCCACTCGGTCAGCGCCAGTTTTGCCATCGCCGTTTGTGTGCTGTAAACCGCCGAAACGGCAGAAACGTCCGACGCCATGATCGCTTCCGACTGGGTCAGTAAATCTCGTAAGTGAGCACTCGCTTTTCGTGGCACAATACCGCCAAACAGCATCAGAATGTGGCGCACCAGGCCCATTGCCGCCAGTACCTCGGCTTTTGCCCCCTTGACGCCACGTACCCACAGCTCTTCATGGTACTGCCACTGTGATAATGCCAGCTCCAGCGCCGCTTCCAGACCTTGCTCGATGCTCGCCTTCGCGGGAACCCGTAAAATGCGCGTCGGTTTGAGTTCACGCGGCGCATTCCCCTGCGCTAAATGATAGCCGCGCGCCGCTTTGCTCAGGCTACCCTGCCGTAAACCAGTTTGTGAAACCAGCTGGTTTGCCAGCTTCAGTACCGCACGGGTATCGCCACTTAGCAGTTCCAGTTCAAGCTCACAGATAGGTTCAGCAAACTCGCCCGCTTTCACTTCCCCAAGGTCGAGGGCTATCTCAATCCGGCTACCGTCGACATCAAGGCACCATTTCTCACGGTAAAAATCGGTGCTAAACAGCGGTTGCACCTGAGAAGCGAGTTCCGTGGGTAGCTTGCCATCCGGCCAGACTTCAGCGGGAAACAGGGTGAGATCCAGCTCAGGCGTGCTCAGCGCAACGTTATATTCTGGTCGCTGATGCAGACCGCCCGTTACCCGTCCGGCAATTTTCATGGTCATTTCATAATGACCGTTTTCACCGCGAATACGCAGTCCCATATCGTGACCACGCAACCAGGCATCCGGCGTTTCGTAGTAGATATTCAGCAACTGGCTGGGCGCGTGATGCTCTCCTCCCAGCGTATTCAGACGCTCACGTAGCGCATCTACAGCATCACTATTGACGATAAATTTTAATTCGATTTCCTGGGCCATGGTCTTGTACTTATGGGTTATGTCACAGTTGAGAAAACTGACTGCGAACTAAGTTCGTTCTTAATGGTCAAGTAGATAGTATTTTGCGCCAAATTGCCATGCAACGAGCAATTTGACGGGCGTAAAAGTTTCGGGTGGTGGCAAAAAGGACACAGATGATTCCGATTGATGTCGAATGCTTTGCGTAGAGACACTGATGCCACTACTATCGTTCCACTTTCTATGACAATAACGACAGCCTGATGCCAAAATTACGCCTGATTGGATTAACTTTACTCGCACTTAGCGCCACTGCAGTCTCACATGCCGAAGAAAAGCGCTATGTCTCTGACGAACTGAACACCTGGGTCCGCAGCGGTCCGGGAGATAATTATCGCCTCGTGGGTACGGTTAACGCCGGCGAGGAAGTCACGCTTTTACAGACTGACGCCAACACCAACTACGCCCAGGTGAAAGACAGCACCGGACGTACCGCCTGGATCCCGCTGAAAGAGCTGAACAGTACGCCGAGCCTGCGCACCCGCGTTCCCGATCTGGAAAACCAGGTTAAGACGCTGACAGATAAGCTCAATAATATCGATACCACGTGGAATCAGCGCACCGCCGATATGCAGCAAAAAGTGGCGCAAAGCGACAGTGTGATCGACGGGCTGAAACAAGAAAACCAGAAGCTGAAAAACGAACTTATCGTGGCGCAAAAGAAGGTCAGCGCAGCCAATCTGCAGCTTGATGACAAACAGCGCACCATCATCATGCAGTGGTTTATGTATGGCGGCGGCGTGCTGGGTCTTGGTCTGCTGCTCGGCCTGGTTCTGCCACACATGATCCCAAGCCGTAAACGCAAAGATCGCTGGATGAACTGAATCGCCTTCTCCGCCACACTGACATATGATTAAGGGATGATTTTTTTCAGAAGGAAAGTGGCGTGAAGATTTATCTGGTCGGTGGTGCTGTTCGGGACGCGTTAATAGGGCTACCGGTTAAAGATAAAGATTGGGTTGTTGTCGGCGCCACGCCGCAAGAGATGCTTGACGCGGGCTACCAGCAGGTAGGCCGCGATTTTCCCGTGTTTCTCCATCCGCAAACCCGGGAAGAGTATGCGCTGGCGCGTACCGAACGTAAATCTGGTTCGGGTTATACCGGGTTCACCTGCTACGCCGCAGCGGATGTCACGCTGGAGGACGATCTTCAGCGTCGCGACCTGACTATCAACGCGATGGCCCGCGATGACGACGGGGAAATTATCGACCCCTATAACGGACGCAGCGATCTGGAAAACCGCCTGCTGCGCCATGTTTCTCCCGCCTTTAGCGAAGATCCGCTACGCGTGCTGCGCGTGGCGCGCTTTGCTGCCCGCTATGCGCACCTCGGTTTTCGTATCGCTGACGAAACCATGACATTGATGCGCAACATGACCGCTGCCGGTGAACTGGAGCATCTGACGTCAGAGCGGGTGTGGAAAGAAACGGAAAACGCCTTAACCACCCGTAATCCACAGGTATTCTTTCAGGTTCTGCGCGACTGCGGCGCATTGCGCGTCCTGTTCCCGGAAGTTGATGCCCTGTTTGGCGTTCCAGCGCCCGCGCAGTGGCACCCGGAAATCGATACCGGTATTCATACCCTGATGACGCTGTCGATGGCCGCCATGTTAAGCCCCGAGGTCGACGTGCGCTTTGCCACGCTGTGCCACGATCTTGGCAAAGCATTAACGCCCAAAGCGCTGTGGCCACGCCATCACGGTCACGGTCCGGCGGGCGTCAAGCTGGTCGAGCAACTGTGTCAGCGCCTGCGCGTGCCAAATGACATCCGTGATTTAGCCAAACTGGTGGCCGAGTTCCACGATCTCATTCATACCTTCCCCATCCTGCAGCCAAAAACCATCGTGAAGCTGTTTGATTCCATCGATGCCTGGCGTAAACCGCAGCGTGTAGAGCAAATCGCCCTGACCAGCGAGGCCGACGTGCGTGGGCGTACCGGCTTTGAAGCGGCGGATTATCCACAAGGGAGACTACTGCGTGAAGCCTGGCTGGTTGCGCAGGCGGTGCCAACGAAAGACGTCGTTGAGGCCGGATTTAAAGGTCAGGAAATTCGGGAGGAGCTGACGAAACGGCGAATTGCGGCGGTGGCCAGTTGGAAAGAGCAGCGTTGTCCGAAACCAGCCCAGTAAACTGACGTTACCTGATGACGGCATAAATGCCGTATCCGGCCTACATATCGCGCCCGTAGGCCGGATAAGCGTAGCGCCATCCGGCATTTAATAGCGATCAGAAAAAAACCACATAGACGGCGGCCGCCACAATAAAGCGGTAAATCGCAAACGGAATAAACGAGATGCGTTTAATCAGTTGCAGGAAGGTTTTGATCGCTACCAGCGCCACGATAAACGCCGTCACGAAACCGACTGCAAACATCGGAATATCTGACGCGCTGAGGAACGACCAGCTTTTGTAGAGATCCAGGGCCGTTGCGCCCATCATCATCGGTACCGCCAGCAGGAAAGAAAACTCAGATGCCGCGTAACGGCTGACCCCCATCAGCATACCGCCAGAAATCGTCGCCCCAGAGCGGGAAAAACCCGGCCACAGCGCCAGACACTGGAAACAGCCAATCATAAACGCCTGACGATAAGTCATATCATCCAGCCCCGGCGCGCGCGGCTCTTTCGGCTTCAGGCATTCTGCGGCTATCAGCAGCACGCCCCCTACCACCAGCGCATACATCACGTTGATCGGGTTAAACAGTGATTTGATTGTATCGTGGAAAACCAGACCGAGGACAACGGCCGGAATCATCCCGAGCAGGATATGTCCCAGCGTCAACCGACCTTTGCCAGTCCCTTCGTGTTGGACCTTGCCAAAGTGAATGCCAATCAGGCCAAACAGACGTCGCCAGAACATCACTACGACGGCCAGAATAGAACCGAGTTGGATCACCACTTCAAATGTTTTTGCGGTATCGCCCTCAAAACCCAGCAGGTGGCCAACAATAATCATATGGCCGGTACTGGAAACGGGTAAAAATTCCGTCAATCCTTCGACCACACCCAAAATTGCCGCCACCAGCAGCGAGTGCATATCACTCATTAATAAACCCCTAGATAGAGAAACCACGGCAAAAAAGAGCCGACGAAAGGACCCTTTTATACCCGTTTGTTTTAGAAATTATTAAATTAATTATTTTCTTTCAGATTACTGCCACGCTCAATGATAACCCCGACGTTTGCCGCACGCGCCACCGCGCCAGGTTTACTGAGTTTGATACGCACCCATGGGGAATTAAAGCGACTAAGCAGGAGGTCAGCCACCTCTTCCGCTACGCGCTCTACCAGTGCAAAACGCCCGCCTTCCACATGATTAACAACCGTTTGAGCAATATCAGCATAGCTCAGGCAATCAGCGACATCATCGCTTTTAGCCGATTTACGGTTATCCCATGCCATTTCGATATCGAACACCAACTTTTGCTCGATTGTCTGTTCCCAGTCGTAAACACCGATGGTGGTGATTACTGAAAGTTGCTCTATAAATACAATATCCATCACGACCCGCCTGCTTTTTGGCTAACCCGGATACCACTTCCGGCGAAATATGCGTATTATCCACAGAAGTAGCGTTTTACACGACATTTTCAAAACGGAACAGCTTATGAGTGCAATCGCGCCTGGAATGATTATCTTCGCGTACCTCTGCGGCTCTATTTCCAGTGCCATTCTGGTATGCCGCCTCGCTGGATTGCCGGACCCGCGTGACAGCGGCTCTGGGAATCCGGGCGCGACAAACGTGCTACGCATAGGTGGCAAGGGAGCCGCCGTCGCCGTACTGATTTTCGACGTACTGAAAGGCATGTTGCCCGTCTGGGGTGCCTATGCGCTAGGCGTCAGCCCCTTCTGGCTGGGATTGATAGCGATCGCCGCCTGTCTGGGACACATCTGGCCGGTATTCTTCGGCTTTAAAGGTGGGAAAGGCGTTGCCACCGCCTTTGGCGCAATTGCGCCAATTGGTTGGGACTTAACGGGCGTAATGGCGGGAACCTGGCTGCTGACTGTCTTACTCAGCGGCTATTCGTCGTTGGGCGCTATCGTCAGCGCGCTGATTGCTCCCTTTTATGTCTGGTGGTTCAATCCCCAGTTCACCTTCCCGGTTTCCATGTTGTCGTGCTTAATTCTGCTTCGTCACCATGACAACATTCAGCGTCTGTGGCGCCGTCAGGAGCCGAAAATCTGGACCAAACTGAAGAAAAAACGCGAAAAAGATCCTGAGTGACGATACTGCCGGATGGCGGCGCTTAAGCGTCTTATCCGGCCTGAGGGACGTGATACCCTTCAATTGGCTTACCCAATCGGTGCTGACACCACGTCGCCAGAAACTCCACACAGACGCGAAGCTTCACGCTGCGATACAGCGGCTCCTGATAAACCGCCCAGATATTGGCGCTTTGTGCATAGTCCGGAAGTACACGCACCAGTTCACCGCTTGCCAAAAACGGTTGTACGTCCCATTCGGAACGCAACATGATCCCTTTTCCCTGCAACGCCCACTGCAACACAATCTCACCGCTGTTCGATGAAAGGTGCCCGGCTACCTTGACCGATTTTTTCTCCTGGCCGTTATCCAGCCCCCACACTCCGTGGGTCATATCGCGTTCTTTGGTGACCAGGCAATCATGCCGACTTAATTCCTGTAGCGTCATTGGCTCGCCATATTTTTGTAAATAGGTCGGGGCCGCACACAATATTCTTTTGTTTTTCGTTAACAAATGCGCAATATAATAATCAGGAATTTCATCATTAATACGAATATCCAAATCGATATTATCCTGCGCCAAATCAATTTGCCGATCGTAAAGCTCAAAATGCACCTGTAATTCAGGATAGCTATGCATCAGTTCGGTAATGGCCGGCGCAATATAGCTGCGCCCAAAACCAAAGCTACAGCCGATACGAATCATCCCCGCCGGGCGCGTTTTGATTTGCGTGACGTCATCAACCAGATGCTGGTAGCCCGCGAGGATCGCCTGTGCATGTTCATAGCAACGTTGACCACTCTCAGTTAACGCCACACCGCGCGCAGAGCGGTTAAGCAACGTCGTCCCCAGCGTGGATTCGAGGATTTGAATACGTTTTGTCACAAACGCTGGCGTCTGTCCCAGCGTGGCGGCAGCGGCGCTAAAGCTGCCGCTATGAACAATTTCAACCAGCACCTGCAGGTCTTTCGCCAGGGGATACGTGTTCAGCATGGTCGGTATATCCGTAATGTTGTTAACCGCAGTGTAATTCTCTCACGCGTATTAAACCCTGCCTTTGCGCAATTTTTATTGCCTTATTTGGACATCATTCACGAACTGTTAATTGGATATTCACAGTGGCAAATAATATAAACCCCTATTTTTAGTGGTAGTTTGTGGCGGAGAATTTATTTCCAGAAAATAAAAGAACTGGAGTTTACAAGATGAGCAATCAAAATAACCAAAATGCGATAAATACGCTGACAAACATTGTCGCGAATTTTACCGCCATGATTTCTACCCGTATGCCCGACGACGTAGTGGATAAGTTAAAACAGCTGCGTGAAGGCGAAGACTCGCCGATGGGTAAAATCATCTACCACACCATGTTTGACAACATGCAGAAGGCGATCGAACTGAACCGTCCGGCCTGTCAGGACACCGGTGAGATTATGTTCTTTGTAAAGGTCGGTTCCCGTTTTCCGCTGTTGGGTGAACTGCAAAGCATCCTGAAACAGGCCGTTGAAGACGCCACGGTCAAAGCGCCACTGCGCCATAACGCGGTAGAAATTTTTGACGAAGTGAATACCGGCAAAAATACCGGCACCGGTGTGCCGTGGGTCACCTGGGACATCATTCCTGATAATGATGACGCGGAAATCGAAGTCTACATGGCTGGCGGCGGCTGTACCCTGCCAGGACGCTCGAAAGTGTTAATGCCTTCAGAAGGCTACGAAGGCGTAGTGAAATTTGTCTTCGAAAATATCTCCACATTGGCCGTTAACGCCTGCCCGCCGGTGCTGGTGGGCGTAGGCATTGCCACCTCAGTAGAAACTGCCGCAGTACTCTCCCGTAAAGCGGTGCTGCGTCCTATCGGCTCACGTCATCCCAACCCCAAAGCGGCCGAACTGGAACTGCGTCTGGAAGAAGGACTTAACCGCCTGGGTATTGGTCCGCAAGGGTTGACCGGCAATAGCTCCGTGATGGGCGTGCATATCGAATCCGCCGCGCGCCATCCGTCGACTATCGGCGTTGCTGTTTCCACCGGCTGCTGGGCGCACCGTCGCGGCACGCTGCTGGTTCATGCTGATCTCTCCTTCGAAAATCTGTCTCACACCCGGAGCGCGTTATGAAAAAGATCCTCACAACCCCGATTAAAGCCGAAGATCTGGAAGATATTCGCGTTGGCGATGTCATTTACCTGAGCGGTACGCTGGTGACCTGCCGCGACGTGTGCCACCGTCGCCTGATCGAACTGAAGCGCCCAATTCCTTATGACCTGAACGGCAAGGCTATTTTCCACGCAGGCCCAATCGTGCGTAAGAACGGTGATAAATGGGAAATGGTCTCCGTCGGCCCAACCACCAGTATGCGTATGGAAGCCTTTGAGAAAGAGTTTATCGAGCAGACGGGCGTCAAACTGGTGGTTGGTAAAGGTGGTATGGGACCGTTGACAGAAGAAGGCTGCAAGCAGTTCAAAGCGCTGCACGTGATCTTCCCGGCAGGTTGCGCCGTACTGGCGGCTACTCAGGTTGAAGAGATTGAAGAAGTGCACTGGACGGAGCTGGGCATGCCGGAATCCCTGTGGGTGTGTCGGGTCAAAGAGTTCGGCCCGTTGATTGTGTCCATCGACACCCACGGCAACAACCTGATCGCCGAAAACAAAAAGCTGTTCGCTGAACGCCGCGATCCCATCGTGGAAGAGATCTGCGAGCACGTGCATTACATCAAATAATCCTTCCGGAGAGGCGCAGAGCCTCTCCCCATTCGCAGGGATATCACAATGGCACCTTTAGCTGGTTGGTGGCGATACCTGGCTCCGCTGGTGGTCATCGCCATTATTGCTGTTTTACCCGTTCCCACCGGTCTTGAGAGCCACACCTGGCTCTATTTTGCCGTCTTTACCGGTGTGATTGTGGGGCTCATTCTGGAACCTGTACCCGGCGCGGTAGTGGCGATGATTGGTATTTCGATCATCGCCGTGCTTTCACCGTGGATCCTGTTCAGCCCGGAACAGCTCGCGCAGGACGGTTTTAAATTTACCGCCAAATCACTGTCGTGGGCTGTGTCTGGCTTTTCTAACTCGGTTATCTGGCTGATTTTCGCGGCCTTTATGTTTGGTACCGGCTATGAGAAAACCGGCCTTGGTCGGCGTATCGCGCTAATGTTAGTAAAAAAGATGGGGCACCGGACGTTATTCCTCGGCTACGCGGTGATGTTCTCTGAGCTGATCCTCGCCCCCGTCACGCCTTCCAACTCCGCGCGCGGGGCCGGAATAATCTACCCGATTATCCGCAACCTGCCGCCGCTGTATAACTCCCAGCCCAATGACGCCAGTTCACGTTCTATTGGCTCCTATATCATGTGGATGGGCATTGTCGCCGACTGCGTCACCAGCGCGATTTTCTTAACGGCGATGGCGCCGAACCTGCTGCTGATCGGCCTGATGAAAGGCGCATCTCATACGGCGCTCAGTTGGGGCGACTGGTTCTTGGGTATGCTGCCGCTGAGCATTTTACTGGTGCTGATCGTGCCCTGGCTGGCGTATGTGTTGTACCCGCCGGTGCTGAAATCCGGCGATCAGGTGCCGCGCTGGGCGGATACAGAATTAAAAGCGATGGGCCCGCTCTGCGCACGTGAGAAAAAGATGCTCGGGCTGATGGTCGGCGCGCTGGTGTTGTGGATCTTCGGTGGCGATTATATTGACGCCGCAATGGTCGGTTACAGCGTGGTGGCATTGATGCTGGTACTGCGCATCATCAGTTGGGATGACATCGTCAGCAATAAAGCCGCATGGAACGTCTTTTTCTGGCTGGCCTCGTTAATAACCCTGGCGACCGGGCTTAATAACACCGGTTTTATTACCTGGTTCGGCAAGCTACTGGCAAACGGGCTGAGCGGCTATTCACCGATCATGGTGATGGTGGCGCTTATCGTGGTCTTTTATTTACTGCGCTACTTCTTTGCCAGCGCCACGGCGTATACCTCCGCCCTTGCGCCGATGATGATCGCCGCCGCGCTGGCGATGCCGGAAATCCCGTTGCCGGTCTTCTGCCTGATGGTCGGTGCCGCTATTGGCCTGGGCAGTATTCTGACCCCCTACGCCACCGGCCCAAGCCCTATCTACTACGGCAGCGGCTATTTGCCAACGGTTGACTACTGGCGGCTGGGCGCTATTTTTGGCCTGATTTTCCTCGTGCTGCTGGTGATCACCGGTCTGGTCTGGATGCCTCTCGTTTTACAGTAAAATCCCATTGGGGCGACGTTTTGTCGCCCCTTTATCCATAAGCTTCTCATATGATCGATTTCCCGATGCGCTGAGGCATACTTTTTTGTATGCAAACACCCTCTTGCTGATAAGGGAAACGCTCTGGACACGCTGGCGCACGAGACACTCACACGAGGCTGGCAGGCCGAACTGGATCTGCACTTTACCCGCACCGGACACAAAACGGTGCTCGCCTCGGCGCGTCACTATGGACCTTTGACGGTTCAACGTCCGTTTTATCCCGAAGAAGAGGTATGTCACCTCTATTTGCTTCATCCACCTGGCGGGATCGTCGGCGGGGATGAGCTACATATTTCCGTATCACTTGATGAAAACAGCCATGCGTTAATCACTCAGCCCGGCGCGGGAAAATTTTATCGCAGCCGTGGGCCGCAGGCGTTGCTACGCCAGCATTTCACGCTCGCCCCACACGCCACGCTGGAGTGGCTGCCGCAGGATACGATCTTCTTTCCCGGCGCTAAGGCCACCGTCCAATCCGTATTTCATCTGACGTCCGCAAGCCATTTGCTGGCCTGGGATCTGCTGTGTCTCGGACGCCCTGTCATGCAGGAAACGTTCAGCCACGGCACGCTACAAAACCGTCTGGAAGTGTGGCGGGATGGGCAACCGCTGCTGATAGAGCGTTTGCAGGTGCAGGCAGGGGATCTGCATGGGATCGCACATCATCCCTGGGTCGGTACGTTGCTGTGTTACCCGGCCAGCGAACACATGCTGGAGGGGACGCGCGAGCGGCTTACGCCACTGGGGGATTATGCCGGGGCAACGCTTAACGACTCGCTGCTGACAATTCGATTTCTGACGAACGACAACCTAATTGTTCAGCGCGTTATGCGCAATATCTGGCAATTTCTGCGCCCGCTGCTGACACACAAAGCGCCCATGCTACCGCGAATCTGGCAAACCTAAGAGGCCCATTATGGAACTGACCCCCAGAGAAAAAGACAAGCTGTTGCTGTTTACCGCCGCGCTGGTGGCGGAACGTCGCCTGGCCCGCGGGCTGAAGCTGAATTACCCGGAATCAGTGGCGCTGATTAGCGCTTTCATCATGGAAGGGGCGCGCGACGGGCAAACCGTGGCCGCGCTGATGGAAGACGGGCGTCACGTGCTGCGCCGCGATCAGGTGATGGAAGGCGTACCAGAGATGATCCCGGATATTCAGGTTGAAGCCACATTCCCGGACGGTTCGAAACTGGTCACCGTCCACAACCCGATCGTCTAAGGAGCGGTAATGATCCCAGGTGAGTATCAGATCTCAGCAGGCAACATTGCGATCAATCAGGGGCGCGAAACCTGCACGATCGTGGTGGAAAATCACGGTGACAGACCCATCCAGGTGGGATCGCACTATCACTTTTACGAGGTGAACCCGGCGCTGCGCTTTGACAGGGCGGCCACGCGGGGCTTCCGTCTGAACATTGCCGCAGGTACAGCGGTACGTTTTGAACCGGGGCAAAAGCGCGAAGTCGAACTGGTGCGTGTCGCTGGCGCACAAAGGATGGTGGGTTTTCGCAGTGAAGTGATGGGCGCGCTGGAGGCAGATAATGAGTAACATTTCCCGCCAGGCGTACGCCGACATGTTTGGCCCAACCACCGGCGATAAAGTGCGCCTGGCGGATACTGATCTGTGGATCGAGGTGGAAAAAGACTTCACCACCTACGGCGAAGAGGTCAAATTCGGCGGCGGAAAAGTGATCCGCGACGGTATGGGCCAGGGACAAATGCGCGCCCAGGCGTGTGTGGATCTGGTGATAACCAACGCGCTGATCGTTGATCACTGGGGGATCGTCAAAGCGGATATCGGCATCAAAGACGGCAGGATCTTCGCCATCGGCAAAGCGGGTAATCCCGATATTCAGCCCGACGTCACGATCCCGATAGGCGTAGGAACAGAAGTCATCGCCGGAGAAGGCAAGATCGTCACCGCGGGCGGCGTGGATACGCATATTCACTGGATCTGCCCACAGCAGGCGCAAGAAGCGCTGGTTTCAGGCGTGACGACGATGATCGGTGGTGGTACCGGTCCGGCCGCAGGCACTAACGCCACCACCTGCACACCGGGCCCGTGGTACATCGCCCGCATGCTGCAGGCAGCGGACACGTTGCCGGTTAACATCGGTTTGCTGGGCAAAGGCAATGGTTCAAACCCTGACGCCCTGCGCGAGCAAATCAGCGCCGGCGCCATTGGCCTGAAGATCCACGAAGACTGGGGCGCCACGCCTGCCGCAATCGACTGCGCGCTGACCGTGGCCGACGAGATGGACATCCAGGTGGCGCTGCATAGCGATACGCTCAATGAGTCCGGGTTTGTTGAGGATACGCTGGCGGCGATTGGCAATCGCACCATTCATACCTTCCATACCGAAGGCGCAGGCGGCGGCCATGCGCCGGATATCATCACCGCCTGCGCACATCCGAATATTTTGCCCTCCTCCACCAACCCGACGCTGCCTTATACCGTCAACACCATCGATGAACATCTCGACATGCTGATGGTCTGCCACCATCTCGATCCGGATATCGCTGAAGACGTGGCCTTCGCCGAATCGCGCATTCGCCGGGAAACGATCGCTGCCGAGGATGTGCTGCATGACATTGGCGCGTTTTCCCTGACCTCGTCCGATTCACAGGCGATGGGGCGCGTGGGCGAAGTGATCCTGCGCACCTGGCAGGTGGCGCACCGCATGAAGGTTCAGCGTGGCTCGCTGGCGGAAGAAACGGGCGACAATGACAACCTGCGCGTTAAACGCTACATCGCCAAGTACACCATCAATCCGGCGTTGACCCACGGTATCGCCCACGAAGTCGGCTCCGTTGAGCCTGGCAAACTGGCCGATCTGGTGCTGTGGTCACCGGCCTTTTTTGGCGTAAAACCGGCGACGGTCGTCAAGGGCGGGATGATCGCCTGCGCGCCGATGGGCGACATCAACGCCTCCATCCCCACCCCGCAGCCGGTGCATTACCGCATGATGTTCGGCGCGCTTGGCGCAGCGCGGCATCACACCCGTCTGACCTTTATTTCACAGGCTGCCGACGCGCAAAACGTCCCGCAGCAACTTAATTTGCAAAGCGCTATCGCCGTCGTCAAAGGCTGCCGGACGGTAAAAAAGGCTGACATGATCCACAACGGTCTACAGCCCAATATCACCGTCGATGCCCAGACCTACGAGGTACGCATTGATGGTGAACTGATTACCAGCGACCCGGCAGACGTTTTGCCGATGGCGCAACGCTATTTCCTGTTTTAAGGAGTGAGGATGATCTACCTGACCCAACGCCTTGACCACGCCCACCGCGTCACCGCAAGCGTCACGCTACCCATTGATGTTCGAGTAAAAAGCCGCGCCAGAGTGGCGCTGAGCGATGGCCGCGAAGCCGGCTTAATGCTACCGCGCGGTTTACTGTTACGCGGCGGCGATCTGCTGACTACCGACGATGGCCGCGAGGTGATCGAAGTGATCGCCGCGCCGGAGTCGGTTTCCGTCGTGCGCTGCGCCGACCCTTTCCTGCTCGCCAAAGCCTGTTACCACCTTGGTAATCGCCACGTACCGTTGCAGATCCTGCCCGATGAGCTGCGCTACCACCACGATCATGTGCTGGACGATATGCTGCGCCAGTTCAACCTCGAGGTGGCGTTTGCCCAGTTGCCGTTTGAGCCGGAAGCAGGTGCCTATGCGAGCGAGTCACACGGGCATCATCACGGCCATGCACACTGATGTATAGCACCCAACAGCTGCGCCTGATGCAGCTCGCCAGCAGCAGTCTCCCGGTAGGATCGTTTACCTGGTCTCAGGGGCTGGAGTGGGCGGTAGAAATCGGCTGGGTGAAAAGCGTCGATGACTTCTCTGACTGGCAAATCCAGCAGATGGAGCACAACTTTTTTACCGTCGACTTACCGCTGCTGGCGAGATTGTATCGCGCCTGTGAGCAGGACGATCTCGCCGCCGCGCGCCGCTGGACCGCTTACCTGCTGGCCTGTCGGGAAACCCGCGAACTGCGGGATGAAGAACGCAGCCGGGGCATAGCCTTTACGCGGCTGGTCACCGACTGGGAACCAGACTGTTCCCAGGATTGGCGCACGCTCTTTGCCGATAGCCAGCTGTGCGGTATGGCCTGGCTGGGTGTACGCTGGAAAATCCCCCTGACGAATCTGGCGTTAAGCCTCGGCTACAGCTGGATTGAGAGCGCCGTGATGGCAGGCGTCAAACTGGTTCCCTTTGGCCAGCAGGCGGCTCAGCGATTGATTATTTCGCTTGGCGATCGTTATGCGCAAGGTCTGGCACAAGCGCTGGCGTGTCCTGACGCCAGCCTCGGATCCGCAACGCCGTTAGCCGCCATCGCGTCTGCCCGGCATGAAACCCAATATTCCCGCTTATTCCGTTCCTGAGGAGAAAAAATGAGTGATTACAAGCATCCCCTGCGCGTGGGCGTTGGCGGCCCGGTTGGCTCCGGCAAAACGGCGCTGCTGGAAGCGTTATGCAAAGCCATGCGCAGCAGCTATCAACTGGCGGTCGTGACTAACGATATCTACACCAAAGAAGATCAGCGCATTCTCACCGAGGCTGGCGCACTGGAACCGGACAGAATCGTTGGTGTGGAAACTGGCGGTTGTCCGCATACCGCCATCCGCGAAGATGCGTCGATGAATCTGGCCGCGGTAGAAGCGCTGAGCGAGAAATTCGGCAACCTGGATCTGATTTTTGTGGAAAGCGGCGGCGATAACCTGAGCGCCACCTTTAGCCCTGAATTAGCGGATCTGACGATCTATGTGATCGACGTTGCCGAAGGCGAGAAGATCCCGCGTAAAGGCGGGCCAGGGATCACCAAATCCGATTTTCTGGTGATCAACAAAACCGATCTGGCCCCTTACGTGGGCGCTTCGCTGGAGGTGATGGAACGCGATACCCTGCGCATGCGCGGCGAGCGTCCGTGGACGTTTACTAACCTGAAAGCGGGCGACGGTCTGGCGACGATTATTGCGTTTCTGGAAGAGAAAGGAATGTTGCGGGTGTAGCGTGGTTTATCGCCGGGAGGCGGCTTCGCCTGACCCGGCCTACGGTTTTGTTGGCCCGGTAAGTAAAGCCACCACCGGGCAAAAAACTCACGCCGCCGGTAATTCCGCCAGCGGCCAGCGTGGACGTACGGTCACGCCAAGATCCGCCGTTGCGCCCGCTTTAAAACGCACCATACCCGCATAGGCGATCATCGCCCCGTTGTCGGTACAAAATTCCGGGCGTGCATAGAACACTTCGCCGCGGCGTTTTTGCATCATTTCGGCAAGCTTCGCGCGCAGCGTGCGGTTAGCGCTCACGCCCCCCGCCATCACCAGACGTTTAAAACCGGTGTGATCCAGCGCGCGTTTGCACTTGATCATCAGCGTATCAACCACCGCATCTTCAAACGCTCGGGCAATATCTGCACGCGTCTGATCGTCATTTTCGTTATTACGAATCGTATTCGCGGCGAAGGTTTTCAGGCCGGAGAAGCTGAAATCCAGTCCCGGACGGTCGGTCATCGGACGCGGGAAGACAAAGCGTTTTTCCACACCCTGTGACGCCAGCTTAGACAGCATTGGGCCGCCAGGATAATCCAGCCCCAGCAGCTTGGCGGTTTTGTCGAACGCTTCACCTGCCGCATCATCAATCGATTCGCCCAGTAATTCATACTGACCGATACCGGTGACGCTGATCAATTGCGTGTGCCCGCCGGAAACCAGCAGCGCGACGAACGGAAAAGCAGGAGGATTCTCTTCCAGCATCGGCGCCAGCAAATGCCCTTCCATATGGTGCACAGGAATTGCCGGCACGTCCCAGGCGAACGCCAGTGAACGTCCTACGGTTGCACCGACCAGCAGCGCGCCAACCAGACCCGGACCTGCGGTGTACGCCACCGCATCGATCTCTTTCGCCGTGAGTCCCGCTTCTTTCAGCGCGGCCTGAATCAACGGTACGGTTTTACGTACGTGATCGCGCGAGGCCAGTTCTGGCACTACGCCGCCGTAGTCAGCGTGTAATTTCACCTGACTATACAATTGGTTGGCTAAAAGACCTTTTTCATCGTCGTAAATGGCGATGCCGGTTTCATCGCAGGATGTTTCAATACCCAGTACACGCATGACTTGTTTTACCTCGCTCTATTACCGCGCAGTGTAGGACCAATGCGGGTTGATGTAAAACTTTGTTCGCCCCAGGCGCATGCCTCGTGTATACTCCTTGTCCTTATAAAAGTCCCTTTCAAAATCGCGTGGGTGCTTTACAAAGCAGCAGCAATTGCAGTAAAATTCCGCACCATTTTGAAATAAGCTGGCGTTGATGCCAGCGGCAAACCGAATTTATTAAAGGTGAGAGTTACATGCCGGTAATTAAAGTACGTGAAAACGAGCCGTTCGACGTAGCACTGCGTCGCTTCAAGCGTTCATGCGAAAAAGCAGGTGTTCTGGCGGAAGTTCGTCGTCGTGAGTTCTATGAAAAACCGACTACCGAACGTAAGCGCGCTAAAGCTTCTGCTGTGAAACGTCACGCGAAGAAACTGGCTCGCGAAAACGCACGCCGTACTCGTCTGTACTAATCCATTGAGAGCTAAGGCTCTCAATTCAGACTGAGTTGTAGTTGTAAGGCCGTGCTTCCGGAAGGAATGCGCGGCTTATTTTCGTTTATACACGTCATCATTCAAGCTGCCTCAGTGTTGGCTGCAGTCGCTCACCCCAGTCACGTACTTGCTGTACGCTCCTGAGGATTCGCTTCCTTGCCGCCTTGATGCATCCTGAATGATTTTGTGTATATGAGTCATCAAAAAACAGGGGCTTATGGCTGGACGAATTCCTCGCGTTTTTATTAATGACCTGCTGGCAAGAACCGACATCGTCGATCTCATCGACGCGCGGGTAAAGCTGAAAAAGCAGGGCAAAAATTATCACGCGTGCTGTCCGTTCCATAACGAAAAAACCCCCTCTTTCACCGTAAACGGTGAAAAACAGTTTTATCACTGCTTTGGGTGTGGCGCGCATGGCAACGCCGTCGACTTTCTCATGAACTACGACAAGCTCGAGTTTGTGGAAACCGTCGAAGAACTGGCCGCAATGCACAACCTTGAAGTGCCCTATGAAGCAGGCAGTGGCCCCAGTCAGATAGAGCGCCATCAACGGCAAAGCCTTTATCAATTGATGGACGGCCTGAACACTTTTTATCAACAGTCTTTGATGCAGCCCGCCGCTACCCCTGCGCGCCAGTACCTGGAAAAGCGAGGATTAAGTAGCGACGTTATCACCCGTTTTGCTATTGGTTTTGCGCCCCCCGGCTGGGACAACGTCCTGAAACGGTTTGGCGGCAATGCTGAGAATCGCAAATCGTTGGTCGATGCGGGGATGTTGGTCACCAACGATCAGGGACGCAGTTACGATCGCTTTCGCGAACGGGTGATGTTCCCCATCCGCGACAAACGTGGTCGGGTCATTGGTTTTGGTGGACGCGTGCTGGGCGATGCCCTGCCGAAGTATCTGAACTCCCCGGAAACCGATATTTTCCATAAAGGTCGCCAGCTGTATGGCCTTTATGAAGCCCAGCAGGATAACGCCGATCCGCAGCGCCTGTTAGTGGTGGAAGGCTATATGGATGTGGTAGCGCTGGCGCAATACGGCATTAACTACGCCGTGGCATCCCTTGGGACGTCAACCACCGCCGATCACATCCAGCTGTTGTTTCGCGCGACGAACAACGTGATTTGCTGCTACGACGGCGACCGCGCCGGACGCGATGCAGCATGGCGCGCGCTGGAAACCGCACTGCCCTATATGACAGACGGCCGCCAGCTACGCTTTATGTTTTTACCTGATGGCGAAGACCCCGATACGTTAGTGCGTAAAGAAGGGAAAGAGGCCTTCGAAGCCCGGATGGAGCAGGCGTTGCCGCTCTCCGCGTTTTTATTTAATAGCCTGTTGCCACAGGTGGATTTGAGTACCCCGGACGGACGCGCACAGCTCAGCACGCTGGCGCTGCCGCTGATCACTCAGGTGCCGGGCGAAACGTTGCGCATTTACCTGCGACAGGAGTTGGGAAACAAGCTCGGCATTCTGGATGACAGTCAGCTTGAACGTTTAATGCCAAAACTGGCAGAAAATGGCGCTTCCCGCCCTGTTCCACAGCTAAAACGTACGACCATGCGTATACTTATAGGGTTGCTGGTGCAGAATCCGGACCTTGCTCCGCTGGTTCCGCCGTTAGGCGCACTGGACAGTAATAAACTGCCTGGACTTGGCTTATTCAGAGAACTGGTCAACACTTGTCTGGCTCAGCCAGGCCTGACCACCGGCCAACTGTTAGAGCACTATCGTGGCACAAATGATGCTGCAACCCTTGAAAAACTGTCGATGTGGGACGATATAGCAGATAAAGATATCGCAGAAAAAACCTTCACCGACTCACTCAACCATATGTTTGATTCGATGCTTGAACTGCGCCAGGAAGAGTTGATAGCTCGTGAGCGCACACACGGTTTAAGCAGCGAAGAACGCCGGGAACTCTGGACGCTGAACCAGGAACTGGCCAAGAAATAGCTGAAAGACAAAAGTATTTAACGGCTTAACTGCCGAATATCGATCGGGAAGCCCCCGACAGCCGCACGGAGAGGCAGCGGCAAAATATAAGTATGCCCTCGTTTTGCCGTTGGCGGTTTTACCGCCCAACACCAATCAAACGAATTAAGTGTGGATACCGTCTTATGGAGCAAAACCCGCAGTCACAGCTGAAGCTTCTTGTCCAACGTGGTAAGGAGCAAGGCTATCTGACCTATGCCGAGGTCAATGACCATCTGCCGGAAGATATCGTCGATTCAGATCAAATCGAAGACATCATCCAAATGATCAATGACATGGGTATTCAGGTGATGGAAGAAGCACCTGATGCCGATGATCTGCTGCTTGCTGAAACCTCCAACAGCACCGATGAAGACGCGGAAGAAGCGGCTGCCCAGGTTCTGTCCAGCGTTGAGTCCGAAATCGGCCGTACAACTGACCCGGTCCGCATGTACATGCGTGAAATGGGTACCGTTGAACTGTTAACCCGTGAAGGCGAAATCGACATCGCTAAGCGCATCGAAGACGGGATTAACCAGGTTCAATGCTCCGTAGCCGAATACCCGGAAGCCATCACCTACCTGCTTGAGCAATACGATCGCGTAGAAGCTGAAGAAGCGCGTCTGTCCGATCTCATCACCGGCTTTGTCGATCCGAACGCGGAAGAAGACATGGCGCCAACGGCGACCCACGTCGGTTCTGAACTCTCTCAAGAAGAGATGGATGAAGATGAAGACGAAGATGAAGAAGATGACGACGACAGCAGCGATGACGACAACAGCATCGACCCTGAATTAGCGCGTGAAAAATTCGCTGAACTTCGTACCCAGTACGAAATCACCCGCGACACGATCAAGGCCAAAGGCCGCAGCCATGCTGCCGCGCAGGAAGAAATTCAGAAGCTGTCTGAAGTGTTCAAACAGTTCCGCCTGGTGCCGAAACAGTTCGACTACCTGGTAAACAGCATGCGCGTCATGATGGACCGCGTGCGTACTCAGGAACGTCTGATCATGAAGCTCTGCGTTGAGCAGTGCAAAATGCCGAAGAAAAACTTCATCACCCTGTTCACTGGCAATGAAACCAGCGAAACGTGGTTCAACGCGGCCATCGCGATGAACAAACCGTGGTCTGAAAAACTGCACGACGTGGCAGATGACGTTCACCGCGGTCTGCAGAAACTGCAGCAGATTGAAGAAGAAACCGGCCTGACCATTGAGCAGGTTAAAGACATCAACCGTCGTATGTCCATCGGTGAAGCGAAAGCCCGTCGTGCGAAAAAAGAGATGGTTGAAGCGAACTTACGTCTGGTTATCTCTATCGCCAAGAAATACACCAACCGTGGTCTGCAGTTCCTTGATCTGATTCAGGAAGGCAACATCGGTCTGATGAAAGCGGTTGATAAGTTTGAATACCGTCGTGGTTACAAGTTCTCCACCTACGCAACCTGGTGGATCCGTCAGGCAATTACCCGCTCTATCGCGGATCAGGCGCGCACCATCCGTATCCCGGTGCATATGATTGAGACCATCAACAAGCTCAACCGTATCTCCCGTCAGATGCTGCAAGAGATGGGCCGCGAGCCGACGCCGGAAGAGCTGGCCGAACGCATGCTGATGCCGGAAGACAAGATCCGTAAAGTGCTGAAGATCGCCAAAGAGCCTATCTCCATGGAAACGCCGATCGGCGACGATGAAGATTCGCATCTGGGTGATTTCATCGAGGATACCACCCTCGAGCTGCCGCTGGACTCTGCCACTACCGAGAGCCTGCGTGCCGCAACGCACGACGTGCTGGCTGGCCTGACCGCCCGTGAAGCGAAAGTGCTGCGTATGCGTTTCGGTATCGATATGAACACCGACCACACGCTGGAAGAAGTGGGTAAACAGTTCGACGTTACCCGCGAACGTATCCGTCAGATCGAAGCGAAGGCGCTGCGTAAACTGCGCCACCCGAGCCGTTCTGAAGTGTTGCGTAGCTTCCTGGACGATTAATCTCGCCGTATAAGTTCAAACGCCACCGCAAGGTGGCGTTTTTATTTACATCCCGCGCATGACCAGCGCGTCATCCAACTCGCGATACGCCTCCACCAGCTTATCCAGTGTAATCCGGCTCAATCCGCTGGGATTTGGCAATACCCAAATCTGCGTCGCGCCAATGGTCAGCGTCTGCTTTCCCCACTGCGCTCCGCGCTGACTGAAGCCTTGCTCGAACGCCTGCTTGCCAAGGATCGCCAGCGCGGCGGGCTGATAGTCATCAATCTTTTCAATAAGCTTACGGCCACCGCTACGCATCTCCTGTAGCTTCACTTCATTAGCCTGCACCGTCGGTCTGTCGACAAACTTGGTCACGCCACAGCGGAAGTCCAGCAGGTGTTGCGCCTCTTCAGGTTTGAGTTGGCGATCGGTAAATCCCGCCTGATGGATGACCTTCCAGAAGCGATTGGCGGGATGCGCAAAGGGGAACCCCGTACCTGCGGAAGATAGCCCCGGATTGATGCCGCAAAACACCACCCGCAGCCCTGGTGCCAGTATGTCCTTAACCATAATTACTCCGAACAATACATCAGAGTAACAGTATAACGGACTGAAAATACATTGTTTATAAAATCAGCATCCGTACGCTTATGGCTGGATTGCGACGCGGAGTTACTTTATAATCCACCGCCACGGCCCCTTAGCTCAGTGGTTAGAGCAGGCGACTCATAATCGCTTGGTCGCTGGTTCAAGTCCAGCAGGGGCCACCAAATAAAACAAGGACTTAGACAGGAAACTGGCTAAGTCCTTTTTGTTTTGTTTCAATCTGGGTGACGTAATGGGTGACGTAACTCAACTGTAGGTGCCGTAGTCAGGGAGATTTAGCATGAGCTTTAAGGATAAAGTTGAAGAGAAAAAAATGCGCCGTATGGCCCGTCCCCCTGAGTTAACGGTAAAGGACTGGATTAGCCTTTATGATCTTCTTCGTTCAGCCAAAGCTCAAGACCCAGAAGCCATGTACGAAGACTTCGCCTCTGTGCTGTTAACTACCCTGTCGGTTGAGCATCATCCGGAACTATACCGCCTGGACGGAAACAAACTAAACGCTGTTGCCGATGACCATTTTGCCTGGGACCTACTATCCGCCCCAATGAAAGGGAAAATGTCCCCTGAAGAATTGGAGAAGCGCCCGAAGACCCTTTCCCAACTTCTTTGTATCTACGATGAAGATATCAGTAACGACGAGTCACTTCGTACACATGGCTTCTTGCGTGACGCTATTGCCCCTATCCTCGATTTCGAGCTTCTGGATAGCATCGAAGATGAGCCTGACTACAAAGAAAAATATTTCGAGTTGCTAGCAGCGCAAAAGCACTCGACTCCCCCGCCACTAAGAGGGGAAAGTTATGCTATCAAACGAGAAGAGTTGCTGATCACAGCCCTTGCGGTTATCTCTCAAAATCAAAGAGACGCTAATAAAAAGGTCGTCCCAACAGTTACTGAACTTCTGAATCAGATAGAAAAACATGCCTCTGCGTTCTGGCCTCACAGTAAACAACTTCCGATGTCTCGTGAGAATGCATCTAAAGAGCTAGGCTTCGCCTTACATCTTTTAGAACAACCAAATCAGAATATTGAATTTCTTCGGGAAGCCAAAAAAGCAAAAAGAAAAAGTGCATAAAAAGAAATAGTTACAAAAGGTACCCAGTAATCTTCAGGAAGGTACACGGGAAATATACCGTTCAGTTTGATTAACTCCGTTCAGTTTCAGCTTTCACCACCAGGAGTTATTCAATTGAAAAATAAACCAACCATGTCTGATAAGGTTGTCGCCCTTCATCAGCCCCAACGTCTGATTCGCATTGATACAATGCTTCAGCTCCTCGATTGCAGTCGCACCACCCTCTACCGCTGGGTTAAAGCTGGCATGTTCCCACAGCCGATAATGCATGAGGGTCGAACCGTAGGATGGCCAGCCAATACGTATCAATGCTGGCTTGAGCAAAATAACAAGTAATTCTGTTTGTTAAAGGGCTGAAATATTCAGCCCTTTCTTCATCTAACAATGAAACAAACTGGAACAAAAACGATTACTTTCACCTCTTCTGCGACTCGTTAAAACATGAGCAATTCTCTGATTAATCAAGCAACAAAGCCCTCACCAGGTCAGGAACTCACCCCGGTATTTAATACTATTACGCTCGATAAGCCTGGCAACCTTGTTGAATATCAGCCAAAGGGAACGTTTGTTTTCAAAGAAGTGATGTGGTCTGTGCTGCCAGAGAAACGCGACCAGGACACGAAGATCATGAAAAGAATCTTCGGGGCAGTTGACAAGGTATCAGCGATGTCTCGCTTCCTTGCGGTCAGATATGATTTTCGACTCCCGACCTACAGTGCGGATAATCGCATAATGGATGATTTCCATAATTTACTTTTCCGACAGTTAAGTAAGAATTACCCAAAATCGTTTATCAGCTATCTCTGGGTAAGAGAGCAGGGCTCAGGGGAAGCACAGCATTATCACTATTTGCTGATGCTGGATGGCAACTATATCCGTTATCCAAATAAGCTGAATACGATTGTCCGACATTGTTGGGAACAGGTTGCTGGTGGTTCGGTATGGTTCCCGGAAAACGGTTATTACTTTGTGAGCGAAAATGATCTCAAGACCTATACCGAACTGATGCTAAGAGTTAGCTATCTGGGTAAGCGCCGAACAAAAGAGTCAATTGATAAAGGTATTAAACTTGTTGGCTCAGGCATGCGCAAACCGAAACCTGTCGCGCCTTCACGCCAAAAATCTGCAATAACACCCTCCAAGCCAATCAACCAAAAAGCGGAGACGAAAGCCAACAATCAGGATATGGTGTTGAAATCCACCAACTCAGGAATGTTGGACAAATATTTTCTGGGCAAAGCCCGATTACCCGCCGTTCTGCGTAAGCGTTCATCCTATGAACTTTATGACGAAAATAAATGGTGGTGTAATTCACCACGTTGGTCCGGCCATCGTCATAACTACGTGTTCGAGGCTCTGATTACTGGGATCAGCCTTTCTGATTACGCACACAAATACAAGTTGAATCCAGTACGGGTATATGCCAATTGTCGCCGTGTTGGGGGGCAAAGCCTTAAAATTATTCACTGGGCATGGCATCGCTATTGCTTCCAGAAAAGCAAATCCACACTGGATGACTACATTAACAATCACCGACTGAATCATAAAACAGCTAAAAAGCAGTTACGGCGTAAACCAATGAGCTCTCACTGGAGCCAGCACTTTGATCGATATTATCAAAAGTACTGGCCGAAAGTCTGGACTGTTGCCGACTATTGCCGTGAACACAATCTGGTCGCCAGCACTGCCAGACGTTACATAGTCGATTTTCCCTTTATAGGCCTGATCGATCCGTTCCTGCTGAAACCATGGTTATAGAGATGAAAACACCATAACAGTGTCTCCTGGTATACTTACTGAGCGCGGCGTAACTTAAATATAAACACTTAGCCGCCATCAGTAAGCAGAGCCTTATCAGGCACTACCAGGGAATTATTGTGCAGCATGATAACTGAAGTACCTCTCAATTCTTGACGGACATTAACGCACAGACAACGTTGATTACCTCCTGTAAGCCAATTTATATCTGCTTACTGCCACATATCCGCTGGGACTAATCCCCTTTAAACACCTTTTACTTCAAAAAAATGTTTTCCTTCTGATTTATCCCATACACAAAATAATGAAGATTTCTTTTAATTACTAATACTTTCAATGAGATAAGACTCGCCCCTCCTTGCACTCATATGATAACTTTTATTTTTCCTTTAATATCAACGCGTTATAAACCGATCAACACAAAAGTCACTGCAGGGGGTTAGCTGATTGAACGTTTCAGTTCGTTTCTGATGGCCACATATAGATTCACATCAAGAGCCAGTGATCACTGTAGAGTAACAGTGTCCCCACTGCTGAAGAGCAGTGCAATGACAACCTGCACCACATCTAGCAGCAACATCTCGTTCAAATCCATCTGTCAATAGCGATATATGCTGGCTATCAGGAGCACCCTTTTGACTGTTTACTGCGGGGCTCATGTCTCGCAAAAGAAATGTAGCAAGAGCGCCACTCTGCCCGATGTGGTGCAGTACAGGTAACATTTCACAGTTGCAGACTGCGTTAAGAAAAGAAAAAACGGAAGCCAGCGGCGATATTTTGGATACCAGTATCCGCACGATGATTGAAAGAAATGTGGAAACTTATGGTACTAAAATGGAAGATGGCTCATACCACATTAACTAATGTCCATCAGTTGCTTAATTCATAAAAAAGGATCACAAGGATGAGCCGCTATACCGGTGAAGAACAAGCAGAACAAATTTTAAATGCAGCCAGTGAATGGCGTCAGCGCTGCCTGGTTAATGGCATATCGCTTTTCAGCGACAAAAACCTCTGGAACAGCCAGTATCTGGCAGAGATTGAGAGTAATGTGGTTAATAGCCAGTTAGAGCAGGAAGGCAATTTCATGCTTCGGCTTAAAGAACAGTTAGCCAGTGTCTCACCTGAAGCAAAACAACTCACTGCGGAAATGCTTTGGCTACTGTATCTCTGCGCCAGCAATATCAGCGTCAAAACCAAGCGTGAGCAAATAAACACTATTTGGGATTTATCCGGCGAGCCGCTAGATACCCATCACGCTATGCTGCAAAGCACAGTACTTGCTGGTGTCGGCAGCGCTGGAACAGGGTTTAATACTTTTCGCGCGCGCGAATTTGCGTATCTCGCGAATGTGCTTAAGGCGCTATTAGCTCTGCCCTCTGCCGGGCGCGAAGCGCAACTGAGTAACGGTTTCTCGTTTGGAGAGTGGCTTAGCGTTATTCCTGAAAATGCCAGCCGCCAGTTCCGCCATATGCTGATGTTTTTGCTGTTCCCCGATGAATTTGAACGCGTTTTTAGCAGCAGTGATCGCCGTACTATCATCCGTGCCTTCAAGCCACATCAGAAAGAAGAACTTTCAGCGGTAGCGATGGACAGAGCGCTACTAGAGATTCGTCATGAGCAGGAAGAAAAACAACATACTCAGCAGCTCGATTTCTACATCCCACCATTATCCAAGGTCTGGCAAAAAACCACAGAACCAGTCGAAAAGTCTGCGGTAATCGAGCCCACTGATGAATTGCTCGCGCAGCCAAAAATATTAGAGCCATTGAACTTAATTTTGTTCGGCCCGCCGGGAACAGGCAAGACCTACGAATTAAATCAATTGAAAGCAAAATATGTCAGCGAAGCGCAGACACTAACGCGCGAACAATGGCTGACCGAACAGCTAGCAGATAAATCATGGTGTGATGTAATTTTTATGGCACTAACCGATTTAGGTGGTAATGCAAAAGTACCAGCTATTCGCGAACATGAATTTGTGAGAACCAAAGCTACAGCCTTAGAAAGAACAAAAAATTTGCATCAAACCATTTGGTCAACCTTGCAAAATCATGCAGCTATTGACTCGAATACAGTGAAACTTGAGCGCCGTACAGCGCCTTACCTTTTTGATAAAAATAGCGATAGCACATGGTTTTTGCTTTCCGAAGCTCGAGAAGAATGTTCTGATTTAGTTAATTTGGTTTCTTCACTTAAAAAGCCATCTAAAAATAATAAGACTATCAACCGCTACGAGTTCATCACTTTCCATCAAGCTTACAGCTATGAAGACTTCGTAGAAGGTATTCGCCCAGAGTTGAATGAAGAGAACGGTGAATTAAGCTATTCGTCACAGGATGGCGTATTTCGCCGTATCTGCCAGCGTGCCGAAGCTGATCCGGAGCATCGCTACGCCATCTTTATCGATGAAATTAATCGTGGCAACGTAGCAAAAATTTTCGGAGAGTTAATAACTCTGATTGAAACCGACAAACGCACCAGCGGCGACAAGGGCATGCGCATTACCCTGCCCTATTCTCGCGAGCCATTTGGAGTGCCTAAAAATCTGGATATTTACGGCACGATGAACACCGCTGATCGCTCAATCGCACTATTGGATACCGCTTTACGCCGTCGCTTCCGCTTTAAAGAATTGATGCCGGACAGCAGCAAAATAGCTGGTTCAGATGATGCGGGAAATATTCTTGATGAAGATGGCAACCAGATTAACCTGCGCAAACTGCTGGATGCGATGAACCACCGTATCCGCTTTCTTCTGAGCCGCGATCTCATGCTTGGTCATGCTTATCTTTGCCCGGTGACTAACCTCACACAGCTAAAGACGGTTTTCCTGAACCAGTTAATTCCGCTCCTGCAGGAATACTTCTATGAAGACTGGTACAAAATACAGCTTGTGTTCCGCGATATTGACGCTACCGGCAAGTTGATTGAAGCTCCGCTGATTAGACATGCTAAGTTGACCAGCAAAGATGTTTTTGGCTTTACCCACGATGACTTTGAAGAGGTTGTTGAATATCGGGTTTCAGTTGCACAAGAAATTACTCCCGACTCAATTCGTAAAATTTACGAGGATTAAGCAGTGGCAGAAATTCTGTCGGTGATTGAGCATAGTTCGCTACCAGTGATCACTGAACGAGCAGCCGCCCAGCATGCGCTGGGCATTCATCATGCCCGGCTACTGGAAAAGCTGGCTCCAAATCTTCCTAACGGCGCTTTTAGCTGGGGACATCAGTCGGTGCGGTTTGCACAATTCTGCGGTGTCATCCAACTGGACGACTTAACACTGGAAATCTTGCCAAAAATAAACGGTAAAGAAGAACATCCTGAATCCTGCCGTGAGGCATTGGTGCAAATGCTGTATACCGCCCGAATAATGCGTACACATAAAGGTGCGCAGGCAGGCATCAAGACCCACCAACATAGTCTGCTGGATATTTTTATCCAGCACTTTTGCCATGATTTGCATACACAGATCCTTCAAGGCAAGTTGCGAAATTACATAGAACAGGAAGAAAATTTGTCGGTAATGCGTGGTCGTTTGGTTATCCCGCAGCATGTCCGACACAATCTGGTTCACAGAGAGCGGCTGTATTGTCGCTTCGACGATTTCAGCGAAGATATGGTTCTGAATCAAATACTCCGCTTTACCCTGCGTCTGTTAATGCCCTGGACACACTCAGGAAAAACCAAAAAGCGGTTATCCGAACTATTGATGCATTTTGACGGAATTAGCGATGTGCCCATCACTTTGCAGTCATTCAAATTACTCAAAAGCGATCGTATTAACCAACGGTTCCAGCCTGTCCTTGAACAGTGCCGATTATTTATTGCAGCGATTAAACCGGATGTACTGGCGGGAGGTACACCGCTATTTTCATTGTTGTTTGATATGAATCGCCTATTCGAAGCATGGGTAGCAGAAAAGTTAAAACCATGGGCCCACCAGCAGGGCTGGCTTCTTCGTACACAAGGACCGCGAAAATATCTGGCGATGCGTGCAGACGACTCCCCGCAGTTTCAATTGCGACCAGACATAGCCCTTGTCGATGAAAATGGAGTTCCACAATTAATTGCAGACACAAAGTGGAAATTACTTAATGCAGCAGACCGCAAACTGGGGGTTTCCAGCAGCGATATTTACCAACTTTACGCCTATGCAGGTTGCTATGAGGTTCCTCATTTGCAGCTGATTTATCCAAATCAGGCGGGATTACGCCCCAACTACGGTTACACACTACAAGGAATGCATGCACCGAAATTAGCCGTTAAAACTGTGGCGATAGAAAAAAACCAGATACTAAACTGGTCCTAAAAACTGTCCCTGATACCGCTACACTTTTCCCAGTCCATTTATCCCTACAGGGAATGGGCTGGTGGTTTCGGGTCTGCCACCGCAGATGGGGATACATTTTACCTGCGTTCCATACCAGACAACGCATCCCCACTCCTGGCCAGCTAAAAAAACTACGCCCCTTTCAACATATCAAACACCACGCGGGCAAAGCCTTTCGCCAATTCAGGATTAGAGAGGTATTGCACCATCATCTCCTGCTGGGCGTCGTTGCTGTCCATCACGGCATCATCAATGGCTTTCGGGAAATCGCCCAGCATCGCCTGCTCACGCGTATTGTTCGCAATCTGGGTCATCACCGCCTGGTTTTCTGACAGCTTGTCGCGCACCGCGAAGGCATAATTGATCATGTCTTTATCGGTCAGATTATCGGTGACGAACAGCTCGTTCAGGCGCGCCAGGATATTCGACAGAAACTCTTCTTTCTTATCTTTCGGCTTCGCCGTACCGACATCATTCCCCGGTTTGATTTTGTACTCTTCAGCATCTTCCTGTAGCTTCAGATGCTGTTCGTGAAGCTTCGACAAGCGGTAATGGCTCATCTCCACGTTGCTTAAATCAATCTCATCTTCTTCGATGCGCTGCTCATGCAGTAACGGACGCAGATGGCGGGCAAACAGGCTCAGTTTTTCCAGGTTCTTGTCATCGTAATCGACGATTTGCGACATAAACTCGTAAAAACGGACAAAGCTGCCGAGGTCTTTCTTGAAGATATCCAGCTTACTTTTTTCTTTCTCGCACTCTTTAAAGGTGTTTTCCGCATTGGTGATCAGCACAATATCGCCGGTCTTTTTGGTGCGCTCAAACATCTCTTTCGCCAGCACATACGCATCAATCGCTGAGGTATAACGATGCTTCCAGCGCTCCACCGCAGGTTTGCAGATATTGCTAATGGCCGCATTGGATTTGTTTTTGCTGAAGAAAGCCTCGCAGAACTGCTCCACTTCGTTCCACAGGAAAATGCCGCTGGTACGTAGCTTTTCAAACAATTCAAAAACCTGTTGCGGGTCGCTGACATCCGTCAGTTCTGCTGTCTGGTAGTACGGCTGGAAAGCTCCCAGAATCTCGTCGGGCTCGTTGTAGAAATCGAGCACAAACGTACCGGACTGCGCTTTTCCTGGATAAGTACGGTTCAAGCGAGACAGCGTCTGTACGCACTCCACGCCGCCCAGCTTTTTATCCACATACATGGCACAGAGCTTAGGCTGGTCAAAACCGGTCTGGAATTTATTGGCCACCAGCATCACCTGGTAGTCGTCGGTATCAAATGCTTTACGCATATCCCGGCCTTTCAGGCCTGGGTTCATATTGATTTCGGTGAACTTCTGGTTAAGCAGCGCAAGGCTGTTGTGGTCATCTTCATGGAATTCCACTTCCCCGGAGAATGCCACCATTGCGCTTATCTTGTCGTACTTTTGCTCGGCGATGTATTTATCGAACGCCAGCTTGTAGCGCACCGCCGCTTTACGCGAGCTGGTCACCACCATCGCTTTTGCCTGACCGGCCAGTAGATGCATCACATGCTTGCGGAAGTGCTCAACAATCACCTTCACTTTCTGCGACACGTTATGATCGTGTAGCGACACCCACTGGTTCAGTTTGATTTTCGCTTTCTTGCTGTCCACTTCCCGGTCAGGATCGTCCAGCTTTTGCAGCAGCTTATACGCCACTTTGTAGTTGGTGTAATTCTTCAGCACATCAAGAATAAAGCCTTCTTCGATGGCCTGGCGCATGGAGTAAACGTGGAATGCTTCCGGTTTGTTCGTTTTCGACGCTGGTTCCTGCGGATTAGGACGACGACCAAACAGCTCCAGGGTTTTGGCTTTCGGCGTAGCGGTGAAGGCGTAATAGTTGAGGTTATTGCTGCCTTTACGCGCAGCGACGGTGGCGTCCAGAATATCTTCTGAAGACATCTCCACATCGTCATCAGCTTCTTCGGTCATCAGCACCTCTTTCAGCTGACGCGCCGTAGAACCACTCTGCGAGGAGTGCGCTTCATCGGCAATCACCGCGTATTTACGCTGCTTGAGGTTGACGCTGTTTTCAATCGCCTTCAGGACAAACGGAAAAGTCTGGATGGTGACGATAATGATCGGCTGTGAGTTTTCCAGCGCGCTCGCCAGCTTCTCCGATTTAGAACCGTCGCCTTCTTTGTTATTGATACGCCCGACCACGCCGTCCTGATGCTCAAACTGATAGATGGTGTCCTGCAACTGGTCGTCAAGCACGGTGCGGTCCGTCACCACAATCACCGAGTGAAACTGCTTCTCGCCATTTTCGTCGTACAGGCGGGAAAGCTGATGGGCCGTCCAGGCAATAGAGTTCGATTTGCCCGAACCCGCACTGTGCTGAATCAGGTATTTATTGCCAGTCCCTTCCACCGTTGCGGCGGCGATCAGTTTGTTCACCACGTCCCACTGATGATAGCGCGGGAAAATCAGGCTCTCGCTTTTGTACTTCAGACCAATGGCGTTTTCTTTTTCTTCGATTTGCAGATGCACAAAGCTGGCGAGAATTTTCAGCAGGTTGTCCGGCAGCAGCACCTCGTTCCACAGGTAGCTGGTGGCGTAGTCATTGGCATCTTCCGGGATATCGTTCCCCGCACCACCGTCATGGGTGCCTTTGTTAAACGGCAGGAAGAAGGTTTTATCACCCTCAAGTTTGGTCGCCATAAACACTTCGTACTGGCTGACGGCAAAGTGCACCAGCGCGCCGCGTTTAAAGGTCAGTAGCGGCTCAGGTTTATTGGTGCCAGGATCTTTTGGTAAACGCGTTTTCTTATATTGCGTGATGGCGTTTTGCACCATCTGCTTAAATTCAGACTTCAGCTCCAGGGTCGCTATCGGCAGGCCATTGACGAACAACACCAGGTCGATGCGCCATTTCTTCGCCTTCACGCCCGTTTCTTCAAATGCGGCGTTCGACGCATGCGGGCTGTAAACCAGCTCCGGCACGATACGGCAGATATTCTGTTTGTAGCGCGCCAGGGTTTCCGGGTTGAGGTTATGTTCCGGCTTAAATTGGCACAGGGAAAAACGCGCATTATGGCTTTTGATACCATGACGCAGCACGCCGAGTGTGCCATAAGTGCGAGACAAAGTATCGGTAGCGTTGATGTCCGCTTTTTTCAGCTGGGCCACCAGCGCATCGAGGAAATGACGCTCGGTATCGGTAGGATAAATTTTGGCAAACTTCTCCCACTCCTGCGGCTGTGTGGTCTGCACAAAGGTCAGAGCATCCTGGGAGTAAAGCGCACGTTCGCGATCGTAGCCGTCCGTTTTGCCACAAATCCAACCTCTTGCTTCCATCTGAGCAATCATTTCATTCTGGAAAATCAGCTCTTTGGTGCTATCCACGCTCATGCGATGGCCTCCTGTGATGCCTCAATATCCTGCGCGACAGGGGCAACCCAATCGCGGACATCGATTTTTCCGGTGACGGCGGCGGAGATAAGGGCGGTGCGGCGCTCTTGGAGAGACTCCATTAAACTTAATGAGTTATCCATCAGTGAATCAAATACTTCCATCTGTTTTGTAACCATTTCTATAATAGATTTTTGCTCAGATATTTCTGCCGGACATGCCACAAGAATATCAGTAACATTACTATTCGAAAGGTTTGCTTGTTTAGTCCCTGATGGTAAAGAATATAGCTGATTTAAGTATGAATCAGACCATAGGATATAAAGCAGAAAGTCTCGACAGAGTCTGGTTTCATCAGGAGTTATTTTCGCAACACGTTGATTCAACAAAAAAACATCATCTCGATCAACTTTTATAGCGAATCCATAATCACGCTTTCCTAATGTACCAGTGAGCGACATTAAAATATCATCTTTACAAATAACAAAATCTCTAAATCCATCGAGTTCATTAACATCGAGGAATATAGGTTGCCGTTCAATCTCAAGGTTATTTTGATAGAGATTACCAATCCTTAAAATTTGGACACCCTCATGAGTAAAAGAATCACTGCTAAATGCAAAACCACCTTGAATAGAAGCGAAGTATTTTAATTTTGATACTTTCCAATGCGCTGGCACTTCCCCCAGCCACTCAACACCAGAATCTGTCATCGGCATATCTGGGTTTAGCCCTTTGGTAACGGCATGACTAATCACTGCCTGACGTTTTTCTTTCAACAACTCAATCAATTGCTGTTGTTTCTCGATCAGGCTGTCGATTTTTGCAGTTTCGTGATTAAGAAATGCACATATTTTTGTCTGTTCATCAAGCCTAGGCAATAAAATTTCAATTGTCCCAAACACCTCGGGATATAACCGAAGACGAGAATCAATAACACCAGTAGAAAGCAATTTAAAATGGGTTGTATAGATTTTAGTTCTGAGAAGATAGTGCATGTACGCAGGTAAAGCTTTTGCAGTATTAAATCTGAAAACTGAATACGCTGGGCTAATGATTCCTTCATAATCTGAAACACCAAGCCCCGTCTTCCAGGCCAACATAATATTCATAGCTAAATCATTAGGCTGGCACTTTTTATAGCCAACTAATGATTCAGCTCTTGAGATAAAGTCACCGTCCTCGATTGTATCTTGTCTAGGCTTAACGCCATAGTATTCAGACACCGAAAGCAATGTTTCATCTCCGGTAGTAGATAATTCCTTTACTTCCTTAAATACATACTTTCCACGTAACGTTTGCCAATCCTCAGGAATCGCCCCCAGCCACTCAACCCCTGAATCCTTATACTCCGGATACGCCTTATACTTAGCCATCAGGAATGTACCTCCTGCAGCAGCTTCATAATCTCGGCGCTGACCGCATCCAGATCGGCATCAATCTCTTCGAGCGGGCGCGGTGGCTGATAAACGTAGAAATGGCGGTTAAACGGAATCTCGTAACCGACAATCCCCACCTCACCATCTTTCGCATCGCGCTTATCAGCGTTGATCCACGCGTCATTCACATGCGGCAGCACTTCGGCTTTGAAGTAGTTTTCAATCAGGTCACTGGTGGAGACTGCCGGGTTCAGCGGCACGTTTTCGTTATCACGCAGCTCGCCGTCCTGCTCAAACTCAACAACCTTGCCTTTGTATTCAAACGCACCGTACAGCGGCTGAGCGGCTTCTTTCAGTGCCTTCTTCACCACCGGCTCGGCATCCGAATTTTTGGTGGTGATGGCATCGATAAACTGCTTATTCTCTTTCGCATCCAGCTTCACGCCAGCCGTTTTGATGGCCCCTTTCAGGGTCAGCTGGAACTGGTTGAAGTCATTGCTTACCAGCGTCTCGCCACCCGCCTGCGTACCCAGAGCCGTCTGAATCTGCTGCGCTTTTTCCATCAAGGCGCGCTGCGCCAGCCACAGTTTACTGTCGAGCAGATCTTTAATCTGCTTCTCTTTCAGCTCGGCAAATTCAGCTTTGATGATGGCGCGCGCATCAGCTTCCAGTTCGGAGAAATCACCATAGGTCTCTTCCTGCCATTGGGCTGCGAACTCTTCATACAGACGTTCCATTGGTGCGTTAAACGGCTTCGGTGCAAAGCGCAGAGTCGCAATCGCCTCATCCGTCACCTGAGCAGATAAACGCAGCGGGCGTTCAATGGTCAGGCGGCGATAGCCAAAGTCGGTGCTGTTAAAGATTTTGCTGGCGAAGGTTTTCGGCGCTTCGATTTTGGCGGTGGCAGGCTGGCGACCACGGTTGGATTTTTGCTCGGCGGCTTTCTCCAGACCAAGCTCTTCCAGTGTTGTGGCATCCACCACCTCAAAATCACCGAAGGTCTGCGTGATCAGCTTGATATCGTCTTCGCCCATCAGGTTACGCTTGGAACCCAGCGATTTACGCATTTTGCCGCACAGGTTAGTGCCATCAATCAGCTGCACTTTACCCTTACGCTCAGGCGCTTTCTTATTGGAAAGTATCCAGACGTAGGTGGCAATGCCGGTGTTGTAGAACATGTCCGTTGGCAGCGCGACAATGCCTTCCAGCAAGTCGGCTTCCAAAATGTAGCGTCGAATTTCGCTCTCACCGCTGCCCGCACCACCGGTAAACAGTGGGGAACCGTTAAGGATAATCCCGATCCGCCCACCATTGCTCACGGTGCCATCCACATTGTGGTTGTCGCGCATTTTGCTGATCAGGTGCATCAGGAACAGCAGCGAGCCGTCGGAAACACGCGGCAGTCCCGGGCCAAAGCGACCGTTAAAACCTTTCTGCGTATGTTCGTCGTTAATCTCGCCCTCAATCTTCTTCCAGTCCACACCAAACGGTGGGTTAGAGAGCATGTAGTCGAACTGATCCAGCGGCAGCTGGTCGTTAGAGAGGGTGTTGCCCAGCTTAATACGGCTGACGTCCTGACCTTTGATCAGCATGTCGGCTTTACAGATTGCGTAGGATTCCGGGTTCAGCTCCTGACCAAAGGCACGCATGACTGCTTTAGGGTTCAGCTCGTGAACATATTCCATGCCTGAAGAGAGGAAGCCGCCAGTCCCGGCCGTCGGGTCGTAAATGGTGCGGATGATACCGTCCTGCGTCAGGGCTTCATCATCTTCCATAAACACCAGCGAGGTGGTCAGACGCACGATATCGCGTGGGGTGAAGTGCTCACCAGCAGTCTCGTTAGAGCTTTCCGCGAAACGGCGGATAAGTTCTTCAAACACCAGGCCCATTTCATAGTTGGAAATCGCTTTCGGGCTGAGATCGGTGGTGGCGAAAATCTTCACCACTTTGAACAGCAGGTTGGCATCTTCCAGCAGGCCGACAAACTCGCTGAATTTGAAGTGTTCGAAGATTTCGCGCGCGTCCGGGGAGAACGCCTGCACGTAGCTTTCCAGGTTGGCTTTGATGTCGTTCTGGCCCATCTTGCCCAGATCCATCTTCGAGGTGTTAAAGAAGGAAAATGTGCTGGCGCGCAGCAGAAACTTCTCTTTAGCATCTTCCGGCAGTGAGCTGGTTTTTAACTCATCATATTTCGCCACCACCGCATCTTTGGTCTCCGCCAACACGCACTCAAGACGGCGCAGCAGTGTAAAGGGCAGGATCACACGCCCGTACTGAGACTGTTTAAAATCACCGCGCAGCAGATCGGCCACCGACCAGATAAACGCAGCCGTTTGAGAAAAGTTAGTGTTAGTCATGAGCGACACCCAAAAAAATGGCATAAAAAAGTGGCAAGATTATACCCCATCAGGCATAAGATGCTTTGACTTATAACGCATCAGTTTGAAACACAATGGTGATGGGGGTCACAGGGGCTGACATGTACTTTTAAGATTAAAAAGCATTAACATCTACTTTTGAAGAAAACAGAAAAAAACAATCACAAACCTTTAAAAACAAAAACTATGCCAATTATTAATAAAAAGTATCAAGAGCTTCAGTTAACAGATGAGTACATTACCGATCCACTGCTCATGGCCCTAGCCTGGAAGAAAAGCCATCACTACATACGTACCACAAATTGGTATGCTGACAACTTTGAACTAGACCTGTCGGCTTTGGACCTAATGCAGCACTGTAAAGATTGGGTCAAAAGAATGCAGGACAAAAAAGAATTTAAATTTTCAGAGCTACAACTTGTTCCTGTACCAAAAGCCTGTAAATGGGAGTTTAAGACTGTCGAAAATAAGGTTCTATGGCAACCTTGTGATGAAAAAGAACTTACCCTACGCCCCCTTGCCCATATACCCATAGCTGAACAAACCATCATGACATTAGTCATGATGTGCCTAGCCAATACAATAGAAACCAAGCAAGGAAACCCAGACACCAGCTATGACATCGTCCACCAGAAAGGTATCGTCAATTACGGAAATAGACTTTATTGTCAGTATATTGACGATAAAGCAGAGCATAGCTTCGGTGCAACAGTGACATATAGTAAATATTTCACTGACTATCGGAAATTTTTAAATAGGCCTTATCATTTTGCGTCAAAAGCGCAAAGTGAAATTTCGCCGGACGAAGCCGTTTACATCATAGAACTAGATCTTGCGAAGTTTTTCGATTTAGTAAACAGGAAGACTCTAATTCAAAAGATAAAAAGCCATATCAGTGAGCCAATAAACAATAAAGAAAACCCTCTCATCAATCATTTATTTAAATGTTTTACAAACTGGGACTGGACTGCATCTAGTATAAAGAATTATGGCCTATGTAAGTCGGACGAAGTAAAAGAAATACCCAAAGGCATCCCTCAGGGATTAGTTGCCGCAGGATTTTTCTCAAATATTTATTTACTTGAATTAGATCTATTCCTGCAAAATAAAATCAACACAAACATCGCTGATAACATTAAACTTATTGATTACTGTCGATATGTCGATGATATGCGGATTGTGGTTAAGGTTAAAAAACAAAAAAATAATAATACCGAATTCATAAATGATGCAATAACTAATCTCCTTAACCATGAAATAGATAATCTTGGACTGATAATTAACCCTAAAAAAACAAAAATAGAGATTTTTAGAGGTAAATCAGCGGGCCTCTCACGCAGCCTAGAAAACATCCAGACCAAGTTAAGTGGTCCAATATCAATGGATAGCGCCAACGAACAACTTGGGCATCTTGAGTCATTATTAAGTCTAACAAAAACCGATTTTGAACCACCGAAAAATGGTAAATCAAATCGATTAGCTGAGATTGAAAAAGACCGTTTCGATGTCAGGGAGGATACCCTCAAGCGTTTTTCTGCAAATAAAATCAGTAAGATACTAAAAGAATTAAGACATTTCACCTCGCAGGATATAGATACTGATGGGGATGTTATTGCCGGGGAATGGGATTATCTGCAAGAACGTTTGGCACGGCGTTTTATTGTCTGTTGGAGCCATGACCCGTCACTGGCACTGCTACTCAAGAAAGGACTGGAACTTTTCCCAGATCCTAAGCTATTAGACCCTATACTTGAACAGCTTTGCACCCTCATTGAAAGCGATAATGAAAAACAAAGTGCTGTAGCTACTTATTGCCTTGCTGAAATATTTCGACATTCAGCAATGACTATTCATAAAAAAGATACCTATGCATTCCCTGCGCAAGCCAATGTGGATGGGTACTTTGAAAAAATACAACATTGTGCCGCGACATTCATTAATAAGCGCAGCGCCTCTGACAACGAAACTTGGAACCTGTTAATTAATCAGGCTAGTTTTCTGTTGCTTGTGCGTTTAGATAATACATTAGAAAAAAATGGCACTGATGCCAGGCATGATCTTATCTTAAAACTGGCATCAGGCTTTAGAACAATTACACTTCCCACTAAAATGGATAGCAAGACAATAGCCTCATGTATTTTGCTGGCTAGTCAATTAGTTAAAGATAACAAACCATTTATTCGCTCATGTGCTTCTTTGTGCGAAAGAATTTATGACAAAGAACACGTCATAAAATTGAAGAAAATAGTTAGCATAATATCACATCAAAACTTATCATTGTTTAAATCCTTAGTTTATCATTCACGACCTTTACAACAGAAGTGGCTAAACTCAGACTCCGTGAAAACAATAATTAATGAATGCCATATAGATATACAACCTTTGGCGACTTCTTTAGGCATGATAAAAAGTAGTCACTCATTACTTAGAATCATATCAAGACCTGATAACCCATTTTCCAATGAGATAATGGCATTAAAACTGATGCAAGCCCTTTTATTGGACAGGATTGTTTGCCTGGATAATAAAAAAGATTATCAAATAAGTGTAGCAAACACTAAAGTGACGTTTCATAACTACTCCAACCCTCCAACATCGAATGTCTTCGATGCAGGAATGGATGTGGATGCAAAATTATTCAAATCATCGGGATGGGTCGATTCTATTTTCACGGATGATGCAGACACTCAAATATTGTATAGAGTTGCCATGTGCATCCGATCAGTACTACTCGGCAAACAAGACTGGACAGATTTTGGTCAAGCAATTTCCCCCAAACAGGGTTATCGGGGTATTAAAACTAGTAGAGACAAACGTCAATTGGGGATGATGACAACACCTGAGTCCATTGCCGGTGAGAACTCTCAGGTTTCTGGTTGGCTTACCACACTCTTATCCAAGTTGCTTGCCTGGCCGGGAATTTCAGTGGGTGATAATGGATATCAATGGCCAGCAATTTTTACAGTAGATGCTGTCAGAAAACTAGTTGATGCTCGGCTGAGTAAGCTTAAGCAGGATTACTGCAAACTATCAGGAACTCCGGGACTTACAGAAAAAATACAGTTCGACTGGTCTGACTCGAAAAAAGCCCTAACAGTTGCTATGGTCCAGTCAAAACTGCCTGCAACGAAAGATTTTGCCAGCCATGGACTTCTTTTAAACTCCGCAAAATATAGAGTGATTCATCGCAGACATGTTGCTGAAGTGGCTGATTTAGTTGTAAAACACACGCTTGCACAAAAAACAACTCAACGAACTCATGGTGAAAAAATAGAGAACATTGATTTAATAGTATGGCCTGAGCTCGCTGTACATAGTGACGATTTGGATGTACTCATCGCCTTATCTAGAAAAACCAATGCAATCATATACTCGGGCCTGACATTTATTGAGCAACCTGGAATCAAAGGACCAAATAATTGTGCCGTTTGGATTGTCCCACCTAAAAGCAATAGCAGCCAGAAAGAAATGATAAGACTTCAAGGCAAGCATAATATGATGGAAGATGAGAAAGGCCGGGTTGAACCCTGGAGACCATACCAATTGATGCTTGAACTTGTTCACCCCCAATTCCCTGATAAAAAAGGATTTATTCTCACAGGCTCCATTTGTTATGACGCAACCGACATCGCACTAAGTGCAGATCTCAGGGATAAATCAAATGCTTATCTTGTGGCAGCATTAAACAGGGATGTTAATACATTCGATTCCATGGTTGAAGCACTGCATTATCATATGTACCAGCATGTTGTGCTCGTTAACTCAGGGGAATTCGGCGGATCTTACGCTAAAGCACCTTACAAGGAGCCGTTTAATCGTTTGATTGCTCATGTTCATGGCAATGATCAGGTAGCTATAAGTACGTTTGAAATGAACATGTTTGATTTCCGTCGTGATAATGTAGGAAAAAGTATGCAATCCGGGTTAGATAAAAAAACTGCTCCTGCAGGAATCACAATGTAATAAATATTAGATATTTTTATATTAGAGGTGAGGGGATGGCGTCACCTCTAATATTTTCGCTGATTGTATTTAGCATCAAATAATAAAGGTACAATTAATTTAAGTGACTATCATGAAAAAATTAGTTCCGCCATATCAAGTAACCCCGGCACAAATCTATCGTTCCGTTGCCAGTTCTACAGCCATTGAAACCGGAAAACCCGTGCAAGAAATTGAGCGACAGCTCAAACGTAACCGAACACTGGCGAAGAACGTCGGCCTCGCCAGCAAATCCAGAGATCCGATTAAGCCTCTATCTCTGCCCAAACAGGTTAACGACATTGTTTTCCTGCTGTTGCTGGTGGTTATTCACCCGAGACTCCCAGATCTCGAGAGCCTTACGCTTTTCAACCAGGTAATCGTAACGATCGTAGTGTTTAGAACTCACATCCTGTAGAGCATGGTTCTGAATGCGGTCACGCAGGTCTTTAGCAATACCCGCTTCGCCCATCAGGGTCTTACAGGTACGTCGAATATCACGCGCAATAAAAAATGGGCTCAGCGCAAAGTGTTCCCGGTAATAGATGATGGCTTGTGCAAAGCTGTCTGTGCGCAAATGCTGCTCTGGCTTGGTTCGTTGCGGGAAGATGTAAGGACTCTGATTTAGATTTTCAGCTTTTAACCTTTCGAGTATCTCAAGAGCTGAGTCAGTCAAGGGCACCAGATGATCCCTTTTATTTTTCGACACACCCGCCACTACCAATAGCGTTTTCTCTTCCCAGTTAACAGCATCCCAACGGCTGGAAACCAGCTCATGAGGCCGCTGACCACCAGTGTAGACACACAAGTTGAGCAATTGGCTAATTAACGAACCTACCTTTGAAGCTTTAGGGAAATCCCCCATCAGCTGCTGCAACTCATCCAGCTTGAGCCAGTTTGTCCCTGCCTTCTCCGCTGAGGATTGTTTGGGTATGACGCCCACTGGATTCATCTGAAGACCAAACATCACATTCTGCTGATGGTTTGCCGGATCGTTGTCAGCTTTCAATCCATAGTTGAAGGCTGCCATCAGATAAGAGCGGACACGGTTTGCTTCAACCGAGGCACCTCGTTTAATAATGGCTGCCAGAATCTGTTTGATATGAGCAGGTGTAACGTCACGTGCTTTTGTTGCTTTAGGTATAAATGGGTAGGTTTCTTTTTCCAGCCGGTACAGAACCTGCTGCCAGGTACGTTTACCGTCTTCACGCATTTTGGTGGTGTACCCCAAAATGAGTTGCTCAATGCTGCCTTTGAGCTGGTCTTCATACTGTTGCTGTTCGGCAGTTAAAAGTTGTTCCGCGATTTCAGCCTTGGGTGCTTTTCCTTCTTTAAGAAGACCCGCATGCTCTTTACATTGCTGCCTGGCCTGTGCCAGTGACAGCTCCGGGAACCGCCCTAGCAGAATGAACTGCCGTTTCCCTTGCCAAAAGTAGCGATAATAAAAAACTCTCTGGCCTGATGGCTCAACTTTCACCCCTAATCGCCCTGCCCCGCGTTCACCACTTTTGTCCCACTCATAATAGGCAGTTTTCTTCGGCTTTAAGCCGCTTATCAGCGAGACAGTTAAATTATCAGACATAGCCTTTTTCAGTCCTTCGGTGTTACGTTACCTGAACATTTACAGGTGACGTAGTGGGTGACGTAAGGATGATACTGAAGGCCAAAACACAGCACAACATGAAACAACGAAAATGAATTAACACCATGTTATTAAACAAAATAAAATCATGGCGATGAAAAATGCACAAAGATGAAACGCGTTATTAATATGACTCATAATCGCTTGGTCGCTGGTTCAAGTCCAGCAGGGGCCACCAAATAAAACAAGGGCTTAGATAAGAAATTATCTAAGCCCTTTTTCTTTGCGTCAAATTTGGGTCAGGTAAGGTTTTGATTCCTTTCTACCTTAGATATCAGAAATGTCATCCAGCCACGACTATCAGAGTAATGCTTGACTAAATCAGAAAGCCTTTAGCTCTGATAAATTACACTAAGTCTGGATTAACACCTTTTTAGTGGACGTGTTCATTATTACCAGCCGCCCAGAGAACGGTTGATGCCCTGAAGAGCTTGTGTCTGCTGCTGCATCAGCATCATTTGCTGTTGCTGCTGTATCTGCTGGTTTGCCTGCTGCATCTGCTGATTGTTATACGCGTCTTGTTGCGCTTGCTGGGCTTGCATCTGCTGCCCCATTTGCCCGATTGCCGCCCATGCAGCTTGTGATCGCGCGGTCTCGGCTTGTTCCTGAGAAAGCTGGTTAACACCAGCCTGTGAAAGCGCCTGGCAAGTTTCTTTTGGTACACTCAATACACCGCCGTGCGCATCCATACGTTTCTGTGCTTCATTACCAACTTCAAGCATACGATTTGAATCACCCGCCGCCATTGAATAACCGTAGGTGGTACAAAGTTCTGCATCAGTCATCTGCATAGCTGGTTTAAGTGGAGTCGTCGAGCAACCCGCCAGGAAAGATATGGAAACTGCTATTGCAAGGGCTATATTTTTTGCTTTCATCATCACTTTTCTTTTGGTCTGTTTTACACCGTAGAGCGGTTATTTACTTCCTGCCGCTTGCGGTATTGTTTTTGGGGTTTATGTTCCAGATATAAGCTGGATAACTGTACTCATGCTGCATCCATCACTATTATTAGGTTCTTCAGCATTGTAGCCACTGCCGGTTATCTGGTTTGCCAGTTGGCCGCGTTGCCCCCTGGACTTACTCATCCTGTACGTCACGATATTACCGTAGCGGTAGACACGTACAGTCTCGGTGCTAAACGTTGCAACAGTGGTGCTGGTTGTATACCAATGATTCATACATAGTGTTGGCACAATAAGAAACCTCTACGATAATTGCAGATAATGGTATTTTATTCATTTGAACTTTAACTCTATGATTTATCTTATCTCAGCCAGACTTATTTAAAATAAAAACAACTACCTATCGATTAAAACGGTACTAACACAATACAAGAATAAAAATCACAATATCAATCAATAACTATGCTGCATAAATATTTCTCATCACACAAATATAAACAACAATCACACACCCGGTTAACAGGATATCAATCTTAATTAATTTATATTTAATCTCGACTATTGCGGATCTAACAATTAAAAGACCCACGAGAAAACGTGGGTTAGCAATCTAATTAATCAGTATATTAGTTTTAGTAGCAGGTACCGCCTGCATGGTGGCTACCAGTACCGCCATGCGGATGAGTGCCTGCCGGGCAAGCTTTAGCCACGCCAGTGAATGCTGCGACAGCCAGAACGGCAGCAAGGATAATTTTTTTCATTTTTCGCTATCTCATTTTTGGAAGAATTCCCCGGCTCTGCGAGGAATGATATTTATCTGATTGTTGTAATAGTCTTGTACAACAAACTGCGAAAATCTACGGCAGCTTCTTCTTTTCAGCAACCCAAAAAAGATATCCATTGTGAAAAAAGCATGGAAGCCTGTGAAAACAAATTCCTTTAGCCATTCGTGCTTTGAAAAATTGTTTCAATACTTGATATGGAGTTAACAAATAAGAGCAGGAATGCCTCAAGCTCCGTTTATCATTCCGCGCGTTGCTATTTGGTTACAGAACTTTCCGGCCCAGTCTTAGACATTATCTAACCATTACGGTGCCACTCGTGAATATGCCCAAAAATCAAGGTTGCAGGCAGTTGATGTCTGATAAATTACTGCTCATACAACATGAGCAACAGCCCTGACTCCAACGCATCCATTTCAGCAGTTTCGGTAATATCCAGCTTATTCGCTAAAACCAAATCAACTGAACCAGGCTGATAACGCTCTGCCTGTTTGCATCGAAATGTGAAATGAGTACCAAGAAAAACAAGTAGGCGAGCAAAGAAGGTGTATCACGAGACACGCCGATTAAGGCAGTTACATACGAAAGGTAACCCTTCTGGACGCCGCCATCCTTAGATGGAAACGTCCGTTAGCGTTTTATTCAATAGTCAGCTCACACGAGTTCTTTGAGCTGCTCCTGCATATAGGTCGAAAAATACTCTGGGTTTTTGATAAGGATGCGGTTACCGGAGGCGACTTTTTCTGCCCATCCGGCCACTTTTTTCGTGAACTCAGGATTCCATCCCTCCTGCTCACCCCGTGCCATCACAACTTCCGGACTCGCTGGCACACCTAAGTCATGCAAATACTTTAGAATTCCCTTAGCGGTGCTTTCGTCCATTGAATGGGGTACTGACGCCGAAGTGTTCATACCACCAATAAAATCCAAGGCTTTTTCAATTGCTGTTGGCATGCTCGTATCCTTAAAATTAACCACGTGAGAGACACCTTGATACTATGTACCCAACTCCGCCGGGATATCAAAGAGAACATCGCCTTTCTTTGACTTACCCCGCAGCTAAACGCTTGCGCGGCTGTTTTCTGCACTATTTTTTGGCTTCTCCGGCTAAAACCAGCCCGGTCGCCACCGCATTGCGCGGGCCTTCAGTACCACGGATATTACCCTGCCCGGCGACAACGCCGTACTGCGCCAGCGCATCGGTGATCATCTGCGGAATTTCAAAATCCAGCGATGAGCCACCTACCAGCACCACAAAAGTGATATCGCGAATCGAGCCACCGGGCGAGACCTGACGTAACGCGCGCAGACAGTTGGTCACAAAGACTTTCTCTTTGGCCTGACGGCGCACCAGACGAATCTTCTCCAGCGAGGTCTGGTTATCGACCGGGATCAGCTCGCCCTCTTTCAGATACACCACTTTGGCAAATACTGACGGGCTGAGCGGTTCACGAAAAAACTCCACCGCGCCGTTCTCGTGGCGAATGCTGAACAGGCTCTCCACTTTGGCCAGCGGGTATTTTTTAATTTCCTCTGCCAAAAACGGATCGCTTAAGCCCAGTTCCGTTTGAATCAACAGGCTGACCATATTCCCCGCCCCGGCAAGATGTACCGCCTTCACTACGCCGTCGCTATTAATAATGGCGGCATCGGTGGATCCTGCGCCTAAATCGAGGATCGCCAGCGGAGCGGCGCATCCAGGCGTCGTTAACGCGCCAGCCACGGCCATGTTGGCTTCCACACCACCGACTTCAACTGGGGTATTTAACCGGGCGCTTAGCTCGCTGGCGATAGCCTGCATCTGTAAGCGATCGGATTTCACCATCGCCGCAATGCCAACGGCGTTCTCCATTGAACATTCCCCGGCAATGCCACCCTGCACCGCGCGGGGAATAAACGTATCCACCGCCAGAAGATCCTGAATATGCACGGCGTCCATGTCATGACCGGTCAGCGAGGCCATTACCTTACGTACCCGCTCAAGCATCCCGCCCGCGTGCGTACCTGCTTCACCGCGAATATCGCACACGGGCGCACAGGCGCTCATCGCCTGCATAATGGCCTGCGCGCCCTGCGCTACGTCGGCTTCACCGCCGCGCTTTTCGCCACGGATAAAAATCTTACCCGCCGGGATCGTTCGCGACTGCACATCCCCCTGCGGCGTTTTCAGCACCACGGCGGAGCGGTTACCAATCAGCGCTCTGGCGATGGGGACGATGGTTTGCGTTTCCTCCGGCGTCAGGGCAAAAAATGTTGCGATACCGTAAGGATTCGACAATACCCGCACCACCTGCCCTGCGGCCGCCACTTCCACCGCCGCCAGCACACCTTCCGGCACCTTCTCCAGTAGCGTGACTTCATCGACCACCGGCATTGCCCGACGCAGGCGATTGTTCACCAGCACGCCATCATCTTTTTTCAGGATCGCCGCCACCACGTTGATCCCACGATCCAACGCCGCATTGATAAGCCAGACCGCTTCGAGGAAATCGATCTCTTCGCCCACCAGCGGGATCCAGCCCTGCGCAAAGCGCTCCTCACTCAGTGATGCCAGCTTATCCACGCTGATGGTGGTTCCCATCCCCACGCCGACGCCACCCGGCGTTTGCGGGTTATGGCCAATCATTGTCGATTCAGTAATGATGGTTTCAGTGATGGTTTCCATCGCCACATCGCCAATCACCGGCGCGGCCTCATTGATGCAGATTTTCTCCACGTCCTGAAGCGACCACGGTGTTTTATCCAGTGCCTGCTGCAGAGAAGCGACCACCCCGGCAATGTTGTCCCGCGTCCCTTTCATGCCCGTGGTGGCGACAATCCCGCTGGCGATAAACTGCCCATGCTGTGCCAACGCCACTTCGGTGGTGGCGTTGCCGATATCAATCCCGGCGATTAACGGCATACGTCCTCCGTCACTGGCTGCCTTTACGCAGCTTGTTTCTCTGCTGATACACCTCTGCCGACTCGCGGACAAAGGCAGCGTTCATCGTGGCATGCCAGGTGTGCTCCAGCTCATCGGCAATCGCCTGTAGCTCCGCGAATGAAGAACGAAACGGACGTAGCGCATTGTAGATCTCCAGAATACGAGCATCCGGGATGGCAATCAGTTCCGCCGCGCGACGGAAATTGCGCGCCACGGCGTGACGCTGCATCTGTTCGGCAATCTGCGCCTGGTACTCCAGCGTTTGCTGAGAAATACGCACATCCTGCGGCCCGACCTTGCCTGCCAGCACATTCTCAAGGGTAATGTCGGTTAACGGTTTCCCGCCAGGCGTCTGGATTTTCTCCGGGCAGCGGGTGGCTAATGGGTAATCCTGCGCGGTCATGATGTTGTCGTTCATGGTCATTCCCTCACCAGTGCAATATGCAGCGTGACAGGCGCAGCATCCTGCACCACATGTTTGGTTTCTTTGATGTGAAACAGCGCGGCCTTGGCCATAAATTTAGGGCGCACCATCTGGTCATTGACCACCGGCACCGGCGAAGGCGACTCTTTGCGTGCATAGCGCGCGGCGTTTTTACCGATCTGGCGATAGGTTTCCAGCGTCAGCAGCGGAGCCTGAGAGAACAGTTCAAGGTTACTCAGCGGCAGCAGATCGCGCTGATGAATCACCGTGGTTCCCTTCGACTGGATACCAATTCCGATGCCGGAACCGCTAAGGTTTGCCGCGTCCCATGCCATAAAAGAAACATCCGAGGTGCGCAGAATTCTGACCACCCGCGCATGCAGCCCCTCTTCTTCGATCCCCGCCACCAGCTCTTTAAGAATCGCCTTATGCGGCATATCAATCAGGGTCTTGTGCTGGTGCTTATCAAAGGCCGGACCGACGCCAATCACCACTTCATCTACGCGTTCGTCCGCTTTAGCCGCTTCGCCTTCGCTTACCTGCAAGGTGAAAACCGGCTTACGTTCAGTTGTGCATTCCACGGTGTACCACCTTATTCAATTGAGCCAGGCTGAACCACGCCCGCGATATTTTTAATTTCCGCCCAGCGCTCGGCGGAGATGCGATAGCCGGTGCCTGGTCCCTGATAATCATTAATGTCGTTAACGGCGCTTACCACCTCAAACTGGCGATCCAGAATGGCCGACGTTTGCAGGTAATCACCGGTGACGCGCTGTCTCAGCATATTGAGAATGTTACTGGCGATATCTTCGAAGCCGCTACGGCTTAGCGCGCCGACGATATCCAGCCCGGTGATATTGCGCTTCATCATCTCTTCCACGGCGGCCAGATCTTCCACCACATTGCGCGCGGGCATATCTTTGCTGCCGTGAGCATAAGTGGCGGCCTCAACTTCCTCATCGCTAATCAGCGGCAGGCCCAGTTCGCGGAACACCGCCTGAATGGCGCGTGCCGCCTTGTTGCGGATGGCGATGGTTTCTTCTTCGGTTACAGGACGCAGACCACCGTCAACCCTCAGATCGCGTTGCAGAATGTTGTAATCATCGAAGTCTTCCGCGTCGAAGTTCGACCCGGCAAACATGTTGTCGTAGTTCGGTACGGCGCTATAGCCGGAGAAGATAAAGTCGGTGCCGGGAAGCATTTGCATCAGGGTACGGGCGGTACGGCGAATATCAGAGTGGGAAAAGGTCTGGTCATTGGCGGAGGCCACTTCAAGGTCGAGCATTGAGGCAATCAGGTTTTCCGCCAGCACCGCGCGGATCCCCGACGGCACCGCGCCGGTCATGCCAATACAGCTGACCGCACCGTTTTGCAGCCCCTGTACGCCCGCGCCTTTGGTGATAAAGATGCAGCGCGACTCCAGATAGAGCATCGATTTACTCTCGGAATAGCCCATCAGCGCTTCCGAACCGGTGCCAGAGGTGTAACGCATTTTCAGCCCGCGAGACGCATAGGCCGAGGCGAGAAACGCTTTGGACCACGGCGTATCATCGCCGTCAGTAAACACCGACTCTGTACCGTATACCGATACCGTTTCGGCGTAGCTGGTTAACCCGCGCATCCCCAGCTCCAGCTCCGTCGCCTCCTCAACGGAACATTGCGTGAGCACGCCAGGACGACCGCACTGGGAACCGACCAGCAGCGCCAGGGCGTTAAACGGCGCATAGCGGGCGATCCCGACCGTGGTTTCCTGTTCTGAAAAACCACGGATCCCCGCTTCAGCCGCATCGGCGGCAATCTGTACCGGGTTATCTTTCAGGTTAGTGACATGGCACTGGTTGGATGGCGTGCGCCTGGCGCGCATTTTTTGCAGCGCCATCATCATTTCCACCACGTTCATTTGCGCCATCACCTCCACCGCTTTCGCCGGGGTGATAGCGGTGGTAATAGCAACAATCTCTTCCCGGCTGACGTGGATATCTACCAGCATTCTGGCGATCTCCAGCGCGTCGAGCCGCATTGCCCGTTCAGTTTCAGCCACGTTAATCGCGTAGTCGGCAATAAAACGGTCAATCATGTCGAACTCGGCGCGGCTCTTGCCGTCCAGCTCAACAATACGACCATTCTCTACCTTCACCGACGAAGCCGGATCGTAGGGGCTTTCCATGGCGATCAGCCCCTCTTCAGGCCATTCGCCAATCAGCCCATCCTGATTTACAGGGCGCTTCGCAAGCACTTCGAATCGTTTTGATCTTCTCATAGTTTATGGACTCAAAAGATAAAAAATAGGGACGCCGGGCCGTATTGCCGGGGACACACCACCCGGCATTCGCCTTTCATCAGCAATGGCCGAACTCTAAATGAGCACAGCAATAAAAAAATAAAATTAATTTCGTTCCAATTTGGCACGTAATAAAAATTCATCGTTCCATATTGAAACGGTTCTCAGGAATATCCGGAGCGAATTGTGACGAAGTTAAATGATCATTATCAATAAACACCAACACACAAAATTAAATTAATACTTTTTAAATTTTCACCCTATTGACTTAATAACGCGCGGCGAGAAAATAAAGCCAAACCCAATGATAAAAAATAGCTGTATCGCGATATTTTCGTGACCTCAGCCCTACAACATTTTCAGGAGAGACTGTGAATAAGAGCCAACCAATCGCCACCATTACGCTGGCGGCGGCGAAAAAAATGGCGCAGGCCGTCGAGGCTAAAGCGCTTGAGATTAACGTGCCGGTGGTCTTTTCCGTGGTGGATCGCGGCGGCAACACGCTGCTGATGCAACGCATGGACGACGCATTTGTCACCAGTTGTGATATTTCTCTTAATAAAGCGTATACCGCCTGCTGTCTGCGGCAGGGGACCCATGAAATTACCGACGCGGTACAACCGGGTGCGTCACTATATGGTTTACAGCTAACAAATCAACAGCGCATTGTTATTTTTGGCGGCGGCTTACCTGTCATGTTAAACGATAAATTAATCGGTGCTGTCGGCGTAAGTGGCGGTACTGTCGAACAAGACATGTTATTAGCGCAAACCGCACTGAATTGTTTCTCTGAATTATAAATTAAATCTAAGAAGGTAAATTATGAGCTATCGTATGTTTGATTACCTGGTGCCAAATGTGAACTTTTTTGGCCCGAATGCTATTTCCGTCGTTGGCGAACGCTGCAAACTGTTGGGCGGTAAAAAAGCGCTGCTGGTGACTGATAAAGGTCTGCGAGCCATTAAGGACGGCGCGGTTGATAAAACCCTCGAACATCTGAGTGAAGCCGGTATTGACGTGGTGGTGTTTGACGGCGTCGAGCCAAACCCTAAAGACACCAACGTGCGCGACGGCCTGGAAGTTTTTCGTAAAGAGCAATGCGATATCATCGTTACCGTCGGCGGTGGTAGCCCGCATGACTGCGGTAAAGGCATCGGCATCGCAGCGACGCACGAAGGCGATCTCTATAGCTATGCCGGGATTGAAACTCTGACCAATCCGCTGCCGCCGATCGTCGCGGTGAATACCACCGCCGGTACCGCCAGCGAAGTCACCCGCCACTGCGTGCTGACCAATACCAAAACCAAAGTGAAGTTTGTGATTGTCAGCTGGCGCAACCTGCCGTCGGTTTCCATCAATGACCCACTGCTGATGCTCGGCAAACCTGCGCCACTGACTGCGGCAACCGGAATGGACGCCCTGACCCACGCCGTTGAGGCCTATATTTCAAAAGATGCCAACCCGGTTACCGACGCCGCCGCGATCCAGGCAATTCGTCTGATCGCCCGCAACTTACGCCAGGCCGTAGCGCTGGGCAGCAACCTGAAAGCTCGCGAGAACATGGCCTATGCCTCTTTGCTGGCGGGTATGGCCTTCAACAACGCCAACCTTGGCTACGTTCACGCGATGGCGCATCAGCTTGGCGGTCTGTACGACATGCCGCACGGCGTAGCAAACGCCGTCCTGCTGCCGCACGTGGCACGCTATAACCTGATCGCTAATCCGGAGAAATTTGCCGACATCGCGGAGTTTATGGGTGAGAACACCGACGGTCTGTCCACCATGGATGCCGCTGAGCTGGCGATTCGCGCCATCGCTCGCCTCTCTGCCGATATCGGTATTCCGCAGCATCTGCGCGAGCTGGGCGTCAAAGAAGCCGATTTCCCGTATATGGCGGAAATGGCGCTGAAAGACGGCAATGCCTTCTCCAACCCGCGTAAAGGGAACGAGAAAGAAATTGCCGAGATCTTCCGTCAGGCATTCTGATAAATAAGGGGGCGCAATGTCACTTTCATCACCGGGCGTACATCTGTTTTATCACTCACGCTGGCAGGATACGCGCGTGCTTGATGAACTATGCTGGGGGCTGGAAGAGCAAGGCGTCCCTTGCCGGACAATCTGTTGCGACGAGCATGACTGCGCGCTGGCCCTCAGCAAGCTGGCGGCTAAAAGCTCAACGCTACGCGTGGGTCTCGGCCTCAGCGCCTGTGGTGATATTGCCCTAACCCACGCCCAGCTACCCGAGGATCGGGCGCTGGTCCGCGGGCATATCGCCGCCGGGATAGCCCACATCCGCACACTCGGCGCCAATGCAGGCCAACTGGTCAAAGTGCTTCCCTTTAGCGAGATAAAATAAATGTACCGCATCTATACCCGAACCGGTGATAAAGGCACGACCGCGCTGTTTGGCGGCAGTCGTATCGACAAAGACGACATCCGCGTTAACGCCTACGGTACGGTGGATGAACTGATTTCCCAGCTTGGCGTCTGCTATGCCAGCTCGCGCCAGGCAGAATTACGCCAGGATCTGCATGCCATCCAGAAGATGCTGTTTGTGCTGGGGGCGGAACTCGCCAGCGATGAGAAAGGTCTCGCCCGCTTAACGCAGACGATTAATGCCGAGGATATTCAGGCGCTGGAGCAACTTATTGACCGCAATATGGCGCAGAGCGGCCCCCTGAAAGAATTTGTCATTCCGGGGAAAAATCTGGCATCGGCACAGCTACACGTGGCGCGCACCCTGGCACGGCGGCTGGAGCGGATCCTCATCGCGATGGACAGAACGCTGACGTTACGCGATGAACCCAAGCGTTATATCAACCGGCTGTCGGATGCGCTGTTCTCCATGGCCAGAATCGAAGAAACTACTCCAGATGTTTACGCTTAAACTGGCTGGCGTCGATGTCGTACTGCTTCATCTTACGCCACAAGGTGGTGCGACCAATATTCAGCAGTTGCGACATCTCCTGTACTCGCCCACTGGTGACGCGGGCGGCATGGATAATCGCCTCTTTTTCGATAGCGGTAAACGTCAGGCTGGCAGGCAGCAGGGAAGACGCCGTCTCCAGACCGGGACGCTCGGCAAACAGATAATCAGGTAAATTACTCAGCCGGATATGCCCGTTATCGCTACTGATGGCGATGTTTTCGATAATGCTGTTCAGCTCGAAGTCATTGCCCGGCCACGAATAAGCCACCAGTTGTGCCAGCGCGTCATCGTCGATCTTCAGGCTGTATGAAAAGCGTTTTTTCAGGCTATTCAGTCGCGTATAAATCAGCGAGGGAATACTGTTACGCCGCGCTCGTAGCGGCGGGATAACAATCTCAAAAGAGTGCAGCGCGTAATACAGTTGGCGGCTAAAGCGGTTTTGCTCCACCAAATTAGCGAGATCAACCGTAGTGGTGGCGATCACTTTCACATCCACCGGAATCAGCCGACGGGCATCAAGACGGGTTAACACCCCCTGCTTGATCACCTGTAGCAGCGCGGATTGCAGCTCCGGCGCCAGATATTCAATTTTCTCCAGAAACAGCGTGCCGCCGTTCGCCAGCTCAAGGCGGCTCAACCGACCATTTTCATCATCGGTGGGCGCACTGCCCATAAAATCCTGCCCCAGCACGCTGTTGGCATACAGCTGACAGTTCACGGCGATATACGGCCCGCTGGCGCGTTCGCTTTCATTGTGAATGGCCTGGCTCAGCAACTCTTTCCCGACGCCCTCTTCCCCACACAGCAGGATCGGGAAACTCCCCCTTGCCGCCTGGCGACCAAAATGGATCAAGCGTCGGGTTTCTGGATCGTCCGTCGACATCTGCTCAAAGGTGTGGCTCACCTTACCAAGCTGGCTGGTCATCAGCTGACGCATTTGCTCCACCGGGTGCAGCAGCAGGATAAAGCTGTTGCCCTGCTCCTCAACAATCGGCTTCAGGGTGATAACAGCATCAACAAACTGGTGCTGGCTTTCAAAAGTGACTTCGACGTGATTCAGACCGCGGGCATGTTTAATTGCCCGACGCAGCAGCGTGGGCATATTGAGCAGGTCGTGAATGTTTTTGCCCTGGCTGGCCTGCGCATCGAGATGCAAAAGCAGCGCCGCGCGCGCATTGAGGAACTGCAACACCCCCTGCTCATTCCAGGCCATCACGCCATCATCCATGCTCTCCAGCAGCCCGTACATCTGGTTCAAATGGCGGTTGGATTCTGCCAGCAGGCTGTCGGTCAGCAATGAATTGCCGACTTCTCTGGCAATCGCCAGCGTCAGGGATAAATCAGAAACGGACTCATGCTCTACCAGACAGCATAATGAGATGGAGCCAAACAGACGCCCATGGTTATCGAACACTGGCGTCGAGCAAAACGACCACGGATGCAGCGCCTGTTTAAAGTGCTGAGCGCCAGAGGTTTTTGTCGGCTGGCCCGGCATTGTCGCCAGCGACAGCGCACAGCTGCCGATAATGCTTTCCGCGCAATAGCTGCCGCCGCGAAACCCAAGCTCCGCCAGCTGTTCTATCGTCTGCGGATCGCCGCAACGGCTGAGAATACAGGCCGATTCATCCAGAATCAGCAGCGCGCACGGACGACCGTCCATAAACTCCCAGGCATCTTCCAGCGCGGCCTGCGCAATCGTGAGCAGCGCCGTCTTACGACGACAAATCGACTCAAAGGTCAGCCCTTGCGCCTGATGCGGCGCCTGCCAGGTTTCCCGCTGCATGAACTTGCTGCAACGATGCCAGGACTGGGCGAGAACCGAAGAGACTTCCTGCCCGATGCTATGCGTATGCGCCGTCATATCCATTTCCGCTGTTTTACCATAGACAACCCCTCCGGCAGAGACTGTCAGAGGGGGAGAAGATGCTGGGTAAATTTACCGATGCCCGATTAACGCGCCAGCCACTGCTGTCCCAGCAGGTCTGCCGTCAAAATAGCGGCATGTACGCTTTCAGGCGTCACCGGGAACGGCATATTGTGAATGGTTTCACCTTCTGCGCAGGTGGCTTTAGCCACGGCCATGATCTTGCCATCAATGTCATCTTTTACGCCCATTTCCGCTAACGTTACCGGCAGGCCCACTTTCTGACAGAAATTCAGCACGGTTTCGATCTCTTCCATCGGGCTGTTCTGCAGCACCAGCTGCGCCAGCGTACCAAAGGCGACTTTTTCACCGTGGTACAGATGGTGGCACTCTTCCAGAATCGTAAAGCCGTTATGGATGGCATGTGCCCCCGCAAGTCCGCTGCTTTCAAAACCGATACCGCTGAGGTAGGTGTTGGCTTCGACAATACGTTCCAGCGCATCGGTCACCACACCAGCCTGGGCGGCTAAGCGTGCCTTTTCGCCTTCCGCCAGCAGGGTATCATAGCACAGGCGCGCCAGGCTCAGCGCCGCCACGGTGGACTGCCCGCCCGCCATGCTGGTCGCCCGAGCGTCATAACAGGCTTTCGCTTCAAACCAGGTCGAGAGCGCATCGCCCATCCCGGCCACCAGCAGACGTACCGGCGCTTTGGCAATAATTGCGGTATCCATCACCACCATATCCGGGTTTTTCGGGTAGATCAGATACTCTTCAAACTCACCCGCTTCGGTATAGATAACGGACAGCGCGCTGGTTGGCGCATCGGTTGAGGCGATGGTCGGGATCACCACTACCGGCAGCTTCTGGTAATAACCAATCGCTTTGGCGGTATCTAACGTTTTCCCGCCACCAATCCCAACCACGCCGCGGCAACCGTGTTTTTTCAGAATGGCAATCAGGCGATTAATTTCAACATGGCTGCATTCACCGTTGAAGCGTTCCGCGTGGCAGCTAATGTCATGGCTATGCAGACCATTGAGTACCTTTTCTCCCGCCAGCTTCATCACGAAGTCGTCCGCAATCACGAAAAAGCTGTCAGCCAGATTTTTAGCGTATTGACCAAATAAGGTAGAAGCGTCAGGACCCTGGAGATATTTGGCTGGAGATTGAATAACTTTTAGCATTCCTTTCATCCTCAAATAAGTACATGTTTTTACATGGTGAGCCCTGGCGTTAACCCGTTTAGCCTGATGTTGACGGCGAAAGCGGACGTACCGGAGCGATGTAATAACTGTATGGCGAGGCGTGCACAAAAAAATCTTTCGTCATTTTGTTCTGATATGGAACAGATAAAAATGACATGCGTTTCATATTGGAACACTTAACCACAAAAATAATGAGGTTTGCGATCTCGATCCGTTCCTTTACCGCGAAATCACCGACAAACATGATGATAAATTTCTCCAATTACGCGCCATCCTGCGTAAAACCCCGCAAAAAAGACTGACTGCGCCGTGTGGCCTGCTCTGATCGCAGGAGAAAAAAGTCGAGCTGGTTCGCATTGTGCTGATTTCTCGCCTGATTAAGTTTCATTTCGGAACAAAAAATAGCAATCACGTTTCGTAATGAAACTCATTTTCGCGTTGTTTTTTTCCAGGCTGACTTCGCCAGAATCTCTCTATCGCCTCCGCACCATGAACATGCATTCGGGGGTTTGTCTTACACTCAACCTCGAGGAGCCGTTATGTCTCAATTCTTTTTTAATCAACGCCCCCATCTCGTTAGCGACGTGATCGACGGTACAATTATCACCAGCCCGTGGAATAACCTGGCGCGTCTGGAGAGCGATCCGGCCATTCGCATCGTGGTTCGCCGCGACCTTAACAAAAATAACGTGGCGGTGATCTCCGGCGGCGGTTCAGGACACGAACCCGCGCACGTTGGGTTTATCGGCAAAGGAATGCTGACCGCGGCGGTCTGCGGCGACGTGTTCGCCTCCCCGAGCGTGGATGCGGTACTGACCGCTATTCAGGCAGTGACCGGTGAGGCTGGCTGTCTGTTGATCGTGAAGAACTACACTGGTGACCGTCTTAATTTCGGTCTCGCCGCCGAGAAAGCGCGACGCCTGGGCTACAACGTTGAAATGCTGATAGTCGGTGACGATATCTCCCTGCCGGATAACAAACATCCGCGTGGCATTGCGGGAACCATCCTGGTGCATAAAATCGCCGGCTATTTCGCTGAACGCGGCTACAACCTCGCCACCGTCCTGCGTGAAGCGCAGTACGCAGCCAACAACACCTTCAGCCTGGGTGTTGCGCTTTCCAGCTGCCATCTGCCGCAAGAAACCGACGCCGCGCCGCGCCATCATCCGGGTCATGCAGAGCTGGGCATGGGGATTCACGGCGAACCGGGAGCCTCGGTTATCGATACGCAAAACAGTGCGCAGGTGGTGAATCTGATGGTGGATAAACTGCTGACGGCCCTGCCTGAAACCGGCAGAGTGGCGGTGATGATTAACAATCTTGGCGGCGTGTCCGTTGCGGAAATGGCTATTATCACCCGCGAACTGGCAAGCAGTCCGCTGTACCCGCGTATCGACTGGCTGATTGGTCCGGCCTCGCTGGTCACCGCGTTGGATATGAAAGGATTCTCACTGACGGCCATCGTGCTCGAAGAGAGCATCGAAAAAGCGCTGCTGACCGAAGTGGAAACCAGCAACTGGCCGACTCCCGTCCCACCGCGTGAAATCAGCTACGCGCCATCATCCCAGCGCAGCGCGCGCGTGGAATTCCAGCCCTCTGCCAACGCGCTGGTCGCCGGGATTGTGGAGCTTATCACCGGAACGCTTTCCGGTCTGGAAGCACATCTCAACGCGCTGGATGCCAAAGTCGGCGATGGCGATACGGGTTCAACCTTTGCCGCCGGCGCGCGTGAAATTGCCAGTCTGCTGCAGCGTCAGCAGCTTCCGCTGGATGACCTTGCCACGCTGTTCGCGTTGATTGGCGAACGTCTGACCGTGGTGATGGGCGGTTCCAGCGGCGTGCTGATGTCTATTTTCTTTACTGCCGCCGGGCAGAAACTGGAGCAGGGAGCTAACGTTGCCGAAGCGCTGAATACAGGTCTGGCGCAGATGAAGTTCTACGGCGGCGCAGACGAAGGCGATCGCACAATGATAGATGCCCTGCAACCCGCACTGACCTCACTGCTGGCGCAGCCGCACAACCTGAATGCCGCTTTTGACGCCGCGCAAGCCGGAGCCGAACGAACCTGCCTGTCGAGCAAAGCCAATGCAGGTCGCGCATCGTATCTGAGCAGCGAAAGCTTGTTGGGTAATATGGACCCCGGCGCGCATGCCGTCGCAATGGTATTTAAAGCGCTGGCAGAGAGTGAATTGGGTTAAGTCATAAATGCCTGATGCGCTTCGCGCATCAGGCAGAACGTTAACGATAAACGCGGATGCCGCCCTCTACGCCGCGACTAAACAGTACCTGCCAAAGCTCAATATCTCTGGCGCGGAAAGCCCCAGCGCAGGCGCATAAATAGTAATTAAACATTCTTCTGAAGGTGGCGGAGTAACGTGAAGACAGCTCCGGCCAGGCCTGATTAAAGCGCTCATGCCAGGCCATCAGCGTTTTATCGTAATCGCTGCCAAAGTTATGCCAGTCCTCCATCACAAACCGTGATTCGCTGGCCTCGGCAATATGCGAAATCGCCGGTAAGCAACCGTTCGGGAAAATGTATTTATTGATCCACGGATCGACGCTCATCCCCTTTTTGTTGCTGCCAATGGTATGCAGCAGGAACAGCCCGTCCGGTTTTAAACAACGGTCGGCGATGCTGAAATAGGTGTCGTAGTTTTTCGGCCCGACGTGTTCGAACATCCCCACGGAAACAATGCGATCGTAGTGTTTATCGAGGTCACGATAATCCTGCAGCAGAATGTTAACGTCCAGCCCTTCACAGCGCTGTTGAGCCATTTTCTGCTGCTCTTTAGAGATAGTGACGCCTTCGACCGCCACGCCATAATGACGCGCTGCATATTCCGCCAGTCCGCCCCAGCCACAACCGATATCGAGTAAACGCATACCCGGTTTGAGTTGTAGCTTCTCACAAATCATTTTCAATTTGGCATTTTGCGCTTCGTCTAATGTGGTGGCGTCTTTCCAGTAACCACAGGAATATTGCATGTGCGGATCCAGCATCAGCGCAAAAAGATCGTTCCCAATATCATAATGCTCTTTACCGACAATCCACGCGCGGCTCCGCGACTGCAAATTAAACAGGCGGGCGCTGGCAATGCGTAAAATATCTTTCAGGTTGCCCGGCATTTGCTGGTCGAGTTTTGCTTTGAGAATTTTGCAGAACAGAATATCGAGCCGCTCGCAGTCCCACCAGCCTTCCATATAGCTTTCACCCAGCCCTAACGAGCCTTGTTGCAGTACCCGCTTAAAGAAACCGGCATGATGAAGCTGAATATCCCAGGCACGAGAGCCATTAATCTGGATATCCGCTTGCGAAAGCAGCTCTTTCCCCATTCGGGTCCAGTTATCATTTGTTTCATTGACGATGACAGCATCTGAACAAAGCGTGTTCATGGTATTTACCAAAGTGGGCTAAAAATCGTTACGCAAGATTATTATGGAAAACTGAATGCATGTATTATGATCTGCGGACAAGATCTATCGAATAGCGGACACATCACCGGGAGCATTGACGATTTATTTATGGAGACTCTCGCGCAAAAACAGTGGAATTCATTTCCCGATAACTCCATTACGGAGCTGCCGCAGGACGTGTACTTCCGTTCTTATGTCCTGGAAGCCAACCATCATGTTCCGCTGCATTCGCACTCTTTTATGCAGTTTCATTTCGCCCGTAAAGGCAGCATGCGAATTGATGTCGCCGGCAAATGCTGGATAATTCCAGCGCATTATGGCATCTGGATCCCCAATAATACCGAGCATGCGGTCTGGGCACTGGATGATGTGTATTTAGAGAATCTGGATATTAAGCCGGGTTTTCTTGAAGAGAGCATCAATGAATGTAAAGTGGTGGCGATCAGTGATTTCGCCAGAGAGTTTATTCATTACGCCACCAATTTAATTTCGGGCCATTATGATAGCCAGTCAAAAGAGGGTAAGCTGGTTAGTGTTCTGGTCGATATTATTCTGCAGCTCCCGGAAGTCGCTTTTGTATTACCCTGGCCACACGATCGCGAATTAACCAAAGTGTGCCGGACAATTCAGGAATCCCCGGCCCTGGAGCATTCGGTTGAATACTGGGCACAGCATCTGGGCATGTCAGCCCGTACCTTTTCACGCCATTTCAAAAAAGAAACCGGATTGCCCTTCAGCGTCTGGAAGCAAAAAATGCGTATTCTGGAATCGGTATTAATGCTGAAAAAAAATAAAAGCGTAACTGCCGTGGCGCTGGATGTGGGGTATTCCAGCACCGCGGCATTTAGCTATGCATTTCGCCAGGCGTTTGGCGTGCCGCCATCGAATTACTGATTAACGGCGTTGATGCCAGTAAGCCGTTGCGCGCACCAGTTGCTGATCGAACGCCTCGGTTTCAAAGCGAACGCTGAGGTTTTTTACCGCCTTGCCTTCGCCGGTAATCCAGATGAAATAATCGTCTGCGGGCACGTTCAGCCGCGATAAATGTTCGTTCACCACCTGTTCGTCATGGCCGATAACCCACTGAATAGTAAACTCGTCGAGATGGGCAAAATAGTCCTGATACGCCGCATCCTGCACGCTTACCAGCGCCGTTACGTTCGGGCGTACCGCTAAACGGCTGAGCGACTCCAGCCGTCGGCGCAGCGCGGGCATTCCTGATTCATCACACACGTAAACCTGATACGCATAATCCTCTGGCACCACCAAAGAACCGCGCGGTCCACCGATCGTCAGCTTGTCACCCTCACGAGCATTCATCGCCCATGTGCTCGCCACGCCACCGTCATGAATATAAAAATCCAGCGCCAGCTCATGGCGCGCTTCGTCATACAACGGCGTGTAGTCACGGGAGAGCGGACGTACGCCGTCAGCCCAGACAATGCCTTCATCGGTGACAACAGGCGGCACAAAATGGCTGCCCGGCTCCGGGAAAAAGACCTTGGTATGGTCATCAAAACCGTGCGAGCTAAAACCGTCCAGCGCGTCACCGCCCAGTACGATGCGCTGAAAACCCGCGCTAATACGTTCTACGCGCAGGACGGTAAGTTCACGGAAGCGCAGTTCATTGCGAACGCGCTGTGGGTAGCGTGAGGTGTTTTTTGTCATTTTTTCGCCTTCGTGAAGATAATACGATATATCTAAATTTATTTTTAAATGATAATGATTGCTAATCAAAAAGATTGCAAGCACTTTTTTGATATAGTCAGCTTGTGATTAAACAGCGATCAGCAATCCATGAAAACCATTAATAATCATCAAATTAAACAAAAATTATTTTATAGACTTGCAAGCCGATAAACTTTAGATATAAATTAGATATATCTAAATAACATCAGGAGACGATGATGCAAAACCATCATGAAGGTTGCTGTAAACATACAGAGCACCAACACGAAGGCTGCTGCAAGGGTGAAGGACATCACCACGAAAGCCGCCACAGTGAGCACCATGCAGGCTGCTGCAAAAGTGAAGAGCATCGCCACGCAGGCTGTCACCAGGAACATCACCACGAACAGGGTTGCGGACGCCGCCACGGTCGCGGCGGAGGTGGTGGTCGTCGCCAGCGCTTCTTCGGTCACGGCGAATTGCGCCTGGTGATTCTGGATATCCTGACCCGCGACGCCAGCCACGGCTATGAACTGATTAAAGCGATTGAAACCCTGACCCAGGGTAACTACACCCCGAGCCCGGGCGTTATCTATCCGACGCTGGATCTGTTGCAGGATCAGGCCCTGATCGCCATCAGCGACGAGGAAGGCGGGCGTAAGCAAATTGCCATCACGACTCAAGGTCTGCAGTGGCTGGATGAGAACCGCGAACATCTGGAACATATCCACGAACGTATTAAAGCCCGCTGTGTGGGTTTTGAATTACGTAAAAATCCACAGATGAAACGCGCGCTGGAGAACTTCAAAGCTGTGCTGGACCTACGCGTCAATCATGGTGATACCAGCGAGGCGCAGATCAAAAAAATCATTGGTATTATCGATCGCGCCGCGCTGGACATTACTCAGTTAGATTAATCTGCGCAGCAGGCGGAACCCGTGTCCGGCGTTGCGCCTGCTGTGGTTAAGATTAATGCAGCACCGTAACCGCATCTTCCAGACGACCCGCGCGATGTTTCACCATCGCGGAAATCTGGGCACTCTCTTCAACCAGTTCGGCGTTTTTCTGCGTGATGCTACTCAATTCATTCACCGCACGAGTCAGGCTGGAAAGACCATCGGACTGTTCCAGCGTTGAGTGGCTGATTTGGGCGATCAACTGAGTGACGTTTTGCACCTGCGCCACAATATCGTCCATCGTGCGCCCCGCGGCGTGCACCTGATCGGAGCCGGACTGCACCTTATCGGCGCTGGCATCAATCAGCTTGCGAATATCATTGGCTGCACTGGCGCTACGACTGGCAAGATGACGCACTTCTCCCGCCACTACGGCGAAGCCTTTGCCCTGCTCGCCCGCCCTCGCGGCTTCAACGGCGGCGTTCAAAGCCAGAATATTGGTCTGGAAAGCAATATCGTTAATCAGCGTGGTAATGGTGCCGATCCGCTGAGTGCTGTTGGCAATATCATCCATGGTTTTGATGACGGTATCCATCGCCTCGCCGCCGTGCGTTGCCGCGCTGCTGGCAGCAATCGAGAGTTTATCGGCTGCGGCGGCGGTCTCAGAGTTTTGTTTCACCGACGCCGCCATCTGATTCATGGTGGCCACCGTTTCCTGCACATTCTCTACGGTCTGCTGCGTATGCTTGTTTAAATCATCACTGCCTTTCGCCAGCGTTTCGCTGTCGCTGCGCACACAACTCACCTGGCTGGAGACATCATGGATGAGCCAACGGCACATTAACCCCAGTTGCCCCACCGCTCGCAGCATCAAGCCCAGTTCATCGCAGCGGTTAAGATGCGACACGCTGTTGCGCTCACCGGTCGCCACTTTCAACGCCTGACGCGCGACATTCTCGATGGGACGCACAATTTGCCATTCGAAAATAGCCGTCCCCAGCAGCATTACCAACGCACTCATCAACAGTATCGGCCATTCGGCGCCCATTTGCTGCAATGCGGTCGCCAGTACGACAAACATCAATGCCATCACGCTGCGTACCCGCCAGCGAATCGGCAGTGCCGGGAGTTTACCCAGCCAGCCTTTGCGTACCACCAAACCTTTATGAATACGTCGGTTGCAACGTCCTTCATTCAGCGCCTTATATAAAGGCTCTACTGCCGCAATCTCTTCGTCAGTTGCCCGGGTGCGAATCGACATATACCCGGTCACTCGCCCTTCCCGCACCATCGGCACCGCGTTGGCCCTCACCCAGTAGTGATCGCCATTCTTACGCCGGTTTTTCACAATGCCGCTCCACGGCTCACCCTGTTTGAGGGTGTACCACATATCCGCGAATGCCGCTTTTGGCATGTCCGGATGACGAACCAGGTTGTGCGGCTTATCGAGCAATTCATTCAGTTGATAGCCGCTGACCTGGACAAAGGTATCGTTAGCATGAGTGATATAGCTTTGTAAGTCGGTGGTGGACATGAGGGTGATATCATCATCCAGCGGTGTATTTTGCTGACTAACGTAGGGATGAGCAGACATGGTTGCGTCCTGTGCAGGTTATCTGGTTGTTAACTCTTTCGGCTTATGTTATTTCGGCGATAATGTTTTTATCTTTAGTTGTTAAATTTGATTTAGATCGCAATTTGCGATTAAACCTCAAAATCTGTACGCATTCTAATTCGTTGATTTAAAATACTTTCATTAGGTAACTATTCAATTGCACGTCTTCTCCCGCACCGTGACAGTGCAAACATTGCCCATTTTTAGCGCAAATACGCGTTTATTCGATCTGTTTTCAGGTGCCAAATCTGGGCAAAATGCCAGCAAATGTTAAATACCGGCATTAAATGTTGCACAAATGAGATATTTCCTGGTGTTTATCCCGATTTTTGCTAAGCGCGCCGGAATGGCGCAATCCCTGCAATACTTAAATCAGTATCATGTGATACGCCAGCTCCGGGAGCATATTTTGAACAGGTTACCTTCCAGCGCATCGGCCCTGGCCTGCAGCGCACACGCACTGAATCTCATCGAAAAGCGCACGCTTGATCATGAGGAAATGAAATCATTAAACCGCGAGGTGATTGAGTACTTTAAGGAGCATGTCAATCCGGGGTTCTTAGAGTATCGAAAATCTGTAACTGCAGGCGGGGATTACGGAGCCGTAGAGTGGCAAGCGGGAAGCCTTAATACGCTTGTCGACACCCAGGGACAGGAGTTTGTTGATTGCCTGGGCGGTTTTGGCATTTTCAACGTGGGGCACCGTAATCCAGTCGTGGTTTCCGCCGTACAGAACCAACTCGCGAAACAACCTCTGCACAGCCAGGAGTTACTTGACCCGTTGCGGGCCATGCTGGCAAAAACCCTCGCCGCACTGGCGCCCGGTAAACTGAAATACAGTTTTTTCTGTAACAGCGGGACCGAGTCGGTTGAAGCCGCCCTGAAGCTGGCGAAAGCGTATCAATCGCCGCGCGGTAAATTTACATTTATTGCCACCAGCGGCGCATTCCATGGTAAATCCCTCGGCGCGCTATCCGCCACGGCGAAATCCACCTTCCGTAAACCCTTTATGCCGCTGCTGCCGGGATTCCGCCATGTGCCATTTGGCGATATTAACGCGATGCGTACCATGCTCAGCGAGTGTAAAAAGACCGGTGACGACGTCGCCGCCGTGATCCTTGAGCCTATTCAGGGCGAAGGGGGCGTGATCCTGCCGCCGCAAGGGTATTTGACCGCCGTTCGTAAGCTCTGTGATGAGTTTGGCGCGCTGATGATCCTTGACGAAGTGCAGACCGGCATGGGTCGTACCGGCAAAATGTTCGCCTGCGAGCACGAAAACGTGCAGCCGGATATTATGTGTCTGGCAAAAGCGTTGGGCGGCGGCGTGATGCCGATTGGCGCAACCATTGCCACCGAAGAGGTGTTCTCCGTCCTGTTCGATAATCCTTTCCTGCATACCACTACGTTTGGCGGCAACCCGCTCGCTTGTGCGGCGGCGCTGGCCACCATTAACGTCCTGCTGGAGCAAAATTTACCGGCTCAGGCAGAGCAGAAAGGCGATATGTTGCTGGATGGTTTCCGCCAGCTTGCGCGGGAATACCCGGATCTGGTACACGATGTACGCGGCAAAGGCATGTTGATGGCGATTGAGTTTGTCGATAATGAAATCGGCTATAACTTTGCCAGTGAGATGTTCCGCCAGCGGGTGCTGGTCGCCGGGACGCTGAACAATGCCAAGACGATCCGCATCGAACCGCCGCTAACGTTAACGATCGAGCAATGCGATCTGGTGTTGCGATCAACACGCAAAGCCCTGGCAGCATTACGGGTGAGCGTGGAGCAGATGTAATACCTGTCGGATGGCGCTGCGAGTATCTGGCCTACGAAAGTGTGTCCTTTGTAGGCTCAGGCGTAGCCGCCATCCGGCAGAATCACACAACTCACACAATGCGTACGCCGGCTGGCATCATCCGTTCTGGCGTTAACAGCACGCTTTCACTACCGTCGTCGGTTTCCGCACACAGCAGCATGCACTCTGATGTCTCACCGCGCATTTTGGCCTTTTGCAGATTACACAGCACCACCACCGTTTTGCCCATCAGTTCCTCTTCGCTGTAATAAGGCACCAGACTGGTGACGGTTTGCAGCGTATGTCCTCCCACATCCACCTGCACGATGTACAACTTATCCGCATTGTCATGGCGCTTCACATGCGCGATTTTTCCGACACGTATTTCCATCCGGGCGAAATCAGCAAACGCAACGTTATCCATCCGACCTCCTTTTTGGTAAAATTTTACTAAAAAATAGCACGGTATTTATGAAACACAAAGGGCGATGAATTTACTAAAAACAGATGCATCTCATATCGCTTCCTTTACAATAAATACCCCATGCGTCGAAGGGTGGTATGAAAGGCACATATGGCAACACTTAAAGATATAGCAACGGAAGCTGGCGTTTCTCTGGCAACCGTATCCAGGGTTTTGAATGATGACCCCACTCTGAATGTGAAAGAGGAAACCCGGCATCGTATTCTGGAAATTGCGGAAAAGCTGGAATACAAGAGCAGCTCATCCCATAGAACGCAGGTTAACATCGTCAACCAGCATCACATCCTTGCGCTCTATAGCTATCAACAGAAGCTGGAGATCAACGATCCGTACTATCTGTCGATACGCCACGGAATCGAAACCCAGTGTGAGAAGCTCGGTATTGAGCTAACCAATTGCTACGAGCATCATAGTGTCCCCGCCATCAAAAAACTCACCGGCGTGCTGGTAGTCGGGAAGGCCAGTGAGGTGATATGCCATACCGCTACTTCCCTGACGGACAATATCTGCTTTATCGATTTTCAGCCGCCTGGCGGTAAATATGACTTTGTTGATACTAATCTGACGCAGATTAGTCAGGAAATTATCGACTTTTTCATTCAGCAAGGTGCAACGCGAATTGGTTTTATCGGCGGCGAAGATGTGCCTGGTGAAGCCGATATTCGCGAGGTTGCCTTTGCGGAATACGGCAGGCTGAAAGGGGTGGTATCCGAATCGGATATTTATCGTGGCAGCTTTTCCAGCGCTTCTGGCTATGAACTGGCGAAAGAAATGCTGGCCAAAAAAGATTACCCGTCTGCGCTGTTCGTGGCTTCAGACTCTATCGCCATCGGTGTGTTGCGCGCGATTCATGAAAAGGGGGTCAGCATTCCGGAACAGATTTCCCTTATCAGCATCAACGATATTCCTACCGCACGCTTTACCTTTCCTCCGCTTTCAACCGTGCGCATCCACTCAGAGATGATGGGTATCCAGGGGGTAAATCTGCTTATCGAAAAAGTTCGCGATGGCCGGGTTTTACCGCTTCAGGTCTATGTTCCGAGCCAGCTAAAACTACGTGGCACTACCCGTTAAGCCTCATTTACCCGACGCCATCGTCGGGTAAGCCTCTTCTGTCGTTACCTGCCAAATATCTCCATTTCGTGATCAAGTTAAAGTAAATCAACTTCGTCTATTTTATTTAGTAAAACTTTTACTAAAATGATTACCATACTGCGATGTCACCTGGGTTGTTGATCAAGGTTCTGTGCATAAGGAAGAAAAATGAGAATTCTCGATAGCTTCGAACTGTTCCAACAACATGCGCATACACAACATCGGTGGCAAAGTTGTGCCGATTTGTTGGATAGCGCCAGGGACATCACGCTAGGCATTGTCTATTCACGGGGAGATGCCCTGAACTACGACGTACGATTTGATAGTACAACGGATGCGCTTTTTACCGGCCATCGTCGTTACGTTGAGGTGCATTGCTTTTTACACGGAACCCAGAAAATCGAATATGCGGCGAAAGCGCAACTCCAGCAGGTCGATTGTTACCGAGAGGAAACTGACCGTGAATACCTGAGAGGTTTAGGACAAACCGTACAGGTGCAGGAAGGGCAAATTATTATTTGTGACAATAATGAAGCGTATCGATTCATTACACATGCCATGGTTAAAAAATTGGTTATTAAAGTCATGGCCAACGCGTTAGTACAACTGGTGTAACCCTTATTTTCGTATCACTTTTCGGCAGTAAGCTATCGCTTATTTTCATCTGCCGTCACAATGAAAAATAGTTAAATATTTTCGTCGGTGATGTATTAAATTAAAAAATACACACCACAAATAATATATTAAATTCTTTAAGATCTGGAGATATATTATGAGTGTCGTTGTCTCTGACAAACAGCATATTGCTTCTCTATATGCCGAACGCGATCATGTCCCTGCGGTTCTGGAAGATCATCGAATTAATGGAATCAACAAGGAGCCACCGCGGCCTTATCTATTTCCGTTTACCAGCACCTGGCAGGCAATAAAAAACATTCCTACAGAAGCCAGTAATTATCTGTCTTTGAATGGGGTCTGGAAATTCCATTGCGCAAGCAATCCGCGCTCAAGACCCAAAACGTTTTATCAAGAAAACTATGATGTTTCCGCATGGGATACCATTCAGGTTCCGGGCAACTGGGAAGCACAAGGCTTTGATAAGGCAATATATATTGACGAACGTTTCCCTTTCACCACCCAGTGGCCGGAAATCCCGCGCGACTATAACCCGGTCGGTTCGTATCGCCGTACTTTTAACCTGGACAACAGTTGGACCGGTCGTGAAGTCTTCCTACAGCTAGCTGGTGCCAGAACGGCCTCATTTGTCTGGATAAACGGTCAGCGCGTAGGTTATACCCAGAATGCTAAAAACCCTGCTGAATTTAATATCACCCCTTACATTAAAGCGGGCGAAAACACCATCGCGCTGGAAATTTACCGTTGGGCCAACGCCAGCTACGTGGAAAAACAAGACATGCTGGATATGTCTGGCCTCGAACGTGAGGTATTCATTTATTCCACTGATAAAACACGCATCTATGATATTTATTGTAAACCAGAATTAAATGAAGAATATACGCAGGGTATATTCAGCGTTAGCATCAATCTGAAGCATTATGACCACCAACCTGTCGAACTCTTACTAAATGCAAAATTGCTGGATGATTCCCATGATTTCTCTGTATTAATCGATAAAGATCAATCATTCATCCGTAACGGAACAGAGCAGCAGTTTAGTTTCGCTGATAAGGTTCAGGCTCCTCGTCTTTGGAGTGCAGAAACCCCGAACCTATATACATTATTAATTACCCTGACTAACCCGCAGGGTGAAGTGATCGAGGCGACCAGCCATAAAATAGGTTTTCGCAAAGTACAAATCATCAACAGCCAGCTCACCGTCAACGGTAAAGCAATTAAGATCAAAGGGGTTAACCGCCACGAGCTGCACCCTACCCTCGGTCATGTTCCGACCGAAGAAAATATGCTGACTGATATTCGATTGATGAAAGAGCACAATATCAATGCGGTCCGCACCAGCCATTTCCCCTGCCATTCTCGCTGGTATCAGCTATGCGATGAATATGGCATCTATATTGTTGATGAAGCCAATATTGAATCACATCCGCTGGCATTAAAACCTGAAACGCAAATCGGCGATACCGAATCCTGGATCCCTGCTCACCTGGATCGCGTCCAGGCGATGGTTGAGCGCGACAAAAATCACCCCTGCGTTATCGTCTGGTCGATGGGCAATGAAGCCGGAACCGGATGTGTTTTTGAAACGCTCTATCGGTGGATAAAAGAGAAAGACAACAGCCGACCGGTACAGTATGAACCCGCTGGCGAAGCGTATTACAGCGACATTGTTTGCCCAATGTATCCCACGCTTGAGCGATTAGAGCAGTTTGCCTGCAAGGGCAGCGATCGTCCGATGATTATGATTGAGTACGCGCATGCTATGGGAAACTCTGTGGGCATCCTGCGTGATTACTGGAACATTATCGACGCGCACGACAATCTGCAGGGCGGTTTTATCTGGGAGTGGATGGACCATGCGCTGGAATTGACCAACGAACGCGGTCAAAAATATTGGGGATACGGTAAGGACTATCACCCGGATAAACCCAGCGACGGCAACTTTATGAATGATGGGCTGATTGCGGCCGATCGCACGCCACATCCACATATGGCGGAAGTGAAAAAGGTGTACCAGCCCATTCGTTTTCACGCAACGGATCCACAATCTGGCGTATTTGAGATAGAAAATCGCTATGATTTTATTGCCTTATCTCATTGCGACATTCAGTACAGCATCATTGAAAACGGACACCAAATCGCCCACGGTAGCCTGGGCTGCTTTAACGTGAAGCCCGCGCAACGTCAGACTCTTCACGTCCCAGTGGAAAATCTCTCGCGTCAGGAAAACAAAGAATACCTCGTCACACTCAGCGCGGTTACCAAAGATGAAGTTCCGCTAATTGGCAGCGGATATGAAATTGCCTGGGAGCAATTCAGCCTAACGCCGCCGGCAGTTTTTCATCTCAGCCCAGAGGCAAACACCCTCACCTTATCTGTGCAAGAGACGCCGACATCCATTGATATCAGCAGTAACCTTTTCACTCTCGCGTTCGAGCGCAGCACGGGTCGAATGGCTCACTTGTCAGCCGAGGGGAAAGCGCTGATTCTTACCGGTATTGAACCCAATTTCTGGCGGGGGCTGACGGATAACGATCTGGGTGCCAAACTCTTCGATAAATCCGCGATCTGGCAAGACGCAGGCAAACTGCGCGAATTATCCAGCCTCATAATCGAGCAGCCATCCAGCCACACCGCGGTCGTCACTACCGAATTCACCCTCCCGACAGTCGACTGCAGATATACCCTGACCTGGACCATACACGCGACGGGAGAAATGCACATCAGCATTGACTTTATTCCAGCAGCCCGCGAACTCCCCCTTCTGCTACGCATGGGTTCACAGCTGACCCTGCCCTGTGAGTTTAAGTATATCCAGTGGTTTGGCCGTGGTCCGGTAGAAACTTATGCCGACAGAAAGGGAGCCAAAGCGGGTATCTATGGTGGAACAACCTGGGAGCAATTCCACGCCTACCCCAGACCGCAGGAAAGCGGTAATAAAACGGATGTTCGTTGGGTGCGCATCGTCAATCATGACGGGTTCGGCCTCGAAGCGATTGCCGACGGGCAGTTACTTAACACCAGCGCCTGGCCTTTCGCCGCAAGCGAGCTCGATTTTGTCGCTGATAATGATGGCAGTAGCGCATCGGGATTAACGCCGTTATCGCATAAACATGGCGTTGATGTGCAACCAGCAGACATAACCACGTGGAACATCGATCTGGCGCAAATGGGGACGGGTGGGCAAAACTCATGGGGTTCTTTACCTCCCAAAGATTACCAACTACCGGTACAACCTTATCACTATGCGTTTTATTTACGCATCGTGCGTCCTGATGTGTAAGACCATTTTATTAACACCCTTTTCGAATGTCCTTTTACGGACATTCGAAATTTTTTCAAATAAAACTATTTTAATACACGAATAAAGGGATATGGTATGTCTGAAAAATCCGATGCAAGATATCAGATGTCTCTAATAACATTCTTGTTTTTCTCCATTGCAGGAGGAGGGTTTGTTCTTAAAGGCGTTGTGAGTCAATACACCGACTGGGGATATAACTCCTGGTTATTATATGCCTTTGCCTCATTATTTTATGCAATTCCCTATACATTCATGATCATTGAGCTTTCATCGATTAAAAAGCTGCGTGAATCTGAAAGTGGGTATCAGACATGGTTGAACCTGATTCTAGGCAGAAAATTGGGGTTTATCGCCGGTTTCTTTTACTTTTATGTCAATATTTTTTATTTTGTCGATCTGCTGCCTAATATCATTACCTATTTTATTTACACCTGTACCAGCGACGTAGCCTTTGTTACCCAATTAACCAACCAGACCTGGTTTAAACCGGTGATCAGTATTACTTCGATTGCGCTGTTCTGGCTGGCGACATGGGTATCAATGAAAGGCCCCAAATGGCTATCGCGGGCACTTTCATTCTCTGGTTACGCTGGGTTTGCTTTAACCATGCTGTTCATCATTGCCGCAACCTGGAAGTTATCTTCCGGCACGGTGACTTTTAACGGTACGCCGATTGCGCCTGAATACTTACAGCACATTGACCTGTCGTGGTCCAAAGTAGCCTCCATGTCCTGGGCTCTCCAGTCGTTGGGCGGGCTGGAAGCACTGGCCGCTTATAAGCGAAATATCCGTGGTGGTGATCGTAACTTCAGAACCGGGCTAATTCTTAACGTCTTTATTTTCTCCGGTATTATTGTAATTTCATCAATCCTGATGAATTTCATTTTACCTGCTGAACAGGCTTCCAATCTCGGTCTGTTATCCGCTATTTACGTCGCCTTCCAGCAGCTAGGGTTTCCTGACTGGTGGACCAATGTTATCGCATTATTCCTGATGATCACCACACTGTGTGGTTCCCTGATGTTATGGACTGCCGCGCCGGTCAAAATGCTGTTTGTTGATGCGCCAAAAGGCATTTTTGGCCATAAACTCTCAGAGGTAAACAGTGAAGGCACGCCAGTCAACGCCCTGAAAATGCAAGGCATTGTCGTCACAATCATCATTATTTTGTTTATGCTGGGCCAGTTTAACTCGGAAATGAACACCATTCTGGTGGCAGTGAAAAACCTGGACGGGGGTGCAGCAACGATTCCCGTGCTGTTTATGGTAGCAGGTTATATAAAGCTACGTATGCAGTCCACTCATCAGGATTACGCACGTGATTTTTACTTCCTCGGTAAAGGGCGTTTCTGGGCGTTATTATCCGTGGCACCAATCGTGATTATTTTCGCCGCGTCTACAGTAGCTGCATTAATCCCTGGGCCAGAGGACTGGAGCGCTAATTTTATGGGGTCATTAATCCAGCTTATTCTTGGCCCCGTCAGTATTATTGCCGTGTTCTATTATTGCAGCATTATGTATAACCGCTGGAGGATTAAAAACCCTAACGATAACTCACTCTTTAATAAAGTTTAAGACACCGTTTTAATCTGTAACGCCGTTATCTGAAGTCCTACCCTCCCGTTATGCAAGTAACAGGAGGGTTGCTTGTTGACTAAGAGATTTACAGTGAAAAAATAAAATAATTATCTTCTGATGGAATAGAAAGATGACACTTAATAAAAACACTTACAGGGCATTACTCGCCCTGGCCTTTTGTTGCTACCTTCCTTTGGCGATGGCGGAGGAAAATATTCCAGCAACACACGACGATACTAAAACACCAGAAATAACAAACACTACACCTTCATTTCGTTTTTATGGCGAAATGGGGGTGGGTGGTTATACGGCACTGGAGGGTGATTATAAAGGAAAATACGAAGACGGTACTTATATTGAAGGCGGCGTGGAGGGGCAATACGGGCACTGGTTTGGGCTTATATACGGTGAGGGCTGGACAGTACAGGCAGACCACGATGGCAATGCCTGGGTGCCCGATCATGGCTGGGGTGGTTTTGAAGGGGGGATTAACCGCTTTTGGGGTGGTTATCGAACCGATGATAAAACCGAAATTATTCTGAGCCTGCATAACGACTCTTCTCTGGACGATCTGCAATATTGGGCAGACTTCACGCCAGAGTTTGGTTATGAACTTCCCAATACTCGCGATATTGCCACGGCCGTCAAAGTACAAAACCTTAGCGGTGATTTCCGTTATAGCATCATCGCGACACCGGCTGGTCATACCGATGAAGATAAAGCATGGCTGCATTTTGGTAAATACGATCGCTACTCCGATAAATATATCTACCCTGCAATGGCAAACGGCTATATCCAGTATGACTTTATGAAAGATGTCACCTGGATGGGCGGGACAGAAATTACCGATGGCACCGGCCAACTTTTTGTCACCGGTTTTCTGACGCCGAACTTCGGCGCACGTGTCTGGCACCATACCGGACGTGGTGAAGGGCTGGGTAATCCGGGAACGGAAACCGGCGCGATGGTCAGCGCCATGTATGAGGCGTTTAAAGGTTTTTATCTCTCTACGGCCTACAGCTACGCGCAACACAACCTGGATAACGATCCCGACACAACCACATCCTATGCGCAATTTGGCATCTGGTACGAATATGGCGGCGGTAAATTCGCCACGGCTTTTGATAGCCGATTCAACCTGGGTAACAGTACTGACGATTCAGATAACAAAATATTCCTGATGCAGTATTACTACTGGGGTCATTAATTTCTCTGTTTATTTCGCTAAATGTGAAAAGGAGCTTCATTATTATGAAAAAATTATATTCGTTAACCCCGCTAGCCTGCGCATTATTATTTAGCATGTCAGCGCATGCAGCAACCGCCACCGATTTTAAAGATGTTATCGATCGCCACGGCGCACCTGAATATATGCGTGATACCAATAACGACAGCCATCAGCGCTTTAATCCATTCTTCGATCTGGGTTCATGGCATGGGCACCTGCTGCCAGACGGCCCAAATACCATGGGGGGCTTCCCCGGCGTCGCTCTGCTTACAGAGGAGTACATCAATTTTATGGCGACTAACTTTGATCGCCTGACGGTGTACCAGAGCGGTAAAAAAGTGGCCTTCGCGATGCAGGCGTACAGCATTCCGGGCGCGCTGGTACAAAAACTGACGGCCCCCGGCATCGAAGTTAACATGACCCTGCGTTTTGCGGATTCACACACTTCGCTGCTTGAAACCAGGATAACCAGTGATACCCCACTGGATCTGGTGTGGGATGGCGAGCTGCTGGAAAAAGTGGAGGCAAAAGACGGGAAGCCGACATCGACCAAAACCGTCGATGAAGAGTATCCGGATTATCAACGCAAAATCGTCGCCACTCGCGATGGTCTGAAAGTCACCTTCGGCAAAGTGCGTTCGACCTGGGATCTGCTTACCTCTGGCGAGTCAGAATATCAGGTGCATAAATCGCTGCCGATGAAAACGAAGGTCAGCGGTCATCGCTTCACCAGCAAGGCGCATATCAAAGGTTCAACCACGTTCTATACCACCTATTCACATCTGCTGACTTCACTGGAAGTCAGTAAAGAACAGGCGCAAATCCGCGATATTCTGGCGCGCCCGACTTCTTACATGCTCGCTTCACAACAGCGCTGGGAAGAGTACCTCAACAAAGGGTTAAACAATCCGGATGCCACGGCCGAGCAAACCCGCGTCGCGGTAAAAGCGATTGAAACCTTAACCGGTAACTGGCGCGTCCCGGAAGGGGCAGTAAAACACAATACCGTTACACCTTCCGTCACGGCACGTTGGTTCTCTGGCAACCAGACCTATGCCTGGGACAGCTGGAAAATCGCCTATGCCATGGTGCATTTCAATCCCGAAATTGCGAAAGACAGCATTCGCGCCCTGTTTGACTGGCAAATACAGCCCAACGATCCCATACGGCCGCAGGATGCCGGTATGATCCTCGACCTGGTGACCTGGAATAAGATCCCGGAACGCGGCGGCGACGGCGGTAACTGGAACGAGCGTAACACCAAGCCGAGCCTGGCGGCGTGGTCGGTGATGGAAGTCTACAACGTTACCAAAGACAAGGCCTGGCTGGAGGAGATGTATCCGAAGCTGGTGGCCTACCACGACTGGTGGTTGCGTAACCGCGATCACAACGGCAACGGCGTACCGGAATATGGCGCAACGCGCGATAAAGCTCACAACACCGACAGTGGTGAAATGTTGTTTACGGTGAAGAAAGGTGACAAGGAAGAGACGCTCTCTGGATTGAAAAAATATGCAGAAGTGGTTAAAAGCGCTCAGTATGACAGCCTGAGCATTCCGGCGCAGGAAGCGGCTGGATGGGAATCGGGACGCGATGATGCGGCAGTCTTTGGTTTTATTGATAAAGATCAGCTAGATAAGTACGTAGCCAATGGCGGTAAACGTAGCGACTGGACGGTCAATTTTGCTGAAAACCGCGATAAAAACGGAAACCTGGTCGGCTATTCTTTGCTTCAGGAGTCTGTCGATCAGGCCAGCTACATGTACAGCGACAACCATTATCTGGCAGAGATGGCGACCATCCTCGGTAAAACACAAGACGCGAAACACTATCAGTCGTTAGCGAAGGAGCTGGCTGATTACATCAATACCTGCATGTTCGACCCTGGTACCCAGTTCTTCTATGACATCAGGATAGAAGATATTCCGCTGGCGAACGGCTGCGCGGGTAAACCGATCGTCGAGCGTGGTAAAGGGCCGGAAGGCTGGTCGCCGCTGTTTAACGGCGCAGCAACGCAGCCCCACGCGGATGCGGTGGTTAAGGTGATGCTCGATCCTAATGAGTTCAACACCTTTGTGCCGCTTGGCACGGCAGCGCTGACCAATCCGGCCTTTGGCCCAGACATATACTGGCGCGGACGCGTCTGGGTGGATCAGTTCTGGTTCGGGCTAAAAGGGATGGAGCGTTACGGCTATCGCAATGAAGCGTTAAAACTGGCGGATACTTTCTTCAGCCACGCCAAAGGCCTCACCGCTGACGGTCCGATTCAGGAAAACTATAACCCGCTGACCGGCGCACAACAGGGCGCGCCTAATTTCTCCTGGAGCGCGGCGCATCTCTATATGCTGTACAACGATTTTCTTAAAAAACAGTAAGCTGTGACATATCGCCGGATAGCGCTTCGCTTATCCGGCCTACCAAGGACACATTTTCACAGGCCGGATAAGGCGCTTGCACCGACATCGGGCAAATTCGTTCTCTGGCTCCACTCCTTTTTTGAATCCCATCACAATCACGGCATTCCCCTTTTCCCTTTTACGCTGCGACGGCTAAATTATTAACTCATCCGACCACATAACAATAATTTTACATACTGGACACGTTTATGAGCTATCCGTCACTGTTCGCCCCGCTCGATTTAGGCTTCACCACGCTTAAAAACCGCGTGCTGATGGGTTCAATGCATACCGGGCTGGAGGAATATCCCGACGGGGCAGAACGGTTGGCCGCGTTCTATGCCGAACGCGCCCGTCACGGCGTGGCTCTGATTGTGACCGGAGGCATTGCGCCAGCGTTATCCGGCGTGGGTATGGAAGGCGGCGCGGTGCTGAACGATACCAGCCAGCTCGCGCATCATCACGTGATTACCGATGCCGTGCATGACGAAGGCGGCAAAATCGCTCTGCAAATCCTGCATACCGGGCGTTACAGCTATCAGCCGCATCTGGTGGCGCCTTCTGCCATTCAGGCCCCCATCAACCGTTTTACGCCGCATGAACTGACGCACGATGAAGTGCTGCAGCTGATTGAGGATTTTGCCCACTGCGCGCAGCTGGCGAGAGAAGCGGGCTACGATGGCGTGGAAGTGATGGGCTCGGAAGGGTATCTCATCAACGAATTCCTGACCCTGCGCACCAATCAGCGCGACGACGAATGGGGCGGTGAGTATGCCAACCGCATGCGTTTTGCCGTCGAGGTGGTACGGGCAGTACGTCAGCGTGCCGGCAATGACTTTATTATTATCTTCCGCCTGTCGATGCTCGATCTGGTAGAAAACGGCGGCACCTTCGAGGAAACAGTCCAGTTGGCGCAGGCTGTAGAAGCCGCAGGCGCAACCATTATCAACACCGGTATTGGCTGGCACGAGGCGCGTATCCCCACCATCGCCACCCCGGTGCCGCGGGGTGCATTTAGCTGGGTGACGCGCAAGCTGAAAGGTCATGTGACGATCCCCCTGGTCACCACCAACCGCATTAACGATCCTAAAGTCGCCGATGACATTCTGGCCCGCGGCGATGCCGATATGGTGTCGATGGCCCGTCCGTTCCTCGCCGACGCCGAACTGCTGTCAAAAGCGCAAAGCGGACGAGCGGATGAAATCAATACCTGTATCGGTTGCAACCAGGCCTGCCTGGATCAGATCTTCGTCGGCAAAGTCACCTCTTGTCTGGTGAATCCACGCGCCTGCCATGAAACCAAAATGCCGATCGTTGCGGTAACTGTGCCGAAAAATCTGGCGGTTGTCGGCGCGGGTCCTGCTGGCCTCGCCTTCGCCATTAATGCCGCCGCGCGCGGGCATCACGTGACGCTGTTTGACGCCCATAGCGAGATTGGCGGACAGTTTAATATCGCCAAACAGATCCCCGGCAAAGAAGAATTCTATGAAACCCTACGCTACTACCGTCGGATGATCGACGTGACGGGCGTGACGCTAAGACTGAACCACATTGTCACCGCGCGCGATCTGGAAACTTTTGACGAGGCGATCCTCGCCAGTGGGATCGAACCACGGATGCCACCGATCGCGGGGATCGATCACCCTAAAGTGCTGAGCTATCTCGACGTCCTGCGCGATAAAGCGCCGGTGGGCAAACGCGTTGCCATCATTGGCTGCGGCGGGATCGGCTTTGATACCGCCATGTATCTGAGCCAGCCAGGCGATCCCACCAGCCAGAACATTGCTGAGTTCTGTGTGGAATGGGGGATCGACACCAGCCTGCAACAGCCTGGCGGCTTACGCCCTGAAGGTCCGCACTTATCCCGCAGTCCGCGTCAGATAGTGATGTTGCAGCGCAAGGTCAGCAAACCGGGGCAAGGTTTAGGTAAAACGACGGGCTGGATCCATCGCGCCACCCTGCTCTCACGCGGCGTGAAAATGATCCCGGCGGTCAGTTACCAGAAAATTGATGATGATGGGTTACACGTTGTGTTGAACGGCGAACCAGTGATCTTTAACGTGGATAACGTGGTGATTTGCGCCGGACAAGAGCCACGCCGTGAGCTGGTCGAACCGCTCCACGCGGCAGGTAAAACGGTGCATCTAATCGGCGGCTGTGACGTGGCCAGTGAGCTGGATGCGCGGCGGGCGATTGCACAGGGGACGAAGCTGGCGCTGGCTATTTAGGATCCATTCATAAGCTACGTCGGTGATATACCCACGTAGCTTCTTATTACTGGAGCTCGCAATCTTTTACCGTGAACGTCAGATCCTGTGTTTCATACCCTTGAGCAAAGCGCGCTATCATCTTCAGATCGAGAGCGCTCGCGGTACCATCGGCACAAAACCTGAGATAAAGCTTACGAGCATGTTGATAATAATCCGTAACAGGCAACTCAGCGAGCTTACCTCTGGTCACTTGATGTTCCAGAATAAGCGTACGTTTCTCAAAATAAATATCAGTAAAAGATATATTATTACTGAGTTTTATAGGGAATTTAAGTTTAGCCGCGTCAGAAAGGGTTTGTTGATAAAACTCTTTCCAGAGGGCTTCTCGAGTATATTTTTGCACGTATTTCATCCCCAGCATCCCGGAATGGAAGAGAACAAAAACAATTGCCGTTAATATCGACACGCGTTTATTAAGCGATGCGCTACCATCAACACCTGTCTTCTTATATTTATGTCTTTGCCAACACCCCATGATTCCGCTAGAAAAACTCGTCATCAGCGCAAAAGTACAGGATAGCCAGAATATGGAGAACGGACGGCCTGGAGGCACCAACTCAGCGCCTAGCTGGTCCACAAAATAGAGCAGCAACGCAGTAATAGCGCAAACGCGGCTATACTTATAGATACCAAAAGCTAACCCGCCCCAGAGCAACACGGAGGCAATAGCAAACCCGGAATCTTCTATTGTTGAAACAGTAAGCCAGCGATCAATCACTATCCAGGTATAACTCAGAGAAATAAATACGGGGCCAGCTAAGCCGGCCTGAGAAAGCTGACGAATTACTGCTGGAATATCATTACTCTTATTATATTCATCATCCTGATGCATTAACTTATAATCTCCCTGGCTATGTTCACCGGCAGGAAATTATATTGCCGGATGGAGTGTTTATACCTCTATCCGGCAAGGAATGCATCTGGATTAACGACGACGACCTAATTTCACCGCTTTCAGAATCACAAACTTATTATTGGTGGCGATGGTCTCGCAGTTGCCGAAAATCTTCTTCAGCTTGTGGAAGTAGTCGAGGTGACGGTTCGCCACAATATACAGCTCACCGTTAATCTTCAGACAGCGGCGGGCGTGATGGAACATCTCCCAGGCGATATTGTCGGTCAGCGCGTGCTTCTGATGGAACGGCGGGTTGCACAGGACGGCATTAAAGCGGAACGGCTCAACCCCGGACAGCGCGTTGTTAATCATAAACTCGCAGCGATCCAGCGCCTCAGGCATATTGCTTTCGACGTTCAGACGACTTGACGCCACCGCCATCGGCGATTCATCCACAAACACCACGCTGGCTTGTGGGTTTTTCTCCAGCAATGTCAGGCCAATCACGCCATTCCCACAGCCGAGATCGACAATCTCCCCTTCAAGATTTGCAGGCAGGTGCTCGATAAAGAAGCGCGCGCCGATATCCAGCCCGGTACGAGAGAAAACGTTGGCGTGGTTATGGATAGTCCAGTCGGTACCTTCCAGCTTCCAGCTTAGCGTTTGCGAAGCAGCGGCCAGTTCAGGTTTGCTGAACGTACAGTTGATCAGACGAGCTTTTTTCCACGCCAGCGTCGTGGTGGTTGGACCCAACACCTTTTCAAACAGCTCCAGCGTCGAGGTATGAATATCGCGTGCTTTCGCTCCGGCAATAATCCGCGTTTGCGGCGTCACCACTTCACGCAGCGCGCGCAGCTGTTGCTCCAGCAGCGCCATGGTTTTAGGAATTTTAATCAGCACCACGCCCGGCGCCTGCGGATAGTCAGCGGTGCTGTCGAGGAACTTGACGCTCGATTCGGCGATGTCGTTGTGACGCAGATTCTCGCGCGTGGCCAACTCGCTTAAATAGGAGTCGCCAATGCTGTACGGCGTGTGCTCCGCCAGCGCACAGCCCAGCGCGCCAAAGGTATCATTCAGGATCAGCACCGGGCCGCTAATCTCGGTATCGTCCAGCTGTTGCAGCAGATATTCATCCGCCGCTTCCCACGCCAGCAGCGGGTTAACGTCATCCGTCTCCGGGAAACGTTTAAGTGACAGCGAACGGAAACCGTTGTCTATGTGGCTCATCGGCCCTCCTGAATGGTAAAATTTCGGCATATCCCTGAAAAGGGTGCGTGAGTATACACTTTTATGATTTGCGTGGACATTAATGAACCAACTAACTTATCTCCAGGGCTATCCTGAGCACTTACTCGCCCAGGTTCGAACCTTGATTAGCGAGCAGCGTCTGGGCGCAGTGCTGGAGAAGCGCTATCCGGGTACGCATGACTTCGCGACCGACAAAGCGCTGTGGCAATACACCCAGGATCTGAAAAACCAGTTTCTGCGCAATGCTCCACCGCTGAATAAGGTGATGTACGACAGCAAGATCCACGTCCTGAAGAATGCGCTGGGGCTGCATACCGCCGTCTCCCGCGTGCAGGGTGGCAAGCTAAAAGCCAAAGCGGAGATCCGCGTGGCGACCGTTTTTCGCAATGCCCCGGAACCCTTCCTGCGAATGATCGTGGTCCATGAACTGGCACATCTGAAAGAAAAAGAGCATGACAAAGCGTTTTACCAACTGTGCTGTCATATGGAACCTCAGTACCATCAACTGGAGTTCGATACCCGCCTGTGGTTAACGCAACAATCGTTAAAGCAAAGTGCGTAGTCGCGCACTGGCTTTGTCTTCAAGGCATGCTAAATTGACGAAAGGATCCCTTTTAGCAGCCTGAAGGCCTTTATGATACGTTTCGCAGTAATTGGCACAAACTGGATCACCCGCCAGTTTGTCGATGCCGCCCATGAAACCGGCAAGTATAAGTTAACCGCAGTTTATTCCCGCAGTCTTGAGCAGGCACAGACCTTCGCCAACGATTACCCCGTCGAGCACCTGTTTACCTCGCTGGAGGCGATGGCCAATAGTGATGCGATTGACGCCGTCTACATCGCCAGTCCAAACTCCCTGCACTTCCCGCAGACAGAGCTATTTTTGCAGCACAAAAAGCATGTCATTTGCGAAAAGCCGCTGGCCTCAAATCTGGCGCAAGCTGAAGCCGCTATCGCCTGCGCGCGCGAAAATCAGGTCGTGCTGTTTGAAGCATTTAAGACCGCCAGCCTGCCTAACTTCCTGCTGCTGCAGCAAGCGTTACCCAAAGTGGGCAGAATCAGGAAAGCCTTTATCAATTACTGCCAGTACTCCTCGCGTTACCAGCGTTATCTGGACGGTGAAAATCCGAATACGTTTAATCCGGCGTTCTCTAACGGTTCGATTATGGATATCGGCTTTTACTGCCTGGCCTCAGCGGTTGCGCTTTGGGGCGAACCGCAGAGCGTTCAGGCCAGCGCCAGCCTGCTGGAAAGTGGTGTGGATGCCCACGGCGTGGTCGTGCTTAATTACGGTGATTTCAGCGTCACACTCCAGCACTCCAAAGTCAGCGACTCGGTATTAGCCAGTGAAATTCAGGGCGAGTCGGGTTCGCTGGTCATTGAGCATATCTCTGAGTGTCAGAAAGTATGCTTCGTTGCGCGTGGTGGCAAAACGCAGGAGCTGACGGTGCCTCAGCATATCAATACTATGCTGTATGAGGCAGAGACTTTTGCTCATCTGGTTGAATCCGGCGAAGTGGATCATCCGGCACTGAACGTCAGCCGTATCACCGCCAAACTGCAAACGGAAATTCGCCGTCAGACCGGCGTGATTTTCCCGGCAGATGAAACGGTAACATCGCTGACTGCGTAAAGGTATGTAAAACAAATGTTGCAGGCCATTGACTGCATGCTTGGCCTGTAATATTTTGTAACCCGCAAAGGGGAGTAACTTCGTTGTCGGTTGATCGTCATTACGATGTGTGCAAAACCACATCCGGTCACCGGGCAACAACAAAGGAATACGCTAGCGTATTCCTTTGTTGTTGTAAGTGAGACCTTGCCGAATGGCAAGGTCTATGCATAAAAAGCAGCGGCTAACGTCATTCGGCGTTGGCCGTTTTTTTATGCATGGGGGAATTATGAATACTGTCGGCACACCGTTGTTGTGGGGCGGCTTCGCTGTTGTGGTGGTGATTATGTTGGCCATCGACCTGCTGCTACAGGGTCGTCGTGGCGCACATACCATGTCGATGAAGCAGGCTGCGGCCTGGTCAATCGTCTGGGTAACGCTGTCGTTACTGTTTAACGCCGCATTCTGGTGGTACCTGGCCCAAACGCAGGGCCGCGCCGTTGCCGACCCACAGGCGCTGGCGTTTCTTACCGGCTATCTGATCGAGAAATCACTGGCGGTAGATAACGTCTTTGTCTGGCTGATGCTGTTCAGCTACTTCTCGGTACCGCCTGCGTTACAGCGTCGGGTACTGGTGTACGGCGTACTGGGCGCGATTGTGCTGCGTACGATTATGATCTTCGCAGGTAGCTGGCTTATCGCCCAGTTCGAATGGCTGCTGTACGTGTTTGGCGCGTTCCTGCTGTTTACCGGCGTGAAGATGGCACTGGCGAAAGAAGATGCTTCCGGTATCGGCGACAGACCGTTAGTCCGCTGGCTGCGTAGTCATTTACGCATGACCGATACCATCGAAGACGAAAAATTCTTCGTGCGTAAAAACGGACTGCTGTTCGTCACGCCGTTGATGCTGGTGTTGATTCTGGTTGAGCTGAGTGATGTCATTTTTGCCGTCGACAGTATTCCGGCAATCTTCGCCGTCACAACCGACCCGTTCATCGTGTTGACCTCAAACCTGTTTGCTATTTTGGGTCTGCGTGCGATGTACTTCCTGCTGGCTGGCGTGGCAGAGCGTTTCTCCATGCTGAAATACGGCTTGTCGGTCATTTTGGTGTTTATCGGTATTAAGATGCTGATCGTCGATTTCTATCATATCCCAATCGCTATCTCGTTAGGCGTGGTGTTCGGTATTCTGTTCGTTACGCTGGTCGTGAATGCGTGGGTTAATCACCAGCACGATAAAAAGCAGCAAATACAGTAAGTTTCATCCGCTAGCTGAAAAAGCCCGACAGCACACTGCGTGCGTCGGGCTTTTTGTTTATCATGTCAAATTAATGTTAATTTAAAGTTATAAAACATGATCTGAACGCAAAAATCAGGAGATTTCGCTTCCCGGGACTTCATCTTTCCTTATACTCAACCAGGCAAACACTTTGTTACATCCAGAAAGATGCATCATCAGAATGCACACAGGATGGGCAACAACACAATGAAAGGATTACTACATGACTACGCAACGTTCATCGGGGCTATTCTCGCGTTTGGCGCAAGGGAGCCTGGTTAAACAAATTTTGATCGGTTTGGTACTGGGGATATTGTTGGCGCTAGTGTCAAAACCTGCTGCAGAAGCCGTCGGGCTGTTGGGTACGCTGTTCGTTGGCGCATTAAAAGCCGTGGCCCCTGTTCTGGTCCTGATGCTGGTTATGGCGTCCATCGCCAACCACCAGCACGGACAAAAAACCAATATCCGTCCAATCCTGTTCCTTTACCTGCTCGGTACTTTTTCCGCAGCGTTAGCGGCGGTTGTCTTCAGCTTCGCCTTCCCGTCCACACTGCATCTTTCCAGCAGCGCCAGCGACATCGTACCGCCGTCCGGCATTGTCGAAGTGATGCGTGGCCTGCTGATGAGTATGGTTTCGAACCCGATTGATGCCCTGCTTAACGCCAACTATATCGGCATTCTGGTATGGGCCGTCGGCCTGGGCTTTGCGCTGCGTCATGGGAATGAAACGACCAAAAATCTGGTCAATGATATGTCCAACGCCGTCACCTTTATGGTGAAGCTGGTGATTCGTTTCGCGCCAATTGGGATCTTCGGCCTGGTCTCCTCCACGCTGGCAACCACCGGTTTTGCCACGCTTTGGGGCTACGCTCAGCTGCTGACCGTGCTGGTAGGTTGTATGCTGCTGGTAGCGCTGGTGGTTAACCCGCTGCTGGTATTCTGGAAAATTCGCCGTAACCCGTATCCGCTGGTGCTGGCCTGTCTGCGTGAAAGCGGCGTGTATGCCTTCTTTACCCGCAGCTCCGCGGCAAACATTCCGGTGAATATGGCGCTGTGTGAGAAGTTGAATCTGGATCGTGATACCTACTCGGTTTCTATTCCGCTGGGGGCCACCATCAATATGGCGGGTGCTGCGATCACCATTACCGTGCTGACGCTGGCGGCGGTGAATACGCTGGGTATTCCGGTCGATTTACCGACAGCGCTGTTACTCAGCGTGGTGGCTTCGCTGTGTGCCTGCGGCGCATCGGGCGTGGCGGGCGGTTCTCTGCTGTTAATCCCCCTGGCATGCAACATGTTCGGGATTCCGAATGATATCGCCATGCAGGTGGTTGCCGTTGGCTTTATCATCGGCGTGCTGCAGGACTCCTGTGAAACGGCATTAAACTCTTCTACAGACGTCCTGTTTACCGCTGCTGCCTGTCAGGCAGAAGACGAACGTCTGGCCAACAACGCCCTGCGCGGCTAATCTCTGCTCCCCTCCGTCATCGGGCGGAGGGGTTACTATCTTGTACGCTTTTTTCAATTTTGAACGGATCAATTCCGCGTTTTTGCATCCGCCGGAAGCGAATAATATTCAAGCCGTTCATCACCAGAAAACTCCCTTCAATCATCGTCCCGCCAATCGATCCCAGCCAGAAGTTATGGATAACCCAGCAAGCGGTTGCGCACCACATAACGCAACGCACGGTTAACCCCTGGCAGCGAAACAGCGCCCAGGTGCTGGCCAGCGTGCCGATTATCGGCAACAGCTCCATCGCATGCTGTAATTTCGCCAGCCCGAGAACCAGGGTGAGGATAATAAAAACGGTCATTACCCACAGTTTACGGGTATGCATCGAGACGAGTGTGCGGATGGTATTGAGCTCAGCGCTCATTCCTGCAGGCCAGGCGCCCATCAGGAAAAAATGCACGCCAATGGTAGCGCTATAGACAGCGAGTTGCAGCCGGAACCGACGCTCATCGCGATTGAAAAAGGTGGTAATGCCGATTAGAAAGGCGATGACACCTACGCCCTGGGCCAGCCAATACGCGGTCATGCAAGCAACCCCAATTCTATCTCGTAGGCCGGATAAGGCGAGTTCGCCACCATCCGGCAACGGTTTGTGCCTGATGGCGCTGCGCTTATCAGGCCTACGGTTTGCGCAGACCTGTATGCAGGTACCATCAGGTATTTACTACAACGTTACGCCGCTTTTAAATATCGCTAACTCTCTAAAATCATTCCGCTCGTTGCAGGTTTGCTTGCCGTTGGCAAAATCGACGATGGTATCGACAAATTCTTCCAGTAACTGCGGCATCGCTTTGCCGTGGATCAGTTGTCCGGCATCAAAATCGATCCAGTGCTTTTTCTTCGCTGCCAGCTCGCTGTTGGTAGCAATTTTCACCGTCGGCACAAATCCACCGTACGGCGTACCGCGACCGGTACTGAACAGCACCATATGACAGCCCGCTCCAGCCAGTGCACTGGTGGCGACTGCGTCGTTACCCGGCGCGCTCAGCAGGTTCAGGCCGTGCGTTTTCAGGCGTTCACCGTAGCGCAGTACGTCCACCACCTGGCTGGAGCCTGCTTTTTGGGTACAGCCGAGAGATTTATCTTCCAGGGTGGTGATACCGCCCGCTTTGTTGCCCGGCGATGGGTTTTCGTAGATCGGCTGGTCGTGAGCAATGAAGTACTGTTTGAAGTCATTCACCATAGTGACCAGCTTGCCGAACGTTTCTTCGTCACGGCAGTGGTCCATCAACAGTTGCTCGGCGCCGAACATTTCCGGTACTTCGGTCAGCACGGTGGTGCCGCCGTTGGCAATCACGTAGTCGGAAAAGCGGCCCAGCATCGGGTTGGCGGTAATACCGGACAGGCCGTCAGAGCCGCCGCATTCGAGACCAAACTTCAGCTCGCCCAGCTTACCGGGTTCACGCTTATCGTTACGCATCACGTTGTACAACTGGTGAAGATGTTCGATCCCCGCTTCCACTTCATCTTCCTGGTGTTGGCAGACCATAAAGTGAACGCGATCGGGATCGTACTCGCCTAAGGTTTCGCGAAAAGCGTCAACCTGGTTGTTTTCACAGCCGAGACCGACCACCAGCACTGCGCCCGCGTTCGGGTGGCGCACCATGTTTTGCAGCATGGTGCGGGTGTTGATATGGTCGTCACCCAGTTGCGAGCAGCCGTAGGTGTGGCTGAAGAGATGCACGCCGTCGATCCCTTCGGCATCGTTGGTCTCTTTCAGGAAGCGATTCTGCATCTGACGGGCCATGGCGTTGACGCAGCCTACTGTCGGCAGGATCCACAGTTCATTACGCACACCAACATCGCCGTTGGCACGACGGTAGATCTGTACATCACGATCCGCCGGTTGCGCCTCAGGTTCCTGAAAGTCGGGTTGATAGCTATATTCATCCAGATCGCTCAGATTGGTACGCGTGTTATGAGCATGAATATGCTCGCCCGCCGCGATATCAGCCAGAGCATGGCCGATTGGCAGGCCATATTTCATGACGTTCTCACCCTGCGCGATATCGCAAAGCGCGAACTTATGCCCACGAGAGACCGCCTGGCGCAGGGTTACCGCCTGCCCGTCAACGGTAACTTCGGTTCCTTCAGCCAAATCAGCGAGCGCTACCGCAACGTTATCCAGCGTATGGATCTTGATGTATTGCATATCAACCCCGGACCTTAGAGCCTATTTCAGTAGGCGTATATTGTCGCAGCCCGTTTGGACACGGACAGCGCGCAAAAACCGGAGCGTACACGCAGTACGTGAGGATTTTGAGCACTGCCCAGGTTCAAACTGGCAAGTAAAATAGCCTAATGGATAGGCTCTTAGTTCAATTCAATGGCGAAGTAATCGCGCGCATTGTTGAAACAAATGTTTTTCACCATTTCACCCAGCAGTTGGATGTCGGCTGGGGCTTCGCCCGCAGCAACCCAACGACCGATCATCTGGCACAGAATACGACGGAAGTATTCGTGACGGGTGTAAGACAGGAAGCTACGGCTGTCGGTCAGCATGCCGACGAAGCGGCTCAGCAGGCCCAGTTGCGCCAGCTGTGTCATCTGACGTTCCATCCCGTCTTTCTGATCGTTGAACCACCAGCCGGAACCGAACTGCATCTTGCCCGGCATGCCTTCGCCCTGGAAGTTACCGATCATGGTGCCCAGCACTTCGTTATCGCGCGGGTTCAGGCAGTACAGAATGGTTTTCGGCAGCAGGTTTTGTTCGTTCTGCTTGCTCAGCAGTTTGGACAGCTCTTCCGCCATCGGACGGTCGTTGATGGAGTCGAAGCCAACGTCCGCGCCCAGCAGTTTGAACTGACGCAGGTTGTTATTACGCAGCGCGCCGATGTGGTACTGCTGTACCCATTCGCGACGGGCGTATTCTGCACCGAGGAACACCAGCACGGCGGTTTTGAACTGCGCCACTTCGTGCTCGCTCAGGGTTTCACCAGCCAGACGACGCGTCAGGATGCTGTCCAGCTCCGCTTCGTTGGATTCCGCAAACAGGACAACGTCCAGCGCGTGGTCAGACACTTTACAGCCGTGAGCGGCGAAGTGGTCCAGGCGTTTGGTCAGCGCGGTCTGCAGGTCAGCGAAACGACGGATATCGGTGTCAGAGACTTCACCGAGCTTGGCCATGTAATCGTTAAAGGTCGCCAGTTCGATGTTGAAGGCTTTATCCGGACGCCAGCTTGGCAGCACTTTTACGTCGAAGGAGCCGTCTTTAGCAACGGCCGCGTGGTGCTCCAGAGAATCGATCGGGTCATCGGTGGTGCCGACCATTTTCACGTTCATCTGCTTCATGATACCGCGCGCAGAGAATTGATCCTGCGCCAGCAGTTCGTTGCACTGGTTCCAGATTTCGTCAGCCGTTGCCGGAGACAGCAACTTACCTGTAATACCAAACGGGCGACGTAACTCAAGGTGGGTCCAGTGGTACAGCGGGTTACCGATAGTGTGCGGAACCGTAGCGGCCCAGGCATCAAACTTCTCACGATCGGAGGCATCGCCGGTACACAGGCGCTCAGCAACGCCGTTGGTACGCATCGCACGCCACTTATAGTGGTCACCCTTCAGCCAGATGTCATACAGGTTATTAAAACGGTAGTTTTCAGCGATTTGTTGCGGTGGTAAATGGCAGTGGTAATCGAAGATCGGCTGGTCTTTGGCGTAATCATGATACAGACGGCGGGCAAATTCGGTATCCAGCAGGAAATCTTCTGTCATAAACGGGGTCATTATCGTCTTCCTCTCAACGAGTGCGTCAGATTGCTTATGTTTTGATGTTGACAAAGTTATCACACCAATTTCCACACACTGAAGATATTTTCGTGAGTTAGATCAACAAATGATGACAAAAAAATTACTCTCAAAGAGGTAAATCATGCCTCAAGCCGCGCCAGCACTGGCTTTGCTGAATCGAAATAATGACCACACGAAGATTCACACTTTTGTGATGGCACTCACCTTTTAAAGTTGTATGACAAGTTATCTTTTGGCCGTCGCGATACATAAGCCGACGGAATGCAAATTACCGATGTATCACCATCGGATTGACCGGTACGGAAACCGAATTAGCACAACTATTGACATGGCAACGTTCGGGGAGTACCGGCTTTTTTTCGGTTCCCCCCTCGTAAAAGAACATCCTCCGCTCTGAACTGGAAGATGACCGCTCGTTCGCGGACATAACAAAACGATGAGGTTTTACATGCGTAAAATTAAAGGGTTACGTTGGTACATGATCGCACTGGTGACGCTTGGCACCGTGCTGGGTTACCTGACACGTAACACTGTGGCGGCAGCTGCGCCGACTCTGATGGAAGAGTTACACATCTCCACTCAACAGTATTCCTATATCATCGCAGCGTATTCTGCTGCTTACACCGTAATGCAACCCGTTGCTGGCTACGTGCTTGATGTTCTCGGCACGAAAATAGGTTACGCGATGTTCGCCGTTCTGTGGGCCGTCTTCTGTGGCGCGACCGCACTGGCTGGCAGCTGGGGTGGCCTGGCGTTGGCGCGAGGTGCGGTAGGTGCCGCTGAAGCCGCAATGATCCCGGCCGGTCTGAAAGCCAGTTCTGAATGGTTCCCGGCAAAAGAGCGTTCAATTGCCGTCGGTTACTTCAACGTCGGTTCTTCTATCGGCGCGATGATCGCTCCGCCCCTGGTGGTCTGGGCGATCGTCATGCACAGCTGGCAAATGGCATTCATTATTTCCGGTGCCCTGAGCTTCATCTGGGCGATGTCCTGGCTGGTGTTCTATAAACACCCACGCGACCAGAAAAAACTGTCTGACGAAGAACGTGATTACATTCTGAACGGCCAGGAATCACAGCATAAAAACACGACCTCGAAGAAAATGTCGCTCGGCCAGATCCTGCGTAACCGCCAGTTCTGGGGCATCGCGCTGCCGCGTTTCCTGGCTGAACCGGCGTGGGGGACTTTCAACGCCTGGATCCCGCTGTTCATGTTTAAAGTCTACGGCTTTAACCTGAAAGAAATCGCCATGTTTGCCTGGATGCCGATGCTGTTTGCTGACCTGGGCTGTATCGTTGGGGGTTACTTACCACCGCTGTTCCAGCGTTGGTTTGGCGTGAACCTGATCGTGTCCCGTAAAATGGTGGTCACCATGGGCGCGCTGCTGATGATTGGCCCAGGGATGATTGGTCTGTTCACCAGCCCGTACATCGCTATCGCCCTGCTGTGCGTCGGCGGCTTTGCTCACCAGGCGCTGTCCGGTGCGCTGATTACACTCTCTTCTGACGTATTTGGTCGTAATGAAGTGGCAACCGCGAACGGTCTGACCGGTATGTCCGCCTGGCTTGCCAGTACGCTGTTTGCCCTGGTCGTTGGCGCGCTGGCCGACACCATCGGCTTTAGCCCGCTGTTCGCCGTGCTGGCGGTATTCGACCTGCTTGGCGCGTTAGTCATCTGGACGGTACTGCAGAACAAATCAGCCAGCGAGATAGATTCAGGTCCGCAAACTGGCGATCCCGCGACGCAAAGTTAACCGGATGCGATACAAAAAGGTTATATAATGCTAAGCCGTCAGTTATCTGGCGGCTTTTTTGTCCTCGCGAGTGGAGGCGTAATCGCAAAAGTGGTATAACAAATATAGTCTGCCGTATCATGCCTGGAGCGCATATGGAAATCACCGAACCACGCCGTTTATACCAACAACTTGCCGCTGATCTTAAAGAACGCATCGAGCAGGGTGTCTATCTGGTGGGTGACAAACTCCCCGCCGAGCGCTTTATCGCCGATGAAAAAAATGTCAGCCGTACCGTGGTTCGTGAAGCGATTATCATGCTGGAAGTTGAGGGCTATGTTGAGGTGCGTAAAGGATCGGGGATCCACGTCATCTCTAACCAACCCAAACATTATGTTGCTCCCGACGAAGGTTTGGAATTCGCCAGCTACGGTCCTTTTGAATTGCTGCAAGCGCGTCAACTTATTGAGAGCAACATCGCCGAGTTTGCCGCCACCCAGGTGACCAAGCAGGACATTATGAAACTGATGGAAATCCAGGAGAAGTCGCGCAACGAAAAAAGCTTTCGTGACTCCGAGTGGGATCTCCAGTTCCATGTGCAGGTTGCGCTGGCCACGCAGAACTCCGCCCTGGCCGCCATCGTGGAAAAAATGTGGACTCAGCGTATCCATAACCCCTACTGGAAAAAACTGCACGACCACATCGACTCGCGTACGGTCGATAACTGGTGCGATGACCATGACCAGATCCTACGGGCGCTGATTCGCAAAGATCCCCATGCCGCTAAACTGGCGATGTGGCAGCACCTTGAGAACACGAAGCAGATGCTGTTTAACGAAACCAGCGATGATTTTGAGTTCAACGCGGACCGTTACCTTTTTACTGAAAATCCGGTCGTTCATCTCGATACGGCCGCTAACGGCGCAAAATAATCAATCTTATCGATACAGGCGTGACGGCGCGCCTGTACCTGATGCTGAGTAAGCATTAGGTATAAAATGTCAGCCTGTGTAAATCCTCTCGCCTCCCTCTAATGCGATAAGCAAAATCAGAGTTCAGCAACCGTAATTTCTATAACGGACAACGTTGACCTTTGTTACAATTAGATGCTATTTGAATTTTTGTGTTTAAGAGCTTGCTAACTTCACAACTTCACAGGGAACAGTTCAGGCCGTGAATTTGTATCAGACCGCGCACCTTGCAAAAAACATCAATAAAATCGCGGTGTTACAAAATCCATAAAAACCGGCATGACGATAACCGATTCTCCAGGAATATTGAATGGAACTACTGACTCAATTACTGAATGCTTTATGGGCTCAGGATTTTGAAACTCTGGCCAATCCTTCCATGATTGGCATGCTCTATTTTGTACTATTTACCATTTTGTTTCTGGAAAATGGACTGCTGCCAGCAGCGTTTTTACCCGGCGACAGTTTGCTGGTACTGGTCGGCGTACTTATTGCCAAAGGCGCAATGGGTTTTCCGCAAACAGTACTGCTACTCACCACCGCGGCCAGCCTCGGCTGTTGGCTCAGTTATATCCAGGGGCGATGGCTGGGGAATACCCGCACCGTACAAAATTGGTTGTCGCACCTTCCTGCGCATTATCATCAGCGCGCACATCATCTTTTTCATAAGCATGGCTTGTCTGCGCTGCTGGTTGGTCGCTTCATTGCGTTTGTCAGAACATTATTGCCGACCATCGCAGGGTTATCCGGCCTGAATAATGCGCGCTTTCAGTTCTTTAACTGGATGAGCGGATTGCTTTGGGTCCTGATCCTCACAACGCTTGGCTATCTGCTGGGTAAAACGCCGGTATTTCTTAAGTATGAAGATCAGCTCATGTCTTGCCTGATGCTGCTTCCTGTGGTGTTACTGGTGTTTGGTCTGGCAGGTTCACTGGTTGTGCTGTGGAAAAAGAAATACGGGAACCGAGGATAAATTATGCTGAAATCATGCATAACGTTCCGACGACTTGCCTGGACCACTACCTTTATGCTGTTTATCGGCGCGCTGCTCCTGACCTGGTCGGTTATTCGTCAGCAGGAGTCAACGCTTGCCATTCGCGCAGTAAACCAGGGAGCCAGCATGCCTGATGGCTTCTCTATCTGGCATCACCTGGATGCCAACGGCATCCGCTTTAAAAGCATTATCCCGCAAAATGACGCGCTGCTGATCACTTTTGATTCCAGCGCGCAGAGCGCAGCCGCCAAAGTGGTGCTGGACCGTACGTTGCCACATGGTTTCGTCATCGCTCAGCAGGATGATGATAATCAGGCGGTGCAGTGGTTATCCCGCTTACGTGATACCCCGCACCGTTTTGGTTAATCTCCAGGAATCTGAATTAGATCACTCACTTTGGTGATTTCACCGTTTAGCGCCTATGATTAATAAACTGGGATTATGGCCCAACGTTTTATTAATCTGGAGCATCGACCGCAAGCCACAACGTCGAATCACAATGGAAGGTTCAAGAATGAAATACCGCATCGCTTTGGCTATTAGCCTTTTCGCTCTCAGTGCCGGCAGTTACGCCACCACCCTCTGTCAGGAAAAAGAACAGGATATTCAGCGGGAGATTAGCTATGCCGAAAAGCACAACAATCAGAACCGCATCAATGGTCTGAACAAAGCGCTTAGCGAGGTTCGGGCTAACTGTACTGACAGCAAACTGCGCGCCGACCATCAGAAAAAAATCGCAGAGCAGAAAGATGAGATAGCCGAGCGTCAAGATGATTTAGCCGAGGCGAAGCAAAAAGGCGATGCGGATAAAATTGCCAAACGCGAACGTAAGCTTGCCGAAGCTCAGAATGAGCTGAAAGAACTCGAATCACGCGATTACTAAGTACGGTAACTACCCACTCAACTGGAGAAAACTATGTCGAAAGATAATGCTACGGACAACCTGCGCGCTGAGCTGAAATCTCTTGCGGATACGCTTGAAGAAGTACTTAGCTCCTCTGGCGATAAGTCGAAGGAAGAGATGAGTAAAATTCGCAGCAAAGCCGAACACGCCCTGCGGGAGAGCCGTCATCGCCTGAGTGAAACCAGCGATGTGATTGCCAAACAGACCCGTGAAGCCGCGGCCAAAGCCGATAACTATGTACGCGAAAACCCATGGACTGGCGTCGGGATTGGCGCTGCAGTCGGCGTGGTGCTTGGTGTACTGCTGTCGCGCCGTTAACAATGGCTGACTCTCAACACGCACAAGGTCCAGGCAAAAGCGTACTGGGTATTGGACAGCGGATCCTGACGATTCTCGTTGAGATCGTAGAAACGCGGTTGCGGCTGGCCGTCGTGGAACTGGAAGAGGAAAAATCAAATCTCATCCAGATCCTGCTGATGCTTGGGCTGACCATGCTGTTCGCGGCGTTTGGGCTGATGAGCCTGATGGTGCTTATCATCTGGGCCATTGATCCGCAATATCGCCTGAACGCAATGATTGCCACCACCGTTGTGCTGTTGGTTATGGCGCTTATTGGCGGGATATGGACTCTGCGTAAAGCTCGCAAAACAACGCTGCTACGCCATACGCGCCACGAACTCGCAAACGACAGGCAGGCCCTGGAGGATGATGCATAATGAGCAGTAAAGTCGAACGTCAACAACGTAAGGCGCAACTGCTTGGACAGATCCAGCAGCAACGGCTGGATCTGTCTGCTACTCGCCGCGACTGGCTGGAGGCCACCGAAGTCTACGATCGTGGCTGGAAAACGCTGTTGAACCTACGTGGCTGGGTGTTAGTGGGTAGCAGTATCATGGCAGTTCGTACCATTCGTAATCCTAATCTGCTGGTACGCTGGGCTAAGCGCGGTTTTAGCGTCTGGAGCATCTGGCGTCTGGTTAAAGCGACCATCAGACAGCAGCAACTGCGCGGCTAATCCCTCTCACTCCCCCTAACCTCAAAATTTTTGAAAAAATTTGACAGTTTTCCTTGCTAACAATTGTCATTAAGCACGTTTATGATTCTCTCCATCGACAGCAACGACGCGCTCTGCAGCGTCGTTGCACACAAAACAAAATAAGCCGCCTGAGTGGTTTCCTGGAGTGAATGATGAAGAAATTAGAAGATGTTGGTGTACTGGTAGCGCGCATTCTGATGCCAATCCTGTTTATTTCCTCAGGCTGGGGCAAAATCACCGGATATGCGGGTACCCAACAGTATATGGAAGCCATGGGCGTGCCTGGTTTTATGTTGCCGCTGGTCATCCTGCTTGAGTTTGGCGGCGGTCTGGCAATCCTGTTCGGCTTCCTGACCCGCACAACCGCGCTGTTCACCGCAGGCTTCACGCTGCTGACAGCGTTCATCTTCCACAGCAACTTTGCGGAAGGCGTGAACTCTCTGATGTTCATGAAAAACCTGACCATCGCAGGCGGTTTCCTGCTGCTGGCTATCACCGGTCCGGGCGCATTCAGCATCGACCGCGTTCTGAATAAAAAGTGGTAAGCGAGCTATACTGAACACACCAAAAAGCGAGGGGACATCTCCTCGCTTTTGCTATCTGAGGAGGCGATAAAATGGGACAACTGATTGACGGCGTATGGCATGACACCTGGTATGATACCAAATCAACCGGGGGAAAATTTCAACGTTCAGCATCGGCTTACCGCAACTGGCTCACCGCGGATGGCGCACCGGGTCCAACGGGCGAAGGGGGATTCGCTGCCGAAAAAGACCGCTATCATCTCTACGTTTCTCTGGCCTGTCCGTGGGCGCACCGTACGCTGATTTTGCGTAAGCTCAAAGGGCTGGAACCGTTTATTTCCGTCTCCGTTGTACATCCGCTGATGCTAGAAAACGGCTGGACCTTTGACGATACCTTCCCGGCTGCAACCGGCGATACGCTGTATCAACACGAGTTTCTTTACCAGCTCTATCTGCACGCCGATCCGCATTACAGCGGTAGGGTAACCGTCCCGGTGCTGTGGGATAAAAAAAATCACACCATTGTCAGCAACGAATCTGCGGAGATCATCCGCATGTTTAACACCGCTTTTGATGCTTTGGGCGCAAAAGCTGGGGATTACTATCCGCCAGCCCTGCAAAGTCAAATCGACGAGCTGAATGGCTGGATTTATGACAACGTCAATAACGGTGTGTACAAAGCCGGATTTGCCACCAGCCAGGAAGCGTACGACGACGCCGTGGAAAAAGTCTTCCAATCCCTGGCGCGACTGGAGCAAATCCTGGGGCAGCATCGCTACCTGACCGGCAATCAGTTAACAGAAGCAGATATTCGCCTGTGGACCACACTGGTACGTTTTGATCCAGTGTATGTGACCCATTTCAAGTGCGACAAACACCGGATTAGCGACTATCTGAACCTGTACGGTTTCCTGCGCGACATCTACCAGATACCGGGCATTGCGGAAACCGTCAATTTCGATCACATCCGTAATCACTACTTCCGTAGCCATAAAACCATTAACCCGACTGGTATTATTTCTGTTGGGCCGTGGCAGGACCTTAACGAACCCCACGGGCGTGACGAGCGTTTCGCCTGATTTACACGGGTCCACTTTGAGGTTAGGCCGATTATTTAACGCTTCTGTTTCAGAAAGTATCAACCAGTATTGGCGGAAGTAATGAACATGCAATATCAGAGAAAGGGTTCCGTTCACCTCATGTTAATCGTTTCTCTGAGACATCGATTCCTGTGAACGTGTAAAGGGCGTTCTCCGCCACGCCCTTTACAATCCCGGCTCCCGGCGGGAAAATTGCCACTTCGTGGTTCCCTCCGCTTATTCCTCCAGGCTACCGGGCCGGGCGCGAGGTAGCGTCCCTGCAAAGCGCGCCCTGAACCCGCATCCCTGCGGGTTCTCCCGGCCTTACGGAAACACGTCGGCAATTTTCAGCCGGACCAGCCTACACCTCACCATCTGAGTTTTGGTCTGAACAGCAAAACAGATTTAACTGGAAGTCAGAGCGTTGAAGCGATGGCCCCGGTCCGGCTGAAAATCGATGAGGCGTTGACGGCTGACCGGGGCTGTCCGCAGGGATGCGGACAGAGGGGACGGCCTGCATGGACGCAGGCTCGGCCCCGCCCCGACAGGCAGACGGCATAAGCCGAATGAATCGCATCGCGACGATTTTCCCGCCGGGAGCCTGGGATGCAAGGGAGGTGGCGATGAGCCTCCCTTGCACGTTCACAGGTATCTACGCTTCAGAGAAATCACGCAGCTAAGGTGAACGGAACCCTGAGCCGGAATCATATGTTCTCCATAATATTTAACTGACAAGCAATTCTCCAATGGGGTCAATAATTAACACCACAAATATTTACCATCATTTCATTCACGGCTATTCTTAATTTGATTACTTTAAAAACAAGTAATTGAATGCAGAACGAGGCAAAAATGGATTGGTATTTAAACGTATTAAAGAATTACTTTGGTTTTGGTGGTCGCGCGCGTCGTAAAGAATACTGGATGTTTGTGCTGGTCAACATCATCTTCACGTTCGTGCTGGGTATCCTGGACAGAATGCTTGGCTGGGAACGCGCCGGAGGGGAAGGCATACTAACAACGATTTATGGGGTTCTGGTGTTTATCCCCTGGTGGGCGGTACAGTTCAGGCGTTTGCATGACACCGATCGTTCAGCCTGGTGGCTGCTGGTGCTGCTGATCCCGATCGTTGGCTGGTTGATTATCATCATTTTCAACTGTCAAAACGGGACTCAGGGGAGTAACCGCTTCGGGCCCGATCCCAAACAGTTATCCTGACGTAGCATATGTAGATGCCTGATGGCGCTGCGCTTATCAGGCCTACAACATACTCCGTCTTCCAGGCCGGATAAGGTGCTTCGCACCGCATCCGGCGTAACAGTCCGGCTATTTACCCACAAACAGTTTGGGGATTTCCCGCAGACACCAGGATTTTGCCTCGCCCATACTGTCTCGCCGCCAGGCCATAATGATATCAATTTCACTTGTCGACTCAGGGCTTACTACCCGCAACCGACCAGCCGCAATATCCTCTTCCACCAGCGGGTAAGGCATCGTCGCCACACCCAGTCCGGCTAACAGCGCCTGACGTTTATCTTCTATCGAACTCACCGTCAGACGAGGTTGTTTATCCAACAGTTGCACAGTCAACACCGGACGTTCACGGGCGGTATCTGCAACCGCGATACCACGGTATTTCACGCGGGTGACTTCCGATAATGGTTCCGGCTCCTGATGGATAGGATGATCCGGTGCCGCCACATACACGTTCATCAACGAGTACAGCTTGCGCGAGTTGATTTCGGAAGATGAGCGAAAATGCATATCCGGCGCAATCACGATATCCGCTCGCCCTTGCTCCAGACGCTCCCACGCCCCGGCCAGAACTTCGGTGATAACGGAAAGCTGGGTATTGGCCTTCCCGGCAAGCCTGTCGATCAGCGGGAAAAACGCCGCCGTCGGCACCAACGCTTCGGTCACGATGGTCAGATGCGTTTCCCACCCACGCGCCAGCGCTTCGGCATCAGTAGTCAGCTTATCCGCAGCCTCCAGCAGGACGCGTCCACGCTCCAGCAGCATACGCCCGACGTTGGTGAATTTTGTGCGGTGACCTGAACGGTCAAACAAGACGACGTCCAGCTCTTCCTCCAGCTTCTGCATGGTATAGCTGAGGGCTGAAGGAACCCGCCCCAGTTCATCTGCCGCGGCGGCAAAGCTACCGCGTCTGTCTATTGCGTCCATGACGCGTAACGCTTCAAGCGTTAAAGCCCTTTCTTTGGCCATCTCGTTCTCATTCAGGAAATTTGAACATACCAGGCAGAATATCTGGCTAACAATGCAGCGTCTAGCCATTTAACATAAAAGGAAGTAAAGAGAGGTCAAGAACTATGATTACTACCCGTACAGCCAAACAATGCGGACAGGCAGACTACGGCTGGCTGCAGGCCCGTTATACCTTCTCCTTTGGACACTATTTTGATCCTAAACTGCTGGGTTATGCCTCGCTGCGTGTTCTGAACCAGGAAGTTCTGGCACCGGGGGCCTCTTTCCAGCCACGTACCTATCCGAAGGTAGATATCGTCAACCTGATCCTCGAAGGGGAAGCTGAGTACCGCGACAGCGAAGGCAACCATATCCAGGCTAAAGCGGGCGAAGTGCTATTGCTCGCGACACAGCCCGGGATCAGCTATAGCGAACACAATATCAGCAAAGATAAGCCGTTAACCAGAATGCAGCTCTGGCTGGATGCCTGCCCGCAGCGTGAAAATGCCTGCGTGCAGAAAGCCATGCTGAGTGCCGGTAAGCATCAACTGCTGGCCTCGCCGGACGGTGAGCAAGGCAGCCTGCATCTGCGCCAACAGGTTTGGGTGCATCATGTTGAGCTGCAACAAGGCGAATCGCTCAGTTTTCAGTTACATGGGCCGCGGGCTTACTTACAGTCGATTCACGGCAGATTCCATGCGGTGACGGCAGGTGCCGAAAAAGAAGCGCTCACCTGCGGCGATGGCGCATTTATTCGTGACGAAACTAACATAACGTTAGTCGCTGATACCCCGCTGCGCGCTTTGCTGATAGATTTGCCCGTATAGTCATGGAAAACAATGGAGTACGACTATTGAGCAAGAAAAAAACAAAAAAACGCCAGCCGCAGGTTGAGCCGCAAAAACAGGACACGGCGACTTTCGGTTATGAAGAAATGCTGACAGAACTGGAAGCGATTGTGGCCGATGCCGAGCTACGGCTCGAAGACGAAGAAGCCGCCTGAAAAGGCGGCTCAGGCTGATGCCGGGTAGCGGCTGCGCCTTACCCAGCCTACAGATTAATGCGCTTTACTGGCCATGATCTCAATGATCTGCTTGTCGGTTTCCTGCATTGACCGACACGCCAGCGCGCACAGGTTAGTGATAGATTGCTCCACATTATGCGCCACAATCCCTTCGTTACCCGTTACAGCAGTATCGTCCAGAGCCATCAGCACCGCTTTCCACGCCGCAGATGCGCTGGTTGAAACTTTCATCGCGCAGCTGTTTGAGGCGCCATCGCAAATCATTCCGCTCACGTCGCCAATCATGCTGCTGATCGCCATCGCTATGGTGTTGTAGCGCCCATCGACAATCCATGCCATACCCGCCGCAGCGCCCATCGCCGCCGTGGTTGCCGCACACAGTGCGGACAAACGTGGAAGCTGATGATGGATGTAGATTGCGCTCAGGTGAGACAGCATCAGCGCACGCGCCAGTTTTTCCTCATCCGCGCCAAAGTGCTCAGCAACCACCATCACCGGAACGGTGGCGGTAATCCCCTGATTACCGGAGCCGGAATTACTCATCGCCGGTAGCGTCGCCCCGCCCATTCGCGCATCCGATGCCGCACTGGTACGGATCAGAATGGCGGTAGATAGATCGTCTGCCAGCAGGCCACGCGCGCACTGCTTCTCAAGCGTGGTTCCGATGTGCAAACCCCAGTTACCGCGCAGCCCTTCCTGAGACAACGCCCCGTTCAGTTTTGCCGCATCGAGAATAAAGCGGATTGACGCAAACGGCACCGCATTCACAAACGCCAGAATCTCTTCCAGCGACGTGTGAGACAGCACCGCCAGCGGTGATTCCTGCTCCTCTTCCTGAGTGCTCTCTTCTGTCGCGAACACCACGCCTTTGTTGGTTTCAATGCGCACAACGTTGGTATGGCCGCCAACAATGGTCACGCACGCCCATCCTTCAGCGCTGTACACTTTCGCACGGGAAAAAAGAATATCTTCGCAAGGCTCTTGCAGCATCACCGTAACCTTCCCGGCGCTCAGCATCGCTTTGGCCTGCGCCACCGCCTCAGCCGAAGCGTCTTTCAGCACTTCCAGCCCGGCTTTGGCGTTACCACCGATCGCGCCCAGCGCGGCGGCAATCGGTAACCCCACCATGCCAGTCCCCGGAACGGTCACACCCAGGCCATTTTTCATCAGGTTTGGCGAGACCCACGCATCAATGCGTTCAACCGCGCCGTCCAGCTCAGACGATGCGACCGCCGCCGCCAGAGCCAGAGAGATAGGTTCCGTGCAGCCCAGCGCGGGCTTCACTTCTTCCTGCACTGCGCGAATAAAACTATCCCATAATGGATTCAATGTAGTCTCAAACATAACAACAACCTTTGCTCAGATAACTCAGGAAAATGCCAGGAACGGAGAAACGCACAGCAGCAAGCCCGTGATAATAATCAGATACAGGGAAGCGCCTTTGTATTTGTGCAGTGCAGGAACTTTGTAGACCAGCCACGCCGGGATCAGACAACCCACCATGCCGAAGATTGGACTACAAATAGACGTGAAGCTCAGTACCGGCGCATTGAGCACAATTGCGCTCCAGGCCAGCAGAATGGCGAAAACCATAATGCCGCGCTGCACCAGGGTTTCATTGATTTTCTCGGCTGGCATTTTACGGCGCAGCACGTTCATCACGATCCCCTGAGTAGCTTCACGGAAGCCTAAATAGACGCCGAAGAAGGCAGTCATTACGGCAAAGATGTTCAGGATAACGCTGACGATTTTCACCCAGCCAGCACCATCGCCGCTGATAAACTGCGCAGCAATCGCCAGAGCGGAAATGTTCTGCTCATAGGCTTTAACCGCTTCGTCATGGCCCATCGCCAGCGTGAAGGAAACGGCGTAGAAAAAGACCGTAACGAACAGAATACCAAACGCGATATTCATAGCGCGCAGCGCTTTATGACGCGCCACCTCAATGGATTTTTCGCGAGAACGATATGAGATAACCATTGGGCTAAGAGTCTGAATAAACAGAATCGAGGTCAGCGTAAACGGCAGCGTGATAATCGCGTTTTTGATCAGCAGCGCCATCGGCGGCAGCGAACCTACGTTATATAAATGCCACATCCCTACCATCGACACGCCAAGCGCCGCTACCACCAGCAGCTTGGTCAGTACCATACCGGTAGAGATTTTAAACAGCAGTTTTTCCCCGCGCGACGAGATGGCCACCAGGATGCAAATTAGCACCAGGCCATAGAACGGGCTGTCGGACAGTAAGCCTTCAGTCAGGCCAAACGTGTGCAGATAGGAGGCGCTGTCGTTAGTGATGGCGGTGGAATAGACGAACATCCAGATGACCAGCATCACAAAATACAATGCCCCCAACAGGATGCCCCAGTTTTTACCCAGGTAGCCGCTGATCACGCTCGGGTAGTCTTTGCATTCTGGGGATTCAGCCAGCGTATTGATAAACAGACGCTGGAACAGATACATGGCAGGGTAGCCGATGATAGAGGAGAGTAAGAATACCCACAGCCCCATCAGTCCTACCTGGACGGGAAGAAAAACAATCCCCGCGCCGATTGCCATACCGATACTCATAATGACCCAGCCGGTGTCCGTACTGTCGAATTTAATGGCTTCGCGCCATTCACTTTCGGTCATTCCCGCCCGACGTGCCGGAGCAGATGCGTCGAGTATTACGCTGCTATTCGTTGCCGTTTCCATAATTTCCCGCTCAATGTGTAGGTAGAGGTTTTTTTATTTTTTTCGTACTGCTTAATGCGATACGCAGTACATAAGGTGCAGGTGAGCTATTGGAGTAATGAAGAAATCATACGCGCAGGATCAGAGAAAAACTTTACAAATAAACCCCTGTAATTTCTAAAAGTTAAGAAATATTTTCTCTTTTAATAACATTAAATGCATTAAATTTCTGTTTTTGAAGCAGATCACAACAAAAAAGGTGCGCTAAAGTACTAATGTTTGTCAGTTAAGCATTATCGAGAACATGTGATTCTAGTTCAGGATTCCGTTCACCTCAGCGGTGTCATTTCTCTGAAACGCCGTTACCCGTGAACGTGCAAGGGAGGCTCATCGCCGCCTCCCTTGCAACCCAGGCTCCCGGCGGGAAAATCGTCGCTGCGCAATTCATTCGTCTTATGCCGTCTGCCTGTCGGGTCGGGGCCGAGCCTGCATCCCTGCAGGCCATCCCCTCTGCCCGCATCCCTGCGGGCAGACCCGGTCAGCCGTCAACACCTCATCGATTTTCAGCCGGACCGGGGTCATCGCTTCAATGCTCTGACTTCCAGTGAAACCTGTTTTGCTGTTTAAACAAAAAAACGCAGATGGTCAGGTGTGGGCTGGTCCGGCTGAAAATTGCCGACGTGTTTCCGTAAGGCAGGGAGAGCCAGCATGGATGCTGGCTCAGGGCGCGCTTTGCATGGATGCTACCTCGCGCCCGGCCCGGTCGCCTGAAGGAATAAGCGGAGGGTATTGCGCAGCAACAATTTTCCTGCCGGGAGCCGGGATTGTAAAGGGTGCGGCGATAGCACCCTTTACACGTTCACAGGAACCGGTACATAAGAGAAGCAATAAACATAAGGTGAACGGAACAATGCCTCAGATTCATCATCCTGGTCAGTGGATGTTAATTGATTCATTGCCGGATGGCGGCGCTTACGCCTTATCCGGCCTACAAACGCCCCCTTTCATCTCAGGTACAAACCACTTTAATCGCCAGGCCACCGCGCGAAGTTTCACGGTACTTGTCATTCATATCTTTGCCCGTTTCGTACATGGTCTCGATCACTTTATCGAGCGAAACGCGTGGCTCAGACGTCCGGCGTAGCGCCATACGCGCGGCGTTCACGGCTTTTACCGCGTTGATCGCATTGCGTTCGATACACGGTATTTGCACCTGCCCGGCCACCGGATCGCAGGTCAGCCCCAGGTTATGCTCCATAGCGATTTCCGCCGCAATGCATACCTGCGCAGGGCTACCGCCAAGCAACTCCGTCAGCCCGGCTGCCGCCATGGAACAGGCTACGCCAATCTCTCCCTGACAGCCCACTTCGGCACCAGAAATAGAAGCATTCATCTTATACAGCGCGCCTATAGCTCCTGCTGCCAGCAAATATCGGGCAATCGAGTTCGCATTCACCGGACGGCGGAATTTGTCGTAATAGGCCAGCACGGCGGGAATTATCCCGCATGCGCCGTTGGTTGGCGCGGTAACAACCCGACACCCGGCGGCGTTTTCTTCGCTCACGGCCAGCGCGAACATGTTGATCCAGTCGATCACGTTCATCGGGTCACTGGACAAGTTATCACTGGAAACCAACAGTCGCCGCAGCGCCACGGCGCGACGCGGGACGTTCAGCGGGCCCGGCAGGACGCCTTCGGTGTTCATGCCGCGCTCAATCCCGGCGTGCATGACGTCCCAGATGGCGGCAAAACCAGCATCGATTTCCTCTTTGCTGCGCATCGCCAGTTCGTTTTGCATCATCAGGCCGGAAACAGACAGCCCGTTGCGCTCGCACAGCTTCAGCAATTCGCTGGCGGAATGAAAATTGTAGGGTACGGGTGTTTCAACGTCATGCACCTGACCAAATTGCTCCTCTTCGACGATAAAACCGCCGCCGATGGAGTAATAGGTTTTACTTAACAGTGTCTCGTTACCATGCCACGCGGTAATACGCATACCATTTTCATGGCGCGGCAGCGTTTCGCTATGAAAGAGAATATTTTCGTCTGGGGAGAAATCGACAATATGCGTACCCTGAGCAACCGGCAAACGTCCGGTACGGGCCACTTCCTGAGTAAAACCAGGGATTGAATCTATATTAACGTTTTGCGGACTGTTACCGGCCAGTCCCATCATGATGGCGACGTCTGTCGCATGACCTTTGCCGGTCAGAGAGAGCGATCCATAAAGATCGACCACGATATGCGTGGTCCTGAAGAGTTCCCCGCTGCTGACCAACAGATCGATAAAGCTTTTACCTGCGTTCATTGGCCCCACGGTATGGGAGCTGGAAGGTCCAATGCCAATCTTGAAAATATCGAATGCGCTAATCATATCCACACCCTCGGATTGCCGTTCAGTGAAGACCAGGTTTCACACTCATTAAGGATCGGGGCGATCCTGCGATCGCCCCGCAAGGGATTACAGCGTATCGCCACGCACGGCGATGGCTTCAATCTCCAGCTTCACATCCTTTGGTAAGCGGGCGACCTGTACGCAGCTGCGCGTAGGGTAGATTGCCTTGTGCTCATCAAAAAACTGCTGGTACACCTGGTTAATGGTGGCGAAGTCGTTCAGGTCAGAAACGAAAACGGTGGTCTTGACGATATCGCTCACCTTCAACCCGGCGGACTCGACAATCGCTTTCACGTTTTCCAGGCTTTGACGCGCCTGATCGGCAACGTTTTCTGCCACTTCACCGGTCTGTGGACACACCGGAATCTGACCTGAGGTCAACACCATACTGCCCAGATCCACACCCTGTACGTAAGGTCCAATCGCCCCTGGCGCACATTCGGTTGCAATAACTTTTCTCATAACCCCTCCGGCGTTACAGCGCCTGGGTGAAAGTACGTGAAATAACGTCCTGCTGCTGTTCGCGGGTCAGCGCGTTGAAGCGCACCGCATAACCAGACACGCGGATCGTCAGGTTCGGATAGTTTTCCGGGTGCTCAATGGCATCCATCAACATTTCACGGTTCATAACGTTAACGTTCAGATGCTGCCCACCTTCCACATGCGCTTCATGGTGGAAGTAACCATCCAGCAGCCCGACCAGGTTGGTTTTACGCACGCTATCTTCTTTGCCCAGCGCAGCCGGCACAATGGAGAAGGTGTACGAAATACCGTCTTTGGCATAGGTAAACGGCAGTTTGGCGACCGAGGTTAACGACGCCACCGCACCTTTGCGATCGCGGCCGTGCATCGGGTTTGCCCCTGGCGCAAACGGCGTACCTGCGCGACGTCCATCCGGCGTGTTACCTGTTTTCTGGCCGTACACCACGTTGGAGGTGATGGTCAGAATGGACTGCGTCGGCACCGCGTTACGGTAGGTTGGCAACACCTTAATTTTTTTCATAAAGCGTTCGACCAGGTCGCAGGCAATGCTGTCTACGCGCTCGTCGTTGTTACCGTATTGCGGATAGTCGCCTTCGATTTCAAAATCGATCGCCAGACCGTTTTCATCACGAATCGGTTTCACGCGGGCGTATTTAATAGCCGACAGTGAATCCGCCGCTACGGACAGCCCCGCCATACCACAGGCCATCGTGCGATAAACATCACGATCGTGCAGCGCCATCAGCGAAGCTTCGTAGCTGTACTTGTCGTGCATGTAGTGGATGATGTTCAGCGCGCTGATGTACTGCACGGCCAGCCAGTCCATAAAGTGGTCCAGGCTCTCCATCACCGTGTCGTAATCCAGCACTTCATCCATCAGCGGCGCAGTTTTCGGTCCGACCTGGATTTTCAGTTTCTCATCCACACCGCCGTTGATTGCGTACAGCAACGTTTTGGCGAGGTTGGCGCGCGCACCGAAGAACTGCATTTGCTTGCCGATAACCATCGGGCTGACACAGCAGGCAATGGCATAGTCATCGCTGTTAAAGTCAGTACGCATCAGATCATCGTTTTCGTACTGTAAAGACGAGGTGATGATGGACACCTGAGCGGCATATTTTTTGAAGGCAATCGGTAGCTGCTCGGACCACAGCACCGTCAGGTTCGGTTCAGGCGCCGGCCCCATGGTGTGCAGCGTATGCAGGTAGCGGAACGAGTTTTTGGTCACCAGCGTACGACCATCCAGCCCCATACCACCGATGACTTCGGTCGCCCAGATAGGGTCGCCAGAGAACAGGGTGTCGAATTCCGGCGTACGCAGGAAGCGCACCATACGGATCTTCATAATGAAGTGGTCGATCAGCTCCTGCGCCTGCTGCTCGTTTAAAATTCCCGCTTTGAAGTCGCGCTCAATGTAGATGTCGAGGAACGAAGCGGTACGGCCCAGCGACATAGCGCCGCCGTTCTGCGATTTCACCGCAGCCAGGTAAGCAAAGTAGACCCACTGCACCGCTTCCTGCGCATTACGCGCCGGACGAGAGATATCGCAGCCGTATTTCGCTGCCATTTCCTGCATTTGCAGCAGAGCGCGACGGTGTTCAGACAGTTCTTCACGCAGACGAATCGTGGCTTCAAGATTCTGCCCCCACTCCAGATTCGACTGAAGATCGGCAAACTGCAGTTCACGCTCACGCACCAGGTAGCGGATACCGTACAGCGCGACGCGGCGGTAGTCACCGATGATGCGGCCACGGCCATAGCCGTCCGGCAGACCGGTCAGTACGCCGGATTTACGGCAGCGCAGCATATCCGGGGAATAAGCATCGAATACGCCCTGGTTGTGGGTCTTACGCAGGTCAGTAAACAGGTATTCAAAATTAGCATCCATCTCACGACCATAAGCATCAAAAGAGCTTTTGATCATGTTGATGCCGCCAAACGGATGCAGGGCGCGCTTGAGCGGCGCATCCGTTTGCAGACCGACGATTTTTTCCAGTTCTTGTTCAATATAACCGGCGTCATGCGCGGTTATAGTGGTGGCAATATTGGTATCGAAATCAACCGGCGCATGGGTCGAGTTTTCAATACGGATGCCCGCCATAACTTTTTCCCACAACGCCGTAGTTGCTGGCGTTGCTTCGGCGAGGAAAGATTCATCCCCTTCATAAGGCGTGTAGTTGTGCTGAATAAAATCACGGACATTAATTTCTTCTTTCCAGTCCGTACCTTTAAAGCCATTCCAGGCTTCGGCATACAGCATATCGCTGGTATCGATATTTACCTTCATGAAAAATAATCTCTCTGCTGAAAATTAATTATGCAAATGCTACTGGGATATTAATTTTGCCTAACGCAATGGCATCACGAGCAATCATTTTCTCTTCATTTGTGGGAATCACCGCACAAATAACACGAGCATCCTTATTAGAGATAATTCTTTCGCCATGGGAATTTGGCAGACTATTCATCTCGCTATCGATATTTACACCTAAAACGGCCAAATGCTCGATAACCAAACGGCGAATTAATACTGAGTTCTCACCGATTCCGCCGGTGAAAATAATGCCATCAAGACGATGCAGCGATGCGGCATGTCCGGCGATGTGACGCGCAATACGATGCACAAACGTTTTAATCGCCAATTGCGCGCGCTCATGTCCTTCGTGCCAGGCTTTTTCTAACGTACGTAAGTCAGAGGACAGACCGGAAATACCCAGCAAACCGGACTCTTTATTCACTACGCGCTCAAGGTCGCTCAGCGTCTGGTTGGTTTCAGCGGCAATCCACGCCATCGCGCCGAAATCCACGTCGCCGCTGCGTGTGCCCATCATCAGCCCTTCCAGCGGCGTCATGCCCATCGAGGTATCAACGCTCTGCCCGTTACGTACCGCACAGATAGACGCGCCGTTGCCCAGGTGCGCCACAACCAGACCTGAATCATCATTCTGCAGATCCAGAAGTTCATGCGCTCGTTGCGAAACATAGCGATGCGACGTGCCGTGGAAACCGTAACGACGAACGCCTAACTCCTCAAAATATTTCCACGGTAAACCGTACAGATAGGCTTCTGGGGCCATCGTCTGATGGAAGCTGGTATCAAATACCGCGACCTGCTGCACGCCTGGGAAAAGGTGCTGAGCAGATTCAATCCCGCTCAGGTTCGCATAATTATGTAGCGGTGCTAATGGCGATACCCGGCGAATATTGTCGATAACTTCCTCAGTAATAATTGCTGATTCGGTAAAGATATTTCCGCCGTGGGCAATGCGGTGGCCAATTAAGGCCACACTGTCCATTAAATTACGTTTTTCCAGTTCAACGGCAATCGCTTTTAATGCGTCTTCGTAGCTGTGGTGAGCCAGCTTAGCTGGCTCTCCTCCATTAATTGCTATGAACGCATTTTCAGAGTTAATACCGTCTGCAATTCCCGCCATTAAAACTTCACAGTTTGCTGCATCGAGCACTGAGAATTTAATGGAAGATGAACCACAGTTAATAACCAGTACTACCGGAAACTCATTCATTTCACTACTCCGCTCATCCTGAGCTTAAGGATTAAAACAGTTTGTAGACAATGTTCAGGATGGTCAGCAGACCAATCACGGTAACAAACACGTTATCCAGACGGCCACGGTATTTCGCCAGTGATGGCGCTTTACGGATGGCATACATCGGCAGCAGGCAGAGCAGAGAGGCAATAATCGGCGCGCCCATTGCTTCAATCAGGTCCAGGATGTTCGGGTTGGCGTATGCCACAACCCAGGTGGAACCCATGATGAAGATCATGCTGATGGTGTTGAGCTTACCCATGGAAACTTTGGTTTTATCGCCTTTGTAACCAAACTTCAGCACCAGACCGTTCAGACCTTCCAGCGTCCCCAGATAGTGGCCGAAGAAAGATTTGAAGATAGCAACCAGGGCGATGATTGAAGCACCGTATTCCAGAATGGTGGCGAAGGTAGACTTCGTACCGGACAGTGAAGCGAAGTGGTTCGCCAGGTAAGACAGCACTGGAATGTTTTGCGCTTTCGCATCCGCCATGTTTGCCGGAGAGAGCGTGAACAGGCAGCTAAAGGCGAAGAACATTACCACCGCAACCATCAGCATACTGGCGCGGGAGATGATTTTAGAACATTTCTGCTCGGTGAATTCGCGACCGTAATCTTTCTCATACTCTTCGCGTTTAGAGACTACGAAAGAAGAAACGATTGGAGAGAAGTTGAAAGAGAACACCATGATGGAAATACCCAGCCATACGGTAACCAGGATGCCGTCATGGCCAGTCAGGGCGATATTGCTGATATCCACCTGATCGATAACCGCAGAGTTCCAGTAAGGAATCAGTGACAGAGAGATAAGCACCAGGCTGGCAATGAACGGCCATACCAGGTAGCTCATCACTTTAACCATCAGATCTTTACCAAACCAGATGACGAATGCCATCAGCAGCAACAGGAACAGCGCCACGAAGCCACGGTTCAGCGCGGGCATCTGCAGCTGGTTTTCCCAGAAGGTCATAAAGGTGTTGGTAATGGTGACGCCATAAATCCACAGCAGCGGACAAATCGCAAAGAAGTAGAGGAACGTGATTACCACGCCGCCCGTTTTACCAAAGTGCTCTTCAACCGTTTCTGTGATGTTACCGGAAGGGTTAGAACCGGAAAGACACAGGCGTGCCAGCGCACGGTGGCAATAGAAAGCGATGGGGTATGCTAACACCAGCATGATCAGAATGGGGATCAGTCCGCCAAAACCTGCGCGGATAGGGAAGAACAGCACCCCTGCGCCGATGGCTGTACCAAATAAACCCAGTGTCCAGGTGGTGTCCGATTTGCGCCAGGACGACTGTTTTGTCTGGCTGGATACAATGCTATCAGTAGTACTCATATCCTATCCTCAACGAAGTATATTAAGCGTCAACTAAACCAGTAATTTGAGATACACGAGAAAGATCGATATTACCGCCAGAAATAATGCTGACTGTTTTTCTGTTCTGGATATAGCTATCTAATTTCCCGCTTAATAATGCTGCGCATGCCAGCGCACCGGCACCTTCAGTTACAACTTTATTTCGCTGAATTAATGCCACCATGCTATTGCGAATTTCATCTTCGCTGACCAGGACAATGTCATCCACCAACTCACGAACGATTTCATACGTTAAAGTACCCGGGCGAGAGACGTCACAACCATCCGCCAGGGTGCCGGTCGTTCGGTGCGTGGTTATTTCTCCAGCGCGGAAAGAAGCCGCCATGCCGTGAACGTTTTCAGACTGTACGCCAATAATCTTAATGGTCGGGTTAATAGATTTAATTGCCACCGCAATACCTGCAATCAGTCCGCCGCCGCCAATTGGCACAATCACGTTATCGACATCGTACAGATCTTCGAGAATTTCCAGACCAATAGTGCCCTGACCGGCAATGACTTTCGGGTCATCATATGGCGGAATAAAGATACGGCCTTCCGTTTCCACAATCTCGCTAACCTTCGCGATGGTGTCGTTGAAGTTGTCGCCGTGCAGCACAACTTCTGCGGAATAATCGCAGGTTGCCGCCACTTTAGACTTCGGCGCGCCTTTCGGCATCACCACTTTGCCGTCAATTCCGAGCATGGCGCAGGAGAGAGAAACCCCTTGCGCATGGTTCCCTGCAGAGCAAGCCACCACGCCTTTACATCTTTCAGCTTCGGTTAATGAACTGAGCTTGTTAAAAGCGCCACGGATTTTAAATGAACCGGTACGCTGCATGTTTTCAAACTTGAGGAAAATTTCCCCTTTGCAACGTTCACTAAAATAGTTAGAGCGAGGCATTCCCGTTTTATATATTTTCCCCGCCAGTCTTTTTTTCGCTTCGAGGATATCTTCAATTGCAACTGGGAGATCGTATGTAATGTGCATTAGAACCTCTTACCTGGGTATTAAAGTAAATAGATAGCCGTAACCATTGTCAGATATAGACAGATGGCGTTGAGTCCGTGTTAAAACAAATTCAATCTTTAATCAACTTCAACTAATTGCCTTCGTCTTCGACAATTATATGATGAATATTCCTTGGCTAATTCCACCAAAATAGATGCTGCTTTTTTAATTCGATAATTTTTCGACCACACGGCGGCATAACGCGCGACGGGTAACGTCTCTTGTACCGGGATAGTAATAAACTGGTTTGAGCCAAACGGTGTGGTCATATCACAGGGAATTACAGTTAAGAAATCAGCATTGAGAACAAGATTATAAATGGTGACGACGGAGTCAGTATTAACGATGTTTTCACTGCTGATGCCATTATTTTGTAACGTAGTTAGAAGTTCGCGGTAGTATCCCATATTCGTTTGTGGCAACACCCACTGTTCGTTTTTCAACGCGCTCAGCGAGGTGATGCCGGTGCATGTTCGGGACTTGCTGGCGACCAGGATGAAGTCTGACTCAAAGAGCGGCTCAACATGGAGATCCTGTAGTTTCATCTCATCACTCAGCGTACCGATAGCGAAGTCCAGGCGCCCATCACGAAGCGCGGGTAAGAACGAGGAGAGTTGCGCTTCATACATGGAAACCTGCGCCTTCGGAAACACCTCTTTAAATTTTTTAATCATGCCGGACATGATGGTGAAGGCGATCAGTGAAGGAAAGCCAAACGACACATCAACCACCGCGTTACTCGTCATGCTGTTCATCTCATCAACCATGTTTTTCATTTCACGAGTAATGGATTCAGACCATGAGAGCATCACCTGGCCTGCCTGAGTCAAGGTAACACCGGTATTTTTACGCACCACTAACTCAATACCAAAATAAGCCTCAACATCATTAATGATTTTGCTGACCGCTGGTTGAGTTAAACCTAATTCTTTTGCAGCCGAACCGATAGAACCACTTCTAATGACTTCCTGAAAGACCACTAAGTGCTGTGTTTTAGGGAGAGAAATAGTATTCATATCGTCCTGCTCTAATAACTTTGTTGACGGCAGGAAGTGTACCAAATTAAGCAAACGAGGATATGTGCGACCACTCACAAATCCCCTTCACTTACATTTTGTAAGATTATCATTAAATTGATAATTGCTTATTAATCATAGACATAGGAAATATCAATCTCACTTAACCCTGACTTTAATCAAAAAAAGATGGGGGGATAACGATTTTTTATGGCTATAACGACATCATTTTCTCTGTTATTTCTTCGAACCATGAAAGGCTATATTTCAATCAATTACAGAGTAATTACCGGTAAAAAATGCGTTTAAATTTAATAAGTAATTTATCAAATATAATTATATTTTATCGTTTATGGTGTTTAAATAACGCCATGCATCACATTTTTTTTCCTTGTTTGTTTGTAAAAAAACATTGCATTTATCAATATTTAAACCAATGAAAACAAACCATCATCATATGCAACATTATATTAACACTGATTTTGCGCGCTTTGTCAGCAACTAATTTTGTGATGGCGATCGATTGCGCGTGATTATTCTCGATAAAAACGTATCGCATAGCGTTTTGTGTTGCTCATCACAAAACCAGAAATATCCCGAGAGACATTTCCTCTTATAAAAGAAATCAGGAACATTAATAAGAACGAAATAAAGGTTAGATGAGTGGGAAATAAACGTCAGATTTGTGGTGAATCAATCGCAATGCCATCAGGAAAACATTTGCCGGATGGCGGCGTAACCACCTTATCCAGCCTACAAAACCCGTTCCATACACCCAGTAGGCCTGATAAGCGCAGCGCCATCAGGCATGACAACCTACTCAGAAAGCAAAAACCCCGCCGAAGCGGGGTTTTATAAAGAGTGAAGCTGACCGATAAGCCGGGTTCTGTCGTGGACAGTCATTCATCTAGGCCAGCAATCGCTCACTGGCTCAAGCAGCCTACCCGGGTTCAGTACGGGCCGTACCTTGTGAACCCCTATTTGGCCTTGCTCCGGGTGGAGTTTACCGTGCCACGGACTGTTACCAGCCGCGCGGTGCGCTCTTACCGCACCCTTTCACCCTTACCTGATCCCACTTACGTGGGCCATCGGCGGTTTGCTCTCTGTTGCACTGGTCGTGGGTTTCCCCCCCAGGCGTTACCTGGCACCCTGCCCTATGGAGCCCGGACTTTCCTCCCCTCCGCCCGTCTCCCCCGAAGAGGACGACGACGAAGCGGCGACTGTCTGGTCAGCTTCGGCGCGCAGTATAGAGGGTTTGCGGGGCAATGTCACCCCGCACTGCGCATTCCTATCGCCAGCGTGGCGGCAATGTTCCTTGAAGCACGATAAATATTATCAAATGCCCCACGGAACGCCTCTTCCAGTGTGCTGATACTGGTCAATACGCTAAACACCGCATCGATACCATATTGATGCACCACCGCCACATCATGCGTCAGGCTGCCGCCAATACCAATCACTGGCTTGTGGTACTTCTTCGCGACATTCGCCACACCTACCGGCACTTTGCCGTGAATACTCTGGCTGTCGATCCGCCCCTCGCCAGTCACTACCAGCGTGCAATCGTGAATATGTTCTTCCAGATTAAGCGCCTGAGTCACAATCTCTATCCCACTGCGCAGATCCGCGCCTAAAAAAGCCATTAACGCTGCGCCCATCCCACCAGCCGCACCGGCGCCGGGAACGTCCTTCACGTCGACCCGCAGCGATTTTTTAATGATCTCAGCATAGTGAGACAGATTACGGTCCAGTTCGAGAATGCGTTCTTCCGTTGCCCCTTTCTGCGGGCCAAAGATACGTGAAGCGCCAGTGTCGCCGGTGAGTGGATTGGTCACATCACAGGCTACGCGAATTGAACAGGTTTTTAAGCGAGGATCCAGGCCCGAGATATCGATGGCGTTCAGACTCATCAGGCTACCACCGCCGTAGCCAATTTCAGTTCCGTTGGCGTCACAGAGTTTCGCTCCCAGCGCCTGCGCCATACCCGCGCCGCCGTCGTTGGTCGCGCTACCGCCAATGCCGATAATGATGCTCTGTGCGCCGCTGTTCAGCGCCTGCAAAATCAACTCTCCGGTACCACGCGACGTAGTGACTAACGGATTGCGCTTTTCAGGAGGAACCAGCGCCAGACCACTGGCTGCCGCCATTTCGATAAACGCGGTTTTACCGTCCCCGGACATGCCCCAGCAGGCATTCACTTTTTCGCCCAGCGGCCCCGTCACCCACGCGGAATGTTCACGCCCTTGCGTGGCAGCAATCATGGCTTCGACCGTTCCTTCGCCGCCATCGGCAACCGGAACAGACACATATTGCGCATCGGGGAAAATTTCCCGAAATCCTTTTTCTATTGCCTGAGCTACCTCGGTGGCAGAAAGGCTTTCTTTATAAGAGTCTGGGGCAATTACGATTTTCATAGTTATGTAGCCTGACAGTGCCGCGCAAGGCAAGAAATACAGGGCGCGCATCCGCGCCCTTCTTGTTAGCGAGTGACTTCCACTTTCGCCAGTTTTTCGTAGTAGCATGCGAGTGCGCTGTGATCGGCGGAGCCCAACCCATCTGCGCGAAGCGCCTGCATCATCTCCATGACTGCAGCCGTCAGCGGTAACTGAGCGCCAACACCATGCGAGGTATCCAGCGCATTGGCCAGATCTTTAATATGCAGGTCAATGCGGAAACCTGGTTTAAAGTTGCGGTCCATCACCATCGGCGCTTTCGCATCCAGTACGGTGCTGCCCGCCAGCCCGCCACGGATCGCCTGATACACCAGATCCGGGTTCACACCAGCTTTGGTTGCCAGCGTCAGCGCTTCAGACATCGCGGCAATGTTCAGCGCCACAATCACCTGATTCGCCAACTTGGTGACGTTACCCGCGCCAATTTCACCTGTATGCACCACGGAACCCGCCATCGCTTTCAGCAGATCATAGTACTTGTCGAAAATCGCTTTATCACCGCCGACCATCACCGACAACGTGCCATCAATCGCTTTTGGCTCGCCGCCGCTGACCGGCGCATCCAGCATATCCACACCTTTCGCTTTCAGCGCCTCGCTGATTTCACGGCTGGCTAGCGGTGCGATGGAACTCATATCGATCAGTACCGTCCCCGGTTTCGCCCCTTCAATGATGCCGCCTTCGCCCAGCGCCACCTCTTTCACGTGCGGAGAGTTCGGCAGCATGGTGATGATCACATCACACTGCTCGGCAATGTCTTTCGCCGTGACGGCGGTTTCTGCGCCTGCGGCAATCACTTCCGCAATAGATTCTGGGTTACGGTCGGCAACCACCAGCGAGTAACCTGCCTTGAGGAGGTTTTTACTCATTGGTTTACCCATGATACCGAGGCCAATAAAACCAACTTTCATTGTCATGTCTTTATCTCTCTACTGTCGATGGTGGTTATTTCTTAAAAGAATCAGCCAGTTTCTGCGTGGCTGAACGGAACACGCCAAGGTCGCTGCCGACGGCAACAAACGTCGCGCCCCACTCCAGATAACGCCGCGCATCCGCCTCTACCGGGGCCAGAATGCCGCTTGGTTTGCCGTGGGCTTTCGCGCGGGCGAAAATGTGCTGGATAGCTTTCTGCACATCGGGATGGGACGCGTTGCCGAGGTGGCCTAACGCCGCAGCCAGATCGCTGGGGCCGACGAAGATACCGTCAACGCCTTCAGTCGCCGCGATTGCATCAACGTTATCAACGCCCTGCTGGCTTTCGATCTGCACGATGATGGTGATGTTCTTATTCGACTGCGCAAAATAGTCCGGCACGGTGCCAAACATATTGGCGCGGTGGGATACGGACACGCCGCGAATCCCTTCTGGTGGATAGCGGGTTGACGCCACCGCGTTCACCGCCTCTTCTTCGGTCTCAACAAACGGGATCAGGAAGTTGTAAAACCCGATATCCAGCAGACGCTTAATGATCACCGGCTCGTTGGTCGGCACACGTACCACCGGCGCGCTGGCGCTACCTTTAAGCGCCATCAATTGCGGGATAAACGTCGAGATATCGTTCGGCGCATGTTCGCCGTCCAGCACCAGCCAGTCGAAACCCGCCAGACCTAAAACTTCAGTGCTGATTGGACTGGCTAATGCAGACCAGCAGCCAATCTGAATCTGCTGCGCCGCGAGGGCCGCTTTAAATTTATTCGGGAAAATAGTGTTATTCATCGCCTATACCTTTGTTTATTTCTGCAATTCCATACGTTTAATGTCACCGACAATAAACAGGTAGCAAACCATTGCCATCAGCGCTGAGCACCCTACAAACATCAGCGCGGCATTAAATGAGTGCAACTCGCTCACCAGATACCCAATCACCAACGGAGTAACAATGGAGGCCACGTTGCCAAATACGTTAAATACGCCACCACACAGACCGACAATCTCTTTCGGCGCGGTATCGGAAATCACCGGCCAGCCCAACGCCCCGAAGCCTTTGCCGAAGAACGCCAGCGCCATCAGCGCTACTACCAGAGCGGTGTTATCGGTGTAGTTACACAGAATAATGGTTGATGCGAGCAGCATGCCGAGCACAATCGGCAGCTTACGCGCCAGGGTGATGCTGGAGCCACGTTTAATCAGATAATCAGAGAACACCCCACCCAGTACGCCGCCAATGAATCCACATAGCGCCGGAATAGACGCCACCAGACCAACTTTGAGGATCGACATACCTTTTTCCTGTACCAGGTAAATCGGGAACCAGGTAAGGAAAAACCAGGTAATTGTGTTAATAAAATACTGTCCGAAGAACACGCCAAGCATCATACGGTTGGTGAGCAACTGCTTGATATAATGAAGCTTAGGACCACCAGACTTCACATCGCCCGGCTTCTTATGGTCCATATCCACGACCGCGCCGTTTTCAGAGATAAACTTCAGCTCTTCTTGCGACATACGCGGGTGATCGGTTGGGTTATGAATAAACTTTACCCATAGCCCGGTGAGCACAAAACCAATCGCCCCCATCACTGTAAAGACGTGTTCCCAGCCCCAGGCGAAGGTCAGCCAGCCCAGCAGCGGAGAAAACAGCGCCAGGGAAAAATACTGTGCGGAGTTAAAAATCGCGGATGCCGTACCGCGCTCTTTGGTCGGGAACCAGGCCGCCACGATACGGGCGTTGGCCGGGAAGGAAGGCGCTTCCGAGAAGCCCAGCATAAAGCGCATGATGAACATTGAAATACCCGCCCAGGCCAGCGGGAACATGTCGACAAAGCCCTGCAGGAAGGTAAACAGCGACCAGAAGAACAGGCTCCAGGTATAGACTTTCTTCGAGCCGAACTTATCGAGCAGCCAGCCGCCGGGGATTTGCATCAACAGGTAAGCCCATCCGAAAGCGGAAAAAATATACCCCATTGAGATGGCACTGAGGTGCAACTCTTTCGCCACTTCCGTGCCGGCAATTGACAGCGTCGCACGGTCCGCATAGTTAACGGCAGTTACAATAAAAATTATCAGTAATATTAAATAGCGGGTATGTGTACCTTTCTTTTTTTCGACAATTGCATCCAAAATCATTCTATTTACCTCGGGTACATAAAAATTTTTATTATTATTTGTTAGCTATCCCTGGTGATAAATTACCGATAATAAAAACACATAATAATTTATCAGACGTTATGAAACCGTGATTTAGTATAATCAGCGGCGCAACGTTAATCATTGTGCATACGCTCACTAATCACGCGACATTAAAATAATATTTTGGGCATATGCACACATACATGGGCGCTAATGCACACATTTACGTATTCCTGTCCCTGGTAGCGCGGCCTTGCTGAGTTTAAGTGATCATGATCACATTCTTAATTTTAAACTCCTGACATTCTTATTTCACGATACCGAATCTTTATTACTTACAATTAGATTCAAAATATAAATACCCACACTATTATCACCACCTTGTTGGAGAATACTGGACAATGGCCGACATCGAAATCAGACAACAATCGCCAACGGCGTTTTATATTAAAGTTCACGCAACAGATAATGTGGCGATTATTGTCAATGACAATGGTCTGAAAGCCGGAACGCGTTTTCCAGACGAACTCGAACTCATTGAACATATTCCCCAGGGTCATAAAGTGGCGCTATGCGATATTCCTGTTCACGGCGAAATAGTGCGTTATGGCGAAGTGATAGGCTATGCCGTTCGCGCTATCCCGCGCGGTAGCTGGATTGATGAATCCATGGTTGAGCTGCCCAAGGCCCCGCCGCTGGAGACGCTGCCGCTGGCAACCAAAGTGCCAGAGCCACTGCCGCCTCTTGAAGGTTATACCTTCGAAGGCTATCGCAATACAGACGGCAGCGTTGGCACCAAGAATCTGCTCGGCATCTCCACCAGCGTGCACTGCGTTGCGGGCGTGGTGGATTATGTGGTGAAAATCATTGAGCGCGATCTGCTCCCCAAATACCCGAACGTTGACGGCGTGGTGGGGCTTAATCACCTGTACGGATGCGGAGTGGCGATTAACGCTCCGGCCGCCATTGTGCCGATTCGCACCATCCATAATATTGCGCTGAACCCCAACTTTGGCGGTGAAGTGATGGTTATTGGCCTCGGCTGCGAAAAACTGCAACCGGAGCGACTGCTGGAAGGGACTCACGATGTAAAAAGTATCCCGGTCGACAGCGCCAGCATCGTCAGTCTGCAGGATGAAAAGCACGTCGGCTTTCAATCGATGGTTGCTGATATTTTGCAAGTGGCAGAACGCCATCTGGCAAAGCTCAACCAACGCCAACGTGAAACCTGCCCGGCATCAGAACTGGTGGTCGGAATGCAGTGCGGCGGTAGCGATGCCTTTTCCGGCGTGACGGCCAACCCAGCGGTGGGTTATGCCTCCGACCTGTTAGTACGCTGCGGCGCGACCGTGATGTTCTCGGAAGTGACCGAAGTGCGCGATGCCATCCACCTTCTGACCCCGCGCGCGATTAACGAAGAAGTAGGTAAGCGCCTGCTCGAAGAGATGGCCTGGTACGATAACTACCTGGATATGGGCAAGACTGACCGCAGCGCCAACCCTTCACCGGGCAACAAGAAAGGCGGTCTGGCAAACGTGGTGGAAAAAGCGCTGGGCTCAATCGCCAAATCTGGCAAGAGCGCCATCGTCGAAGTATTGTCGCCGGGCCAGCGTCCAACCAAACGAGGTCTGATTTACGCCGCAACGCCCGCCAGCGATTTTGTCTGCGGTACGCAGCAGGTTGCTTCCGGGATCACCGTGCAGGTATTCACCACCGGTCGCGGTACGCCGTACGGCCTGATGGCGGTGCCGGTGATAAAAATGGCGACGCGTACTGAGCTGGCCAATCGTTGGTTTGACCTGATGGACATCAACGCAGGTACCATCGCTACCGGAGAAGAAACCATTGAAGACGTGGGTCTGAAATTGTTCGAGTTTATTCTCGAGGTCGCCAGCGGGCGTAAGAAAACCTTCTCGGATCAGTGGGGACTGCATAACCAACTGGCGGTGTTTAACCCGGCGCCAGTGACCTGATTATCGAAACGAAAGCCAACGAAAAAACGGGGATTTATCCCCGTTTTTTATGTCTATGTAACAACAAATAAAGTGATAACGTTCGCATTTTAAGAGGTTTTTTTAAACATCTGTTTTTTTCGATTCAAACCCACAAAATAAACCTAACAACATGAAATTAAACGAAATAATATCGCCATTGTTTTATGTTATATTTTCGTTTTGATAAAAGAGAAACCTACCGAAAGACGACCTTGTTTTAATGCGATAATCCCCTATTTTTTACCGCTTTGACTTTCTCCGATGTAAAACAGATTATTCATAGGCTCCTGTAATTTACCTCATAAGCATTCTGACCTGAATAAAGAGGGAAGTTATGTATACCCTGAATAAAAATAATGTCGCATTGGCCTGTCTTATTTCCTGTTTACTGGCAACTCCTGTCGTCGCGAGTGCTGAAGGCCAATCGGACGCAAAGCCTGTTAAATTACGCTACACGTTATGGGACCGTAATCAACTCCCTGGCGAACAACAGCTCGTTAATGAATTCGAAAAAAACAACCCTGGCATCAAAGTCGAAATCGAATTAACACCTTATGACCAATATTTTATCAAGCTAAGTTCAGCAGTCGGTGGAAATGTAGCACCGGATGTATTCTGGATGAATATGCCTAATTTCCAGCAATATGTTAAAAATGGCATGCTGGAACCACTGAGCAATTATCTGAAAGAGAAATCAGCGCCGAAACTGGATGATTTTGTTAAAAGCTCAGTCGATGCCTATCAATACCAGTCGCAGCAGTATGCCATCCCAAGGGATATTGATGCAATTGCCGTCTGGTACAACAAAAAAATGTTCGATCAGGCTGGCGTGAGCTATCCCGATAAAAACTGGACATGGGACGATTTAAAACAAAAATCAGTGCAGTTGCGTAAAGGGCTGGATAAACAGTCTTATCCACTAGCAATGGAATTCAGCAGCGGGCAGGACAGTTACTTTAATCTGCTATTACAGGCTGGCGATAAGATTGTCCTGCCTGAGGGCAAAACGGATGTTGCCAATGACAAAGCCATCGCCGTCTATCGCGATGTTCAAGGCATGCTGAACGCGGGACTAATCCAACCGCCAGGCGAGATGGAAGCCTCGGATGTCTTCCAGTCAAACCGGGTAGCCATGGTCTACGCAGGCTCATGGTGGGCATTACCCTTCTCTCAAAATGAGCTGATTAAGGATCACATCGGCGTGGTACCAATGCCTAAAATGGCAGAGCAGGCAGGTGTATCCCATAGCCTGGCATTTGCCATGTCAGCAAAAAGTCAGCATAAAGATGCGGCGTGGAAGTTCATTGAGTTCATGAGTTCTGAGCATGCGCAGCAGACGCTGGCTACGGGAAAAGTCGTGATCCCCGCGAACCAAAAAGTGGCCAAAGAGTGGGCTGAAGGCTTTAAGGGTATTGATGTTTCAGCCTATATAGATTCATTGGCTTTCTCACATAAATATCCAACCGCAGGCTCTAATACCGCCAAGTGGAATAGCATCCTGAATGATGGCTTGAAAAAAGTCTGGACGGGTACTGACCCAGAAAAAGTCATGCCTGGTGTTGCAAAACGCGTTGAACGAGAAATGCAGAAATAATCCTGAGGGAGCCATGCTCCCTCTCGCTTTCGCCCACGCAATATATTTTGGTTGCACAGTGAGCATCCCGGAGTCTGTATGAGCTATTCAGATGAAACTGCATCCCCACAATTACCAGCCAGGGAAGTGCACAAAAAATCCCTGACCAAGCTGGAAAAAGAAGAACGCTTCTGGGGATGGATAATGATTATGCCGTTACTGGCGGGGTTAATTGTTTTTTACTTTACTCCATTCTTCCAGAACGTTTTTTATAGTTTCACCGACCTGGGCGAGTTTCAGATCTGGACGACAATCAGCTTAGATAACTATATTAATTTATTCAGCGATGATGAGTTTCGTTCAGCAATATATAACACCCTGGCCTATGTTTTTATTTGCGTACCGATAATCACCATTTTGTCATTACTGCTCGCAATTGGCCTGAATCAGGCGATTCGCGGTCAGTGGTTGTTTCGCACGCTGTTATTTCTACCCGCTGTCACTATGCCTGCGGCCATTGCTATGGTCTGGCAGTGGTTGATGAACCGAAACTTCGGCTTAATTAATCAGATCCTGGCTTTTTTCGATCTTCCGGCTATCGGTTGGTTATCCGATCCCGATGTCGTCCGCCTGAGCGCCTCGTTGGTTATCATCTGGTCGGCTATTGCGCTGAAGATGATCATTCTGCTCGCTGGATTGCAGGGGATCCCCAAACAAATTTATGAAGCGATGTCGCTGGATGGCATCAGCAAATTGCGTGGATTCTGGTCTATTACTTTACCGCTAATGATCCCAACGCTGTTTTTCGTACTGGTGATCTCTTTTATCGAAACGCTGCAAATTTTCGATGTGGTTTATCTGCTGTTTGGTAGTTCATCCATGGTGGACGATCAGACGATGACCATCGCCTATCTCTTCTATAAATACGCCTTTATCTACCATGAAAAAGGGTATGCCTCAGCAATCGCCGTGGTGATTTTCGTTATCACGATGGTCCTGACGCTGCTGCAAATATGGATTGGTAAACGACTTAAAGCACAGTGAGGCACCACGATGTTCATGACAAAACGTGAAAAATGGCTAATTTACGGCCTGATGATCCTCGCGACGCTGGTAACGGTGGTTCCGTTTATCTGGATGATCATCACCTCTTTTAAAACCCAGGCAGAAAGCATCGCCTTTCCGCCGATCCTGCTACCCGCCAACCCAGGGTTTCAGGCTTACGGTAAAATCTTGCATGAAATGCCTTTTGGCAGCTTTTACTTTAACTCGATCGTCTCCACGCTGATCATCGTCATTTTGCAGACGCTGATTGCGGCAATGGCAGCGTACGGTTTCTCCCGACTGCGTTTCAAAGGACGAGATGTCCTGTTTATGCTGTGTATTTCAATTCTGATGGTGCCCGGTCAGATCTTTTTAATCCCACAGTTTTTAACCGTTGAAAAAATCGGTTTGCTGAACTCAATTCCTGGACTGGTGCTACCGGGCTTATTCAGCATATATAGCGCCTTTTTATTACGTCAGTTTTTTCTGTCAGTACCTAAAGAACTGGAAGAAGCAGCCATTATGGATGGGTATAACCATCTGACTATTTTCTTCAAAATTATGCTGCCATTAATTAAACCGGGACTGATTGCCTGCGTCATTATTAACGGACTGTGGAGCTGGAATAATTTAATGTGGCCGCTGATCGTCAACACTTCCATGGATAAAATGACATTACCAGTAGGATTAGCCTCACTTTCTGGCCGCTCAGGCGTGGAATATCCGATGTTAATGGCAGGCGCATTGCTGGCGATTATCCCGATGTTGTTACTTTATATCTTCTTCCAGCGCTATTTTATTCGCGGCATCGCTGGTGCCGGAATTAAAGGATAAGGGGCAGTGTTATGTCAGGTATTCAATTACAGGCAGTAAGCAAAGTCTATCCCAATGGCTTTCAGGCGATCCATGGCGTTGATCTTGAAATCCACGACGGCGAATTCATGGTGTTTGTCGGGCCATCAGGCTGCGCCAAATCAACGCTGCTACGCATGATTGCAGGTCTGGAAGATATCACTCATGGCCATATCGCAATCGGAGAGAAGTGCGTCAACGACCTGCTACCAAAGGAGCGAGGCGTTGCCATGGTCTTCCAGAATTATGCCCTTTATCCCCACATGACGATTTATAAAAATATGGCATTCAGTCTGTTAGGGAAAATGAGCAAAGAAGAGATTGATATCCGCGTCCGGGAAGCAGCACACAAGCTGGAAATCGAAACATTGCTCGACAAAAAGCCCGGTCAGCTTTCAGGCGGTCAATGCCAGCGCGTAGCCGTTGGCAGGGCCATCGTGCGTAAGCCAGACGTTTTTTTGTTTGATGAGCCGCTGTCCAACCTGGATGCAAAACTGCGTGTTTCAATGCGCGTGCGGCTGACAGAACTGCATCGACAACTGCGTCACGAAGGCGTGAGCGCAACCATGGTGTACGTCACGCACGATCAGATTGAAGCGATGACTATGGGAGACAGGATTTGCGTTCTAAATGGCGGCCGTATTATGCAGGTGGATACCCCAGGGAATATTTACCATCACCCCAGGAATAAATTTGTTGCTGGTTTTATTGGTAATCCGGCAATGAATATTATGCTGCTTGATATTGACCCCAGCACTCGTGGCCTGCGCCTGGCTGATAATTTAATCCTGCCACTAAATACGCGCTTGAGTAACCTACTGGAGCAATATCCGCACTCCAGCGTCTGGTTTGGCATCCGCTCAGAAGCCATTCAGTTAGCCTCGCAGCATGATGCCTCGGCGTTCGATGCGCACATTACCAACGTAGAAAGGATGGGCAACGAAGACCTTCTGCATTTTGATATTGGTGAGCAACATATGATCTTACGTATTAACTCCTCACCCGACTGGACCCCACTTCCCGGTGAATCTATCAAAGTGAAATTTAATCTGGAAGCCGCCTTTTTGTTTGATAAAAAACATGAAGAAAATTTGGTCTGACCGTTATTCAGGCTAAGTGAAAAATGAGAGGTTTATATGTGTGCGAATAAAGTGACCGTATTAGTGGTAGGGGCTGGTGCGCGCGGAGAAATATATTCTCGCTATGCGCTTGAACATCCAGACAGAATGCAGGTGGTAGGCGTTGCCGAACCCAGAGAGGCATACCGCCAGCAGTTTGTCGCACAGCATAAGATTGACCCAAATAACGTGTTTTGCGACTGGCAAGAAGCTGCGGCCCAACCCAAAATGGCCGATGTGGTACTTATTTGCACGCAGGATAATATGCACAAAGATCCTGCCGTGGCGTTTGCTAATCTCGGCTATCACATTCTGCTGGAAAAACCGCTCGCCCCTACGCCAGAAGATTGCCGGATCATTATTGATGCGGTCAAACGCAACAACGTATTACTGGCCGTCGCGCACGTCCTGCGTTACACCCGCTATACGCAAAAGCTGAAATCACTGCTTGATGATGGCGTAATTGGCGATATTGTCAGCATGCAGCATCTCGAACCCGTAGGTTACTGGCATCAGGCGCACTCGTTTGTACGTGGTAACTGGCGCAATGAAGCAGAATCGTCATTTATGTTGTTACAGAAATCCTGTCATGATTTGGACTGGATCCGCTACATCATGAGCGACAACTGCCAGGACGTAGGATCATTTGGTAGCCTGAGTCACTTTGTGAAAGAGAATCAGCCTGCTGGTGCCGCCGACCGCTGCCTTGATTGTCAGGTTGAAGCAACCTGTCCCTGGTCTGCCTGCAAAATTTATCTGGGTGAAAACCACAAATGCACTCCACACTTCCGTCGGGTGCTGACTGCAGATCCTAGCGAAGAGAATGTTCGCCAGGCGCTGCGCGATGGGCCTTATGGTCGTTGCGTTTATCGTTGTGATAATGATGTGGTGGATCATCAGGTTGTTAACTTACGTTTTGCCCACCAACAGACAGTGACCTTTACCATGACCGCGTTTACCAAAATGGAAGATCGAAAAACGCGCCTGTTTGGCACCAGAGGTTATCTGGAAGGTGATGGCGAGCAAATCCGGGTGTTTGATTTCCTGACAGACAAAGAAACAGTGCATCAGATCGAGGAGATCGCCGCTGGCACACAAACCCAGATGGGGGGGCATGGTGGTGGAGATTACTACCTGATGGATCGCTTTATCCACGCAGTGATGGCCAACGATCAAAATATGATTCTTTCTGGCCCAGATGAATCACTGGAAAGTCACTTAATGGTCTTTGCCGCAGAGCGCGCTCGCAAGGAAAACTGTCTGGTTACGCTGTGAAGCCGGAGGAGATGAGGCATGTTTTACGGTGTTGATATTGGTGGAACCAAAACTGAAATTGTCGCTTTTGATAAGGAAATGCAGGTTTGCTGGCGTAAGCGCGTCGCCACGCCAGTGCAGGATTATGAACTCTTTCTTTCGACCTTTACTTCACTTATTGATACCGCCGACTGGGCGACTGGAACGCAAGGAAAAATTGGCATCGGCATGCCCGGTCTTATGGACAGACATACCGGAAAATTACTGTCATCTAACGTGCCTTGCCTCACAGGACGCCAGGTGATGAACGATCTGGCCCACCGCCTCAATCGTTCGGTTGAACTGGACAATGACTGCTGCTGTTTTGCACTCTCGGAAGCCCATACCCAGCAGGCTCGCCAGTTCTCCCGAATTTTTGGTGCCATTATTGGCACCGGCATGGGTGGAGGGTTAGTCATTGACGGTCAGTTGTATCGGGGTCGCAACCGAATGGCCAGTGAGTTCGGCCATTTACCGCTTCCGGCAACGTTTATGCGTCGTTATCACTTGCCTGAGTTGAAGTGCGGCTGTGGCTTACAAGGGTGTCTGGAACGCTATCAATCCGGTCCTGGTTTACTGTGGCTCCACAAACACTTCAGTGGAGAACAACTCAAAATGGAGACCCTGCTGGAGCATTATCGTCATGGCAATGCCAGCGCCGTTACTACCATAGAAGCATGGATTGATATGTTGGGTTGTACGCTGGCGCAATTGCAGTTGATTCTGGATGTCGATGCTTTTGTTCTCGGCGGTGGAGTTTCCAACATCGAGGAAATTTATACGTTGCTGCCGCAGGCCATGTCACGTTACTTGTTCCCGGGATTAGAGCCTGCCCGCGTATTCCCGGCCATCCATGGTGCATCCAGCGGGGTTCGCGGTGCCGCATTGCTGCTGGTTGAACAGGGTACGCTGACCCACTAAAACACTGCTGGCGAGAAAATCTCGCCAGCAATTTCAGTTATTCATCCGCAATCACCACATCCACCCCAAGCTGGATTAACGTCCGGTGATAATTTTCAGGGATACCGCTGTCGGTAATCACCCGGTCAATCCCGCTGATTTCGCTAATCATACAGAAACTTTTGCGGCCAAACTTGCTGGAGTCAGCGACTACCGTGACCTCCTGTGCAACCTCACACATTACCTGATTCAGATGCGCTTCTCCCGGATGTGGCGTGGTTATCCCTGCTTCCAGGCAGAATCCATCAACGCCCAAAAAAAGCTTATCAAACCGGTATTGTCTGAGCTGGTGTTCTGCTGAAGGGCCATACAATGAATAGACGCTTTGCCTGACGTTCCCTCCCAGGATCATGACGTCTACGCGCTCAAAATTCGCCAGCTCCCACGCAATGTTGAGCGCATTGGTCATCACCACCAGATCGCGGCGATTCTTTAACATTGGAGGAATGAGCGTGGTGGTCGAACCGGAATCGAGGATTAACGTGTCACCATCTTTCACAAAGCTGGCTGCTTTTTCGGCAATACGCGTTTTCACATCGCGATTCAGCCGGTCCTTATCCTGCAAAGGTCGGTCAAGGGCAAAGTGCTGATTGAGAACCGCCCCGCCGTAGGAGCGCATGACGCATCCTTTCTGCTCCAGATAACGTAAGTCGTTGCGGATCGTGACCGATGACACACCAAAATGGACGCTCAGTGGCTCGACACGAACGCTACCCTGATCGCACAGCAGATCAATTATTTGCTCGCGACGTCTTAAGTTATCCAGCATTTCTATTGCTCCATCAAATATTCATGTTGTTTTGTTTTAGCGCTTTAGCACTTTCGTTTTCTTTTGAATATATTACATCAGAAGCAATAAGGTGAATTTGTGCGCACAGACTCAGCGTTTAATTTAACCAAAACTGACTATTTTCTTTCGTTTTAGCAAACCGAAACGAAGAAAACCGAAAAAATGAAAAGACTCAAAACGGGTAAGATGCGAGAAAGAGACGGGAAGCATGCAAAAAAACGAAAGCGAGCTACTAAAAAAGCTCGCTTATGGTTTGTTTTTGTTTAATTGAATGGGATCACATTTTTGAATTTTAGAGCGGGACTACTCAACAATGATCACTTCAACACCGCTGCGGCGTAGTTCCTGCAAACTCTCCTCTGGGATACCTTCATCAACAATGATGGTATGGATCCTCTGAGTATCAATGATCTTATGCAGGCTGGAGCGGTTAAACTTCGTCGAGTCGGTAACAACAATAATACGTTCAGCCACTTCACACATCCGACGGTTGAGACGCGCTTCATCTTCGTTGTGCGTGCTAACACCACGCTCTAAATCAATAGCATCAACGCCAAGAAACAGCATGTCGAAGTGATAATTTTGGAGCGATTGCTCTGCCTGATCGCCATAAAAAGATTGTGACTGACGACGCAAATGACCGCCGGTCATCAGCAGCTCAACCCCTTCTGCTTCCAGTAACGCATTGGCGACATTCATACCGTTGGTCATAGCAATGACATTGGTATGCTGGCGCATCAGGCGGGCAATTTCATAGGTCGTGGTACCGGAGTCAAGGATCACGCGGTGTCCCGGTTGAATCAGCTCTGCGGCGGCTCTGGCAATACTGCGTTTTACTGCCGTATTAAGTGAACTCTTATCTTCAACAGAAGGCTCCACAACAGGCGCATTGCTTTCGCAAATCAGCGCCCCGCCATAGGCACGTACCGCAATCCCCTGCTTTTCCAGAAAAGCGAGGTCGTTGCGAATAGTGACCGTGGAGACGCCGAAAAATAAGGAGAGATCGTTAACCTGAACGCTTCCCTGCTGCCGTAACCGCTGGATGATCTGCTCACGTCTTTCGCTGGTGCCAATAACGCGCTTGTCTGCAGAGGACTCGGTGTTACTCATAAGAAATCCTTTAGTTGAACCTTTCGTTTTATTTCGTTTTATCTATTAACGCCTTTCTTTTACGCGAATGCAAGCCCCGCAAGCAGGGAAGAGCCGGACGAACTTACGCTGAAACCTTTCATTGCGTTTCTTTTGTGAAACAGATCGGAAAACTATTATCTTTCGTTTTATTTTTATAACACCATAATGCAGTATTAAATGAAACAAAACGAAAGATTGATGTCGCAGTAATCTGACCTGGAGAGGAAAGTGAAACATCTAACTAAAATGGTCGAGCAGCATAAACGGGGGAAAGCAAACGGGATTTATGCCGTTTGTTCCGCGCATCCAATCGTACTGGAAGCCGCAATACGCTACGCCCATGCCAATCATACACCGCTGTTGATCGAAGCAACCTCTAATCAGGTTGACCAGTTTGGCGGCTATACAGGTATGACGCCAGCCGATTTTCGCAGTTTTGTCTGCCGATTAGCCGACTCGCTTGATTTTTCTCAGGATATGCTGATTCTCGGCGGAGACCATCTCGGGCCAAACCGTTGGCAAAATCTGCCTGCGGAACAGGCAATGGCCAATGCTGACGATCTGATCAAGAGCTATGTCGCCGCAGGCTTTAAAAAAATCCACCTCGATTGCAGCATGTCTTGTGCCAACGACCCGGTTCCACTGACAGATGAAATCGTCGCTGAGCGCGCCGCACGCCTGGCCAAAGTCGCCGAAGAAACCTGTATGGCACATTTTGGCGAGTCTGACCTAGTCTATGTGATTGGCACAGAAGTTCCGGTTCCTGGTGGCGCACACGAAGCGTTAACCGAACTGGCGGTAACAACGCCGGATGCGGCACGCGCAACGCTGCAGTCCCACTATCACGCCTTTGAAAAGCGCGGGCTGGAAGGTATATGGGCACGTATTATCGCCCTGGTCGTGCAACCTGGCGTTGAATTCGACCACACGCACATCATTGATTATCAACCGCAGAAAGCCGTGGCACTCAGCAAAATGGTGGAAGACTACGACACGCTGGTTTTTGAAGCGCATTCTACCGATTACCAAACGCCTCAGTCCTTGCACCAGTTGGTTAAAGATCATTTCGCGATCCTGAAAGTCGGCCCGGCGCTGACCTTTGCCCTGCGCGAAGCGTTATTTTCATTAGCCGCTATTGAAGAGGAATTGCTGCCCGCAAAAGCCAGCTCAGGCCTGCGACATGTCCTGGAAAGCGTGATGCTTGATCGTCCGGAGTACTGGCAGAGCCACTATCACGGCGATGGCAATGCGCGCCGTTTGGCCCGCGGATATAGCTACTCAGATCGGGTTCGTTACTACTGGCCGGACAGCCAGATTGATGAGGCATTCGAACGTCTGGTGCGTAACCTGGCCGACGAACCGATCCCGTTACCGCTGATTAGCCAGTATCTACCCTTGCAGTACGTAAAAGTGCGCGAGGGAGATCTCAGCGCGACACCGCGAGAACTCATCATTAACCATATTCAGGACATACTGCAGCAATATCACTGCGCCAGCCTGGGTGATTCATCCCATAACGCATAACAAGAAAGAGAAAAATACCATGCCAAACATTGTATTAAGTCGCATTGACGAACGTTTAATTCACGGTCAGGTCGGTGTGCAATGGGTCGGATTTGCGGGGGCAAATCTGGTGCTGGTCGCCAATGATGAGGTGGCTGAAGATCCGGTGCAGCAAAACCTGATGGAAATGGTTCTGGCGGAAGGGATTGCCGTGCGCTTCTGGTCACTACAAAAAGTAATCGACAATATTCACCGTGCCGCCGATCGCCAGAAAATTTTGCTGGTCTGCAAATCGCCTGCGGATTTCTACCGTCTGGTCGAAGGCGGTGTTCCTGTTAATCGTATCAACGTTGGCAACATGCACTATGCCAACGGCAAGCAGCAAATCGCCAAAACGGTTTCTGTAGACGCTGCCGATATAGCGGCGTTCAACGGGTTGAAAGCCGCTGGGGTGGAATGCTTCGTTCAGGGCGTTCCAACAGAACCCGCCCAGGACCTCTATAAACTTCTCTGAGGGATTCACAATGGAAATCAGTCTGTTGCAGGCTTTTGCGTTGGGTATTCTCGCCTTTATTGCAGGCCTGGATATGTTCAACGGGTTAACGCACATGCACCGCCCGGTTGTTCTCGGGCCGCTGGTCGGCCTGATTCTGGGCGATCTGCATACCGGTATTTTAACCGGGGGTACGCTGGAACTGGTGTGGATGGGCCTGGCTCCGCTGGCGGGAGCACAGCCGCCAAACGTCATCATCGGCACCATCGTGGGAACGACTTTCGCCATCACCACTGGCGTAAAACCGGAAGTAGCTGTCGGTGTCGCTGTACCGTTCGCGGTAGCGGTACAGATGGGCATTACCTTCCTGTTCTCTGTGATGTCCGGGGTGATGGCTCGCTGCGACCGCATGGCAGCGAATGCCGATACCGCCGGGATTGAGCGGGTCAACTATCTGGCGTTGCTGGCGCTGGGGACCTTCTATTTTTTATGCGCGTTCCTGCCGATTTACTTTGGTGCGGAACATGCCAAAACAGCTATAGATGTTCTGCCGACCCGCCTAATTGACGGCCTCGGCGTGGCAGGCGGCATCATGCCAGCTATCGGTTTCGCCGTACTGCTGAAAATCATGATGAAAAACGTCTACATCCCTTACTTCATCCTGGGTTTTGTCGCCGCCGCCTGGCTCAAACTCCCTGTGCTGGCAATCGCCGCAGCAGCACTGGCCATGGCACTGATCGATTTTCTGCGTAAATCACCTGAAACTACAGCTCCCGCAGCACAAAAAGAGGAATTCGAAGATGGCATCTAATCAAACGGCTCTGCCGAACATTTCCGAAACCGAAGAAACGCTGCTGTCCGGCACGAATGAAAACGTCTACGAAGACCAGAATATCGGTGCCGAGCTGACGAAAAAAGATATCAACCGTGTTGCCTGGCGTTCCATGTTGTTACAGGCCTCTTTCAACTATGAACGTATGCAGGCATCAGGATGGTTGTACGGCCTGTTACCTGCACTGAAAAAGATCCATACCAACAAGCGAGATCTGGCACGTTCAATGAAAGGCCATATGGGCTTCTTCAACACGCACCCGTTCCTGGTTACGTTTGTTATCGGGATTATCCTGGCGATGGAACGCTCCAAGCAGGATGTGAACAGTATTCAAAGCACCAAGATTGCCGTCGGTGCGCCGCTTGGCGGTATCGGTGACGCCATGTTCTGGTTAACGTTATTGCCTATTTGCGGTGGTATCGGGGCAAGTCTGGCGCTGCAAGGTTCTATTCTTGGCGCTGTAGTCTTTATTGTGATGTTTAACGTGGTTCATCTTGGTCTGCGCTTTGGGCTGGCACACTATGCTTACCGAATGGGCGTTGCAGCTATCCCACTGATTAAAGCTAACACTAAAAAGGTTGGTCATGCGGCATCTATCGTTGGGATGACGGTGATCGGCGCGCTGGTAGCGACCTATGTTCGCCTGAGCACCACGCTGGAAATTACTGCTGGCGATGCGGTTGTGAAACTACAGACAGACGTTATAGACAAGCTGATGCCTGCATTTTTGCCGCTGGTCTACACATTGACCATGTTCTGGCTGGTTCGTCGTGGCTGGAGCCCTCTGCGCCTTATCGCTATTACCGTAGTACTCGGCGTTGTGGGTAAGTTCTGTCACTTCCTGTAAATATAAGGGGTTGTAGATGTTAGGTATTATTTTGACGGGTCATGGCGGGTTTGCCAGCGGAATGGAAAAAGCGATGAAACAGATTTTAGGTGAACAGACTCAGTTCATCGCCATCGACTTTCCGGAAACCTCAACAACAGCCTTACTCACCTCGCAACTAGAACAGGCAGTGAGTGAGCTGGATGCTCAGCAAGACATCGTGTTTCTGACAGACCTGTTGGGCGGGACGCCATTTCGCGTCGCTTCCACGCTAGCCATGCAAAGGCAAGGTACTGAAGTGATCACTGGCACCAATCTGCAACTGCTGCTGGAAATGGTACTGGAGCGCGACGACCTGAGCAGCGAAGCATTTCGTTTGCAGGCGCTGGAATGCGGACATCGGGGTTTGACCAGCCTGGTCGACGAGCTGGGACGCTGCCGCGAGGAAAAACCCGTCGAGGAAGGGATATGACACAGGTGCTACGCGCCAAGCGTCTGCTCACGGAACAAGGCTGGCTGGACGATCATCAGGTGCGTATTGAGGATGGCACCATTACAGCCATTGAGCCTATCGTCTCAGGCGTGATGGTGCGCGATGCTGAGCTGTTGTGCCCTGCATATATCGATACCCATGTGCACGGAGGCGCAGGTGTCGATGTCATGGATGATGCGCCGGATAAGCTCGATAAGCTGGCAATACACAAAGCGCGTGAAGGGGTAGCCAGTTGGCTACCCACCACCGTCACCGCCCCATTACCAGATATTCACCGGGCGTTGAAACGTATTGCCCATCGCTACCATTCCGGCGGGCCTGGCGCGCAGGTACTGGGTAGTTATCTTGAAGGTCCGTACTTTACGCCTCAGAACAAAGGGGCGCATCCGCCTGAGCTCTTCAGGGAACTGGAGCTCAGGGAACTGGATGAACTGATTGCGATTTCCCAACAAACATTGCGCGTCGTTGCGCTGGCGCCAGAAAAAACCGGCGCATTGCAGGCTATCAAACATCTGAAGCAGCGCAACGTACGGGTGATGCTGGGCCACAGCGCAGCCACCTGGGAGCAAACCCGCGCCGCCTTTGATGTCGGGGCTGATGGACTGGTTCACTGCTATAACGGTATGACCGGTTTACACCACCGGGAGCCCGGAATGGTTGGTGCAGGGTTAACCGACTCTCGCGCCTGGCTGGAGCTTATCGCTGACGGACACCATGTCCACCCGGCGGCCATGAAGCTGTGCTGCTGTTGCGCGAAAGACAGACTGGTGCTGATCACCGATGCGATGCAGGCAGCTGGTATGCCGGACGGGCGCTATACACTCTGCGGTGAGGAAGTGGAAATGCGCAGCGGTATTGTGCGTACCGCTTCCGGTGGCCTGGCGGGCAGCACGCTCTCGGTTGATGCAGCCGTACGTAATATGGTCGAGTTCACCGGGATCACCGCTGAAGAGGCGATCCACATGGCTTCGCTCCATCCCGCTCGCCTGTTGGGAATCGATCGCCAACGCGGATCGTTAGCGGTGGGCAAATATGCCGACATTATCGCCCTCAATAGCGGCCTGCATTTGCAGCAGATCTGGATTCAGGGTCAGGCTCTCCCCCTTTAGACCTTTCATTTTGTCTCGTATTGGCCTGCGGTCTTTGATCGCCGGTCCTTTCTTTTCCTTTCGCTTATAAAATTTTGATCCGCACTATCTGCAAGCGATTATTTAAATATCAACAAGATAATTACAGCCTCCGTTCTCACGATCACAAATTTCGTTTTATTTCATTTTGCATCATTGCTCTTTCACTTTCTTTCATATAGATTTTAATCAATCGATCATATGAACAAGTGAAACGAAACGAAAGATAGCGACATTTTGCCAGCGTCTTATGTGGAATTTACGAGACTAAGGACTTAAGTTATGCCAGAAACCTACACCCCTGCTCACGCGTCGACGGGCACCTGGACAGAAGAAGAGATCCGTCAGCAACCCGCTAGTTGGATCCGCTCTCTCGCTAATATCGATAATATTCGATCCGCCATTGATAGCTTTCTCGCGCCATTGTTGCGCAAAAACGATCTGCGGATCGTACTGACCGGGGCGGGTACTTCCGCATTTATCGGCGACATTATTGCTCCGTGGCTGGCAAGCCAAACCGGAAAAAACATCAGCGCCGTGCCGACCACCGATCTGGTCACCAATCCGATGGATTATCTGAATCCAGCACATCCGTTGCTGCTGGTTTCTTTCGCGCGCTCAGGTAACAGCCCCGAAAGCGTTGCGGCTGTGGAACTGGCTAATCAGTTTGTACCTGAGTGCTATCACCTGCCAATTACGTGTAACGAAGCAGGTAGCCTGTATCAAAACGCCGTCGCAAGCGACAATGCCTTTGCACTGTTAATGCCTGCTGAAACGCACGACCGTGGCTTCGCCATGACCAGCAGTATTACTACCATGATGGCCAGTTGCCTGGCGGTATTCGCCCCGCAAAAAATCAACAGCCAGACCTTCCGCGACGTGGCCGATCGTTGCCAGACGATCCTGACTTCACTGGGTGATTTCAGCGACGGCGTGTTCGGCAACGCGCCATGGAAACGGATCGTCTACCTCGGTAGCGGTGGGTTACAGGGAGCCGCGCGTGAATCGGCACTGAAAGTCCTGGAACTGACAGCGGGTAAACTGGCGGCATTCTATGACTCGCCGACCGGTTTTCGTCATGGGCCAAAATCGCTGGTTGATAACGAAACGCTGGTAGTGGTCTTTGTTTCCAGCCACCCCTATACACGCCAATACGATCTTGATCTGTTAGCTGAGTTACGCCGCGATCGGCAGGCGCTGCGGGTAGTCGCGATTGCCGCACAAACCGATGACGTGATTGAAGCCGGCCCGCATATCCTGCTGCCGCCTGCCCGCAGCTTCATTGATATGGAACTTGCGTTCTGCTTCCTGATGTATGCGCAGGTCTTCGCCCTGACACAGTCAATCAGTATCGGTAATACGCCAGATACGCCTTCTGCCAGCGGTACCGTGAACCGCGTCGTACAGGGCGTTGTTATTCATCCCTGGAACGCCTAAAAGGATCGTTTTATGAGCATTATTTCTACAAAATACCTCCTGCAGGATGCGCAAAAAAAAGGCTATGCCGTACCGGCCTTTAACATCCATAACGCCGAAACGATCCAGGCGATCCTGGAAGTGTGCTATGAAATGCAATCGCCGGTGATCCTTGCCGGAACGCCGGGTACGTTTAAACATATCGCGCTGGAAGAGATCTACGCGCTGTGCAGCGCTTATTCCACCAGCTACGGTATACCGCTTGCGCTGCACCTCGATCACCATGAATCACTGGACGATATCCGTCGCAAGGTAAATGCCGGGGTGCGCAGCGCCATGATTGATGGCAGCCACTTTCCGTTTGAAGAAAATGTGAAACTGGTGAAATCCGTTGTGGACTTTTGCCATGCCAAAGATTGCAGCGTGGAAGCTGAGCTGGGCCGCCTCGGCGGCGTTGAAGATGATATGAGCGTGGATGCCGAAAGCGCCTTCCTGACCGACCCGCAGGAAGCGAAACGGTTTGTCGAACGTACCGGCGTCGACAGCCTGGCTGTTGCCATCGGCACAGCACACGGTTTGTACACTAAAACACCCAAAATCGATTTCCAGCGTTTAGGGGAAATTCGTGAAGTGGTGGATATTCCGCTGGTGCTGCATGGTGCAAGCGATGTTCCTGACGACTACGTCCGCCGCACAATCGAGCTGGGAATATGCAAAGTTAACGTGGCCACCGAACTGAAAATCGCCTTTGCCGACGCGGTCAAAGCATGGTTTGCAGAAAATCCGCAGGGCAACGATCCTCGCTATTACATGCGGGTCGGTATGGATGCAATGAAAGAAGTGGTGCGGAGTAAAATTAACGTCTGTGGTTCAGCAAACAAATTGATGGCTACCTGCGAATTATCGTGACCATTATTATATTCTGCGCGAGTGCTATCTGCGTGATGTCAGGTAGCGCTCATCTTTCGAATAATAAGGGGGGAAACACACCATCATGACATGTCAAAAACGGCTGCTCAGCGTGTTATACGCGGTATACGCCAGGGTTGAAGGACATCCTGAATGCTAAAGAGATCTTGCTGCTGATAGCAGGCGAAGGGAAGCACGACGCGGTAGAAAAATACCTGGCCGCCACCGTTACAACGACTATGCCTGCTTCATTTTTATGGCTGCACCGCAATGTGAGTTGCCTGATTGACGGCTCACAATACCCTGATAAATAAAATTTACAGCAAGCGCCACATCCTCCTTTTTGTCGCGCCACCGCGTTGCAGTTTGCCTTTTAGCTGCAACGCTTTCAGCGGGTTCTTCCGACATTTCTTCCGACATTTCTTCCGACAAGCAGACGTTTAATCTCAGTCTTTTTACTCCCCCTGCTGGTCCAGCGCGTACTTATACAGCGCATTCTTTTTCACGCCGTGGATTTCCGCTGCCAGCGCCGCCGCTTTCTTCAGCGGCAGCTCTTTTTGTAACAACGCCAGCGTACGCAGCGCATCAGCCGGGAGGTCATCTTCTTGCGCTTTATGCCCTTCGACAATCAGCACCATTTCGCCCTTACGACGGTTTTCATCTTCCTTGACCCACGCCAGCAGTTCGCCGACCGGCGCGCCGTGAATGGTTTCCCAGGTTTTGGTCAGTTCGCGCGCCAGCACCACATAACGGGATTCTCCCCAGACGGCGACCATATCTTCCAGGCTATCCAGTAAACGGTGGGTGGATTCATAAAAAATAAGCGTACGCGGTTCTGCCTCAATGGCTTTCATCGCATCGCGGCGGCCTTTTGATTTCGCAGGCAGGAAGCCTTCGTAACAAAAACGGTCAGATGGCAGACCAGCAGCACTCAGCGCGGCAATCGCCGCGCACGGGCCAGGCAGCGGTACCACGCGGATGCCTGCTTCGCGACAGGTGCGCACCAGATGGTAGCCCGGGTCGTTAATCAGCGGCGTTCCGGCATCGGAAACCAACGCGATGTTTTGCCCCTCTTTAAGCTTTGCCACCAGCGTCTCGGCTTTTTGTTGCTCATTGTGATCGTGTAAGGCAAACAAACGGGCGTTAATCGCGAAGTGTTGTAACAATAATCCGGTATGACGGGTGTCTTCAGCGGCAATTAAATCAACGGCTTGTAAAACTTCGAGCGCTCGTTGGGTAATATCAGCCAAATTTCCGATAGGAGTAGGTACAATAAAGAGTTGGCCTTGAGAATTATCCGCCGATTCGTGTTGTTTCATTGTGTCGTCCGTATTGCCGATTTAATATTGAGCATTGCGTAAAAAAATATCACTGGATACAGTATGGTACCCTCAACATTTTCTCGTTTGAAAGCCGCGCGCGCGCTACCAGTCATTCTGGCAGCATTGATTTTCGCAGGCTGTGGCACCCAGGCGCCAGACCAGAGTGCAGCCCATATGCAGGGCACTGCGCAGGCTGATTCCGGCTTTTATCTGCAACAGATGCAGCAAAGCTCAGATGATAGCAAGACCAACTGGCAATTACTCGCCATTCGTGCACTGCTGAAAGAAGGCAAGAGCCAGCAGGCTATCGAATTGTTCAACCAGTTACCGCAGAAGCTAAACGATGCCCAGCGTCGTGAGCAGTCACTGCTGGCCGTCGAGATCAAACTCGCGCAGAAAGATGTCGCGGGAGCACAGGCCCTGCTGGATAAACTCACGCCCGCCGATTTCGACCAAAACCAGCAGGCGCGTTACTGGCAGGCGCAAATCGACGCCAATCAGGGCCGCCCGTCGCTGACTCTGCTGCGCGCCCTGATCGCACAGGAACCACTGCTGGCCGCGAACGCTAAGCAGAAAAACATAGATGCAACCTGGCAAGCGCTGTCGTCCATGACCCAGGAACAAGCTCAGACGCTGGTCATCAATGCTGATGAAAACGTACTGCAAGGCTGGCTGGACCTCCAGCGCGTCTGGTTCGATAACCGTAACGACCCGGACATGATGAAAGCCGGTATTGCCGACTGGCAAAAACGTTACCCACAAAACCCGGGGGCAAAACTGCTGCCAACGCAGTTGGTTAACGTGCAGAGCTTTAAGCCAGCTTCCACCAGCAAAATTGCCCTGCTGCTGCCGCTGAACGGTCAGGCCGCTGTATTTGGTCGTACTATTCAGCAAGGCTTTGAAGCCGCGAAAAACATGGGCACTCAACCGGTAGCAGCTCCTGTTGCCGCCGCGCCTGCTGCGGATGCCTCTGCTGCTGCGACTACGGAACAACCGCAAACGACAGACGGTGTTGCCAGCCCTTCTCAGGCGTCAGTAAGCGATCTGACCAATGAGGATCCTGCACAGCCAGAAACGACAGCCCCACAGCCTACAGCGCCTGCACAACCAACAACCGCCAGCGCGCCGGCAAATCCGTCCGCTGAGCTGAAAATCTACGACACCTCGTCGCAGCCGCTGAATCAGATCCTGACCCAGGTACAGCAGGATGGCGCCAGCATCGTGGTTGGCCCGCTGTTGAAGAATAATGTTGAAGAGCTGATGAAAAGCAACACGCCATTGAACGTCCTGGCGCTTAACCAGCCGGAGGCGGTGAAAAACCTGCCGAACGTCTGCTACTTTGCCCTGTCGCCAGAAGATGAAGCGCGCGATGCCGCACGCCACATCCGTGATCAAGGTAAACAAACGCCGCTGCTGTTGCTCCCACGCAGTTCGTTAGGCGATCGCGTGGCTAATGCTTTTGCGCAGGAGTGGCAAAAGCTGGGTGGCGGCGTAGTGCTGCAGCAGAAGTTCGGCTCCACTGCTGAGCTGAAAATGGGCGTCAACGGCGGATCGGGGATTTCCCTGACGGGCAGCCCGGTAGCCTCTTCTGTACCTGCGCAGCCTGGCGTGACGATTGGCGGTCTGACGATTCCGGCAGCGCCTACAGATGCACAAATCACCGGCGGCAGTGGTCGTGTTGACGCCGTGTATATTCTGGCGACGCCGGAAGAAATCGCCTTTATTAAACCGATGATCGCCATGCGTAACGGCAGCCAGAGCGGAGCATCGCTGTATGCCAGCTCCCGTAGCGCTCAGGGAACCGCTGGCCCGGACTTCCGTCTGGAAATGGAAGGCTTGCAGTACAGCGAAATCCCAATGCTGGCAGGCGCTAACACGCCTCTCATGCAGCAGGCGCTTGGCGCGGTGCGTAACGACTACTCGCTGGCGCGTATGTACGCAATGGGTGTCGATGCCTGGTCGCTTGCCAACCACTTCTCGCAAATGCGTCAGGTGCAGGGCTTCGAAATTAACGGCAACACTGGCGCATTAACCGCAAATCAGGATTGTGTGATTAACAGGAAGTTATCATGGCTCAAATACCAGCAAGGACAAGTCGTCCCCGCCAGTTAACGAGTAAACAGACCGGTGACGCGTGGGAATCCACCGCGCGTGACTGGCTGCAGAGCAAAGGACTGCATTTCATCGCCGCCAACGTGCGTGAACGTGGCGGCGAAATCGACCTGATAATGCGTGAAGGCAACACCACCGTATTTGTTGAAGTTCGCTATCGGCGTTCAGCCCAGTTTGGCGGTGCGGCGGTGAGTGTGACCCGGAGCAAACAACACAAATTATTACAGACCGCCCGCTTGTGGCTTGCGCGCCACAATGGGAGTTTTGATACTGTGGATTGCCGGTTCGATGTGTTAGCCTTCACCGGAAATGATGTTGAGTGGTTTAAAGACGCGTTCAACGACCGCTCATAGTTGAAGATTCAGAGCCTGGTTCTTAAGGATTAGCGTGTTAGATAGAATTAAAGTCTGCTTTACAGAAAGCATTCAAACTCAGATAGCTGCGGCTGAAGCGCTCCCGGATGCGATCTCCCGTGCAGCCATGACGCTGGTTCAGTCCCTGCTCAATGGCAACAAAATTCTCTGTTGTGGTAATGGGACGTCCGCTGCCAACGCACAGCATTTTGCTGCCAGCATGATCAATCGTTTTGAAACGGAACGACCAAGTTTACCTGCTATTGCACTAAATACTGATAATGTGGTCTTAACTGCGATTGCCAACGATCGCCTGCACGACGAAGTTTATGCAAAACAAGTCCGTGCGCTGGGACATGCAGGTGATGTTCTGCTGGCAATCTCTACGCGTGGTAATAGCCGCGATATCGTAAAAGCTGTTGAAGCCGCAGTGACACGCGACATGACAATCGTCGCGCTGACCGGGTATGACGGAGGGGAGCTGGCCGGATTGCTGGGGCCGCAGGATGTTGAAATCCGCATTCCCTCACACCACAGTGCCCGCGTTCAGGAAATGCATATGCTGACGGTCAACTGCCTTTGCGATCTCATCGATAACACGCTTTTTCCTCACCAGGATGATTAAGGAGTACACATGAAGGCATTTTCGCCGCTTGCTGTGATTATCGCTGCACTGCTGCTGCAAGGCTGTGTAGCTGCCGCCGTGGTCGGAACCGCAGCCGTCGGGACTAAAGCCGCGACGGATCCGCGTAGTGTCGGCACTCAGGTAGATGACGGAACCCTGGAATTACGCGTCAATACGGCGTTGTCGAAAGATGCCCAGATCAAGAAAGAAGCGCGTATCAACGTTAGCGCCTATCAGGGCAAGGTTCTGCTGGTCGGTCAGTCACCGAATAGCGAACTGTCTGCGCGGGCAAAACAGATTGCAATGGGCGTAGAAGGTACCACTGAGGTCTTTAATGAGATCCGTCAGGGTCAGCCAATCGGCCTGGGCGATGCGTCCAACGATACCTGGATCACCACCAAAGTACGTTCCCAGTTGCTGACCAGCGATCAGGTGAAATCCTCTAACGTGAAAGTCACCACCGAGAACGGGGAAGTGTTCCTGCTGGGTCTGGTTACTGAACGTGAAGCGAAGGCGGCGGCAGATATCGCCAGCCGGGTAAGCGGCGTGAAACGCGTCACTACGGCCTTTACGTTTATTAAGTAATACCGATGCCGGATAGCGACGCATAAGCGTCTTATCCGGCCTACAGGACGTCATCGTTTGTAGGTCGGATAAGCGTCCACGCCACCCGGCATTTTATTTTGCCCTTTCGCGTAGCTCGGAAGAGGTCAGGATGGTAACGCCCTCATCTCCTGGCGCCAGCGCTTCTGCCAACATTGCCCGTGCAACATCCCGCGCGTCAATCGACTTCCAGTTACCCGGTAGCAGCCTGAACAACGGCGCTAAAAACTTCTCATTCGTCCGCTGCTTATCCCGTTCCCCCAGTAGCATCGAAGGTCGGACAATCGTCAGGCGCGGCCATTTCTGCGCGATTAACGCCTGCTCCATTTCCCCTTTCACCCGGTTATAAAAAAACGGTGAATTCGTATTCGCGCCCATCGAACTCACCACCAGCATATGCTGAGCGCCTAACCGACGTCCCGTCAGGGCGGTGTCCACCACCAGCGTATAGTCAGCGTGGATAAACGCCTCTTTCGAGCCGGCTTCACGTCGGGTGGTTCCCAGACAACAAAAAACGATATCGACCGGATCGGTGACTTGTGCCAGAGCATCGGTTAGCTGCGGATCATGGGGATTATAAACGCCAACCGTATCAGCCAGCGGTCGACGCGTCGGCGCCGTAATGGCGTTGACCCGGGGTTCATTAAGCAGCATACGCAGCAAATTTCCGCCTACCAGCCCCGTTGCGCCTGTTATTAACACCTGACTCATCCTCGCTCCTTTACAGAATTGTCCGTCTTGCACTCTCAGCCTTAGCGACCAGACTTAATAGTCCGTGAGGTAATTATCCGTCAACATGGAAATTCTGCCTTATTCGCAACCAACTCAACGGAGGAAACATGAGCAAGAAGATTGCCGTTTTAATCACTGATGAGTTTGAAGATTCAGAATTTACATCACCAGCAGCAGAATTCCGCCAGGCCGGGCATGAAGTCATCACCATTGAAAAACAGGCAGGCAAAACGGTGAAGGGGAAAAAAGGTGAAGCCAGCGTCACCATCGACAAAGCGATCGAGGATGTGCGCCCTGCCGATTTTGACGCCCTGCTACTGCCAGGCGGTCACTCGCCGGACTACCTGCGCGGGGACGATCGTTTCGTGACCTTTACCCGGGATTTCGTTAACAGCGGCAAACCGGTGTTTGCTATTTGCCATGGCCCACAGTTGCTGATCAGCGCGGATGTCATTCGTGGCCGTAAACTTACCGCCGTGAAACCTATCATCATTGATGTAAAAAATGCGGGCGCCGAATTTTACGATCAGGAAATGGTGAATGATAACGATCAGCTGATAACCAGCCGAACACCGGACGATCTTCCGGCGTTTAACCGTGAGGCATTACGTATTCTCGGGGCGTGAATCACGTAGCCAGAGCATCTTTTTGCCAAAGCCCAGCGTGTTATCGGTGAATTTGATTTCATCCAGCCGAATCTCCCACACGGGTGCAGGCAACATTCTGGCCACGGGGAAGCGGCGATTATACGCTTTACGCGCAACGTCGCTCTCCTCTCCCTCAAGACGGCGGATTTCCCCTTTAAACTGTACCCCACGAATCAGGGCGACCGTTTTGGGCTGGCCGTTTACCGTGCCAGCAACGGGCGCGCGCGGGCCGGACATCTGAGCATGGCGCGTTTTCTCTTCGGTCAGCACATAGAATGCCATCTTCTGAGCATCAAACAGGTAAAACGCATTCGCGCACCACAATTCACCCTCATGATGTACACACCAGGTCACGACATGCTGCTTCGCCAGCCAGCGGGTCACCGCAGTCAGTGTTTCCATTTCTGTTCTCTTTTATACTGTAGGCCTGAAAATTATCACGTCGATGGTGACAATGACACCCTGGTATCTGTACCTGATCCGTACCGCGGACAACGCCTTATACACCGGAATTACCACCGATGTGGAGCGCCGATATAAGCAACATCAGAGCGGGAAAGGCGCGAAGGCGCTGCGTGGAAAGGGGGAACTCTCCCTGGCATTTGCGGCGCAGGTCGGCGACCGTTCGCTGGCTCTGCGCATCGAGTATCGCGTCAAACAGCTCACAAAGCGTCAGAAAGAGCGCCTTGTAGAAGGCGAAGGGCTTGAGGCTCTACTGAGCAGCCTGCAAGCCCCGGATGTTAAAAACGATTGAAGTGGTCGTGGTATTCCACAAGGCCCGTCACGCCCTCCAGCGCATCGTCCGCCAGGCGATGAACCTGGAACGCGCTTTCGGTGCCCGGCCAGCGGCAGCGCAGGTCATGATGTGCTGCCAGCTCAAAGCCAAAGCGGCTGTACAATGCTGGATCCCCCAGCGTAACCACTGCGGCGTAGCCAAACTCGTTCAGGGAATCGAGTCCTTCATAGACCAGCTGACGCGCCAGCCCCTGCCCCCGGTAGTTTTTATCCACCGCGAGCGGCGCCATGCCGACCCATTGCAGATCTTCGCCCTGAACATCGACAGGACTAAACGCGACGTAACCCACTACCTGACCTTCATCATCGGTAGCAACCAAACCCAGCGTTAAGAAACCATCTTCACGCAGGTCGTGCACTAATTTCGCTTCCGCATCGCTCTCAAATGAACGGCGTAACAGCGCATCAATACCAGGGGCATCAATGGGAATCTCAACTCGAATCAGCATGGCTCACCTACCGAGGTCTGTTTGGTGTCTGGCGTTGTTTTCATTCCCGCCTCAACAAAATCCGCCAACTGCATCAGCATGACGCGCAGCGCTTTAGGCATCTGATCCAGCTCGATGGCGTCCATCAGATTTTTTACATACAGCCCTAATTCTGTATCACCTTCAATTACCAGGCGACGCTGGAAGAAAAGCGTATCCGGATCCTGCTTACGTGCTGCAATCATCAGTAAGTCACTGGCGTCAGCGCTAAAACTCACATCCGCATCGGCATTTTGGCTGACGATAAGTTTATCGTTCTCAACAGAGGTATACCATTTGAGACCAATGTCACGTACATGGATGCTTAACCAGCGGCCTTCGAGAAACTCCAGCTCTCCATCAGCCAGCGCCTGGCTAAACTGCCAGCTCAGAACCTGCTCCAGGACCTGGCGCTTCAGCGCAAAGGGCGTCAGTTTAACCGGTACACTCATCAGAGAAGGACCAAAATGTACTAAGCGTGAACGCAGTTTATCCAACACGAGCTTTACTCCCTGTTTCAATAGTCCTGCTATTTTGCCATATCAAATAAACGACATAGCGGCATAAATCAACAATTCGATGCGAAATTGTTACCTCTTTATTGCTGTCACCAATACGACTTTAACTGCCTCAAATCAAAAATTGTCTCAGCAAGGTTAACTAAAATCCCTCTTCGTTAACATTTCTGCGCCTTTCACGGCGCAACGTTCAGGATAAATTATGGAGCTGCTCTGCCCTGCCGGAAATCTCCCGGCGCTTAAGGCGGCCATCGAGAACGGCGCTGATGCTGTCTACATCGGGCTGAAAGATGATACCAACGCCCGTCATTTCGCCGGCCTTAATTTTACCGAGAAAAAATTGCAGGAAGCGGTGAGTTTTGTCCATCAACACCGCCGTAAGCTGCACATCGCGATTAACACCTTTGCGCATCCGGATGGTTATGCGCGCTGGCAGCGTGCCGTAGATATGGCGGCGCAACTGGGTGCGGATGCGCTGATCCTTGCCGATCTTGCCATGCTTGAGTATGCCGCAGAGCGCTATCCGCATATTGAGCGCCATGTCTCTGTTCAGGCATCTGCTACCAACGAAGAGGCGATTAATTTTTATCATCGCAACTTTGATGTCGCCCGCGTGGTGCTGCCGCGCGTGTTGTCTATTCATCAGGTGAAACAGCTCGCTCGCGTCACGCCTGTTCCACTCGAAGTGTTCGCCTTTGGTAGTTTGTGCATTATGGCGGAAGGCCGGTGTTATCTTTCATCCTACCTGACGGGCGAATCGCCTAACACGGTTGGCGCCTGCTCTCCCGCGCGTTTTGTTCGCTGGCAGCAGACCCAACAGGGCCTGGAATCCCGCCTTAATGAAGTGCTGATCGACCGCTATCAGGACGGAGAAAACGCCGGTTATCCGACGTTGTGTAAAGGCCGCTATCTGGTTGACGGCGAGCGCTATCATGCGCTGGAAGAACCCACCAGCCTGAACACGCTGGAGCTGCTGCCGGAGCTGCTGGCGGCCAATATTGCCTCGGTAAAAATCGAGGGACGCCAGCGTAGCCCGGCCTATGTCAGCCAGGTGGCGAAAGTGTGGCGTCAGGCGATCGATCGCTGTATAGCCGACCCGCAAAACTACGCACCACAGGCGGCATGGATGGAAACGCTCGGTTCCATGTCCGAAGGCACGCAGACCACGCTTGGCGCATATCACCGTAAATGGCAGTGAGAGAAGCAATGAAATATTCCTTAGGGCCGGTGCTGTGGTACTGGCCAAAAGAAACGCTGGAAGATTTTTATCAGCAGGCCACCGCCAGCCAGGCCGATATTATCTATCTTGGCGAAGCGGTATGCAGTAAACGCCGTGCCACCAAAGTGGGCGACTGGATCGATATGGCGAAGTCGCTCGCTGGCAGCGGTAAACAGGTGGTGCTGTCAACGCTGGCACTGGTGCAAGCCTCATCTGAGCTGGGCGAATTAAAGCGCTACGTTGAAAACGGCGACTTCCTGCTGGAAGCCAGCGATCTCGGCGTGGTAAACATGTGCGCCGAGCGTAAGCTGCCGTTTGTCGCCGGACACGCGCTCAACTGCTACAACGCGGTGACGCTGCGTTTACTGCTCAAACAAGGGATGGTGCGCTGGTGTATGCCGGTAGAATTATCTCGCGACTGGCTGATCAATCTGCTCAACCAATGTGAAGAGTTGGCTATCCGCAATAAGTTTGAAGTAGAGGTATTGAGCTACGGCCATCTGCCGCTGGCGTACTCTGCCCGCTGCTTTACGGCGCGCTCCGAAGACCGACCAAAAGACGAATGTGAAACCTGCTGCATAAAATACCCGAACGGGCGAGATGTGCTGTCGCAGGAGAATCAGCAGGTCTTTGTTCTCAACGGGATCCAGACCATGAGCGGCTATGTTTATAACCTCGGCAACGAGCTGACATCCATGCAGGGTCTGGTGGATATTGTGCGCCTGTCACCTTCTGGCACGGAAACATTCGATATGCTTGATGCCTTCCGCGCCAATGAAAATGGCACTGCCCCATTACCGCTCGCCGCTCATAGCGACTGCAACGGTTACTGGAAACGTCTGGCCGGGCTGGAGCTGCAGGCGTAAAAAAGCTCACTTTGTTAACAACGTTAATCAAATTTTAATGCAGTATTAAATGATTAACCGGTAACAAAGTGAGCCGTTATGACTGACAAAACTATTCCGTTCTCGGTGCTGGATCTGGCGCCGATCCCTGAAGGATCTTCGGCAAAAGAGGCCTTCACGCACTCGCTTGATCTCGCTCAACTGGCCGAAAAACGCGGTTACCACCGTTATTGGCTGGCAGAGCATCACAACATGACCGGCATCGCCAGCGCCGCTACCTCGGTGCTGATTGGCTATCTGGCTGCTAATACCACCACGCTGCATCTCGGGTCTGGCGGCGTTATGCTGCCCAACCATTCGCCGCTGGTGATCGCCGAGCAGTTTGGCACCCTGAACACGCTGTATCCGGGACGCATCGATCTCGGGCTTGGCCGCGCGCCAGGGAGCGATCAGCCGACGATGCGCGCGCTGCGCCGCCATATGAGTGGAGATATCGATAACTTCCCACGCGATGTAGCAGAACTGGTGGACTGGTTCGACGCCCGCGACCCGAACCCCCATGTACGCCCGGTTCCAGGCTATGGCGAGCAGATCCCGGTCTGGTTATTAGGTTCCAGCCTGTTCAGCGCACAGCTGGCGGCTCAGCTGGGTTTGCCGTTTGCCTTCGCCTCACACTTTGCTCCGGATATGCTGCATCAGGCGCTGCATCTGTATCGCAGCCAGTTCAAGCCCTCAGCGCGGCTGGCAAAGCCCTATGCGATGGTGTGCATCAACATCATAGCCGCCGACAGCAATCGCGACGCCGAGTTTCTTTTCACCTCCATGCAGCAGGCGTTTGTGAAACTGCGTCGTGGCGAAACCGGCCAGCTACCGCCGCCGGTAGAGAATATGCATCAACTGTGGTCCGCTTCTGAACAGTATGGCGTGCAGCAGGCGCTTAGCATGTCGCTGGTCGGTGATAAGGCGAAAGTGCGACACGGGCTGGAGGCTATCTTGCGTGAAACCCAGGCTGATGAAATTATGGTTAACGGCCAGATTTTTGATCACCAGGCGCGGCTACACTCATTTGATTTGGCGATGGATGTGAAGCAGGAATTGTTGGGGTAGTACAATTTGTGCCGGATGGCGGCTGCGCTTACCGGGCCTACGCAATCTCTGTAGGCCCGGTAAGCGTAGCACCACCGGGCAATTGTTCTACTGGTACACTGGCAGCAGGTTAACGCTCGACAGGATATGGATAACCGCGTTGCCGACACCGAAGACCAGAATCAGGGCAATCATTGGTTTACCGCCCCAGACGCGGAATTTCGGGCTGCCGAAACGTTCGCGGGATTTACGTGCCAACAGCGCTGGCACAATGGCAGCCCAGATAGTTGCAGCTAAACCTGCATAACCAATGGCGTACAGAAAACCGTTCGGCCACAGCAGGCCACCGACAATTGGCGGGACAAACGTCAGCAATGCCGTTTTGAAACGACCCATTGCGGAGTCATCAAAACCAAACAGATCCGCCAGATAGTCGAACAGACCGAGCGTCACACCGAGGAATGAACTCGCCACCGCAAAATTAGAGAACACCACCAGCAGCAGGTCCAGGCTACGGCTGTTCAGCACACCGCTCAGCGCCTGGACCAGGACGTCAATATTCCCGCCCTGCTGCGCAATACCAATAAATTCCGGACGCGGAATATTCCCCATCGTACCCAGCAACCATACGGTATACAGCACCAGCGCCAGCAGCGTGCCGTATACCAGGCACTTAACGATGGTCTTCGGATCTTTGCCGTAATACTTCATCAGGCTCGGGACGTTGCCGTGATAGCCGAATGAGGCCAGACAGAACGGCAGCGTCATCAGCAGGTACGGCGTATATGAAGCATTGCTCTGCGCCACGTTAAACAACGTGGCAGGCTGAACGTGTCCCAGCAGGCTGCCGAAGGTCAGGAAAAAGGTAATGACCTTTGCCCCCAGCACAATCGCCGTCATACGGCTAACCGCTTTGGTGCTTAACCACACCACAAACGCGACCAGCAGCGCAAAGCCAAGACCTGCTGCGCGCGCCGGAACGTTCAGCGACATCTCGGCAAAGGTGTGGTGCAGAATCGAACCGCTCGCCGAAATATAGGCATAGGTCAGAATGTAGAGCACAAAGGCAATAGAGATGCCGTTAACAACGTTCCAGCCTTTGCCCAGCAGATCTTTGGTAATGGTGTCGAAGCTGGAACCAATCCGGTAATTGAGGTTGGCTTCAAGGATCATCAGCCCGGAGTGCAGCATGCAGAACCAGGTGAAGATCAGCGCCGCCATTGACCAGAAAAACCACGCCCCGGACATGACCACCGGCAGAGAAAACATCCCCGCGCCAATAATGGTGCCGCCGATGATCACCACGCCGCCAAGCAGCGAAGGTGACGTTTGGGTGGTGGTTAGTGTTGCCATTTAGCCGTCTCTCCAGTCATTTATATTGCGACTACATATCAATGTGCTGCACTGTACCAGTACACGAGTACAATTGAAATAAAAAAAGCCCCGATTGTTGAGATCGGGGCTGTATATTTTACTTTACGCTTTTAAGCCGTTTGGCTTATGCGTCACCGCCGAAACGACGACGACCGGCTGAGTCATCACGACGCGGAGCTGAAGAATCGTCACGGCGCGGGCCACGACCACCTTCACGACGTTCGCCGCTGAAACGACGACCATCACCACGACCGCCTTCACGACGCTCACCGCCAAAACCACGGCCTTCACCGCGACCGCCTTCACGACGCTCGCCGCTGAAGCGACCACCGCCACGACGCTCACCACCGGTGTGCGGTACTGCATCGCCAACCAGCTGCATGTTCATCGGCTTGTTCAGGATGCGGGTACGGGTAAAGTGCTGCAGCACGTCGCCCGGCATACCTTTCGGCAGTTCGATGGTGGAGTGGGAAGCAAACAGCTTGATGTTACCGATGTAACGGCTGCTGATATCACCTTCATTAGCAATCGCGCCAACGATATGGCGGACTTCAACGCCGTCATCACGACCCACTTCAATGCGGTACAGCTGCATAACACCAACGTCACGACGTTCACGACGCGGACGGTCTTCACGGTCGCCACGCGGCCCACGATCGTTGCGGTCACGCGGACCACGATCGTCACGGTCGCGGAATTCGCGTTTCGGACGCATCGGTGCATCTGGCGGCAGGATCAGCGGACGTTCGTCCTGAGCCATTTTCAGCAGTGCGGCTGCCAGCGTTTCGATATCCAGCTCTTCTTCCGGCTGCATTTTCGCCAGCAGAGCACGGTACTGATCCAGATCGCTGCTTTCCAGCTGCTGCTGTACTTTCGCGGCAAATTTTTCCAGACGGCGTTTGCCCAGCAGCTCTGCATTCGGCAGTTCTACTTCTGGAATGGTCAGCTTCATGGTGCGTTCAATGTTACGCAGCAGACGACGCTCGCGGTTCTCAACGAACAGCAGCGCACGGCCAGCACGACCCGCACGACCGGTACGGCCGATACGGTGAACGTAAGATTCGGAGTCCATCGGGATATCGTAGTTAACGACCAGGCTGATACGCTCAACGTCCAGGCCACGGGCCGCAACGTCGGTTGCAATCAGAATATCCAGACGGCCATCTTTCAGACGCTCCAGAGTCTGCTCACGCAGAGACTGGTTCATGTCGCCGTTCAGTGCAGCGCTGCTATAACCGCTACGCTCCAGCGCTTCTGCAACTTCCAGGGTCGCATTTTTGGTACGGACGAAGATAATCGCCGCATCAAAATCTTCTGCTTCCAGGAAACGCACCAGCGCTTCATTTTTACGCATGCCCCATACAGTCCAGTAGCTCTGGCTGATGTCAGGACGGGTAGTGACGCTGGACTGAATACGTACTTCCTGCGGCTCTTTCATAAAGCGGCGGGTAATACGACGAATCGCTTCCGGCATGGTGGCAGAGAACAGAGCGGTCTGATGACCTTCCGGGATCTGCGCCATGATGGTTTCAACGTCTTCGATGAAGCCCATACGCAGCATTTCATCAGCTTCGTCCAGTACCAGACCGCTCAGTTTGGAGAGGTCCAGAGTACCGCGCTTCAGGTGATCCAGCAGACGGCCCGGCGTACCGACGACGATCTGAGGTCCCTGACGCAGGGCACGTAATTGCACGTCATAACGCTGGCCGCCGTACAGGGCTACCACGTTCACGCCGCGCATGTGTTTAGAGAAATCCGTCATGGCTTCTGCAACCTGAACCGCCAGTTCGCGGGTCGGTGCCAGCACCAGAATCTGAGGTGCCTTCAGCTCAGGATCAAGATTGTTGAGCAGCGGTAAAGAGAACGCTGCCGTTTTGCCGCTACCGGTCTGGGCCATACCCAGAACATCGCGACCGCCCAGCAGATGCGGAATGCACTCTGCCTGGATTGGAGATGGTTTTTCGTAACCCAGATCGTTAAGGGCTTCAAGGATAGGAGCCTTCAGGCCCAGATCTGCAAAAGTGGTTTCGAATTCAGCCATGTAGTACGTGTGCCTCAAAATTAATGGCGGCCAGTCTACATAACTCATCATGAAATTGATCTGCAATTTTCATTGAAAAGTGTGAACCGGCTCAAAGTAGGTGTATTAACGAACAACAACGCCCTCACCCGTGAAGGTGATGGCAATCAAAAAAGATTACGGGCTGATGTGTACGTCAGCTATTGCTGGTCCGATTCTGCCAGGTCATCTTGGTCCTGGCCCAGGAGCGATAATTCCAACAATGCGTATCGGTGCTCAACAAAGTTATGAACGTTGTTAGCCACCGCCAGTTTGAACAATGCCGTAGCGTTGTCCAAATCCCCCAGACTTAGGTAGTACTTACCTAAATAGAAGTTGGTTTCACTGAGATGCTCAGCGAGCGAGGTGTTATCCGTTGCGTCCGCCTTCAGGCGTTCCATCAGCGTTGCTTCGCTAATGTTGCCCAGGTAGAACTCGACAATGTTCCATCCCCATTGCTCTTTATCCGATTTTTCGAAGCGTTGTTTTAACGCTTCTTTAGCCTGCTTCTCATCGAGCTTCTGCTCGGCAAGATAAAGCCACAGACTGCGGAAAGGATCATTGGGATCGTCTTGATAAAACGCCAGCAGATCATCTTGCGCTAACTTGTCGCGACCGCCGTAATACAATGCGATACCGCGATTTAAGTGCGCGTAGTTGTAAGTTGGATCAAGCTCAAGTACAGAATCAAACGCTTCATAGGCAGCATCAAAATTGCCTGCCTGCGTTAAATATATACCTAAGTAATTGAATACTTCAGGCATATCTGGTCGGATTGCCAGCGCTTGTGAAAAATCATTTCGCGCAAGTGCCCTCAGACCGAGACTATCATACAACACTCCGCGCTCATATAAAAGCTGTGCGCGTTCGTCATCGGTTAAAGCCCGACTGGCAAGAATTTGTTCCATACGTGCCAGAATCACTTCCTGCTGCAAAGTCGGTTGCAATGGTACTGCGAGGACTTCACTCTTACGCCAGGCGGAATTACTGCATCCAGCCAGCGTGAGTGCTGTCGCAACGAAACACCAGCGCAAAAAAGGCTTCATTTCCCACTCCCGAAGACAACGATTGAATGAACGTCCAGGTTCCCCGGTTGCTAACAAGGCGTCCTGCCGGGTTAAAGGCCCTCCGCTCTCACGGAGGGCAATGGCAACCTTACTCGCCCTGTTGGCTTACCGGAGCTTCCGGTTCGCCTGCAGGCTGAGACTGCTCAGTTGCTTCTTTAATGCTCAGACGTACACGGCCCTGGCGATCAACTTCCAGAACTTTAACCGGTACTTCCTGGCCCATCTGCAGGTAATCGGTCACTTTCTCAACGCGCTTGTCAGCGATCTGAGAAATGTGTACCAGACCTTCTTTACCGCCACCGATGGCCACGAAGGCACCGAAGTCAACGATACGGGTCACTTTACCATTGTAGATACGACCTACTTCGATCTCTGCGGTGATCTCTTCGATACGACGGATAGCATATTTCGCTTTCTCGCCGTCGGTCGCTGCGATCTTCACAGTACCGTCATCTTCGATTTCGATAGTAGTGCCAGTCTCTTCGGTCAGGGCACGGATAACAGAACCGCCTTTACCGATAACGTCTTTAATCTTGTCCGGGCTGATCTTGATGGTGTGGATACGTGGCGCGAATTCAGAGATATCGCCACGCGGCGCGTTAATCGCCTGTTCCATCACACCCAGGATGTGCAGACGCGCACCTTTAGCCTGGTTCAGAGCAACCTGCATGATCTCTTTGGTGATACCTTCAATTTTGATATCCATCTGCAGTGCAGAGATACCGTCGCGGGAACCCGCCACTTTGAAGTCCATATCGCCCAGGTGGTCTTCGTCGCCCAGGATGTCAGACAGAACAACATAGTTGTCGCCTTCTTTCACCAGACCCATCGCGATACCCGCAACGGCGGCTTTGATCGGCACGCCTGCGTCCATCAGCGCAAGGGAAGCGCCGCATACGGAAGCCATGGAAGAAGAACCGTTAGATTCGGTGATTTCAGAAACCACACGCACGGTGTACGGGAATTTATCCAGTTCCGGCATCACTGCCAGCACGCCACGTTTCGCCAGGCGACCATGACCAATCTCACGACGCTTCGGAGAACCGACCATACCGGTTTCGCCTACGCAGTACGGAGGGAAGTTGTAGTGGAACAGGAAGTTGTCAGTACGCTCGCCCATCAGTTCGTCGAGGTTCTGCGCATCACGGGTGGTGCCCAGGGTCGCAGTAACCAGCGCCTGAGTTTCGCCACGGGTGAACAACGCGGAGCCGTGGGTGCGCGGCAGCACGCCGGTGCGCACGTCCAGACCACGGATCATGTCTTTTTCACGGCCATCGATACGCGGCTCGCCTGCCAGTACGCGGCTACGAACAACGTTTTTCTCGATAGCGTGCAGGATTTCGCCCAGTTCGTTAGCGTCCAGGGTTTCATCTTCAGCCACCAGAGTCGCGATGGTTTCAGATTTGATCACGTCAACCTGAGCATAACGCTCTTGTTTGTCAGTGATACGGTAAGCATCGCTCAGACGAGCTTCTGCCAGTGCGGCAACGCGCGCGTTCAGCGCTTCGTTGACGGCTTCTGGCTGCCAGTCCCAACGCGGTTTGCCAGCTTCTTTCGCCAGCTCGTTGATAGCCTGAATAACAACCTGCTGCTGTTCATGACCGAATACTACAGCGCCCAGCATCTGGTCTTCGCTCAGCAGTTCAGCTTCGGATTCAACCATCAGTACGGCAGCTTCGGTACCGGCAACAACCAGGTCCAGCTTGCTTTCTTTCAGTTCATCCTGAGTCGGGTTCAGTACGTACTGGTCATTGATATAACCAACACGTGCAGCACCGATCGGGCCGTTGAATGGGATGCCAGACAGCGTCAGCGCAGCGGATGCGCCGATCATTGCCACGATATCCGGGTTAACCTGTGGGTTAACAGAAACAACGGTCGCGATAACCTGAACTTCGTTAACGAACCCTTCCGGGAACAGCGGGCGAACCGGGCGGTCAATCAGACGCGCGATCAGGGTTTCGCCTTCGCTCGGACGGCCTTCACGACGGAAGAAGCTACCCGGGATACGGCCAGCAGCGTAGGTACGCTCCTGGTAGTTAACGGTCAGCGGGAAAAAGTCCTGGCCTGGTTTCGCTTTTTTCTGGCCAACAACGGTAACGAATACCGCAGTGTCATCCATGCTAACCATAACAGCGGCAGTCGCCTGACGCGCCATCATGCCGGTTTCCAGCGTAACGGTATGCTGACCGTACTGGAATTTACGAACGATCGGATTAAGCAAAATAATATCCTTTCTCTATTTTTTGACGGCACATTTTTGCGCCATCGTTAATACCCGATCTTCTGCGCATCCTCGCGACTAATGACAACCCTAACCCATACGCATGAGTAAAGCCTCTCATTAGCCGCGCGAACCTCTGCAACGGAAGATCATTCATAGCAACAATACATTAGTTTCCAGCGAATTGCTGCCATCTGCTGGAAAAAAGGGGCCATGAAGGCCCCCTCTTTCTGAAACTCGAAAGAATTAGCGACGCAGACCCAGACGCTCGATCAGCGCGGTGTAGCGTGCAACATCTTTACGTTTCAGGTAGTCGAGCAGTTTACGACGCTGAGAAACCATGCGCAGCAGACCACGACGGCTGTGGTGATCTTTTTTGTGCTCTGCAAAGTGGCCCTGCAGGTGGTTAATCTGTGCAGTCAACAGAGCAACCTGAACATCGGTAGAACCGGTGTCGTTTGCATCACGACCAAACTCAGAAACGATTTTAGCGGTAGCTTCAGTACTTAGAGACATTTTAAAACTCCAAAGTGTTAAGAATGAAAGGATGCCGATCTCTAATTCAGCTATCCCAGTGTATACACTTTATCCTTCAAACTGACTCTGCGTTGGCTGCGTCCGCTCACCTCAGTCACTTACCTAAGTAAGCTCATGAGGATTCTCAGACTTGCCGCTTTGATGCAGCTCGAATGATTTTGTGTATACGCCACGCAGATTGTTAAACAATTCACGCGACGTTAAGCGGCAGTATTCTACTCGCAGCGCCCTTTTATCGCAAGACAGAGAGCGTTATGCCGGATATTCAACCACCAAGCGACGGGGGGCGACACGACCTTCATCGTCGATCTCCCCCATGCCGATAAATTTGCCGTCATCGCCTTCCGTCACACGCACCAGGCCTTCCAGCGGGACACCTGTCGTACGTACCGGGTTACCATTTTTAAAGTAAACCGACGATGTTAAAGGCAAATTAACAACAGGATAGTCCGATGCTGGACTGTCCATTGGCATCAGCAAGGGATCAAGCAACTGAGCGGCCGGAATGTTCTGCTGCTCAGCCTGTTCAACCAGCTCGCGCAAGTGTTCCAGCGTCACCATACGATCCACCGGATACTTGCTGACCGTCAAACGACGCAGGTACGTTACGTGCGCACCACAGCCGAGCTTCTCGCCCAGATCGTCGATAATAGTGCGAATATAGGTACCTTTGGAGCAGTGAACTTCCAGCTCCAGCTCGTTACCTTCATGGCGAATAAACAGCAGCTCATAGACGGTAATCGGGCGCGCTTCACGCGGCACTTCAATACCCTGACGCGCATATTCGTACAGCTTTTTACCCTGATACTTCAGCGCCGAATACATTGACGGAATCTGCTCGATATCGCCGCGGAAAGTCTCCAGCGCGCTCGCAAGTTGCTCTGCGCTGAAGGTTACGGGACGTTCCTGCACGATTTGCCCATCGGCATCAGAGGTGTCAGTACGTTGCCCCAGGCGGGCTACTACGCGATAGCGTTTGTCAGAATCCAGTAAATACTGCGAAAACTTCGTCGCTTCACCGAGGCAGATGGGCAGCATGCCCGTCGCCAGCGGATCCAGCGCGCCGGTATGACCCGCACGGTTGGCATTGTAGATGCGCTTTACTTTTTGCAGTACGTCATTGCTGGACATGCCTTGCGGCTTATCCAGCAGCAGGACACCGTGAATGTCGCGACCACGACGACGAGGACGACTCATCAGTCCTCCTTGCTGTCGTCCGCTGGGTTCACACGACGTTCATCGTCATGTTTCACCACGCTGGTCACCAGGTTAGACATACGCATCCCTTCAACCAACGAGTTGTCGTAGAAGAAGGTCAGTTCAGGCACGATACGCAAACGCATCGCTTTCCCCAGCAGGGAGCGGATAAAACCAGATGCTTCCTGCAGGGCCTTAATGCCGTTTTTCACAGCCGCTTCGTCCTGGTCGTTAAGGAAAGTCACGAATACTTTGGCATACGCCAGGTCACGGGACATCTCAACACCCGATACGGTGGTCATCATGCCAACACGCGGGTCTTTGATTTCGCGTTGCAGGATGAGTGCGATTTCTTTCTGCATTTCCTGCGCCACACGCTGCGGGCGACCAAATTCTTTCGCCATAATAAATTCTCCAGAATAAAGACAAAAAAGGGGCCATAAGCCCCTTTTTAAATTTCTTGCCGGGTGGCGCTTCGCTTACCCGGCCAACACCTAATCATCTTCTAAGAATTTTGGGCTGCAAATTGCGGTCCAAAAGACGACGAAGATTATGCGATGGTACGTTTGATCTCGATAATCTCGAACACTTCGATCATATCGCCAACGCGAACGTCGTTGTAGTTCTTAACGCCGATACCACATTCCATACCGTTACGGACTTCGTTAACGTCATCTTTGAAGCGGCGCAGGGATTCCAGCTCGCCTTCATAGATAACCACGTTGTCGCGCAGGACGCGGATTGGGTTGTGACGTTTAATCGTGCCTTCGGTAACCATACAGCCTGCGATAGCGCCGAATTTCGGTGATTTAAACACATCGCGCACTTCAGCCAGACCGATGATCTGCTGTTTCAGTTCCGGAGACAGCATACCGCTCATCGCCGCTTTCACTTCGTCGATCAGATGATAGATGACGGAGTAGTAACGCAGATCCAGACTTTCAGATTCGATCACTTTACGCGCAGAAGCATCAGCACGGACGTTGAAGCCAACCAGAATCGCGTTGGACGCCGCAGCCAGGGTCGCGTCGGTTTCAGTGATACCACCTACGCCGGAACCGATGATCTTCACTTTCACTTCGTCGGTAGACAGTTTCAGTAAGGAGTCGGAGATCGCTTCTACAGAACCCTGTACGTCAGCTTTCAGTACGACGTTCACTTCGTGAACTTCGCCATCGGTCATGTTGGCGAACATGTTCTCAAGTTTAGATTTCTGCTGACGAGCCAGTTTAACTTCACGGAATTTGCCCTGACGATACAGTGCAACTTCACGGGCTTTCTTCTCGTCACGCACCACGGTCACTTCGTCACCGGCAGCCGGAACGCCGGACAGACCGAGGATTTCCACCGGAATGGACGGACCTGCTTCCAGAACTTCCTGACCCAGTTCGTTACGCATCGCACGCACGCGGCCGTATTCGAAGCCACACAGTACGATGTCGCCTTTATGCAGCGTACCTTCGCGTACCAGGACGGTAGCAACCGGACCACGACCTTTATCCAGGAAGGATTCGATTACCGCGCCGCTCGCCATACCTTTACGAACAGCTTTCAGCTCCAGCACTTCGGCCTGCAGCAGGATCGCATCCAGCAGTTCGTCGATACCGGTACCGGCTTTCGCAGAAACGTGAACGAACTGGCTCTCGCCGCCCCACTCTTCCGGCATGATGCCGTACTGGGACAGTTCATTTTTAACGCGATCCGGATCTGCTTCTGGTTTATCGATTTTGTTAACTGCAACCACCACCGGCACACCTGCCGCTTTCGCGTGCTGGATAGCTTCGATGGTCTGCGGCATCACGCCGTCGTCTGCTGCAACAACCAGAACCACGATATCCGTTGCCTGAGCACCACGAGCACGCATGGAGGTAAACGCGGCGTGACCCGGGGTATCCAGGAAGGTGATCATACCGTTGTCAGTTTCAACGTGGTACGCACCGATGTGCTGGGTAATGCCGCCCGCTTCGCCAGAAGCCACTTTCGTGGAACGAATGTAGTCCAGCAGGGAGGTTTTACCGTGGTCAACGTGACCCATGATGGTTACAACCGGTGCGCGCGGTTCAGCCGCAGCGCCGGTGTCACGGTCGCTCATTACTGCTTCTTCCAGCTCGTTTTCACGACGCAGGATAACTTTGTGGCCCATCTCTTCGGCAACCAGCTGTGCGGTTTCCTGGTCGATGACCTGGTTGATGGTCGCCATAGCGCCCAGTTTCATCATCGCTTTGATGACCTGAGAGCCTTTCACCGCCATCTTGTTAGCCAGTTCGCCAACGGTGATGGTTTCGCCGATCACAACGTCACGGTTAACAGCCTGAGCTGGTTTCTGGAAGCCCTGCTGCAGAGCGGAACCTTTACGCTGTTTACCGCCTTTACCACCACGAACTGCGGCGCGCGCTTCTTCACGGTCGGCTTTCGATTCAGCGTGTTTGTTGCCTTTCTTCGCCGGACGCGCGGCTTTCGCGCTGCGAGTACGGCCACGACCGCCTTCTACTTCACGATCGTTTTCGTCTTCCGCCTGGCGAGCGTGCTGAGAAGTCGTGACGTGATAATCGCTGGTATCTTCAACAGGTTCAGCGTTATTCACACCATTTTTCTCGTTTTCTTCCGCCATACGGCGAGCTTCTTCCGCTACGCGGCGAGCTTCTTCTTCAAGCTTGCGACGTGCTTCTTCTTCCGCTTTACGTTTCAGTTCTGCGGCTTCATTTTCACGGCGGGCTTTTTCGGCCTGGGCGGTTTTAGTCATATCGTCGGTCTGTTGATTGCTCACTTTGTCTTTTTCCGCAGCTTCACGTTTCGCTTTATCAGCGGCTTCACGCTTAGCTTGTTCTGCGGCCTCACGTTCGGCTTTTTGTTGCGCCTCGCGTTTGGCAGCTTCTTCTGCCTCACGACGGGCTTGCTCTTCCGCTTCACGCTGCGCCTGCTCTTCCGCGGCCAGGCGTTCAGCCTCTTGCGGATCGCGTTTCACAAAGGTGCGTGTCTTGCGGACTTCGATTTGTACCGATTTGCTTTTCCCACCGGTACCTGGAATATTGAGAGTACTGCGCGTTTTACGCTGCAATGTCAACTTATCCGGCGCTGAGCCGTTCTCACGGTTCAGATGCGCCAGTAAGGTTTGTTTCTCTTGTGCGGATACAGAGTCATCAGCAGACTTCCGGATACCTGCATCAGCAAATTGCTGTACCAGGCGATCCACGGAGGTCTGTATCTCTGCAGCCAGCGTTTTTACGGTTACATCTGTCATACTGTTCCTTCCTGCTACAGTTTATTACGCTTCGTCGCCGAACCAGCAAATATTACGGGCAGCCATAATCAGCTCACCGGCTTTTTCGTCGGTCAACCCTTCGATATCAGCCAGATCATCAATGCCCTGTTCAGCGAGATCTTCCAGCGTACAAACACCACGGGCAGCCAGTTTAAAGGCCATATCGCGATCCAATCCTTCCAGATTCAGCAGATCGTCAGCCGGTTTGTTATCACCGAGGCTTTCTTCCTGGGCCAGTGCCAGAGTGGTCAGTGCGTTTTTAGCACGCTCGCGCAGCGCTTCAACGGTCTGTTCATCGAGGCCGTCAATTTCCAGCAGTTCTTTCATTGGCACGTAGGCCAGTTCTTCCAGCGTCGCAAAACCTTCTTCCACCAGTACTGTCGCGAAATCTTCATCGATATCGAGATATTTGGTGAAGGTATCGATGGCTGCATGTGCTTCAGCCTGATGCTTCGCTTGCAGGTCATCAACGGTCATTACGTTGAGTTCCCAACCGCTCAGTTGTGAAGCCAGGCGGACGTTCTGACCGTTACGTCCAATCGCCTGAGCCAGGTTACCGGCTTCAACCGCGATATCCATGGTGTGTTTGTCTTCATCCACCACGATAGAAGCGACATCTGCTGGCGCCATTGCGTTAATCACGAACTGCGCCGGGTTATCATCCCACAGGACGATATCGATACGCTCGCCGCCCAGTTCGGTAGAGACCGCCTGAACGCGCGCACCGCGCATACCCACACACGCGCCGACCGGATCAATACGCTTGTCGTTGGTCTTAACGGCGATTTTCGCACGAGAGCCAGGATCGCGAGCAGCCGCTTTAATTTCAATCACTTCTTCGCCAATTTCTGGCACTTCAATGCGGAACAGCTCAACCAGCATTTCCGGTTTGGAACGGGTTACGAACAGTTGCGCACCGCGCGCTTCCGGGCGCACAGAGTACAGAACGCCACGAATACGGTCGCCAGGGCGGAAGTTTTCACGCGGCAGCATGTCTTCACGCAGGATCACGGCTTCAGCATTGCTGCCCAGATCCAGGGAAATGTTGTCACGGTTAACTTTTTTCACCACACCCGTAACGATTTCGCCTTCGTGTTCGCGGAACTGATCAACAACCATTGCGCGTTCAGCTTCACGTACTTTCTGTACGATAACCTGTTTCGCAGTCTGGGTGGTGATACGGTCAAAGGTGACAGATTCAATCTGATCTTCAACATAGTCGCCCACGTTCAGGCTTTCGTCTTCGAAGCGTGCCGCTTCCAGCGTAATTTCTTTAGTTGGCTGGGTAACTTCTTCTACGATTACCCAACGACGGAAGGTATCGAAATCACCGCTTTTACGATCGATTTCTACGCGGACGTCGATCTCTTGCTCATATTTTTTCTTTGTTGCTGTAGCCAGCGCACTTTCCAGCGCTTCAAAAATTTTCTCGCGTGGCAGCGCTTTTTCGTTGGATACGGCTTCAACAACAGCCAAAATTTCTTTGTTCATCGCGGGCTTTTCACCTCAATCCAGACTGTTAAAAGTGGGGAACCAGGTTCGCCTTCTGGATATTACTCAGCGCGAACACTTCATCTTTACCTTCGACTGTGACCGTGATCATCTCACCGTCCACCGCTTTGATAACGCCCAGCCATTTACGACGGTTTTGTACCGCCATACGAAGAACCAGCGTGACTTCTTCCCCCAGGAAACGCACGTAGTGTTCAGCAGTGAACAGAGGACGGTCGAGACCCGGCGAGGAAACTTCCAGGTTATAGGCAACGGTGATTGGGTCTTCGACATCCATCACGGCGCTTACCTGATGGCTCACATCAGCACAATCATCAACATTGATGCCATCTTCACTATCAATATAGATGCGCAGTGTGGATGTGCGACCGCGAATAAATTCGATGCCGACCAGTTCGTAGCCCAGGGCTTCAACCGGTGCTGTAATCATCTCTGTTAATTTTTGCTCTAATGTGGACAAGCCCACCCCCAAGACATAAAAAAAGGGCCTAAAGCCCAGTTATTCTGTAGTCAGATAACAAAAAACCCCGATAAATCGGGGCTTTAGATAACTGAACCCTATAACCGCACCTGCGGTTCGGAGAACCTTCCGAAAGAATTTTTTTCAAATCCAGCTACGAAGGCCTAAGTCTTCACAGTATATTTGAAAAAGAACTCTAAGGGAAAGTGGTTGCGGGGGCCGGATTTGAACCGACGACCTTCGGGTTATGAGCCCGACGAGCTACCAGGCTGCTCCACCCCGCGCCTGAAACGTGGCAAATTTTACTCGTTTTGGGTAAAAAATGCAAATACTGCTGGGATTTGGTACCGAGGACGGGACGTAAAATCTGCGCACAGTATATTGATTCACTATGCGTTATGTCAACCTTGTTACGACTATGCAAATCAATGAATGCCTACCAGCGCATCTCCAGCAAGATAAATATGCCATCCGCGCCGCTATTTAACGAAATTGTCACTAAACTCTTCCTGTCATCCAGAAAAGATGATTAAATGAAAACTCATTTATTTTGCATAAAAATGCATTTAGTATAATAAGCCGACCTCTTCACCAGTCTATCAAGCAGGGTTTTATTTTATGACGACGATTCTCAAGCATCTCCCGGTAGGTCAACGTATTGGTATCGCTTTTTCCGGCGGCCTGGACACCAGTGCAGCACTGCTGTGGATGCGACAAAAAGGGGCTGTCCCATATGCATATACTGCGAATTTGGGCCAGCCGGATGAGGATGACTATGACGCCATTCCTCGCCGTGCAATGGAATATGGTGCTGAGAATGCTCGCCTGGTAGATTGCCGCAAGCAGCTGGTTGCCGAAGGGATCGCTGCCATTCAGTGCGGCGCCTTCCACAACACCACCGGTGGCCTGACCTATTTCAACACCACTCCGCTGGGCCGTGCCGTGACCGGCACCATGCTGGTTGCCGCCATGAAAGAAGATGGCGTGAACATCTGGGGTGACGGCAGCACCTATAAAGGCAACGATATTGAACGTTTCTATCGTTACGGCCTGCTGACCAACGCGGAACTGCAGATTTACAAACCATGGCTGGATACCGATTTTATCGATGAACTGGGTGGTCGCCATGAGATGTCCGAATTTATGATCGCCTGCGGTTTCGACTACAAAATGTCTGTCGAGAAAGCGTACTCCACTGACTCCAATATGCTCGGCGCGACCCACGAAGCGAAAGACCTGGAATTCCTGAACTCCAGCGTCAAAATCGTCAACCCGATTATGGGCGTGAAGTTCTGGGATGAGAGCGTGAAGATCCCGGCAGAAGAAGTGACCGTACGCTTTGAACAGGGTCATCCGGTAGCGCTAAACGGTAAAACGTTCAGCGATGATGTAGAAATGATGCTGGAAGCCAACCGCATCGGCGGCCGTCACGGTCTGGGCATGAGCGATCAGATTGAAAACCGTATTATTGAAGCGAAAAGCCGTGGCATCTATGAAGCCCCGGGGATGGCGCTGCTGCACATCGCTTACGAGCGTCTGCTGACCGGTATCCATAACGAAGACACCATTGAGCAATATCACTCTCATGGTCGTCAGTTGGGCAAACTGCTGTATCAGGGCCGTTGGTTCGACTCGCAGGCATTGATGCTGCGTGACGGTCTGCAGCGTTGGGTCGCCAGCCAGATCACCGGCGAAGTGACGCTGGAGCTGCGCCGCGGCAACGACTACTCGATCCTCAATACCGTGTCCGACAACCTGACCTATAAGGCTGAGCGTCTGACCATGGAGAAAGGCGAGTCAGTATTCTCACCTGACGATCGTATCGGCCAGCTGACCATGCGTAATCTGGACATCACCGATACCCGCGAGAAGCTGTTCGGCTACGCGAAAGCCGGTCTGTTGACCGCCTCTTCAACGACCGGCCTGCCGCAGGTTGAGAATCTGGAAAACAAAGCGAAGTAAACATTTAGCATTCTAAGGCCGCGAAAGCGGCCTTTTTTATGCGCGGAATATAAGGTGTCTATAGGCCTGATAAACGTAGCGCCATCAGGCGTTGTAATAATGCCGGATGGCGGCGTAAACGCCTTATCCGACCTACAGACAACCATAAATAACAGACGAAAAAAAAGACGCTTTGCAGCGTCTTTTTTTTGGAATTTGGTACCGAGGATGGGACTCGAACCCACAAGCCCGTTAGGGCACTACCACCTCAAGGTAGCGTGTCTACCAATTCCACCACCTCGGTACAGAATACTTAGTGTGGGATATCGCTGGTCGGCTGAGCCGGAGCAGCTGGCTGAGTTTGCTCGGTTTTCGCCGGTGCGCTCAGATTTTCCCACTCACTTCCTTTATTGGTCTTATTGCTGTTCATGTTACCCAGCACCAGACTGATGATGAAGAACAAGGTTCCCAATACAGCTGTCATACGGGTCATGAAGTTACCAGAACCACTTGAACCAAACAGAGTACCAGAAGCGCCTGCGCCAAAAGAGGCTCCCATATCAGCGCCTTTACCTTGCTGCAGCATGATCAAGCCTACCAGGCCAATTGCCACAATAAGGAAAACTACTAAAAGAGCTTCGTGCATAATCAACCTGTTCCTTGCGGAGTTGCCGCGTACAATGCTTCGACCATTAAAGCGGGAATGTTTACTGTTTCCCACTGAAGCGGGTGTGAATACTAACCAAAGCGAATAACCTTCGCAAGGGCAATTTGTTAGCATTGTATCAACTGCGGAAAAAATCGCCATATCAATCAAAAACGCAGCAATTTCTCCCAGCATCTCTGCATGACTGCGCGTTGATCGTCAAGGTTAGCCCATACCACAACGGGGATTTCACAAATCAGATCGCCATTTTCTGGCCAACAGTGAATAACTTGCTGATTCACCAACTCTTCCGCCACCATTGATTCGGGTAACCATGCCATTCCCATATGGCGCAGCACCATTTCGCGTATCGTTTCACTTAAACCGCTCTCAAAGACTTTTTTCAGGCGCGGACGGACGCGTTGTTCTGCCGGCTCAATAATGCGTCTGACAAAGGTATAGTCGCTGTAGCAGAGCCACGGAATAGACACCTGCGGATCGTCAAGCGTATCCGCCAGCTGTGCAGAAATAACCGGAATAAATCGTTCATATCGCCATAGCGAACGTTTTAATCCGCCGGCGATCTCCAGCCCCGGCTGCGCTAACGGTAAGTCGTATGTCACCAGCAAATCAATCTGCCGGTCAATCAGCGCATTAAAGTGATTGTCTATCCCCTGAATACTGGCATTTACCGTGAAATTGAGCTGTGGTTCACTCTGGCGTAAATAGTTGATCATATCTGGCAGGATATTGACCGACAGCGTATGCAGACTGACCATGACCAGCGTGTTATCCGTTGCGGGCGACATCGCCGATAGCTCGTGGCGCGCCTCTGTTAACGTACTGAGGACGTGTCGGGCATAGGGCTCAAAACGTTCACCATAGCGCGTCAGCGTGACGGGAGTCGTGGTCCGATCAAACAATGGCACGCCAAGCACCTCTTCCAGAGCTTTAATACGCCGACTGAGTGCAGGTTGAGTAATATGCCGCTGCGCAGCGGCTTGAGAGTAATTTCCATGCTGACTCAACGCCAGAAAATCTTCCAGCCACTTACAATCCACGTTTAACTCTCCACCATGCCATAACCGCATCCTCCAATAACAAATCGGTAATAGTCATAGATATAGTAATGGCTTTATGGTGAGCGTCATAACAACAATATTCCGTTTCACCTGCCGACTCTCACCCTCGACGTTTGACAGGACCGATATGTTTACTTTACTGACCAATGCCCGTGTTTTTTCTCCTGAGGATTTAGGCCTCTGCTCCCTGCTCATTCATGCCGACCGAATTGTGGCGGTAGAAAAAGATATTTCGCTCTTTGATGGCGTCAAAGAGGTCATCGATTGTCGGGGTAAATGGGTTATCCCTGGTATCATCGATCAGCATGTCCATCTTACCGGTGGCGGCGGGGAAGCCGGGTTTGCCAGTCGGACGCCAGCCGTCAAGCTGCGCGATCTGATTCAGGCGGGCATTACCACGGTCGTCGGCGTGTTGGGTACCGACGCTATTTCTCGCTCACCGAAAGATCTCTACGCCAAAATGCAGTCCCTTAATCTCGAAGGACTGCGTGCGTTTATGCACACGGGAGCCTACGCGGTACCCAGCCCGACCATTACGCGATCCATCCGCGATGACATGGCATTTATTCCGGCGATTCTTGGCGTAAAAATCGCGCTCGCCGATCACCGCGGTTCGTATCCCTCTTTCCAGGAATTGCTGAGAATAGTCAGCGATATCCGCGTCTCTTCCTTACTGGCCGGGAAAAAAGGGCTGTTGCATGTCCACCTGGGGAATCTACCGGAAGGGATGTCGCAACTGCTTGAGCTGTGTGATGCAGGCATTCCGATTCACCACATTTCGCCGACGCATGTGGCGAGAACAGAACCCTTGTTCGAACAGGCGATTGCTTTCGCCCATCGCGGCGGCCATATCGACGTTACGTCTGGCGGCAGCCGCTTTACACCTCAGGAGCAGGCGATCCTCCACGCCCTGGAAGCGCAGGTTCCGGCGGATCGCATCACGATCAGTTCTGACGGCAATGGCAGCGTGCCGCGCTTTAACGCTCAGGGTATCGTGGAGGGTTTAAGCGCGGCGCCGGTCGCAGGGAACCTTAATCTGCTTCCCCGCCTGATTGATGTGGGAATTCCAGTGTCTCAGGCGATCGCCATGTTGACGGCAAACGTCGCACGCTCGCTGGGTATTTCCGGCGGTGTGCTCAGCGCCGGGGAACGTGCCGATATCTGCGTACTTAATGATGACCTCTCGCTGGCCCATCTGTTTGCTGCGGGTAAACCGTTGCTGCGCGATGGCGAGTGCCTGGTCACCGGCAACTTTGAGTGAGGAGGCGAGAATGTCATTATTACTGGCGCTAATCGCCATTATCTTTGCCGGACGTCTGATTCTCAAAAAGTATCATCCCCAGTCAGTGCTGCTATTGACCGGGATTGTTCTCCTGCTGATCGCACATTTTAGTGGCATGACTACGCTCAGTAGCCTGGTGAAAAAAAGCACCGGCTTTGGCCCCTTCGACGCCTTTGAATTTATTCGCGATACCCTGAGCGTGCGCCTCGGCGGTCTTGGGCTGCAAATTATGTTGATTGGTGGCTTCGCTACCTATATGTCGGCCATTGGCGCAAGCCAGGTGCTGGTTCGGGTGACGTCTCGTCCGTTGCAGCGTCTGAACTCGCCTTATCTGCTGTTGGGACTGGCGCTGCTGCTGGGTCAATTCCTGTCGCTGTTTATCAGCAGCGCTACCGGACTGGGCCTGTTGTTAATGGCGACGCTTTACCCACTGCTGACCCGACTGGGCTGCAGTCGCGCCGCCGTTGCCGCCGTTATCGCCAGTACCTGTGCGGTTGAGTTTGGCCCCGGTTCCGGCAACTCAGTTCTCGCCGCCAAAACCTCAGGTATCGAGGTCGTGAACTATTTCGTACAGGATCAGTTGCCGATCGTTGTCCCCGTTATCCTTTTCATCGCGCTGCTGCATATTGTTGTGCAACGCTTTTTCGATCGTCGGGAAAGCGGTGACAATGCGGCTCAGCAGATGCAGACATTAACGTCGACCGAAGAAGCCGACGCCCCGATCGCCTGGCTGTTTTTGCCCATGCTGCCGCTGGTGTTGATGCTGGTGTGCAGCGATTTAGTGTTCAGCTCGCTCAAAATTACGCTGGATACCGCCGTACTGATAAGTCTGGCCATTACGCTGGTTTGTGAGTACGGACGCCATCGTAAAGCCCGGGAAGTCATGGCTGGCGTACAAAAGGTATTCGACAGCATGGGCAGCGTTTTTGCCACCGTGGTGACGCTGATTATCGCCGGTGAAGTTTTTTCTGCCGGACTGAAAGCCATTGGCGCCGTCGACGCACTGCTGTCGCTTTCCGGTGAATTTGGTCTCAGCGCCGCCTCAATTATCCTGTTGATGACACTTATCACCTTTGCGATTTCAGCGCTGATGGGTTCCGGAAATGCGGCATTTTTCTCCTTCGCCCCAATGGTGCCGGACATCAGCCGCCATATCGGCAGCGATATCGCAGTGATGATGCTACCTATCCAGATATCGGCGGGTATTGGTCGTACGTTATCTCCCATTGCTGGCGTCATCATTGCCATCGCGGGCATTGCCGGCGTATCGCCAGTAGATATTGTCAAGCGCACCGCGATCCCGATGCTCGGGGGTTGGCTACTAATGATTGCGCTGACCTTTGCCCGGTCAGGGCATTTACTGGCGGTTCTGCCGTGGCTGGCAGTCCTTGTACTGCTGATGCTCGGGGGGTATTTTTGGCAACGCCGACGTAAACAGCCGCTGGCGGTATAGTAAAAAAAAGCCGGAGTCTCAGACTCCGGCTCTCACTGTCTTCAGTGTTTACGCCGCTTTCACTGCATCAGCAATACGGTGGGCGAATTCAGTTACCTGCGCCTCGTCTTCACCTTCAACCATCACACGAATTAATGGTTCAGTACCAGACTTACGCAACAGGACGCGTCCACGATTACCCAGCGCCGCTTCCACGTCTGCCATCACCGCTTTCACATTGTCATTTTCCAGCGGATCGCCGCTACCTGCGGTATAACGAACGTTAACCAGCAGCTGCGGGAACATTTTCATGCCGCTGCACAGGTCGTGCAAACTCATATGATTGCGCACCATCGCGGTCAGCACCTGCAGACCTGCCACGATACCGTCACCGGTGGTGGTTTTATCCAGCAGAATCACATGGCCTGAGTTTTCCGCACCGATACTCCAGCCTTTTTCCTGCATTTTTTCCAGGACATAGCGGTCACCGACTTTCGCACGGGCAAACGGAATACCCAACTGTTTCAACGCCAGCTCAAGGCCCATGTTGCTCATCAGCGTACCTACCGCGCCACCGCGGAGTTGTCCCTGACGCAGCGCTTCACGGGCGATGATATACATGATTTGGTCACCGTCGACCTTATTGCCTTCGTGGTCAACCATGATCACGCGGTCTCCGTCGCCGTCCAGCGCGATACCCAGATCGGCTTTTTCTGCGATCACGCGCGCTTGCAGGGCACGGACGTCAGTAGCGCCGACCTCTTCATTGATGTTAACGCCATTTGGCTCACAACCAATGGCAATAACATTGGCGCCCAACTCACGCAGTACATTTGGCGCAATGTGATACGTCGCACCGTTAGCGCAATCCACCACAATTTTAAGCTCGCTCAGGCTCAGTTCATTCGGGAAGGTGCCTTTGCAAAACTCGATATAGCGACCGGCGGCATCGACGATACGGGTGGCTTTACCCAGCTCAGCCGAATCCACGCAAGTGATCGCTTTTTCCATCTCGGCTTCTATGGCCTCTTCAACCGCATCCGGCAGTTTGGTGCCGTCGATAGAGAAAAATTTGATCCCGTTGTCATAGTACGGGTTGTGCGAAGCGGAGATAACGATCCCGGCTTCCGCACGGAAAGCACGCGTCAGATAAGCAACGGCAGGGGTTGGCATTGGGCCAGTGAAAGAGGCAGAAAGACCTGCGGCAGCCAGGCCCGCTTCCAGCGCAGATTCCAGCATATAGCCGGAAATACGCGTATCTTTACCGATGATAATTTTTCGTGAACCATGACGTGCCAGCACTTTTCCTGCCGCCCACCCCAGTTTGAGCACAAAGTCAGGGGTAATTGGGGTGTCGCCTACGCGACCACGGATCCCATCAGTGCCAAAATATTTACGATTACTCATAGCGTTTGTTTTCCTTTGCAGACAATGTGGCTTCCACCACACGCATCGCTTCTACGGTTTCTTTGACGTCATGGACACGAACGATCTGCGCCCCCTGCATTGCGGCAATCACCGCGCACGCAAGACTCCCGCTCAGGCGTTCGGATGGCCCCACATTCAGCAGTTGACCAACCATTGATTTTCGTGACATTCCAACCAGCAGCGGCAGATCAAAATGATGAAACTCAGCCAGGCGCGCCAGTAATGTGTAGTTGTGGGTGAGATTTTTACCGAATCCGAATCCCGGGTCGAGCAACAATTTATCTTTTGTGATTCCGGCTCGTTCACAACGTGCTATTTGCTCAACAAAGTAACGATTTACCTCAGCGAACACATCCTCGTACTTTGGCGCTTCCTGCATGGTTTTCGGTTGCCCCTGCATATGCATCAGACACACCGGCAGTCCGGTTTCCGCGGCGGCTTCCAGCGCCCCGGGTTCCGAGAGTGAACGAATGTCATTAATGATATGTGCGCCGACCCGCGCGCATTCGCGAATCACTTCGGGTTTTGAGGTATCGACGGAAATCCATACTTCAAAACGTTGAGCAATCGCCTCCACCACGGGGATAACTCGTTGCAGCTCTTCTTCCACGCTCACATCAGCAGCGCCCGGACGCGTGGACTCCCCCCCCACATCAATGATAGTCGCCCCAGCGTTAATCATCAGATTTGCGTGTTTTACCGCCTCAACCAGAGAGTTGTGCGCCCCGCCATCGGAAAAAGAATCTGGCGTAACGTTTAAAATCCCCATGACGTGAGGATGGTTGAGATCCAGTGAAGAACCCTGAGCAAAGAGTTTCATAGTTTTATCCCTGGTAAAAATCTTGAGTATGCAGATAAGAAAAACCCCGGAGCAAGCCCCAGGGTTTTCAATTAAAACACGGTCATCATCAACGATAACTTATTTGTCGCCCAGTTGCTCTGACATGGTGCCAGAGTCCGGCGCACGCGGTTCATCAACCGGACGCGGCGCGCTCGGCTTGCCGGTGCTGCCAGAGTTGTTGTTAGAAGAACCTGGTTCTTCCCAACCCGCTGGCGGACGCACGTCGCGGCGAGCCATCAGATCATCAATCTGCGGTGCATCGATGGTCTCATATTTCATGAGCGCATCTTTCATCGAGTGCAGAATGTCCATGTTTTCGTTCAGCAGACGACGCGCACGGTCATAGTTACGCTCAATCAGCAGCTTAACTTCCTGATCGATAATACGAGCCGTTTCATCGGACATATGTTTAGCTTTCGCAACAGAACGTCCCAGGAACACTTCGCCTTCTTCTTCAGCGTACAGCAGCGGACCGAGTTTATCGGAGAAGCCCCACTGAGTAACCATGTTACGTGCCAGGTTAGTCGCGACTTTGATGTCGTTCGACGCACCGGTAGAAACATGTTCAGCACCGTAGATGATCTCTTCCGCCAGACGACCGCCATACAGCGTGGAGATCTGGCTTTCCAGCTTCTGACGGCTGGCGCTAATTGCGTCGCCTTCAGGCAGGAAGAAGGTCACACCCAGCGCACGACCGCGTGGGATAATCGTTACTTTGTGTACCGGATCGTGTTCCGGCACAAGGCGACCGATAATCGCGTGGCCAGCTTCGTGATACGCGGTAGATTCTTTCTGCGCTTCCGTCATCACCATGGAGCGGCGTTCCGCACCCATCATGATTTTGTCTTTCGCTTTCTCGAACTCAACCATCGACACCACGCGCTTGTTGCCGCGAGCAGCAAACAGCGCCGCTTCGTTCACCAGGTTCGCGAGGTCCGCACCGGAGAAGCCAGGGGTACCACGGGCAATGATTGCCGCATCGATATCCGGAGACAGTGGTACGCGACGCATATGCACTTTCAGGATCTGTTCACGACCGCGAACGTCCGGCAGACCAACCACAACCTGACGGTCGAAACGGCCTGGACGCAGCAGCGCAGGGTCAAGAACGTCCGGACGGTTAGTTGCCGCGATAACGATGATACCTTCGTTACCTTCGAAGCCGTCCATCTCAACCAGCATCTGGTTCAGCGTCTGCTCACGTTCATCGTGACCACCGCCCAGACCAGCGCCACGCTGGCGGCCTACGGCGTCGATTTCATCGATGAAGATGATGCACGGTGCCGCTTTCTTGGCCTGTTCGAACATGTCACGCACACGAGATGCACCAACACCCACGAACATTTCCACGAAATCAGAACCGGAAATTGTAAAGAATGGAACCTTCGCTTCACCGGCGATAGCTTTCGCCAACAAGGTTTTACCGGTACCCGGAGGACCGACCATCAGGACGCCTTTCGGGATTTTACCGCCCAACTTCTGGAAACGGCTCGGTTCGCGCAGGTATTCAACCAGCTCAGCAACCTCTTCCTTCGCTTCGTCACAACCCGCAACGTCAGCAAACGTGGTTTTGATCTGATCTTCCGTCAGCATGCGCGCTTTGCTCTTACCGAACGACATGGCGCCTTTGCCACCACCGCCCTGCATTTGACGCATGAAGAAGATCCAGACACCAATCAGCAGCAGCATTGGGAACCAGGAAATGAAGATAGAAGCCAGCAGGCTCGGCTCTTCAGGCGGTTCACCGACAACCTTGACGTTTTTGGTCAGCAGGTTATCAAGCAGCTTCGGATCGTTAACCGGAATGTAGGTCGTGTAACGGTTACTATCTTTCTTGGTAACGTTAATCTCACGTCCGTTGATCTTCGCTTCACGAACCTGGTCCTGATTGACCTCTTGCAGGAAGGTAGAGTAATCAACCTTACGGCCATTAGACTCGCTGGGCCCAAAGCTCTGGAATACTGACATCAGCACAACGGCAATGACCAGCCAGAGAATTAGGTTTTTCGCCATGTCACTCAAGGGATTAACCTCATATTACAACTGTGTTAAAAACAGCGTCAGGATACTCTATATCCAGTTTCTTTCAAACTTTCGTTTGAAATCTACCGGTTATGGTTTACGCCCGGTCGCTACAATATACACTTCACGCGAACGGGCGCGAGAAGAGTCCGGCTTACGAACTTTGACCTTCGTAAACAGGGAGCGAATCTCTCTTAGATACTCATCGAAGCCTTCGCCCTGGAACACCTTCACTACAAAACTACCACCTGGCGCTAAAACATCTCGAGCCATTCCAAGCGCCAGCTCTACCAGATACATGGCCCGGGGAATATCCACCGCCGGTGTTCCACACATATTTGGCGCCATATCAGACATGACAACTTGTACTTTACTGTCACCTACGCGTTCAAGTAACGCTTGCAGGACTAATTCATCACGAAAGTCGCCCTGAAGGAAGTCCACACCAACGATTGGATCCATAGGTAAAAGATCGCAAGCGATAATGCGGCCGCTGTTGCCGATCTGCGTAACCGCATATTGCGACCAGCCACCAGGTGCAGCGCCGAGATCAACAATCGTCATCCCCGGTTTAAAAATTTTGTCACTTTGCTGTATTTCATCAAGTTTAAACCAGGCACGGGAACGTAACCCCTTTTTCTGCGCCTGTTGAACATATTTATCGCTAAAGTGTTCCTGAAGCCAGCGACTCGAGCTGGCAGAACGCTTTTTACCTGTCATTTCACATTCCCAAAGGGCAGTTCATCGTAACCAATGGTGTAAATTTCTACACAGCTATTTGGTGATATATGGGAGATGGCGGTAGAATGACCCGTTTTCAATCCCAACGTAAGCAAAAATATACGATGAATCTGAGTACTAAACAAAAACAGCACCTGAAAGGTCTGGCACATCCGCTCAAGCCGGTAGTTATGCTTGGCAATAATGGTTTGACCGAAGGGGTACTGGCCGAGATTGAACAAGCGCTAGAGCACCATGAACTTATCAAGGTGAAAATCGCCTCGGAAGATCGCGATACCAAAACCTTGATCGTGGAAGCTATCGTACGCGAAACCGGCGCCTGCAATGTACAGGTCATCGGCAAAACGCTGGTACTGTATCGCCCGACTAAAGAACGTAAAATCTCGCTGCCACGCTAAGAATATCCCAAAGTCGCACACGAAGTTTGTGTAAAACGCGGGGTTTTCCGCTAGCAGGAGAGCAAAATGCCACGCTCTCTTCGTTGATAAAAGGCCGCTATGCGGCCTTTTTCCTTTCTTTACAATGTATCAACATCTTAACCAAGATGCGAATTACAGGTATTCGACCTTCGTTACTTCATATTCAACTTCACCGCCCGGCGTTTTGATAACGACGACGTCATCCTGCTCTTTGCCAATCAGGCCACGAGCAATAGGCGAGTTCACTGAAATCAGGTTCTGTTTAAAATCAGCTTCATCATCACCAACAATACGCCAGGTCTGCTCTTCGTCATTATCGAGATTCAGAACGGTAACCGTCGCGCCGAAAACAACACGACCATTGTTCGGCATTTTTGTGACGTCAATCACCTGCGCATTGGACAGTTTAGCTTCGATATCTTTAATGCGTCCTTCGCAGAATCCCTGCTGTTCGCGAGCCGCGTGATACTCCGCGTTCTCTTTCAGGTCACCGTGTTCACGCGCTTCCGCGATAGCGGCGATAATTTCAGGACGGCGCACAGATTTCAGAAAATCCAGCTCTTCGCGCAGTTTTTCAGCACCACGTAAGGTCATCGGGATAGCTTGCATTTGTTATACCTCTTGAACATTCCTGTAGGGGGCGATGGTTCTCACCCCGGCTGCTAAGCCCACCCTGGCATACGCCATGCCAGAGTCAGAAGCAAAAAAATACCGACCCGGGGCTCAAGGTCCCAGGTCAGCTACAATTCTCTATTTGATGATCATTTTACCCTGGAGTTCCCTATGGGTCATCGTTTACTTTTTAGGGCGTTGCGCCGTAGTATGACGGCCTGTTTCCAGGTTGTTAGCGCGAGATTATGCGATTTCCCAGATTTACCATTGGATTGACTGCCAGTATAGCGTTCAGCGTTCAGGCTGCGAATGTCGACGAATACATCAACCAGCTTCCTGCCGGGGCCAACCTCGCCCTTATGGTACAGAAGGTTGGCGCACCTGCACCCGCTATTGATTTTCATAGCCAGCAGATGGCGCTCCCCGCCAGTACCCAGAAAGTGATCACCGCGCTGGCGGCGTTGATTCAGCTCGGGCCTGACTTCCGTTTTACCACCACGCTTGAGACGAAAGGCAACGTGGAAGGCGGCATCTTGAAAGGCGACTTAGTGGCGCGATTTGGTGCCGATCCGACGCTAAAACGCCAGGATATTCGCAATATGGTGACGACCCTGAAAAAATCGGGTGTGACGCAAATTGCCGGAAATGTTCTGATCGACACCTCTATTTTCGCCAGTCATGATAAAGCCCCCGGTTGGCCCTGGAACGACATGACGCAATGTTTTAGCGCCCCGCCAGCCGCAGCCATTGTCGATCGCAACTGTTTCTCGATTTCGCTCTACAGCGCGCAAAAACCGAACGATCTGGCATTTATTCGCGTGGCATCCTACTACCCGGTCACCATGTTCAGCCAGGTGCGAACCCTCGCGCGTGGCTCTGCCGAAGCGCAATATTGTGAACTGGACGTGGTTCCAGGCGATCTCAACCGCTTCACGCTGACCGGATGCCTACCTCAACGCGCCGACCCGCTGCCGCTGGCGTTCGCCATTCAGGACGGTGCCAGCTATGCCGGGGCGATTATTAAAGATGAGCTAAAACAAGCGGGTATCACTTACAGTGGCACGCTGCTGCGCCAGACGCAGGTCAACGAACCGGGAACCGTGGTTGCCAGCAAACAGTCAGCGCCGCTGCATGACCTGCTTAAGATTATGCTGAAAAAATCAGACAACATGATCGCCGATACCGTTTTCCGCATGATTGGCCATGCACGATTTAACGTCCCGGGCACCTGGCGGGCAGGTTCCGATGCCGTACGCCAGATTTTGCGTCAGCAAGCGGGCGTTGATATCGGCAACACCATTATCGCCGACGGTTCTGGCCTCTCCCGCCATAACCTGATTGCCCCAGCGACCATGATGCAGGTGCTGCAATACATCGCACAGCACGATAACGAGCTGAACTTTATTACTATGCTGCCGCTGGCGGGCCATGACGGCTCCCTGCAATACCGTGCGGGCCTGCATCAGGCTGGCGTGGATGGCAAAGTATCGGCGAAGACAGGCTCGCTACAGGGCGTCTACAACCTCGCAGGCTTCATCACCACGGCAAGCGGTCAGCGCATGGCATTTGTGCAGTATCTGTCGGGTTATGCGGTAGAGCCGGCTGATCAGCGTAATCGTCGTATTCCGCTGGTTCGCTTTGAGAGCCGGTTGTACAAGGATATTTATCAGAATAACTGATAGAAAACGGGCCGCAAATGCGGCCCGTTGGCTTTTGTAGGCCGGATAAGCGTAAGCGCCATCCGGTTACGAGATTAACGTTTGTAGATGAACTCAACGCCTTCTTCGTCGTCTTCGTCCCAATCGTCATCCCAGTCATCTTCCGCTTCGTCTTCGACTTCAGCGAGCTGCTGGCGGTGATAATCATCCCACATGAACTCAACTTTCTCTGGCTGTTTTGCTTCTTCAGCCTGAACAATCGGGTTCTCAATGATAAAGGTCATCACATCCCAGCACAGATCCTTCACGCCCAACTGGCTGGCGGCGGAGATCAGGTAATATTTACCTTCCCAGCCCAGCGCTTCAGCGATCGCTTTCGCTTTCTCTTCCGCTTCGGCCTTGTCCAGCAAATCAATTTTGTTGAACACTAACCAGCGAGGTTTAGACGCCAGATCCTGACTGTATTTTTCCAGTTCGCCAATAATGATACGGGCGTTTTCTACCGGATCGGAGCCATCAATTGGATCGATATCGATGAGGTGCAGCAGCACGCGGCAACGTTCCAGGTGTTTCAGGAAGCGAATACCGAGGCCCGCGCCTTCAGCCGCGCCTTCAATCAGCCCCGGAATGTCAGCCACGACGAAGCTCTTTTCGTTATCCATACGTACCACGCCCAGGCTTGGTACCAGGGTGGTGAACGGATAATCGGCAACTTTCGGCTTCGCCGCGGATACCGCACGGATAAACGTCGATTTACCGGCATTTGGCATACCCAGCATACCGACATCCGCCAGCAGCATCAGTTCCAGCAACAGATCGCGCTTATCGCCCGGTGTCCCCATCGTTTTCTGACGCGGAGTACGGTTGACCGAGGATTTGAAACGGGTGTTACCCAGGCCGTGCCAGCCGCCTTTAGCGACCATCAGACGCTGACCATGCTTGGTCATGTCGCCCATGGTTTCGCCGGTGCCCTGATCGATAACGCGCGTACCGACAGGCACTTTAATCGTAACGTCTTTACCGCGTTTACCTGTGCAATCGCGGCTCGCGCCATTCTGACCACGTTCCGCACGGAAAGATTTTTCAAAACGGTAATCGATCAGCGTGTTCAGGTTTTCGTCGGCTTCCATCCATACGTCGCCGCCATCACCGCCATCACCGCCGTCCGGGCCGCCTTTTGGAATATATTTTTCACGGCGGAAGCTCACGCAACCATTACCGCCATCACCTGCAACGACCAGAATCGATGCTTCATCAACAAACTTCATTTTACTCTCCGTAAATCATTCGCCTGAGCGGGGTTGCGAAACCACCGTTTCATGCTTACGTAAACCGCCCCAAATTCGATGACCAATGGCGGAATACATCGCGCCCGCAACCACGATAAACGCACCGAGATAACCTAAAAGGTTTAGCATCGGTCTGGCGAAGAAATCGGGCCAGGCCAGTGATAATAAATCTGAAAATAACAACGTAAACAGCGGGGTAAGCGTAATAATGGCGCTTACCTGTGCAGCCTGCCAACGCGCCATCGCTTCCGCGAGAGCGCCGTATCCCACCAGCGTATTCAGGCCACAGAATACCAGGCAGGCCAGCTGCCAGTCGCTGAGCTGCGTGATGACGCCGGGCTTAGCCAGCGGCAACAACGCTATCGTACATAAAGTGTACAGTAAAAACAGGATCTGCGGTGACGCCAGACGGCGCAATAACACCTTTTGCGCGACCCCATAGCTCACCCAAACCATCGCCGCACCGACACCAAAGATAACGCCCCAGGTGTAATCGGTGAGTCGGGTAAAAATTTCGATTAGACTGGTATTAAAAAACAGAACCAGGCCGCTCAGAAGCATAATGGCGCCAATCACCTGCGTGCCGCGCATCTTTTCTTTCAGGATAAAGACGCTTGCGATCATCATACCAACCGGTGACAGTTGGCCAATAACCTGCGAAGCCGTTGGGCTCAAGTATTGCAAAGATGAACTAAACAGAATGAAGTTACCGAACAGCCCACCGGTGGCTATTGCCAACAGCACCAACCAACGCGCTTTGCGAAAAATGCGCAACGGGGGGAGCTTTTTTTTAACCGCAAGGATAGCGCCAAGGCCAATACTTGCCATTAAAAAACGGTAGAACACCACGGTAGGAGGCTCCATCACCTCCAGCACTTGCTTCATTGCTATTGGCAAAGCGCCCCAACATATTGCAGTCGTGAGTGCTAACAGAATACCAATGCCTGCCTGCTGCTTCATGCCGTATTCCCTGCAAGGGCTCGTTTCCGGTTTATCACGGCGCGACGAGCATATTTACCGGCCGTCGAATGTAAAAAGCCCCGCAACGTGTTGCGGGGCTTTTATCCGTTACCGGGACGCGAAAAACTTATTCAGCAACGATGCTGATGAATTTACGGTTTTTCGGGCCTTTCACTTCAAATTTCACTTTACCGTCTGCTTTAGCAAACAAAGTGTGGTCTTTGCCGCAACCAACGTTGGAGCCAGCGTGGAATTTAGTACCACGTTGACGAACGATGATGCTACCAGCCAGAACTGTTTCACCGCCGAAGCGTTTTACGCCCAGACGTTTAGCTTCTGAATCGCGACCGTTACGAGTCGAGCCGCCAGCCTTTTTATGTGCCATTTAATCTGCTCCCCTTAACTTAAGCGCTGATGCCAGTGATTTTCACATCAGTGAACCACTGACGATGGCCCTGCTGCTTACGGTAGTGTTTACGACGACGAAACTTAACGATTTTAACTTTCTCGCCACGACCGTGAGCAACAACTTCAGCTTTGATAACGCCGCCATCAACGAAAGGAACGCCGATTTTGACTTCTTCACCGTTTGCGATCATCAGAACTTCAGCGAATTCAACAGATTCGCCAGTTGCGATGTCCAGCTTTTCCAGGCGAACGGTCTGACCTTCGCTTACTCGGTGTTGTTTACCACCACTTTGGAAAACCGCGTACATAAAAAACTCCGCTTCCGCGCACACCTTTTTGATGATTCAGAGTGCGCTATAAATATTCACAATAGGGCGCGAATATTACGCAAAACGCGAGCCTTTGACAAGTGCTACCGTCAATACATGAAGAAAAAAAACACAACACGTACGGTAACGTTTATCTACGGCGTTTTTTCAGTACAATCAGCATATATTTATAACCCTGAACCCGACGTTACCTCGCCATACAGTGAGGTAATCGGGGCGAGAAGCCCGGCTTTTGCGATGAATTTAGAAAAAATCAATGAGTTAACCGCGCAAGATATGGCGGGGGTCAATGCGACAATCCTTGAACAGCTCAATTCCGACGTCCAGTTGATCAATCAGTTAGGGTACTACATCGTGAGCGGCGGCGGAAAACGCATTCGCCCAATGATCGCAGTACTTGCAGCACGTGCCGTTGGTTACCAGGAAAATGCGCATGTTACGATTGCGGCTCTCATCGAGTTTATCCACACCGCGACCCTGCTGCATGACGATGTTGTGGATGAGTCTGATATGCGACGCGGAAAAGCCACAGCAAATGCGGCGTTTGGTAATGCGGCCAGCGTGCTGGTCGGCGATTTTATCTATACCCGCGCATTTCAGATGATGACCAGCCTCGGCTCGCTGAAAGTACTGGAAGTTATGTCGAAAGCGGTCAACGTCATCGCAGAAGGTGAAGTTCTGCAGTTGATGAACGTCAACGACCCGGACATCACCGAAGAAAACTATATGCGCGTCATCTACAGCAAGACGGCGCGTTTGTTTGAAGCCGCAGCCCAATGCTCAGGTATTCTGGCTGGCTGCAGCGAAGAACAAGAGAAAGGGTTGCAGGATTATGGCCGTTATCTCGGGACTGCGTTTCAGTTAATTGACGATTTACTGGATTACAGCGCAGATGGCGAGCAACTGGGTAAAAACGTCGGCGATGACCTTAACGAAGGTAAACCGACGCTACCGCTGCTGCATGCCATGCGCCACGGCACTCCAGAACAAGCGCAGATGATCCGCCAGGCCATTGAGCAAGGTAACGGTCGTCACCTTCTGGAGCCGGTTCTGGAAGCGATGAACGCCTGTGGCTCACTGGAGTGGACCCGACAGCGGGCGGAAGAAGAGGCCGATAAAGCCATCGCCGCGTTGCAGGTGTTGCCTGATACGCCATGGAGAGAAGCGCTGATTGGTCTGGCGCATATCGCCGTACAGCGCGACCGCTAATTCCCCTGCCCTCAATCCCCCATCATCCCGTGCCCCGCACGGGATGTTCTTATAAAGTCCGATAAATCTTTTCCACTTCCCATACTGTTACGCACAATCTTGGTATATTCCGAATATACACACACTTTACATGAACATTTTAGAACATTCGTTCTTCGGGCGTTATAGTGTCGGCACAACCGATCGTGAAACCGTAAGCCGTTAACCAAAGGAGAGATGAATTGATGGAAAGCAAGCTGATTGACTGGCATCCGGCCGACATCATCGCCGGACTGCGCAAGAAAGGGACCTCAATGGCCGCTGAATCACGTAAAAATGGATTGAGTTCATCAACGCTGGCCAATGCGTTAACGAGACCATGGCCAAAAGGTGAGTTGATTATCGCCCAGGCACTGGGAACTGACCCTTGGGTGATTTGGCCGTCACGCTATCACGATGCGAAAACGCATGAATTCATCGACAGAACACGGATGATGAGGGGACCGAGAGGGAAAAAGAATCCTGAATGAACATTAAGCAGTAACCCCCGGGCCAAAGACCTGGGGGTTACAATAGGCGTTGATGATTACTCGCCTTTCACACGCTCAATGTTTGCGCCCAGCGCGCGCAGTTTATCTTCGATGCGCTCATAGCCGCGATCGATGTGATAAATACGATCGACCACCGTCGTACCTTCAGCAATACAACCTGCCAGCACTAAACTTGCAGATGCACGCAGATCGGTCGCCATCACCTGTGCGCCAGAGAGCGTTTCCACGCCGTGGCAAATCACGGTGTTGCTTTCAATTTCCGCGTGAGCGCCCATACGGCTCAGCTCAGGCACGTGCATGAAGCGGTTCTCAAACACGGTTTCCGTGATGAAGCCCGTCCCTTCTGCCACCAGGTTCAGCAGCGTGAACTGGGCCTGCATATCGGTCGGGAACGCCGGGTGCGGCGCAGTGCGCACATTGACCGCCTTCGGACGCTTGCCGTGCATGTCGAGGCTAATCCAGTCGTCGCCGACTTCGATATCCGCACCCGCATCACGCAGCTTCGCCAGGACGGCATCCAGCGTGTCCGGCTGTGCATTGCGGCAGATAATTTTGCCGCGAGAAATCGCCGCCGCCACCAGGAAAGTACCGGTTTCAATACGGTCTGGCAGAACGCGATAAACACCACCGCCGAGACGTTCAACGCCTTCGATGGTAATACGATCGGTGCCCTGGCCAGTGATCTTCGCGCCCAGCGTAATCAGGAAGTTCGCGGTATCGACGATCTCTGGCTCGCGCGCGGCGTTTTCGATGATAGTGGTGCCTTCAGCAAGTGTTGCCGCACACATAATAGTGACCGTCGCACCGACGCTCACTTTATCCATGACGATGTGCGCGCCTTTCAGACGACCATCAACGGACGCCTTCACATAGCCTTCTTCCAGCTTGATCGTCGCGCCTAACTGCTCCAGACCGGTAATGTGCAGGTCAACCGGACGCGCGCCGATGGTGCAACCACCCGGCAGTGAAACCTGACCCTGGCCAAAACGAGCAACCAACGGTCCGAGCGCCCAGATAGACGCACGCATGGTTTTTACCAGATCATACGGTGCGCAGAAGACGTTAACGTCACGCGCATCAATGTGCACGGAACCATTACGCTCAACTTTCGCCCCCAACTGGCTCAGTAGCTTCATGGAGGTGTCAACGTCCTTCAGTTTCGGGACGTTTTGGATCTCTACAGGTTCTTCCGCCAGCAGCGCCGCAAAAAGGATCGGCAGTGCAGCGTTTTTAGCGCCTGAAATTGTGACTTCGCCCTGGAGCTTCGTTGGCCCCTGAACACGAAATTTATCCATTATTCTGTTCTCTGTTAAGAATTTATCTTCGCTACCGGCACATCACCCGTAGCTCAAAAACCGTTAAGTTTGCGATCACGCGCCCATTCCGCTGGGGTAAACGCTTTAATCGACAAAGCATGAATGCGATTGTCCGCAATGTATTCCATCAACGGGCCATAGACCGATTGCTGCTTCTTGACCCGGCTCATGCCTTCAAACATCTCACCCACGGCAATAACCTGAAAGTGACTGCCGTCGCCAGAAACGTGGACTTCCTGGAGGGAGAGTGCATTCATCAGCACGCTCTGAATTTCATTATTTTCCATGGGCTCTTCATTCGTCAGATAGTGAAAACAGCCCAACATCTTAGAGCAAAGTGGCGCTGTCATAAATAAGCAAAAAGCCTCGCTGATAAATCAGACAAGGCTTTGGTGGCAGATCCCCTGTGATGGGGGTGCTGAATGTAGGCACAAGGCCTTATCCAGCCTGAAAAAATTAACGCGGAAGGACGTCGTCGGGCAGATTGTAAAGCTGCGCCAGCGTGTAAACTTTATCGTTAACGCCAGCGAGCGAAACGCTGTTCCCCTGCTGCTTGCCCTGATCGATCAAGTGCAGCAGTAACGCCAGACCACCGGTATCCACCCGGGAAACCTGGTTCAGGTCGATGCAAGTTACCCCTTGCATCGCCTCAACTCGTGCATCCCATAATGGATTTAACACGTCCTGATCCAGCTCTCCCACCAGCACCAGCTTGTCAGCTTCACGCATCCAGGTGAGTGACTGCGTCATTATTTTTTCTCTTCCAGGGTAATTTTCTGCTGAGAAATAGATTTCAGCTGTGCCGTCAGGCCATCGATACCTTTGGTACGCAGCAGATCGCTCCACTCATTCTGTTTGGTGGTGATCATACTTACGCCTTCGGCGATCATGTCATACGCCTGCCAGTTACCGGTTTGCGAGTTTTTACGCCACTGGAAATCCAGACGAACCGGAGGACGGCCATTCGGATCGATAATGGTCACGCGGATAGGCACGATGGTCGCATCACCCAGCGGCTGCTCAGGAGCAATCTGGTAGGTCTGACCGTGGTACATTGCCAGCGCCTGACCGTAAGCCTGCTTCAGGTATTCACGAAAGGCGGCGAAATAGGCGTCACGCTGTGCCGGGGTCGCTTCTTTGTAGTAGCGGCCCAGGACCAGCGCACCGGCGTATTTAACCTGTACGTATGGCAACAATTCCTGATCGACAACATCGCGCAGGTAATCCGGGTTTGCGCGGATTTTAGGTTGCTCGTTTTTCAGGCGGTCAAAGGTCTTCTGCGCCGCCTCATTCATCAATTTGTACGGGTTAGTCTGATCCGCTGCGGTTGCCGCGCTAAGGGGGGCAATGATCAGCATTGCCACCATCATCAATCGTTTAAACATACGTCGATTCTCCTGAGATTATTTCGTTGCGCCCGCAGGCGTAGTGGCTTCATTATTGCCTTCAGTTGCGGCTGGCGCATCGCCAGAATTCTTATTGTCATCACCTTTACTGTTGCTGTTGTAAAGGAACTGACCAATCATGTCTTCCAGCACCATCGCGGATTTCGTGTCCTGAATCGTACCGCCATCTTTGAGGATAGACGTTCCCAGCTCAGGATCTTCAAAACCGACGTTCAATGCCAGATACTGCTCGCCCAGCAGGCCGGAAGTACGGATGCTCAGTGAACTGGTGTCTGGAATATGGTTAAAACGCGATTCGATTTCCAGCGTCACGCGCGGCAGATACGTTTTCGGATCTAACGAGATATCCGATACACGTCCAACCACCACCCCGCCAATCCGCACAGGAGAGCGTTCTTTCAGGCCGCCGATATTATCAAAGGTCGCATAAATCGTGTAAGTCGGCTCAGTACGCATTGAGGTAACATTCGCTGCTTTCAGGCAGACAAACAGCGCAGCCAGCAGCGCAACCAGTAAGAATAACCCGACCCAAATTTCATTTTTTTTCGTTTGCATGAACTCAATTCCCAAACATCAGTGCGGTGAGCACAAAATCCAGCCCCAGAACGGCGAGAGAGGCGTGCACAACGGTGCGTGTCGTTGCCCGGCTAATGCCGGCGGAGGTCGGGATCGCATCATAACCATTGAACAATGCAATCCAGGTGACCGTAATGGCGAACACCACGCTTTTAATCAGACAGTTGACCAGGTCCAGACGCCAGTCGACGGCATTTTGCATCGCCGACCAGAAAAAGCCTGCATCAATACCTTTCCAGCTTACTCCAACCAGCGAACCGCCCCAGATCCCTACCGCGACAAAAATAACTGTCAACAGCGGTAATGAAATGACACCAGCCCAAAAACGCGGAGAGATCACCCGACGCAGTGGATCGACGGCCATCATTTCCAGACTGGAGAGCTGTTCGGTCGCCCGCATCAGGCCAATCTCTGCGGTTAAGGCCGATCCGGCGCGCCCGGCAAACAGTAGCGCCGCAACAACCGGCCCCAGCTCACGTAACAATGACAGCGCCACCAGCATGCCAAGGCTGGTTTCCGCGCTGTAGGTCGTCAGAACCAGGTATCCCTGCAACCCCAGCACCATACCGATGAACACACCAGAAACAATAATGATCAGCATCGATAAGACACCGACATTATAGAGTTGGCGTATCAGCAGCGGCGCATGTTTGCGAAACTCCGGCTTGCCAATAACCGCATTGAACAACATTAATCCGGCTCGCCCGAACGTCCTGAGGGTTTTAATCCCTCGATGTCCGAGTGATGCCAGCGCATTTAACAACATGGGTGGCTTAACTCCCTGTTTTGAGTAAATCGATGTGGTAGTCGCCCGCCGGGTAACGGAACGGAACCGGCCCATCAGCAATACCGTCAAGGAACTGACGTACGCGCGGGTCGGCATTTTCTTGCAGAGCCTGAGCACTACCGTAGGCCACTATTTTTTTGTCCGCCATAATATAGGCGTAATCTGCAATACTCAGCACCTCAGGCACATCATGGGACACCACCACACAGGTGACGCCCAGCGCACTGTTCAGTTCCGAAATCAGTTTCACCAGCACGCCCATAGTAATGGGGTCCTGGCCGACGAACGGTTCGTCAAACATAATGAGGTCAGGTTCCAGCGCGATGGCGCGTGCTAACGCGGCGCGGCGTGCCATCCCACCGGATAATTCAGAAGGCATTAATTTTGCCGCGCCCCGCAGACCAACGGCCTCAAGCTTCATCATCACCGTGCTCTTCAGCAATGGCGCCGGCAACGTTGTATGCTCGCGTAGCGGATACGCGACGTTGTCAAACACGTTCATGTCGGTAAACAGCGCACCAGACTGAAACAGCATGCTCATGCGCTTACGTACGGTAAATAAACGCGAACGGGACATTGCCGGGACGTTTTCGCCGTCAAACAGGATCTCGCCCTTATCCGGAGGGATCTGTCCGCCAATCAGACGCAACAGCGTCGTTTTGCCGATGCCTGATGGCCCCATGATCGCCGTCACCTTACCGCGCGGTACCGTCAGGGAAATATTATCAAAGATGCAGCGGTCGCCTCGGGAAAAGCTGACATCGCGCATATCGACTAGATTCGCCACAGACTGCCCCATTGATTCATCCTTTACTATTGCCTCGTTGATCGAAGAGTTTGGCGCTCAATTTAGCCCTGAACCCAACATATTTACAGATTATTGCCTGTCCTGGTTAGCGAAAGCTGGCATTTGTTTTACTTTTTAGCCGCATAAAGTCAAAATTAAGACTTCGTTACGGCTTCCAGAAGATCCTTCAAGTGGACCGGCGAGTATACCTGAAGAAAGGACTTTAGATGCTTTTAGCGACGGCGCTGTTAATAATTGGTTTACTTCTGGTGGTCTACGGTGCCGACCGTCTGGTATTTGCCGCATCCATTTTATGTCGAAATTTCGGTATCCCCCCCATTATTATTGGGATGACCGTCGTCAGCGTAGGGACGTCGTTACCCGAGATCATTGTCTCTGTGGCTGCATCAATAAATGGGCAACTCGATCTGGCCGTCGGTACCGCTATCGGCTCTAACATTACCAACATTCTGCTTATTTTAGGTCTGTCGGCGCTGATTCATCCTTTTACCGTGCATTCTGATGTTCTGCGTCGTGAATTACCGCTAATGTTGCTGGTAAGTCTTTTAGCCGCATCCGTCCTGTATGACGGCCAGTTGAGTCGTAGTGACGGTTTCTTTCTCCTGCTTCTGGCCGTGCTATGGCTGCTATTCATTGTTAAAATCGCTCGTCTGGCTGAGCGACAAGGCAATGACACGCTGACCCGGGAGCAGATAGCGGAGCTTCCGCGCGAAGGCGGATTACCGGTCGCGTTTTTGTGGCTGGGCATTGCGCTGATTATTATGCCAATGGCAACACGGATGGTGGTGGACAATGCCACTGTACTGGCGAACTATTTCGCCATGAGCGAACTCACCATCGGGCTGACGGTAGTCGCTATTGGTACCAGCCTGCCAGAGCTGGCAACGGCCATTGCGGGTCTGCGTAAAGGCGAAAACGACATCGCCGTTGGCAACATCATCGGCGCGAACATTTTTAATATTGTTATCGTCCTCGGACTGCCGGCGCTGATTACGCCGGGTGAAGTCAACCCGATGGCCTTCATCCGTGACTATAGCGTCATGCTGCTGGTGAGCGTAATTTTTGCACTACTCTGCTGGCGACGTCCGCGCCAGATTGGTCGCGGCGCGGGTGCGCTGCTGACCGGCGGTTTTATCATATGGCTGGCGATGCTGTATTGGTTATCGCCACTTCTCGTTGGATAACTGGAAACGCATTATGTCGCACTTAGAGTTGCAACCGGGTTTTGACTTTCAGCAAGCAGGCAAGGAAGTCCTGGCAATTGAACGTGAAGGCCTGGCGGAGCTTGATCAGTACATTAATCAAAACTTTACCCTCGCTTGTGAAAAAATATTCAGCTGCCCGGGAAAAGTGGTGGTGATGGGGATGGGGAAATCCGGACATATCGGACGGAAGATGGCGGCCACATTTGCCAGCACCGGCACCCCCTCATTTTTCGTACATCCTGGCGAAGCCGCGCATGGCGATCTGGGTATGGTCTCGCCGCAGGATGTGGTTATTGCCATCTCAAACTCCGGTGAATCCAATGAGATAGCGGCGTTAATCCCGGTATTAAAACGTCTTCATGTCCCGCTTATTTGCATGACTGGCCGTCCGGAAAGCAGCATGGCGCGTGCGGCAGATGTGCATCTGTGTGTTAAAGTGCCCAAGGAAGCTTGCCCATTAGGCCTGGCGCCGACCAGTAGCACCACTGCAACGCTGGTGATGGGTGATGCTCTTGCCGTGGCGTTATTAAAAGCGCGTGGCTTCACCGCGGAAGATTTTGCGTTATCGCATCCAGGTGGCGCACTGGGCCGTAAGCTTTTGCTGCGAGTTAACGATATTATGCATACGGGCGATGAAATCCCGCATGTGAATAAAAGCGCCAGCCTGCGTGACGCCTTACTTGAGATCACACGTAAAAATCTCGGCATGACCGTCATTTGCGATGATGCAATGAAGATTGACGGTATTTTCACAGATGGCGATTTACGTCGCGTCTTTGATATGGGCGTAGATGTACGCCAGTTAGGCATTGCCGATGTGATGACCCCTGGAGGCATTCGCGTGCGTCCGGGCATTCTTGCCGTTGATGCTCTGAACTTAATGCAGTCCCGCCATATCACTTCGGTAATGGTTGCTGATGGCGACCAGTTACTCGGTGTGTTACATATGCATGATCTGCTGCGTGCAGGTGTAGTGTAAGAAACTCAAGGATAAAGAAAATGAGTAAAGCAGGTGCGTCGCTTGCGACCTGTTATGGACCCGTCAGCGCTGACGTTATCACCCGGGCAGAGAACATCCGTTTGCTGATCCTGGATGTGGATGGCGTACTGTCTGATGGTCTGATTTATATGGGCAACAACGGTGAAGAGCTGAAGGCTTTTAATGTCCGCGATGGCTACGGAATCCGTTGTGCGCTCACTTCCGGTATTGAGGTTGCTATTATTACCGGACGAAAGGCTAAACTTGTAGAAGATCGCTGTGCCACATTGGGGATCACGCATCTGTATCAGGGGCAGTCAGACAAACTGATCGCCTTTGACGATCTGCTTGGAAAACTGGCGATCGCGCCGGAAAATGTGGCCTATGTAGGCGATGACCTGATTGACTGGCCAGTGATGGCAAAAGTGGGATTGAGCGTAGCGGTGGCGGATGCCCATCCATTGCTGATTCCACGTGCCGACTACGTCACCCGTATCGACGGTGGACGCGGCGCTGTACGTGAAGTCTGCGATTTATTACTCCTGGCGCAGGGCAAACTGGACGAGGCCAAAGGGCAATCGATATGAGCAAAACCAGACGTTGGGTTATCATTCTACTGTCGCTGGCTGTCCTTGTGATGATTGGTATTAACCTGGCAGACAAAGACGAGGCCACTCAGGTCGCCGTCAATAACAACGAGCCAACCTATAAAAGCGAACATACCGATACCGTCGTGTATAGTCCGGAAGGCGCGCTGAGCTATCACTTGATCGCCCAACACGTTGAATATTATTCAGAACAAGCGGTTTCGTGGTTTACTCAACCGGTATTAACCACGTTTGATAAGGATAAAGTACCGACCTGGTCAATCAAGGCCGATAAAGCCAAATTGACCAACGATCGGATGCTGTATCTGTACGGCCATGTTGAAGTTAACGCCCTGGTGCCTGACTCTCAACTACGCAGAATTACGACCGATAACGCACAGGTTAACCTGGTGACTCAAGACGTCACTTCTGATGATCTTGTCACGTTATATGGCACAACATTTAACTCCAGCGGACTGAAGATGCGCGGCAACTTACGCAACAAGAACGCCGAGCTGATTGAAAAGGTTAGAACCTCATATGAAATCCAAAACAAACAAACTCAGCCTTAATCTTGTGCTTGCCAGCTCACTTCTGGCCGCCAGCATTCCGGCATTTGCCGTCACCGGCGATACCGAGCAGCCGATTCACATTGAGTCGGACCAGCAGTCCCTGGATATGCAGGGCAACGTGGTGACGTTTACTGGCAACGTGATTGTGACCCAGGGCACCATCAAAATTAACGCCGATAAAGTCGTTGTGACCCGCCCGGGCGGTGAAGACGGTAAAGAAGTGATTGATGGTTACGGTGATCCAGCCACGTTTTACCAGATGCAGGACAACGGTAAGCCAGTGAAAGGCCGCGCCTCACACATGCACTATGAACTGGCGAAAGACTTCGTCGTTCTCACCGGTAAGGCTTACCTGGAACAGCTTGATAGCAACATCACAGGCGATAAGATCACCTATCTGGTAAAAGAGCAGAAAATGCAAGCCTTCAGCGATAAAGGCAAACGCGTCACCACCGTTCTGGTTCCGTCGCAGTTGCAGGACAAAAACAAGGCTCCGGCAGAGAAAAAAGGTAACTGATTCGTTATGGCAACATTAACTGCAAAGAACCTTGCAAAGGCCTATAAGGGCCGCCGTGTGGTGGAAGATGTCAGTCTGACCGTCAACTCCGGGGAGATCGTCGGTCTGCTCGGTCCTAACGGTGCGGGTAAGACAACGACCTTTTACATGGTGGTCGGCATTGTCCCGCGCGATGCGGGCAACATTATCATTGATGACGAAGATATCAGTCTGCTGCCACTGCATGCGCGCGCGCGTCGCGGCATCGGCTACCTGCCGCAGGAAGCGTCGATTTTCCGTCGCCTGAGCGTGTTTGATAACCTGATGGCGGTACTGCAAATTCGTGACGATCTCACCAGCGAGCAGCGGGAAGATCGCGCCAATGAGCTGATGGAAGAATTCCATATCGAACATCTGCGTGACAGCATGGGCCAATCGCTCTCCGGTGGTGAACGACGCCGTGTGGAAATCGCCCGCGCGCTGGCCGCGAATCCGAAATTTATCCTGCTTGATGAACCGTTTGCCGGTGTTGACCCGATTTCCGTTATCGATATCAAACGGATCATCGAACACCTGCGCGACAGCGGGCTTGGGGTGTTGATTACCGACCATAACGTCCGCGAAACGCTGGCAGTGTGTGAGCGCGCCTATATCGTGAGCCAGGGACACCTGATCGCCCACGGCACGCCGACAGAAATACTGCAGGATGAGCACGTTAAGCGCGTATACCTTGGGGAAGACTTCAGACTCTGATAGGGTAGAAGACTTCACGTCACCGCAGGAGAGAACAACTCTGAACATGAAGCAAGGTTTGCAACTCAGGCTTAGCCAACAACTGGCGATGACGCCTCAGCTACAACAGGCGATCCGTCTGTTGCAGCTGTCCACGCTGGAACTTCAGCAAGAACTTCAGCAAGCGCTGGAAAGTAACCCACTGCTCGAGCAAACCGATCTTCACGACGAAATTGATACCCAGGAAAAACAGGACAGCGAATCCCTCGATACCGCAGATGCGCTCGAACAAAAAGAGATGCCAGAGGAACTACCGCTTGACGCCAGTTGGGATGAAATCTACACCGCCGGTACGCCTTCAGGCACCAGCGGAGATTACATCGACGACGAACTGCCTGTGTACCAGGGTGAGACTACGCAATCGCTGCAGGATTACCTGATGTGGCAAGTGGAGCTGACCCCGTTCTCGGATACCGATCGCGCCATTGCGACATCGATTGTTGATGCGGTTGACGAAACCGGTTATCTCACCGTGACACTGGACGATATTCTCGAAAGCATGGGCGATGACGACGTCGGTATGGATGAAATCGAAGCCGTGCTTAAACGCGTTCAGCGCTTTGATCCCGTTGGCGTGGCAGCCAAAGATCTGCGTGACTGCTTACTGATCCAACTTTCGCAATTTGATAAGTCCACGCCATGGCTGGAAGAAGCGCGTCTGATCATCAGCGATCACCTCGATTTGTTAGCCAACCATGACTTTCGCTCGCTGATGCGCGTAACCCGACTGAAAGAAGACGTGCTGAAAGAAGCCGTCAACCTCATCCAGTCGCTCGATCCCCGCCCAGGACAGTCGATCCAGACCGGCGAGCCGGAATACGTCATCCCGGATGTGCTGGTGCGTAAGCATAACGATCGCTGGGTGGTCGAACTCAACGGCGACAGCATTCCACGCTTGCAGATTAACCAGCATTACGCCGCGATGTGCAATAGCGCGCGCAACGATGCTGACAGCCAGTTTATTCGTAGTAATTTGCAGGACGCAAAGTGGCTGATTAAGAGTCTGGAAAGCCGCAATGATACGCTGCTGCGCGTCAGTCGCTGTATCGTTGAACAGCAGCAAGCCTTCTTTGAGCAAGGCGAAGAATTTATGAAACCGATGGTGCTGGCGGATATCGCCCAGGCCGTCGAGATGCACGAATCGACCATTTCCCGAGTGACCACGCAAAAGTATCTGCACAGTCCGCGCGGCATATTTGAACTGAAGTATTTCTTTTCCAGTCACGTTAACACTGAAGGCGGGGGCGAAGCCTCATCCACAGCTATCCGCGCACTGGTGAAGAAATTAATTGCTGCGGAGAACCCCGCGAAACCGCTGAGTGACAGCAAGTTAACCTCTATGCTGTCGGATCAGGGTATCATGGTGGCACGCCGCACCGTTGCGAAGTACCGAGAGTCTTTATCCATTCCGCCGTCTAACCAGCGCAAACAGCTGGTATGACCCAACCGATAAGGAAGACACTATGCAGCTCAACATCACTGGAAACAACGTCGAAATCACGGAAGCTCTGCGCGAGTTTGTTAATACCAAGTTCGCCAAGCTTGAACAATATTTCGACCGGATTAATCAGGTCTATATTGTGTTGAAAGTGGAGAAGGTTACACATATCTCGGATGCAACACTGCATGTAAACGGTGGCGAAATTCATGCCAGCGCGGAAGGTCAGGATATGTACGCCGCCATTGACGGTTTAATTGATAAACTGGCTCGGCAGTTAACAAAACATAAAGATAAACTGAAACAGCACTAACTTGTCCGGGCAGTTAGCGGGTGCAGGACGGCCTGTTGTGCAGCACAACGGGCCATTTGTACGGTTAGCGCTTAGGTGAAATTATGATAAATAACGATACGACTCTACAACTGAGCAATGTTCTTAACCAGGAATGTACGCGTGCAGCCGTTCACTGCCAAAGCAAGAAACGCGCACTGGAAATCATCAGTGAACTGGCGGCAAAACAGCTCAGCCTGCCCTCTCAGGTGGTATTTGAAGCCATTCTGACGCGTGAAAAAATGGGCAGTACCGGCATCGGTAACGGTATTGCCATCCCGCATGGCAAGCTGGAAGAAGACACGATGCGCGCGGTTGGTGTGTTTGTGCAACTCGAAACGCCCATCGCCTTCGACGCCATTGATAATCAACCCGTCGATCTGCTTTTCGCCCTGCTGGTCCCGGCAGACCAAACCAAGACGCATTTGCATACATTGTCGCTGGTCGCCAAACGTCTGGCAGATAAAACCATCTGCCGTCGCCTGCGCGCCGCACAGAGTGACCAGGAGTTGTATCAAATCATCACGGACACCGAAGGTGGACAGGATGAAGCATAACAACCCAATGGCATCCTTTTTTGTCGTTGTGAGGAGAAACAGTACATGGTACTGATGATCGTCAGCGGTCGTTCAGGGTCAGGCAAATCCGTCGCCCTGCGTGCGCTGGAAGATATGGGTTTTTACTGCGTGGATAACCTTCCCGTAGTGCTGTTGCCCGATCTGGCTCGTACACTGGCCGATCGCCAGATTTCTGCGGCCGTCAGCATTGACGTGCGTAACATGCCGGAATCCCCGGAAATTTTTGAGCAGGCAATGAACAATCTGCCTGAAGGCTTCTCACCGCAGCTGCTGTTCCTTGATGCTGACCGTAACACACTGATTCGCCGCTACAGCGACACACGTCGTTTACACCCCCTCTCCAGCAAAAACTTATCGCTGGAAAGCGCTATCGATAAAGAAAGCGATTTGCTGGAGCCGCTGCGTTCCCGCGCAGACCTGATTGTTGATACCTCCGAAATGTCCGTACACGAACTGGCGGAAATGTTGCGTACCCGACTGCTGGGCAAACGCGAACGCGAATTGACGATGGTATTCGAATCCTTTGGTTTCAAACACGGTATCCCGATTGACGCGGACTACGTCTTTGACGTGCGCTTCCTGCCCAACCCACACTGGGATCCGAAGCTGCGCCCGATGACTGGTCTTGACCGTCCCGTCGCCGCCTTCCTCGACAGGCACACAGAAGTACACAATTTTATCTACCAGACCCGCAGCTATCTTGAGCTATGGTTACCCATGCTGGAGACCAACAACCGCAGCTACCTCACCGTAGCCATCGGCTGTACCGGCGGGAAACACCGTTCGGTGTATATTGCAGAGCAGCTGGCAGACTACTTCCGCTCACGCGGTAAAAACGTGCAGTCACGCCATCGTACGCTGGAAAAACGTAAATCATGACCGTGAAGCAAACCGTTGAAATCACCAATAAGCTGGGCATGCATGCCCGGCCAGCAATGAAACTTTTTGAATTGATGCAGGGTTTCGAAGCAGAAGTTTTGCTGCGTAATGATGAAGGAACGGAAGCCGAGGCAAACAGCGTTATCGCGCTGCTGATGCTGGATTCTGCGAAGGGGCGTCAGATAGAAGTTGAAGCTACAGGCCCACAGGAAGTTGAAGCCCTGGCAGCAGTGATCGCCCTGTTTAATTCAGGGTTCGATGAAGATTGATCGAGAGCACAGAACGTAGCCAGTAGGCCGGATAAGGCGTTTACGCCGCATCCGGCAATAACTCCGCTAATACAGCTTATTTTCCCGCATAAACGACTCACCGCCTAACTGGCGCATTTGCCGCATAATCCACGCCTGACGGCTACGTACATAACCAGAAGGCGCATTCGCCTTAAAACGCAAAGGATTGGGTAACACCGCCGCCAGCAAGGCCGCTTCAGACAGGCTCAACCGACTGGCCGGTTTATGAAAATACCGTTGCGCCGCCGCCTCCACGCCAAATATCCCATCGCCAAACTCGGCGATATTCAAATAGACGGTCAGAATACGTTTCTTACTCCAGACGGTTTCCATACCCAGCGTTAGCCCGGCTTCGAGACCTTTACGCACCCAACTACGCCCATCCCACAAAAAGAGGTTTTTCGCCGTCTGTTGCGATAAGGTTGACGCCCCGCGAATACGGTTTTCATTACGTTCATTATGCGCCAGCGCTTTCTCGATGGCGGAGACATCGAACCCCCAATGGTCAGGGAACTTCTGGTCTTCGGCGGCAATCACCGCCAGTCCCATCCACGGTGAGATCTCATCCATACTCACCCAGTCCGAATGCGCCACATACCCGAAATCACCAGACAACCATGCGCCCAGTTGCCGTTCGACCATCACCGCCGAGAACGGTACCGGCATCACGCTGAAAAGGGCGATACCCCCGCCCCAGAATACGGCGAGGACGATCACCGCCCGTAGAAAGATGCGCCGCAGAAAAGCGGTAACGCCTTTTCTCATTCCGCCAGCACCAGCACACGCGAGACCAGTTTATCGATGCCACTCGCGGCCTGAGCGATATCCTGCGCCAGCATATAGGCGGGCGTGGTGACGATTTTGTTGTCTTCATCAACGACAATGTCGTCAACCGGACAAGGCACATGTTCTGCGCCCATCTCTTCCAGTACCTCTGCCGTATCGATATCAGTGCCAATGGTCAGACGCAGCGGAAAATCAAAAATTTTGGGTAACATGGCGGGCGCAATGCACATAAATCCCAGCGGCTTACCCATCTGATGCATGGCAACTGCCAGCGCGGCTAAATCGCTGTCAATCCGGCATTCGCTGCCCTGGCTGGCAAAATTACTCAGATTTTTGGCGGCGCCAAAACCACCCGGCACGATCAACGCATCCAGTTCCGTTGAGATCGCTTGAGCAAGCGGGCGAATCTCGCCGCGAGTGATGCGAGCGGCTTCAATCAGGACATTACGTGTTTCCGGCATCGGTTCGCCGGTCAGATGATTAATCACATCAGCTTGTTGTTTATCCGGTGCGAAGCAGACGGCCTGCGCGCCGTTGCGGGCAATGGCCAGCAGCGTGAGTACGGTTTCATGGATCTCTGCACCGTCATACACACCGCATCCGCTGAGCACGACTCCCACTTTTTTCATCGTGATACTCCTTTCTCAACTGGCTGAAACATATTAGTTATTATGATTTAAATGCTACGCTTCACACATTTAACTGATTCATGTAACAAATTATTTAAGATTTGCTATCTTAACTGCGTGCGGCCTGAAAAATAGGGCTGCGCCTTTGTACACAATGACAATAATTTACGGCGCAGCCACGATTTCCCTGGTGTTGGCGCAGTATTCGCGCACCCCGGTCAAGCCGGGGTCATTTTTTTTCCACGCTCGCCACCCAGGCTTTTAGTACCGCCACGTCGTGCTGCCACTCCTGCTTCATCTCTTCAATCCATTCAGCAACGTTATCTTCCCAGGCAGGAAGATCTGGCGACTGGATTTGCTGACCTAACTGTTGCAGATGACGCAGCCCCACCGAACCTGCCGCACCTTTAATTTTATGACCTTCCTCAACCACGCCTTTTTTATCACGTGCTGTCAGATTGGATTCCAGCACGCTCAAATATCCCGGCATCATTTTCTCAAACACCGCCAGCCCGTCGGTAATTAACTTCGGACCCACCAGCTCGAGGTATTGTTCCAACATAGGAATATCTAACAGCGCTTGCGATTTACTGCTCTCTTCAGATGTCACAGTGCTCTCCTCTTTGTTTCGGGTATCCCAGTATTTTTTGATCATGGCGGTTAAAGCCGGGACTGACAGCGGCTTACTCAGCACGTCGTCCATTCCCGCCTCCAGATACTCTTTTTTATCTTTCAGAACGTTGGCGGTAAGGGCCACCAGCGGCGGCAAGTCTTCACGCGCGTATTTTTGCGTCAACTCGCGGGAGATATCCAGCCCGGTCATATCCGGTAGCTGAATATCCAGTAATACCAGGTCATATTCACCCGGCGTGAACATTTCCAGCGCGGCTTTCCCGGTCATGGCGACATCCACGCTATTACCCAGTTTTTCCAGCACTGAACGCGCGACAATGACGTTCAGTTCAATGTCTTCCACCAGCAGTACATTCAGGGCGGGCAGCGGCATGTCATCATCTTCAAAAGCATCTTCAATCTCTTCCGCTACCGCCGGCGCATGCACGGTCAGCGTAAAGACAGAGCCTTTACCAGCCTGGCTGGAGACCGTAATATCGCCACCCATATTTTTCGCCAGACGCTTTGATACGGCCAGGCCAATCCCGGTTCCCGTTGCCGGTTTGCCGCCGTTACTGTCCTTCACCTGATAATACATGGCGAAGATCTTATCCTGCTCATCCTGCGGAATACCGATCCCGGAATCTTCTACCTCGAAATGCAGCATATTCCCCTGGTCATAGCGCGCCCGCACGGTCACCTGCCCCTGCTGGGTGAACTTCACGGCGTTGCTGATCAGATTCCACAGAATCTGGCGCAAACGCGTGCCGTCGGTAATCACTTTATGCGGCAACGGTAGCGTTGGCTCAAGCACAAACCGCAGCCCTTTTTGCTGTGCCTGCAGGCCAGAGAGGTTTTCCAGATCCGCCATAAAGCTGGTGAAATCGATTGGCTGGTTATCAAGCTGGACTTTACGCCGCTCCATCTTATCCATATCGATAATATCGTTGAAAATATTGCCCAACGTCACGGCAGAGACATGGATAGTTTTCAGGTATTTTTCCTGCTCGGCGGTCAAATCCGTATCCAGCAGGATCCGGCTTAAGCCAACAATGCCGTTCAGCGGGGTACGCAGCTCATGACTGATGGTGGAAATAAACGTGGTCTTATCGCGGCTGGCGCGTTCAAGCGCGTCCTGATAACGCTTACGTTCAGTAATATCGCGACCAAAGCCCATCAGACCATGTCGTTTACCGACGCGGTCGTAGTAAGGCACTTTACGAATTTCAAAGCAGGCTTTGCGTCCATCCGGGTAGTCCAGCCACTGTTCATAAGTGAGCGAGACGTTATGACGAAACACCTTCTCGTCGGTCTCAATAACTTTTTCCGCCGCCTCAGGGGAGTAAACGTCAGCCGGTTTTAAATTCACCAGTTGCTTTTCACTCTTGCCGGTCAGCAGCTCCATGGCGCGGTTACAGCCGGAAAATTCTTTATCTTCATTACGATAAAAGACCAGATCCGGCGAGGCATCAAGGAAAGAGCGTAAAAATGAAGACTGTTGCTCAAGCTGAATCTGCGCCTCTTCGCGCTCTTTGATTTCGACCTTCAGCTGTTCAAACGTTTCCTGGCGCTCCGCTTCGGCTTTTTCACGCTCAACAATTTCCTGATTGAGCTGGGCAATATTATCTTTCAACTGCACATTGAGCTTGAGATCGCGCTCGCGCATCTCTTCCAGCTTTTGCACCAGTCGTGACAGACGCTGCCGGGACTCCTCCAGTTGCTCCACCACCACTGACAAAAAATAGACGGCCCAGGGGGTAATTAACAGACCAAAAAAGATAGAGCGGATGACATCAATGCTTTCTACCTGGCCATGCAGCACCATGGTGACAGCCATTTGCACCACAATTGCCAACACCACCAAAGCCAGCGCTAATAGCAGCGAAAAGCGCACCAGACCTAACTTCATCATCAGGTCGACATAATATTGCGCCAGCATACGAATTTGCTTCATAGAGGGTTCCTTCACGACAACTTGGCACAATAATACTCAATTCTCAGCGTGACGTTGAAGATTGTGCAAGAAATGCGGAGGTTATCGGTGAAATGACTGGGTAGGCGGTAGGCCGGATAAGGCATAGCCGCCATCCGGCAATGTGCGCCGGGCCGCCTGATGGCGCGCAGCTTTCAGGCCTACATGACTACGGATGGTTAGCTCCCCGGCTGAATCCACGGCGTACCCAGCGCCGAGCCTTGCACGCCGTGCTCGTTAAGGTACTTATCCAGTTCGACCATCCCCGTCCAGCGATTTTCACACCATAGCGGCGCCAACAGCGTTGGGCGACGCGCGCTGGCGGAAATACGATGATAAATCACCTCCGGCGGCGTATGGCGGATCATCTCCCCTGCGGTAATCGTGTAGTCGTCCAGTTCAATCCCGTTCAGCCGCCCGGCTTCCCAGGCTTTCGCCATCGTACTGCCTTTCACAATATGCAGCGGATGCAGCTTAATACCGTCAACGCCCGTCTCCACCACACGTTCCAGGGTTTGCAGACATTCTGCCTGCCCTTCTCCCGGCAGACCGACGATCAGATGCGAGCACACTTTCAGCCCGCGCGTGCGCGCCAGCCGTGTGGTGTTTTGGTAGCAGGCGAAATCATGGCCGCGGTTAATTCGGTGTAGGGTTTTGTCATGCGCGGTTTGCAGGCCGAGCTCCAGCCACACTTCATAGCCCAGGTCTTTATACTCACAAAGCAGATCAAGCACCGCTTCCGGCACACAGTCGGGGCGCGTCCCAACGCATAACCCAACGATACTGGCCTGGCTGACCGCCTGTTGATACATCGAACGCAGCACCTGTACTTCAGCAAAGGTGCTGGTGTAAGCCTGGAAATAGGCCAGATAGCGTTTTGCGCGATTGACCAGGTGCGCCTGATGCTCAAGCTGCTCGGCAATGGAATGGTGCTGCTGCGCTTCATCGGCAAACGAGGCGACATTACAGAAAGTACATCCGCCGCGCCCGATGGTGCCATCGCGATTTGGACAGCTAAAACCGCCGTGCAGCGTGAGTTTATGAACCTTTTGTCCATAACGGCGAGAAAGATCCCCACCAAACATATTGACTAATTTCTGTAACTGCATAATCTGGTAGACCGCGCCTTGAAAAGAGGCCAAAGCCTGCCATTTTTTTCCCCAGTCGGCGATGACCTGGATCAATCGCCCTGGCGAGCCTTTATTCATTGCATAACAAATCAAAATAATCGAAATTTCATTCACTAAAAATGTAATTACTTTTCCTTATATTCGACTATTTTTTTTATCTTCTTATACTCTTTGCATAAAAACAGTATCTTTAAGACGCCAAAACTTTAAAAACCAGCATAAAATGCCAGGCATCTCGATAAACAAAGGCAGGACGAGAGATATACAGCCGTTCTGACAGTGAGACAGATCACACTTCCCTGACCGTTCCCCCTACGTTAAACCGATGTAAAAAATCCTTTTATTTCAGCAATTTCATAAAGTTAATCGCCCTATAGCACATTTTTGCATAAATAAGATTGCCATTTGACCTGTGTGTGGATTCCCGATAACGTGGAAATCCGCTGGAAGCTTTCTGGATGAGCAGCCTGCTCATCATATTTATGCAGTAATTGAGATTCCCTCTGAAGCAAGTCCTCAAACTTGTTTGACCTGTGCGAAAAGGATAAAGAGGGCGAATGCGAGGTAAGCGTATGACACGCAAACCCCGTCGCCATGCTCTTGGTGTGCCCGTGCGCAACGGTTCAGATGGGAATCCCGCAGAGCCTGGGGAGGTTCACTCATATGTTGTACGATAAATCCCTTGAGAGGGATAACTGTGGTTTCGGCCTGATCGCCCACATAGAAGGCGAACCTAGCCACAAGGTAGTGCGTACCGCCATACACGCACTGGCCCGCATGCAGCACCGTGGCGCAATTCTTGCCGATGGAAAAACCGGCGATGGTTGCGGCCTGCTGTTACAAAAACCGGATCGCTTTTTCCGCATCGTGGCGCAAGAGCGCGGCTGGCGTTTAGCCAAAAACTACGCCGTCGGCATGATCTTTTTAAATAAAGACGCTGAACTGGCAGCTGCCTCTCGCCGCATAGTTGAAGAAGAATTACAGCAGGAGACCCTGTCAATTGTCGGCTGGCGCGACGTGCCGACCAACGAAGGTGTTCTCGGTGAAATCGCTCTATCCTCCCTGCCTCGTATTGAGCAAATTTTCGTTAACGCCCCTGCGGGTTGGCGTCCGCGTGATATGGAACGACGTCTGTTTATCGCCCGTCGTCGTATTGAAAAACGCCTTCTGCAAGATAAAGACTTCTACGTCTGTAGCCTGTCGAATCTGGTGAATATTTATAAAGGTCTGTGTATGCCGGCGGATCTGCCGCGCTTTTACCTGGACCTCGCGGACCTGCGTCTGGAGTCGGCCATCTGCCTGTTCCACCAACGCTTTTCCACCAACACCGTGCCGCGCTGGCCGCTGGCGCAGCCGTTCCGCTATCTGGCGCACAACGGCGAGATCAACACCATCACCGGCAACCGCCAGTGGGCGCGCGCCCGTACCTATAAATTCCAGACGCCGCTGATCCCTGACCTGCACGACGCCGCGCCGTTCGTGAACGAAACCGGATCCGACTCCAGCTCCATGGATAACATGCTTGAGCTGCTGCTGGCGGGCGGGATGGACATCATCCGCGCCATGCGTTTACTGGTGCCGCCAGCCTGGCAGAACAACCCGGATATGGATCCGGAGCTGCGCGCGTTCTTTGACTTCAACTCTATGCACATGGAACCGTGGGACGGCCCGGCGGGCATCGTCATGTCCGACGGTCGCTTTGCCGCCTGTAACCTCGATCGTAACGGCCTGCGCCCGGCGCGCTACGTCATCACCAAAGACAAGCTGATTACCTGCGCCTCTGAGGTCGGGATCTGGGATTACCAGCCGGATGAAGTGGTGGAAAAAGGCCGCGTCGGCCCTGGCGAGCTGATGGTTATCGACACCCGCAGCGGGCGCATTCTGCACTCTGCCGAAACCGACAATGACCTGAAAAGCCGCCACCCCTACAAAGAGTGGATGGAGAAAAACGTTCGTCGTCTGGTGCCGTTCGAAGAGCTGGCTGACGATCAGGTCGGCAGCCGCGAGCTGGACGATGATACCCTCGCCAGCTACCAGAAACAGTTTAACTACAGCGCCGAAGAGCTGGATTCCGTCATTCGCGTACTCGGTGAAAATGGTCAGGAAGCGGTTGGCTCAATGGGTGACGATACCCCGTTTGCCGTGCTGTCCAGCCAGCCGCGCATCATTTATGACTACTTCCGCCAGCAGTTCGCGCAGGTGACTAACCCGCCTATCGACCCGCTGCGTGAAGCGCACGTTATGTCGCTGGCCACCAGCATCGGTCGCGAGATGAATGTCTTCTGCGAAGCGGAAGGTCAGGCACACCGTCTGAGCTTTAAATCGCCGATCCTGCTGTACTCCGATTTCACCCAGCTCACCACCATGAAAGAGGAGCATTATCGCGCTGACCGTCTGGATATCACCTTCGACGTGACCGAAACCACGCTCGAAGAGACCGTCAAAGCCTTGTGCGATAAAGCGGAACAGATGGTACGTAACGGCACGGTACTGCTGGTGCTCTCTGACCGTAATATCGCAAAAAACCGTCTGCCGGTTCCGGCACCAATGGCCGTGGGCGCAGTGCAAACGCGTCTGGTAGAACAAAGCCTGCGTTGCGACGCCAACATCATCGTTGAAACGGCGAGCGCCCGTGACCCGCACCACTTCGCGGTACTGCTCGGCTTTGGCGCGACGGCCATTTATCCGTATCTGGCGTATGAAACGCTGGGGCGTCTGATCGACACTCAGGCGATTGCCAAAGATTACCGGACCGTGATGCTGAACTACCGTAACGGCATCAACAAAGGTCTGTACAAAATCATGTCCAAAATGGGCATCTCAACCATCGCCTCTTACCGCTGCTCGAAGCTGTTTGAAGCCGTTGGTCTGCATGATGATGTCGTGGCGCTGTGCTTCCAGGGCGTAGTCAGCCGCATCAGCGGCGCAGGGTTTGTCGACTTCCAGCAGGATCTGCTAAACCTCTCGAAACATGCCTGGCTGGCGCGGAAACCTATTAGCCAGGGCGGTTTGCTGAAGTACGTCCACGGCGGCGAATACCACGCTTACAACCCGGACGTGGTGCGCACACTGCAACAGGCAGTACAAAGCGGCGAATACAGCGACTATCAGGAATATGCCAGGCTGGTCAATGAGCGTCCGGCGGCCACGCTGCGCGATCTGCTGGCGATTACGCCCGGCGATGAAGCCGTGAGCATTGACGAGGTAGAACCCGCGAGCGAATTATTTAAACGCTTTGATACCGCAGCCATGTCTATCGGCGCATTGAGCCCGGAAGCACACGAGGCGTTGGCGGAAGCGATGAACAGCATCGGTGGTAACTCTAACTCTGGCGAAGGCGGCGAAGATCCTGCGCGTTATGGCACCAACAAGGTATCGCGTATTAAGCAGGTAGCTTCCGGTCGCTTTGGCGTAACCCCGGCGTACCTGGTCAACGCCGACGTCATTCAGATTAAAGTCGCTCAGGGCGCGAAACCGGGCGAAGGCGGTCAGTTGCCGGGTGATAAAGTTACCCCGTACATCGCTAAATTGCGCTATTCAGTGCCGGGCGTGACGCTGATCTCCCCGCCGCCGCACCACGATATCTACTCTATCGAGGACTTAGCGCAGCTGATTTTCGACCTCAAACAGGTCAACCCGAAAGCGATGATCTCGGTGAAGCTGGTTTCTGAACCAGGCGTCGGCACCATCGCCACCGGCGTGGCAAAAGCCTATGCAGACCTCATCACCATCGCTGGCTACGACGGCGGCACCGGCGCAAGCCCGCTCTCCTCGGTGAAATATGCGGGCTGCCCATGGGAGCTGGGTCTGGTGGAGACCCAGCAGGCGCTGGTCGCCAACGGTCTGCGTCACAAGATTCGTCTGCAGGTCGATGGCGGTCTGAAAACTGGCGTGGATATCATTAAAGCGGCGATTCTCGGCGCGGAAAGCTTCGGTTTCGGCACCGGTCCAATGGTCGCGCTGGGCTGTAAATATCTGCGTATTTGCCATCTGAACAACTGCGCAACCGGCGTGGCAACTCAGGACGACAAACTGCGTAAGAACCACTATCACGGTCTGCCGTTCAAAGTGACCAACTACTTTGAATTTATCGCCCGCGAAGTGCGCGAGCTGATGGCCGAGCTGGGCGTGAAACGTCTGGTGGATCTGATTGGTCGTACCGACCTGCTCAAAGAGCTGGAAGGGTTTACCGCCAAGCAACAGAAACTGGAACTGTCTCGTCTGCTGGAAACCGCCGAGCCGCATCCTGGTAAGGCGTTGTTCTGCACCGAGAACAACCCGCCGTTTGATAACGGCGTACTGAACGCACAGCTCCTGCAACAAGCAAAACCGTATGTCGATGAGCGCCAGAGCAAAACCTTCTGGTTCGATATCCGCAACACCGACCGTTCCGTGGGTGCGTCGCTGTCTGGCTATATTGCCCAGACCCACGGCGATCAGGGGCTGGCATCTGACCCGATTAAAGCGCACTTCAACGGTACTGCGGGCCAGAGCTTTGGCGTGTGGAACGCGGGCGGCGTGGAGCTGTATCTGACCGGCGATGCCAACGACTATGTCGGTAAAGGCATGGCGGGCGGCCTGCTGGCAGTGCGTCCTCCGGTTGGCTCGGCTTTCCGTAGCCATGAGGCGAGCATCATCGGTAACACCTGCCTGTACGGCGCCACCGGCGGTCGTCTGTTTGCAGCAGGCCGTGCGGGCGAGCGCTTTGCGGTGCGTAACTCCGGCGCTATCACCGTGGTGGAAGGTATCGGCGACAACGGCTGCGAGTATATGACCGGCGGCATCGTCTGTATTCTCGGTAAAACGGGCGTCAACTTCGGGGCGGGTATGACGGGCGGATTCGCCTACGTACTGGATGAAGACGGTGATTTCCGCAAGCGCGTGAACCCGGAACTGGTGGAAGTGCTGGACGTTGATTCTCTGGCCATTCATGAGGAACACCTGCGCGGTCTGATTACCGAGCACGTGCAACATACCGGCTCTTCACACGGCGAAGAGATCCTGGCTAACTGGCCAGCATTCTCAGCGAAATTCGCGCTGGTAAAACCAAAATCCAGTGATGTGAAAGCACTGTTGGGTCACCGTAGTCGTAGCGCAGCAGAGCTGCGTGTGCAGGCGCAGTAAGGGGTAGCAGCAATGAGTCAGAACGTATACCAATTTATCGACCTGCAGCGCGTTGATCCGCCGAAGAAACCGCTGAAGATCCGTAAGATCGAGTTTATCGAGATCTACGAGCCGTTTTCCGAAGGTCAGGCCAAAGCGCAGGCAGATCGCTGCCTGTCCTGCGGCAACCCGTACTGCGAGTGGAAGTGCCCGGTGCATAACTACATCCCGAACTGGCTGAAGCTGGCCAACGAGGGGCGTATTTTTGAAGCGGCCGAGCTGTCACACCAGACTAACACCCTGCCGGAAGTTTGCGGGCGCGTCTGCCCGCAGGATCGTCTGTGTGAAGGATCCTGTACCCTGAACGACGAGTTCGGCGCGGTGACCATCGGTAACATCGAGCGCTATATCAACGATAAAGCGTTCGAAATGGGCTGGCGTCCGGATATGACCGGTGTACGCCAGACGGACAAACGCGTGGCGATTATCGGTGCGGGTCCGGCGGGCCTGGCCTGCGCTGATGTGCTAACCCGCAACGGCGTGAAGGCGGTGGTGTTTGATCGTCATCCGGAGATCGGTGGTCTGCTGACCTTCGGCATCCCGGCTTTCAAGCTGGAGAAAGAGGTCATGACCCGCCGCCGTGAAATCTTCACCGGCATGGGTATTGAGTTCAAACTCAATACCGAAGTGGGTCGCGACGTACAGCTCGACGACCTGCTGAAGGATTACGACGCGGTGTTCCTCGGCGTGGGTACTTACCAATCCATGCGCGGTGGGCTGGAAAACGAAGACGCTTCCGGCGTATTCGACGCCCTGCCGTTCCTGATCGCTAATACCAAACAGTTGATGGGCTTTGGCGAAAGCAGCGACGAGCCGTACATCAGCATGGAAGGCAAACGCGTCGTCGTTCTCGGCGGTGGCGATACGGCAATGGACTGCGTGCGCACCTCGGTTCGCCAGAACGCAGCGCACGTAATCTGCGCCTATCGCCGCGACGAAGAGAACATGCCGGGCTCCAAACGCGAGGTGAAAAACGCGCGTGAAGAAGGCGTGGAATTCCAGTTCAACGTCCAACCGTTAGGTGTGGAAGTGAATGCCAACGGTAAAGTATGCGGCGTGAAAATGGCGCGTACCGAAATGGGCGAACCTGATGCGAAGGGGCGTCGCCGCGCGGAGATCGTCGCCGGTTCCGAGCACGTTGTACCGGCGGATGCGGTGGTACTGGCGTTTGGTTTCCGTCCGCACAGTATGGAATGGTTGGCAAAACACAGCGTCGAACTGGATTCTCAGGGCCGGATTATCGCTCCGGAACGCAGTGACATCGCCTTCCAGACCAGCAACCCGAAAATCTTCGCCGGTGGCGACATCGTGCGCGGTTCGGATCTGGTGGTCACCGCGATTGCCGAAGGTCGTAAAGCGGCTGACGGGATTCTGAATTATCTGGAAGTGTAATTCAGCCTCTTCAGGCATCTCATCTGCCCTGGTAGATGAGATGCCAAACTCCTGCCGCAATACCGCCAAATCTGCCAATTAAGCCAGTCTGACAACACGTTTTGTAAACAGGGCAAAAAACCTTAACATCCGAAACACATCAGCACCATGAATAATAGCCATGTAAAAATCATACGGAAACGTTTGCTTTATTTTAAGAACTGTATATTATGCGGCGGATTTTTTGGGCAAAATTCATGGAGGCGTTGTGTCGCAGGACAACAATTATAGCCAGGGCCCCGTCCCTCTGGCGGCGCGGAAAGGCGTGATACCACTAACGTTTGTTATGTTGGGGCTCACATTTTTTTCCGCCAGTATGTGGACCGGTGGCACACTCGGTACCGGTCTTTCTTATAATGATTTCTTCCTGGCAGTTCTCTTCGGTAATCTTCTCCTCGGTATTTACACTGCATTTCTCGGTTTCATCGGCGCAAAAACAGGGCTCTCGACCCACCTTCTGGCGCGTTATTCATTTGGGGTGAAAGGCTCCTGGCTTCCTTCACTGCTATTAGGCGGTACCCAGGTGGGTTGGTTTGGCGTGGGTGTGGCCATGTTTGCCATTCCGGTTGGCAAAGCGACGGGAATTGACGTCAATATCCTGATTGCGGTTTCCGGTCTGCTGATGACGATGACCATCTTTTTTGGCATCTCGGCACTGACCATTTTATCTATCATCGCCGTACCCGCCATCGTCATTCTTGGCAGCTACTCCGTCTGGCTGGCGGTAAGCGATGTCGGCGGTTTAGACCATTTAAAAGCGATTGTGCCGCAAACGCCGCTTAATTTCTCCACCGCTCTGGCGCTGGTGGTAGGCTCGTTTGTCAGCGCCGGGACGTTAACCGCCGACTTCGTTCGCTTTGGCCGCAATGCCAAAGGCGCGGTGCTGATTGCGATGGTGGCGTTTTTCCTCGGCAACTCGCTGATGTTTATCTTCGGCGCAGCGGGTGCCGCCGCTGTTGGACAGGCAGATATCTCTGACGTGATGATTGCCCAGGGACTGCTGCTGCCCGCGATTGTGGTACTCGGCCTGAATATCTGGACCACTAACGACAATGCGCTGTACGCATCGGGTCTGGGATTTGCCAATATTACCGGCCTTTCCAGCCGTACGCTGTCGGTGGCTAACGGCATTATTGGCACACTCTGCGCGCTGTGGCTTTACAATAACTTTGTTGGCTGGCTAACATTTCTGTCGGCAGCGATTCCGCCGATTGGCGGGGTGATTATCGCCGACTATCTGCTGAACCATCGCCGATATGCCGATTTCAGCAAAGCACGATTTATGACCGTCAACTGGATAGCTATTTTGTCCGTTGCACTGGGCATCGCCGCCGGTCACTATATTCCCGGTATTGTGCCAGTCAACGCCGTACTCGGCGGCGTATTCAGCTATATCCTGCTGAATCCACTTTTCAATCGCAGCCTTGCTAAATCACCAGAGGTCAGCCATGCAGAACAATAACATCACCATCCGTCAGGCGCGTTTACAGGGACGCGAAGGATTGTGGCAGCTCACGATTGAAAACGGGCGCTTCAGCCGGATTGAGCCTCAGGACGCAGCTGCATTGCCGCAAGGCGAAGTACTTGATGCCGAGGGCGGTCTGGCAATCCCACCGTTCGTTGAGCCACATATTCATCTGGATACCACGCAAACCGCGGGTGAGCCGAGCTGGAACCAGTCTGGTACGTTGTTTGAGGGCATTGAGCGCTGGGCCGAGCGTAAGGCAATGCTGACTCACGAAGACGTCAAAGCGCGCGCGATGCAGACCCTGAAATGGCAGATGGCTAACGGTATCCAGTATGTCCGTACCCACGTTGACGTTTCCGATCCTACGCTAACGGCTTTGAAAGCCATGCTGGAAGTGAAACAAGAGGTCGCGCCGTGGGTAGAGCTGCAAATTGTCGCATTCCCGCAAGAAGGTATTCTGTCTTATCCCAACGGTGAAGCGCTGTTAGAAGAGGCCGTGCGTTTGGGGGCCGACGTCATCGGCGCGATTCCCCACTTTGAATTTACGCGTGAATATGGCGTGGAGTCGCTGCACAAAATCTTCGCCCTGGCGCAAAAATACGACCGACTTATCGATGTGCACTGCGACGAAATTGACGATGAGCAATCACGCTTTGTTGAAACCGTCGCGGCGCTGGCGCATCGCTACAATATGGGCGAGCGCGTGACTGCCAGTCATACCACGGCAATGCACTCCTATAACGGCGCATATGCTTCCCGTCTTTTCCGCCTGTTGAAAATGTCCGGTATTAACTTCGTCGCCAATCCACTGGTGAATATTCACCTGCAGGGACGCTTTGACACTTATCCTAAACGCCGCGGCGTCACGCGCGTCAAAGAGATGCTGGAAGCGGAGATCAACGTCTGCTTCGGTCATGATGACGTCTTCGATCCGTGGTATCCATTAGGTACGGCAAATATGTTACAGGTGCTGCATATGGGTTTACACGTGTGCCAGTTGATGGGATACGGGCAGATAAATGATGGACTGAATCTGATCACTACCCACAGCGCGAAAACTTTGCACCTGCAGGACTATGGCCTGAGCGTGGGGAACTCTGCGAATCTGGTGATTTTACCGGCTGAAAATGGATTTGACGCGGTTCGTCGCCAGACGCCTGCACGATATTCTATTCGTCACGGGCGAGTCATTGCCGAGACGCTCCCCAGCCAAACCACGCTGCATTTGACGCAGCCGGAAGCGGTAACGTTTAAGCGCTAAATTTATATCCCGTGTCGGATGGCGCAAACCTTGTCATCCGACACCGTCTCTCTCATCGTCAGGCGTGTAATAAGCTGGCGCGCACCTTAATCACGACTTTTTTGATTTCCCCTGGCTCCTCCACCGCACAACCCGGTTTATGCGGCTCACCCGGCATAAAAATTGCGAATCTTCCCGGCTTTAAGGTGAGCGCCTGCTCATCGGTAATGTGATTGCACAGCTGATAATCGTCCTCAGCATGCATTTCTTCGCACTGGCGAGCAGAATCGGTCATCCCGAACAGAATGCGTTCTTCACCGGACAACAGCACCTGAATGTCAATGTACTGCTGATGCAGCTCCGCTTTCTTTTGCTCCGGGCTCTGCGTGGCGAACTGCATAACGTTCATAAAAATATTATCGCCCTGCAGCTCATAGCGTCCTGGTGGTTTCTCCTGCGGTCTTGCCGCAACGGCCAGCGTTAGTGCTTCCTGTAATACCGGATGTAATCCGGAAGAAGGCAGTGAACGCAATTCATCTGTGATCATCATTATTCTCCCCGGGCCAACAGCGCGGCCCCCAATAATCCAGCGTCATGACGGTAATGCGCCGCCAGTAATTCCACGTGATAGGCCGCAGGCTCTTGTGCCAGATAATGTTCCACCAGCGCCAGGTATCCTTCAGCCAACCCAACGCTGCCGCCAATGACCGCGCACTGGCAATCGGTCATGGCCTTCACATCGGCGACAAGCCTTGCCAATGTTCGCGCTGAGCGATGGATCAACCGGCTTGCCTGCTCATCCCCCTGCCCGGCACGGCTAAAAATAGTTTTGGCGTCGCATCCGGCAAGCGCGCCTTCGGCAGCCGCCGCGATCCCTCGACCGGATGCGATCGCCTCAACGCAGCCCACCCGCCCGCAGCCGCACACGGGGCCATGCGGATCGGCCAGCGTGTGTCCCAGATGCCCGGCCAGACCGCCGACTCCGGTCAGCAGTTTCCCTGCACTCACGACTCCGCCGCCCACGCCAGTGGAAACGGTAATAAACACCATATCGTGGTACTCGCCGCCAAGCGCATGATACTCAGCCCACGCCGCGGCCTGAGCGTCATTGACCGCCAGCGTCGGCAAACCAGTGAGATCTTTTAGCGTTTGCAGCAGCGGAAAATGCAGCAACCCGCCGAGGTTATGCGGATTCAGCGCCAGCAGAGAACCCTCACGGATAATCCCCGTCGAGGCGATCGCCACCCGCTTCACCTGCTCTTGTAGCGGCGCAATCAGTGCCTGTAACGCGGCGCGCAGCGCATCCGGCGTTTTGCTGGCAGGTGTTGGCAATTCGCGCCGTTCGCGGATTCGCAGGTTGCTGTCCACCAGCGCTGCAGCCAGTTTGGTGCCACCGATATCAATCGCCAGCGTAGTCATGACGCAGCCTTCTGCTTCGCGGTGATAATCTTTTTATCCCGTTGCTTAAATAACGACATCGTTCTTCCCTTTCGCTAGTTGCCCGGTTTAGCGCCGGGCAACCCGATTAACTTTTGGATTTCACCATGGTGCTTTTGTCACCGCCGAACGGCACGGCCCCGCTAAACGGTCGACCATCGATGGCGTCATGCGTACGTAACGCTTCAGGACGCAGCCAGCGCTGTACGCGGGACGGCATATCGAGACCAATTAGCAGGATCACCACAAATGTCAGGCCGAAGGAGAGCGATCCCAACGCGGTTCCGAGATCCAGACGTTGTGCAATCAGTGCGCCGATGATCGGTGCCAGTGCCCCGCCAAGCGCCCCAACGTTGTAGGTGAAGCCCAGACCCGCAGCTCGCTGGTCGGTATCGAAATAGCCACCAATTAATTTCGGTAAGATCCCGGAGATCCCTTGACCGAGCATTTGCTGGAAAAACAGCAGCAAACCGAGTACCCAGACGTTTGAACCACCGATCGCAAACACCGGAATAATCAGCAACTGCGAGGCCAGGAGACTGCAGACATAGGCTTTACGGGTGCCCAGCCAGTCGCCAAGAAACCCACCGACGCAACAGCCGACCGCCGCGCCAAAGCCGCTAAAGAAGAGCACTCTGGCAACCGTTGAGGGGTCATACATGAGTTCGGTTTTCAGATACGTGGGCAGCAGCGCCTGAATCGGCCACGAGTAAAGGAAGGCGAACAGCACGACGACCATTAGCATGACGCCCGTGGGCCAACGCTTACCGCTGCTTTGCACCATAAAGCTAATGAAGATAAATGCGCATATCAGCCCGAGTATCGCCACGATAGCCGCATTTTGCAGATTGCCCGCAAAGCAGAACCACAGCGCGGTTGCGGCAGCGAGAGTCATCAGAATATTGATAACCCGATGTTCGCCCCGATAGAGAATGTCCACCATCGTACGCACCGGCGCTTTGCCTTCGTGTTTCTCTTTCCAGTCTTCCGCTTCCGGAATATTTTTACGCAGCCAGAGGGCGAAGATAATCGGCAGAATGCCGATGAAGAACAGCGCGCGCCATCCCCAGACCGGGACCACCAGGCTGTAAACCTGGGCGGCGACCACTGCGCCAACGGAGAAGCCGGAGATCAGGAAACCACTGGCTTTGTTACGCAGGTGTTTAGGCCAGCTTTCAATGACATAGGTGGCGCTGGAGCCGTACTCGCCAGCCATCCCCATCCCGATAACCAGGCGAGCGATAAACATGGTGGTGTAGCCTGGCGCGAAGCCGCAAGCCAGCGTCCCGACAGAGAACAGAATGATGCTGGTGACCATCGCCAGACGGCGTCCGTAACGGTCGCCCATGGCCCCCAACATTAACCCGCCAAACCAGCGGGAGATAAAGGCGGCTGAAATCAAACTGGCAGCCTGCACCGTCGTCAGGCCGAATTCGCCTTGTACTTCCGTCAGCACAAGGGCGATTAACACAAAATCAAAACCATCAAGTAAATATCCCAGCCAGGCGGCGGAAAATGCCCGCCATTGCGCCCGATTGAGATGGCGATACCACGGGATGCTCTGGGTAGAAGTACTCATTTTACTCTCCCGACGATTTTTGTTGTTGTGCCGGATAGCGGCTTTGCCTTATCCGGCCTACGGTCGAAAATCCAGGCCGGGCGAGCAAAGCTCCCCGGCGACCCGCGATTACGCCTTTTCCGCCAGCAGTTGGTTAGCCAGCGCTTTCAGTTCTGGCAGATAGCGTTCATCTACCGGGGCAAACGGCTTACGACACAGAGGAACAGAAACCACGTCCATATAGTGCAGTACCGTTTTCAGGCCGCGGAACACGCCAACCTTAATGAGCAGATCGATAACCTTATTGCACTCAGTTTGCAGCTTTTGTGCCGTCCGAATGTCGCCTTCTTTGAGTGCTTTCACAATTCCCTGATAACGCCATCCCATGATGTTGTAAGTGCTACCGATACCGCCATCTGCACCCGCCAGCAAACCAGAAGCGAAGATCTCGTCATAACCGTTATAAAGCACCAGATCGGGATGAGCACGGCGGATCTGCTCCATCTGATAGAGATCGCCGGAAGTTTGCTTCAGCGCGCCAACGCCTGGTAGCGTCACCAGCGTGTTGATCTGATCCAGCGTCAGTTTTACGCCGCTCAGCGCCGGGATGTTATAGACCACCATCGGCAATCCATTCGCCGAATCAATGATTGCGCGGTAGTGATCGCAGTGTTCTTCAAAACTGAACGGATAGTAAAACGGCGTGACGGCTGAAACCGCATCAAAGCCGTAGCGATGCGCGGCGCTCGCCAGTTGCTGACTCTCTTCGGTACTCACTGTGCCAACATGGGCGATAAGCGTCACCTTGCCTTTCGCTTCTTCGGCAACAATTTCCAGCACCTGCTCTCTTTCAACGCGATTTTGGACAAAGGCCTCGCCCGTAGAGCCACCGACATAGAGCCCATCAATACCCTGGCCAATGTTGAAACGCACCAGCCGGCGCAGACTCTCAACATCCAGCCGCTGTTGGTTATCGAATGGGGTTAACAACGCTGGCATTACGCCTTTTAGTTCTCTTGCCATAACTACCTCTGTCGATGATTAGTGTTATCTGATTGCATACCTTTATACCTGTTATACCAGATCAAATAAGCAGCAATACAATACAGAACGCTTATAGTGCGATCTGCTTCACTAAACGATCGTCAGGATCGCGATCACTTACGCAATTTTTTACTTTTGCTGAAGGCGTGCCAGGTCGCGGAAACGCTGTTGAGGTGTTCTTGCAGTGCGCGGTCAGCTTCCTCAGGATCGCGCTGACGAATAGCCTCTACAATCGCGATATGCTGCTGATAACTCACGTTGTTGTGCTCATACAACTCTTGATCGGCAACGGTCGGGCGGGCGGCAATAAGCCAGTCTAATAGCGCAACATGGATCGCCATAAAGATGGGATTGCCCGGGATCTCCGCCAGCACACGGTGAAAATCAACGTCCGAGCGAATGAATAGCGTATTGTCATCCAGCGACTGGCTGTTGATTTCCAGTGCTTTCGCCAGTCTGGCGATTTGCTCGTCAGTAGCGTGTTCTGCGGCGTATCGTACCAGGCTGGATTCAAAGAACAGTCGCAACTGCTCGAAGTGGGCTATGCCGCCGGGATGCGCGAGGAAATCTTTCGCCATACCGGACAGCTCGCTGATAATGGTATCAGCCGAAGGACGCGAAACGCGGGCGCGCTCGCCGTTGTTGATTTGTACCAGGCCTTTGCGTTTTAACGCTGCCAGCGCTTCTCGTACAGAAGGACGGCCCACATTAAAAAAGGCCATCAGCTCCCGCTCAGACGGCAGCTGTTCTCCCTCGCCAAATTCCCGGCGACGAATCATCTGCTCCAGTTCTTCTTCAACCATCTCAGACAGTTTTTTACGCGCCAGCGGGCGATTGCGTAAGCTACGGCCAATGGTGGATGGAGAGTCTTCAGCTTGCGAATCAAATGCGTTCATAGGGCCTATTCAGCTAAGTCGTGGTGACAAACAACAGCGGGTTTATCCTAACACAGGATCGAAAGCAGGGTGAAATGATGGTCATCCAGACAGGCTGACTTATGAATAATATATTTATTATTCATATTATATTTAGCTTGAACATGCCGATTACCTTTAATTAAACAAGGCTATATCGGCTTCGTGAAATTTCCGAATATGAATGTGAGAATTTATCATAACCCACTATTTTATAACATAAAATAAATTAACCATTGCGTTAAAAATAAGATATCCACTCCATAAAAAGTGTCCAGAAAAATATAACATCCGTTTTGACAACAGCATTATTACCGGATTTATCATCTTCCCTGGCATGGAGTGAAACAATGTTCGGCATCATTATCTCTGTCATCGTTTTATTAACGATGGGTTACTTGATCCTCAAAAACTACAAACCCCAGGTCGTGCTGGCAGCAGCCGGGATCTTCCTGATGATCTGCGGCGTCTGGCTGGGTTACGGCGCGCTGGTCGCTGACGATAAATGTAGCGGCTATCTACTGGTCGATATTTACAACGAAATTCTGCGTATGCTCTCAAATCGGGCGGCAGGGCTGGGTTTATCTATCATGGCGGTGGGTGGTTATGCCCGTTATATGGACAGGATGGGGGCCAGCAGAGCGATGGTTAGCCTGTTAAGCCGACCGCTTAAGCTGATCCGTTCCCCCTATGTCGTGCTGGCCGCCACCTATGTGATTGGTCAGATCATGGCGCAGTTCATTACCAGCGCTTCCGGGTTAGGCATGCTACTGATGGTGACGCTTTTCCCAACGCTGGTCAGTCTTGGCGTGAGTCGATTATCCGCGGTTGCGGTCATTGCCACCTCGATGTCGATTGAATGGGGCATTCTGGAAACCAACTCTATTTTTGCCGCGCAGGTCGCGGGCATGAAAATCGCCACCTACTTCTTCCATTACCAGCTCCCCGTCGCTTCATGCGTCATTATCGCTGTCGCCATTGCGCATTTTTTCGTACAGCGCCGATTTGATAAAAAAACGTTACCGGAAAACAACGGGTTCGCTGAACAAAAGACGCTGGAAGATGTACCCCCGCTGTATTACGCCATTTTACCGGTGATGCCGCTGATCCTGATGTTGGGTTCGCTGTTGCTGGCACATATGGGATTAATGCAGGCAGAACTGAATCTGGTAGTGGTGATGCTCATGAGCATGACGCTGACCATGTTTGTCGAATTCCTGCATAAACATAATCTGCGCGAAACAATGGATGATGTGCAGGCTTTTTTTGACGGCATGGGGACACAGTTTGCCAACGTTGTCACACTGGTGGTCGCCGGTGAGATCTTTGCCAAAGGGTTGACGACTATCGGGACAGTGGACGCAGTGATTAAAGGCGCGGAACACTCGGGCCTTGGCGGCATCGGCGTGATGATCATCATGGCCGTGGTCATCGCCGCCTGTGCGATCGTCATGGGCTCAGGCAACGCACCGTTTATGTCTTTTGCCAGCCTGATCCCGGATATTGCCGCCGGGCTGCATATTCCGGCAGTAGTGATGATTATGCCGATGCATTTTGCCACTACGCTGGCTCGCGCGGTATCACCGATTACCGCAGTGATCGTCGTGACTTCAGGTATTGCCGGCGTGTCGCCCTTTGAGGTGGTAAAGCGCACCGCTATTCCGATGGCAGTGGGGTTTGTGGTGAATATGATAGTCACCATCGCGCTGTTTTATTGATTGCAGAGCCAGAAAACAGAACAGGCCCGAAAGGGCCTGTTTTCTTATTTTACTCTTTATTTCACTACGCGTAGCGCTGGGCGCCCGCCGCGGGGCGGCGGAGGAGTGTCATCCGGATCGTTGTCGTCGCTGTTGTCAGGCTTATCGCCATCAATGACCGACATGACCGTTTCACTCTCAAAACCAGACGCTTCGTTGTCGTCATCATTTAAGCTGGCGACATCTTCGTCGTAGGCGGCTTCCGGTTCAAACATCGTACCGGCGCCGTTTTCACGAGCATAAATAGCCAGAACTGCAGCCAGCGGGACGGAAACCTGACGCGGCACACCACCGAAGCGCGCGTTAAAGCGTACTTCGTCATTTGTCAGTTCCAGGTTCCCCACCGCGCGCGGTGCAATATTCAGAACTATTTGCCCGTCACGTGCGTATTCCATCGGAACCCGCACGTCCTGGAGCGTCACATCCACCACCAGATGCGGCGTGAGCTGGTTGTCTAACAACCACTCATAGAATGCGCGCAGCAGATACGGACGGCGTGGTGTTAGCTGTGGCAAATCCATACAGGTTAACCCCGGCCCAGACGCATTTCACGTTCAGGCTCAGTCAGAGAAGCCAGGAAAGAATCACGTTCAAAGACGCGAGTCATATAACCTTTCAGTTCTTTCGAACCGGCACCGTTGAATTCAATACCCAGCTGCGGTAAACGCCACAGCAGCGGTGCCAGGTAGCAGTCTACCAGGCTGAACTCATCGCTAAGGAAGTAAGGTTTCTGACCGAATACTGGCGCGATTGCCAGCAGCTCTTCGCGCAGACGCTTACGCGCGACCTCAGCTTCAGAAGCGGAACCGTTCACGATGACGTTCATCAGCGTGTACCAGTCTTTTTCGATACGCTGCATGTACAGGCGGCTTTCACCACGCGCAACCGGGTAAACCGGCATCAGCGGCGGATGCGGGAAGCGCTCATCCAGGTATTCCATAATGATGCGAGATTCCCACAGGGTCAGCTCACGATCCACCAGTGTCGGTACGCTCTGATTCGGGTTGAGGTCGATCAGATCCTGAGGTGGATTGTCCTTCTCCACGTGCTCAATCTCGAAACTAACACCTTTTTCAGCCAGCACGATGCGGACCTGATGGCTATAGATGTCAGTAGGACCAGAAAACAGCGTCATTACCGAACGTTTGTTGGCAGCGACAGCCATGAAAACCTCCAGGTATATTCAGAATTTTTACTGCTACCAGCCACTCAGTGGCCAGCCAGAAGTGATGTCACCCAGACTCAGGAAAGCCATTACTGTTCAAAATACAAACAAAAAATGAGCGATACCTGACATTTGGGCAGAAAATTGGATGATAGTTTACCAGATTTTGTGACCTTTGTGGTGAGTCGATTCTTGAAATGGGGAAAAAGAGGTGGCAATCAGCGGATTACCGTGCTTCCACGGGGAGCAATAGTGATAAAAAAACCCGCCGAAGCGGGTTTTTTCGCAAATTGTTGTCTGCCGAAGCAGAAAGCAATTAACGTTTGGAGAACTGCGGACGACGACGTGCTTTACGCAGACCGACTTTCTTACGTTCAACCTGACGAGCATCACGGGTAACGAAGCCAGCTTTACGCAGTTCGCCACGCAGGGATTCGTCGTACTCCATCAGAGCGCGGGTGATACCGTGACGGATCGCACCAGCCTGACCAGAGATACCACCACCTTTAACAGTGATGTACAGATCCAGTTTCTCAACCATGTCGACCAGTTCCAGCGGCTGACGAACTACCATGCGGGCAGTTTCACGACCGAAGTACTGTTCCAGAGAACGTTGGTTGATTACGATTTTACCACTACCCGGTTTGATGAAAACGCGAGCTGCGGAACTTTTGCGGCGACCAGTGCCGTAGTATTGATTTTCAGCCATTGCCTATAATCCCGATTAGATGTCAAGAACTTGCGGTTGCTGTGCCGCGTGGTTGTGCTCGTTGCCAGCGTAAACTTTCAGTTTACGGAACATAGCACGACCCAGCGGGCCTTTTGGCAGCATGCCTTTAACCGCGATTTCAAGCACACGCTCAGGACGGCGAGCAATCATCTCTTCAAAGGTCGCTTGTTTGATACCACCGATGTGACCGGTGTGGTGATAGTACACTTTGTCAGTACGCTTGTTGCCGGTTACAGCAACTTTGTCAGCGTTCAGAACGATGATGTAATCACCAGTATCTACGTGCGGAGTATATTCCGCTTTGTGCTTACCGCGCAGGCGCAGAGCCAGTTCGGAAGCCAGACGGCCCAGAGTTTTACCGGTCGCGTCAACAACATACCAGTCGCGTTTTACGGTTTCTGGTTTAGCTGTAAAAGTTTTCATTAAAAGCTTACCCAAATAAATAAGTTACACGTTGGTGAACACCCAAACGTTTTGTCAGTTGAGGTTCACACGACATTGTCCAGCAAACCTACCCCTTCGAATAGCCTATGCCGGCGCATAGAAAGTTTTGGGAAAAAAACTCTCTCGTAACGTGGGGTCGCAAGATTATAGAGAAGTCAGGGTCAAAGATCGACCCCTTTATGTGATTTGCGGCAGGTTTAACCGGCTAAATGTTCCCGCTTCAAATACTCCTCGCTTTGCATCTCCTGCAGACGCGACAAACAACGCTGGAATTCAAACTTCAGACGCTCGCCCTGGTAGATCTCATATAAGGGAGAGGCCGCACTCACCACCAACTTGACGTGGCGTTCGTAGAATTCATCCACCAGCGCGATAAAGCGTCGCGCCTCGCTTTCCATCAGCGGGGTCATGACCGGCACATCAAACAACAGCACCGTGTGGAACAGACGCGACAGCGCAATATAGTCATGCTGACTACGGGCATCGACGCAGAGCGTGGTGAACGACACCGCCAGCGTTTGGTTTTCGACGGCCAGCGTCGGCAACGGACGATGGTTAATCTCCAGCGTCGGCGCATGCTCACTTTTGGTTCCCGCTAGTGCCAGCCACAGCTTATCCATCTGCTGGCTGGTTTCATCATTCAGAGGCGACAACCACAAATGCGCCTGAGTTAAGGTGCGCAGACGATAATCGACGCCGGCATCAACATTCATGATGTCGCAATGCTGCTTGATGGCATCAATGGCAGGAAGAAAACGCGTGCGTTGCAAACCGTTGCGATACAGGTCGTCCGGCGGAATATTGGAGGTCGCCACCAGCGTAATGCCTCGGGCAAACAGCGCCTTCATTAAGCCGCCAAGCAGCATGGCGTCGGTGATATCAGAAACAAAAAATTCGTCGAAGCACAGCACGTCCGTTTCGGCCTTAAAGCGGTCGGCAATGATTTCCAGCGGATCGCTCTGCCCCTGCAGGGCGGTAAGCTCTTCATGGACGCGCAACATAAAGCGGTGAAAGTGCAAACGCTGTTTACGCCCGCCCGGCAGGCTATGGTAGAACAGATCCATCAGCCAGGTCTTCCCGCGTCCGACGCCGCCCCACATATACAAACCACGCACTGGCGGGTTGGTCGGCGACTCACGCTTGCCCAGCAATTTGCCAAAACGCGCCATCAGACCATTCTCCTGCGGGGCAGGACGAGCTGGCGTCGTTAACGCCTGGAAAATGGTTTCCAGTCGATTCACGGCTTCTTGTTGTACGCTGTCGGGCTGATGAGTGCCGTCTGTAAGGGCTTGTTGGTAACGCGATGTCGGGGAAAGGCTTTGCATGATGTTATTGTTATTCCTTGAGAATCGATGTGCCGTCGCTCACGGTTGACGAAAAAAAGGCCGTTCTACATTACGTGATATAAACACGGGATTCCACTTCTACGGGATTAGCGGTTATAGTGGCATAATCAGGCGCAGGCATGGAGCCTACAGCCAACACCCTACGGAAACACAAGACAACGGGAGATGTTCATGACCTGGGAATATGCGCTAATTGGGTTAGTCGTCGGTATCATTATTGGTGCTGTAGCCATGCGTTTTGGTAATCGTAAATTACGCCAACAGCAGGCATTGCAGTACGAACTGGAAAAAAATAAAGCTGAGCTGGAAGAGTACCGCGAAGAGCTGGTAAGCCACTTTGCCCGCAGCGCTGAATTGCTGGATAACATGGCGGACGATTATCGTCAGATCTACCAGCATATGGCGAAAAGCTCGAGCAACCTGCTGCCGGGTATGTCGCCGGAAAACAACCCGTTCCGTAATCGTCTGGCAGAGTCCGAAGCTGGCAACGATCAGGCGCCGGTTCAGATGCCGCGTGACTATTCTGAAGGAGCCTCCGGCCTGCTGCGTAGTGGCGCAAAGCGCGACTAAACGCACATCGTTAAGAAATTTATTGGGCGCAGTAATTGCGCCCTCCGCTTCTCTTCCCGTCCCAGCTATTATTTAGTCGTTAGCCTCATTGTGACCAAACCGAAAATTCAATAACATCAAACTGTTTTGAATCATCTTCCGTTTACTCAAGGTACGAGAGCAGGATCCATGAAAAAACAAACCCAGCTGTTGAGTGCATTAGCGTTAAGTGTCGGGTTAACTCTCTCGGCGCCATTCCCGGCCGTTGCGTCGATTCCCGGCCAGGTTCCCGGTCAGGCTGCGCTTCCCAGCCTTGCCCCGATGCTGGAGAAAGTGTTACCTGCCGTGGTGAGCGTTAGGGTCGAAGGCACCGCTGTTCAAGGACAAAAAGTCCCGGAAGAGTTTAAAAAATTTTTTGGTGATGAGCTTCCCGACCAACCTTCACAACCTTTTGAAGGGCTGGGTTCAGGGGTCATTATTGATGCCGCAAAAGGCTACGTCCTGACCAATAACCACGTCATTAATCAGGCGCAAAAAATCAGCGTTCAGCTTAATGATGGCCGAGAGTTCGACGCGAAGCTGATCGGCAGTGACGATCAGAGCGATATCGCCCTGCTGCAAATTCAACACCCCAGTAACCTGACGCAAATCGCCATTGCCGACTCCGACAAACTCCGCGTGGGTGATTTCGCGGTGGCCGTAGGTAACCCGTTCGGTCTCGGGCAAACCGCCACCTCCGGCATCGTATCGGCATTAGGCCGCAGCGGGCTGAACCTGGAGGGTCTGGAAAACTTTATTCAGACCGATGCGTCCATCAACCGGGGTAACTCCGGCGGCGCGTTACTTAATCTCAACGGTGAGTTGATTGGCATTAACACCGCGATTCTGGCGCCCGGCGGCGGCAGCATCGGGATTGGCTTCGCGATCCCAAGCAACATGGCGCGCACGCTGGCCCAACAGTTGATGCAGTTTGGCGAAATCAAACGCGGTCTGTTAGGGATTAAAGGTACCGAAATGACCGCCGACATCGCGAAAGCGTTCAATCTGAATGTGCAGCGCGGGGCGTTTGTCAGCGAGGTTCTGCCCAACTCAGGTTCTGCCAAGGCGGGGGTGAAATCCGGTGACGTCATTACCAGTCTCAACGGTAAACCACTCAGCAGCTTTGCCGAACTGCGTTCACGCATTGCGACAACTGAACCAGGAACCAAGGTCAAACTGGGGCTGCTGCGTAACGGTAAACCGCTGGAGGTTGAAGTCACCCTGGATACCAGCACATCATCGTCCGCCAGTGCGGAAATGATCGCCCCTGCGTTGCAAGGCGCTACGCTCAGCGATGGTCAGTTAAAAGATGGCACCAAAGGCATCAAAATAGATAACGTTGAAAAAAGTAGTCCAGCCGCACAGGCTGGTCTGCATAAAGATGACGTTATCATTGGCGTTAACCGCGATCGCGTAAACTCGATTGCCGAAATGCGTAAGGTGCTGGAAGCGAAACCGGCGATTATCGCTCTGCAAGTGGTTCGCGGTAACGACAGTATTTACCTGCTCCTGCGGTAATGCATTAAACCGGACATCAGCCCCCGTGTGATGTCCGGTTAACTCGTGATATGCTGCTGCCGTTCCCTTTTTTAATGACGCCGCCATCATGTTTGTGAAGCTTTTACGTTCGGTCGCGATTGGTTTAATCGTCGGCGCCATTCTGCTGGCGGCGATGCCCTCTCTGCGCAAAATTAATACTCTTACTACACCGCAGTTCGACAGTGCAGATGAAACGCCCGCCAGCTATAACTCGGCGGTTCGCCGTGCTGCTCCTGCCGTCGTTAACGTTTATAACCGCAGTATGAACAGCACAGCACATAACCAGCTTGAGATCCGTACGCTCGGCTCAGGCGTTATCATGGATCAGCGCGGCTATATCATTACCAATAAGCACGTCATTAATGATGCCGACCAAATCATCGTCGCATTACAGGATGGGCGTGTATTTGAAGCGCTGCTAGTGGGTTCTGATACGTTAACCGACCTTGCGGTGCTGAAAATCAACGCAACTGGCGGCCTGCCGACCATCCCCATTAATAACAAGCGTGTGCCGCACATCGGCGATGTGGTTCTCGCCATTGGCAACCCGTACAACCTTGGGCAAACCATCACCCAGGGGATTATCAGCGCCACCGGCCGTATTGGCCTGAACCCAACTGGGCGGCAAAACTTCCTGCAAACGGATGCCTCCATCAACCACGGTAACTCCGGCGGTGCGCTGGTCAACTCGCTGGGTGAGCTGATGGGCATTAATACGCTGTCATTTGATAAGAGCAACGACGGCGAAACCCCGGAAGGTATTGGCTTCGCCATTCCGTTTCAGTTGGCAACTAAAATTATGGATAAGCTGATTCGTGACGGGCGCGTGATTCGCGGCTACATCGGCATCAGCGGTCGTGAAATTGCGCCACTGCATGCGCAGGGCGGCGGAATGGATCAAATTCAGGGGATCGTGGTTAACGAAGTGGCTCCGGACGGTCCGGCTGCACAGGCCGGTATTCAGGTCAACGACTTGATTATTTCGGTCAATAATAAACCGGCGGTATCCGCGCTTGAGACCATGGACCAGGTTGCCGAAATTCGCCCAGGTTCGGTCATCTCCGTCGTCGTGATGCGCGATGACAAACAGCTGACGCTGCAGGTGACGATTCAGGAATACCCTGCGACAAACTGACGTTAGCACCGGATAACGTACTTTATCCGGCTATAAAAGTGTGGTGCATAAAAAAACCGGAGCCAGGCTCCGGTTTTTTATTTTCTGGCAGTTCTTACTTAACGAACTCTTCGCCCAGAGTGATATCTTTCTTCAACGTGTCCAGCATGCCTTCCAGCGCGCTTTGCTCAAACGCACTCAGCTTACCGATAGACTGACGTTCTTCTACGCCGTTTTTACCCAGCAGCAGCGGCTGAGAGAAGAAACGAGCATACTGGCCGTCGCCTTCAACGTAAGCACATTCAACCACGCCTTTTTCGCCGCTCAGTGCGCGAACCAGTGACAGGCCGAAACGTGCTGCGGCCTGACCCATGGACAGGGTAGCAGATCCGCCACCGGCTTTAGCTTCCACAACTTCAGTACCCGCGTTCTGGATACGTTTGGTCAGGTCAGCCGCTTCTTGCTCGGTGAAGCTTACGCCAGGAATTTGTGACAGCAATGGCAGAATGGTCACGCCAGAGTGGCCGCCAATAACCGGGACTTCAACGTCGCCAGGCTGTTTGCCTTTCAGTTCCGCAACAAAGGTATTGGAGCGGATAATGTCCAGCGTGGTCACGCCAAACAGTTTGTTCTTATCGTATACGCCTGCTTTTTTCAGCACTTCTGCAGCGATAGCAACGGTCGTGTTCACCGGGTTGGTGATAATACCGATACATGCTTTCGGACAGGTTTTAGCAACCTGCTGCACCAGGTTCTTCACGATACCGGCGTTGACGTTGAACAGGTCGGAACGATCCATACCCGGTTTACGCGCGACACCCGCAGAGATCAGTACTACATCAGCACCTTCCAGTGCAGGGGTAGCGTCTTCACCGCTGAAGCCTTTGATTTTCACAGCAGTAGGGATATGGCTCAAATCAACGGCCACACCAGGCGTTACTGGAGCGATGTCGTACAGGGAGAGTTCTGAACCTGAAGGCAGTTGGGTTTTTAACAGTAATGCTAGCGCCTGACCGATACCACCAGCAGCGCCGAGGACTGCAACTTTCATCCTAAACTCCTTATTATATTGATAAGCAAAGTGTCTATTGCTCCGCGGCGGCGACCTTAATCCACAAATCCAACGAATACAACAACCACGCGTCAAGAATGCGTAGTCACGCAAATTTGGCTTTTATGCATTTAACTTACGTAAAATAAAACCTAAGTTACGTAATTCAAAAGCACCCGCACAGTAGAGCAACTTTCCAACAGGTGCTGACAATATACCCTACCCGCCTCTCAAAACAACATCAATTTGATAACAATTAATTTACTTTTAACCTTATTTGCGCGCCGTGACACAGGCATGTTTCTTGATAACGAAATTTGATAAAATTCCGCTCTTTCATAACATTATTTCAGCCTTTACCAGGGCAGACCGTTTGCATAAAAATTCATCTGTATGCACAATAATGTTGTTTCTACCGCCATATTACGGGTGACTTATGCGAAGCTCGGCAAAACAAGAAGAATTAGTGAAGGCGTTTAAAGCGCTACTTAAAGAAGAAAAGTTCAGCTCTCAGGGCGAAATCGTCCTCGCATTGCAGGATCAGGGCTTTGATAATATCAATCAGTCCAAGGTTTCACGCATGCTGACCAAGTTTGGCGCGGTGCGTACCCGCAATGCGAAAATGGAAATGGTGTACTGCCTGCCGGCAGAGTTGGGGGTGCCTACAACCTCCAGCCCGCTGAAGAATTTGGTACTGGATATCGACTACAACGATGCGGTCGTGGTTATTCACACCAGCCCCGGCGCTGCTCAGTTGATTGCCCGTCTGCTGGATTCGTTGGGTAAAGCGGAAGGTATTTTGGGAACGATTGCCGGTGACGATACCATCTTCACCACACCAGCTAAGGGTTTTACGGTAAAAGATCTGTACGAAGCCATTCTGGAGCTGTTCGAACAAGAACTGTAATGCCTCCTCCCCGTCGTCTCCCGGCGGGGAAAAACCTCTACTTTCCCCTCTTTGTTCTATTTTCCACTGCCATTCATTTAACAAATGGTGCGTTTAACCGCTAAAACTCATTCACACAGTGAATATGAAGGCTGAAAAACGCACATTTTGCAAAATCCAATATCCCATTGATTTTAATTAATTTATTTCTATATGGTAGTTAAAAAGGCTGATTTTAATTCCTTTTAGTTATAAAAAAGAATCTCTTTAAAACTTAATAACCACAGAAACAATTAGCGTGGTATTAATTTATCGCGTTATTAGTGTATACTTGATTTTGTGATGAGGGTCACGAAACAAGACCCACAATAAAAGAATTCGACGAGGTAAATATCATGAAAATCAAAACTACTGTTGCAGCTTTAAGCCTTCTTTCTGTTCTCTCTTTCGGTGCAAGCGCCGCGGTTACTCAGGTGAACTCACAAGAAGCACAGAACCTGCAATCCATGGGTAGCATCTCCGTATCTCAAATCGGTAGCTCACCAATGGATATGCGTCAGGCTATCGCCGCTAAAGCTGAAAAAGCGGGTGCCAGCAGCTATCGCGTCACTGAACTCCGTGAAGGTGCTCACTGGCACGCGACTGCAGAACTGTACAAATAAACCCTCGTCGTCTAAACCGACGACTTGCCCCCGCCTGCCGGGGGCTTTTTTATGTATTACATTGAGTGACGAACATTAAAACGTAACTGCCCTTCCAGCTCTTCTTCCGCTTCATCGAACAGTAATATTAATGCGCCGTATCGCCTGCGTAGTTTGTCCGGCAAATGGATAAATTCAATCTCCACCGGCAGCGGCAAGACTTCTCCGGTAACGACCTCCCACAGAGAATCTAAATCGACCACTTTTTCCCGGGGCAGACCAAATGCGCGCGTGAACTCGCGGTAGAAATCCCCCTGGTCTTCAATCTCGTCAAAATCAAACGTATAGATGTTCATCTATAGCCACCATCCCGACGCCAGTCACTCTACGGACCACCAATATGCAGGGCCTCCCGCATTTCAGGTAAGTATAGTCATAAAAAAACCGACGCTTCTGGCATCGGTTTCTTGTGCTTAATTGCTGGTCAGCGCGTGCTGGTATTTGTGTAGCATCCCGCTGAGTCGTTTTACCGGTTCCGTCACCTGTGGAGGGGCTTGCCAGATGATTAACTTCTCCTGATAGATCTCAAGCTCTTCCAGCAACTGGCTAAAGTAGCGTCGGCGTTTATCGTCATTTCCTGCTGAAATCACATGATCGGCGGTGCGACGCAGCTGGCGATGGAACGCAGATAAATCCTCATTTACCGGTATCGGCGCATCGCGCAGACGCTGATGCGCGATAATCATTGTCAGCGCCAGACGAAACTTCGCCAGGTCGCCGGGGAATTTGTTCATCAGTAAAAACAGCTGCTGATAAAGCGCCGGAAGGTGGTTTTCTTTACGACGAACCACGTTGGTGGTCATTGCCGCAACCGCCGCGGAGACAAACTGGTTGAGCAACACGCGACCGGTTCTGTCACGCGAGTTATCACGCACCAGCAGAATGACGAGAAACGCCAGCACACAACCAACAATCTGTCCCAACGCACTGTCAAGAAACTGGCTAAAGTGGAAGGTCATTGGGTTATCCAGCACGATAATATTAATAGTACTGGCCAGCGCCCCCATCGATCCCAGTCGCCGTTTCTGCACCTCAATTCCCAGAAAGAATCCCAGCACTGCCAGGCTCAGACACAACAACAGCATACTTTGCTGCGTGTTGGGGATAATTACCAGAAAATAGAGCGCGCCGAGCGGTAATGCCGCCAGCGTACCGTAGATAAAGTCTATCGCCACCATCCGGGGGTTGGGTAAGCGCATTGCCAACGAGGTGACGACCGCAATCATCACCATCGCGCCGCTGCCGGATGTCCAGCCGGTCCACAGCCAGAACAAGGTTCCCAGCACACAGGAAAGGGTGGTGCGCCAGAAGTTGACCATCGCATGGTGACGTTCGGCTGATTCAACTTTAACCACCGGCTCGCCCTGCAGGATCTCTTCTTCCGTCGCGCTAATTTTTGTATTACTCACCACACCGCGCTTCAGTAACAGGTAGCGCGTCGCCGCACCTGCCCAGCTATAAATCGTTACCGGTGTTTCACGTTCGCCGGTCCAGACAATTACCTGACGCATCCGCTTCAACTGTTTATGGACATCCTGCACCGTTTCAACCGGTGTGTCGAACAACTCGCGGAAGGTGTCAGTGATCAGTTCCGGGCGGGTATTTTGAATAAGGTAAGTTTCACAGGACTGAGTAATAAGCGTGAGCGACAGCGTGTTTAATGCTTTGAGCCTGCGATTAGCACGCACCCAACGTGAAGACTCCATATTGAGGTTGCTGCGCATCCCCTCCAGCGCCGCCGTGCGACGGACTAAATCGCCCCAGGCTTTGTCCACTTCTTCACTGTCGCCATGCTTTATACACAACTGCATAAGCTGATACTGCGCCACCAGCAGGCTGTCCAGTTCGACATCAATTTCCTGTTTCACCGAGCGGGGTGAAAAGAGCAGATCGGCAACAATGGCGCAGACAATCCCCATCACAATCTCGCTACAACGTTCGAGCGCAAATTGCGGCGTCAACAGCGGTTCAGCCTGGATAGTAATGACGATGATCAGCGCCGTATAGCCCGAAAGCCCCCACGCATAGGAATTCTCGATCTTCACTAGCGACGAGATCCAGGTACAAAAACCGGCCCAGATACAACATACCAGGATCATCAATAACGGGGCGCGGATCATGCTGATAATAATGATCAGTGCGGCAATGCAGCCAATAAATGTCCCGACGATACGCAGCATCCCGCGATAGCGGATAGCGCCTGAATAGGGTTCTCCACCGGCGGCAAAAGCCGGACCAGCTGCCACAATTGCCGCGGTCAACACCGCCCAGCGCGGGGTCTCAAGCTGAAAGTGAAAACCAACGAACAGCGCCAGGACAATCGCGCACGCCAGTTTTACCGCGAAGCGGATATGCTGGTTGGCAATAAAAAAAATACCCATCACAGTTAACCGAACTCGCGCAGGCGGTGCGCCATTTTACGGAAGAAGGATTCCTGGCTGGCATCGCGATCCTGCTTACCGGTGATAACAACGGTAGCCGTCGTCCCGGCTGGCCACAGGCTTCCCTGCTGCTCATCAAGACGAATGCGCACCGGCACACGCTGTGCCAGACGGACCCATTCAAGATTGGAATCAATGGTCGCCATACCTTTTGCGTCCCGCGTGCTGCTGGCATTCGTTACGCCAGCCGCCACGCTATCAACGGTACCTTTCAACACATTATTGCTACCAAGCGGGGTAATTTCAGCGCGATATCCAGGGCGTACGCCTTCCAGCTTGGTTTCTTCCATATACGCCAGGACATAGAACGAATGCTGTTTTACCAACGCCACCGCCGTGGAGCCACGGGTAATAAATTCGCCGCTGTAGACATTCAGGTTAGTCACCCAACCATCCGCTGGCGCACGAATAACGGTACGTTCAAGATCCAATTTTGCCAGATCGCGGGTCGCTTGCGCCTTCGCCAACTGGTGTAATACGGTTTGCAGTACGTTGTTAGACTGATCAATCTCTTCACGAGACATGGCCTGCACGCCCAGACGGTTACGACGACCGGCTTCCTGACGTTTTTCCTGCGCCAGAACCTGGTAATAAGAGACGTCGGCTTCGGCCTGTTCGAGGGCTTTTTTATAGCGCGGCTGGTCGATGGTAAACAGGACCTGATCCTTTTTCACCAGTTGGTTATCATGGACGTTAACGTTGGAAATAAGACCCGCAACGTCCGGCGCAATGGCAACGACATCTGCGCTGAAACGCGCGTCACGCGTCCACGGCGACTCGGTGTAGAACACCCATGCGCGGAAAATAGCGATGAAGGCCAGAATGACCAGTACGAGAGTCATGGCCGTACGGGAGAGTTTTTTTGTTAGTGTTTTCACTTCAACCTCAAACGAACAGGCGCGTTATTAAATAGAACAGGCAGCAATACAGCGCGGTGTTAAACAGAGCCGGATGCCAGACAAAATCATAAATGCCAGTGGGAACCAGCACCCGGCGCACCAGCCAGAAAATCGCCAGTGACAAAAGCAATTCGAAAAAAATCGGTGGGAAGGACAAACCAAACACCACGATAACGGGAAACAGACTCATGTTGACCTTGGTAGCTTAAGAGAGTGCAGGTGATAGATTTTCTAGCGTATGTCACCGCAGAGAAGGGCAAGGATGAGCCAGGCGAGAGCGACATAGCCGTTATTTGAATAATAATATATTAACGTAACTGTTATGCTGTTATCTATATTATGTGATCTAAATCACTTTTAAGCCAGAGTGAATAATGGAACGATTAAAACGTATGTCGGTGTTCGCCAAAGTTGTCGAACTGGGCTCCTTCACCGCCGCCGCAAGACAGCTACAAATGAGCGTTTCATCGATAAGCCAGACGGTCTCTAAACTGGAAGATGAGCTACAGGTCAAGCTGCTAAACCGCAGTACGCGCAGCATTGGGCTAACCGAAGCCGGTAAAATTTATTATCAGGGCTGCCGTCGAATGCTGCACGAAGCGCAGGATGTGCATGAGCAGCTGTATGCCTTTAATAACACTCCTATCGGCACGTTGCGTATTGGCTGTTCTTCAACCATGGCACAAAATGTCCTCGCCGGGCTGACGGCGAAAATGCTGAAAGAGTACCCCGGCCTGACGGTAAATCTGGTCACCGGCATCCCGGCACCGGATTTAATTGCTGATGGCCTGGATGTGGTTATCCGCGTCGGCGCTTTACAAGACTCCAGCCTGTTTTCACGTCGTCTGGGAGCCATGCCGATGGTGGTCTGCGCCGCTAAAAGTTATCTCGCCCAGTTTGGCGTCCCGGAAAAACCTGCCGATCTCAGCAATCACTCATGGCTGGAATACAGCGTTCGCCCGGATAATGAATTCGAGCTTATCGCCCCGGAAGGGATCTCCACCCGCCTGATTCCAGAGGGGCGCTTCGTCACTAACGATCCGATGACGCTGGTGCGCTGGCTGGCCGCAGGCGCGGGCATTGCTTATGTACCATTGATGTGGGTGATCAATGAGATCAATCGCGGCGAAGTGGAGATCCTGCTTCCCCGCTACCAGTCGGATCCGCGTCCGGTCTATGCGCTGTATACCGAAAAAGACAAACTGCCGCTTAAGGTTCAGGTAGTGATTAACTATCTGACGGATTATTTTGTCGATGTGGCGCAGCTGTTCCAGGGAATGTATGGTCGAGGGAAAGAGAAATAAGAAGAGTCCAGGCCGGATAAGGCGTTAACGCCGCATCCGGCAAGATGCCCGATGGCACTGACGCTTATCGGGCCTGGATCATGATGTTATGCGGTGCCGCCGACCGTCAAATTATCGACCTTCAGCGTCGGCTGACCCACGCCAACCGGCAGGCTCTGGCCTTCTTTCCCACAAACGCCTACGCCGTTATCCAGTTTCAGATCGTTACCCACCATCGAAATTTGCTGCATCGCTTCGATACCGGAGCCAATCAGCGTCGCGCCTTTCACCGGTTTGGTCACTTTACCGTTTTCAATCAGATACGCTTCGGACGTCGAAAACACAAATTTCCCGGAGGTGATATCCACCTGGCCGCCGCCAAAGTTAGGCGCATAAATACCGTATTCGACAGATTCGATAATTTCCTGCGGCGTAGACTTCCCTGGCAACATATAGGTGTTGGTCATACGAGGCATCGGCAGATGCGCGTAAGATTCACGGCGTCCGTTCCCCGTAGGTGCCACGCCCATCAGGCGCGCATTCAGTTTGTCCTGCATGTAGCCTTTCAGAATACCGTTTTCGATCAGCACGTTATACTGGCCCGGCGTACCTTCGTCATCAATAGCCACGGAACCACGACGGTCCGCCATGGTGCCATCATCCACAACGGTACACAGTTCTGACGCGACCAGTTCACCCATATGGCCGCTAAATACGGAGGTGCCACGGCGGTTAAAGTCGCCTTCCAGACCATGACCGACCGCTTCGTGCAGCAGAACGCCAGGCCAGCCAGCGCCGAGTACCACCGGTAACGTACCGGCCGGCGCAGCTACCGCCGAGAGATTGACCAGCGCCATGCGTACAGCCTCTTTCGCCCACGCGTCGGCACGAACGTCACCATCAAGATCGCCAAGGAAATAGTCATAGCCAAAGCGACCGCCGCCACCGCTCGCGCCGCGCTCACGTTTACCGTCTTCTTCGACCTGTACGCTGACCGACAAACGCACCAGTGGACGGACATCCGCGGCCAACGTACCGTCGGTCGCCGCCACCAGAATCAGCTCATAAACACCGGTCAGGCTGGCGGTTACTTCCTGAACGCGCTTGTCGGCAGCACGCGCAACGCTGTCAACGCGACGCAGAATATCCAGCTTCTCTTCGCGGCTCATGCTCTGTAATGGATCGACCGAAGTGTAAAGCGCCTGATGCTCTACCGCACCCAGCGTTTTTACTTTGCCATCGCCGCTGTCGCGCACAATAGTCCGGGCAGCATGCGCACTTTGCTCCAGCGCCAGCAGGCTAATCTGGTCTGCATAGGCAAACCCCGTTTTTTCGCCGCTGATGGCACGCACGCCAACACCCTGATCGATATTGTAAGAACCATCTTTAATGATGCGGTCTTCTAAAACCCAGGATTCGTGATAGCTCGACTGAAAATAGAGATCGCCGTAATCAAGACGGCGTTCGGCCAGTTGGCCCAGGATGGCAAACAGATCCTGATGTTTCAGGCCATTCGCCGCTAGCAATTGTTCACTTACCAGGTTCAGACTCATCGTTTTGGTTACTCATTTAATTCTGCCGGATGGCGGCAAAAACGCCTTATCCGGCCTACGTTGTTAGGCTACTGTAGGCCGGATAAGCGCTGCTCCATCCGGCAATACTATGTACTGAGATTGGGGCAATTACTTGCCCCCGTCAAATCATTGCTGGCTTTCTTTGCGCGGCTGACGCAGAACTTCGTTAATCTGCGGCTTATCAACCGGACCGGTGATACGGTAACGCAGAATCGAAACTTTACTCCACAGCGGTCCCAGAACCTTACTGGCGGCAAACACCGCCGCGCCGACAATCGGGTTAACGGCGAACGCGGCGGCAACCCCAACGGTGGCAGAAATTTCAGGTGCGACAACCGCTTCCATATCCAGTTCACGGCGTACCAGATTCACCGAGCCTTTCATCGCGATGTCGGCTTCCAGACCGTCCACCAGCGTGTCGTCGGTATGCATCACGCCATCTTTAATCCACGCCGTGCTGCGAATAGAGTCGAAATAGAAGCCTTCACTGAAGGTATCGCTAAAATCAAAGCGCAGTTTACGTAGCAACGCATCAAAGCTTAACAAGCGTAACAGCTGCCCCGCATGTCCGGTACTAAGTTCGGTAAGTTCACCTTTGCCCAACCGGGTGCGCAAAATCCCATTCAGCGACGCTTCATCCGGATCCCACGGTGGATTACGCCAGTGCAGGTCGTACTCCACATTGAATGAAGAGTTACGAATCGGCGTCGATACGCCAAAGAAACCGGCGGCAGAGTCAATTTTTTTGCCGTTCAGTTTTCCCTTCAGTGACGTACGCTCTTTACCCGGCACATTCACCCATTCGCCGTCGGCTGTCAGTCTGGCAAAGCCGGTATCCAACAGACCGTTGCTCAACGTGAGCGTATCGCCTTTGATCGCCACATCGGCATCAATACGTCCATATTTCTGTCCCCACAGCCAACACTCTGCACAGCGGAGCTGAACATCCGGCCAGCCACGGAAGCTGACGTTATTGATGGTAGAGAAAGGCGACGCTGGCGCTGTACCGGGAGACGTCTTTGCAGCGCTCGGGTTGTAATAAAGATATTTAATGTTCGCCAGCCACGGGGCGTTATTGCGCATAGCCAGCGTGGCGTTAATCTCACGCCCCTGCGCCTGCACGCTGGAACCGCTGCCCGAAGGCTCAGACACAATACTCAAATTATTCCACTGCTGCCCCCCCAGAGACAACGATGGCGTACGTACCGTGATACGCTGTGGGAAGTTGGCGTTCGAGCCAACGTTATCCGCAGCGCCTTTCTGGAACAATGCCAGCCATTGCGCGCCATCCATAGGGGGAAGATTGAGTTCAATGCCTTGCTGATCGGGTAATGCGGGCACGGTGCGGCTTTCCGACGTCCAGATAGCGCGGTCAAGGGTCAGCTTCTGATTCAGCAGCCAGTGACTGTTAAAGTGATTCTTGCTCCCTGCATTGCCGGTGAGATCAAAGCTACGCAGATTGCCGTTGGCCTTCACGTTTACCGGCAGAGCCTCGCCGGCCGCCTTATTCAGTGGAGCGGGTAAGTGACTACTTACATTCTTCAGGTCACTCTTTAACGCAATGTCGTAGGTCGCCCCGGCATGGTACGGAAGATTGATGCCCACCTTGCCATTCCACGCCATACTGCCGCTTAACGCATCGTTCACCTGCGGCGGCAAAATCCCCATACGGTTTGGCTGCCAGTCGCCTTGCAGATTCACCGCCACCTGATAGGCTTTAGCCCCTTCGGTAGTGGAAAAGTCGACGTTCAGCGGCTGATTAAACCAGTTTGCCGTCATCGGCTCGCTCTGCAGATCGCCGTTCACAAAGCTGAATTTACCGGTCAAATTCTTCAACGTGCTGTCGAGCGGTTTAATAAACAGACTGTTATTACGCAGATTGACGTCACCTTTGGCCGTAACCAGCGAGCCATCCAACGGGATATCGAGATGTAAGCGAGCATTCACATCGCCATCAATCTGCAACTGTTCAAGCGTGGCGCCAAGAGAATCTTTTAGCGGCGTATCATCAAAATAAGGTCCAACCGCTTTGCCCGGCCCGTTGATGTCGGCATCAATCAGCAGCTTTTCTTTTGCATAGTCGGGAATATTGGCCGTCAGGTTACTGGCTTTTACGCCGCCTAAATTAACGCCATCCGTTTTCATCCACAGACCGTCGTTAATGAAGTTCAGTTCAATATTGAGGTCAGTCAACGCAGGCCAGTCGGGCTGGAAGGCGAATTTAGCATTGCGTAGCGGCACCAGGACCTGAAATTGCCCTTCATTGTGCAGATACGGGAACAAATGCGGGTTGCCGCCATACACCAGCGTGGCATTATCCGCTTCGCCACCCTGAATCGCGCCGCTGAGGTAGTCAACCAGCTCTTTGCCCATCAGATTTTCCGGGAAGTAGCGCCAGGCCTGAGAGCCGTCATCAGTACTGATCCCCGCCAGAATGCCTAACCATGGCTCGTCACCGGTCGGTTGCAGATAGCGAAAACCTCCGCGCGCATGTACCGCTTTCGCTTTGACATCAATGTTGCGCCCATCTAACTGAAAACCTTTATCATTTTTCAGCCAGCTTAGCGTCGCCACGCCGTTCTCTATTTCCAATGGTGCGCGAAAGACGGTTTCATACGGCATTTTGGCTTGCTTCATGTAAGCGGTTAGCGCCCCATCTTCAACGCTTCCCGCAAGCGTACCGGAGAAGTGTTCTGCCCCTGGCAGCAGCTTCCACTGTTTCCAGGCCAGATTGGTCCACGAGGACTGGAAACGGGTTTTTTCTGTCGCCTGTAACGGGATATCCAGCGCCAGCACATCTATTTTGCCGCTCGGCTGCGTGGCGCGCCAAATATCACCCAGCGCAGGCGATAACCTTGAGGCCATCGGGCGCAACCCTTCTAATCCAGCCAGTTCCAGATTACTGGCACGAATACGAAGCTCGTCGCTGCGCTTGTTATTCTCACCACCGACTTCCTGCTCCGGGATCCAGGCCAGCGTTAACGCCCCGCTCGGCCAGGGTTTATCATCCATGGTGATACGGGTATCGGGAATAGAGAATTGCCAGCCCGGTTGTTCCCGGCTGATGTGCGCCGTCAGATTATCAACAGAGAGCGTATGCGTGCGGTTTTCACCCAGCCAGCTGGCACCGCCTTTTTTCAGCCAGACATCCCCCCCGGAGACGACGCCTTTATTGATCGTCATCCATGCTTCCAGGCTAAAACGCGCGGTTTGCAGCGCGACATTATCCTGCATCCATTTGCCCAGCCACGGTTTGACGTCAATGTCGTCGGCCTGCAACCAGACCCGACCATTATTCAATAGCCCATTATCGTCGCGCAGATCCATGCGCACCTGCATAACGCCATGCTGCCCAGTCAGACTGGAAAGACTGACCTGACCCTCAGCACGATGCCGGTTTTTACCGTTCAGCCAGGTAAGCTGAGGAATCGCCAGTTCCGCGCGCTGGCCTGAGAGGGTTAAAAAGCTAATTTGACTGTCGCGGAGATCGAAATGATCAAACTGACGCAGGAAGAGATCGCTGAGGTGACCCGCTTCAATTCCATCTCCGCTTTCACTACTCTGGATGGGGGTATTGGTGCGCAACTGCAGTTGCCAGAAGGTGAGATCGCGAAACTGCCAGCGCATGTGCAACAAACTTTGCCAGACATCCAGCGCTAACGTGACGCGTTTTACCGAAAACTCACCGCCGTCTTTGAGCTGCGCGTGGATATCACGCGCCTCAAGCGTAGGGCCGAAATTTTGCCAGTTGGCGGAAAGTTGGCTGGCAGAAACGGGCAAACCGGTCGCGGATTCAATCTTACTGAGAATGGCCGGACGCCAGCTATCAAGATGAGGTAGCGCAAGGCGTAGTCCACTGACCAGCAGCGCTGCAATGACAACGAATGCGGCTCCAGTGAGCAGTAATATCCCCGGCAATCGCCTCACGCGCCTCTCCTTGTCTGCAAAAAAATGTGACTCACACCCCTTGAGTGTATATTGCCGGATGGCTGCGCTTGCGCCTTATCCGGCCTACATGCGCTGGTGCTACTACTCAATTACATCATTACGACGTCGAACTGCTCCTGGTTATAGAGCGGTTCAACCTGGACTTTGACCTGTTTACCCACAAAGATTTCGACTTCTGCCAGCGCATGCGACTCTTCGCCTTTCAGGGTTTCCGCCACTGCCGGAGATGCATAAACCAGGAAGCGATCGGAGTCGTATGCATGGTGTACGCGGACAATTTCGCGCATGATTTCATAGCATACTGTTTCCACCGTTTTCACGGTACCGCGTCCATGGCAGGTAGGGCACTCATTGCACAGCACATGCTCCACGCTTTCACGCGTGCGCTTGCGCGTCATCTCTACCAGGCCCAGCTGTGAAAAACCGTTAATACTGGTTTTTACGCGGTCCTTGCTCAGAGCCTGCTCCAGAGAGTGCAACACCCGGCGCCGATGGTCTTCATTATTCATGTCGATAAAATCGATAATGATAATGCCGCCCAGATTACGCAAACGCAGCTGACGCGCAATGGCCTGCGTTGCTTCAATATTAGTATTAAAAATAGTGTCGTCGAGATTACGATGTCCAACAAACGCGCCGGTATTGATATCCACGGTGGTCATCGCTTCGGTTTGATCGATGATCAAATAGCCGCCGGATTTCAGCTCAACTTTGCGTTCAAGCGCGCGCTGGATTTCATTCTCAACGTCAAAGAGATCGAAAATGGGCTGACGTCCGCTGTAATGCTCCAGCTTGCTGGTCATCTCGGGAATGTACTCCGCCGTAAATTCCAGCAACGCCTCATAGGTCAGGCGAGAGTCGACGCGGATCCGATCAAGCTGGGCATCGGCAAAATCACGCAAAACGCGCTGCGCCAGCGCCAGTTCGCCATACATCTGATAGCGCGTTTGCGGGCGTTTTTTGCGCTCCATGACTTTCGTCCAGACGCGCTTCAGGTAGGCAGCATCCGAGGCCAGATCCTCTTCGCATACGCCTTCCGCCGCCGTACGAATGATAAATCCGCCCTGCTCATCACAGTAATCGGCAACCACTTTTTTCAGGCGTTCGCGTTCGGTTTCGCTTTCGATACGTTGGGAAACGCCAACGTGCGATGCACCCGGCATAAATACAAGATAACGGGAAGGTAGCGTAATGTCCGTCGTCAGGCGGGCGCCCTTAGTTCCCAGTGGATCTTTTACCACCTGCACCATCAAATCCTGGCCCTGGCGAACCAGTTCAGAAATGTCGCGTACGGTGAACTGTTTTTGTTCTTCACCGGCCACGCATTCGGTATGCGGCATGATGTCTGAAGCGTGAAGAAATGCGGCTTTATCCAGTCCAATATCTACAAAAGCCGCCTGCATACCCGGAAGCACACGACTTACACGACCTTTGTAGATATTGCCTACGATTCCACGTCGCGCCTCACGTTCAATATGAATTTCCTGCAGAATACCGCCATCAATGTAAGCCACCCGAGTTTCCGATGGCGTTACGTTTACCAACAATTCAGCCGTCATGTTTATCCCTTTGCTCACGCAGTGCGTTAAAATTGGTCAGCAACTCATACGTTTCTACCAGCGGTAAGCCGACTACGGCGTGATAGCTGCCATTTATCTTCCTGACAAAACAGCCACCCAACCCTTGAATACCGTATGCACCTGCTTTATCCATTGGTTCACCGCTGGCAACATAACCCGCGATGTCCTCATCGGTGAGTGCTCTGAACGTCACTTCCGTCACTACCAGACAGTCCAGACTGTGCTGGCGATCGGCTAATGCCACGGCGGTCATGACCTGATGCGTGTTGCCCGACAGTTTACGCAGCATTGCGGCGGCATGGGCGGCGTCGTGCGGTTTTTCCAACACTTCGCCGTTAAGAATAACAATGGTATCCGCACCCAATACCGGCAAATCGCGCTGCGCCAGCGCAACGCCAGCCTGCGCTTTTTCGCGCGCCAGACGAGAAACGTACTGCTGCGCGCTTTCCTGCGGGTGCCGCTGTTCTTCAATCCCAGGAATCAGCCGTTCAAACGTAACACCAAGTTGAGCGAGCAGTTCCTGACGACGTGGAGAACCTGAAGCAAGATACAGAGTATTCATATCAACCTTATTGCACCGCAAACTGCTGACGGATTTTACGCATCAGTAAGAATAGCCATGGCCAGAGCACACCATTCACTACACTACTCCAGAACACTTCGGGTCTGAAAGAGACATTGATCACTAAAAACTCGGCCCAGAAAACAATAATATCCACGACCAGTGATAACAACACGACCACCAGCGCCTGTTGCCAGAGCGCGAGGTTGCGGAATAGCTGGAATTTCAGTGCAACCAGATAGGCAATGATACTCATCGACAAGGCCCGCACGCCAAGCGTGGAACCGCTAATGAGATCCAGTATTGCACCTACCACGAACCCTGTGCCCACATTGACGCGATGCGGCAGCGCCAGAATCCAATACAACAAGATGAGCAGCACCCAATTTGGCCGGAAAACAAGAATGTCATCCGGCCAGGGCATAACTTGCAGCAACAGTGCAATAAGGAACGAAAGCCAAATAACCCAACGCCCCTGGCTACGATAGCTTGCCACTTACTGTCCTCCCGGCTTACGCGGAGCAGGTTGTGGCGGCGTGGTGTCCGTAGGCGCTGTAGTGACGCCTGTCGCAGGTGCCGGTACTGGCGCTGGTGGCCCCATAGCATCTGGCGCAGGCAGAACTTGCGGCATCATTTGCATCAAACGTTCATTGGCAACACGGTGTACTTCTTCCGGCGTCATCGGATTGGCGCCGTTACGATCGGCTCCCCACAACAGCAGCAGATAGCGCAAACGCTGCAAACCCGCGGTCGGACGTGCCTGAATGACGGTATAAGCACGCTGAGTGTCCAGCTTAACGGAAGAAACAACAGCAACCGGATAACCTTCCGGGAAGCGTCCACCCAAACCGGAAGTCACCAGCACATCGCCAACGCGAATATCGGTGTTCGCCGGCAGATGTTCGAGCTGAAGATCGTCCGTACAACCGTTGCCCGCAGCAATGACGCGAATATCGTTACGCAGAACCTGGATTGGCAGAGCATGTGTCGCATCGCAAATCAACAGCACGCGGCTGGTCAGTTTTGCTACCGCAACGACCTGACCCACTACACCTTTGTCGCTAATAACTGGCTGACCTTCGTAGACGCCGTTAACGCTCCCTTTGTCGATCACGACCTGATCGCTGTAAGGGTCATTAACCGTTGAGATGACCTGCGTCACCATCTTTTGTTCGTCCTGACGCAATGGCGATCCCAGCAGCTCGCGCAAACGCGCGTTCTCCTGTTTATATTGCCCCAGCATCAGCAGCTCGCTATTTTTCAGCAGCAGTTCCTGACGCAGCGCCCGGTTTTCAAGTTCGAGTTGGTCACGCGAAGCCAGCGTTTGCGACACGCCGTCGAGTAATTCACGAGGACCATTAGAGATAAAGTAGAAAGGACTGACGGCGGTATCCATGTACGTTCGGATTTGACTAAACGTACCCAGGCGGCTGTCGGCAATAATAACGCCGAGCGCCACCAGCACCGCCAGAATAAGGCGAATCTGTAGCGACGGGCCACGGCTAAAAATTGGCTTCATAGTCTATGCGTATTCTCGTATCAGAGCGGTAGGGCAACCCGCGGGTCACCCTACCTGCGTCCGATTACTCTTCGCTGAACAGGTCGCCGCCGTGCATATCGATCATTTCCAGTGCTTTGCCGCCACCGCGCGCCACGCAGGTCAGCGGATCTTCAGCAACAACAACTGGAATACCGGTTTCTTCCATTAACAGACGGTCAAGGTTACGCAGCAGCGCACCGCCACCGGTCAGCACCATACCGCGCTCGGAGATGTCTGAAGCCAGCTCTGGCGGGCACTGTTCCAGTGCAACCATTACCGCGCTCACGATACCGGTCAGCGGTTCCTGCAGCGCTTCCAGAATCTCGTTGGAGTTCAGGGTAAAGCCGCGTGGAACACCCTCAGCCAGGTTACGGCCGCGAACTTCGATCTCGCGGACTTCGTCGCCCGGATAAGCGGAACCGATTTCGTGTTTAATACGTTCTGCGGTGGCTTCACCGATCAGAGAACCGTAGTTACGACGAACGTAATTAATGATGGCTTCGTCGAAACGGTCACCACCAATACGTACGGAAGAAGAGTAAACCACACCGTTCAGGGAGATAACGGCAACTTCAGTGGTACCACCACCGATATCCACAACCATTGAACCGGTTGCTTCAGAAACTGGCAAACCCGCACCGATCGCGGCCGCCATCGGCTCTTCGATCAAAAAGACTTCACGGGCGCCTGCGCCCTGAGCGGATTCACGGATCGCACGGCGTTCAACCTGGGTTGCGCCAACCGGTACACACACCAGTACGCGCGGGCTTGGGCGCATGAAGCTATTGCTGTGCACTTGTTTGATAAAGTGCTGGAGCATTTTTTCAGTCACGAAGAAGTCAGCGATAACGCCGTCTTTCATTGGGCGAATTGCAGCGATATTGCCCGGTGTACGACCCAGCATCTGCTTCGCATCATGACCTACTGCAGCCACGCTTTTCGGCGAACCGGCACGATCCTGACGAATGGCCACAACAGAAGGCTCATTCAATACGATGCCTTGTCCTTTTACATAAATAAGGGTATTCGCGGTACCCAGGTCAATGGACAGGTCATTGGAAAACATGCCACGAAATTTTTTCAACATACTAAGGGATAATCCTGAAAGCTGGGGCGGAAAACAAAATCCGCTTACTTTACCAACCACACGCAGCAGCGACAAGGCGCAAAAATCATCTGCTACGGTGAAAATTAGTGCAGTTCGTTTCCTTTGTTACAAAACCGGCCTGAGTCCATCAGGGCTGAAAAAATCAGCAGCATTCCTCGCTTTTGTTTGCAACCTGTCAAAGGTCATTCACCTGCATGTTTGCTGTTACAACCTGGCGAGCAGACAAGCACACCCCCAGAAGGCACAGCGCGCGTTATTCTACGTGAAAACGAATTAAACGGCAGGTTAAACCGAATATCTTTGCGAATATTTTTTCACGTTAGTGTCAAGTGGCTGTGATGCGGCAAAAAAATCCCCTTGCCCACCAGCAACTCCGCGTTCCGTGAGCGTATGCCACTCGCTACGCGAACGAACGCCCGTGGCGTAAACCTGCGTTGGCGTGCCTGAACAGGCCTCCGCCAGGCTTTGAACCAACAGTTGGTTTTCGGTTCGCTTATCAATATTCCTTACCAGGCTTGGATGCAGCTTCAATAACTCAACGTTAAGCTCTTTAATCCAACTGGTGCTTACCAGCGTTAAACCGGCCTGCGTAACGGCGATTCGTACCCCTAGCGCATCCATCAATCGGATGACGGGCTGTAATCGGCTGATATGTTGACAGACATCTGCCTCAGCAAGTTCAATAATTATGCGTTTGCGTAGTGATTTTTCGCACTGCATCAACGTATCACGCAACCAGCGCTGAAAACGTGGGCGAATTAGCGATTCAACCGTTATCTGCATCGCCAGGCTTTCCTGCGGCCAGTAGCCCAAAAGCAAGATCAGACGGCTTAACTGCAAACGGTCATACTCTTCAGCCAGGCCAAATTGCAGCACCATCGGCATATATTCCGCTGAGATAACCTCTTCGCTGCCATCAAAAATACGACACATCAGTTCCCGGTGGTGTACCCGTCCTTCACGCGTTACCGCAGGTTTTTGATATATTCTCGGCCCGCCCCGGCTGAGCATCTGTTCAATCAGTGTTCGCCAACGCACGTTGCCCCGGCCTTTTTCCGGCAGGGAGTCATCATAGACCGACCAGCTGTTCCCGCCCTGCAGGACCGAATTCCGGGTGGCGGCCTCAGCATGATCCATCACCTGTTCCGTCGACTGCCCACTGCGACAAACGCAAATGCCAATATGAACCATATCGGCACGATCGATCATTTTATTAGTCGGAAGCGCATCGACCGCTTTTAATAATTGCCCGGCGATGCTTTCGGCTTCTTTCAGCGTGCGATGTGGCAGCAGGATGGCAAAATCGCTACGGTGGTAGCGCGCCAGCAATGCCCCCGGATAACGCGTCATAAACGTCGACAACAAATTGATTAGCGTTGAAATTTGCTCTTCCGCCTGGGTGATTCCCCAGCTATCTCGCAGCAGAGTAAAGTCCGGCAGGCGCACCATCATCACGACGCCATGCGATCCTACCTTTTCCTGATCTTCCAGCAGCGTGGCCAATTGGTTATCAAAAAACAGACGGTTACTCAGCCCGGTTTTTGTATCCTGCGCAACATAGGAACGAATCAGGGTGTCCAGTCGACTGCGTTGCTCGCGGGCATTTTGAATTTCAGTCAGCAACATATCGAGCGCACTGCTGGTGCGCGCTGGCCATTCATAGACCGTTCCTCGTACATTCGGCCCGCGTTCACCGTTCAGAATACGCGTGGAACGAATCTCCAGTAGCTCCTGGCCTGAAAGCTGACGCTGAAGCCAGCGTACCGACAAAAAGAGCATCAGAATAATAAATGCAATGGCCAGCGTGAGCGGCGCGGTAGTCAGGAGCGAGTGGAAATAGTTGCCCATCGGATCCTGATAAACCAGTCGCACTGACATTCCCGGATGCTTGACCAACGGTACGGTGATGTCGCGGTAGAGGTTGTTCGTTCCTGCCGGGCGGTAGCTGCTGGTTCGGGAGTGGTCATACACTGTATGCTCCCCTTGCAGCAACTCGATACGCACGATATCAACAGAAACCATCAGTTCATCGATTTGCGGTGTCAGCGAAACGAAATCGTGGGAGACAAGATGTGTATCAATCGCCGTCGCCACCGCCTGCACTCGCGTAGTGAACTTATATTGAATAGCGTTGTAGAAACTCAGCGAGCAGCCAATCAGAGTCACAAAGATCGTTAACCCAGTAAGCAGCGTGACAAAAGCTGAGAATTTCGTCGTTAATCGCATCCTTGTGTTAACTCCGACAGTTATGAAACAGGTGTAAAAGAGATAAAGCGACTCGAAAATGCAAAACTGAACGCAAAATCCGCCAATTTATGCAAACTGTGGGGGCATACTACCAAATCAGGTATATCTGGCAATTTATTGCGCAGAATCGGCATCATGTTTTGATTAGCGAGTATAGTCTTCATTAACAATTTTCCAATCCACTATATGAATTGAGGACAGGTTATGCAGGCTTTGATCTTAGAACAGCAGGACGGAAAAACCCTCGCATCCGTTCAACCCCTCGACGAAAACCAGCTCCCGGAAGGCGATGTAACGGTGGATGTCCACTGGTCGAGCCTGAACTATAAAGACGCCCTTGCTATCACCGGCAAGGGTAAAATCATTCGCAACTTTCCGATGATTCCTGGCATTGATTTCGCCGGAACCGTTCGCGCCAGCGAAGATCCCCGTTTTCATACAGGTCAGGAAGTTTTACTGACCGGCTGGGGTGTAGGTGAAAACCATTGGGGCGGGCTGGCGGAACGTGCGCGCGTCAAAGGCGACTGGCTGGTAGCGCTGCCGCAAGGGCTGGACGGGCGTAAAGCGATGGTCATCGGCACCGCCGGCTTTACCGCTATGCTGTGCGTCATGGCGCTTGAAGATGCAGGTATTCGCCCACAAGACGGTGAGATTGTCGTCACTGGCGCCAGCGGCGGCGTGGGCAGCACTGCCGTTGCATTACTGCATAAGCTGGGCTATCAGGTTGCGGCAGTATCAGGCCGCGAAAGCACCCACGACTACCTGAAGAGCCTGGGCGCTAACCGTATTCTTGGCCGCGATGAGTTTGCTGAATCTCGCCCGTTGGAAAAACAACTGTGGGCCGGTGCAATTGATACCATTGGCGATAAAGTGCTGGCGAAAGTCCTAGCACAGATGAACTACGGTGGCTGCGTAGCTGCCTGCGGCCTGGCAGGCGGTTTCGCGCTGCCGACCACCGTTATGCCATTCATTCTGCGTAACGTTCGTCTGCAAGGGGTGGACTCGGTGATGACCCCGCCGGCACGCCGCGCGGAAGCCTGGGCGCGTTTAGTTAAAGATCTGCCGGAATCGTTCTATGCTCAGGCCGCCACGGAGATTACGCTGGGGGATGCGCCGAAGTTCGCCGATGCCATCATCAATAACCAGGTGCAAGGCCGTACCCTGGTGAAGGTGAAATAACAGGCACCAGCGCAGAAATTTACACTTAACTAACGAAATTTCGCGGCATATATAGAGACTCCCTGCCATATTAACTACGCATCCCCTGTCTGTCATGATGCGTAAGCCGGGAGTCTGTTATGAAGAAATTACGTCCATTTACAGAAGCCGACGTCACCGCCGAGTCGGCTTTTTTTATGCAGCGCCGTCAGGTACTGCAAGCATTAGGGATCAGCGCAGCCGCGTTATCTTTGCCCCTCTCTGCGCAGGCCGACCTTCTTAGCTGGTTTAAGGGTAATGACCGCCCTCCGGCACCTGCGGGTAAGCCGCTTAATTTCAGCAAGCCCACCGCCTGGCAAAATTCGCTTCCTTTAACGCCAGCGGATAAGGTTTCTGGCTACAACAACTTCTATGAGTTTGGTCTCGACAAAGCGGATCCAGCGGCCAACGCCGGCAGTCTGAAAACCGATCCGTGGACCTTGAAAATCACTGGCGAAGTCGCAAAACCACTCACTCTCGATCATGATGCGCTGACCACCCGTTTCCCATTGGAGGAGCGGATTTATCGGATGCGCTGCGTGGAAGCCTGGTCAATGGTGGTGCCGTGGATTGGCTTTCCATTACATAAACTGCTGGCGCAGGTTGAACCCACCAGCAACGCAAAATATGTCGCTTTCGAAACGCGCTACGCGCCGGATGAAATGCCAGGACAGAAAGATCGTTTTATTGGCGGCGGGCTGAAGTATCCCTATGTTGAAGGGTTACGCCTGGATGAAGCGATGCATCCACTCACTCTGCTTACCGTAGGGGTTTATGGTAAGGCCCTTCCGCCGCAAAATGGCGCCCCCATCCGCTTAATTGTGCCGTGGAAATACGGATTTAAGGGCATAAAGTCGATCGTGAGTATCAAATTAACCCGCGAACGCCCGCCGACAACCTGGAACCTGGCCGCGCCCAATGAATATGGGTTTTATGCCAACGTGAATCCGCATGTCGATCACCCCCGCTGGTCCCAGGCCACCGAACGCTTTATTGGCGCTGGCGGTATTCTGGATGTACAGCGTCAACCCACACAGCTGTTTAACGGTTACGCCGAAGAGGTTGCTTCCCTGTATCGTGGCCTTAATCTGCAGGAGAACTTTTAAGTGCGTCTGACTGCAAAGCACATTACCGGGCTGAAAGTTTGCCTGCATCTTGCCGGCTTTTTGCCGTTCATCTGGCTCTTTTGGGCGGTAAATCATGGCGGTTTGAGCGCCGATCCGGTCAAAGATATCCAGCACTTTACCGGTAGGACAGCTCTGAAATTCTTACTGGCGACCTTGCTGGTCTCTCCCCTCGCGCGCTACGCTAAACAGCCATTATTGATACGCATTCGTCGCCTGTTAGGGCTATGGTGTTTCGCCTGGGCGACGCTGCATTTAACCAGCTACGCGTTACTGGAATTGGGTATTCATAATCTGGCGCTGTTGGGGCGGGAATTAATCTCGCGACCGTATTTGATGTTGGGCATTGTCAGTTGGGTCATATTATTTGCTCTCACCTTAACGTCCACGCAATCTGCACAGCGAAAGCTGGGTAAGAATTGGCAATTTCTGCACAACTTCGTCTATCTTGTGGCGATCCTGGCACCCATACATTATCTGTGGTCGGTTAAAATTATCTCCCCTCAACCGATTATTTATGCCGCACTTGCTGCGCTACTGTTAGCCTGCCGCTACAGGAAGTTTCGCCAGTGGTGGCGGTAGTTTCACGATATGTGCAGTGCGTTGCAAAACACGGACGATCCGATTTTCTTTACATGTTAACGGTTGATTATCTTCCCTGATAAGACCAGTATTTAGCTGCCAATTGCTACGAAATAGTTATAATGTGCGCCTTTGCTATCCCCGGTAGCGTTTTTACGGCGCGGAAAGGGTGACAATCGGATATTGAAGGTATATTTTGTCTTTTACCCGAAAATGGCAGAAGATAGCCGCACAATGACGAACAAGTCTGGCAATCTCACTTAAAGGCAACGGCACCCAGTGCAACGCCTGAGATGCGTGGCATCTTGTCACTCACTGTTATAAAAATGCTATACAGACGGCGGTAAAACGCCTGTCACAATCTCACTAAACAAAGAGTACGGAACCCACTCATGGATATTCGTAAGATTAAAAAACTGATCGAGCTGGTTGAAGAATCAGGCATCTCCGAACTGGAAATTTCTGAAGGCGAAGAGTCTGTACGCATCAGCCGTGCGGCGCCAGCTGCAAGTTTTCCAATGATGCAACAGGCTTATGCTGCACCAGTGATGCAGCAGCCAGCTCTGTCTAACGCTGTCGCACAAACTGCCTCTCCAAGTATGGAAGCTCCGGCAGCAGCGGAAATCAGTGGTCACATCGTACGCTCCCCAATGGTTGGTACGTTCTACCGCACCCCGAGCCCGGATGCGAAAGCGTTCATCGAAATCGGCCAGAAAGTGAATGCGGGCGATACCCTGTGCATCGTTGAAGCCATGAAAATGATGAACCAGATCGAAGCCGACAAATCCGGCGTCGTTAAAGCGATTCTGGTAGAAAGTGGTCAACCGGTAGAATTTGACGAGCCGCTGGTCGTCATCGAATAACGAGGCGAACATGTTGGATAAAATTGTCATCGCTAACCGCGGCGAGATTGCCTTGCGTATTCTTCGTGCCTGTAAAGAACTGGGCATCAAGACTGTCGCTGTGCATTCAAGCGCGGATCGCGATTTAAAACACGTATTGCTGGCGGATGAGACGGTCTGTATTGGCCCGGCTCCGTCCGTAAAAAGCTATCTGAACATCCCGGCTATCATTAGCGCCGCTGAAATCACCGGCGCGGTGGCAATTCATCCGGGTTATGGCTTCCTCTCTGAGAACGCCAACTTTGCTGAGCAGGTAGAACGTTCTGGCTTTATCTTCATCGGCCCGAAAGCCGACACCATCCGCCTGATGGGCGACAAAGTGTCCGCGATTACCGCGATGAAGAAAGCTGGCGTACCGACTGTTCCTGGCTCTGACGGTCCGTTGGGCGATGACATGGACGCTAACCGCGCTCATGCTAAACGCATCGGCTACCCGGTTATCATCAAAGCCTCCGGCGGCGGCGGCGGTCGCGGTATGCGCGTCGTGCGCAGCGATGCCGAACTGGCGCAATCCATCTCCATGACCAAAGCGGAAGCGAAAGCGGCTTTCAATAACGACATGGTCTACATGGAGAAATACCTGGAAAACCCACGCCACATCGAAATTCAGGTGCTGGCAGACGGTCAGGGTAACGCGATTTATCTGGCAGAGCGTGACTGCTCCATGCAGCGTCGTCACCAGAAAGTTGTCGAAGAAGCACCAGCGCCGGGCATTACTCCGGAACTGCGTCGCTACATCGGCGAGCGTTGCGCTAAAGCGTGCGTTGATATCGGCTATCGTGGCGCGGGTACTTTCGAGTTCCTGTTCGAAAACGGTGAGTTCTACTTCATTGAAATGAACACCCGTATTCAGGTTGAACACCCGGTAACCGAAATGATCACCGGTGTTGACCTGATCAAAGAACAGCTGCGCATCGCTGCGGGTCAACCGCTGTCCATCAAGCAGGACGAAGTTGTGGTTAAAGGTCATGCGGTAGAGTGCCGTATCAACGCCGAAGACCCGAATACCTTCCTGCCGAGCCCGGGTAAAATCACGCGTTTCCACGCGCCGGGTGGCTTTGGTGTGCGCTGGGAGTCTCATATTTACGCAGGTTACACAGTACCTCCGTACTATGACTCAATGATCGGTAAGCTGATTTGCTATGGCGAAAACCGCGACGTCGCTATCGCACGCATGAAAAACGCCTTGCAGGAACTGATCATCGACGGCATCAAAACCAACGTTGATCTGCAGATCCGTATCATGAATGACGAGCACTTCCAGCATGGTGGAACCAATATCCACTACCTGGAGAAAAAACTCGGACTTCAGGAAAAGTAAGCAAGCGTTAACCGAAAAGGCCGGAAATTCCGGCCTTTTGTTTTTCTCCCCTCCCATACGTGCCATAAGGTACAATCCCCGCTTTCTTTATCCACAAGGGACAAAAAATGGACGCTCGTTTTGTTCAGGCCCATAAAGAGGCGCGCTGGGCGCTGTGGCTGACCCTTTTATATCTTGCCGCATGGTTAGTGGCCGCTTACTTACCAGACTCCACTCTGGGTTTTACTGGCCTGCCGCACTGGTTTGAAATGGCCTGTCTGCTGACGCCATTGGTTTTCATCGTACTGTGCTGGGCGATGGTGAAGTTTATTTATCGCGACATTCCTCTGGAGGATGATGATGCAGCTTGAAGTTATTTTGCCGCTGGTCGCCTATCTTCTGGTGGTTTTCGGCCTCTCTGTTTACGCCATGCGCAAAAGGTCGACTGGCACCTTCCTGAATGAATATTTCCTCGGCAGCCGCTCTATGGGCGGGGTCGTGTTAGCCATGACGCTAACGGCAACCTACATTAGCGCCAGCTCGTTTATCGGCGGCCCAGGTGCCGCTTACAAATACGGACTGGGATGGGTTTTGTTAGCGATGATCCAACTGCCCGCCGTCTGGTTGTCGTTGGGTATTCTCGGCAAAAAATTCGCCATTCTTGCACGCCGTTATAATGCGGTTACCCTCAACGATATGCTGTTTGCCCGCTACCAAAGCCGCCTGCTGGTATGGCTGGCGAGCCTCAGCCTGCTGGTCGCGTTTGTCGGTGCAATGACCGTACAGTTTATTGGCGGCGCGCGTTTGCTGGAAACGGCAGCGGGTATACCTTACGAAACCGGCCTGCTGATTTTTGGCGTCAGTATCGCGTTATACACGGCGTTTGGCGGATTTCGCGCCAGCGTGTTGAACGACACGATGCAGGGCATGGTGATGCTGATTGGGACTATCGTACTGCTGGTCGGTGTCGTCCATGCCGCCGGTGGTCTCAGCAATGCGGTGGTCACCCTGCAAACCATCGATCCTAAACTGGTCTCGCCGCAGGGCGCTGATGACATTCTGTCCCCCACGTTTATGACCTCGTTCTGGGTACTGGTATGCTTTGGCGTGATTGGCCTGCCGCATACGGCGGTGCGCTGCATCTCCTATAAGGACAGCAAAGCGGTACACCGTGGAATTATCATTGGCACTATCGTAGTGGCTGTCCTGATGTTTGGTATGCATCTGGCCGGCGCGTTGGGCCGGGCGGTGATCCCTAACCTGACGGTACCGGATCTGGTTATTCCCACGCTAATGGTAAAAGTCTTGCCGCCGGTAGCAGCCGGGATCTTCCTCGCCGCGCCCATGGCCGCGATCATGTCGACGATCAATGCCCAATTGCTGCAAAGTTCCGCTACGATCATTAAAGATCTCTATCTGAACCTTCGCCCGGAACAACTGCAAAATGAAACACGGTTGAAACGCATGTCGGCAGTGATCACTCTGCTGCTGGGCGCGTTACTGTTGCTGGCCGCGTGGAAGCCGCCAGAAATGATTATCTGGCTTAACCTGCTGGCGTTTGGCGGGTTGGAAGCCGTCTTCCTGTGGCCGTTGGTGCTGGGCCTTTACTGGGAGCGGGCAAACGCGGCTGGCGCACTGAGCGCAATGATTGTCGGCGGCGTACTTTATGCCGTACTCGCTACCTTTAACATTCAGTACCTGGGCTTTCATCCGATTGTGCCCTCGTTACTGATAAGTTTGCTGGCTTTCCTGATCGGCAACCGTTTCGGTTCTGCCGTTCCGCAAGCCGCCATATTGACTACTGATAAATAAAGAGTTTTGCCATGCCATGGATTCAACTGAAACTGAACACGACCGGTGCAAACGCTGAAGAGTTGAGCGACGCACTGATGGAAGCGGGCTCCGTTTCCATTACCTTCCAGGATACGCATGATACGCCGGTATTTGAACCACTGCCGGGCGAGACTCGCCTGTGGGGCGATACCGACGTTATCGGCTTGTTCGATGCAGAAACCGACATGAAAGAGGTCGTTGCTATTCTGGAGCAGCATCCGCTGCTGGGTGCTGGCTTCGCGCATAAAATCGAACAGCTTGAAGACAAAGACTGGGAACGCGAATGGATGGATAACTTCCACCCAATGCGCTTTGGTGAACGTCTGTGGATTTGCCCAAGCTGGCGCGATGTCCCGGATGAGAACGCCGTCAACGTGATGCTCGACCCGGGACTGGCGTTTGGTACTGGCACTCACCCAACCACCTCTCTGTGCCTGCAATGGCTGGATGGTCTCGATCTTAACGGTAAAACGGTTATCGACTTTGGCTGCGGCTCCGGCATTCTTGCCATTGCGGCACTGAAGCTGGGTGCGGCGAAAGCGATTGGTGTGGATATCGATCCGCAAGCGATTCAGGCCAGCCGTGATAACGCCCAGCGTAATGGCGTTTCTGAGCGTCTGGAACTTTATCTGCCTAAAGACCAGCCAGAGGCGATGAAAGCCGATGTGGTGGTCGCCAACATCCTTGCAGGCCCATTACGTGAACTGGCGCCGTTAATCAGCGTGCTGCCCGTTGAGGGCGGTTTACTGGGGCTTTCTGGTATTCTTGCCAGCCAGGCGGAAAGCGTCTGTGAAGCCTATGCCGATCTCTTTACGCTCGATCCGGTTATCGAGAAAGAAGAGTGGTGTCGCATTACCGGACAGAAAAAATAATCCCTTCTCGTTACCGTTGGTAACGCAAAAATCGCTCTTTTTTTCGCAAAAGGATTTGCGGAAATGAGAGCGAGATCGCATTACAAAGTCACTATTTGCTCACAAAAACAGCTTTTTATCCTGATAACCTAAGGCTGGCCATAATAAAAAAAGAGAAGTTTTCGGAATTTATAAACGGATGACAAATTAACACAACCACGTATCCAAATGATTATTAAAGATTTTAATTTGAAACTGTGTACTTAACCAGCAATTCATTGATCCACCTCAGTGGATTGGTCAAAGTTTGGCCTTTCATCTCGTGCGAAAAATGCGTAATATACGCCGCCTTGCAGTCACAGTATGGTCATTTCTTAACTCATGCGCATCGGACAATACCAGCTCAGAAATCGCCTGATCGCAGCACCTATGGCTGGCATCACTGACAGACCATTCAGGACGCTGTGCTATGAGATGGGAGCCGGATTGACGGTATCCGAGATGATGTCTTCTAACCCGCAGGTTTGGGAAAGCGACAAGTCTCGTTTACGGATGGTGCACGTTGATGAGCCAGGAATTCGCACGGTGCAAATTGCCGGTAGCGATCCTGTTGAGATGGCCGATGCCGCACGTATTAACGTGGAAAGCGGCGCCCAGATTATTGATATCAATATGGGGTGTCCGGCTAAAAAAGTGAATCGCAAGCTCGCAGGTTCAGCCCTCTTGCAGTACCCGGATTTAGTGAAATCAATACTAACCGAGGTCGTCAATGCAGTGGACGTTCCTGTCACACTCAAGATTCGCACCGGCTGGGCTCCGGAACACCGTAACTGCGTAGAGATTGCCCAACTGGCTGAAGACTGTGGCATTCAGGCTCTGACCATTCATGGACGCACCCGCGCCTGTTTGTTCAATGGAGATGCTGAGTACGACAGTATTCGGGCAGTTAAGCAGAAAGTTTCCATTCCGATTATCGCGAATGGCGACATTACTGACCCGCTTAAAGCCAGAGCTGTACTCGACTATACGGGGGCGGATGCCCTGATGATAGGCCGTGCAGCTCAGGGAAGACCCTGGATCTTTCGGGAAATCCAGCATTATCTGGACACTGGGGAGCTGCTGCCCCCACTGCCACTGGCAGAGGTGAAGCGCTTGCTTTGTGCGCATGTTCGGGAACTGCATGACTTTTATGGTCAGGCAAAAGGGTACCGAATTGCGCGTAAACACGTATCCTGGTATCTCCAGGAACACGCTCCGGATGACCAGTTTCGGCGCACATTCAACGCCATTGAAGATTCCAGCGAACAGCTGGCGGCGTTGGAGGCATACTTCGAAAATTTTGCGTAAACAGAAATAAAGAGCTGACAGAACTATGTTCGAACAACGCGTAAATTCTGACGTACTGACCGTTTCTACCGTTAACTCTCAGGACCAGGTAACTCAAAAGCCCCTGCGTGACTCGGTTAAACAGGCACTGAAGAACTATTTTGCTCAATTGAATGGTCAAGACGTTAATGATCTCTATGAGCTGGTACTGGCTGAAGTAGAACAGCCCCTGTTGGACATGGTGATGCAATACACCCGCGGTAACCAGACCCGTGCTGCCCTGATGATGGGCATCAACCGTGGTACGCTGCGTAAAAAACTGAAAAAATACGGCATGAACTGATACTAATCAGTTAAATGTTTGTTTTAAAAGGCGCTACTCGGCATGGGGAAGCGCCTTTTTTATTAACGTCACACGGGAGGCTTTGGCGATGAACGCAAGATGTGAACCTGTCTACTTTGGCGATGAATCTAAAAAGATAATCCTGGGTGACGCGCTGACTGAGCTAAAAAAGCTACCCGCTGAAAGCATCGATCTCATTTTTGCCGACCCACCTTATAACATCGGCAAAGACTTTGACGGGATGGTGGAATCCTGGGACGAAGAGACCTTTCTGGCGTGGCTGTTTGAATGCATTGACGAGTGCCATCGCATTCTCAAACCACACGGTAGCATGTACATCATGAACAGTACGGAGAACATGCCGTACATCGACCTCAAATGTCGCCAGCTTTTTACCATCAAAAGCCGTATCGTGTGGTCATATGATAGCTCAGGGGTACAGGCTAAAAACTACTTTGGTTCGATGTATGAACCGATCCTGATGATGGTCAAAGATCAGAAAAACTACACGTTTAATCGTAATGATGTTCTGGTTGAAGCTAAAACGGGCGCTAAACGTGCGCTAATAGACTACAGAAAGAATCCGCCCCAACCTTACAATCAGAAAAAAGTACCTGGCAATGTCTGGGATTTTCCCCGCGTTCGCTATCTGATGGACGAATACGAAAATCACCCCACTCAAAAACCCAAAGCCCTCCTGGAACGCATCATTCTGGCTTCCTCCAACCCGGATGACAAAGTGCTGGATCCGTTTGCCGGCAGCTTTACAACCGGCGCTACCGCAGTGGAATTAGGTCGCAAATTTGTCGGTATTGAAATCAATGCTGAGTACGTAAAAATGGGGCTCAGAAGACTGAGTATCGGTTCTCATTTTTCAGAGACTGAACTTGCAAAAGTGAAAAAACGTAAGACAAAAAACCTGTCCAAAAAGAGCCGATTAACGGCAAACAGTGGCGCTCTTTCGGCAAAGTAAAGGCATTGTAAGTCTGCTTTTCAGCTTACTGATTTCGTGTATATTCCCTGCAAGCTTGGGCATGAATACACAGGATTTAGCAATGATTCGCAAGTATTGGTGGCTGGTTGTTTTTGCGGTCTTCGTTTTTCTTTTTGATGCGCTGCTCATCCAGTGGATAGAACTGATGACAACAGAGCACGACAAGTGTCGGAATATGAACTCAGTAAATCCCCTAAAACTGGTCAACTGCGCCGATCTCGACTAGCACCGTCGACAGCCGTCAGGCCCTGGCGGCTAGACTACCCAACCTGGTTTTCACTCTGCATTAATTGCATTACGCAGCCGTCCGGGCTTAACATTTTTAATACATTATCAACTAATGCTGGCGCTTGCCCATACAGATCATAACTCTCTGGATTCATTAACCAGTTTTTTATTATTCCGCTAAAGCTACCATGCAAAATAATGATGATAACGTCTAAATCCAAGCTGGTGGCAATCAAATTTTCATCTATGCACCGTTGGAGAGAATCGCGAATACTTTGGTGGCTGAGACCTATTTTATCGCGAATGGCCTGCTCTGATATCATATCTTTATGGAATTCGCATTTATGATATAAAATCTGCATTAATGCCTGCTGACGAGGGTTCTCCGCAATATATTGTAATCCCACCACAAATTTTTCACGCAGTCGCTGTAAAGGGTTATCACCCCAACGACCAATAAGCTTGTCCTGAATAAGATCGCGTAAAGGAGGTTGTTGTAACCATAACTCATTAAACAATTGAGTTTTATTTTCGAAATGCCAATAAAGTGCACCCCGTGTCACATTGGCGGCATCCGCTATGTCGTTTAGCGTCGTATTACCTACGCCACGTGCGGCAAACTGTACAATCGCCGTTTCCATCAGGTGCTGTCGCGTTTTGAGGGCATCCGCTTTCGTTTTTCTGGCCATGATTCCGACTATCTGGATTGGAGTAGAGAATGATTAACTTTCTTATCTAATATTTTCGATCTGGAACAAATGTATCACTTAGCGTTTATTTAGACGAGGTCTAAAGTATTTAATTGTGGACATTACACACGAATAGATAAAACAAATAACAAAAACAAATATATTCACCATTCAGATGATCATTTCAAAATGTATTTATCAGCATCATGGTGTTGCTATAAATATCACAATGAAACGGTAGCTGATTAATCTTTTTTTGCTTTTATGTGCCGTGAACCCCGCCCATAAATAAGTATTGCTTACATCGCAAGCTAATAATTTGTAGGATAGCCAACTATTATTTTTCTTGTGCGCGTTATCACCTCCGCTGTTACCCGGTTAATAACGAGCGTTCGGTTTTTTAAGGAATAGAAATGACGAAAAATGCCAGGTTTTCACTCCTGCCCTCATTCATCATCATCTCCGCTGCATTACTCGCCGGTTGTAACGATCAGGGAGAAACACAAGCACATCCCGCAGAGCCGCAGGTGACTGTCCATGTCGTCGAAAAGGCCCCCTTAGCCGTGACGACCGAATTACCCGGGCGCACCACAGCATTTCGTATTGCAGAAGTCCGCCCCCAGGTGAGCGGAATTGTACTTAAACGAAATTTCACCGAGGGTAGCGATGTTGAAGCCGGTCAATCGCTTTATCAGATCGATCCAGCGACTTACCAGGCTGACTATGACAGCGCCAAAGGCGAACTGGCAAAGAGTGAAGCGGCGGCCGCTATCGCGCATTTAACGGTAAAACGTTATGTGCCGCTGGTTGGCACCAAGTACATCAGCCAGCAAGAGTACGATCAGGCAATTGCTGATGCCCGCCAGGCCGATGCCTCCGTAATCGCGGCCAAAGCGGCAGTCGAAAGCGCACGTATCAACCTGGCCTACACCAAAGTGACATCGCCCATTAGCGGACGTATCGGTAAATCTAACGTCACCGAAGGCGCATTAGTCACGAATGGTCAGGCAACTGAGCTTGCTACTGTGCAACAGCTCGATCCCATCTATGTTGACGTGACGCAGTCCAGTAACGACTTTATGCGCCTCAAGCAGTCTATTGAACAAGGCAGTCTGCATAAAGACAGCGCCAGCAGTACCGTCGAGCTGGTGATGGAAAATGGTCAGGCATACCCACTCAAGGGTTCATTGCAATTTTCTGATGTGACGGTTGATGAAAGCACCGGATCAATCACTCTCAGAGCCGTATTCCCTAACCCACAGCACACGCTGCTGCCAGGCATGTTTGTGCGTGCTCGCATTGATGAAGGCGTCCAGCCGAATGCCATTCTCGTTCCGCAGCAGGGGGTGACACGTACACCTCGTGGCGATGCCACCGTGATGGTCGTTAACGACAAGAGCCAGGTTGAAGCGCGGGCAGTTGTCGCCGCTCAAGCGATTGGCGACAAATGGCTCATCAGCGAAGGTCTGCAACCCGGTGACAAAGTTATCGTGAGCGGCTTACAAAAAGCACGCCCTGGCGTTCAGGTTAAAGCAACCGCCGATAACGAACCCCCTGCGACGAAAGCCCAATAAGGTAACCGGACATGGCTAACTTTTTTATCAGGCGTCCTATCTTTGCCTGGGTACTGGCCATCATTCTGATGATGGCGGGTGCTCTGGCAATTATGCAACTGCCCGTGGCGCAGTACCCGACCATCGCGCCTCCTGCCGTATCGGTTTCCGCCACCTACCCAGGTGCGGATGCGCAAACGGTACAGGATACCGTCACGCAGGTTATCGAACAGAATATGAACGGTATCGATAACCTGATGTATATGTCCTCCACCAGCGATTCAGCCGGGAGTGTGACCATCACGCTGACCTTCCAGTCCGGTACCGACCCCGATATCGCGCAGGTTCAGGTACAAAACAAGCTGCAGCTCGCCACTCCCTTACTGCCGCAAGAAGTTCAGCAGCAGGGGATCAGCGTCGAGAAATCCAGTAGCAGCTTTTTGATGGTCGCGGGTTTTGTTTCTGACAACCCACAAACCACTCAGGATGACATTTCCGACTACGTCGCCTCGAACGTTAAAGACTCAATCAGCCGTCTGAATGGCGTGGGTGACGTGCAGCTGTTTGGTGCGCAGTACGCTATGCGTATCTGGCTGGATGCAAACTTGTTGAATAAGTACCAGCTCACGCCGGTTGATGTGATCAATCAGTTGAAGGTGCAGAACGATCAGATTGCTGCCGGTCAGTTAGGCGGTACGCCTGCGTTGCCTAATCAGCAGCTTAATGCCTCTATCATTGCGCAAACGCGACTGAAAGACCCTGAAGAGTTCGGCAAAGTAACTTTACGCGTGAATAGCGATGGTTCGGTCGTTCACCTGAAAGACGTTGCACGCATCGAGTTGGGTGGTGAGAACTACAACGTAGTCGCGCGTATTAACGGGAAACCAGCATCCGGTCTCGGGATCAAACTGGCAACCGGGGCAAACGCGCTGGATACCGCAAACGCTATCAAAGCCAAGCTGGTTGAACTGCAACCGTTCTTCCCGCAGGGAATGAAGGTGGTCTATCCGTACGACACCACCCCGTTTGTAACCATCTCCATTCATGAAGTGGTAAAAACGCTGTTTGAAGCGATCGTACTGGTGTTCCTGGTCATGTATTTGTTCCTGCAAAACATCCGGGCTACGCTCATTCCAACCATTGCCGTACCTGTTGTATTGTTGGGCACATTTGCCGTACTTGCCGCGTTTGGCTACTCAATAAACACCCTGACGATGTTCGGCATGGTACTCGCCATCGGCCTATTGGTTGATGATGCGATAGTGGTGGTGGAAAACGTGGAACGTGTGATGATGGAAGATAATCTGCCGCCCAAAGAGGCGACAGAAAAATCCATGTCACAAATTCAGGGCGCGCTGGTCGGTATCGCCATGGTGCTGTCTGCGGTATTTATCCCGATGGCCTTCTTCGGCGGCTCAACCGGGGCTATCTATCGGCAGTTCTCTATCACCATCGTTTCTGCAATGGCGCTTTCAGTGCTGGTAGCGCTGATCCTGACTCCCGCGCTTTGTGCAACGCTGTTGAAGCCGGTATCGGCTGAACATCACGAGAATAAAAGCGGTTTCTTTGGCTGGTTTAATGCCAAATTCGATCACAGCGTCAATCATTACACCAATAGCGTCAGCGGTATTGTGCGTAAAACCGGGCGTTACCTGGTCGTCTACCTGATTATCGTGATTGGGATGGCGGTGTTGTTTATGCGCCTTCCAACCTCCTTCTTGCCAGAAGAAGATCAGGGCGTATTCCTGACAATGATTCAGCTTCCGGCCGGTGCAACGCAAGAGCGAACCCAGAAAGTGCTGGATCAGGTTACGCATTACTACCTGAACAACGAGAAAGCCAACGTCGAAAGCGTCTTTACGGTTAACGGCTTTAGCTTCAGCGGGCAAGGGCAAAACTCAGGGATGGCGTTTGTCAGCCTCAAGCCCTGGGAAGAACGCAGTGGCGACGAGAACAACGTTGAATCGATTATCGCCAGAGCAACCCGTGCGTTTAGCCAGATTCGTGACGGCTTAGTGTTCCCTTTCAACATGCCAGCCATTGTTGAACTGGGTACCGCAACCGGCTTCGACTTCGAGCTGATTGACCAGGGCGGGCTGGGGCATACCGCGTTAACACAAGCGCGTAACCAACTGCTGGGTATGGTTGCTAAACACCCTGACCTGCTGGTTCGCGTGCGTCCAAACGGTCTCGAGGATACCGCCCAGTTCAAGCTGGATGTCGATCAGGAAAAAGCTCAGGCCCTTGGTGTCTCGCTGTCCGATATTAATGAAACCATCTCCGCTGCGCTGGGTGGCTATTACGTCAATGACTTCATTGACCGTGGCCGCGTGAAAAAAGTGTACGTACAGGCCGATGCCAAATTCCGTATGTTGCCGGAAGACATCAATAATCTGTATGTTCGTAGCGCCAATGGCGAAATGGTACCGTTCTCCACGTTCAGTTCCGCACATTGGATCTACGGTTCACCACGTCTGGAACGTTACAACGGTATGCCTTCTATGGAACTGTTAGGAGAAGCTGCGCCAGGCCGAAGCACCGGTGAAGCGATGGCGCTGATGGAAAGCCTGGCGGAGAAACTGCCTAACGGTATCGGCCATGACTGGACGGGTATGTCCTATCAGGAACGACTCTCAGGGAACCAGGCGCCTGCGCTGTATGCTATCTCGCTCATCGTTGTCTTCCTTTGCCTTGCCGCATTGTATGAGAGCTGGTCAATTCCGTTCTCGGTGATGTTGGTTGTACCGCTTGGCGTGGTTGGCGCTCTGTTGGCAGCATCGTTACGTGGGATGAATAACGACGTGTACTTCCAGGTTGGGTTGCTAACCACTATCGGCCTCTCGGCTAAAAACGCCATCCTGATCGTCGAGTTTGCCAAAGACCTGATGGATAAAGAGGGCAAAGGACTGATCGAAGCGACGCTGGAGGCATCCCGCATGCGTCTTCGCCCTATCCTGATGACATCCCTGGCATTTATCCTGGGGGTTATGCCTCTGGTTATCAGCCACGGCGCAGGTAGCGGTGCGCAGAATGCGGTCGGTACCGGCGTAATGGGGGGAATGCTAACCGCAACATTGTTAGCGATCTTCTTCGTTCCCGTCTTCTTCGTTGTCGTCAGACGGCGTTTTAGTCGGCACACTGATTAATTTGTAAAATAAAGGCGTCTACGGACGCCTTTTTCATCGGTACACTCTCTCTTTGTTTATTAATAAGATAGCCATTTATTTCATTTAAGTCGTTCCTTAAAGCCTGCCCGCAACCTTTCTTTTTATCCATTATTTTTACAATCCACATGAATTGAGATTATTCCTCCTGTCAGTCTTTTTTTAAGAAGTGGTAAAATAATGACCGAGTTCGCAGATGGCTTAGCGTTTGTCTTTGCTCAATTAGCGAAACGCTTATTTTTGAGGTAACACCATGAAAAGATTAATATCCGTTGCATTGTTTACCGCGTTTCTTGCCGGTTGTGCACACGATTCTCCTTGCGTACCTGTATACGACGATCAGGGACGCCTGGTCCATACCAATACCTGTATGAAAGGCACCACGCAGGATAACTGGGAAACAGCCGGTGCCATCGCCGGTGGCGCAGCCGCCGTTGCCGGATTGACGCTTGGGATAGTTGCCCTGACCAAATAACTCTTCTTAAAAGCGCGGTAGCTACCGCGCTTTTAGCAATAAAAATGAAATTCACATATAAGACAAAACGTTGGTTTATCGCCCTTTCTAAATAATAAAATTGTTATAGATATCCCTCACATATCCACGATTTGAAATTAGCATTTTTCCTGTTCTTGGTTACACCACGTTTTCTTTTCATTATTCTCACGCGATCAATATTAACGTCCGAAATCGTTATCACGCGTCCTGTCTAATTTTAAAATTTTTGCGCTGAAATGTGGCTTACGTTTCAATTTTGCACCACTTCAGGGCGCTGCATTTATTTTTTCCTGTCTACACTCTGCATATTGCGTCGAATAATCGTGCGCAAAAACCTGGCACTACCTTTGCTTAAAAGAGTATGGCCAAAGCCACAGACCGGTAAAAGACGTTTTCAGAACGTTTTCATAACAATAATTCCTCCACACAGGATGCTCTATGAAAAAGATGATAATAGCCAGCCTGGCTGCGGCCGGCGTGCTCCTTGCGATAGCAAATCAGGCGCATGCCGGCGCAACACTTGATGCCGTAAAGAAAAAAGGGTTTGTGCAATGCGGGATCAGTGACGGGTTGCCTGGCTTCTCTTACGCCGATGCGAGCGGTAAGTTTTCAGGTATTGATGTCGACGTATGCCGAGGCGTTGCCTCCGCCGTATTTGGTGATGATACCAAAGTAAAATATACCCCACTCACCGCCAAGGAACGTTTTACCGCGTTACAGTCTGGCGAAGTCGACATGCTCTCGCGTAATACCACATGGACCTCCTCTCGTGATGCAGGTATGGGCATGTCTTTCACTGGCGTAACCTATTACGATGGCATTGGTTTTCTTACCCACAATAAAGCCGGCCTGAAGAGCGCGAAAGAACTGGATGGCGCAACGGTATGTATTCAGGCAGGAACCGATACCGAACTGAACGTGGCTGACTACTTTAAAGCCAATAATATGAAGTACACCCCTGTCACGTTTGACCGCTCGGATGAATCAGCCAAGGCTCTGGAATCAGGACGTTGTGATACGCTGGCCTCCGACCAGTCTCAGCTGTATGCCCTGCGCATCAAGCTGAGCAATCCTGCAGAATGGATTGTCCTGCCAGAAGTTATTTCTAAAGAACCGTTAGGTCCGGTTGTACGTCGTGGCGACGATGAATGGTTCTCCATTGTTCGCTGGACGCTGTTCGCCATGCTGAACGCGGAAGAGATGGGGGTTAACTCGAAAAACGTTGATGAAAAAGCGGCTAATCCTGCAACGCCGGATATGGCGCATCTGCTAGGTAAAGAAGGGGATTATGGCAAGGATCTGAAGCTTGATAACAAATGGGCTTATAACATTATTAAGCAGGTAGGTAACTACTCGGAGATCTTTGAACGTAACGTTGGATCGGAAAGTCCGTTGAAGATCAAACGTGGACAGAACAACCTCTGGAACAACGGTGGCATTCAATATGCGCCACCGGTGCGCTAATGCAAAGTGATGTAACGGGCGCCGCAGCTGCGGCGCTCAGCCCAGAGCCATTGTTACCGAGGTTTTCTTATGCTTCATCGCCGCTCAACCGTAAAAGGATCGCTATCCTTTTCTAACCCTGCGGTCCGCGCCTGGTTATTCCAAATACTCGCCGTCATTGCGGTCATTAGCATTGCGGTCTATCTCATTCATAACACGATTAATAACCTGAGCAGTCGCGGTATTACCTCGGGATTTTCTTTTCTCGACCGCAGCGCCGGATTTGGTATCGTCCAGCATCTGATTGATTACGAGCAAGGCGATACCTATGGCCGCGTGTTCCTGGTCGGCCTGCTTAATACGCTGTTAGTTTCCGCACTATGTATCGTCTTCGCTTCATTTCTCGGTTTCTTTCTCGGGCTGGCACGCCTGTCAGATAACTGGTTATTGCGAAAGCTCTCCACGGTCTATATCGAAACGTTCCGCAATATCCCGCCGCTATTGCAGATCTTCTTTTGGTATTTTGCCGTATTACGTAACCTACCCGGCCCACGTCAGGCCGTAAACGCGCTGGATTTGATGTTTCTGAGCAACCGGGGGCTGTATATTCCGGCACCGCAAATGGGAGAAGGTCTTTTTGCCTTTTGTACTGCGGTCCTTATTGCCATCGCTGTCACCTTCGGGCTATTTCGCTTCAACAGAATGCACCAGATCAAAACCGGTCAGTTACGCCGTACCTGGCCCACAGCTCTGGCATTATTCGTGTTTTTACCGATGATTTCACAATGGTTTTTTGGCGCGGCCCTTCACTGGGATATCCCCGAGCTACGTGGTTTTAACTTCCGTGGCGGGATGGTGCTTATACCTGAACTAGCGGCTCTGACGCTGGCGCTTTCAGTGTATACCTCAGCGTTTATTGCAGAAATTATTCGGGCAGGAATTCAGGCTGTTCCTTATGGCCAACATGAGGCAGCACGCTCTCTGGGTTTGCCAAACCCGGTGACGCTCCGCCAGGTCATCATCCCACAGGCGCTGCGCGTCATCATTCCTCCACTAACCAGTCAGTACCTGAATATCGTTAAAAATTCATCGCTCGCTGCCGCCATTGGCTACCCGGATATGGTTTCCCTGTTTGCTGGCACGGTACTCAATCAAACGGGACAAGCCATTGAAACTATTGCCATCACGATGTCGGTATACCTGATCATCAGCCTGAGCATTTCTCTACTGATGAATATTTATAACCGTCGTATCGCACTGATCGAGCGCTAAGGAGCCATGATGACAAAAGCACTACTGTCTCACCCCTCGCGCCAGAGCAGTAACCCGGCAAGCCGCTGTCTGTTCTGGGTTCGCAAAAACCTGTTCTCCACTTGGTCAAATAGCCTGCTCACGCTGCTATGCGTGTGGCTAATTTGGTCCTTCCTTCCACCGCTGTTGAACTGGGTATTTTTTCAGGCCAACTGGATAGGCTCTACCAGAGCTGACTGTACCAAAGCGGGGGCCTGCTGGGTGTTCATTCATGAACGCTTCGGACAATTCATGTATGGGCTTTACCCACACGATCAGCGCTGGCGCATAAATCTGGCCCTGCTGATTGGCCTTGTTTCAATCGTTCCCATGTTCTGGAAAATCATTCCCCACCGTGGTCGTTATATCGCCGTTTGGGCAGTTGTTTATCCTTTGGTGGTCTGGTGGTTGATGTACGGTGGTTTTCTCGGACTTGAGCGGGTAGAGACCCGGCAGTGGGGCGGGTTAACGCTGACGCTTATCATCGCATCCGTCGGTATTGCGGGTGCACTCCCGTGGGGGATTCTACTGGCATTGGGACGTCGTTCTCATATGCCAATCGTTCGGATTTTGTCCGTCATTTTTATTGAGTTCTGGCGCGGCGTACCGTTGATCACCGTCCTGTTTATGTCCTCTGTCATGCTCCCTCTGTTTATGTCGGAGGGGACCAGCATCGACAAGCTTATCCGGGCCCTGGTCGGCGTCATTCTTTTCCAGTCAGCCTATGTCGCGGAGGTGGTTCGTGGGGGATTACAGGCCTTGCCAAAAGGTCAGTATGAAGCGGCTGAATCACTGGCGCTAGGGTACTGGAAAACCCAAGGGTTGGTCATTCTTCCACAAGCTCTCAAGCTGGTTATTCCTGGTTTGGTTAATACGATTATTGCCCTGTTCAAGGATACCAGTTTGGTCATCATCATCGGCCTGTTTGATCTCTTCAGCAGCGTGCAGCAAGCAACCGTGGATCCTACATGGCTGGGTATGTCGACTGAAGGATATGTTTTTGCCGCACTAATTTACTGGATCTTTTGTTTCAGTATGTCGCGTTACAGCCAACATCTGGAAAAACGTTTTAATACCGGGCGTACACCGCACTGAGGAATTTATGAACCAATTATTAATGCCGTCTACTGACGCGATGATTACGCTGGAAAACGTCAACAAATGGTACGGACAGTTCCACGTTTTGAAAAACATCAATCTGCAGGTAAAACAAGGAGAGCGTATCGTCTTATGCGGTCCTTCCGGCTCGGGTAAATCGACAACTATCCGTTGTATTAACCATCTGGAAGAGCATCAGCAAGGACGTATTGTGGTGGATGGGATTGAACTCAATGAAGACATTCGCAATATTGAGCGCGTCAGGCAAGAAGTTGGCATGGTCTTTCAACACTTCAATCTCTTTCCTCATTTGACGGTCCTGCAAAACTGTACGCTGGCACCAGTCTGGGTGCAAAAAATGCCGAAAAAAGAGGCTGAAGTGTTGGCAATGCACTACCTTGAACGGGTTCGCATTGCCGAACATGCGCATAAATATCCAGGGCAAATCTCTGGCGGGCAACAGCAGCGTGTGGCCATTGCACGTTCGTTATGTATGAAACCTAAAATTATGTTGTTTGATGAACCCACATCAGCGCTGGATCCAGAAATGGTGAAAGAGGTGCTTGATACCATGATCGGTCTGGCGCAATCGGGTATGACTATGCTGTGCGTTACCCATGAAATGGGATTTGCCCGCACGGTGGCCGACCGCGTGATCTTCATGGATCTTGGCGAGATTGTGGAGCAGGCGCCGCCAGATGAGTTTTTTGCCAATCCCAGATCAGAACGTACCCGGGCATTCCTGTCGCAGGTGATTCATTAATCTTCTGTTTTGCCCGGTGGCGTTGCGCATACCGGGCTTACAGGTTAGCAAGAAGCATAACGCAAAAAGGCCATCCTTTCGGATGGCCTTTTCACTTGTTTGATGCCTGGCAGTTCCCTACTCTCGCATGGGGAGACCCCACACTACCATCGGCGCTACGGCGTTTCACTTCTGAGTTCGGCATGGGGTCAGGTGGGACCACCGCGCTACAGCCGCCAGACAAATTCTTTTCTAAGCGCCGAACTTTAACCGAAAAACTGGTGCTGATACCCAGAGTCGAACTGGGGACCTCACCCTTACCAA
>NZ_SZWK01000107.1:0-14661 GCF_005280815.1 Citrobacter sp. TBCS-15 | reverse complement strand
CCAACACAGGTTGATACTTCCTGAAACTTAAGCGTTAACTGAACGACATTGCCTCGAATGAGGTTTTTTTTATTAGCGTCCCTGAATAGCTAAATCGCCCGGCAGGTTCTTCTGCATGCGATGCCAAATCTCGCCGCTATCGTGACCGTAGCGGCGCACCGTTTCATAAACCTGCTCATGAGCACCCTGCTCGCACAGTTCTGACAGCTTACGATAGAAGCTCAGCGCCAGACCACGCGCTTCTGGATTGGCAAAATAATGACGACCAATGCGGGTATATAACCCTTTCATTCCGTTGAGGATCAGACCGTAAATCGGATTACCGGACGCAAATGCCAGACCGCGGAAAATGTTGTAGTCCAGATCGGCGAACGCATCAGCATGGTCAGCTACCTGATTAGCTGTCGCCAACACCTCTTGCGCTTTATCAGGATGCTGGCGAAACGCGGTGCGGATAAAGATGGTTGAAATGTTGGTGCGCACAGACAGCAGATTATCGATCAACTGCGGTACGCTCTCGTGATCGAGGCGCGCCAGCGTTTCAAGAATATTCAACCCGGAGGTTTCCCAGAAGTTATTCACCTTCGTCGGTTTGCCGTGTTGAATGGTCAACCAGCCGTCCCGCGCCAGACGCTGTAATACTTCGCGCAACGTAGTACGTGTCACTCCGATCAGTTCAGAGAGTTCACGTTCAGCGGGCAAAATAGTGCCAGGTGGGAAGCGGTTATTCCAGATACTCTCAATGATGTACTCTTCCGCGAACCCCGCCGGGCTTTGCGCCTTAATGACCATAGTAATAATTCCATTACACAGCAAAACATAGTTACAGTTATCATACCAGACGGGTTTCATAGCTGATAGCTGACGAAATGAAGAAAAAGTGGATCAAGGCTTCATTTTACAGATAACGCTGATGCACACTCACCCTTGCCATTCACGTGAAGAGCTTGCCTGTGCTCCCTCCTCCCGCTAAGCTTTGCGGTCAAACATAACAACATGATTTCATTTTTAAAGGTAGGGAAATCACCATGGAGCTATCATGGGGCCGCGCTATGTGGCGCAATTTTTTAGGCCAGTCGCCAGACTGGTACAAACTTGCACTGCTCGTCTTCTTAGTCGTTAACCCGATTATCTTTTTCATCAATCCCTTTATTGCAGGCTGGCTGTTGGTGGCCGAGTTCATTTTTACGCTGGCGATGGCACTCAAGTGTTATCCGTTGCTGCCGGGTGGGCTGTTAGCCATCGAAGCCGTCATCATTGGCATGACCAGCGCCGCGCATGTGCGCGAAGAAGTTGCCGCCAACCTTGAGGTGTTATTGCTGCTGATGTTTATGGTGGCAGGCATCTACTTTATGAAGCAGCTGCTGTTGTTTATTTTCACCCGTCTTCTGCTCAGCATTCGTTCCAAGTCACTGCTGTCGCTCTCCTTTTGTATTGCTGCCGCCTTCCTGTCCGCGTTCCTTGACGCGTTGACCGTCGTTGCCGTGGTGATAAGCGTAGCGGTCGGTTTTTATGGCATCTACCATCGCGTGGCCTCTTCCCGTGGGGAAGATAACAATATGCTCGATGACAGCCATATCGATCAGCACAATAAGGTCGTTCTGGAGCAGTTCCGTGGTTTTCTGCGTAGTCTGATGATGCACGCAGGCGTCGGTACGGCGTTAGGCGGCGTAATGACCATGGTTGGCGAACCGCAAAACCTGATTATCGCCAAAGCAGCTGGCTGGCACTTTGGCGACTTCTTCCTGCGCATGTCGCCGGTCACCGTTCCGGTACTGATTTGCGGTCTGCTAACCTGCGTGCTGGTCGAGAAGTTACGTTGGTTTGGCTATGGCGAAACGCTGCCGGAGACCGTCCGCGATGTCCTGCAAAAATTTGACGATCAGAGCCGTCAGCAGAGAACCCGCCAGGACAAGATCAAACTGATTATCCAGGCGATTATCGGCGTCTGGCTGGTGGTCGCCCTGGCACTGCATCTGGCGGAAGTGGGATTAATTGGTCTGTCAGTGATTATTCTGGCAACATCGTTAACCGGCGTTACCGACGAACATGCTATTGGCAAAGCCTTTACCGAGTCGCTGCCCTTCACCGCCCTGCTGACCGTGTTCTTCTCTGTTGTTGCGGTGATCATCGATCAGCAGCTCTTTTCTCCGATTATTCAGTTCGTTTTACAAGCCTCTGAGCACGCGCAATTAACGCTGTTCTATCTGTTTAACGGTCTGCTGTCGTCTATTTCTGATAACGTTTTTGTCGGCACTATCTACATCAACGAAGCCAAAGCAGCCCTGGAGCATGGGACCATCAGCCTTAATCAGTATGAACTGTTAGCGGTGGCGATTAACACCGGGACCAACCTGCCTTCCGTGGCCACGCCAAACGGTCAGGCGGCGTTCCTGTTTCTGCTGACTTCCGCCCTGGCACCGTTGATTCGCCTCTCTTATGGTCGCATGGTATGGATGGCTCTGCCTTATACCCTTGTCCTGACGCTCGTCGGGTTGCTTTGCGTGGAGTTCACGCTTGTACCAATGACAGAATGGATGACCCAGTCGGGCTGGTTAGCTACACTTTCATAACAATTAGCCGGGCAAATCACTGCCCGGTTTGACTTTTTGCATGATAATTATCCGATTACGCAAATTTTCAATTCCCGCTAGTGGCGCATAAAGTGAATTGGTTTAAACTGCGGTCTCTACGCATGTTGCAGGGAAATTATTATGTTGCGATTTTTAAACCAGTGTTCCCGTGGTCGTGGAGCATGGTTATTGTTGGCGTTTACCGCCTTTGCGCTGGAACTCGTCGCGCTATGGTTCCAGCACGTCATGCTGCTAAAACCTTGCGTGTTGTGTATTTACGAACGTAGCGCATTATTTGGCGTAATGGGTGCGGGACTGGTGGGAGCTGTCGCGCCAAAAACACCGCTGCGCTATGTGGCGATGGTTATCTGGATTTACAGTGCCTGGCGCGGTCTTCAGTTAGCATATGAGCACACCATGATTCAGCTTCACCCGTCACCATTTATGACCTGTGATTTTGCCGCGCGCTTCCCGAGCTGGTTACCGCTGGATAAATGGCTGCCGCAGGTGTTTGTGGCGTCCGGCGACTGCGCTGAGCGTCAGTGGTCGTTTTTAACCCTCGAAATGCCGCAGTGGCTGCTAGGGATCTTCGCCGCATATCTTGTTGTGGCAATACTGGTCGTCATAGCACAACCGTTCAAACCGAAAAAACGTGACCTTTTCGGTCGCTAACAGAGACGCTCCTCCGGGAGCGTTTTTTTTGCCTTAAATCCATTGCCTGCTGGCATCTATAAGATGTATATTAAATACATCTTATAGATGCCACATGAAGGAGATGTCTTATGTCCCATTTACGCATCCCGGCAAACTGGAAAGTTAAACGCTCTACTCCCTTCTTCACGAAAGACAATGTCCCTGCGGCACTGCTCTCCCACCACAACACCGCTGCGGGCGTGTTTGGACAGCTCTGTGTGATGGAAGGAACGGTAACGTATTATGGCTTTGCCAATGAAGACGCAAAAGAGCCCGAAGTGAAGGTAGTGATTAATGCCGGTCAGTTCGCGACCAGCCCACCACAGTACTGGCATCGCGTTGAATTAAGCGACGATGCGCAGTTCAACATCAATTTTTGGGTTGAAGACGACAACCATGGAGATGAGATGTATCAGGCGAAAAAGGCTTAACCCTTAACACCTGCTAATCGATGGGCGGCTCAGTCCGCCCATGAAGGTTTGTTCAAAATATGATCCTGCCAGTCACGCACTTCTGATTCTTTTACCGCAATATGACGTACCGAAATACGTTCGCCATGCATTGCCGCTTTCGACCCGGTCAGCAACGGATGCCATTCTGGCAACCCTTTTCCTTCCGCCAGCAGACGATAGGCGCAGGTCATCGGCAACCATTCAAAGGTAGGCAGATTATCACGCGTGAGTTTGATACAGTCCGGCTCGTATTCGAATCGACGTTCGTAGTTACGGCACTGACAGGTTTTAATATTGAGCTGCTTACAGGCGACGTTGGTAAAATAGATTTCGTCGGTGTCTTCATCCATCAGCTTATGCAGGCAGCATTGACCACACCCATCACATAATGACTCCCACTCGGCATCGGTCATTTCATCAAGGGTTTTACTTTGCCAGAAAGGTATGTCGCTCATCAGGGTATCCGCTATCGTAATAAAGCTGCACCTTATAACCAGTCTGGCACGCTGATGCAAGTTTTGCCGCCCAAAAAGGCGGCAAGCAGAGATTACAGCACGCGGGTGGTCAGAGTTTGTCCGTGGAAACTGATAGCCAGTTCATCACCACTGCTTAACGGCCCAACGCCTGCTGGCGTACCCGTCAGCACAACATCGCCCGCTTTGAGCGTAAAGAAACGGCTCATATAGGCAATCAAAGAAACAATGGGATGGATCATATCTGCCGTCGAGCCGTGCTGGCGCGTTTCGCCGTTTACCGTCAGGCCGAGCATCGTATCCTGTGGATCACCATCAAATTCCGCCACAGGGATAAATCCTGACAGCGGACAAGAGTTATCAAAGCCCTTGGCTTTTTCCCACGGCTGCCCGGCTTTCTTCATTTTCCCCTGAATATCGCGCAGAGTCAGATCCAGCGCTACACCATAGCCAGCAATGGCTTTACGCACATGTTCTTCGGTCGCCTGACGCAAGGTCGCGCCAATCAGTACGGCCAGCTCAACCTCATGGTGAACCGCCCCCATATCGGATGGGATCACCAGCGGTTGACGCAAATCACACAGCGCAGTTTCCGGTTTGATAAACAGTACCGGCTCTTCTGGGGTGGTTCCCCCCATCTCTTTTATATGGTTGGCATAGTTACTGCCTACGCAAACCACCTTACTCACCGGATAATCCAGCAGAGCACCATGCCAGTTGTGATGTTGATACATTACTTTCCCCTAACGTAGTCATAGATTTCAGGTACTGCATCGATGGAACGTGCTGCTGCCGGATGCAGTTTAACGTTTAGCGTCTGATGTATTTTATTTGGCCGCAGCCAGATGCTGTTTGAGTAAATCTTCTGGCGGTGGCGGTATTTGTAAATAATAGCCCTGCTCGGTTAGCGCCTGTTTTACTTTTTCAAGATCGGCATTAACCAGTTTTTTTCGACCATCAAGTGGCAGCATCATCGCCAGCGTTGGCTGCCCAAATCCTTTCATCAGTTCTTCAGGAACTCGCGAGAAATCGTCTTTTTTTTCGACATATAAATAAGTCTGGTCACGTTTGCTGCTTCGGTAGATCACACAAAACATATCTTTTACTCTGAATTCACGGAATGGTGGCTTGCCTCAATATAATACTGACTATAACATGCCTTATAGTCTTCGGAATATCGCCCCGCGCTGGGGATGATAAATAGCAAATTGAGTAAGGCCAGGATGTCAAACACGCCAATCGAGCTTAAAGGCAGTAGCTTCACCTTATCAGTGGTTCATTTACATGAAGCAGAACCCGAGGTTATTCGTCAGGCGTTGGAAGACAAAATCGCGCAGGCACCTGCATTTTTAAAACATGCGCCCGTGGTGGTTAACGTGAGTGGTCTCGAAAGCCCGGTAAACTGGCCGGCGCTGCAGGAAGTTGTCGCGTCTACCGGCTTGCGCATTATCGGCGTTAGCGGATGCAAAGACGCCCGATTAAAGGCTGAAATTGACGAAATGGGACTTCCTTTACTGACTGAAGGTAAAGAAAAAGCTCTTCGTCCCGCGCCTGTTGAGGCTCCCGTTCCCGTCCCGCCGCCGCAAAACGTTACTCCCGTCACAAAAACACGATTAATAAATGTACCGGTTCGTTCCGGTCAGCGCATTTATGCTCCACAATGTGATCTGATTGTTACAAGCCACGTCAGTGCGGGCGCAGAGCTTATCGCTGATGGCAATATTCATGTTTATGGGATGATGAGGGGCCGTGCGCTGGCAGGCGCAAGCGGTGACCGGGAAGCGCAAATTTTTTGTACCCATCTGACGGCAGAACTGGTGTCTATCGCAGGTGTTTATTGGCTGAGTGATAAAATCCCAGCAGAATTTTATGGCAAAGCGGCTCGTCTGCAATTAGCAGAGAACGCTTTGACAGTTCAACCGTTGAATTGATCCCTTTTTAACAAGGAATTTCTATGGCACGCATTATTGTTGTTACTTCGGGTAAAGGGGGCGTTGGCAAAACCACCTCCAGCGCGGCCATCGCTACAGGTTTGGCCCAGAAGGGAAAGAAAACTGTCGTTATTGATTTTGATATCGGCCTGCGTAACCTTGATCTGATTATGGGTTGTGAACGCCGCGTCGTTTACGACTTCGTCAATGTTATTCAGGGCGATGCGTCGTTAAATCAGGCGTTAATCAAAGATAAGCGTACCGAGAATCTCTTTATTCTTCCGGCCTCACAGACCCGCGATAAAGACGCGCTGACCCGTGAAGGCGTCGCAAAAGTTCTGGACGATCTGAAAGCGATGGACTTTGACTTCATCGTCTGCGATTCCCCGGCGGGTATTGAAACCGGCGCGCTGATGGCCCTGTATTTTGCCGATGAAGCCATTATCACCACTAACCCGGAAGTCTCTTCTGTACGTGACTCTGACCGTATTCTGGGTATTCTGGCGTCGAAATCCCGTCGCGCAGAAAACAGTGAAGAGCCGATTAAAGAACATCTGTTGCTTACGCGCTACAACCCTGGCCGCGTAAATAAAGGTGACATGCTGAGCATGGAAGACGTACTGGAAATTCTGCGAATCAAGCTGGTTGGCGTGATTCCTGAAGATCAGTCAGTCCTGCGCGCGTCTAACCAGGGTGAGCCGGTTATTCTCGACATCAATGCTGATGCCGGTAAAGCCTATGCTGATACCGTAGACCGTCTGTTGGGAGAAGAACGTCCTTTCCGCTTCATTGAAGAAGAGAAGAAAGGTTTCCTCAAACGCCTGTTCGGAGGATAAGTTATGGCATTACTGGATTTTTTTCTCTCGCGGAAAAAGAGCACAGCAAACATCGCTAAAGAGCGACTGCAGATTATTGTTGCGGAACGCCGTCGTAGTGACGCCGAGCCACATTATTTACCGCAGCTGAGGAAGGATATTCTCGACGTTATCTGCAAGTATGTACAAATCGATCCAGAAATGGTCACCGTACAGCTTGAACAAAAAGACGGCGATATTTCGATCCTTGAACTCAACGTGACATTACCGGAAGCAGAAGAGTCTAAATAACCTTTTGTGTAACTGCGTCATGATTGCAAAAAAGGCAGAGTATTCTGCCTTTTTTAATTTCAGTCCTTTGCCAACCTGCAACACATTTATTCCAAAGTAAACTTCGGGTAGTTTTCGGCAAAATAGCGACGCAAATACTCAACGGTAATACGGATTTTTGCCGACGTCGCCAGTCGGGAGACATAAACCGCCCAAATATTTGCTGGTTGATAATACTCAGGCAATATGTGTATCAGATGTCCGCTGGCAATGTTGTTACAGACATCCCACCACGAACGCAGAGCAATTCCCTGGCCGTCAAGACACCATTGATGCACCACTTCGCCATGATTAGATGACAGAGGTCCCGTGACTTTGATTGAGTGAGTCCCCTCTTTATTGCGCATTTGCCAGATACCAAACGGATGGTCACGCTCTTTAATGACCAGACAGGGAAAAGTAGAGAGATCGTTCAGTTGCTTCGGCATTCCATGCTGCGCCACAAACTCCGGCGAGGCGCAAAGAATGCGATAGTTAGTCGCCAGTTTACGGGCAATCAGATTAGGTGCGATATCATCCCCGATACGAATATCGAGATCGACGCCCTCATTCACCAGATCCACCAGACGGTCTTCAACATCGAACCTCAGCTCCAGCTGTGGGTACTCTTTCGCCAGCGCAGACAACGCAGGAGCCACCACCCGGCGGCCAAAACCAAAGCTACTGATAATACGTAACATCCCTTGCGGGATCTGCCTGACATCGGACAGCTCATCCATCATCTGATCGACATCATGCAGGATCCGTTGCGCCCATTCGTATATCCGCTCTCCCTCTTCCGTGATGGTCACCCGCCGCGTTGTCCGGTGTAACAGCACCACGTTCAGCGTCAGCTCCAGCATCGCTACACGCTTACTGATATAAGCCGGTGATACACCCAACTCTTCGGCGACGGCAGCAAAACCCGCGCGGCGCGCAACCAGCATAAAGACGCGCAAATCATTTAACAGCGGCAGATTATTCATGATCTGTGTTTTATGTTTCACCAGTTAGGGGGATTAACTATCGTTCAGTCAATTATAGGATGAGGGGAAAGTCAATTTTGATGGCGTACAAGTGAGAGCTGCTATGAAGAAAACCTGTCGTATTGCCGCTGTCCCCGGAGATGGCATTGGTAAAGAAGTCCTGCCTGAAGGCATTCATGTGTTACAGGCAGCCGCCGAACGCTGGGGTTTGTCGCTCAGCTTTGAACAAATGGAATGGGCCAGTTGCGAATACTATGCACATCACGGCAAGATGATGCCGGATGACTGGCGTGAACAGTTGCAATCCTTCGATGCTATCTATTTTGGTGCCGTGGGCTGGCCGGACACCGTCCCGGACCACATCTCACTCTGGGGTTCACTGCTTAAGTTTCGCCGTGAATTCGATCAGTACGTTAACCTGCGCCCGGTGCGGCTGTTCCCCGGCGTCCCTTGTCCGCTGGCAGGCAAAAAGCCGGGCGACATTGATTTCTACGTCGTGCGTGAGAACACCGAGGGGGAGTACTCTTCCCTCGGCGGACGCGTGAGCGAAGGTACCGAACACGAGATGGTGATCCAGGAGTCGGTCTTCACTCGTCGTGGTGTCGACCGTATACTGCGTTACGCCTTTGAACTGGCGCAAAGCCGCCCGCGCAAAACGCTAACTTCAGCGACTAAATCAAACGGTCTTGCCATCAGCATGCCCTACTGGGACGAGCGTGTCGAAGCGATGGCGGCTAACTATCCCGAGATCCGCTGGGATAAACAGCATATTGATATTCTCTGTGCTCGCTTTGTGATGCAGCCGGAACGTTTTGACGTCGTGGTTGCTTCCAATCTGTTTGGCGATATTCTCTCCGATCTCGGTCCGGCATGTACCGGTACAATTGGCATTGCGCCATCTGCCAACTTAAACCCGGAACGCACCTTCCCGTCACTGTTCGAGCCGGTACATGGTTCAGCCCCTGATATCTACGGTAAAAATATCGCCAACCCAATCGCGACAATCTGGGCTGGCGCGATGATGCTCGACTTTCTTGGCAACGGTGATGCCAACTATAAGGCCGCCCACGACGGCATTCTGGCGGCAATTGAGCAAGTTATTGCCAGCGGTCCGAAAACGCCAGATATGAAAGGTAACGCCACCACACAGCAGGTTGGCGAGGCCATTAGTCGGGCACTGCGCGGTTAACCTCCGTGCCATTAAAAACGGGAGCACCTGGCTCCCGTTTTAGCTTGCTTACTGCGGATACTCCAACAGCAGCGCGTTGAGACGCTCAGCCATCAGTTTGCCACGCCAGCCGGAAATCAGCTCAGGCAGGGATTGCTGCGGCTTTAATTTCCAGTGCCAGTTGAGCAACTGGTTGATCTGGCGGCGTGAAGCCAGCAGTTCGACGCTGAGATTTTGCTCCGCACTGACTTCGGCAACCAGCGCCTTAATGGCTTTGAACGCCTTGCGGTAGCCTGGCATATCCATCAAATTCAGTAGCGGTTGCGGCAGCGACGCTTCCGGTAAAGCCTGTGCTTTCTCGACAAGAGAAATCAGCGTCTTGCCGTGGAAGCGAATTTCGCTGCCCGAAAGACCCAGGCTGTCCAGTTCGCCCAGACTGCCCGGCATATAACGCGCCACCGCCCATAAGTGTTCTTCACGCACCACAAAGTTTACCGCCAGATCGCGCTCGCGCGCTTTACGCAGCCGCCAGTCGGCAAGCAGTTGCAGACAGGCCAACTGACGGGTACGCAGTTGCCAGGCGTTGGTGATCTCGCGCCAGGCATCCTCGGGTGCCAGAATCTCCTGGCGACGCTGCTGCATTAAGCGACATTCGTCCAGCGCGGCGGGCAGCCAACCGCTGGCTTCGGTTTCAGCCATCAGCGTTGTGGTGATCGGTAACAGATACCAGACGTCAGCCGCCGCATATTCACACTGGCGCTCGGTCAGCGGCCTGGCCAGCCAGTCGGTACGGGATTCGCTTTTGTCCAGGGCTATGCCGGTAAACTCTTCCACCATCGCGGCAAACCCCCACGACAGCGGACGACCGCAAAAAGCGGCGAGGATTTGTGTGTCAATCAATGGCTGAGGGAGTTCCCCAAAGGCATTGAGAAACACCTCCAGATCTTCACTACCGGCATGCAGAAACTTGGTTATCGCCGTATCACGTAAAATATCGCGTAGTGGTGACCAGTCAGTGATCCCCTGTGGGTCAATCAGAGCAACGTGTTTGCCATCAAACAGCTGGATCAACCCCAACTGCGGATAATAGGTACGCGTGCGAACAAATTCGGTATCCAGGGCTATCGCCGGAAATTCACGGACGGCTTCGCACAGCGTGGCCAACGCGTCGTCCGTAGTGATCATTTGATAATTCAAATCGTGCTCTCTTAGGTTTACGCCAAAAAAAACGCCGGATTACCCGGCGTTTTCTGCTGGCTGACTTAACGCTCAGCCTTTATTGTCCACTTTGGCGCGTGCTTCGTCACGTAATTCTCGTCGCAAAATCTTACCAACGTTAGATTTTGGCAACTCATCACGAAACTCCACCAGCTTCGGTACTTTATAGCCCGTCAGATGGCGACGACAAAAAGTGACCAGCGCTTCTTCGGTTAATGAGGCATCTTTCTTCACCACGAAGATTTTTACCGCCTCACCGCTGCTGCCCGATGGAACGCCAACCGCAGCGACTTCCTGTACGCCAGAATGTTGCATCACCACGTCTTCAATTTCATTCGGATAAACGTTAAAGCCGGACACCAGGATCATATCTTTCTTACGATCGACAATCCGCAGGAAGCCTTCATCATCCATCACCGCAATATCGCCAGTGTGCAACCAGCCGTCTTTGACGATTTCATCGGTCGCATCCGGTCGCTGCCAGTAACCCAGCATCACCTGTGGGCCTTTCACGCACAGTTCGCCCGGCTCACCCGGCGGCACTTCGTTATCGTCGTCATCCACCAGCTTGACCTCAGTGGAAGGAACCGGTAAACCGATACTGCCGCTGTGATAGTCGATATCGTGAGGGTTAACACTCACCAGCGGGGCGCACTCCGTCAGGCCATAGCCTTCCAGCAGATACTGACCCGTCAGCTTCACCCAACGCTCGGCCACCGCCTGTTGAACCGGCATGCCGCCGCCTGCCGAAAGATGTAGCGAGGAGAAATCCAGTTGCTGGAACTCTTTGTTATTCAGCAGCGCGTTAAACAGCGTGTTGACGCCGGTCATCGCGGTGAAGGGGTATTTCGCCAGCTCTTTTACCAGTCCCGGAATATCACGCGGATTAGTAATCAGCAGGTTTTGACCACCCAGCTCAATAAACAGCAGGCAGTTCATTGTCAGCGCGAAAATGTGATACAGCGGTAAGGCCGTTACCACCAACTCTTTACCCGGATGCAGCAACGGTCCATAGGTGGCGTTAACCTGTTCAAGGTTAGCCAGCATGTTGCGGTGCGTGAGCATCGCGCCTTTCGCCACACCGGTTGTCCCGCCGGTATATTGCAGGAACGCCAGATCTTCCGACACCACTTCGGGCTTCACATACTGCATGCGATAACCGTTTTGCAGTGCACTGCGAAACGAGATGGCATCCGGCAGGTGATATTTTGGCACCAGGCGCTTAATGTACTTCACGACAAAGTTAACCAGCGTCCCTTTGGCGGTAGAAAGTTGATCGCCCATACGCGTCAGGATCACGTGTTGCACCGACGTTTTATCGACCACCTTCTCCAGCGTGTGAGCAAAGTTAGACACGATGACAATCGCCGACGCGCCGCTGTCATTGAGCTGGTGTTCCAGCTCGCGAGGCGTGTACAGGGGGTTCACGTTCACGACAATCATGCCGGCACGTAAAATCCCAAACAGGGCGACCGGATATTGCAGCAGATTCGGCATCATCAGCGCGACGCGATCGCCCTTTTTCAGCCCGAGCCCTTGTTGCAAATAGGCCGCAAACGCCCGGCTGCGCTCTTCAAGCTTGCGGAAGGTCATCACCTCCCCCATGTTTACAAACGCGGGCTGATCGGCATAGCGCCTTACTGAGTGTTCAAAGAGTTCCACCAGGGATTGATAACGGTCAGGATTGATCTCCGCAGGGACACCAGCGGGATAACGGTTAAGCCAAACCTTTTTCAATACATCACCTCTAAAATGCATATTCGTCGTCATCACAACCCCAGGCAATAAACAAACTGTTAACATAATATTAACTCAGCGTACCAGTTTGTTTATTACACAACGACAAGGTTGCGAAGCACGTCACTATTTATTTTTCTTATATCCACGTTAATGCAGAAACAGCGGACGAGCCGCTGTTTCTTTTACTAATAAAACAAAGAGTTACTCGGTTACTATGGTCTGAACCTGTGCCGGGCCGGGATTGTACCATCCCCAGCCGCCGTAGCCACCGTAAGGCCAGCCACGCGCACCGTAGAACCAAGGGTCGATCGGCTGAGGCGGCATAATAATCTGCTGAGTAATATGCCAGCGTTTATAACCGGTTACCTGCATCAGCATGAATTTATACGGCGTACTGCCAATTTTTCCGTCCACTGTACCGCTAATCGGACCGACGACGGTAACCAGTTGACCCCGGAAATCCACCGGGTCGAGAAAGCCGTTTACATCAGCATAAATTCGCCCGCGAGAGGCTTCGCCCAGCACGGGTCGCGCACCGCTATCGAGAGGCACGGTGGCGATTTCCAGACGGGATTTCCCCTGCTGGTTCTGAATATCCACCACTTTGCCGCCGAAGCGCGCTTCCTGTCCGACATACAGCTGCGGCGCATTCATCACCCGCACCAGATCCTGCTGCGGCGTAGGGCTTGAGCCTTTGATCGCATCCGGGATGGTGACGCAGCCACTTAGCATTAACGCCAATACGCCCGCCAACACACCTTTCACTACCTGCTTTTGCACCGCCATATTGCGACTCCCTCTTCTTAGCGCCTGCCCCGGGAAACTCACAATGCGGGTCACTGACGACTGCGCGAATTAACCGGGGATGTACTACTAAGATTCATTCTTTACCGGGAAGTTTCTTCCACGCTACGGTGTTACGTAAATAAACCGGTTCAGCATGTTCAACCGCCACGGTCTTACCGGCAGCCAGCATTTGCGTGGCGACAGGCAGCATGTCTTCAGCCGCCGGCAGCAGAACACCGCCATCGCTCAGCGTCAGGCCGCTGTCTTTACCGAGTTCAGGCCAGGCAGGCCAGCCCGTCCCGACAGTGACCCATTGGCCAGATAGTTGCAGCAAGCGTTCATGTACTTGTTCAGGCGTTAACACGGCTTCAGTTTCTTCACCGCGCCAGATGCCATTTTCATCACGCTGGTATTCGGCCCAGTAAACCTCGCCCATTCGCGCATCAATCGCCGCCAGCACGCGGGTGGCGCCAGACTTACGCCAGGCCCCCTGCGCCATGGTCGCCAGGGTAGAGACGCCGATCATCGGCAAATTCGCGCCTAACGCCAACCCCTGAGCAATGCCAATCCCGATACGTACGCCGGTGAAACTGCCGGGGCCGCGACCAAACGCCAGGGCGTCGATATCGGATAAGGCTAATTCGCCAGCGGCCAGGATCTCCTGGACCATCGGTAAAATTCGTTGGGTATGTTCTCGTGGGCAAAGCTCGAAATGAGCTTTGATAGTACCGTCATTCCACAGGGCAACAGAGCACGCCTCTGTGGCGGTATCGATAGCCAGAATTCGCATGGGTGTTTGTGATCAGATCAATAAATTTGGCGCGCATCTTACCACACTCCGTAACAAATTACTCAGTCGATGGTATGGCAAGAAAACGGACAGCACGCGCAATGTCACGCGTGCGCGGCGCAGGCGGAAGACTCGCCAGGAAGGTAGCGCCGTAGGGTCGCATCACCAGGCGGTTGTCGCAAATGACCAGCACGCCGCGATCGTCTGCGTCACGAATCAGTCGTCCTACCCCCTGTTTCAGGGTGATTACCGCATCCGGGAGTTGAACCTCGTCGAAGGGATCGCCGCCGCGCAGGCGACAGTCTTCCATCCGGGCTTTTAACAGCGGGTCATCCGGCGAAGTGAACGGAAGTTTATCAATAATGACCAGCGACAGCGTATCGCCACGCACGTCTACCCCTTCCCAGAAGCTGCTGGTAGCAACCAGTAACGCATTACCTGCGCTGACAAACTGCTGTAACAGTTGCCCTTTACTGGTTTCGCCCTGCAACAGGACCGGCAGCGTCATGGTGGCGCGGAATTGTTCTGCCAGATCGCGCATCATCGCGTGTGAGGTACACAGCATAAAGCAGCGACCGTTGTTTGCTTCAATAATGGGACGCAGCATTGACGCTAACTGGCGCGCGGCTCCCGGCTGGTTGGTTTGCGGGAGATTACGCGGCACGCAGAGCAGCGCCTGACGCGTGTAATCAAAAGGACTCGGCAATAGCATCGACTCGGCGTCATC
>NZ_SZWK01000106.1:0-3948 GCF_005280815.1 Citrobacter sp. TBCS-15 | reverse complement strand
ATCCGGGGTACAGGCGCTGATAAGGTGAAATTCCGCATCATAACGAAAGCCGGTGGTGGAGATTATCTGCTCCGCTTCCTCCCGCCGTTGTCTTACCTGTCGCTGAAGGAGCCGATCGCCGCCATCATAATATTCACGGATAATATGGTTGTCGGGACAGTGTGTGGCGGTACGCCGCCCTGCGGCATCCAGGGGGTAAGTGCCCAGCATTCTCCGGTGGCACCGACAATACTGCTCTTTGGCCTTATTTTAGAGTCCGGAGGTAATCTTCCAAACACATACATTCATTTTCTCTGCGAACAGCTTTATTAGTAATTATAATATGTTAAATTGGAATTCCTCTTTATCTTTGTTTTCGAAGTCGCAAATTTTATTAAATACAAAAATGAGTTGTTCAAATTCTTTTGGGTAATGGCATTTAAATACTTCGCTATTGTACCAGTATATAACTACTGGCTTATCATCCGAATCAATTGGTGTCATAAAATCAAACAAAGCATCTGGATTATTACCAAAGTACGGGCCAAAATAAAATTCATTTGAAAATAATTTATATATGTCAATTGGATTTCTTTGGATGTCCCCATCTAATATTATTTTTTTCACAATGTTCACCTTTGTTAACAGTGCCAACGCCCCAGTTCTTGCGCTGTATCATAATGATCTGATGTTATATAAGTTAACCCATCACTAGAATATAATAATCTTGTTCCGGGTTGTTTCGCTCGCGACATTTGACTGTTCAGTCCTATATCAGCTTCATACCATATTCTCCCTGGTGCATCTGGAACAATACCTGTACTGTTTGCAAAAATATCCCCACCAATTTGCCCTCCAGGAACATAATTCCCTAACGCTTTCCCTTTAGACCATCCCGCCGCTTGCGCTTTTGTTACATAATTACTAAATAGCTGCGCGGAATAGTAGATCACTTTGAGGGAACTCAGCCCGGATTGTGCGATCTGATCAATCGCCAAATCAAAACAAATCACCAACCGGACTGAGCGATGCCGATCATAGCACCAATTCCCCGTGACGAACGACGCCTGATGCAGAAAGCAATCCATAAAACGCACGATAAAAATTATGCCCGCAGGCTGACTGCCATACTGATGCTACATCGGGGCGATCGCGTCAGCGACGTTGCCAGAGCACTCTGCTGTGCCCGTTCCTCCGTCGGCCGCTGGATTAACTGGTTCACGCTGTCGGGTGTGACAGGACTGAAATCATTACCTGCCGGACGAACTCGTCGCTGGCCTTTTGAACATATCTGCACGTTATTACGTGAGCTGGTAAAACATGCTCCCGGCGATTTTGGTTACCAGCGTTCACGCTGGAGTACAGAACTTCTGGCGATAAAAATCAATGAGATAACCGGCTGTCAGTTACATGCCGGAACCGTTCGCCGCTGGTTGCCGTCTGCGGGGCTTGTGTGGCGAAGAGCCGCGCCAACTCTGCGTATCCGTGACCCACATAAGGATGAAAAGATGGCGACAATTCATAAAGCACTGGACGAATGCAGCGCAGAGCATCCGGTATTTTATGAAGATGAGGTGGATATCCATCTTAATCCCAAAATCGGTGCGGACTGGCAGCTACGCGGGTAGCAAAAACGCGTGGTGACGCCGGGACAGAACGAAAAATACTATCTGGCCGGAGCACTACACTGCGGAACGGGCAAAGTCAGCTACGTGGGCGGCAACAACAAAAGTTCGACGCTGTTCATCAGCCTGCTGAAGCGGCTTAAAGCGACATACCGGCGGGCAAAAACCATCACGCTCATCGTGGACAACTACATTATCCACAAAAGTCGGGAAACGCAGCGCTGGCTGAAGGAGAACCCGAAGTTCAGGGGCATTTATCAGCCGGTTTACTCGCCATGGGTGAATCATGTGGAACGGCTATGGCAAGCACTTCACGACACAATAACGCACAATCATCAGTGCCGCTCAATGTGGCAACTGTTGAAAAAAGTTCGCCATTTTATGGAAACCGTCAGCCCATCCCCCGGAGGCAAACATGGGCTGGCAAAAGTGTAGCGGTATTAGGCGCAGCTATTTAGCGTTCTCTCCCCAATCCCTGAGTTGCTGGTTTTACTGAAACAATTATATACTTCGCTTTTCACTATTTAGTAATTTTTCAAAAATATTAGAGAATTTATTTTTGGCTGCTTCTAAAAAATCCATTATTTTTTTCTCGCTATTAATCTGTTTATCTTCCATATATATAAATCCTGACGAATCGGAAAGATCAATATCAAAATAAGATCCATTATCTGATTTTATTTCAATCACAACCTCGTCGAACTCTACTTCATTGGTTAAATCATCACTGAGTAAAATGCTAAAATAAAATCTAGAAAAATTATTGATATACTTCACCTCGATCGAAATAGATTTAATTGCCTGATTATTACTATTTTTCTTCAATTCACATAAAGCATCAAAAATAAATTTATTCATGTCCCCACCTTTCCACATGACGCTTCTTGTACTGCTATCGTATATAATGATTTATTATCTGTTCCTCGTGTATTAGCCCATTCTCTTAATTTAGAAAAATCAGGATCGTCTGCTGGTCTGATCGACGCATGGTTTTTACCATCCTGAACTACAATTAATCCACGTTCACGAAGTTTTTTCACATCAAGCTCTTGATATTTACCGGTTGGTTTTTCTATGGTTGTTGACAGTCCTGTCGTTGTATCTTTTCCTGGTCGGGGCGTTAAGTTTGAATCGGTCCCACTCCCCATCCGATAAACAACACCATCGGTTAATACTTTATCTAAACCCAATGGGTCAATATATTTCAGTGGATTATTGACGTATCCATACGGATTTAATCCCCCATCTAGCCCTATTGGATCAGGCGAAACATACTGCCCCGTCTCAACATCATAGTACCGGAACCGATTATAGTGCAATCCGGATTCTTCATCCGCGTACTGCCCCGCAAAGCGCCACGGACAGTGCGGTGCCGTATCATCATCATTAGCCGCGCTTAGTCCACCGAAGCGATACTGCTCAGCCTTACCCCAGACGCTCAGCTTCTGCGCCCGGACCACTTCGCCGGTTTCCGTCAGCAGTTCTCTCGGTGTACCCATATGGTCACGGACCACATAGTGCAGTTGCCCGTTTTCATATCTGGCTCCCGGTGTCAGCGCGCCGGGTTCATACAGCCAGTACACGCTGTGTTCCACCGCAGCGGTGCCGTCGGCGTAAACCGGCGTTTCCGCCACCAGCAGGTCGCCGCTCCACTGGTAATCGTAACCCGCGATACCCAGCGTGGTTCTTTCCCGGCGCTTGCTGAGCCGGCGGCCAAAGGCGTCGTAGGTATAGCGCCAGCGTTCACCCTGTGGGGTGATAAGCTGTACCAGTTGGCCCATACCATCCCAGCGGTAGCGCCACCGCTGTGGCCGGAAGCCGTCAGACAGAACGGTTTTTTCGACCAGTCTGCCGCCTTCATCATAGCGGAAGCGGCTGTCGCCCCGTTTTGTGACGCGGCCATGTTCCTGTTCCTGCGCCGTAAACTGCATGAGGGCGTCCGGAAGGTTGCGGGTCTGACCGTGGTGGCGGATGTTCAGGTTGACGTCGTAGCCGAAATGTTCCTGCCGGGGGAGCTGCCGTGTGCCGCCTTCGGCAAGGGTTATCTGGTCGTTAGTGTCATAGCGGTAAGTGGTGGTTCCCCAGCGGTTGTCACTGACCCGGGTGAGGTTCCATGCCCGGTCGTATTCCTGGCGACGCCAGATGTCCATAGGCCAGTCCGTGGTGCCGGATTCATGGTGTCCGGCCCACTGTTCCACAATATTGCCGGTGGGGCTGTAGCTTTGCCCGAACTGAAAACCGGCCCCGCTGTGGCGTGTTGTTTCCCGGCCCAGCGCATCGTGGCTGAATTGCAGGGGAGGGTGGTCATTAATCTGCCAGTGGGTCATCCGGCCCATCACGCCGT
>NZ_SZWK01000030.1:0-3246 GCF_005280815.1 Citrobacter sp. TBCS-15 | reverse complement strand
AAGGGAGGCGGCGGTGAGCCTCCCTTGCACGTTCACGGGTATCTGCGCTTCAGAGAAATGACTCCGCTGAGGTGAACGGAACCCTGTGCTGCAATAAAATATTCTCCATAATGCTTAACTGACTGGCATTACAGCACCAGCTGTCCCTTTTCATTTTCAGCGCTGGCTACTGAGATAAAAATCATCCATTAACAGCGATTCCAGATACTGTTCATCCTCGCGCATAAAACTCACTATCAGGTTGACTGCCTGCGGGTAAAACCCCTGTTCATCTCGCGCCAGGCAGGCATCGCGTAGCAATGGCGCCCAGCACATCATATGGTGATGCAAAAAGTAATACTGTGCAGATACCGCCTCCTCTTTAGCAACCATCTTCGCCATCAATGCCAGTTGAATGGCGATATGATCGGATGGCTCATTTTCCCGCGCGGCCAGACCGTGTTCGATCAGCAGCACATTCATTTGCTGACGTTCTGCTGACGCGGTCGTATGCGGATAGTGCCCGGCATAGGGAGAAACTCCGCCAGGCGGTGCCAGCAGAAACAGCGAGGCAAAATCCGCGGCGAGTTCCAGCTGTCGGGAATCACGACGCAAAACCCGGGTCAGACTACGCTCAAAATGCTTAACCTTGCCAGACAATCCAGGAATCACCGCCAGTGAAATAATCCACGCCCGATTATCGCCGTTTTCAAGGCTGGCAAGTTGCTTTTCGTCCAGCTCACGGAATAGCAATTGCGAGAACCACTGGTACATGTCCGCCCGCTGCTGATGTATTTGGTTATGCTGCACTTCCCCCCTCCTCTTTTACTGTCTCCGGGCCACCGAATGCCGTTACCTGTGGGGCTTTCTGCTGATAACGTTCGACCTCCACCAGCACGGTATGCGCTGAAGGGCCTTGTGCCAGCTGTGAAGTACCAATATCGGCGCTCAGGACATTCGGGTCGCCATAGGTGCATAACGTCCCGGCTTTTCCACCTTCCTGCGGGGAATACCACGCCCCTTCATGAATGCGGATTACGCCTGGAGTGAAATCAGGGCTAATCACCACCCCAGCCAGCACCTGACCGCGGTCGTTGAATACGCGTGCAATATCACCTGCTTTCAGGCCACGGGCGGCGGCATCCTGCGCGCTGATATAAAGTGGTTCTCTTCCGGCAACCGCATAGGTGTTGCGAAACGCCTCGCTTGAGCACAGCTGAGAGTGCAGACGTTTATCCGGATGGCAGGATTGCAGATGCAGCGGGTATTTATTTTTTTTAGCGGAATGATTACGTTCAAACGGTTCCATCCATACCGGATGACCCGGACAGTCCTCGTAGGCAAAGCCAGCAATGGTTTTACTGTAGATTTCAATCAGACCTGAAGGCGTTCCCAGAGGATTGAGGTCTGGCTGGTCGCGAAACTCACCGTGACGCACCCACGGCAGTCCGGCCGGATATTCAATATATCCTTCACCCTGCCAGAATGTCGCAAAGTCTGGTAAAGAGACGCCGAGCGACGCACCCATCTTCACGCCTTCGTCATAGAGCGCTTGTATCCACTGCATTTCGTCACGGTTCTCGTGGTACACCGCTTCTTTGTCAAAGCGCTTACATAATCCGGCAAAAACGTCAAAATCATGCCGGGCTTCATATTGCGGTTTAACGATCTGATGCAGCGCCATCAGCCCTTTATTCGAATGCGTACCAAACTGTTCAATATCGTTGCGTTCAAAACGGGTGGTCACGGGCAGGACGATATCGGCAAATCGACACGACGCGGTCCATTGATGATCCAATACCACCACGGTTTCCAGCTTCTTCCACGCCTCGATCATGCGATTACGATCCTGCTGCGCATGGAATGGATTCGCCGCGCTGTAGATCGCCATTTTGATATCAGGCCAGGTTAACGTTTCGCCGTTAAAGGCAACCTTTTTGCCCGGCTCAAGCAGACAGTCAACGATGCGTGAGGTGGGGATATGCTCCGATGCGCCGCGAAAATCCGCTTTATACTTCGCCGGTGGAGGATTCGCGATCCCTCCCAGCCCGGAGAGTACAGGTCCGGCGGATGTCACCGTACCACCGCCGTTGTAATGCCAGCCAAACCCTACGCCCCCGCCCGGCAAGCCAATTTGCCCAACCATACTGGCCAGCACCACCAGCATCCAGGGATACTGTTCGCCATGATGCATGCGTTGTACGCACCAACCGCCCATAAATTGGGTCCGGCCTTTGACCAGCAGGCGGGCGAAATCACGGATCTGCTCCGCCGTCAGGCCACAGATTTCCGCTGCCCATTCGGCATTTTTCGGCTGCTTATCACTCTCCCCAAGCAGATACGGTAAAAACTGCTCAAAACCGACGGTGTAATCGTTGATAAACGCCGTGTCATACAGTTTTTCTTCATACAGGGTATGCGCCAGTGCCAACATTAGCGCGACATCGGTTTGAGGCCGAAGCGCCAGTTGTTCGCAGCCAAGATAGTTTTGCGATTTGCTACGCACTGGATCGACGCTGATAACACGCATTTTACCCTGCGCAACCGCCTCTTTAATTTGTTGCCAATAGCCAAACGCATCGTGATCGGGGACCAGGAACTCGATCTGCAGGTTCTTGATCGGATCGCAACCCCACAGCACGATGGTATTACTGTTCTGAATAACCAGCGGCAGTGACGTTTGCTGTTCATAAACTTCCAGCGAACCAATCACATGCGGCAAGATAACCTGCGCAGCTGCTGCAGAGTAGTCGCCAACGGTCGTCACATAGCTACCATGCAGGCCAAGTCCTCTGTCCATCGCCCCGCCCGCTTTATGGTATTTTCCCACCATTTGCCAGTCAGCCAGCCCGGTAAATACCCCCGATGAGCCGTAGGTTTTTTGTACCCGTTCCAGCTCGTCGTAAAACAGATCCAGCGCCTGATCCCAGCTTACCCGCACAAAACGATTATCTCCGCGCTGGCTGCGATCCGATTTCTCACGCTTGCGTAACCAGTCCAGACGAACCATTGGATAACGCACCCGCGACGGGTTATAGACCACTTCACGCACCGCGTTCAGCATATCGCAAGGGTATTTGTCATGTTTGAAAGGCCGTGTTTCCAGCCACTCGCCGTTGACCACTTTGGCTTCAAAAGCGCCATAATGCGAACCGGATTGAATCCACTTTTCGGGGTTTTCTCCCGCCGCCCATACTTTTGAGATCAGCGGATTCGGTGCCAGAGCACTGGCTGCGCCCACCGCCAACATACCGCTCAGAAAACGGC
>NZ_SZWK01000029.1:0-1782 GCF_005280815.1 Citrobacter sp. TBCS-15 | reverse complement strand
GCTATGCCAGATTGATTCGAGAATCCTGCAAACATAAAGCAACGATTCGAATTGAAACAACGCCTGGACTTTCTGCTCAAGTCGACTGGAAAGAAAATTTAAAACTGATCTCACGCAATGGTGAAGTGTTTACGATTAATATCTTTCTGTATATTCTTGGCTACTCTCGGATGAAGTATCTTCAATTGACCGTCGACCGTCTCCAACCCACACTCTTTGAGTGTCTCAATCACGCTTTTGAGAAATTCGGAGGTGTCCCTGAAGAAATTTGGTTTGACAATATGAAAACAGTGGTGGACCATTCTAAAAGTCAATTCTCAAATGTTGTTTTCAATGAACGATTCAGGCAGTATGCAAAAGATGCTGGATTTAAACCCATTGCTTGTCGGCCATTCAGACCTCAAACCAAAGGTAAAGTAGAAGCGCTTGCGAGAACTGTTGACCGCCTGCTTGTCTTTAACAATGAGTTTGAAGACCTTGAAGAATTACAAGCACTGGTCCAACAATTGATGGAAGATTTGAATCATAAAGAAATCTCTCAAGCGATTGGAACCTCACCTTCTGAACGTCTTGACCAAGAGGCGTTGAATCTCAAGGCTTTTGATTTAGAGCTTCTCAAAGTTTATAGTCAATTGAGTGTTCCTTTGACTCGAAAAGTCTCTAAAGAGGCACTTGTGATCTTTGAAGGGCGTAAATATTCAGTGCCGGTTAAATATATTGGACAGACCGTAACCTGTGAAAAAGAACAAGAGGACCTTAAAGTCTATTGTGACCAACGCTTGATTGCTCGTCATCCTTTAAGCGACCGTCCCTTTAATTATCGCCGTGAAGATTACGTTGAAATTCTTAAATCAGATGTCTTCAAACATCTTGAAGAAGACGAACTAGAGGCTTATGTGGATGAGAATCTTCAAGCCTACGATTTATTGTGAAGGGAGCGCTTATGACAACTTATCATCAATTACTCAACCAATTGGACCATTTAAAACTCGATCGTGTGCGTCAGCTCTTACCAGAGTTCTTAGATGAGCATGCGGATATTTCCTTAGTAGAGGGCCTTCATGAACTCTTGAGTGAAGAACTTCGTGAACGAGAAGCGCTCCTTCAGGAAAGACGATTAAAAAAAGCCCATCTGCCTTATGAAAAGCGTGTGATGGACTTTGATTTTCAGTTTCAACCGAAAATTAATAAAGCAGAGATTTTAGATTTACATACCTTACGTTTTTTAGATAAGCATGAGAATCTTCTCTTCATTGGCAATAGTGGCGTAGGTAAGACACATTTAGCTATTTCTATCACTTTAGAAGCCCTAGAGAAAGGTTATAGCTCTTACTTTTGTATGAGTACTGAATTAGTGGACCGTTTATTAAGAGCCAATCAAAAAGGAACTTTAGAGCGAGTATTAAAACAGTATGCCAATTATGATGTACTTGTTATTGATGAAGTGGGTTATCTGCCCTTTTCAAGAGATGGAGCGAGTCTTCTCTTTCAACTGATTAATATGAGATATGAAAAGAAATCCACGTTGATTACTACGAATATCCCACTTTCTCAATGGTCTGAGTTTCTTCAAGATAAGAAATTAACGAATGCTTTATTGGACCGCTTGGTTCATCATTCTAAAGTCATTTCTATTACTGGAAAATCTTATAGAATGAAAGACTATAGTGAGAAGAAAACCAAAACCCCAAAAAGTAAATAAAGTGATGGGCCCAAAACCAACAATTTGGGTGGCCCATTTCCTACATTTTCAATGACCCAAAACCAACATTTTTAGATGGC
>NZ_SZWK01000309.1:0-1234 GCF_005280815.1 Citrobacter sp. TBCS-15 | reverse complement strand
TCTAGGGTCTGTTTCAGATGGAGCGTGTTGAATGGTTGTAGTTGGTTGAAATTGAACCTTGGAAAATATCCTTTTTGCTACATCATGAGCTGATGAAGTTTCCGCTTTACGATTAATCGTAGCCTTTCCAGCAAAGATACTTGAATCAAAGAAATAACCATAACTCATTAAATTATTTTTATTAGGGTCAATTAAATAATTAATTATACCAGAGTTTGTCTTTTTGGCTATTGCGTTTGGAACGTCAAGACTTTCAATCATTGCCCAAAAGTAGTTTTTTAACGTAGCTTTATTACTTTCGTCTACATCGGTCACAAGGTAAACCATATCTAAATTCAGTTTTTTCCTCTTACCTAGAGCTTCTTCAATTGGAACAACTTCAGGAAAAAGTACTTGAACAATATCGCCAACTTCTACCGAAACGGTCAATGTAGCTGATGAAGTGTAAAGATAGCCTGTTTCCCACAGTTCGTAATCAATAACTTGACATCTTGCCTTTGGTATTGGAAGGCCTCTTTTTTCTTTTTTACCATTAGGCATTCTGAAATCAGATATATTGTAATAGTTAGGGTTAAAGTTATCATAAACGTTAGCTTCTAACATTAAATAAAGTCCGCCTTTCTCTTGATTTTAAGCTCTGCCTTACTTAAATTAACTAGCTCCATTTGACCTTTTTCAATTATACGAGTTCTGTATCGCTCAAAGTTCATTACAGGGAATAAGTTTAGTACAGTTGTACCCTTCCAGCCTTGATAAAATTCGTCATTTACATCTGTATTAATTAAAATATAATCTTGTACCTGTTCCGTCTTAAACACAATTGCAGTATATTCGTTTCCAACATCGTCTAAAAATCTAACTCCAGCAGGTGTTTTAGGAAGTTTCGGATATAATACCCCCATAAAACTAAATATTTTTTCTTTTATTTCCCAACGGCTTAAACGGCCTATGTCACTTTCCCCATAATAAGTGTAAGAGGTTCCTTCGATATACTTATAGTCTCCTGGTGCGGTTCCTCCATAAATTTTAGACTTACCAGAAAGAACTTTACCATTTTCAATCATGTCAAAAGTTAAATTTTCGTAAGTATACCACTTTGTAACTACATCGAAAGTTATCTTTTCGCTGAAAGTTCCGTTCTTACCGTAACCCTCTGTCTTTGTGACATCTGCTAAAGCTAAATCAGCATACACCTGAAAAATTTCTGTTTGATATTCAAGTGTAACGAATTTTT
>NZ_SZWK01000138.1:0-3065 GCF_005280815.1 Citrobacter sp. TBCS-15 | reverse complement strand
AAGAACAAACGGAGGATAAAAAAGAATGAATATAACTAATGCTGGCGTTCGTGGGCATAATCCTACTGGGGTTGTGATTCACAATGACGCAGGCTCAAATGGTGCTAATGCTAGTTTCTACAATAATTGGCTACCTACGCACAACCCTGAAAATGGTTTTGCTCATGTTTACATTGGAAACGATGGCCGCTTACAGGCTTCTGACTTCTCTAATATGGCATGGCATTGCGCTAACTCATATGGTAATGCAAATTATGCCAGTTGGGAAGTGTGCCAATCAGAGGGAGATTTAAACCAATTCTTGAGAAATGAACAAGCAGTACTGGACGATGTAGCTAAGTACATGAAACAATGGGGACTAATTCCTAATCGTGATACTGTAAAGCTACATCAAGAACTTTCAAGTACAAGTTGCCCTAGACGGTCAGTAGAAGTCCATGGTGGCACTTTAGAGAGTTGTCGCTCATACTTTATCGCAGAACTAAATAAACGCCTTACAGGACAAACTGGAGGCTCTAACAATAACACAACAGAAAGTGGAGAAATCGAAATGTTCCTAATTAATTGCAAAGACACTAAAAATTGGTATGTATGTAACGGAGTTTCAGCACGACATATTAAAACAACACGTATGCTTGGAGGTTTCCAAGGTAAATTTGGAGTAATCAAGTTACCAGAAACTGTTATGTTCCAAGCCGAATTTGAAGCAGAGTACGGAAAAGTAAACTAAAAAAAGAACCTCACTTAATTGTGAGGTTTTCTTTTGTAATTGAGCATATTTTAAAGATGATATACCTACTTTCTATTATTTAATTTATTATATATTTACTAGCTGTTTTATATTTACCACGTTTCCCATGCTGTACCGCCTGAACCTTGGTATATACTTACTGCTTTGTCTAAATAATCCTGTGGACTTAAATTAGATACCTGCCCATGCACGCTTTGCATTATCTGTAATAGTCCCCAGCATGATAACTCATTTTCAACATAAGGGTTTCCGCTCGACTCCTTATAAATCACATCAAGCCATTTACTAGCACTTACTCCTGTCTTACTTGACATGTAATTCGCAGCTATTTCTGGGCTAACTTGTGACCAATCGCTTCCAATAACCGAGCTTGTAGTCTGTTGCGCAGGCTCTTCAATTTGAAGTCCAGCTTTTGAATTATCCGTATCTTGTGAGTCAGTATCATTTTGAATAATTGATTTTTCCCTGTCCCTCTCCCTAGCGTGATTAATAGCTTCTCTTCGTTGTTCTTCAAGTGCTTTCTCCTTAGCTTGCTTTATATGCTCATATTTTGCTTTCTCTTGTGTTTTAAACTCTTGTTGATATAATTGTGCTACAATATCATTAAAGCCCTTGTCTGCCTTTTTATGAGCTTTCTGAATCAATGCTATACTTTTAAGCATGTCGTCTGTTAAAATAAATATAGTTATTCTCCTTTATAAATTTCGTACTTAGTCACTAGCCACATTTTTGCATTATGGCTATACTCGCATTGGTATTGGTTCAGTGGGTCTTGCTCGTTCAATATTTTAGCTATCATTTTACCGCAGTGTTCTGGATTGACCGCTGAATTTGCTTTGTTTGTGTAGTGTTTTAAAATTTCAACCATTTATAAAAATATCCAGCCTAATAATTGGTTATATGAATTTACTGCTATTTCATTGTTTACTTGTTTCTTTTGCATAAATACATCATTCAAATTCTTACCTCCTGTTCCATGGTTCAATTGCTTACCTGCTTAATGGCTTCAAAAATGTTTTTTCCAGTTTGTTCTAGAAATTCATCACTTACAGTTACACTCTTTCTTGAAAATAGTTCATTCTCAATCTTTATAAAGTGCAACGCTTTAGCCAAAAACTGCGCTGATGATTCATAGTATAATGTTTCTAGTTCATCATCTGAAAACTGTGTTAAATCATCATTATCAAAAGTTGTAAGTTTACGTTTAATTTCTTTGCCTTCGTCGTTCTCTTCTACGTAGTAACGTTTCATTTATTCGTCGTCCTCATCTTCATCTAATTCAAGCTTTTCTATTTCCCAATAACTTAAGTAGTCATTTATAGTTTCTTCACATATTGTACAAACTGCACTTAAATTACCACAACAACCGCAACCATCAGCGCACCAACCTACTGTTACCCATTTGTGTTTGCATTCCATTTATTTCATTCCTTTAATTTCAAATTTTTCAATAATATACCTTTTAGAACCAAGCTCGAAACTTATTAGATAATTATTGAAGCAGTCTTTTTTGTTCAAGCCATTAGCAATTTTTCGAGCTGTTGACCGTGGATATTTTGAACTATTAATCTTACGCGTGTACTTATGTAAAATCATTTTATTACCTCTCTTTGCATTCTACGCTTTAATCGTTGCTTATATAGATACTCCTTGCTTGGCTCTAAGTTCGATAATATCTCATCTAATAAGTCAAACGCTTCTCCGTTGTTTCCTACGCTATCAATCTTTTTAAGTGTAATTTCGTGCATTTCATCATCATTGAAAAACATAGTAAGATAAGGGAATGCTACGGTATTCGGTAAACTCAAACGTGATTTAGTCATTTTTAAGTTAGGGTATTTACCTGTTTCAGCTTTAACTTTTGATTCAAATTGACTTATTCCGATACCTTGCTCTTTTAGTGAGTTACTTATTCTTTCGTATAATTCTTCATTTGTCATTATGCTATAACCTCAGTGATTTCAGTATATTTTTTAAGTTCAATTCTTTGTTTTTCAGGTAACAATTCAAACCATTCCAGAGCTTCTCTTTTATTATAAAACTTACGGCTTTCAAATTCTCCAAAATCATCTGAAAAGTATCGAGCTATGTAGTATGTAAATTCATCTTTCATTATCCAATTACTCCTGTCTTAATGTTTAATCTTTGCTGACTTGATAAGTGATAACAAGTGCACCATTTGCAATAATAAGCTCTAACTGGTATCTTATCATCTTTATTCTTCTTGCTCTTTTTAGTATGCTGGGCATTCGCTATTGAATATAAAGCGCCCATTTTTGTGTATTTGCGTTTCTTACACATAATCTAACCACTC
>NZ_SZWK01000130.1:0-1527 GCF_005280815.1 Citrobacter sp. TBCS-15 | reverse complement strand
GAAACACAAGCTAACAGGCTAGAGGGCGAAATTAAGCAAGTCGAGAGCGCTATTAGTTCAGGCTCTTGGAACATTGAAGCTAAAATGGATACCAAGGGCGTTAATAGCGGAATTAATGGCATGAAGTCACGCTTTAGCGGTCTTAGAGAGATTGCTGTAGGTGTATTTAGGCAAATCGGTTCAAGTGCTGTTAGTGCTGTTGGTAATGGCTTAAAAGGTTGGATATCCGACGCAATGGATACTCAAACAGCTATGATTGCCTTGAAGAACACGATGAAGTTCAAAGGTAATGGAAAAGATTTTGACTATGTAAGCCAATCTATGCAAAAGCTCGCTAGAGACACCAACGCAAATAGTGAAGATACTTTAAAACTTTCAACAACGTTCATTGGTTTAGGAGATAGTGCTAAAACAGCAGTTGGTAAAACAGAAGCGTTAGTAAAAGCTAACCAAGCGTTTGGTGGTACTGGAGAAAATTTAAAAGGTGTCGCACAGGCTTATGGTCAGATGGCGGCTTCTGGAAAAGTTACTGCTGAAAATATCAATCAGTTAACAGACAACAACACGGCTCTTAGCGCTTCTTTAAAAGACACTGTTATGCAAATGAACCCACAATTAAAGCAGTATGGTTCATTCAATGAAGCTGTTTCAAACGGTGCTGTCTCAATGGATATGCTCGATAAGGCTATGCAAAAAGCAGCAGACGGTTCAAGCGGTGCTACAAAAACTATAAGGGACACTTGGTCTGGTTTTAATGAAGACTTATCGCAAGCTTTACTTCCTACTCTTGAGGCTTTAACGCCTGTTATCAATGCCATAATTGATAAAATGGACGATTGGGGCAAAGGTGCTGGTAAAGCTATAGATAGCATAGTCAAGTATGTCAAAGAACTATGGGAAGCGTTAGAAAAAAATGGTGCTTTAAGTTCTTTCTCTAAGATTTGGGACGGTTTAAAATCAACTTTTGGTTCAGTTCTAAGTATAATCGGACAACTAATAGAATCATTTACTGGTGTAGATTCAAAAACTGCTGAAAGTTCAGGTTCTGTTGAGAATGTAAGTAAAACTATCGCTAATTTGGCAAAATGGTTGGCTGATGTCATAAAGAAAATCGCTGATTTTGCAAAGAAATTTAGTGAGAGTAAGGGTGCAATAGATGAGATAAAAGTGGCTTTAGTTGAACTAATAGCAGGGTTTGTGGCTTTTAAAATCGGAACTGGAATAGTAACTGCTATCGGTGCTTTCCAAAAGTTACAAAAGTCAATTAAATCAGGAATGGGCATAATGAAAGCTTTCAATAAGGTTGCTGGACTTAACCCTTATGTATTAATTGCAGCTGCAATCATCGCTGTTGTTGCCGGTCTAGTTTATTTCTTCACTCAAACCAAAACAGGCAAAAAGATATGGGCTGACTTTGTAGACTTCTTGAAGAGTGCATGGGACGGAATAGTTTCATTCTTTAGCGGTATCGGTCAATGGTTCGCTGATATATGGAACGGAGCAGTTGACGGAGCAAAAGGTATTTGG
>NZ_SZWK01000133.1:0-1323 GCF_005280815.1 Citrobacter sp. TBCS-15 | reverse complement strand
CTCAATCTTCATAAAGTGCATTGCTTTAGCTAAAAATTGAGCAGATGATTCATAATATAATGTTTCTAGCTCATCATCTGAAAGCTGTGTTAAATCATCATTAGCAAAAGTTGTAAGTTTTCGCTTAATCTCTTTGCCATTGTCGTCTTCCTCTACGTAAAAACGTTTCATCTATTCATACCTCTAATTTCAAATTTTTCAATAATATACCTTTTAGAGCCAAGCTCAAGGCTCACTAGATAATTATTAAAAGGGTCATTCTTGTTCAAGTCATTAGCGATCTTTCTAGCTGTTGACCGTGGATATTTTGAACTATTAATCTTCCTTGTGTACTTGTGTAATATTATCTCATTGCCTCCCTTTGCATTTTACGCTTCAATCGTTGCTTATATAGATATTCTTTGCTTGGTTCTAAACTAGACAATATCTCATCTAGTAAGTCAAACGCTTCTCCGTTATCTCCTACGCTATCAATTTTTTTAAGTGTAAGCTCGTGCATTTCATCATCATTTAAAAACATAGTAAGATAAGGGAATGCTACGGTATTTGGCAAGCTCAAGCGTGATTTAGTTATTCTTAGGTTAGGATATTTACCTGTTTCAGATTTAACTTTTAACTCAAATTGATTCATTGCGATACCTTGTTCCTCTAGTACGCTAGTAATTCTTTCATATAATTCTTCATTTGTCATTTTATTTATCTACTTTCTTAACCATTAGTTGCTCATAACCTGAACTTGTTCCGTTCATTACAATTGTTTGAATATCTCCCACACGTTCAAAACCTTTATTTTCTAAAGCACTAATTTGTTTACCTAAACCTTTCAAACTAAAAGCTACAGCTCTCTTATATTTATCTTTAGGCTTCTTGTTAAATAATTTAATCATCTTAATTCTCCTTAATTTTTTATATATACTATTATATTAAACTTCTTTTAAATTGTCAAGCGATAACTTCAGTAATTTCAGTTATTTTTTTAACTAAACAATTAGAAGCTATATCAGATTTTTCTACAAAATACTTAAAATCAAACGCTTCTCTCTTTGTATAATATTTTTTATTTTTAACGTTGTAAAAACCTGTTATATCTTTTTCTAACCATTCTACTTTATAATATGTAAATTCATTATTCATTATCCAATTACTCCTGTCTTAATATTTAGTCTTTGCTGACTTGATAAGTGATATGAATTGCACCACTTGCAGTAATAAGCTCTTACTGGTATCTTATCAGCTTTCTTTTTATTATGCTGTGCATTTGCTATTGAATATAAAGCACCCATTTTTGTGTATTTGCGTTTCTTACACATAATCTAACCACTC
>NZ_SZWK01000016.1:0-1469 GCF_005280815.1 Citrobacter sp. TBCS-15 | reverse complement strand
ATCATTGAACTCTGTTTTAACTCTATCTGCTATATATCCTGAATACAGTTTACCGTCATACCATATATCTACCAAGTCATTAACATACAAAGGTAAGAGTTCGTTTTGGTTAAAGAATAACCTTGTGACGATCGTGGAGGGTGAAATTTCAGCTTTAATAGTAGATATATCTGGCGGGTTTCCGTGTTCATCTCTATCATAAAACAATGTTTTAGCTGTTCTTACATCTGGCAAGTCTGTTCCGTCTCCGCCATAAGTGCTATAGTCAATGACATCTCCATTATTTTTTGCTGTGTACATTTTAGGAGGGTCTGTATAGTCGTCTGTTGCCTTATTTTTAACAAACACAACAGCAAAATTATAAGCCGAACGTTCTGTTATTGTTTCCGTGTCCATTGTCACGCTTTGCTTAATATCTACCCTTGTCGTGATTCTATTTCTATTCCAGTTCCTAGAAGCGAAGTTAATGAATAATAAGTTTCTAGGGTCTATTTCAGACGAAGCGTGTTGAATAGTTGTTGTCGGTTGAAATTGAACCTTAGAGAATATCCTTTTAGCTACGTCATGAGCCGATGAAGTTTCCGCTTTTCGGTTGATTGTAGCCTTTCCTTCAAAGATAGTTGAATTGAAAAAGTAGCCATAACTCATTAAATTATTCTTATTAGGGTCAATTAAATAATCAATGATAGCAAAATTTGTCGTTTTAGTTATTGCATTTGGAACATCAAGACTTTCAATCATTGCCCAAAAATAGTTCTTTAATGTAGCTTTATTACTTTCATCTACATCTGTCACAAGATAAACCATATCCAAGTTTAGCTTTTTCTTTTGACCTAGAGCCTCCTCGATTGGAACAACTTCAGGAAAAAGAATTTGAACAATATCCCCAACTTCTACCGAAACCGTCAATGTAGCTGACGAAGTGTAAAGATAACCTGTTTCCCATAACTCATAGTTAATAACTTGACATCTTGCCTTTGGTATTGGTAGCCCTCTTTTGTCTTTTTTACCATTAGGAAGAGTAAAATCAGATATATTATAATAATTAGGGTTAAAGTTATCATAAACATTAGCTTCTAACATTAAACGAAGTCCGCCTTTCTCTTGATTTTGAACTCTGCCTTAGTTAAATTGATTAACTCCATTTGACCGCGTTCGATTATACGTGTTCTGTATCGTTCAAAGTCCATTACAGGGAACAAATTTAATGAAGTCGTTCCGTTCCAGCCTTGATAAATTTCATCATTTACATCTGTATTGATTAAAATATAATTCTGTACCTGTTCCGTCTTAAACACAATTGCAGTATATTCATTTCCAATATCGTCTAAAAATCTAACTCCAGTAGGTGTTTTAGGTAGTTTCGGATATAATATCCCCATAAAACTAAATATTTCGTCTTTTATATCCCAACGACTTAAACGCTCTATGTTTGTTTCTCCATAATAAGTGTAAGAAGTTCCTTTGAC
>NZ_SZWK01000017.1:0-1486 GCF_005280815.1 Citrobacter sp. TBCS-15 | reverse complement strand
ATCTATCTTATTGTTAGTGGCTGGAGTATTAAACGTTTTGAATTAGGTTAGTGGCTATCTAGCATAGCGAGGGGTTACTCTTGACCAGTAATAAGAAAATAAAAAAGCTTTATAATGGAGTCTTTACAACAAACAAGGACTTAATAGCACTAGAGGTCACGTCCATTGTAAATGGGTTGTTAGTGTATACCGCAAAAGAAAACTATCCGTTACTCTTGACGATATAAGAAGCTTAAAGAAATTGTTTGGTCTTTGCATATTTTTTCCTAAAGACTAAGGTGTACTGATTGACGGTGCTTAAATGTTATAGAGTTAACAGCCAAGCAATAGGGTGCAAGGTGACGGGAATGCCTTAGTTAAATGAGTGTCGCCAACTAACAGCCCTTTGCAATTAGAGATATAAGTAAGCTGTTATAATAGCCTTGGATACTTCAAATGGTTCGAGTCCATTGTATCTCATTCTCCTTTATTTTATTATATGTTAGTGAACCTTTAACGTAGCTGGCATATAATAACACAGCATAGTATAATAGTATTACAGCTCTGCAAAGAGAAGATGAGGGTGCGACTCCCTTTGTTGTGTTAGTGGTGTATAGTCCATATATGAAGTGCTAAGCTATTGCGCAGTACCTTGGCACAACTAGACAAGCATAAGAGTAATAAGGTGTACTGACGTGGTGTAGGGTTCGATTCCCTGCTGCTCTATTTCAATTGAATAGCTAAGTGACTACATAAGGTCGGGAGTAGTTAATGAGTATCCTGCGGCATACTAACAGCTTAGTGGCATATATAAACTAACGTAACGTTTTCTGTTATAGGAGTTCATAAGTGGTTCGAGTCCATTATATATGTTTACCAATATAGTGTCTGATGAGATACCAGCTACTAATAGTTAGGAATAACAAGATGAGGTAGTCATAGTTAGCAGTATAGTCTAATGGTAAGACAGCATGATAAGTGTGATACGTGGGTTCGATTCCCAATACTGCTATATATAAAGGAGAAGCAAATGATATTTATAGAATGGTGTATTGGTTGGCTAATAGGTACGTTGATTGGCTTAGGCATTGTTGCTTTGATTGAGAGGAACAAATGATTATATTATTATTATTTATTATTGCATTGTTCATTAGTCCGAGCATAGCATTGTTATTGTTGCTGTTAGTTATTAATCCAGTGTTCGCATTGCTATGGCTATTAGTGCGGCTTGCTATTAAACTATGATAGGTATCGCATGGTTTGGTTCGTGGTTGGTTATGCTGGATAGAATGGAATGATTATGGGTAAAGGTAAGCACAATGAATGGCACAAGCTACAGTATAAAGGTGTGTACTGTGACGACTATGAGCCAAGCAATAAAGTAATCAGGAAAAGAATTAAAAATAAAATAAATAAAGAGATAAAGATGATGTTGTCAGAAAGAAAATAAAAATATTTTTTTATATATCCCCCCCCATTAAATGATATTTTAAGGGAAATTTTCAGA
>NZ_SZWK01000018.1:0-546745 GCF_005280815.1 Citrobacter sp. TBCS-15 | reverse complement strand
AGTGATTCACATCCGCCGTGTCGATGGAGGCGCATTATAGGGAGTCGACTCAGGAAGACAAGCGGAAAAATGCATTTTTGTTTCAACCGCTCACCTTTTACCCACAACGCTTACTTTTGCTGCTTTTTTATCGCCATTGGCAGGTCTGCCAGACTATTTATAACCAAATCTGCCGCATTTTCTGCTTCCGGCGTGACGGGTTTGCCCGTGCGCACCAGTACCTTGGTTCCAACATTCGCAGCAGCTGCCGCCTGCATATCTTCTATTTTGTCGCCTACCATATAAGAAGCAGCCATATCGATGTGCAGGAAGTCGCGGGCGGAAATCAGCATCCCGGGATGCGGTTTACGGCAATCGCAGACCTGACGATACTCTTCTACGGTACCCTGCGGATGATGCGGGCAATAGTAGATACCATCCAGATCAACGTCGCGATCGGCCAGCGACCAGTCCATCCATTCGGTCAACGTTTCAAACTGAGCCTCGGTAAATTTACCGCGCGCGATACCAGACTGGTTCGTCACCACAATTAGCGCGTAACCCATATTTTTAAGTTCACGCATGGCATCAATAACACCGTCGATAAACTCGAACTCGTCAATCTCATGTACGTAACCGTGGTCCACATTAATGGTGCCGTCACGGTCGAGAAAAATTGCGGGTACAGACTTTGCCACCTTTTATAGCTCCTGAATAAGGCATGTGGCTCTAGTATCGCATGTTTCGGCGGGCAAGAAAGTGCTCATCGTGCAAAGCTAGATTGATTTAGACGTCTGGATGCCTTAACATCCATCTTGTTGACGGCCTTGACCGTCCCAGACAGACGAAAATGCCACGGCTAACTTAATTACGATAATAAATAACCAATGATTAAACTTTCGAATATCACCAAAGTGTTCCAGCAGGGGACTCGCACCATTCAGGCGCTAAATAATGTCAGCCTGCACGTTCCTGCCGGGCAGATTTACGGCGTAATTGGCGCCTCCGGTGCCGGTAAAAGTACACTTATCCGCTGCGTTAACTTACTTGAACGCCCAACCGAAGGCAGCGTTCAGGTCGGCGGTCAGGAACTGACCACGCTTTCAGAGTCCGAGTTGACCAAAGCTCGCCGTCAAATCGGCATGATTTTCCAGCACTTTAACCTGCTCTCTTCCCGTACCGTATTTGGCAACGTCGCGCTGCCGCTGGAACTGGATAACACACCAAAAGAAGAGATCAAACGCCGTGTAACAGAACTGCTGGATTTAGTCGGTCTTGGCGACAAGCACGATAGCTATCCGGCCAACCTTTCCGGTGGACAAAAACAACGAGTGGCGATCGCTCGTGCGCTGGCAAGTAATCCCAAAGTGTTGCTGTGCGATGAAGCCACCAGCGCACTCGACCCGGCAACCACGCGTTCGATTCTGGAGCTGCTGAAAGACATTAACCGTCGTCTGGGTCTCACCATTCTGCTAATTACCCATGAGATGGACGTAGTAAAACGCATTTGTGACTGCGTGGCGGTCATCAGTAATGGTGAACTGATTGAGCAAGACACCGTCAGCGAAGTTTTCTCTCATCCGAAAACGCCGCTGGCACAGAAGTTTATCCAGTCCACTCTGCATCTGGATATCCCGGAAGATTATCTGGAACGTTTAAAAGCAGAGCCGCAGGCCGACAGCGTGCCAATGCTGCGCATGGAGTTCACCGGTCATTCGGTCGATGCGCCATTACTCTCTGAGACGGCCCGTCGCTTTAATGTAAATAACAACATTATTAGCGCGCAGATGGATTACGCCGGCGGCGTGAAGTTCGGCATCATGCTGACTGAAATGCACGGCACACAGGAAGATACACAAGCAGCCATTAATTGGCTGCAGGAACACCATGTAAAAGTAGAGGTACTGGGTTATGTCTGAGCCGATGATGTGGCTGCTGGTTCGCGGCGTATGGGAAACGCTGGCAATGACCTTTGTGTCCGGTTTTTTTGGTTTTGTCATTGGCCTGCCGGTTGGCGTATTGCTGTACGTTACGCGTCCTGGGCAAATCATTGAGAACGCTAAGCTTTACCGTACGCTCTCTGCACTGGTAAATATTTTCCGTTCCATCCCATTCATTATTTTGCTGGTGTGGATGATTCCTTTCACCCGCATGATTGTGGGTACTTCTATCGGGCTGCAGGCCGCTATTGTTCCACTGACCGTCGGCGCCGCGCCGTTTATCGCCCGTATGGTGGAAAACGCGCTGCTGGAAATCCCGACCGGGCTGATTGAAGCCTCTCGTGCAATGGGCGCTACACCGTTACAGATCGTGCGTAAAGTCCTGCTGCCAGAAGCGCTGCCGGGCCTGGTCAATGCCGCCACCATCACCCTTATCACGCTGGTTGGCTATTCCGCGATGGGCGGTGCCGTCGGCGCAGGTGGTCTGGGACAGATTGGCTACCAGTACGGTTATATTGGCTACAACGCCACCGTGATGAATACAGTACTGGTATTGCTCGTCGTTCTGGTTTATTTAATTCAGTTATCCGGCGATCGCATCGTCCGGGTTGTCACGCACAAATAACGTTGCACACAACACTAAAAACTCATTAAGAAAAGGAAATAAGCATGGCGTTCAAATTCAAAACCTTTGCGGCAGTTGGAGCCCTGATCGGTTCTCTGGCACTTGTGGGTTGCGGTCAGGATGAAAAAGATCCTAACCACATCAAAGTGGGCGTTATTGTTGGCGCAGAGCAGCAGGTTGCAGAAGTCGCGCAGAAAGTGGCAAAAGAAAAATACGGTCTGGACGTTGAGCTGGTCACGTTTAACGATTACGTCCTGCCTAACGAAGCGCTGAGCAAAGGCGACATTGATGCTAACGCCTTCCAGCACAAACCGTACCTGGATCAGCAGATTAAAGATCGTGGTTACAAGCTGGTTGCCGCGGGCAATACTTTTGTTTACCCGATTGCGGGCTATTCAAAAAAAATCAAATCACTGGATGAGCTGCAGGAAGGTTCTCAGGTCGCTATTCCAAACGACCCGACTAACCTCGGCCGCTCGCTGCTGCTGCTGCAAAAAGTGGGCTTAATCAAACTGAAAGACGGTGTTGGCCTGCTGCCGACCGCGCTGGACGTGATTGAAAACCCGAAAAACCTGAAGCTGGTTGAACTGGAAGCGCCGCAGCTGCCGCGTTCCCTGGACGATGCGCAAATCGCCCTGGCGGTCATCAACACCACCTACGCCAGCCAGATTGGCCTGACCCCGGCAAAAGACGGTATCTTTGTTGAAGATAAAGATTCTCCGTACGTAAACCTGATCGTGACCCGTGAAGACAACAAAGATGCTGAGAACGTGAAGAAATTCGTGCAGGCCTACCAGTCTGACGAAGTGTACGAAGCGGCAAACAAAGTCTTCAACGGCGGTGCGGTTAAGGGCTGGTAATTTTAGGCTGTTTCCAGAATCTGTAATATCATCAGGACGGGCGCTTGCCCGTCTTGTCATTTATGCAAGCACCTGATTCAATATCTGACGTTTAGATCATTCATTGAGGAAATATTATGCGTGCTTTACCGATCTGTTTAGTAGCACTCATGCTGAGCGGCTGTTCTATGTTAAGCAGATCCCCTGTTGAACCCGTTCAAAGCACCGCTACCCCGCCAAAAGCGGAGCCGGAAAAACCAAAAGCACCGCGCGCGGCGCCGGTAAGAATCATTACTAACGCCGAAGATTTAGTGGGTAAACCGTTCCGCGATCTCGGCGAAGTCAGCGGCGAATCCTGCCAGGCATCAAACCAGGATTCCCCTCCTAGCATCCCAACCGCACGTAAACGCATGCAGATTAACGCCTCTAAAATGAAAGCGAATGCGGTATTGCTGCACAGTTGCGAAGTAACCAGCGGGACCCCAGGTTGCTATCGTCAGGCGGTTTGCATTGGTTCTGCACTGAACATTTCGGCGAAATGAGCCATTTTCAGTTCGAGCAAATAGGCGTTATCCGCTCACCTTATAAAGAAAAGTTCGCTGTTCCACGCCAGCCAGGTCTGGTGAAAAGCGCCAGCGGCGAACTGCATTTGCTCGCTCCCTATAACCAGGCCGAAGCTGTTCGCGGCCTGGAAGCCTTCAGCCATTTGTGGGTGATTTTTGTTTTTCATCAGACAATGGAAGGAGGATGGCGTCCAACCGTGCGCCCTCCCCGTCTTGGCGGCAACGCCAGAATGGGTGTCTTCGCCACGCGTTCAACGTTTCGTCCGAACCCTGTTGGCATGTCTTTGGTTGAGCTGCGGGGCATCCGCTGCCATAAAGAGCACGTTATCCTTGAGCTCGGCGGACTGGATCTTGTCGATGGTACGCCGGTAGTGGATATTAAGCCGTATCTGCCATTTGCCGAATCGCTGCCCGCTGCTCGCGCCAGCTATGCTCAGGATGCACCGCAGGCCAGCATAGATGTGACGTTCAGTGAAGAGATCGCTGGGCAACTGGCTGGGCTGGAAAAACGTTATCCGCATCTTCGCCAGTTTATTGCCGAAGTGCTGGCGCAGGATCCCCGTCCTGCCTACCGTAAAAACGAGGAAGAAGGCAAAACCTATGCCGTTTGGCTGCTGGACTTTAACGTCCGCTGGCGCGTTACGCCGTCAGGATTTGAGGTCTTTGCTCTGGAAGCCCGCTAATTTGCGTCGCGTACTCTTTTGACATCCCTTTCTCGCTGGTAAACTAAACCACTTTTGTTTTGTGCCAGGCTCGTTTTGAGCCTGTTCGATCGTTCAACTGGAACCGTAACAACATGCGTACTAGCCAATATCTGCTCTCCACTCTGAAGGAGACACCTGCCGACGCCGAAGTCATCAGCCACCAGCTGATGCTGCGCGCCGGGATGATCCGCAAGCTGGCCTCCGGGTTATATACCTGGCTGCCGACCGGCGTGCGCGTCCTGAAAAAAGTCGAAAACATCGTGCGTGAAGAGATGAACAACGCCGGTGCGATCGAGGTGTTGATGCCGGTCGTTCAGCCCTCTGAGCTGTGGCAAGAGAGTGGCCGTTGGGAACAATACGGCCCGGAACTGCTGCGTATTGCTGACCGTGGCGATCGCCCGTTCGTCCTTGGCCCAACGCATGAAGAAGTGATCACCGACCTGATTCGTAACGAGCTGAGCTCTTACAAACAGCTGCCGCTGAACTTTTACCAGATCCAAACTAAATTCCGTGACGAAGTCCGTCCGCGCTTCGGCGTGATGCGTTCCCGCGAATTCCTGATGAAAGATGCTTATTCTTTCCATACTTCTCAGGAATCTCTGCAGGAGACCTACGACGCGATGTATGCGGCGTACAGCAAGATCTTCAGCCGTATGGGTCTCGATTTCCGTGCGGTCCAGGCGGACACCGGTTCAATCGGCGGTAGCGCCTCTCACGAATTCCAGGTGCTGGCGCAGAGCGGCGAAGACGATGTGATCTTCTCCGACTCCTCCGACTATGCAGCAAACATCGAATTCGCCGAAGCCGTGGCCCCGAAAGAGCCGCGTGCGGCAGCAACGCAGGAGATGACGCTGGTTGATACGCCGAACGCGAAAACCATCGCCGAGCTGGTTGAACAGTTCAACCTGCCGATCGAAAAAACCGTAAAAACCCTGCTGGTGAAAGCGGTTGAAGGCAGCAAGTCTCCGCTGATTGCGCTGCTGGTTCGCGGCGATCACGAGCTGAACGAAGTCAAAGCGGAAAAACTGCCGCAGGTTGCCAGCCCACTGACCTTCGCCACTGAAGAAGAAATCCGCGCGTTGGTGAAAGCGGGTCCAGGTTCTCTAGGTCCGGTGAACATGCCAATTCCGGTTGTTATCGACCGTACCGTTGCCGTGATGAGCGATTTCGCCGCGGGTGCGAACATCGACGGTAAGCACTATTTCGGTATCAACTGGGATCGCGACGTCGCCACCCCGGAAGTGGCTGACATCCGTAACGTGGTCGCTGGCGATCCGAGTCCGGATGGCAAGGGCACGTTGCTGATTAAACGCGGCATCGAAGTGGGTCACATCTTCCAGTTGGGCACCAAGTACTCTGAAGCGATGAAAGCCGCCGTTCAGGGCGAAGACGGTCGTAACCAGATCCTGACCATGGGTTGCTACGGTATCGGAGTAACTCGCGTGGTTGCTGCCGCTATCGAACAGAACTATGACGATCGCGGTATCGTCTGGCCAGACGCCATTGCCCCGTTCCAGGTGGCAATTCTGCCGATGAACATGCATAAGTCCTATCGCGTGCAGGAACTGGCTGAAAAACTGTACGCTGAGTTGCGCGCGCAGGGCATTGAAGTGCTGATGGACGACCGTAAAGAGCGTCCGGGCGTGATGTTTGCCGATATGGAACTGATCGGTATTCCGCACACCATCGTGCTGGGCGACCGTAACCTCGACAACGACGATATCGAATACAAATACCGTCGTAACGGCGAGAAGCAGTTGATTAAAACAGGCGACATCGTCGACTACCTGGTAAAAGCCATTAAAGGCTAATACCAGCAAAAGGCCCTGATTATCAGGGCCTTTTTTTATCGATTAATTACACGCTTTACCAGGGATAAACTTCGCATCTTTATCCGCCATCAGCGTTTTCACTTTTTCGCCGGTGTCCGGGTTCGCCTCCAGCGTGAAATGCGCTTCCAGCGTCAGCAGTACGGATTGCCCGTTTTCCGCGCGAGCGGCTAAATAGTCACGCTCAAGCTGGGCGTTATTCGCCACCGGCATCCGTTTACCCGTTGCGCAGTCGGTAAAGATAGCTGCATCAGCCATATAGAAGTACATCCCCCGCATCGGCATTGGCGTCACTGGTAAGCTGGCGGAAACCGGCTGGAGCGTGTAGTTGAACTGCGACTCAATCGGATTACCTTCACGATCGAGCATTTCCAGCGCTTCACCTTTTACCCGGTAGTACGACTTTTCACCTTTGCTGTCGGTCAGCACCAGCTTGTCAGCAGTGCGCGCCCATGTACCATAAGAGGCAAAGGACGACGGTTCATCCCTCACCCCCTGATAGCGTTCGTTCATCACCCATGTTCCGTCTTTTTCAAGGAACAGAGAAGTTTCAATCCCTTCGCAGTCTGCGCAAGGCAGGATGCCACGCCAGCTCTGCTGCATCGGTTTTAATTCTGCCGCCCGTGTCGGCTGTAGTACTTCGACTTCAGTACGGTTGTTACAGCCGATCAAGGAAAAAAGCGTGCATGCAGCGACTACGGACAATATTGCTGTTTTCACTATCAATTCCTTATAAATTTTTATTCCTGCTCGTCAGTCTTGCGTTCGACGAACTCTCCCGCGCAGTGCTTTCACTGTGGATTTTTGCGCCTTCGACGACAACCTACGCTCTTTCGAAGCGCGCGTAGGACGCGTTGCCTGTCGGCTTTTTTGCACTGCGGTTAATTCTTTGATCACCGCCACCAGCCGCGAGATTGCCGCTTCCCGATTAAGCTCCTGGCTACGGTATTCCTGCGCCTTAATGATAATAATGCCATCGCTGCTAATCAGATGATGGCTGGCGGCAAGCAGTCGTTCCTTATAATACTCTGGCAGGCCAGAGGCCCGAATGTCAAAGCGCAAATGGATAGCCGTCGAGGTCTTGTTAACGTGCTGACCGCCCGCGCCCTGCGCCCGAATCGCCGTGATTTCCAGCTCATTGTCAGGGATAGAGACGTTTCGGGAGATAACAATCATGAACGCGGCTGCCACGCGGTCAGATGAATTTCCAGATTGTTCTGAGAATCGGACAACCAGATCGCGCCATCCTGGATCGTCGCCTGCAGCGCCATGGTGCGACCAGCAAATTCACTCAGTTGTGCCAGCTGTTCGTCATCCAGATACCACACGGTAAGATTTTTAAACTGCGCGCACTTACTCTGGTTTTGTTGCCACCAGATCTGGGCCGCACGGCTGTTGTAGGTAAACAGGGCCACCTCAGCAGACTGAGTGCAGGCTTTCTTAATACGGCGCTCATCCGGCAGGCCGAGTTCAATCCATAAATCAATGCCCAGATGGTCGTTTCGCAGCCATGCTTCCGGTTCATCTTCCGCACTCAGGCCCCGCGTAAACTGCAGGCGCTCATCGGCATATTTAATCCACGCCAGCAGACGCAGCATCATGCGCTCCTGGGTTTCTGAAGGGTGACGCGCCAGCGTCAAGGCTGCGTCAAGGAATTGGTTGCGGTCAAGATCCGCCACATTGACTACAGCTTTATAGATTGTCGCTTTAAGCGCCATTTGAGAACTCCTTTCGAATCAGGCGCACATTGTAGCGAAAACCACGGCAAAAGGCTGCTAACAGCGCCTCTATCAAGGCGCTGATATTGCCTGAATGAGTATGGTATAGTCACCTTGCTAAACAGAGTTTATCTTCGTAGGCTTAGACTTGCATCCACGGTTAAGTCAGAGTGCTGACAGGAGGGCATGTGGAAAAATATTGTGAGTTAATACGCAAGCGGTACGCGGAAATCGCCAGCGGAGACTTAGGGTATGTCCCGGATGCGCTGGGCTGCGTATTGAAGGTGCTTAATGAAGTGGCGGCAGACAGCGCCCTTTCAGAGTCGGTCAGGGAAAAAGCGGCCTATGCTGCCGCGAACTTACTGGTGAGCGATTATGTCAATGAATGAAACGTATCAACCCATCAACTGTGATGATTACGACAATCTTGAACTCGCCTGCCAGCACCATTTGTTACTGACGTTGGCGTTAAAAGATGGCGAAGTTTTGCAAGCGAAGGCAAACGATCTGGTTTCCCGCAAAAACGTGGAATATCTGGTCGCAGAGGTCGCAGGTGAAACCCGTGAGCTTCGCCTCGACAAAATTGCCAGCTTCAGCCACCCACAAATCGGTACCGTGGTAGTCAGCGAATCCTGATTATTTTGTTGCCGGATGGCGGTGCAAGCACCTTATCCGGCCTACGGTCCATGCGATACGTAGGCCGGATAAGCGCAGCGCCATCAGGCATGCCAAATCAGACTCACACCTTCTTCATCTTCTGCTATTCCCTCACGCGTCACAAAAACACCCGCAGCCGCAATCAACGTTTCACCATAAAAAAGCAGCGGCGTGGTATCTCGTCGCCAGGGTGGAATCCCCTGCTCCTGCCAGATTTTCTTTAATTTACGTCCACCGTTACGCCCGACAATATGTAATACGCCTGGCGCTTTAAAACGAATACTGACCAGCTCGTCCGCTTTAGGCACGCGCAATTCGCCTGCGGAGATTAACTGCACCGATCCCAGCCCAACGGGCAGCGTCAGCGGCGTTTGCCAGCATGGCCAAGGAATGACGGTTTCGCTGTGCCCGTCGACCGGTTTCACCCACCACAGTTGCGACTGGTAGCGACGAATGTCGAACCCTCCAAGGCGAAAACAGGGGGAAGCATCCTCTCGTGCCAGCGCGACTTCCTGCCAGATACGTTCCAGAGCGTCACGGGAAGGCATTGGCGCATGTAATCCCGCCAGCCAGCGGCGAAGCAGCGCAGCACGCCGCACATCGCTCATCATCATAAGCGGCGCCAGCAACAGTGTTCCCTGGGCCGTGACACAGTCGGCTAGATCGCTGGCAAGCAATTCATCCAGCAAGCTCTCCTGCTCGGCGCACAGCGCGGCGCTGCGGGCTGTAGCTTGCGCGAAGTGTGGCCAACGCTGTTGCAGCAAGGGAGTAACGCGCAATCTGAGGAAATTGCGATCGTAGGTATCATCCTGATTACTTTCATCTTCGATCCAGCATAATTGGTGCTGTCGCGCCCACCCTTCCAGCGCCTCTCGCGTTTGCGCCAGCAGCGGTCGGATCAGCCGGGTCCCGGCGAACGGTGAGCGTTCCCCCATGGCCGAAAGCCCGGCAGGACCACTGCCGCGCTTAAGTGCCAGCAGAAAGGTTTCGCACTGGTCATCCAAATGCTGGGCGGTCATCAGTACCTCGCCCGGCAGTAACGTCTGTGCAAATGCGTGATAGCGCGCCCGCCGCGCCTGAGCTTCTATACCCAGGCCATCATCCTCCAGACGGACCCGTTCAACCACCAACGGCACCTGCCACTGCGCGCATATCGATTCACAGTGCTGCACCCAGCTGTCCGCATGGGGACTTAGTCCATGATGAATATGGATTGCGCGCAACGTAACGTCAGGGTGCTGTGCTCGCCACAGCACTAACTGATGCAGCAGCACGGTGGAGTCCAGCCCGCCGCTAAAGGCGACCAGAATCGATTGAGAATTCAGCAGTGAAGTATTCAGCGTGAGTGTTGTCATGATGGTTACTTACAATGGCATTGCCCGGCACGTTACCGGGCTAACGCCACAATAACAAGCCTTACAGCTCATACAGTTCGAGCGGTAATCCGTCGGGATCGTTAAAAAACGTAAAGCGTTTGCCAGTAAAAGGATCGATGCGTACCGCCTCACACTTCACATCGCGAGCCTCCAGATGCGCGATCGCTTTCTCTACATCATCCACACTGAATGCCAGATGACGTAAACCACAGGCTTCCGGTCGACTCGGGCGGCAAGGTGGAAATGGGAAAGAAAAGAGCTCAATCACATACTGACCGTTCAATGCCAGATCGCCTTTCCAGGAGTCACGCTCTTCCCGGTAGGCTTCGCTCATCAGGGTGAAGCCCAGCACATCGCAGTAAAATGCCTTACTCACCGCGTAGTCCGTCGCAATAATGGCAATATGGTGAACCTGTTTTAATTCCAGCATAGCGTCATCGCCTCTTTCGTTTGTTCTTTCAGCACGTTACTCGTGCGTAATGGGTTCAGGCAAGTCGTTATGCCATTTTTAAGACTCTCACACGATACACGCCATCCTCACCCAGTTTAGCGCCATGGATATCGGTTTCAAATCCAGGATAATGATGGCCCACTGAACACAGCATCAGCAGGAAATCGAGTACAGCCCGGCTTTTTTCCGTGATCATTTCACCAGGCATCAAGAGCGGTACTCCGGGCGGATAAGGCAGGATCATATTGGCGGAAACGCGCCCCACCAGTTGATCAAGCGCCACCGTTTCAACCTCACCTTTGATCTGCCGCTGCCAGGCCTGATGCGGCGTCATTTTCATTTCCGGTAAGGTATCAAATGCCCGTAGCATCAGCCCGGAGAGATCGTGCTGGCGAATAAGCCTATGGATCCCCTGCGCCAGATCCTGAATACGCATATTGCGATAAAAGTCGGGATCCTCGGCATACAGATCCGGCAGCATGTTTTTCACGCGTAAATTCAGATCGTACGAACGCTTAAATTCCGTCAGGCCGCGCAGCAGGCCCATCGCCCGGGTTTTATCAATGCCGATGCTGAACAGGAACAACAGATTATACGGTCCCGTTTTCTCGACAACCACGCCGCGTTCATCAAGGAATTTCGCCACCAACGCGGCGGGGATCCCCTCTTCACTCATATTTCCTTGTTCATCCATCCCCGGCGTCAGAATAGTGACTTTCACCGGGTCGAGGAACATGTGGTCGGCGTCAGCATCGACAAATCCGTGCCAGTCTTCACCAGGCGCTACCGGCCAGCATTCTGCTTCATCCACCCTTTCCGGCTGCCAGATATCAAAAAACCAGCCATCCGACTCTTCACGCAACCGCTGCACTTCTTTACGAAAATGCAGCGCCCGCTCCACCGAACGATTGATTAACCGCTTGCCTGAATTGCCTCGCAGCATGGCCGCTGCGGTTTCTATCGAGGCAACAATCGGGTAACTCGGCGAAGTGGATGTGTGCATCATAAAGGCTTCGTTGAAGGTGTCTTCGTCGTAGTCACCCTTAATGTGGATCAGAGAAGCCTGTGACAACGCCGCCAGCATCTTGTGGGTAGACTGGGTTTCAAAAATCACCTTCCCCGGCACGCGCTCACCGCTCATCCCGCTTTTCCCCTGATAGATCGGATGAAAATGGGTATATGGCACCCAGGCTGAATCAAAATGGATAGAGGGCACATCCAGCGTTTGCTTGATCCAGTTGGTGTTATACAGCAGGCCGTCATAGGTAGAGTTGGTGATCACCGCATGCACCGGCCATTGCGCCTGGGGGGTCTCCTCTATCTTGCTTTCAATGCTTGCACGGGTAAATTCCCGACGGGGGATACCGCCCAGAATGCCCAACGCATTACGCGTCGGCTTCAACCAGATTGGCACCACATCGCTCATCATCAGCAAATGCGCCAACGACTTATGACAGTTGCGGTCAATCAACAGTGTACTGCCGGTTGGTGCGGCATACATACCAACAATTTTATTGGAGGTGGACGTGCCGTTGGTCACCATATAGCTCTGCTCGGCGCCAAAAGTGCGCGCGATATACTCCTCCGCTTCCAGGTGCGGGCCGGTATGATCCAGCAGCGAACCCAGCTCGGTCACAGAAATGGACACATCGGCTTTCAGCGTATTGCCGCCAAAGAAATCATAGAACAGGCAGCCGACCGGGCTTTTCTGGTACGCCGTTCCCGCCATATGACCGGGCGTGCAGAAGGTATACTTTCCTTCCTTCACATAGGTAAATAGCGCTTTGGTAAAAGGCGGCGTGATGTTATCCAGATATTCACTGGTGTACTGGCGGATGCGGGTGGCAATGTCTTCAGACTGGCCCAGCGCATACTCAAAAAACCACAGCGCCATACGCAGATCATGGGCGCTGACATCCATCGTCGAATGGGTATTAATAAAGGCGTAGAGCGGAAGATATTCGTTTAGCTGGTTGATCTCACTGCACAGATCCAGACTGTATTCATCCCAGTCAAAAATGACGCCGCAAATTCGCGGGTTATGTTCGATAAACTTCAGCAGGTCAACGCTATTCTGCGGCCAGATAATCTGAAACCCCTGCTGTTGTAGCGCACGCTCAAGTTCCTTGATGGGCTCATCTTTATAAAAGACGCCATGCGGTCCCATGATGGCAATGATATTCATGCGTTCCTCCTGGAAAAACCTTAGTTAAGCATAGCCTGGTCAAACAGTAGGTAAAAAAAAGGGCCACAGCATTGTGGCCCTTTTCAGAATGAATGCAGTTTACGCGTAGCCGTAGCTCATCAGACGCTGGTAACGACGGTTTTTCAGATCTTCTTTACCTAACACATCAAGATCGGCGAGATCGGCCAGCAGTTGCGCTTTCAGCGACGCCGCCATGGCTTCCGGGTTGCGGTGCGCGCCACCCAGCGGTTCAGGAATGATAGAGTCGATAAGCTTCAGCTCTTTCAAACGCGGCGCGATAATCCCCATCGCTTCTGCGGCCAGCGGCGCTTTATCGGCGCTTTTCCACAGAATAGACGCGCAGCCTTCCGGGGAGATAACGGAATAGGTGCTGTATTGCAGCATATTCACTTTATCGCCTACGCCGATCGCCAGCGCGCCGCCGGAACCACCTTCACCGATAACGGTGCAGATGACCGGTACGCTCAGACGCGACATTTCACGCAGGTTGCGCGCGATCGCTTCAGACTGACCACGTTCTTCAGCGCCCACGCCCGGGTAAGCCCCAGGGGTGTCAATGAAGGTAATGATCGGCATGTTGAAACGTTCAGCCATTTCCATCAGACGCAGCGCTTTGCGATAGCCTTCCGGCGCTGGCATGCCGAAATTACGACGAATTTTTTCTTTGGTCTCACGGCCTTTCTGATGACCAATGATCATCACCGGACGGCCATCCAGACGCGCGATACCGCCGACGATAGCTTTGTCATCCGCATAGGCACGATCGCCCGCCAGCTCATCAAATTCATCAAACGCCAGGCGGACATAATCCAGGGTGTACGGACGCTGTGGATGGCGCGCCAGTTGGGCTACCTGCCATGCGCCAAGATCGGCGAAGATTTTACGCGTTAGTTCTACGCTTTTTTCACGCAGACGATGCACTTCTTCATCGATGTTAATATCCAGTTTCTCATCCTGACGGCTAACCGCAGTCAGAGAATCGATTTTTGCTTCCAGCTCTGCAATCGGCTGTTCAAAATCAAGGAAATTCAGACTCATAGTATTCCTGTATTAGTCAAACTCCAGTTCCACCTGCTCCGAACCAATAAGGCCGCGGAGATCGTTTAGCAAACGATCGCTCGGAGAGACACGCCACGTCGCGCCAAAACGCAACCGCGCACGTGCATCCGCCCTCTGATAGTAGAGATGTACTGGAATTGTCCCCGAGCGGTGGGGTTCCAGAGACTGACGGAGTCGGTTTAAAAGCTGGTCATCAATTTGCCTGTCCGTCAGCGAGATAGCAAGCCCGCGAGCATATTTTTCCCGGGCTTCGTCAATATCCATGACTTCACGGGCCATCATTTTAAGCCCGCCGCTGAAGTCATCAAAGCTGACCTGTCCGCTGACGATAAGTATGCGGTCTTTTTCCAGCAATTGCTGGTATTTATCCAGGGCATCGGTAAACAACATAACTTCCAGACGCCCGGAACGGTCATCCAGTGTACAGATGCCGATACGATTACCGCGCTTGGTGACCATTACCCGCGCGGCAATGACGAGCCCCGCAGCCGTGGTGACTTTACCACGTTCTGTCGGATGCATGTCTTTCAGCCTGTGGCCTCCAACATAGCGCTCAATTTCTTTTAAATACTGGTTGATGGGGTGTCCCGTCAGGTAAAGCCCTAACGTTTCACGCTCACCGTCTAATACTACCTGCTCAGGCCACGGTGTACAGTTGGCATAAGACTGTTCAATTTGTTCCGGCTCTTCCGCCAGCACGCCAAACATGTCAGCCTGGCCAATAGCCTCGGCTTTCGCATGCTGATCGGCGGCTTTTAGCGCATCGTTGAGCGAGTTCATCAACGCCGCGCGGTGTGGGCCAAGGCGGTCAAACGCCCCGGACATAATCAGTTTTTCCAGCACCCGGCGATTAAGTTTTTTGATATCCGTACGCGCACAGAGATCAAACAGCTCGCGGAAGTAACCGCCTTCGTTGCGCGCCTCAATAATAGCTTCAATTGGCCCTTCACCCACGCCTTTTATCGCGCCGATGCCGTAAACAATCTCGCCATCATCGTTAACGTGGAAATGGTAAAGCCCGGAGTTAATGTCCGGCGGCAGGATTTTTAGCCCCATGCGCCAGCATTCATCCACCAGCCCGACCACTTTCTCGGTGTTATCCATATCGGCCGTCATTACCGCCGCCATAAACTCGGCAGGGTAATGTGCCTTCAGCCACAGCGTCTGGTAAGAGACCAGCGCATAGGCAGCGGAGTGTGATTTGTTAAATCCGTAACCGGCGAATTTCTCCACCAGGTCAAAGATTTTCATCGCCAGTTCGCCGTCGACGCCGCGCTTTTTCGCCCCTTCTTCAAAGGTGCCGCGCTGTTTGGCCATTTCTTCCGGCTTTTTCTTACCCATCGCACGACGCAACATATCCGCGCCGCCAAGCGTGTAACCAGACAGCTCCTGGGCAATCTGCATAACCTGTTCCTGATACAGGATAATGCCGTAGGTTGGCTCCAGTACCGGCTTCAGACACTCATGCTGCCATTGTACGTCCGGGTAGGAAATCTCTTCGCGCCCATGCTTACGGTCGATAAAGTTATCTACCATCCCCGACTGTAGCGGGCCTGGGCGGAACAGGGCCACCAGTGCGATCATATCTTCGAAGCAGTCAGGCTGCAGACGTTTGATCAGATCCTTCATGCCGCGGGATTCAAGCTGGAATACCGCGGTGGTCTCCGAGCGTTGCAGCATGTCGAAGCTTTTCTTATCGTCAAGCGGAATGGCTGCGATATCCAGCGGCGGCTCGCCGTTCTTTTCACGGCGGGCGTTGATCATCTCCAGCGCCCAGTTGATGATGGTCAGCGTACGCAGCCCCAGGAAGTCGAACTTCACCAGGCCGGCGTATTCCACGTCGTTCTTATCAAACTGAGTAACCGGGTGCAGCCCCTGTTCATCGCAGTATAGCGGCGCAAAATCGGTAATTTTGGTCGGGGCGATAACCACACCACCGGCGTGCTTACCGGCGTTACGCGTGACGCCTTCCAGCTTACGCGCCATATCGATCAGCGCTTTAACCTCTTCATCTGCCTCATAGATTTCCGGCAGTTGCGGTTCAGCTTCGAAGGCTTTCGCCAGCGTCATGCCCGGATCGGGCGGCACCAGTTTCGAAATACGATCCACGAAGCCGTACGGATGACCGAGCACACGGCCCACGTCACGGATAACCGCTTTTGCCGCCATCGTACCGAAAGTAATAATCTGCGAAACCGCATCACGACCGTACATTTCCGCCACGTGTTCAATAACCTGGTCGCGTTTCTCCATACAGAAGTCAACGTCGAAGTCGGGCATTGAAACACGTTCCGGGTTGAGGAAACGTTCGAACAGCAGGTCAAATTCCAGCGGATCCAGGTCGGTAATTTTCAGCGCATAGGCCACCAGCGAGCCAGCGCCGGAACCACGTCCCGGGCCTACTGGTACGCCGTTATCTTTCGACCACTGGATAAATTCCATAACGATCAGGAAGTAGCCCGGGAATCCCATCTGGTTGATAACCTGTAGCTCAACATCCAGACGTTCATCATATTCCGGACGGCGCCTGGCGCGCTCTTCCGGATCCGGGAAGAGGAACTCCAGTCGCTGTTCCAGCCCCTCTTTCGACTTCGCCACGAGGAAATCCTCGGTGGTCATATCGCCGGTCGGGAACTGCGGCAGGAAATATTCGCCAAGGCGCACCGTGACGTTACAGCGTTTGGCGATTTCGACGGTGTTTTGCAGCGCCTCCGGGATATCGGAGAACAGCTCGCACATCTCGTCTTCGCTACGCATATACTGCTGCGCAGAGTAGTTACGCGGGCGTTTAGGGTCGTCAAGGGTAAACCCGTCGTGGATCGCCACACGGATTTCATGCGCGTCAAAATCGCCGGTTTCCAGGAAGCGAACATCGTTGGTCGCCACCACCGGCAAACCACGCCTTTCGGCCAGTTCTACCGCGGCATGCAGATAGTTTTCTTCATCTTGTCTGCCGGTACGGATCAGCTCAAGGAAGTAGCTATTGGGAAAATGCGCTTCGTAAAACGCCACGCATTCATCAACCAGGGCGCTATTACCGCGCAACAAGCTACGTCCGACGTCGCCCATGCGGCCGCCGGAGAGCAAAATCAAACCTTCTTTTAGCTCGACCAGCCAGTCCCTGTCGATGACCGGCCCTTCTGCGCCATAACCGCGCTGATAGGCTTTTGATATCAACAACGTCAGGTTCTGATAGCCGGTATTGTTAGCGGCCAGTACGGTGAGTTGCGTGAGTTCATCACCCAATAGTTCACTGCGGACATGAAAATCTGCGCCTACAATAGGCTTAATACCGGCGCCGTGACCCGCTCCGTAAAACTTCACCAGACCACACAGGTTGGTAAAATCGGTGATCGCCAGCGCAGGCATGCCTAACGCGGCCGCCTTCTTCACCAGCGGCCCGGTTTTCGCCAGCCCATCGATCATGGAGTAGTCGCTGTGCACCCGGAGGTGGACGAAACGTGGTTCAGACATCTTCAGATTCCTTCGACACAAGAATCAGGACGTGAGTCCCAGTGCGCGTTTGACGGGGCCAAAACTGCGGCGATGGTGCTCTGTCGCGCCATACAGTGCCAATTTTTCCAGATGAAAAGCAGTTGGATAGCCTTTGTGCTGTGCAAAACCATACTGCGGAAAAACCGTATCCAGCGCAGCCATTTCAGCATCGCGGGTCACTTTTGCCAGTATTGACGCTGCGCTAATCTCCGCAACGCGGCTATCACCTTTGACTACCGCCATCGACGGTACCGGTAATGCCGGGCAACGATTGCCATCAATCAGTACGTATTCTGGCGCAATATGCAGACCCGCGACCGCACGCTGCATCGCCAGCATGGTGGCATGCAAAATATTCAGATCGTCGATTTCATGCGGTTCTGCACGGCCTACGCTCCAGCTTAACGCTTTTTCTTTGATTTCATCAAACAGCGCCAGGCGACGTTTTTCTGACAGTTTTTTTGAGTCGTTAAGACCGATAATCGGGCGAGCCGGATCCAGAATAACGGCAGCAGTAACAACCGCACCGACCAAAGGACCACGCCCGACTTCATCCACACCCGCCACTAAATGCGTATGCGGATAAACAAATTCAATCATTGCGCTAACTCCAGGACTGCATCCGCTGCCTGCTCATCGGCATTGCAACGGATCTGCTGGTGCAGTTCACGGAATGTGTCGTGCATCGCATGGCTGGTTTTGCCATTCGCCAGTAACGGCAACAGCGCTTGCGCCAGCGCATGCGGCTCACACTCTTCCTGCAACAGCTCTTTAACCAGTTCTCTTCCCGCTAACAGGTTAGGTAGCGAAACGTAATCCGTTTTCACCAGACGCTTCGCCAGCCAGAAGGTGAAGGGTTTCATGCGGTAGCCGACCACCATCGGACACTTTGCCAGCATACACTCCAGCGCAGCGGTGCCTGAAGCCAGCAGTGCGGCGTCGCTGGCCACCATCGCTTCACGTCCCATGCCATTAAGCAGATGCACGGAAAGCTCCGGCGCAACCTCAGCCTTGATACGCTCAAACTGCTCCCGGCGTTTGGCATTGACCAGCGGCACCACCACTTCGAGATCCGGGTAATGCTGACGTAACAGCTGCGCCGTTTTCAGAAAATCGGCGCTGAGCATCTCCACTTCAGCGCCACGGCTTCCAGGCAGCAGCGCCAGGCAGTGAGCATCGTGGGGAATACCCAGAATATCACGTGCCGCGTTTTTATCCGGATCCAACGGCATGGCATCCGCCATGGTGTGGCCGATAAAGCGGCACGGGACGTTAAATTTGTCATAAAACGCTTTTTCGAAAGGCAGAAAGGCCAGCACCATATTGGTGGATCTGCCTATTTTGAAAACGCGTTTCTGTCGCCACGCCCAGACGGACGGACTGACATAATGAATGGTTTTTATGCCCTGCTTTTTCAAGTTCCCTTCAAGGGTAATATTGAAATCAGGCGCATCAATACCAACGAAAACATCCGGCTTGAGATCGGTGAATCGACGAGTGAGATCGGCACGAATATGCAGTAAACGGCGCAGACGTCCGAGCACTTCAACGATGCCCATAACCGCCAGTTCTTCCATTTCGTACCAGGCTTCACAGCCTTCGGCCTGCATTAGCGGCCCCGCCACGCCAACAAAACGCGCATTGGGAACACGAGCTTTGAGTGCGCGAATTAGCCCTGCACCAAGAATATCGCCGGAGGTTTCTCCGGCGACGAGGGCAATCGTTAAAGGACGCTGCTCAGTCATTAACGAATCAGACCACGCGTTGAGCGCTCAAAGAAGTCGCTGAAAGCCTGGACTTCGGGGTACTGTTTCGCCAGTTCGGCGATTTCCGGCTTCACTTCTTCCAGCGTTTTACCGCTACGGTACAACGCTTTGTAGGCATTACGAATCGCGGTAATCGCTTCGCGGGTGAACCCACGACGCTTCAGACCTTCGATGTTGACGCCAAACGGCGTCGCGTGGTTGCCCTGGGCGATAACGTACGGTGGCACGTCCTGAGCAACGCCAGAACAGCCGCCAACCATCACATGCGCGCCGATGATGCAGAATTGATGCACCGCAGTCATACCGCCGATGATAACAAAATCATCCAGCGAAACATGTCCGGCAAGCGTGGCGTTATTCGCCAGAATACAGCGGTTGCCTACCGTACAATCATGCGCGACGTGCGCATTAATCATCAGTAAGTTATCGCTGCCCACCTTCGTCACTCCACCGCCCTGCACTGTGCCACGATGAATGGTGACGCTTTCGCGGATGCGGTTGCGATCGCCAATTTCCACGCGGGTCGGTTCGCCAGCATATTTAAGATCCTGGTTAACTTCGCCGATGGAGGCAAACTGATAGATCTCGTTATCGCGACCAATTTTTGTATGGCCATTCACGACAACGTGAGACTTCAGTACGGTACCCTCACCAATTTCAACATGGGGTCCAACAATACAAAATGGGCCAATGTGAGCGTTAGCGCCAATACTGGCGCCCTCTTCCACAATGGCGGTAGGGTGAATAAAGGCGGATTTATCAATCACGTATCAGGCCTCCCGGCTACGGGCACACATCATCGTTGCTTCGCACACAACTTTACCGTCGACCAGCGCAACCCCTTTAAAACGGGTCAGGCCACGGCGCGTTTTCTCGAAAGTCACTTCCATGATCATCTGATCGCCCGGCACGACAGGACGCTTAAAGCGTGCTTCGTCAATACCCGCGAAATAGTACAGTTCGCCTGGTTCCAGTTTTCCTACGCTTTTAAACGCAAGGATACCAGTGGCCTGCGCCATCGCTTCCAGAATCAGTACGCCAGGGAAAATAGGTTTGCCCGGGAAGTGGCCCTGGAAGAAAGGCTCATTAACGGATACATTTTTCACTGCGCGCAGAAAACGACCTTCTTCAAAATCCAGCACACGGTCAACCAGCAGAAACGGAAAACGGTGCGGCAGAAGTTCTAAAATCTCTTCAATATGCAGAGTATGAGTGTTAGTAGTCAAAATACTCTTCCTGTCAAAATATACTAAAAGGCAATAATAACACGGCCTGTCGCAATCGTATGAATGAGACAGGCCGAAAAGTCAGACATGCAAAAAAGGTGCTTTAGTCTTGTTGATTAACCTTGCGCTCAATCGCTTTGAGGCGCTTGCTCATATCATCAATATTCATCACCAGTGCAGCTGTTTTACGCCATACCTTATTGGGTTGTAGCGGAATGCCTGAGGAGTAGACGCCAGGTTCAGTGATAGGACGCATCACCATACCCATGCCAGTTACCGTGACTTTGTCGCATATTTCCATATGCCCATTGATCACGCTGGCACCGCCAATCATGCAGTAGCGGCCAATCTTCAGGCTACCCGCCATAATGACGCCACCGGCTACCGCCGTATTGTCGCCAATCACAACGTTATGTGCAATCTGGCATTGATTATCAATGATAACACCATTACCGATCACAGTATCGTCCAGAGCACCACGGTCAATGGTGGTACAAGCGCCGATCTCGACGCGATCGCCGATAATCACACGACCAAGCTGCGGAATCTTCACCCAGTTACCACGATCGTTCGCGTAACCAAATCCATCCGATCCGACGACAGTGCTGGACTGGATCAGGCAGTTCTCACCGATCTGAATGTCGTGGTAAATCGTCACATTCGCCCACAAACGCGAACCTGCACCGATTTTTGTATTTTTTCCGACGAAGCAGCCTGCGCCGATAACGACGTTATCGCCCAGCTCTACGCCAGACTCAATGACCGCATTTGCGCCCACAGAGACATTTTTACCCAGCTTCGCCGTCGCATCGATCGCTGCACTCGGTGCAATGTTCTGTGCGGGCTGCGGCGTGGTATCTAAAATTTGCGCCATACGAGCATAGGTCAGGTAGGGATTCTTCACTACCAGCGCCGCACTCTTAGCAAAAGGAAGATCGTCCTGCGTCATCACAACGGCAGAAGCCTGGCATACCCCTAAGTGTTCACGGTACTTAGGATTCACCATAAATGTGATATTGCCAGTTTGTGCAGATTGCATGGACGCTACGCCGGTGATGACGATATCGCCATCACCGTGTAATTCTGCATCCAACTGCTCTGCTAAATCAGCCAGTCGAATTGAAGGCATTACTTATTTAACCTGTTTCAGTACGTCAGCGGTGATGTCTTTTACATCGCTGCTATTGTATGCAACGGTGTTTGCGTCAACGACCAGATCGATGCTCTGGCTGTTAGCAACAGATTTCACAGCTGTCTGGATACGAGTAACCAGTTTGCCACGTTCTTCGTTGGAACGACGCGCACGATCCTGCTCAAAAGCCTGAGCTTTCTGAGAGAAAGTCTGGCGCTGAGCCATAACGTCTTTTTCCAGCTTGGTACGATCGCTACCCGCTTTCATAGATTGCAGACGCTGCATTTTAGATTGCAGATCGGATTCCATGCGCTGCAGTTCGCTGGCACGGCCTTTGAACTCGTTTTCCAGCGTAGCGGAAACACCTGTCTTCTGTGCAACCTGTTGGAACAGGCTACCCATGTTGACGATTGCAATTTTGTCAGCGGCCTGTGCGGACGTTGCCATCGCTAAACCGAGACCTGCAGCTAATAACCACTTTTTCACAATTAACTCCTTACCATCCCATTTGCACCCGTAGGTACAGTTCTTTGCGTGGCCAGGCGATCCCATGCAAGATCGCCTAAAGTCAGCGCTACACTACCACTACATTCCTTTGCGAAGAACAATTACCAGGTTTTACCAATGTTAAACTGGAACTGTTCCGCTTTGTCTCCATCGTACTTCTTGAACGGCTGGGCGTAGGAGAAAACCAACGGCCCCAATGGGGACATCCATTGTAAAGCGATACCTGCTGACATACGGATATTGCTCGGATCGCTGTAATCTGGCACACCGACAGCTCGTGTTTCTGCGCTATCCTGCCAATTAGTATCCCAAACGGTACCCATATCCCAGAAGAAGGAGGTACGAACCGAGTTGGCATATTTATCACTAATAAACGGTGTTGGGGTAATAAACTCCAGGCTGGCGACAGCCATGGCGTTACCACCGACTGCATCATCTGATTTACAGTCTTTACCGTCCTTGTTCGTGCACTCTTCGTAGTCGTCAGGATCCCCTGCATAAGCCCCTGATTTATAAACTGCTTTCGGACCGATAGTATTCGACTGGAAACCACGTACGGTGCTGGAACCACCGGCATAGAAGTTCTCATAGAACGGCATTTCTTTACTGCCAATACCGTCTCCATAACCTACCTTGGTACGGCCCAGGACAACCCATTTGTGATCGTCATCAATCGGCACGTAGGTCGCGGTATCCATCGACAATTTGTAGTATTCGTTATCAGAACCCGGAATGGTCACTTTACCGTTCAGGTTGACGCGCGTACCGTCTGTCGGGAAGTAGCCACGGTCAAGCTTGTTATATGTCCAACCATAGTTAAAGGTGAAGTCATCAGCAGCAAAGCTGTTGGTATTGGTCTCACCCATTGACTCAAGATAACGATCCATCGCAACCTGCGGCTGCATGTTGGACAGTTTGTTATGTACATAACCCAGACCCGCACGCAGCGTATTGTATTCGTTAACCGGGAAGCCGAGCGTTACATCAGTACCATAACTTTTGTTGGTATAGTCGGACAGGTCTGCATCATCCGCTTCAAAGTCGTTATAGAAGACGCGGCCGCCAAGGCTCACACCGTCAACGGTGAAGTACGGGTTGGTGACAGACAACTCAGTATAGGTCTGGTAGTCGTTTTTGGTGCCGTTAATACCGACGGAATAACCGGTACCTAACCAGTTATCCTGCTGAACGCCAGCCTGGAAGCTCACGCCGCTCTCGGTACCGTAACCGACGCCGAAGTTAAAGCTACCGGTGTTACGCTCTTTCACCTTATAGACCACATCAACCTGATCCGGACGGCCCGGAACACGCTGAGTATCGGTATCGACGGTTTCAAAGTAACCCAGACGGTTCAGACGTTCTTTACCCTGGTCGACCAGATCGCTGCCCAACCATGCGCCTTCCATCTGACGCATTTCGCGACGCAGAACAGAATCTTTAGACGTGTCGTTACCTTCAAAGCGAATCTTACGCACATAGAAACGGTTACCCGCATCCACATTTACGCGTAATTTAACGGTTTTGTCGGCATCGTTGATTTCAGGCTGCGACTGAACGCGCGGATAGGCATAGCCATAGCGCCCCAGAAGCTTCTTGATATCATCTTCCATTTTGGTCACTTTGGTGCCGTTATAGAGTTCGCCTGGCTCGATTTTGGTCAAGCTCTCAATTTCGGCGGAGTGTCCGGCCAGGTTACCGCTCACCTCGACTCCAGAAAGCTTGTACTGATCGCCTTCAGTGATGTTAACGGTGATGTAGATACCTTTTTTATCCGGCGTCAGGCTGACCTGGGTAGAATCGATATTGAAACGAGCATAACCGCGATCCAGATAGTAGCTGCGCAGGGTTTCAAGATCGCCCGCGAGTTTCTGTTTCTGGTATTTACGATCGCCCACCACGTTCCACCACGGCACTTCATCACGCAGTTGGAAGTGAGAGATAAGTTCGTCAGTCGAGAAAGCATGGTTGCCGACGATATTGATCTGTTGGATCTTCGCCGAAACACCTTCCTGGAAGACCAGTTTGAGGTCAACGCGGTTACGCGGCAACGGCGTTACCACCGCTTTCACACTGGCGCTGTACTTACCGACGCTATAGTAGAAATCCTCCAGGCCTTTTTCGATATCGGCAAGCGTGGTGCGATCCAGAGACTCGCCAACACGTACGCCAGACGCCTCGAGGTTTTGCTTCAGCATGTCGTCTTTCACCGATTTGTTACCGGAGAAAGTGATGCTGGCAATCGTCGGACGTTCTTTTACCTGAACCAGAAGGGTATCACCATCGCGCAGGACGCGGACATCCTCAAAGTTACCGGTGGCGAACAGAGCACGAATGGTATTACTGATGTCTTCATCATTAACCGTGTCGCCTGTGCGCACCGGCATACTGAGGAGAGCCGCACCAACGGCGACTCGCTGTAGGCCTTCGAAATGAATGTCCTTCACTACGAACCCTTCAGCACCGTATACGGTGGCGCTGCTAAACAGCAGCGACGCTATGAGCAACTTTTTCATCGCCATCGTTATTATGCGTTCTTCCTAACACTCTCTTACAACCGAGAGAAATCATTGAAAAGTGCAAGCCCCATTAACAACACCAGCAAGATAGAGCCAATGCGATAACTAAAGTCTTGAACCCGCTCGGATACCGGACCGCCCTTCAGCTTTTCAATCGCCAGGAACAGCAGATGCCCCCCGTCAAGAACGGGCAACGGAAACAGGTTAATTATCCCTAAGTTCACGCTGATAAGCGCAAGGAACATCAGGTAATAAATCACCCCGAACTCCGCTGACATCCCAGCCCCCTGGGCGATAGAAATCGGCCCACTGAGGTTGTTCAGTTTTACATCACCGGTAATCAATTTTCCCAGCATACTGACCGTCAGCTTCATCAACTGCCACGTTTTATCCGAGGCTTCGAGGATGGCGCTGAAGGGCCCATACTGGCGTACAGTCTTATACTCATCAGGCAGAGGAATAATTTTAGGCACCACGCCTGCAAAACCTTCTGCCTTCCCGTTAACCTGTTTTGAATCTGGGGTTAACGTTAAAGACAAGGAACTTCCTTGTCTTTCAATATCTAGCGCTAACGGCTCATCCGGATTATCGCGCACCAGCGTCACGAACGTCATCCATTGCGTCAGCGGCTGACCATTGACTTTAACGATCCTGTCGCCAGCTTGCAAACCCGCCTTACTTGCAGCCGAGTTAACCTGCACTTCTGACAGCACTGGTTCAATCTGTGGACCGCGTGGGCGAATCCCTAAACTGGAGACGGGATCCTGTTTGTCTGGCTCAAATGCCCAATGGCGTAAATCCAGCGTTTTGTCCTGCCGCTGGTCACTGCCAAACTGCGCCACGCTGAGCGTCGTATGCTCATCGCCAATTTTGGCAACCAACTGTAGTCTCACGGCATCCCAATCAGGGGTTTCGATACCATCAACCGCTTTTAGTTCCGTACCAGGTTGAATTTGCGCCTGCGCAGCAATCGAGTTGGGCGTTATTTCACCAACAACCGGACGAACACCAGGGACACCGATGATAAACACCAGCCAATAAGCGAAAATAGCAAAAAGGAAGTTTGCAATCGGACCTGCGGCAATAATGGCTGCGCGTTGCCCAACCGTTTTATTGTTGAAAGCGTAATGGCGCAGCTCCGGTACCACCGGTTCAGCGCGCTCATCCAGCATTTTGACGTAACCGCCGAGGGGGATTAGTGCGATGACGTATTCTGTACCCAGTTTATCGGTACGACGCCAAAGCGCTTTTCCAAAGCCAATGGAAAAGCGCTCAACGCGGACTCCGCAGCGCCGTGCAACCCAGAAATGACCAAATTCATGCACGGTGATAAGCACACCGAGTGCGACGATGAATGCAGCCAGATTCCAGAGAATACTCAGCATAAGACCATCCGTTAGAGCGTCCTGAATACCAGTAACAACAGGCAGGCAAAGACCGGTACCGCAGCCGTCAGGCTATCAATACGATCCAGAATACCGCCGTGTCCTGGAATTAAGTGACCACTGTCCTTAATACCTGCTTCACGCTTAAACATACTCTCAGTCAGGTCACCCAGCACGGAGGCCAGGGCTGCAACGATGGAGCAAATAAGCAAGGTGACAGGCGCAACTTCAAGATTCGCCCACATGCCATAACCCCATGAGATCACGGCCGCAGTAGCGAGTCCGCCAATAAAACCCTGCCAGGTTTTACCAGGAGAAACCTTCGGCGCCAGTTTATGTTTGCCAAACAGCTTACCAAACATATACGCACCAGAGTCCGCTCCCCAGACGAGGATCGTGACATACAGCAGCCATAGCGCGCCACTATAATGATTCTCATCATAGTGCCATGCCCGTAGCGCCAGCATTCCCCAAAAGAAAGGAACAATGGTTAGTACGCCGAAAATTATGCGTAATGTTTTGGAATTACGCCAGACCGACGCCGAACCTGGGTAAAACAGTACCAGTAACAGCGCGACGATCCACCAGCCCAGTGACGCCCATAGCGATACTTCAACCAGCGGCTGATGAATATTACGATGGTATTCTGGCAGTAAAAATAGCATTAGCGCCAGCAATAGCCCGCACAAAACCGCCAGCCAGACTCGCTGTGTACGCGTGGTAAAACCGCTTAACTGTCCCCATTCCCAGGCGGCCAGCATACAGACGACCAGCGTAACAATGGCGAACCCCACCGGCGGCAGCAAAAACAGCGCCGCGATGACAACGGGTATTAAAACAAAAGCAGAAATCAGGCGATACTTCAGCAAAAGCGACCCCCATCAGGCTTTTTCATCACCGGGCTCGGTGCCGCCGAAACGACGCTCACGATTAGCAAAGGCATGCAGCGCACCTTCAAAGTCTTGTTCATCGAAATCGGGCCAGAGAACATCCGTAAAGTAAAGTTCGGCATAGGCAATTTGCCATAACAGAAAATTACTAATTCGATGCTCTCCCCCAGTCCTTATCACTAAATCCACAGGGGCCAGTTCATGCATACAAATTTGCTGCCCAAGCATCTCTTCATCGATTTGCTCTGGACGCAGCAGACCTTCCTGCACCTGTTGTGCCAGTTGCCTGACTCCCTGGACAATATCCCACCGTCCACCGTAATTCGCTGCAATATTCAGCGTCAACCCGGTATTCTGGGCGGTAAGCGCTTCTGATTTGCGAATCCGTTCTTGCAAACGTGAGTTAAATCGACTGATATCCCCGATAATACGCAGACGTACGTTATGGCGGTGCAGGTTTTTTACTTCGCTATCAAGCGCCCACACAAACAGTTCCATTAACGCGCTCACTTCCTGCGCAGGTCGGTTCCAGTTCTCACTGCTAAAGGCATACAGCGTTAACGCATCAATACCGTTATTGGCAGCAAAAGAGACAGCCCGGCGGACGGATTTTGCTCCGGCCTTATGCCCAAAGGCGCGAATCTTCCCTTGCTTTTTCGCCCAGCGGCCATTGCCATCCATGATGATTGCTACATGGCGGCAACCATGTGCTGGCAAATTTTCGCTTAATGGTTTAGTTGCAGACAACATAACGCGTTTTTAGTCCCTGAAAGGATTTACGGTACTCAGGAATACTGAAGCCCTCACACAAAAAAGCCGTGTCAAACCACGGCTTACCCGACCGACAAAAAGCAACTACCCGCGATCGAGTGGCGCAGACTATATCACTGAAGCCCAACGCTAACAAATAGCACGATCTTCCGTAGAGGGATTATCATCAGCTTGAGAGTCGCATCACTGCTTTTCTGGCAACTTCCCGCGCGATGGCATCAACCTTCAGTACGTCATCAACGCTCTGCGGCTCCTGCAAATCCATCTTATCCAGTACGGATAAATTAAGATCGGCAATATCGGTAAATCGAATCTGCTGCGCCAGAAATGCGGCAACGGTAATTTCATTCGCGGCGTTCAGGGCGGTCGTCGCCGCCTGCCCTTGCTCAAACGCGTCCATCGCCAGTTTCAGGCACGGATAGCGCTGGTAGTCAGGTGCCGAAAACGTCAACGCACTGAGTTGGCAAAAGTCGACAGGCTTAACGCCAGACTTCACACGTTCCGGCCATGCCATCGTATGGGCAATAGGTGTACGCATGTCAGGTTCCCCTAACTGCGCCAGAACGCTGCCATCCTGATAACGAACCATCGAATGAATAACCGACTGCGGATGAATCAGCACTTCCATCTGGCTTGCGCTGGCATTAAATAACCAACGCGCTTCAATGTATTCCAGACCTTTATTCATCATGGTGGCTGAATCGACAGAGATTTTTCGTCCCATCGACCAATTCGGATGACGACATGCCTGATCGGGGGTCATAGCAACCAGATCGCGCAATGGCGTTTCACGGAAAGGGCCACCAGACCCGGTAAGCAGCACGGACACGACGCCGTTTTGCTCAAGGTCAGCGTATCCCAGATTGAGTTGGATCGGTTGCGGTAAACTCTGAAAAATCGCGTTATGCTCGCTATCAACCGGCAAAAGCTGCGCTTTGTGGCGTTTCACGTCGTCCATAAACAGACGTCCGCAGGTTACCAGAGACTCTTTGTTCGCCAGCAAAATGCTTTTGCCCGCGCGGATCGCCGAAAGCGTCGGCAGCAAGCCCGCTGCGCCGACAATCGCCGCCATAACCTGATCAACATCATCCAGCGCGGCCATATCACAGGCAGCCTGCTGTCCACTCATAACTTCAGTGCGGCTACCCTGCTCCAGCAGAGCCGATTTTAGCAATGCCGCGCTTTTTTCATCGTCCATTACCGCATAGCGAGGAGAAAATTCCAGGCATTGCTCCACCATACGGGCAACATTCTTACCCGCAACCAACGCAGCAACACGAAATTTTTCCGGGTTATGGCGTACTACATCCAGCGTACTGCAACCAATGGAACCGGTTGATCCCAGGATGGTTAATTGCTTCATGAGACATCCAGAAAAATAGGGTATAGGCAGAAAAAGCAAAACGCCGCCATCCAGCCCTTGCAGGCCTTCTAAGCGGCGTTTTTAGCGTACAGATGAATCAGAACTGCATCAGTTCCGTTTCTTTCTCTGCCAGCGCCGCATCAACTTTCTTGATCGCTGCGTCAGTCAGTTTCTGTACTTCGTCCTGAGAACGGCGATCGTCATCTTCGCTGATCTCTTTATCTTTCAACAGCGCTTTCACTTTGTCGTTTGCATCGCGGCGTACGTTACGTACGGCAACACGCGCGCCTTCAGCTTCGCCACGCACGATCTTGGTCAGATCTTTACGACGTTCTTCGGTCAGCGGAGGCAGCGGAACGCGGATGTCGGAACCCGCTGAACTTGGATTCAGACCAAGGTCGGAAGCCATAATTGCTTTTTCAACGGCAGGTCCCATGGAGCGGTCAAACACGTTGATTTTCAGGGTACGGGAATCTTCAACCGTTACGCTTGCCAGTTGGCGCAGCGGAGTCGGCGTGCCGTAATATTCCACGACAATACCATCCAGCAGGCTAGGAGAAGCACGGCCCGTACGAATTTTGCTGATTTGATTTTTGAACGCTTCGACGCATTTGTCCATGCGTACTTCAGCATCTTTTCTGATATCGTTGATCACGTTACGAATCCTTGAAAGCTCGTTTCAGTCAGACCATACCCACCACGCAAGGTGTGACAAGTATAGTCTTGATTAATTTTGAGGGACGTATCCCGCGACATTAAAGCGGAATATTACCTGCATTTAGCCGCAACGGGAATTATTCCGTGATTAACGTGCCTTCTTTTTCACCCATAACAACACGGCGCAGCGCACCCGGTTTGTTCATGTTAAAGACACGAATCGGTAATTTGTGGTCACGAGCCAGCGTGAACGCAGCCAGATCCATCACTTTCAGCTCTTTATCCAGTACTTCAGTGTAGGTCAACTGTTCGTACATGGTCGCCGTAGGATCTTTAGCCGGGTCGGCAGTAAATACGCCGTCCACTTTGGTGGCTTTCAGTACTACATCCGCTTCAATTTCAATACCGCGCAGACAGGCTGCTGAATCGGTAGTGAAGAACGGATTGCCGGTACCCGCAGACAAAATAACAACGCGATTGTTACGCAGCAGACTGATCGCTTCCGCCCAGCTGTAGTTATCACACACGCCGTTCAGAGGAATGGCGGACATCAAGCGAGCGTTCACATAGGCGCGGTGAAGCGCATCGCGCATCGCCAGACCGTTCATTACGGTGGCTAACATGCCCATGTGGTCGCCCACAACGCGGTTCATCCCTGCTTTCGCCAGACCAGCGCCACGGAACAGGTTACCGCCACCAATCACTACGCCAACCTGAATACCCAGCTCAACCAGCTCTTTGATTTCCTGAGCCATACGGTCAAGTATGCTTGCATCAATACCGAAGCCTTCTGAACCTTGCAGAGCTTCGCCACTTAACTTAAGCAGAATACGTTTGTAGACGGGTTTTGCATTGGTAGCCATGTTTCTTTCCTGAGACTGTCAACGAATGAGATGAGTTAATTCCGGCGACATTGTATGTCGCTTTTCAGCATGACCACTATAGCGGTTCGCTGAATTTACAAGCCAGACACAAAAAGAAGCCGCCCTCAGGCGGCTCCTTTAAAAATTAAGACTGCTTGGACATCGCAGCAACTTCTGCTGCAAAGTCAGTCTCAACTTTCTCGATGCCTTCACCCACTTCGAAGCGGATGAAACCAGTTACGTCAGCATTGTGCTCTTTCAGCAGCTGACCAACAGATTTGCTCGGTTCCATAACGAAAGGCTGGCCAGTCAGAGAAACTTCGCCGGTGAATTTCTTCATGCGGCCTTCAACCATTTTCTCTGCGATTTCTTTCGGCTTGCCAGACTGCATGGCGATGTCCAGCTGAACCTGGTATTCTTTCTCTACCACTTCAGCAGAAACGTCTTCCGGCTTAACGAATTCTGGTTTGCTTGCAGCAACGTGCATTGCCAGCTGTTTAACCAGTTCTTCGTCAGCGCCAGTTGCAGCAACCAGAACACCGATACGCGCACCGTGCTGGTAGTTACCCAGAACTTCGCCTTCCAGGGAAGCCACGCGACGAATGTTGATGTTCTCACCGATTTTAGCAACCAGCGCAACACGTTCTTCTTCGAACTGTGCTTTCAGAACTTCAACGTCAGTGATTTTGCCAGCAACGGCAGCGTCCAGTACTTTGTCAGCAAATGCCTGGAAACCAGCATCTTTAGCAACGAAGTCAGTCTGGCAGTTAACTTCCAGAATGAAAGCGATGTTGCCGTCGATTTTGGTTTTGATTACGCCGTCAGCAGCAACGTTGCCTGCTTTTTTCGCCGCTTTGATTGCGCCAGACTTACGCATGTTTTCGATTGCCAGCTCGATGTCGCCATTAGCTTCAGTCAGTGCTTTTTTGCAATCCATCATGCCTGCGCCAGTACGCTCACGCAGCTCTTTTACCAGGGATGCGGTAATTTCAGCCATTCTAAAATCCTCGGAAGATTTGATCTGCCCGGCATGAAACCGCACAGATTTAAAAGTGAAAAAGGGGGCCATATACAGGCCCCCTAACCAAACGTGATACTACCTGGCCTATATCCGTCATTCTTCCAGCTGCAGGTGCGTTGTTTTCCTTACTCACCCCAGTCACTTACTTATGTAAGCTCCGGGGGATTCGTTGCGTCAACGCCTTCCTGCAACTCGAATTATCTTGGATATATAAGGGGTCGCTCTAACGAGCGTGCCTCATTATTCAGCTTCTACGAAGCTTTCTTCCGCCTGGGAAGCCAGATCCTGAGAACGGCCTTCACGAACGGTAGTAGCTACAGCGCCCAGGTACAGGGTCACAGCACGGATTGCGTCGTCGTTACCCGGGATAACGAAGTCAACACCGTCCGGATCAGAGTTGGTATCAACGATAGCAAATACCGGGATACCCAGGTTGTTTGCTTCTTTGATAGCAATGTGCTCGTGGTCAGCATCGATTACGAACAGAGCGTCCGGCAGACCGCCCATGTCTTTGATACCGCCCAGGCTGTTTTCCAGTTTCTCAAGCTCACGAGTACGCATCAGCGCTTCTTTCTTGGTCAGCTTTTCGAAAGTACCGTCCTGAGACTGAGTTTCCAGATCTTTCAGACGTTTGATGGACTGACGAACGGTTTTCCAGTTAGTCAGCATACCGCCCAGCCAGCGATGGTTCACGAAGAACTGGTCGCAGCTGTTAGCAGCTTCTTTCACCGCTTCGCTTGCAGCGCGTTTAGTACCAACGAAAAGGATTTTACCTTTACGAGCAGAGATCTTGTTCAGTTCAGCCAGAGCTTCGTTGAACATCGGTACAGTTTTCTCAAGGTTGATGATGTGAACTTTGTTACGCGCACCGAAGATGAACGGCTTCATTTTCGGGTTCCAGTAACGGGTCTGGTGACCAAAGTGAACACCAGCCTTGAGCATGTCGCGCATGGAAACAGTTGCCATGATTAAAACCTCTATATATAAAAGTTGGGGTTAAGCCTCCACGCATCCCATATTACCGACCCCAAAGGGCACCCCGGAATATGTGCCGATACGTGTGTGTTGTTACACAAAGTGAGATTTGTCGCTCCCGTCCATCGTGTGTAGTCTTCGAATGGATCGGAAGTCCGGCGCGCTTTATACCACAAATACGCCACCGACACCAATAATTGTTGGCACTCAGTGCTGAATTGAACGATGAATTTCGTGTTACAGGCAGACGGCAAATTTTTGAATCCCCGGGAGCTTACGGCCAGTAAGTGACCGGGGTGAAAAAAATGTAGCCAACGCACCTGTGGCACGAAAGGCGAAGTTCAGAATGATTCTCAATTTGGCAGGGTACACCCCTGACTGATACCATTGTCAGCACTTACACAATTATTGCCGAAATAATCGGCACTGATGGACAGAATTCATGGCTATCTCAATCAAGACCCCTGAAGAAATCGAAAAAATGCGCGTCGCTGGCCGTCTGGCGGCGGAAGTACTGGAGATGATCGAACCGTTTATCAAACCGGGCGTCAGCACCGGCGAACTGGATCGCATCTGTAATGACTACATCGTTAATGAGCAGCAGGCCATTTCCGCGTGCCTGGGCTACCACGGTTACCCTAAATCCGTGTGTATCTCGATTAACGAAGTGGTGTGCCACGGGATCCCGGACGACGCGAAGCACCTGAAAGATGGTGATATCGTTAACATCGACGTGACCGTGATTAAAGACGAATTCCACGGCGATACCTCTAAAATGTTTATCGTCGGCAAGCCCACCATTCTGGGCGAACGTCTGTGCCGTGTAACGCAGGAAAGCCTGTATCTGGCGCTGCGGATGGTTAAACCGGGCATTCGCCTGCGCACGTTGGGTGCAGCGATTCAGAAATACGCGGAAGGCGAAGGCTTCTCTGTAGTACGTGAATACTGCGGTCACGGTATCGGTCGCGGCTTCCACGAGGAGCCTCAGGTTCTGCACTACGATGCGGACGACGGCGGCGTGGTACTGCAGCCGGGCATGACCTTCACCGTAGAACCGATGCTGAATGCCGGTGATTACCGCATCCGCACCATGAAAGACGGCTGGACGGTGAAAACCAAAGACCGCAGCTTGTCTGCTCAGTACGAGCATACTATTGTGGTGACAGAAAACGGCTGTGAGATCCTGACGTTACGCAAGGATGACACCATCCCGGCGATCATCACACACGACGAATAATGTTTTGCCTGATGGCGATGCCTCCGCATCTTATCAGGCCTACAAATTGTACTACTTCGTAGGCCGGATAAGGCGTTCACGCCATCATCCGGCTTTTTAATGGGTGGCGCATAATGAATACTCTTCCTGAACAGCACGCAAATACAGCCCTCCCCACCCTGCCTGGCCAACCGCAAAACCCCGGAACCTGGCCACAGAATGATCTCAACTGCGCCGGCATTAAAGCGCATATCGACACGTTCCAGCGCTGGTTAGGCGAAGCGTTTGACAGCGGAATTTCCGCTGAACAGCTCATTGAGGCCCGTACCGAATTTATTGACCAGTTGCTACAACGCCTGTGGATTGAAGCCGGTTTTGGCCAAATTGCCGACCTGGCGCTGGTTGCCGTTGGGGGTTACGGGCGCGGCGAACTGCACCCGCTTTCCGACATTGACCTGTTGATCCTCAGCCGTAAAAAGCTCCCTGACGCGCAGGCCGAAAAAGTCGGTGAGCTGTTAACGCTGTTGTGGGACGTGAGGCTGGAAGTGGGCCACAGCGTGCGTACGCTGGAAGAGTGTCTGCTGGAAGGTTTATCAGATTTAACCGTCGCCACTAATCTGATAGAAACACGCCTGCTGATTGGCGACGTGGCGCTGTTTCTTGAGCTACAAAAGCATATTTTTAGCGAAGGTTTCTGGCCGTCCGATAAGTTTTACGCCGCCAAAGTGGAAGAGCAAAACCAACGCCACCAGCGTTATCACGGCACCAGCTACAATCTGGAACCCGATATCAAAAGCAGCCCCGGCGGCCTGCGCGACATCCACACTCTACAATGGGTCGCCCGCCGCCATTTTGGCGCAACCTCACTGGATGAGATGGTTGGTTTCGGCTTTTTGACGCTGGCGGAGCGTGCCGAGCTGAATGAATGCTTGCATATCCTGTGGCGCATACGCTTTGCTCTGCACCTGATCGTGAGTCGTTACGATAACCGCCTGCTGTTTGATCGTCAGCTCAGCGTAGCCCAACGGCTAAACTACGGCGGCGAGGGCAATGAGCCTATCGAGCGGATGATGAAAGACTACTTCCGCGTCACACGACGGGTCAGCGAACTGAACCACATGCTGTTGCAGCTGTTCGACGAGGCGATCCTCGCTATGCCCGCCGACGAAAAGCCGCGTCCGATTGATGACGACTTTCAACTGCGCGGCTCCTTGATTGATCTGCGCAGCGATGACCTGTTTATCCGCAAACCCGAAGCGATATTGCGGATGTTTTACATCATGGTGCGTAACAGCGCAATCAGCGGGATTTACTCCACCACGCTGCGCCATCTGCGCCATGCCCGTCGTCATTTAACGCAGCCGTTATGCTATATCCCGGAAGCGCGCTCGCTGTTTCTCAGCATGTTACGCCATCCGGGCGCGGTGAGTCGTGGTCTGCTGCCGATGCATCGCCACAGCGTGTTGTGGGCCTATATGCCGCAATGGTCGCATATAGTCGGCCAAATGCAGTTTGACCTGTTTCATGCCTATACGGTGGATGAACACACCATTCGCGTAATGCTCAAGCTGGAAAGTTTTGCCAACGAAGATACCCGCCAGCGCCATCCGCTGTGTGTGGATCTGTGGCCGCGCCTGCGGCAGCCGGAGCTAATTCTGATTGCCGCTTTGTTCCATGATATCGCCAAAGGCCGCGGTGGCGATCATTCGGTTCTCGGTGCTCAGGACGTACTCAAATTCGCCGAGCTGCACGGCCTGAACTCCCGCGAAACACAGCTGATCGTGTGGCTGGTGCGCCAGCATTTACTGATGTCAGTCACCGCTCAACGTCGCGATATTCAGGATCCCGAAGTGATTAAGCAATTCGCCGAAGAAGTGCAAACGGAACACCGCCTGCGCTTTTTAGTGTGCCTGACCGTTGCGGATATTTGCGCCACCAACGAAACGCTGTGGAATAGCTGGAAGCAAAGCCTGCTGCGCGAGCTGTACTTTGCCACGGAAAAACAGCTACGGCGTGGGATGCAAAACACACCGGATATGCGCGAGCGCGTGCGTCACCATCAGCTTCAGGCGTTGGCGTTATTGAGGATGGATAACATTGATGAAGAAGCGCTGCACCATATCTGGTCACGCTGTCGGGCGAACTATTTCGTGCGCCACAGTCCAAATCAACTGGCCTGGCATGCGCGTCATCTCTTACAACATGACCTCAAAGAGCCGCTCATTCTGCTTAGCCCACAGGCAACGCGTGGAGGAACGGAAATCTTTATCTGGAGTCCGGATCGCCCGTATCTGTTTGCCGCCGTTTGCGCCGAGCTGGATCGGCGTAATCTGAGCGTCCACGATGCGCAGATTTTCACCACCCGCGATGGAATGGCGATGGATACATTCATTGTGCTGGAGCCGGACGGTAGCCCGCTGTCGTCAGACCGACACGAAGCGATCCGTTTTGGGCTGGAACAGGCGATCACTCAGCGTAGCTGGCAACCGCCGCAACCGCGTCGCCAGCCGGCAAAATTACGCCATTTTACCGTCGATACCGAAGTGACTTTTCTGCCGACCCATACCGATCGAAAATCATTCCTCGAGCTTATCGCTCTCGACCAGCCAGGACTGCTGGCGCGGGTCGGGCAGATTTTTGCCGATCTGGGAATTTCGCTGCATGGCGCCCGAATTACAACAATTGGCGAGCGAGTAGAAGATTTATTCATAATCGCCACCGCCGACCGGCGCGCCCTTAATAATGAGCTGCAGCAGGAAGTGCATCAACGGTTGACAGAGGCCCTCAATCCAAACGATAAAGGGTGATGTTTTTATTTATTATGGAAAGAGTTTAACAATGCAGCAGTTACAGAACGTTATTGAATCCGCTTTCGAGCGCCGTGCCGACATTACTCCGGCAAATGTGGATACCGTAACCCGCGAAGCGGTGAATCAGGTTATTTCTTTACTGGATTCCGGTGCTCTGCGCGTCGCAGAAAAGATTGAGGGTCAGTGGGTCACGCATCAGTGGCTGAAAAAAGCGGTCCTGCTCTCTTTTCGTATTAACGATAATCAGGTTATCGATGGTGCGGAAAGCCGTTACTTCGATAAAGTGCCGATGAAATTCGCCGACTATGACGAAGCGCGCTTCCAGAAGGAAGGTTTCCGCGTGGTTCCGCCTGCGGCCGTGCGTCAGGGCGCGTTTATCGCCCGTAACACCGTGCTGATGCCATCTTACGTAAACATCGGCGCTTATGTTGATGAAGGTACGATGGTTGATACCTGGGCGACTGTCGGGTCCTGTGCGCAAATCGGTAAAAACGTACACCTGTCCGGCGGCGTTGGCATTGGCGGCGTACTGGAGCCGTTACAGGCTAACCCGACCATCATTGAAGATAACTGCTTCATCGGTGCGCGTTCTGAAGTAGTAGAAGGCGTGATCGTCGAAGAAGGCTCCGTTATCTCCATGGGCGTATACATCGGTCAGAGCACCCGTATTTATGATCGCGAAACTGGCGAAGTGCATTATGGCCGCGTTCCGGCGGGCTCCGTTGTCGTTTCCGGCAACCTGCCGTCGAAAGATGGCAAATACAGCCTGTACTGCGCGGTGATAGTGAAAAAGGTTGATGCCAAAACGCGTGGCAAAGTGGGAATCAACGAACTGTTACGCACCATCGACTAACAGCAATTTGAAAAAGTGGGCTTAGCCCGCTTTTTTTACATCTGCGAGTGGCGTAAACAAGGCTTTTCGTTAATTATTCAATGGTTATAGTGAGCTTAAGGGTACCGCTATGTATGACAATCTGAAAAGTCTGGGCATTACTAATCCTGAAGAGATCGATCGTTACAGCCTGCGGCAAGAAGCCAACAACGATATCCTGAAAATCTATTTCCAGAAGGATAAAGGCGAGTTTTTTGCCAAGAGCGTGAAGTTCAAATATCCCCGCCAGCGTAAAACGGTTGTCGCCGATGGCGTCGGCCAGGGTTATAAAGAAGTGCAGGAGATCAGCCCCAACCTGCGCTATGTGATCGATGAACTGGATCAGATCTGCCAGCGCGATCGCAGCGAAGTCGATCTTAAACGTAAGATCCTCGATGATTTACGTCATCTGGAAAGCGTCGTGACCAACAAGATCAGCGAAATTGAAGCCGATCTGGAAAAACTGACGCGTAAATAACCGCGAGTGGATGTATTCGTAGGCCGGGTAAGGCGAAGCCGCCACCCGGCATTTTGCCTGATAAGCGTAGCGCCATCAGGCAATCAATGCTGCTCATCTAACTGCAACGCCACATACAGTAGCAGTCTGTCGTCAAAATTCCCCAAATCCAGCCCGGTCAGTTCTGAAATACGATTCAGGCGATATTCCAGCGTATTACGATGAATAAACAATGCCTTTGAGGTCGCCAGCGGCTGAACGTTATGCCGAAACCATGCCGCCAATGTCCGACGCAGCAAGCCGTTATTATCCATTGCTTTTAACCGTACCAACGGACGCGCCAACTCATTGGCCTGCCAGCCGCCGCGCAGGCTGTCCAGCAGTACCGGCAGCATCAGATCCTGATAGAAATAGCTTCGGCTTTCCGGCATCCGCTGCTTACCGACCATCATGGTGGTACGCGCCGTACGATACGAACGGGCAATGCTGCCAGGCCCGGTAAAATAGTTGCCGAGCGAGACGCGAAAACGCAGCTGTCCGTTCTCTTTCATCCGGGTAATAAGCTGTTCAACGCGCTTGCGATGATCTTCGGCATCCCAGCGGCCAAACTGATTGAGCGCGGGTTTCAGCACCACCATCTCAGTCAGGGAAACAATCGCAATCAGATTATTACGCTCTGGCGTGGTCAACGCATTCTGTAATTGCTGTAGCTCAGCCATCGCGCTGTCAACGCCAAGCTGACCGCTGTCGACTTCAACTACCGCTGCCACGCGCGGCTGGTTCAAATCGATGCCTAAACGCTGCGCCCATTCCATTAGCGCCGGGGTATTTTCTTCCGCCTGAATCAGGTTCATCACCAGCTCTTCGCGCAGACGGCTGTCCTGGGCTAAAAGATGCATCAGACGAGACTGTTCCAGCATCATTTCGGCGGTCATACACACCAATTCACCGTATTTACGCAGATGTTCCGGTTCGCCGGTAAGACCGATAACGCCAACGATTTCGCCTTCAAGACGCAGCGGCAGGTTGATCCCCTGTCGCACACCGTGTAAATGCCGTGCGACCGCATCGTCAATATCGACCACCCGCCCCTGAGAAAGCACCAGCAGCGCGCCTTCGTGCAATTCACCAATTCGTTCGCGATCGCCGCTGCCGATTATCCGCCCACGGGCATCCATTACGTTGATATTGGTATCAATGATGCGCATGGTACGCGCCACGATATCCTGCGCCATTTTGGTATCAAGATGCCAGCCAGCCATAAACCCTCCTGTGAGCAGAGCTCAAGCATAAGGAAGATAACAAACGACAACATTGTGCAAATGCACAAAGCGGAAGAGAGAAGTATGGAGTTGTGGGAGGTATCACAAAAAGAAACCCCTTCCTGTGCAGGAAGGGGTTGAGGGAGATTACTGCATCAACAGATAGATGGAGCTGTCGCCACGCTGAATGTTCAACGCCAGTACAGCGGGTTTGCTGTCGAGAATTTTGCGCAGTTCGGCGATATTTTTCACCGGTTGCTGGTTAGCACCGATAATCACATCCCCTTTCTTCAGGCCAATCTGTGCCGCCGGAGAATTCGGTTTCACGTCGCTTACCACGACCCCTTTGTCCTGGCCCTTGTTGCTCATATCAGCACCTTCAATGCCTTTGAAGATAGAGCTGGAATCAACCTGGGTCTGGCTGCTCTGCTGCAGTTCCAGATTCACAGTAACAGGCTTACCGTCGCGCAGCAGGCCAAGGTTAATTTTGCTGCCTACCGGCATAGTTCCCACCTGCGCACGCAGGGCGGCAAAGCTGCTGATAGGTTTACCGTTCAGGGAGGTAATCACATCCCCGGCTTTAATACCCGCTTTCGCTGCGGAAGAGTTCGGCATGACCTGGCTGACGAATGCGCCACGCTGGGCGTCAACTTTCATCGCTTTCGCCAGCTCAGAGCTCAGCTCGGTACCCATAATGCCCAGCTCGCCACGTTTAACCTGGCCGAACTCAACCATCTGCGAGGTCAGGTTTTTCACCATGTTGCTTGGGATTGCAAAGCCGATCCCGATATTACCGCCGTCCGGTGCGAGGATCGCGGTATTAATCCCGATCAGCTCACCGTTCAGGTTGACCAGGGCGCCACCGGAGTTACCCCGGTTGATCGCAGCATCGGTCTGGATAAAGTTCTCGTAGTTTTCCGCATTCAGGCCGCTACGGCCCAGCGCAGAAACGATACCGGAGGTAACGGTCTCGCCGAGGCCAAACGGGTTACCAATTGCTACGGTGTAATCACCCACGCGCAGCGCGTCGGAATCCGCCAGCTTAATAGCCGTCAGGTTTTTCGGATCCTGAATCTGGATCAGCGCGATATCGGAGCGCGGATCTTTACCCACGATCTTCGCGTCAAATTTACGTCCATCGCTCAGTTGAACTTTAATCACCGTGGCGTTATCCACCACGTGGTTGTTGGTCACAACATACCCTTTCGCGGCATCAATAATTACGCCGGAGCCCAGCGCCATAAATTTTTGCTGCTGGCCACCGCCGTTGTCAGCGCCCGGTGCGCCGCCCTGGCAGAACGGGGAACTCTGGAACGGAGAACCGTCCTGGCAGAATGGGGAATTATCACCGAAGAACTGCTGGAAATTACGCGGCATGCGCGGCGTATTCACCGTCGTGCTCCCCTCGACGTTAATACTCACCACCGATGGCATCACTTTTTCAAGCATCGGGGCCAGGCTTGGCATCTGTTGGGCGGTCGTTGCTGAAGACGCCGTTTCAGCCGCTGTTGCAGACAAGGGGGACAACGCCAAACCTAAACTCAGAGCCAGTGCACTCATTGCTAATGTGGTTTTTTTCATGTGTTTCGTTCTCGATTAACAGGTAACGCAAAATTGCTGTATACGTCAGAGTCGTTTTATAGCGCTAAGTTCCAGATTTAAGTTTAAGGAAAAAGTAAAATTTTATTGTCGGCCTTTACAAATGATTATTTATTGCTCTACTGCCATCAACCGGCGATATTCATCCCAGGCGTATAAATCTGTCATCCCGCTGATATAATCCTGAATCAAACGACAGCGATAATAATATTCCAGAACAGAAAACTCAGCGCAGCCAACCGATATTTTACTGACCGCCTCAACATAAGCAAGGCGATGGCGAGTGGACAGCTTCTGAAATAACCGGGACTCGATAGGAAAACGTTTTACTCTTTCATTTTCGACCAGTTCAGTAAAATCTGACTGAGTCATTTTTAATAACGGTTGATAGATTTCCAGCAGCCCGCTGATCACCCGATAGCCCTGTAACTCCAGTTGCTCAACATCTGGGTGGCTAAACACATGTTTTATCGCCACATTTTTATAGACACCCAGCAACTGGCTGAAGCTACTGGCATCTTCTAACAGCGCGTGATTAAAACATCCCTCAAAAATCTGCGGCAAGTTATCGATAAATCGCTGAGCAGCGTACGGCACCAGTTTATTCAATGTATTAACGCGTAAATACATAAAGAACTGATCTTCGGTACTCCGGCTTAATGTATTTGAACGTGATTTCTCCCAGGCGTTCTCTACCACCAGACTGAACAGGGAACCTTTTTCGTGGTGTCCCCACGCCTCATGCAGATGGTGATAAAGTTGCTCGACGCTAAAGATTCTTTTCTCAACGGCATCTTCCAGATCGGCCACGCAATAAGAGATATCATCGGCAGCTTCCATAATCCAGGTTAATGGAAAGCGACTGTAAGGCGCTAATGATAATTCTTTACGTAACCTCTCAATATACAGTTCTTCAGAAAGATAATAGCCTGGTTTCTTCATTAAATAGTTGTGTGTTGCAGGCGCATTACCACGCCACCACGCCGGACGGGTATATTTCAAAATACCGCCAACCTGCGCCCAGGTAAGATTCATGCGCATCAGGGTATGTACCAGACGAATCCCTTGCGCATTACCTTCAAAATGACATAAATCTTGTCGCACCTTACGGCGAATATCATTCAGCGACTCTTCGCCTTCGCGCAAACGTAATGCCGCCACCAGACAGCGGTCATCGCTGAGTGGCTGACTTTCCGCATCTGCGGGATACAGTCGCTGGCGGAACCAGTCATTAATTGCCGCTTCACCAAAGTGACCAAACGGCGGATTGCCAATGTCGTGCATCAGGCAGGACATTTCGACAATACTTTCAAACGGTCCCGTCAGTTCATCCAGGCCATACTGCTCCAGCAACTTTTGCTCTTTTAGTCGGCTGAGGATCTCTTTCGCGATATAGCGGCCAACCTGCTGAACTTCCATTGAGTGCGTTAAACGCGTACGCACCGCCGCATTACGTTCCAGCGGAAAGACCTGGGTCTTTTGTTGCAGTCGGCGAATTGCCGGAGAATTGATAATACGTCCACGATCGCTTTCGAAAATACGCAGGATCTCATGCTCAGTCTTCACGCCCTGCGGCGAACGGTAACGACGATGCCAGTTTATTTTTTTTCGGAAATCGATCTGTGCCATGTCCTCTCCCGCCTGAGAAATGCGCTACCCCTTAAGCGCATGATAGACTATGCCCTCAAATCTGGCTTATCGCGAGTAAATCTATGAAAATCGGCATCATTGGTGCAATGGAAGAAGAAGTTACGCTACTGCGTGACAAAATCGAAAACCGTCAGACCATCGCTCTCGGCGGTTGTGAAATTTACACCGGCCAACTAAACGGTACTGAGGTTGCGCTACTGAAATCAGGCATCGGTAAAGTCGCTGCTGCACTGGGCGCTACGTTGCTGCTTGAACGCTGCAAGCCGGACGCCATCATTAATACCGGTTCAGCGGGCGGCCTGGCCTCTACGCTGAAAGTCGGCGATATCGTGGTTTCTGATGAAGCGCGCTATCACGATGCCGACGTCACGGCATTTGGCTATGAATTTGGTCAGCTACCGGGTTGCCCGGCGGGTTTCAAAGCCGATCCTGCACTGATTGCTGCGGCAGAAGCCTGCATTGCAGAACTGAATCTGAATGCTGTCCGTGGGCTTATCGTCAGCGGCGATGCCTTCATTAATGGCTCTGTTGGCCTGGCAAAAATTCAACATAACTTCCCACAGGCGATTGCCGTTGAGATGGAAGCAACCGCGATTGCGCATGTTTGCCACAATTTTAACGTGCCGTTCGTCGTGGTTCGCGCCATTTCTGACGTCGCCGATCAGCAGTCCCATCTCAGCTTTGACGAGTTCCTGGTGGTCGCCGCGAAGCAGTCAAGCCTGATGGTTGAAACGCTGGTACAGAAACTGGCGCATGGCTAAATTACTCTCCAGGGCGCTGGTCGCCCTGCTTTTCACTCTCCCGGCGTTCCTTTACGCCGCACCGCGTGTTGTTACGCTTTCTCCCGCCAATACTGAACTCGCTTTTGCCGCAGGCATTACCCCCGTTGGCGTCAGTAGCTATTCAAATTACCCGCCCGAGGCTAAAAATATTGAAGAGGTCTCAACCTGGCAAGGCATGAATCTGGAGCGCATTGTGGCGCTGAAACCGGATTTGGTCGTCGCCTGGCGCGGGGGAAATGCTGAGCGGCAGGTAAATCAACTGACCGCGCTGGGTGTTAAGGTCATCTGGGTGGATGCTGTTACCATTGAGCAGGTCGCCGATGCGCTACGCCAGTTGGCGCCATGGAGCCCCAGGCCAGAGCAGGCCAAACAGGCAGCAAAAACGTTGCTTGATGAATATGCTTTACTAAAATCTCAGTATACCAACAAACCGAAAAAACGCGTGTTTCTCCAGTTTGGTGCGAATCCTCTGTTTACAAGTGGAAAAGGCTCCATTCAGCATGAGGTTCTTGAGGTATGCGGTGGAGAAAACATCTTTGCCGGCAGTCGGGTTCCATGGCCGCAGGTTAGCCGTGAACAGGTCCTGGCAAGAGCGCCGCAGGCTATCGTTGCCACCGGTGGTTCGGGCGAAACGCTGAAAATTGAGCAATACTGGGGAAACCAGCTAAAAATACCCATTATTACACTTAATAGTGACTGGTTCGAACGCGCGAGCCCGCGTATTATCCTCGCCGCAAAACAACTCTGCAATGCGCTTTCACAGGTAAATTAGCGCCTGCCCCCACCAGGTTTGTTGTGAGGATTTAAACATGCTCGTCTATTGGCTGGATATTGTCGGTACCGCGGTATTTGCTATCTCTGGCGTCTTGCTTGCCGGAAAACTGCGTATGGATCCCTTCGGCGTTCTGGTCTTAGGCGTGGTAACAGCCGTCGGTGGCGGGACGATCCGCGATATGGCGCTGGATAACGGACCGGTTTTTTGGGTTAAGGATCCTACCGATCTGGTGGTGGCGATGATCACCAGCATGCTGACGATCCTGCTGGTGCGTCAGCCCCGACGGTTGCCGAAGTGGATCCTGCCGGTGCTGGATGCCGTTGGTCTGGCGGTATTCGTGGGCATTGGCGTCAACAAAGCTTTTATAGCCGGAACAGGGCCTCTGGTGGCAATTTGTATGGGCGTGATTACCGGCGTTGGCGGTGGGATCATTCGTGACGTATTAGCCCGTGAAGTGCCGATGATTTTGCGCACCGAAATCTACGCTACAGCCTGCATTATCGGCGGGATCGTACATGCGACCGCGTTTTATACCTTTGATGTTTCACTGGAAAACGCCAGTATGATGGGGATGATTGTCACCCTGCTGATTCGACTGGCCGCCATTCGCTGGCATTTGAAATTGCCGACGTTTGCGCTGGATGATAACGGGCGTTGATATTGTTTTGCCCGATGGCGCTACGCTTATCGGGCCTGGAACATCTTTCCTGTAGGCCGGATAACACGCTCGCGTCGCCATCCGGCATAACGAACAGCAATCAGATGCTGAAAGAAGAACCACACCCGCAGGTGCTTTTAGCATTCGGGTTAGTCACAACGAAGCGGGAACCTTCCAGACCTTCGGTATAGTCAACCGAACCACCCACCAGATATTGCAGGCTCATCGGATCAACCACCAGACCAACACCTTGTTTCTCAATGGTCATATCACCATCGTTCACCTGATCATCAAAGGTGAAACCATACTGAAAACCACTGCAACCACCGCCGGTGATATACACGCGTAATTTCAGGTTCGGGTTATCTTCGTCAGCGATCAGGCTTTTTACTTTATTGGCTGCTGCTTCAGTAAATTGCAGTGGCAGCGCTACGTCATCACTCATATTTTGCTCCAAACGACATTGGCAATTGGGCAAATTATAACCCAATGGTTAAAGCCATTATCTAATACCCTGGTATTTCGTTCAAGTATTCTCGCCAGCGGCGGTACCCTGGCTTTTTGCCGCCTGCTCCGCTTCCTGTTTTGCCAGCGTGCGGGCAAGGATAGTCGAGTATAGCGGCTTTCCGCCCATAAATTGGGCTAATAGTGTTGCGCCAAGACAGGTAATAATCATTGGCAAAATGAGCTGATAGTTATCGGTCATCTCCAGCACCAGCACAATACCGGTGAGCGGCGCCCTTACCGACGCCGCCAACAATGCTCCCATTCCGGCAATGGCGAAGGTCCCGGCCTCGAGGTGATAATGCGGAAAGAAGGCCGCTGCGGCCATACCGAATGCGGTACCAAGCAGCGTGCCCAACGCCAGCATCGGGGCAAAAATCCCACCAGGCGCACCGGACGAGAAGCACAGCAGCGTGGTAATAACCCGGGTAATAAAGATAAACAGCAGCAGACCGACGCTAAAATTGCCTGCCGCAGCAATCGGGATCAGGTTAAACCCGCCACCTGCCGCTTCAGGTTTAATTAATCCAAGGATCCCGCACAGGCCGCCAATCGCACCGCCCATGAGCACCCATTTTTTAATCTCGCCACCATGGAAACGCTGGAACATGTCCTGGGTACGCAACACCATGGTATTAAACAATGGTCCGACGCAGCCAAAAATAATCCCCAGCACCAGATACAGCCACAGCGTATTCACCGGCGCATTGGAGAGCTTGCCAACTTCAATAATCGGGGCTTCACCGTTGAAAACGCGAAACACAATGCTCGACATGATGACGCCGGTAAACACGGCTTTGATCGACACGAGGTTATAGCGAAACTGTGGACGCATCTCTTCAATAATGAACAGGATCCCCGCCAGAGGAGCATTAAACGCCGCCGACAAGCCCGCTGCGGCACCGGTAGCCAGCAGGGTATGCCGCGCTTCGGCGCTGCGCATACGGAAAATATCCAGCACCATGCGTCCAATGTTGCCGCCAATCTGCACGGTCGGCCCTTCTCGCCCGAGCACCATCCCAGCGCCCAGTGTGCCCATACCGCCGATAAATTTCACCGGCAGAACGCGCCACCAGCGCACGGGTCGTAACTCTTCCAAAGCGCCTTCAATCTCTGGGATCCCCGAACCGCCCGCTTCCGGTGCAAATTTACGCACCAGAAAATAGCCGACCATCGCCAGCAATGCAGAGAGGATAAACGCCAGCGGCCACAGCAGAATGGCATGGTCCGCAACCTGAGCCAGCGCGCCTATGCGCTGATTCTGCACCCAGGTCACCGCTTTCTCAAAGGCTACGCCCACAAGTCCCGTCACGGTACCCACTACCGCGGCCATTAAGAGGATCGCCAACGGCGTTTTATCTCGTTCCAGGAGTCGACGGATTTGATCCCTGCGGCGTAAACGCACAATTTGCTGTGCTTCAAAAGAGGGAGTGTCTGTCTTCATCAGATGATCATTAATTGGTAATACAAATACGGAATCGGCATTCTACTCGCACATTTCACGAAAATCCCCTGCAAATCGCATTGTTTCAATTGCGTAAAACTTTCATAACCTTCTCTGAATAACTAGAATAGCGGGCATTTACTTTTTCTACGAACCAGGACCCCATCCATGAGTAAGTCTGAAAATCTCTACAGCGCAGCACGCGAACTTATCCCTGGCGGCGTTAACTCCCCCGTTCGCGCCTTTACTGGCGTGGGTGGTACTCCGCTGTTTATCGAAAAAGCGGACGGCGCGTATCTGTACGATGTCGATGGTAAAGCCTATGTCGACTACGTCGGTTCCTGGGGACCGATGGTACTGGGTCACAACCATCCGGCAATCCGTAATGCGGTGATTGAAGCCGCAGAACGCGGTTTAAGCTTCGGCGCGCCAACCGAGATGGAAGTGAAAATGGCGGAGCTGGTCACTGAACTCGTGCCGACCATGGACATGGTGCGCATGGTGAACTCCGGTACGGAAGCGACAATGAGCGCCATCCGTCTGGCGCGCGGTTTTACCGGTCGCGATAAGATCATCAAATTTGAAGGCTGCTACCACGGCCATGCTGACTGCCTGCTGGTCAAAGCCGGTTCCGGCGCGTTAACGCTGGGCCAGCCGAACTCCCCTGGCGTTCCAGCTGATTTCGCGAAACACACCCTGACCTGCACCTATAACGATCTCTCTTCAGTGCGTGCAGCGTTTGAACAGTACCCGCAGGAGATCGCCTGTATCATTGTTGAGCCGGTCGCCGGCAACATGAACTGCATCCCGCCGCTGCCAGAATTCCTGCCAGGCCTGCGTGCATTGTGCGATGAGTTTGGCGCGCTGTTGATTATCGATGAAGTGATGACCGGTTTCCGCGTGGCACTGGCCGGTGCACAGGATTATTACGGCGTTGTTCCGGACCTGACCTGCCTGGGTAAAATCATCGGTGGCGGGATGCCCGTTGGCGCATTCGGTGGCCGTCGTGATGTGATGGACGCGCTGGCGCCGACCGGTCCGGTTTACCAGGCGGGTACACTGTCCGGTAACCCGATTGCAATGGCGGCGGGCTTTGCTTGTCTGACCGAAGTGGCCCAACCGGGTATTCATGAAACGCTGAACGAACTGACAACGCGTCTGGCGGAAGGTCTGCTGGAAGCGGCCAAAGACGCTAATATTCCGCTGGTGGTTAACCATGTGGGCGGGATGTTCGGGATTTTCTTCACCGATGCAGAAACCGTGACCTGCTATCAGGATGTGATGGCATGCGACGTTGAACGCTTTAAGCGTTTCTTCCACATGATGCTGGATGAAGGGGTTTACCTGGCGCCTTCTGCCTTCGAAGCGGGCTTTATGTCTGTGGCGCACAGCGAAGAAGATATCAATAACACCATCGACGCCGCGCGTCGGGTGTTTGCGAAACTGTAAAAGAGAACGTACAGAAACAACGTAGGCCGGGTAAGGCGAAGCCGCCACCCGGCTTTTTTATTGCCGGATGGCGACGCGAGCGTCTTATCCGGCCTACATGAAAAGAATCAGCCTCAGCGGCTCTGCTTTCTCAGCAGATAGATAAAGTACGGCGCGCCGATAAACGTCGACAGTAATCCCGCCGGGATCTGATACGGAAACAGCACCATTCTGCCGCACCAGTCGGCAAAGACCAACAGCACGCCTCCCGCCAGCGCCGAAATCAGCATATGCGGCATCGCCCGGCGAAAACCCATCATGCGAGCAATATGCGGCGCCATCAGCCCGACAAAGCTCAACGGCCCAATCGTCATGGTTGCTGTCGCCGTTAATCCCGCCGCCAACAGCAGTAATCCCACGCGTGACGGCGTCAACGCCATACCGACCGCCCGCGCCGTATCGCCGCCGAGCGGTAAAATCGTCAACCAACGACGGCACAGCGGCGTCAGCACCAGCAAGAAAACCATCACTATCCCGGTACGCAATACCTGCTCGCCTGTCGCGTTATAGGTTGAGCCAGAGATCCAGGTCAACACGCCCGCCATGCGCGGGTCGCCGCTGGCCTGCAGCATCATCAGCAGCATTGTAAACGCCGTGCTGAGCGCCATCCCTGCCAGCAGCATACGGTGCGGCGAAAAACCGCCGCGCCCGGCGGCAACCATGATGATAAGCAGAGTGACCGCCGCTCCGAGGCTCCCGGCGGGGAGTAGCCAGCCAAAGGCATTGCCGGGCACCAGAAACAGCATGAGCACTACGCCAAATGCCGCGCCGGAGCTAATACCCAGGACTTCCGGGCTGGCCATTGGATTTCCGGTCAGACGCTGAATAATACAGCCCGCAACCGCCAGCATCACTCCGGCAATCAGCGCCGCCAGAATACGTGGCCAGCGCCAGGGCATCAGTTCATCAAGCATCGCGCCGCTGGCCCATGTCCAGCCGTGTGCATCACGTCCGAACGACAACGCCACGACAACCGCCAGCAGTAAAATCGCACCGCCCGCCAGCGCAAACATCAGTACATTTTGACGCTCAGCGGCGATGCGGTTGCTGGCATTCATATCCGGTGCGCTCATGCTTTTAAGGCGCGGCAGCAGCCACAGCAGCAGCGGCGCGCCAACCAGTGCCGTCACCGAGCCGGTGGAGACTTCCATCCAGACGCGGGTTAGCCACAGAATGATTTGATCGGAGAGCCAGAGGATCAGCGCGCCAATCAACGGGGCCAGCAACAGACGCGCCAGTAAGCGCCGGGCACCGAGCATTTTTGCCAGCAGCGGCGCAAACAGGCCGATAAAACCGATAATTCCGACGGCGTTAACCAGCAAGGCGCTGATGACAATCGCCAGCGTCAGTGCCGCCAGGCGCGCCAGCGATAGCGCCAGCCCAAGGTTTCGCGCCACGCCGTCATCCAGTCCCATCAGCGTCATTGGGCGTAATAACAGCAGTGTCAACATCACGCCACCCAGCAGTTGCGGCCACAGGCGCTGAACGCCACTCCAGTCGGTTTGCGTCAGCGAGCCACTGCTCCATAAAAACATGCTTTGTAGTTGATCGTGATGGAAGAGCACCATCAACTGGTTAATCGCCCCGCAGTACAGGCTGACCACCAGACCGGCAAGGATTAGCGTCACCGGAGAAAGACGTTTTCCCCAAGCGACGCCAAACACCAGCGCGCCAACGATACAGGCCCCTGCCAGCGCCGCAAATTGCGCGGTCAGCGCCCCCGGAATCGCCCACAGCGTCGTGACCGTAATACCTAACTGCGCCCCGGTTGCGACACCTAACGTAGTGGGTTCTGCCAGTGGGTTACGCAGCACCTGCTGGAACAACACGCCGACCAGGCCCAGCCCGGCACCGACCAACAGCGAAATTGCCAACCTCGGCAGCAAGCTGTAGTGGAAAACCATCTGCTCAATAGCATTGATATCCGGTGACCAGATAGCCTGTTGCCACTGACTGCGCGGTAGCGCAACAGAGAAGTTAACCCAGGTCAGCCAGCAGGCAGCGACAAACAGAACCGCCAGAAGAAGCGTTGGGAACAGCGCAATTCGTTTACTCACGCTTTGCCTCCCAGCGCATTATCCAGAATGCGGGCAAAATGCATCGCGGACAGCGTTGCGCCATAAAACCAGACGGCAGGCACGCGCTGAAAACGTCCGTCACGGACAAACGGCATCACCTGCCATAATGGCGTAGACATCAGCGCAGCCATCTCTTTACCGTTGCCGTGATCAAAGCACAGCACATCAACATCCTTATAAGCAGCCAGACGGTCAATACTCACAGCAGTGCTGCCCCAGAAGTTGGTTTCTCCCTGCCAGGCGTTGGGGATCCCATATTCGTCCAGCACCTCCTGAAACAGGCTGTTCGGCCCAAACACCAGCATATGCCGCGAATCAAGCAGGGATGTCAGGAGCACGGGGCGCTCGCCACGTTGCATAAAGCGCGGTTTCAGGCTGGCGATAAAACGATCGTACTCGGCCAGATGGCGTTCAGCGGAGGCTGACAGATTCAGCAATTGCGCCATTTCCTGCAGCGATTTTCGCGCAACGGCCAGCGGCTTTTTGCCATCACTGAAATTAAATCCCTGCCCGGGGGCAATCCGCGCGAGCTTTTCGGGGGCGGGGCCATAACCAGCCGACCACACCAGAAACGAGGGCTTCATTTCGGTCAGCAGTTCGAGATTGGGTTCCGTACGTAGCCCGACGTCAATCACCGACTCCGGCAATGGAGGCTCATTGACCCACAGCTTGTAGTTAGGGATATCGGCAATGCCATACGGCGTAATACCCAGCGCCAGCAACAGCTCTACCGGTAACCATTCCAGCGCCACAATACGCTGTGGATCAATCGCCGCCGCGTGCGCCGTATTCATCCGCCACAGCAGCGGCGACAGCGCCATCGCCGTCAGCAGCCGCCGACGGGTAATATGAGGTAATCCGATCATTAATAGACAAAACTCACGGGTGCGGCACCGGCCGGATGCGGCAAAATGCCCATCGGGATACCGTAAATCTGTTCCAGCGTTTCGCTGCGCATCAGTTCCGCAGGCGTTCCCTGAGCAATCATTTCGCCGCCGCGCAGCGCAACTAAGTAATCGCAGTAGCGGGCCGCCATATTGATATCGTGCAGTACGGCAATCACCGTCAAGCCGCGCTGCTGGCTTAAGCGATGCACCAGCGCCAGCACGTCAACCTGATGGGCGATATCCAGCGCGGAGGTCGGTTCGTCAAGTAGCAGACAGCGGCTGTCCTGCGCCACCAGCATGGCGATCCACGCACGCTGGCGTTCCCCACCGGACAGGCTATCGACCAGACGATGCGCTAAAGGTTTTAAGCCCACCAACGAAATGGCTTCTTCTACTTTCTCCCGGTCAGCCACACCAAACCGTCCCAGCGCGCCATGCCACGGGTAGCGGCCAATGGCCACCAGCTCGCGGACGGTCATCCCTTCAGCCTGCGGCAGTTGCTGCGGCAGGTAAGCAACCTTGCGGGCAAACGCTTTACTGCTCCAGCTCTCCAGCGGCTGGTCGTCTAGCAGGATTTCGCCTTCTGACGGCGGCTGATGACGTCCCAGCATTTTCAGTAACGTCGATTTTCCGGAACCGTTGTGACCGATAAGTCCTGTCACTTTTCCCACAGGAAACGTTAACGAGAGGGGATGCAAAAGCGTGCGGCCAGGCACACGAAAGGAGACATTACGCAACGCAAAAGTGGTGTCGGGATGGGATCTGTTTTCCTGCATAGCAGCCAACTTGTAAAACGGGCACGCAAAGCGTGCCCAAAGAGAAATTAGAAACGGAAGGTTGCGGTTGCAACGACCTGACGTTCTGCGCCCCAGAAGCAGCCATAGGTATCAAAGCAGCTGGCAACGTATTCACGGTCAAACAGATTAGTAACGTTAACTGCAACGCTGGAACCTGCCATACCGAGACGAGCGAGATCGTATTTAACGACGGCATCCATCACGGTTGAGCTACCCACCTTGAAAGTATTTCCAGGATCACCATAGCTAGAACCGACATAACGGCCACCAGTTCCCAGCGTTAACCCAGATAACGGGCCTTCGTAGAAGGTGTAATCCCCCCACAGAGAGGCCATGTTTTTTGGTACCTGAACAGGTGTTTTACCTTTAAGCGTCGTGTCTTCTGTATATTCCGCATCGGTATACGTGTAAGACGCAGTCAGGTTAATGTTCGCATTCACTGCGGCTTTTGCTTCTAATTCAACGCCACGAGAACGTATTTCACCCGCCGGAACCTGCGCAAACGGATTAAGCGGGTCGGTGGTCAGGTTATTCGTTTTCGTTAGCTCATATACCGCGGCAGTAACAACAACGGGCAGATCTTTTGGAACATATTTCACGCCAGCTTCATATTGCTTACCTTTTGACGGCGCATAAGCAACGTTATCAGCAGGTGTTGCCGCCCATGCTTTTGAAGGGTTCGGCTCGAATGATTCGCTGTAGCTAAAGTATGGCGTAATACCATTGTCGAAGAGATAGTTAATCCCGCCGCGCCAGGTGAACTGCTCATCGTTACGCTCAACTTTCTGATTACTGGAACGAATAGTGGTTGCCTGCTGAGACCAGTCATAGCGGCCTCCCAGTGTTGCAACCCATTTATTCCATTCCAGTTGGTCCTGTACATACACGCCAGTTTGGTGCTGCGTGTTAAGCTGGAACGGTTTCGCGTCAGGGAAATCAACATCTTCATACACCGGATTATTCATATCTAAAGGCGGTGCACTTCCGTAGGCGTTATCAATATCGTTTCGCAGACGCGAATAGTCGACGCCGGTGAGCAGAGTGTGTCCAACATCTCCCGTCGCGAACTTGCTTTCCAATTGAGTATCTACGCCAAAATCATTATAGCGTTCATCGGCGACGATAATCTGACGGGTCAGCTGATTACCCACTGCGCCGAAACCGTACACACTCTGTTGAGAGGTTTTGATTTGGCTATAACGTAAATTTTGACGCACAGTGAAAGTGTCATCAAAACTGTGTTCAAAGCTGTAGCCAACCATTCGCTCATAACGCGAATAGGTATTGTTCGGCGCATAATCCGTAAAGCTAACTGGCAAACGGGAACCATCAGGTAACGGATCGACCGTACCTTGTTTCGGCAACCAGCCGTAATAGCCCGTTGACGGTTCATTCTGAATGTTTGCTCGCAGAGTCAGGTTGGTTCGGTCATCAGGCTTCCAGCTAAACACCGGAGCAATGGCATAACGCTTCTGCTTCGCGAAATCCTGTTGTTCGTCATTAGAACGAGCCAACCCTGTCAGGCGGTATGAGTACACGCCGTCGTCATCCAGGGAATCGCTGAAATCAAAACCGGTTTGGAACAGATTATCCGAACCCATTTTGAATTGAATTTCTTTTAGCGGCTCTGATGTCGGGCTTTTGCTAACCATGGAGATCAAGCCACCCGGATTACTTTTCCCGTAAAGTACAGACGTTGGCCCGCGCATAAGCTCGACGCGTTCAAGCATGTAAGGATCAACAACGGCAGAGCTGTAGTAATCCCCCTGTAGCTTGACGCCATCAAGGTAATTGTTCGGTGTTGGGCCAGGCGTATAGAAGCCACGAATAATAACGAAATCATAAGTGCTGGAAGCGCCACGCGTAGAAACGGCAGCACCAGGGGTATAGGCTAAAGCCTCTTTTACCGACCCTGGCTGATGCATATCCATCTCTTCACGCGTCACAACCGAAACAGACTGCGGGGTCTTTTCGATAGGCGTATCAGTCTTGGTGGCAGTGGCAGAGCGTTTCGCGGCGATGGTTGCCGCAGGCCCCCATGCACTTTCCTGCGGAGCAGGCGCTGCAGTTACGGTGATGGTTTCTTCTTTCGGGTCAACCGCCGCCTGTGCATAGACAGACATGCCGCTAACCGCTGTGGCTACCACTACTGCGATTTTACGCAGTGATGAACTTGGCTGAGCAGTTTTAAGACGCGCCATTGGTATTTCTCTGATGAAAGTAAATGATAACGTAAACGAGAATTATTATTATAACGGCAGCATAATATTCGAAACTCTGGCGAGATAGCAAGCAATACACGTCCCTACTAAAACTGAGGGGTTAAGAAATAACCAGATGAAAAGAAAGGGTTAATAAATTAGGCTGAAAGGTGGCGTTACGCCCTTGCACTGTATACCTGATAAGCGTAGCCCCATCAGGCAAAACAATGGCGGATTGTTGAATAGCAGTGTGAGTATCTTGCGCGAATAAAGAAAAACCCGCCGAAGCGGGTTTTTAAGCAGGCGTTAGTTACCGCCAAACATCTCTTTAATCCAACCGGCCACGCCATCGCCGTCCTTCTTCTCTTGCTGCGGCGGTTGCTGCTGTTGAGGCTGCTGTTGCTGCGGCTGCTGAGAAGATTGATCGAACGGATTACCCGACTGCTGCAACATCTCACCTTGTTGACACAGTGAATCCGGATCGGTGGTCCATACCGGAAGCGTACGCATCCCGCCGCTGCAAACGAAGTTACCGTCGTAGTCTACGCCCATATCCACCACATCCTCCGGCGGCGTCAGCACCAGCGGTGTCGGAGTCTGGTTGGCCAGGTAACGCTGGTAAATCGACATCGCGCCACTGGCACCGTACAGCTTGGTTGGCTGGTTGTTATCGCGGCCCACCCAGGTGATGGTCACCTGGCTGCCGTCGATCCCGGCGAACCAGGTATCGACGTTGTTGTTGGTGGTACCGGTTTTACCTGCCAGATGCAACCCTGGATACTTCGCGCCAAGCTGGCGGCCCGTACCACGCTGAACCACCTGCTGCATGGTCCACAGCGTCATATACGCCGCCTGCGCCGGAACGGCACGCTCAGCCTGCGGGAAGCTCTGGTACAACACCGTGCCATCTTCGGCAATCACCGAACGCAGCGCCGACAGCGGCGCGCGGTTCCCGCCGCTGGCGATAGTCTGGAACGCCTGCGCCACTTCGATTGGCGTCAGGTTCAGCGCCCCCAGCAGCATAGCCGGAACCGGGTTAAGCTGATCTTTCGGAGCACCCAGCTTCAGCCAGGTATCGGTTACAGCGGGCAGGCCCAGCGCCATCCCCAGATTTACCGTGGGTACGTTCATTGAGCGCGTTAACGCGTCCACCAGCATCACTTTACCGCTTTCGCTATAGCGACGGTCATCGTTCTGCGGTGACCACACCTGGCCGTTCGGCTGACGCAGCGCAATTGGCGCATCGGCAATCCAGGTATTCAGGCGGTACAGCTTCGGCTGGCTAAGTGCCGTCAGATAGGTCGCCGGCTTCGCCAGAGAACCAATTGAACGACGTGCCTGCATCGCACGGTTATAGCCCGCAAACTGCGGCTCTGCCCCACCGACCATGGCGCGAACTTCGCCGCTAAAGCGATCAACCACCACAATCGCCGTTTCCAGATCGCTCAGCTTACGTTGTTTCTTCAGCACCGGAATGCCTTCCACCGCCGCTTTTTCTGCGGCATCCTGCGCCACCGAATCAAAGGTGGTGAAAATTTTCACACCGGAGAGATCTTTAACTTTATCGCCCAGCTTCGCCTGTAGCTCCTGACGCACCATCTGCATAAACGCTGGCTGTGGTGAAATCACCCCGCCGCGCGGTTGCACGCCTAATGGACGCGCGCTCAGCATGTCATACAGATCCTGGTCGATAATCTGCTGCTGTTGCAGCAGACGCAACACCAGGTTACGACGCTCCAGCGCCAGCTTCGGGTTACGCCACGGGTTATAAATCGACGCCCCTTTCACCATCCCAACCAGCAGGGCCTGTTGGTCGAGGCTTAACTCTTCCACCGGACGTCCGAAGTAATACAGGCTCGCCAGCGGGAAGCCACGGATCTCATTGTCACCGCTTTGACCGAGATAGACTTCGTTCATGTACAGCTCAAGAATACGGTCTTTGCTGTAACGCGCGTCCATGATCAGCGCCATATAGGCTTCGTTGGCTTTACGCCAGTAGGAGCGCTCGCTGGAGAGGAACAGGTTCTTCACCAACTGCTGGGTCAGCGTACTGGCCCCTTGTACCGTACGACCTGCCGTCAGGTTCGCCAGCACTGCACGGCCAATGGAATAGAGACTGATCCCGTCGTGTTCATAGAAGTGACGGTCTTCTGTCGCTAACAGCGTGTCCACCAGCAGATCCGGGAAGCCGCTACGCGGGACAAACAGGCGCTGCTCGCCGTTAGGTGAAGAGAGCATGGTAATCAGACGCGGATCGAGACGGAAGAAACCGAACTGGCGGTTGTTATCCATATTCTCGATGGTGTCCAGATGATCGCCGTCAAAGGTCAGACGCGCGCGCACCTGCCCTTCTTTGCTGTCCGGGAAGTCAAACGGGCGACGAATCATCTCAATGCTCTTCGCCTGTACGGTGAATTCGCCCGGACGCGTCATCTTCGTCACCTGACGATACTGCGTGGCCTCCAGCAGCTTCACCATCTCATTCTTGCCGATGGGCATTTCTGGCTCAAGGTTAACCATGCGGCCATACACCGCCGCCGGAAGTTGCCAGACTTTGCCATCAATACGGCTGCGAATTTTTTGGTCCAGATACACGCCGTAAATGGCGATCAGCACCAAAAAGACAATCGACAGTTTTACCAGCAGCCAGAACCAGCCGCGCTTACCACGAGGCTTACGCCCTTTGCCCTTACCCTTACGCGGCATCGGTTCTTCATCCTCATAGTCATCATCATCATAATCGTCGTCATACTCTTCATCTCTGAGTTGACGACGGCTCACCTTTTGTTTTACCGGACGCGATGGTTTCCCTTTACGTCCAATTGGCTCGCGGTCATTCCCCGCCATGCTTTTTCTCCGCAACATTCAGGCGCAAGGGCCCGATTCTCTGTTCTTCCGTCCTGCGACAGAAGAAGAAATCTCTCAATTATTACCGCTCTTTCGCCGGATGCGGCATAAACGCCTTATCCGGCCTACAGTTGCATTACGAATACTTCTTTGTACGCCGCGTTGGCGCGGTATTCGCCGGATCGTCCGGCCAGACGTGTTTCGGATAACGCCCTTTCATCTCTTTTTGCACCTCGCGGTACGATCCCTGCCAGAACGCGCTCAGATCGCTGGTCACCTGTAGCGGTCGTTGGGCCGGAGACAGCAGCTCCAGCACCAGTGGAACGCGGCCCTGAGCGATGGTTGGGGTATTCGCTTCGCCAAACATTTCCTGCATCCGAACCGCCAATACTGGAGGATTATCCTCATGATAGCGAATGGCAATCCGGCTTCCCGTCGGCACAGTGTAATGCGCAGGCAGCTCACTATCCAGACGTTGCAACATTGACCAGTCCAGTAAACCGCGCAACGCCTGTCCCACATTGAGTGCTTTTAATGCGCGTAACGAGTGCACACCGCTCATGTGCGGCAGCAGCCAGGTCTCCAGCGACGCCAGCAGAGAATCCTCATCTACCGCGGGCCAGTCATACTCTGGCAACCAGTTTGCCGCACATTGCAGACGCAGTCGAAACTGCTCGGCTTCCGGCGTCCAGTTGAGCACACTTAGCCCTTTATCGCGAATGCCATTCAACATCGCCTGGTGCAACTCCTCTTCCGAGGGTTTAGCCAGCGGCTGGACTTTTACCGTGAGCTGGCCAATGCGCGAGCGACGCAATGCCTTTAACGTTCCCTGAGCCTCATCCCATTCGATGGTGTCGGACTGTTGCAGCAGCTCAGGACATGCCTGCATTAGCGCCTCAATATCCAGTGGCAGAGCCAGCAAAATACGTGCATCCGGCGAAGCGCTGCCCTGTAGCAACAGGGGGGCTATCAGCCATTCATGGCGTCCTGAGGCATCATCGGCATCCAGCATTGCCCCCATACCATTAGCCAACTGATAACGCCCTTCCTGCCCGCGTCGACGCGCGATCCGGTCAGCAAACGCCCGCGCCAGCAACGGGGGGAGTTGTGTGCTGTCGGGCTGTCCGCTGCGAACGTTAAGCCGTTTCAGCAACTGTTGACTGCGCTGCTGCCAGGCAGGCTGATTTCGTGAAAACGCCACAGCCAGATCGGTACTGCCGCCGCGCGGCGGCTCTTCCAGAATCGCAGCCAGTTTCGCCGCCGTTGCCGCTTCATCGTCATTGTTGGCGCTAACCAGCATAGCTGCTAATCGCGGGTCGTTACCCAACGCCGCCATTTTCTGCCCTGTGGCGCTGAGCCTGTCGTCCTCAAGCGCGCCCAGCATCTGCAACAGTCGTTTTGCCGCCTGCAGGTTGATGGCGGGCGGCGTATCCAGCCAGTTTAGTTGCTCAGGGTTGGTGCATCCCCATTGCAGCAACTCCATTAGCAGCCCGGACAGATCGCTCTGTAATATCTCCGGCTCCCCTTGCGAAGCCGCTCTTTCCGCCTGCTCTTTGGCAAGCAGATGCAGACAAATTCCGGGTTCCAGACGCCCTGCGCGTCCCGCTCGCTGCGTCATTGAGGCCTGACTGATGCGCTGGGTAATCAGTCGCGTCAGTCCCGTGCGCGCGTCATAGCGCGCCAAGCGCTCCTGGGCGCAGTCTACCACCAGCCGAATACCTTCAATCGTTAAGCTGGTTTCGGCAATATTGGTGGCCAGCACCACTTTGCGCTTACCTTGCGGCGCGGGCAAAATCGCCTGACGCTGCTCGGCAAGCGTCAGCGCGCCATACAGCGGGCACAGCACAACATCGCTGCCCACACGCGTTGCCAGTTGCTCCTGCACGCGCTGGATTTCCCCAACGCCCGGTAAAAACAGCAGCAGCGACCCGCTTTCATAGCGCAGTAGCTCCGCCGTGGCTATCGCCACCGCTTCGTCAAAACGCAGATGTGCCGCCAGCGGTTGATACCGTCGCTCGACTGGAAATGTGCGGCCTTCAGAGATAATCATGGGCGCATCGGGCAATAACTGCTGCAAGCGCCCGTTATCGAGCGTTGCGGACATGATCAACAGTTTCAGATCGTCACGCAGTCCCTGCTGTACATCCAGCAACAGCGCCAGCGCCAGGTCGGCCTGCAGGCTCCGCTCGTGAAATTCGTCGAGGATCACTAACCCGACGCCCGTCAGTTCGGGATCGCGCTGGATCATGCGCGTCAGGACGCCTTCCGTCACCACTTCCAGCCGGGTCTGCGGCCCCACGCAGTTCTGTGCGCGCATGCGATAACCCACGGTCTCACCGGGCTTTTCGTTCAGCAACTCCGCCAACCGCTGCGCGGCATTGCGTGCCGCCAGACGACGCGGCTCCAGCAAAATAATCCGCCCCTTGATGCCACCATGCTCAAGCAGTCGCAACGGCAGCCAGGTCGATTTCCCGGCACCGGTCGGCGCGGTCAGCAGCACCTGCGACGAGTTATCAAGGGCGGTAAGCAGTTCAGGCACTACGGCGGCAACGGGCAACGACGTCACAAATGGCTCCTGAGGGTTAACATTCTTCGCGCTGCATTGTAGCATCGCGTTAATTCATAACCGAGTATCCATCATGTCTGAGCCAAAAAGGCTGTTCTTTGCGATTGAATTGCCAGGCGGGGTTCGGGAGCAGTTAATCCACTGGCGAGCTACGCAGTTCCCTCCTGAAGCAGGCCGTCCCGTCGCCGCCGAGAATCTGCATCTGACGTTGGCCTTTTTAGGTGATGTCAGCGCAGAGAAGCAACAGGCGTTGTCGCAGCTAGCCGGACGCATTCGCCAGCCAGGTTTTACGCTCAAACTGGATGATGCCGGGCAATGGCTGCGTTCGCGAGTGGTATGGCTGGGGATGCGTCAGCCGCCGCGCGGACTGTTACAACTGGCGAATATGCTGCGGGCACAGGCCGCGCGCAGTGGATGCTACCAAAGCCCACAGCCGTTTCACCCGCATATCACGCTGCTGCGCGATGCCGGCCACGCGGTTCCCATCCCCCCACCGGGCTTTGGCTGGTCGTTTCCGGTCACGGAATTTGCGCTTTACTCCTCCTCATTTGTACGAGGACGCACGCGTTACGCACAGATGCAACGCTGGACGCTGACTGAATAATCAAAGGGACTGCTGATGCAATTTTCTCCACCTTTACAACCGTCTACGCTCATCCAGCGCTACAAGCGCTTTTTAGCGGATGTGATCACACCGGATGGCACAACGTTAACGTTACACTGCCCAAATACCGGCGCGATGACCGGATGCGCAACACCAGGTGATACCGTCTGGTATTCGACATCAGAAAATACCAAACGGAAATATCCGCATACCTGGGAATTAACGCAAACGCAATCCGGGGCATTTATTTGTGTTAACACGCTGTGGGCGAACAGATTAGCGAAAGAGGCGATTCAGCAGTCGCTAATTTCAGAAGTTTCAGGCTATAGCATATTGAAAAGTGAAGTAAAATACGGCACCGAAGGGAGTCGTATAGACTTTTTGTTACAGGCGGATTCCCGACCTGACTGCTATATTGAAGTGAAATCAGTCACGTTGGCGGAAAAAGATCAGGGTTATTTTCCCGATGCCATCACTGAACGAGGTCAGAAACATCTTCGGGAATTGATGAGCGTAGCGGCTGAAGGTAAGCGGGCGGTGATATTTTTCGCTGTGCTACATTCAGCCATTACACGGTTTTCACCCGCGCGCCATATTGATACGAAATATGCGCAATTATTGGTCGAAGCTCGGCAAAAGGGGGTCGAAATTCTGGTTTATAAAGCGGAACTTTCTGCCCATGGTATGACTCTTAAAGAGCCGTTGCCCATTACCTTGTAATGGTGTAAACATCTGGTTAATTAATATTCTGGGCGCGTGTGCAAATACGCTTTTCCTCACAGGGTTGTCAAGTGTTACGTTTAGATAATTGCTATCCGGAAAAGCATCTGCTATTTATAGCGACCTGATTTTTCCCCCGAACATGGGGATCGATAGTGCGTGTTAAGGAGAAGCAACATGCAAGAAGGGCAAAACCGTAAAACATCGTCCCTGAGTATTCTCGCCATCGCTGGGGTGGAGCCGTACCAGGAGAAACCGGGCGAAGAGTATATGAACGAAGCCCAGCTGTCGCACTTCAGGCGTATTCTTGAGGCATGGCGTAATCAACTTAGGGATGAAGTCGATCGCACCGTATCTCATATGCAAGACGAAGCGGCTAACTTCCCTGATCCGGTGGACCGCGCCGCGCAGGAAGAAGAATTCAGCCTTGAGCTGCGTAACCGTGACCGTGAGCGCAAACTGATCAAAAAGATCGAGAAGACGCTGAAGAAGGTAGAAGACGAAGATTTCGGCTACTGCGAATCATGCGGCGTAGAAATTGGTATTCGCCGTCTGGAAGCACGTCCGACAGCCGATCTGTGTATCGACTGCAAAACGCTGGCAGAAATCCGCGAAAAACAAATGGCAGGTTAATTCCGGTCATTTTTACCACGTTTACTACAGGCGGGAGTTTCTCCCGCCTTATTATTTGTTAGTCCGCAAAATGAGCGATTCACACTATATTGGCCGCTTCGCCCCCTCCCCTTCCGGCGAACTGCACTTCGGTTCACTGATTGCCGCCCTCGGCAGTTACCTGCAGGCTCGTGCCCGGCGTGGAATCTGGCGAGTACGCATTGAAGATATTGACCCCCCTCGTGAAGTTCCCGGTGCTGCAGATACGATTCTGCGTCAGCTGGAACATTACGGCCTGCACTGGGATGGCGACATTTTGTGGCAATCCCAGCGCCATGACGCCTACCGCGAGGCGCTCGCCTGGCTGCATCAGCAGGATCTGAGCTATTACTGCGCCTGTACGCGGGCGCGTATTCAAAGCGTCGGCGGCATTTACGATGGTCACTGCCGTGAGCTGCGCCTCGGGCCAGAGCAGGCGGCAGTCCGCATTAAACAACGCCACCCCGTGATGCAGTTTACTGACCGGCTACGCGGTGTGATTCAGGCTGACCCGCAACTTGCTGGTGAAGATTTTATTATTCACCGCCGCGACGGGCTGTTTGCCTATAACCTCGCGGTAGTGGTAGATGACCACTTCCAGGGGGTGACGGAAATTGTGCGCGGCGCCGATCTCATAGAACCGACGGTGCGGCAAATTTCGTTGTATCAGCAGTTTGGCTGGCAGGCGCCAGACTATATTCATCTGCCGCTGGCGCTTAACAAACAAGGCGCTAAACTTTCCAAACAAAATCATGCACCTGCCCTGCCGCAAGGCGATCCACGTCCGGTGATTATTGCCGCGCTGCGCTTTCTCGGCCAGCGTGTGGATATCGCGTGGCAGGAGATGCAGGTCGATCAGATCCTTCAGTTTGCAGTGGAAAACTGGAGTCTGACAACGGTGCCAGAATCAGCGATCGTAAATACGCCATTCTCAAATGCGCCATGCTGAGCTATGATTAGCCGCTATTTTTACACAGCAACACTTGTTCTGATTGAAGTTTGACACTACCGAGGTGCACTATTTTTACCCGAGTCGCTAATTTTTGCCGCAAGGTGCTAAGCCGCGAGGAGCGCGAGGCCGAGCTTGCCGTCGCCCGTCCACATATGACGGTAATCCCGCGTGAGCAGCACTCTATCTCCCGCAAAGATATCAGTGAAAATGCCCTGAAGGTAATGTACAGGCTCAATAAGGCCGGATACGAGGCATGGCTGGTTGGCGGGGGCGTGCGCGATCTTTTGCTGGGCAAAAAGCCAAAAGATTTTGATGTCACCACTAACGCAACGCCGGATCAGGTGCGAAAACTGTTTCGTAACTGCCGCCTGGTCGGTCGCCGTTTCCGTCTGGCCCATGTCATGTTTGGCCCGGAAATTATCGAAGTGGCAACGTTCCGCGGTCATCATGAAGGCAGCGAGTCCGATCGCACAACCTCACAGCGCGGGCAAAACGGTATGCTGCTGCGCGATAATATCTTTGGCTCCATTGAAGAAGATGCCCAGCGTCGCGATTTCACGATCAACAGCCTGTATTACAGCGTGGCTGATTTCACCGTGCGAGATTACGTCGGTGGCATGCAGGATCTCGAAGAAGGCATCATTCGCCTGATTGGTAATCCGGAAACGCGCTATCGCGAAGATCCCGTACGTATGCTCCGCGCCGTGCGCTTTGCCGCCAAGCTCGACATGCGTATCAGCCCGGAAACCGCAGAGCCGATCCCGCGTCTGGCAACGCTGTTGAACGACATTCCTCCCGCACGCCTGTTTGAAGAAGCGCTTAAGCTATTACAGGCGGGCTATGGATATGAAACCTATAAAAAACTGCGTGAGTACAGCCTGTTCCAGCCGCTGTTCCCAACCATTACGCGCTACTTCACCGAAGACGGTGATAGCCCGATGGAGCGCATTATCGCCCAGGTGCTGAAGAATACCGATAACCGCATTAACAATGATATGCGCGTTAACCCGGCGTTCTTGTTCGCCGCCATGTTCTGGTATCCGTTACTGGAAGCCGCGCAGAAAATTGCGCAAGAAAGCGGTCTGGCCTATTACGACGCTTTCGCACTGGCAATGAATGACGTACTCGACGAAGCCTGTCGCTCGCTGGCAATCCCGAAACGATTAACCTCGCTGACCCGTGATATCTGGCAGTTGCAGTTACGCATGTCCCGTCGTCAGGGCAAACGCGCCTGGAAGCTGATGGAACATCCGAAGTTCCGCGCCGCCTACGACCTGCTGGCCCTGCGTGCAGAAGTGGAAAACAACGCCGAGCTGCAGCGTCTGGCTCAATGGTGGGGTGAATTCCAGGTTTCAGCGCCGCCGGAGCAAAAAGGCATGCTGAACGAGCTGGATGAAGAGCCTGAACGTCGTCGTCATCGTCGCCCACGTAAACGCGCGCCACGCCGCGAGGGAAGTGCGTGACTGTCGTTTATATCGCTATTGGCAGCAACCTCGCCTCCCCGCTGGAGCAGGTGAATGCTGCCATACAGGCGATCGGTGAAATTCCCGACAGCCGCATTATGGCCGTCTCTTCATTTTACCGCACACCGCCATTAGGCCCACAGGATCAGCCCGATTACCTGAACGCCGCCGTGGCGCTGGATACCGCTCTCACCCCAGAAGAATTGCTTAACCATACTCAGCGCATTGAGCTGCAACAGGGGCGTGTGCGCAAGGCCGAACGCTGGGGTCCGCGAACGCTGGACCTCGACATTATGCTGTTTGGCGATGAAGTGATTAACACCGAGCGCCTGACCGTGCCGCACTACGACATGAAAAACCGGGGCTTTATGCTATGGCCGCTGTTTGAGATCGCTCCTGATTTACATTTTCCTGATGACAATCAATCGTTGGCTGAATGCCTGAGCTATATGTCACCCCGCCCTGACCGCTGGTAGATCTTTTTGCTCAAACACAGGAATATAAACAGGACAGATTGATTTATACCCGCTCACTTAAGGCACATGTTGGAATTACAATGATTTGATTTAAAACTATATTAAATAATATTAGATGCTTTTAATTTACATTTTGCGCTATCATTTAATTATTGCCGACTTATATTTTTTAAAATCAAAATTTAAAAAATCTAAATTAAGTCAACTCATAAATATTATGTATTATCAAGATAAAGACTTCCTCTATATTTCGCTCTCTACTAAGACTCAATTATACAAACATTCTATTTTGTTTTTTATTTAATTTACACCATCAATTTATCACCCCTTCAAATCATCAACTTACAGCATGATGCGATAAAAATTAATAACCTCATAAAATAATATATCAATAAGCCCTCAACATCACAAATAAAACCATCATATAATATATATAATAAAAATAAATGGACGAATAATCATATCCGCTATGAATTTTACAAAAGCTGAATATTTAAGGTCTAATAACCCGGAATTAATATATGGTTCACCCCATATTTAACTGCCGTAACTTGATATAAGGATATTCTCATGAAGAAAAAAATCATCGCCTTGTCGACCGTTTTTTCTGCCGTACTACTCTCAACATCCGCATTCGCCCTTGATGGCGGGCAAGTAGATTTTGCCGGTCTGGTGAGCGACAACACCTGTACGCCACATGTTAACGGCGGCAGCCAGGATGGGCAGGTTCAACTGAACACCGCCCAGACGTCAGCCATCGCAGCTGATCCTGGCGTACAGAGCAGTGCCGTCGGTATTCAGCCAGAACCGTTCTATATTACCGTAGACTGTGGCACAACCAACGAAAACACCAAAGCGCACCTGAGTATGGCCTCAACGTTCTTCAGCAATAGCAACGGGACACTGAACAACGATGACTCCATCACCAACCCGGCAACTGGCGTTAACCTAGCGATCCACCAGGTCGATAGCTCCGGCAGCGCGCTGACCTATACCCAGGTCAAAGTAAACGACGCCAGCGACATTCACGATACAACTTTTGATGCTGACGGCGTGGCGACGTTCAACTTCGTCGTCTCTTACGTCAAACAGTCTGGCGCGGTACCAGTAACAGCGGGCTACGTGAAATCCAACACCGCGTATACCCTTACCTATAACTGATCATCAGTCCCCAGAGAGTTATCTTTTTCAACAAGATAACTCCTTTACAGAATTATCAAGGATAGAAGAACACCCTTACCTTTTGTAAACATAATGGTAGTCACTTCAGTTAAAATTAAAATCATTTTCATTATTTATAATGATAAAAAATACAAATACACACCAATCAACTCAAATACAATACATATATATATTGATAATAAAAACCATCAACACATAACAGCAAGAGATAAATAAATACTATGTTTGCAAAAAAAAGCACAATATGTACAAAATCGTTAAAAACAATGCACAGATAAATTATTACAAGAAATTGTAGTATAGATAAAAAACAAATTAAATATTTTGTTTGTGAATATAAAAAAAGGAAATATCCGCATATGATATTTTTATAGATGCAGAGTACTCCCTATAATAAATATTGTCTTAAGTGACATCTATTTTTAACAAGGATATTTCAAGATGAAATTAAAGTTAATAGCTTTATCACTGGTTCTGTCTGCTGCCTCCACTACTTCAGCCTTTGCCCTAGATGGCGGCCAGGTAGATTTTGCTGGTCTGGTGAGCGATAACACCTGCACCCCGCACGTTAACGGCGGCAGTCAGGATGGACAGGTTCAACTGAACACCGCCCAGGCATCCGCTATAACTGCCGATCCAGGTGTACAGAGCAGTGCCGTCGGTATTCAGCCAGAACCGTTTTATATTACCGTTGACTGCGGAAAAACTAACACAAATACGAATGCGCACCTGAGCATGGCCTCGACGTTCTTCAGCAACAGCAATGGAACGCTCAACAACGATGACTCCATCACCAACCCGGCAACTGGCGTTAACCTGGCGATCCACCAGGTCGATAACTCCGGCGCCGCGCTGGCCTATACCCAGGTCAAAGTAAATGACGCTGCCGACATTCACAATACAACTTTTAATACTGACGGCGTGGCGAAATTTAACTTTGTCGTTTCTTACGTTAAGCAGTCTGGTGCTGTACCTGTAACCGCAGGCTACGTCAAATCTAACACAGCATATACCGTTACCTACGACTAATCATTTGTGTTTCACAGGAGGAAGAGCGTGTGCTTCAACATGATCCTCCTCCTTATTTACCCTCATGGAGGAACAATTATGACCAGGACGTGTCGCTCTCTTTTTTGTGTCATCTTTACCATTACTTCACTATCAGCTATTCAACCCGTGTTCGCAGATATTGTCCTTTCCGGCACTCGTATTGTTTATAAAGAGTCACAAAAGGACACCACCATCCGTCTGGAGAATAAAGGTTCAACTCCAGCGCTGGTACAAAACTGGCTGGATGACGGCGACTCAAATGCAGACCCCAGCACCATTAATGTGCCTTTTAACGCAACTCCACCGGTGTCCCGCATCGAACCAGGACGCGGACAGACGGTAAAATTAACCTACACTGGCAGTCGTGCATTACCGAAAGATCGCGAAAGCATCTACTGGTTTAACGTGCTTGAAGTGCCGCCCAAAATGAAAGACGCTGACGTGAATGAAAAAAACGTCCTGCAATTAGCTTTTCGTACACGTATTAAACTGTTTTATCGCCCGGAAGGACTGGAGGGTGCCGCGTCAGAAGCGCCGCAGAAATTACAGTGGCGTATACAACAGAATGCGGGGAAAACGGTACTTCACGTCACAAATCCCACTGGTTATTACATTTCGTTTAATAAAGTCGAAGCCGTTGTCAGCGGGCGAAAATATGCCGTTTCCTCTTCAATGGTTGCTCCCAAAGGAGAAGCCGACTTCATCATTCCTGGCTTAACAGGCGCGCCCGCCAAATCAAGTATTAACTATATCGCGATTAGTGATTTCGGCGGTGCAATCAACGGCAAGGTGGATATTTAACGCTTACCTATACCTATAAACTTTCGGATGCGCCAATGAAACAGCTGTCAAAAAATTTCAGGGTCACTTTCCTGGCTCGCTTTATTGTCTTTACGCTATTATCCGGCAGCGTCTGTGCCTGGGCCGAAAACGAAACGATTGAATTTGACAGCTCCTTTTTAATGGGCCCAGGTTCCAGTAAAGTCGACCTTAGTCGTTATTCCGACGGTAATACCATTGCCCCCGGCTTCTATGATGTCAGCGGCTATGTCAATAACGATCTGGTGACCACACTAAAGGTCGAATTTATTGATATTGCGAATAATGGCAAAACGCAGGCGTGTATTACACCCAAAATATTAAGCCAGTTGCATATCCGCATACCTGACGATCTGCCCGAAAAGGCGCTACTGTTGAAACGCGAAGAAAGCGTTAACAACTGCCTTGACCTGGCAAAAGCGATTCCTCTGTCGAAAAGCCATTACGACGGCGGCGACCAGCGACTGGATATTGGCGTCCCGCAAATGTGGGTACAAAAAGGCTTCGCCAACTATGTCGATCCCTCTCTATGGGATGATGGCATCCCTGCTGCAATGCTGTCCTACAACATCAGCGCCTGGAAAAATGAAAACAACTATGGTACTGAAGACAGCGTTTACGCTGGTTTTAACAGTGGCATTAACCTTGGCGCATGGCATTTTCGCGCCCAAGGCAACTACTCCTGGCAAAAAGACGGCGACAGCAATATTGAGTATCAGAACCGCTATGTTCAGCGGGATATCGCCGCACTGCGTTCCCAACTGGTCATCGGTGAATCCAGTACCAGCGGCGAAGCTTTCGACACTGTCAATATACGCGGTGTTCGCCTGTATAGTGAATCACAGATGCTGCCACCACAGCTTGCCAGCTATGCGCCAACAATCCGTGGCGTAGCCAACAGTAACGCCAAAGTTACCATCACGCAGAACGGCTATAAAATTTACGAAACCACAGTACCACCAGGACCATTTGTCATTGATGACCTTTCGCCATCCGGGTATGGCGCCGATTTAGAAGTCACCATTACTGAAGCCGACGGCTCGAAACACAGCTTTAGCCAGGCGTTTTCATCGCTGGTGCAAATGATGCATCCCGGAGTCGGCAAATGGGACCTCAGTGTAGGCCAGGTCAATGACGACAGCCTGCATGATGAGCCGGGTCTGGCTCAGGGCACCTTCTATTACGGTTTTAACAGTACCTTCACCGGTTTTAGCGGTATTCAGGCCACAGATAATGGCTATTTTGCCGGGTTACTGGGACTTGGAATGAACACTCTAATCGGCGCCGTATCTTTTGACATAACCCAATCTCAGACCGACATTCCTGACGATAAAACCTATCGCGGTCAGAGCTATCGCGTATCGTGGAATAAATTCTTCGCGCCGACGGACACCTCGTTAAACATCGCCGCTTATCGCTATTCGACAAAAGACTATCTGGGTCTGAACGATGCGCTAAGCATTATTGATGATGTCAAACACAGTAACGATAACACTGATCACGGCATGAACAGCTATTCGCGAATGAAAAATCAGTTCACGATCAGCCTCAATCAAAGTCTGCAAAGCGAAGACACAAACTACGGCTCACTCTATCTGAATGGCAGTTGGGCCGACTACTGGGTGACCAATGATTCCCGCAGCAGTTTCTCAGCGGGCTACAGCAACAGCCTGGGCTGGGCCAGTTATAGCATCAACCTGCAACGGACATATGATGAAAACGATAAACGTGATGACTCCATCTATCTGAGCGTGACTATCCCCTTGGATAAATTGCTCGGTACTGACAGAGACAAGGGCGGCTTTCACACCCTAAACAGCAGCATCAGCAGTGATTTCGATGGCAGTAATCAGTTCAATACCAGCGCCAATGGTTATAGCGCCGATAACCGATGGAGCTACAGCGTCAGTACCGCCTACGACATGGAGAAAGAGGAGAAAGATCTCTCCACCATCAGCTCCTACGTCAGCTACGACTCCGACTATGGCAGTATCGCCGCGTCAGCTTCCGCCAGCAACGACAGCTCGCGTCAGTATTCCTTAAATACCGACGGGGGCTTTGTGCTGCACAGCGGAGGACTCACCTTCAGCAACCAGAGCTTTGGCGATAGCGATACGCTGGTCCTTATTGATGCACCAGGCGCGGAGGGTGCGCGCATCGATTATGGTAACAGCACTATCGACCGTTTCGGTTACGGTATTGGCAGTTCGTTAACACCGTACAGGGAAAATCTCGTCTCGCTCGATATTAACGAGCTGGATAATGATATTGAAATGAAAAGCACCAGTGCGACCGTGATTCCACGGCGTGGTGCGGTGGTGGTGAGTCAGTTCGAAACTGACCAGGGGCGCTCTGCAATTATTAACCTTATCCGTAGTGATAGTCAGCCGGTTCCTTTTACCGCCGAAGTCTTCGATATGAACAATACTCTGCTGGGAACCGTTGGTCAGGGTAGCCAAGCATTTGTTCGCGGAATCAATGAGAGCGGCGAGCTGGAGGTGCGCTGGAATCAGCAGAATAAAATGCAGAGCTGCCGATTGCACTACCAGACCACATCAGGCAATAAAAAGGTGGTGGGTAAAACCACCATTTTCAACGCCGTCCCTTGCAAGATGCAATAGATTACGAGGACACAGGATGAGAACACACCACGTAGTCAACTCACTGGCACTCACCAGCGCGCTGCTGACACAGTCAGCCTTTAGCAGTACTCAGGGATTGAGTCTTAACTTCACCGCCGTCATTGAAGAAACGACCTGTCTCATGAAGGTCAGCCCCCTTAGTAATGCATCGCTCAGCGGTAGCGACGCACAGTATGCGCTCACTATTCCCAATATCGGGATCGCCGAACTGCTTAAGGCCACCGCCAGCACCGAGGGCAGCTTTAAGCTCAAGCCGGAGGAGTGCAACAACGCAATCGCTTCAATCGCGATGACCATCAAAGGCGTCACGCTGTCGACGACCAACTTCATGATAAAAAACGACCTGACCGAGGGAAACGCTGAAAACGTCGGGCTAGGCTTTAAGCCCGCCGGCAGTGACGACAGCAGCCGCCTGAGACTCGATGGCACGCAACAAACCGACTGGAGCCAGAGCCAAATTGCCGACGGTATGGAGCTAAGCGCCTTTTTCCGCCGCGCAAGTACCTCAGTGTCACCGACAACCGGTGATTTTCAGGCTAAGGCCATTTTTACCTTTACTTATAAATAAGCGGGAGGCTGCGTTGATGCGATATCTCATTCGGCTATGTAGCACACTGTCTATTCTCCTTGCCGCCGCACCGGGCTACGCGGGCACAAACTCACTGGAAATGACGGTATCCACTACCATTACGCCGTCAACCTGCCAGGCCACGCTGCACGACGACAGCGGCAAAGCGAACGGGATTGTTGATATTGGCGACGTTTATATTCCGCAGGTTGTGAATAAAACCAACTCACGCGCCTTTTCGCTGGTATTCAGCGACTGCGTAGGTCTGGCTAAAAAGCAGGCGAATGTCACCCTGACGGCAAAAACCGGCTGCGATGGCGCTTCCGGCGGCGGCAATGGATTCCGCAATGCCCTAAACGGTAGCAACGACGCGGCAAACGTCTCTGCCGAGGTGTGGACCACCTCAACGCCGGGTAGCAGCGGCAGCAAACAGCTAAGCTGCGCCAACCCGGCGCAGCAACTGATCGATCTGGCGCAGGCCAGCGATGAAACCACGGTCGTCATGCCGCTCAGCGCCCGCATCGTGCTCGCCTCCGGCAGCACCGTCGCGGATTTACACACCGGCTCCTTCTCTACCCAGGGCCTGTTCACCATTACCTATGAGTAACATGTGATGAGCAAATTATTGTATGGCGCTGTCGGCATCGGCTTATCGTTGCTGGCCTCGCTAAGTCAGGCTGATACCGATGTGGAAATCAAAGCCAATATTGTCAATACCAGCTGTGAAGTCTCGCTTGACAATAATGGGCTCGTTGAGTTGGGCACCAAAGGCTATGACTACTTCGCCAGCGGCATCACCGCCGAAGACCTATACGATGGCGGCAGCACCTTCTATGTGCACGTGAAAGACTGCATGCCGGTCAGCGGCAAAGATCCGTCGAAAATTATCCTGCATTTCTCCCCATTGTCCGGCAGCTTTGCCCCCGGCTCTATGCAAATTTTCGCCAACGATGAAAGTAATGGAGCAAAAAATGTGGGGGTGGTGATTTTCTCCATTAACGATGCCAACAATATCTATAACGTGATGAACACCGACGGCACGCCGCGCAGCCAATATGACGTCACTGCCGCCGACTACGCCGATAGCCGCTATTCGTTTTACGCCCGGATGCAGAAGGTGCAGCCAGGGCAGTCAATTGTCAGCGGCCCGGTGAAGTCCAGCGTGCTGGTGTCAGTTTATTATGAGTAAAAATTCACCGGCTTGAGAAGGAGATTTCAATGAGAAGGAGCGCGCCGATGCAATATGATAAAAACAGAGGATGGCAGAGGTCATTTCCCTTCATTTTATCAATGTATTTAATAATACAGATATTTTTTTCTGCCACAGCCTGTGCCCAGACGGATACTTTCGTATTAGGCAACGGTAAGCAGAACTATGAATATGATGGCCCATCAAGAGATGGTACCTATAAGCTCATCTATCCTGCTGGACGCACCGTCTACTTCAGCCGGACAAACGAGCTGGCGCCTGCTAACGTCACCATCAACTGGAACGACTCTCATGGCTCAGCATCAGCAGATAATAGCCTTTTCTGCTACGTTTCAGAGCAGGGCCAAAGCACTACGGGTGCCCTGTCCATCGAGTCTGGCCTCGTTTCCGCAGGAAGCTACGGCGGAGTCGATATTTTTAAGACGAACATTACGGGTCTCTATTTCTCACTCACGCTACGCAGCTTCCATTCGTACGTTCTGCAGGTAAGCGGTCCATCAACGGCAATGCAAAACGGCATCATGCACAACCTGATTTCAGTCAGTGCGGGTAACGGAAGGGGATGTACAGGGCCAGATTTATCAGGACCAGGGCATTACTATACCTGGGGTGGGTTGTCGTTTTATGCCGCAATCACCTTTTATACCGATCAAACCTATACACCAGGCAATTCAAAGATCACCTTGCTCAAAAACGGCGACTATCATCTCCGCATATGGAATGAAAACCCAGCGGCAGGCGTTAATAGTTTTTATCAGAATGTAACCTTTGATATTAGCTCAGTAACCATCGCGGAGCCCACCTGCACCACACAGCCCGTCGCCAGCGGTAGCACCGTTAGCGGCACCACTGTCGATCTGGGCCGCTACAGTCCGAACGACATTATCAACGGTGCCACTGCTGTTCCATTTTCCATCCAGTTGGCAGGTTGCAAGGGTCTGCGCAATATTAATGTGACGCTCACCACCACCACGATGGCCAAAACGCCTACCCTGCTTGGCAATATTCTCACGATGAATAACGCCACCGGCGTGGGGCTGGAGATCAGCGGCGCGGCCAATAACTATAGCTCGCAAATGGTAATGATTCCAAACGACCCAACATCAGTCTATAACGATCAGCGCGATACTTCCGGCGATGATAATATCTACGGCAGCAGCGAAAACGGGAAGGTCCAGTCTCAAACTCTCAACTTCCTGGCCACGCTTAAACGTGATGGAACCCAGTCAATTGGGTCTGGAAATTTCAAAGCGAACGGTGTTTTTACCATCGACTATCCCTGATGACTGTTTAAGTGGTGGTCGATAAGATTCCCACAAAGGGCTAACGCTATTCCGCTTCATTCCCCTACAATGCGGCCATTCTATTCATCAATATTATGGCCGGAGAGGTTATGAGCAAACCCACTACTATCGCTGTGCTGCAGAAATGCAAACAAGAGAAAAAGCGCTTCGCGACGATTACCGCCTACGACTATAGCTTTGCCAAACTGTTCGCCGATGTTGGCATCAACGTGATGCTGGTGGGCGACTCCCTGGGCATGACAATTCAGGGGCACGACTCTACCCTGCCGGTCACCGTGGAGGATATCGCCTATCACACCCGCGCCGTACGCCGTGGCGCGCCCAACTGTCTGTTGCTCGCCGACCTACCGTTTATGGCTTATGCCACGCCGCAACAAGCGTTTGAAAACGCGGCCACGGTTATGCGAGCAGGCGCTAATATGGTCAAAATCGAAGGCGGCGCATGGCTTACGAATACGGTGAAAATGCTCACCGAACGCGCGGTGCCGGTTTGCGGTCATCTGGGATTAACACCCCAGTCGGTGAATATCTTCGGCGGCTATAAAATTCAAGGCCGCGGCGACGCCGGACAGATACTACTGGATGATGCGCTGGCCTTAGAAGCCGCGGGCGCTCAGTTGCTGGTACTCGAGTGCGTGCCGGTTGAACTGGCGAAGCGCGTCACTGAGGCTCTGTCGATTCCGGTAATCGGCATTGGCGCGGGCAACGTCACCGACGGTCAGATCCTGGTGATGCACGATGCGTTTGGCATCACCGGCGGTCATATTCCAAAATTCGCGAAAAATTTCCTTGCCGAAGCGGGCGACATGCGCACCGCCGTACGGCAGTATATGGCTGAAGTGGAGTCCGGCGTTTATCCGGGCGAAGAACACAGTTTCCATTAAGGAGTCTCGTTGTGTTGATTATTGAAACCCTGCCGCTGCTGCGCCAGCATATTCGCCGTCTGCGTCAGGAAGGCAAACGCGTCGCACTGGTTCCCACAATGGGCAACCTGCACGACGGCCATATGAAGCTTGTCGATGAGGCAAAAGCCCGGGCAGATGTGGTGATCGTCAGCATTTTCGTCAATCCGATGCAGTTTGACCGGCCGGACGATCTGGTGCGTTATCCGCGCACGCTGCAGGAAGACTGCGAAAAGCTGAACAAGCGCAAAGTCGATTATGTATTTGCCCCAGCCGTGGAAGAAATTTATCCTCAGGGTCTGGAAGGCCAGACTTTCGTTGATGTTCCCGGTCTCTCCACCATGCTGGAAGGCGCCAGCCGCCCAGGCCACTTCCGTGGCGTTTCCACGATCGTCAGCAAGCTGTTTAACCTGATCCAGCCAGATATCGCCTGCTTCGGTGAGAAAGATTTCCAACAACTTGCGCTGATCCGCAAAATGGTGGCGGATATGGGTTATGACATTGAGATCGTTGGCGTGCCAATTATCCGCGCCAAAGATGGTCTGGCGCTTAGCTCACGTAACGGTTATCTGACCGCAGAGCAGCGCAAAATTGCGCCAGGTCTGCACAAAGTGATGAACGGCATCGCTGAAAAACTGATTGCGGGTAATCGTGAGCTGCAAGAGATTATTGCCATTGCCGAGCAGGAATTGAATGAAAAAGGCTTCCGTGCCGACGACATTCAAATCCGTGATGCCGACACGCTGCAGGAACTGACGGAAACCAGTAAACGAGCGGTAATTCTGGCCGCCGCCTGGCTGGGTCAGGCGCGTCTGATCGATAATCAAAGCGTTACATTAGCCCAGTAGACAGGGGTTAAAAATCAGGCAATACTGCCTGAGAATTTCTCAAAGCAGGCCATTCGCGCCTGCTTAGCCAAGGTAAACGACAGGGTATAGAAGTTATGATTCGCACCATGCTGCAAGGCAAGCTCCACCGCGTAAAAGTCACGCAGGCGGACCTGCACTACGAAGGCTCCTGCGCCATCGACCAGGATTTCCTCGATGCCTCTGGTATTCTGGAAAACGAAGCTATTGATATCTGGAACGTGACCAACGGGAAACGTTTTTCAACCTATGCTATTGCGGCTGAACGCGGCTCCAGAATCATCTCGGTGAACGGTGCGGCGGCGCACTGTGCTGAAGTCGGCGACATTGTGATTATCGCCAGCTTCGTCACTATGTCTGATGAAGAAGCCCGTACCTGGCGGCCGAAAGTGGCCTACTTTGAAGGCGACAACGAAATGAAGCGCACCGCGAAAGCTATTCCGGTCCAGGTTGCCTGATATTCTTACACTTCTCATTTAAGTCATCGATAGCCTCCAATGTATTATGGATGGAGGCTATTTAAGATGGTTCAATCTGGCTTACCTACTTTATTGCTTTACTTTTATTGCTGACAGACCATAAAGGTGACGCAAGCAAAAGATAAGTTAATACGTTTAGTTTTACATAAAGCACAAGCAGATTAATGGCTTTCACTTCTTTTATATTTATTACTCGGACCTTTAATACCAAAACCAATTTCCCGCCTGCTAATGATATTAGAAGAAACTGTATCTAGAATATAATATTATTTTTTTAAAGTTTATTTTTACATCATATCAAAATAGATGAACCCCCTCAATTAAAACATAAAAATCCAGTTGTTTCATAAATACAGAAAGCAGAAAAAGGCACAGCAACCCATTGAAAACAAATAACATTATTTTTCATTAAAAATTATTTAAGCAATTCTAATTATTAGAAAGGGAAAGTATTACTATATACTAAAAAAGTTAATATTATTAATGGCTAACGCTATGTAAATTAACCTCATTCTCGAGACGAGAAATATTTTTTTATATGGATATTAATCATGGCTTTTAAAAAATATACCTTAGCTGCATTCGTTTTGGCTGCATTCTCTGGTTCTGCGCTAGCCGCTAACACCGATGCAGGTACGATTACTTTCCACGGTCTGGTTTCTGGCAACACCTGCCAAATCTCACTGAAAGATGATCCAATCAATACTCAGGCAGCAACTAACGATTTCAACGTTACTCTGCCAACGGTATTTGTGAAAGACTTCGTGACCGGCTCGACTGACAGCGTTGATAGCGCGCTGGGGAAAACGCCGTTTACCCTGGTACTCTCGAACTGTGATGCCAGCGCAAAAGGCGCCAGCGCCCAATTTGACTCCTGGTCAGGCTCAAGCGCAAGCACCGCTGGTGCACTGGTCCCTCAAAGCGGCCTGCAAGGCGCCGCCTCCAACGTTAACCTGGTTCTGCACAACGCCGGTAACGGTGCAAGTGATCTGATCAAAATCGATCAGACCAACAACACTCAGCACGTCACCTGGGATCCAGATAATAATGAAAGCGGCGGTGAACTGATTTACAACGTAGCGTATATGAACACTGGCGCAGTCAGCAGTGGCGTTGTGCAGGCGCAGGTTGCTTTCACCATGCAGTACGAATAAGTCTCATCATTATGCTTCACTCCTCTGGCGTCAGGTCAGAGGAGTTTTGCCAGATCCAACAGAGAGTGGATATTTCCATGCGTAATTTGACCTTCAGTACCGGCTTAAAAAGCTTTATTGTAGCAATGACTTGTGTCGCAGCCTTTCAGGCAAGCGCTGATATTGTCATTTCCGGCACTCGTATTATTTATCCGCAGTCTGTAAAAGATGTCGTTATTTCATTAGAAAATCGTGGGCAACGGCCGCTGCTGGTTCAAACCTGGTTGGATGACGGCCGTGATACAACCAACCCACAAGAACTCAAGCTGCCTTTCGTTATTACCCCCCCTGTTTCGCGCGTCGATCCACACAAAGGACAGTCAATACGTATTACCTATCTCGGGCAACCTTTGCCACAAGATAAAGAATCCATGTTCTGGTTTAACGCCCTGGAAATTCCCCCCAAAGCTAAACTAAAAGAAGGGGAATCCCCCAATCAGCTACAGTTGGCATTTCGTACCCGGATTAAACTTTTCTTCCGTCCTGATGGTTTAAAAGGAACGCCGGGACAGGCGGTCAAAGATCTGAAATGGTCGCTGCAAAAACAAAACGGTAATTATGCACTGGTCGCTCAAAATAACTCACCGTGGAACGTCTCTCTTTCCGCGGTGACCTTTAAAGTCGGTACCAGAGAGTTACCGGTGAGCAGTAAATCTATTTTACCCTTTTCCAGTAGCGAAATGCTGGTTACCGGCCTAAACAGCCAAACCTCAGGCACTGTGAAATATATGTCAATAAACGATAATGGTGGTGTGGAAGAGAATAACGCCTCAATATAACTCGGCGATAATCACCCTTATTACATAATAATATTATGCCGGTAGTGAGTACTGGCGTTGACGATTTGGGCTCATCATGCAGTTTCGATTTTCATTATTATCTCTGGCTATCTTTGTCTCGTTGCCACAATATGTTCTGGCAGATGGCAAAATTGCGCCATCTTCAAAATCAGATACCGTAGACGTAGAAGAAGCCATCGAATTTAATGAGCAGTTCTTGCTTAATAGTGGTGGCGCCATTGATGTTAGCCGTTATACCTTAGGCAACCCAATCCCTGCAGGAAAATACCGCGCGACCGTCAATTTAAACGGTAAAATAAAAACTACAGTTGATATTGAATTTAAAGATAATGGCACGCCGCGCGCATCCCCTTGCCTGACGCCTCTGTTATTAGCGCAGGCAGGTATTGATACCAGTAAATTAAACGAATCACATGATGATACGGTGACGTGTATTGATATCAAAGCGCAATATCCAGGCGCCAGCGTGAGTTACGATACGGGAAAACAATCCCTTGATCTGAACTTTCCGCAACTGTATGTACTTAAACTCCCGCAAGGATATGTTGACCCTTCACTTTGGGACAACGGTATCCCGGCGGCGCTATTATCTTATGATCTCAACGCGTGGCACAACGAAAGCAGTAGCAGTACTTCGGATACGGCGTATATGGGGCTGCATTATGGCCTGAATATGGGGCCGTGGCGCTTACGCTCACGCGGAAATATTGACTGGAACAGCGATAATGGCAGCCATTATTCCAGTCAGGATATCTATCTACAGCGTGATATTGCTCCGCTACGCGCGCAAATGGTCGCTGGCGACTCCTACACGCGCGGCGATACATTTGACTCTGTTAGCCTACGCGGTCTGCGCATGTACAACGATGACCGCATGTTGCCCGGCGCCAGTTCCACCTTCGCCCCAGTGGTTCGCGGAGTCGCTAACAGCAACGCCAAAGTCACCATTACTCAGAGCGGGAACAAGATTTATGAAACCACGGTTCCGCCTGGCGCATTTGAAATCAGCGATATCAGCACCACGGGGTATGGTAACGATCTGAACGTCACCATCGAAGAGTCCGACGGTAGCAAGCGAACGTTTTCGATCCCTTTTTCCTCCGTCACCCAGATGCTTCGTCCGGGCTCGGTTCGCTGGGATATCGGCGCCGGCGAACTCAATGACGATAGCCTGAGCGACAGGCCGAATGTGGCTTACGGTACACTGTATTATGGGATTAATAACACCTTTACTGGTTATCTCGGCGCTCAAGCAACGGATGACCACTTCTTTGCCGGACTGTTAGGGATTGCCATTAATACGTCCGTCGGCGCCTTCGCCTTTGACGTTACCCAATCGCAAGCCAAAATCGACGAAATTGGCACGTTAACCGGCCAGAGCTATCGCCTGAACTACAGCAAAATGGTCGAGATGACGAAAACCTCGTTTAACGTTGCCGCCTACCGTTTCTCTACTGAAGACTATTTGAGCCTGCACGATGCGGCTTCGCTGGCTAACGACGTCAAACATGGCGAATACCGGAATCAGTCCTACACTTCCGGCGAAGAGCTGTATAACCACTTTCAGCGGATGAAAAACCAGGTACAGATCAGCGTGAATCAACCGTTATCCACGGTCGATAGCGCATACGGCTCACTGTATATCAGCGGTAGCTGGCAGGATTACTGGAACGAAAGCGATGCCACCTCAAACTACAGCATCGGTTATAACAACAGTTTCCGCTACGGCAGCTATAGCTTGTCCGTGCAACGAACCTATGATGACAATGGCGACAAGGACGACAGCGTCTATTTAAGCCTCAATATCCCCTTTAACACCCTATTTGGCCAGGACAGCGCGACAGCCGGTTTCTCCAGTCTCAACGTCGGTATGCGCTCCGACCTCAGCGGGAGCAACAGCATAAATACCACTGCCAGCGGCAGCACAAAGGACACCAGCCTGAGCTACTCCGTAACTACCTCATCCAGCGGCGGAGATTATGGCGACATTAACCAAATTGGCGGTTATGCGACCTGGAACAGCCCATATGGGCCTCTGGGGACATCGATCTCCGCCGGCGACGACGGCAGCAAACAATATTCCGCAAGCTACAACGGCGGCATGGTTATCCATTCCGGCGGTATCACGCTGGCGCCGGGTAGTATCGGCGATAACGACGCGCTGGCGCTAATCAATGCCAACGGAGCCAAAGGGGCGCGGCTGAACTATGGCCATGGTGAGATTGGCAGTTCCGGCTACGGCATTTTGCCTTATATGTCGCCTTACCGTGAAAACCGCGTGGGTATTGATATTACCACCCTGGAAAACGACGTTGAACTTAAGAGTACCAGCACGGTTGTCGTGCCACGCGATGGATCCGTAGTCCGTGTCGATTTTAAGACTGACGAAGGTAAGTCGCTGATTCTGGAGCTATCACGTAACGATGGGGGCTTTATTCCTCTGGGCGCAGACGTACTCAATAGCAAAGGCGAGCTGGTCGGTAGCGTCGGTCAGGCAGGCCAGGCCTATGTTCGCGGGATAGAACAACAAGGAACACTACGAGTTGTCTGGGGTAATGCCAATGATAACGCCTGCGTAGTTCATTACCGGATCGCTGCAAACGCACCGAAAGCAGGGCTCACCACCGTTCTGGATAACCAAACATGTCAGATGCAATAAGCCATTTTATACAGGGAGTTCCCTTTATGACTTTTAACACATCCAAGTACCTCGCCCGCTTCTCCGCAGCGGCGTTAGCGCTGGCGATATCCCAGCCCGTATGGGCGAATGGTGATAGTCTGCAAGTCACCTTTAAAGCGACGATCCGCGAAACCACCTGCGATATGACCATTGACGGCGCCAGCGGCGCTGACAATACGATCACCCTTGGCGATAGCGGCCAGACGCGGCTGGATAATATTCTCTCAGGCACAGGCAATATTAGCGCGCCATTTACGCTTAAAATCGTCGAATGCCCGGATTCGCTGAACGCCATCAAAACCACAATTAAAGGTACCGGTTCAACAAGAATATCTACCGCCCTGATAAATACCTACGCCGGTACCTCTCCAGCACCGACGTCTTATGTTGGCTTAACGATTGCCCGCGCCAGCGCGCTGAATGCCCCTTTCGTCATCAACAGTACAACCGACAGCGAAAGATTGGTATGGACAACCAATGAAATCAAAACGGCAAAAGCCGTCCCACTGGTCGCCACAATGGTGGCAACAGGTACCTCTACGCAGGTTAAAGCGGGCCGATTTGAATCCACCGCAACATTTGAATTTACTTACGAATAATTTCCCCAGCGCAATGGAGTCATTAAGATGAAACATACCCCCTTTTTTCTTGCACTGGCCCTCTGCGGTGGATTATTCACCCATACAGCGCATGCAGATATCGTCGGTACCCCCAGTCTGTCGGCTAAATTTGTCACAACAGTGGTTGCAGGCACCTGCTCCGCCACGGTGAAACAGGGCTCAACCACCACGGACACCATCAATTTTGGCGATGTCTTTAAGTCTGATATTGGCACCCGTACCGAACCTTTTAAGATTGCTTTCACCGGTTGCGCAGGCGTCGATTCGGCAAAAATCGCCGCCCAGGCCGGCAGCGGGAATACGTGCGATAGCAATAGCGCCTCATTCGCCACCACCGGTACTGTCAATACCCATACGGCCGTTGAAATCTGGGGCGGCGCGGCCGGGAGCGGTACGCAACTGGCATGCACCAGCGGTACGCCTTCAAATACGGTCACAACCGCAATTAAAGGCGCTTCCACAGCGGAATACGCGATGAACGCGCGTTGGGTAGCGGCCAGCGGTTATACCGCCGCGCAGGCCGTTGCTGGCGACGCCTCGTCGGCAATTACCTTTGTTGTAACTTACGAATAAACCAGAACGGCAGGTGACGATGCGATATTTATTATTTTCTGTTCGCCCCACGACACTGGCTCTGTTCATGGGGTTGGTTACCGGGCAGTGGTCAGCAGACAGCTATGCGGGCGATGGCCTGGATGTTAATTTCTCGGCAAGGATCGTCAATAACACCTGTCAAATCAGCCTGGACAATGGCGGAGACATTACGCTACCTACCGTCATGCGCAGTTGGTTTTATAATAGCGACGGCAGCGACCGCCTTCAGCCCACCACGGATGCAGGCGGCACACCTTTTACCATTCGGGTGAAGCAATGTGATGCCGTTGGTTCCGGCGGGAATACACTCCAGTCGCTGCATTTCCAGTTTAGTCCGCAGTCCGGCATCACCGCCGGAAATAAACAAGTCTTTATAAATGAAGCGGGAAATGGCGCAGCAACTAACGTCGGGGTAGTCATTTTCTCCGCAACTTACCACACCAACGTACTGAATAACGATGGCGAATCAGATGTCGAATATGACGTAAAAGGGAAATCAGCCGATGACTATTTGACTGAATATGCCTTTTACGCCCGCTATCAAAATACCGGCGCGGTGAGCAGCGGGAAAGTGCTCAGCAACGTCGTCGTCAACGTGACTTACGAATAATAAAAGAACTTATTATGCAAAAGCGTTATTTATTTCTCCTCCTGGGCTGCGCCTCGTTAGCTTTTTCCGGCAGCGTGATGGCATCAAGCGAATGTTATATTACCGCTGGCGCAGCGGGGGATTACCACGTCATTATCGAACCGACCATCATTCAGCTACCTGTTACCTATATTGGCCCCAATGTTGTCAACATGGGCGTTCCCGCGAGCTATACCATTCCCTTACGAGGGGGGATGGATTGCAATAACAGCAGAAGCAACAGCAACCAAATAACCTTAGGTGAAGCCGATGCAAGCCTGATGGATGTTTATACGGTTCCAGGAACAGGAGGCGGGTTGCTCAAAACCGATATTGAGGGCATCAGCTATACTTATATGCTGCGTTGCGTTAAAGGCAGCGGGTGCAACCACTCATCGGACGTTGGCGATGTTTATCTCAATTTCCCCGCCAGCGGATTAGCCACCGTACCGTCACAAACCGGCGCGCCCTGGAAAGATGCCGACAGCAACTGGGATCTGTTTTTCGATGTTTATCAGACCCCAAATTATCAACCCAGAGTCGGCCAAACTGATGGCTATGCCAAACCGGGTAAAATCGGCACTTTCCGTATGGGCTCAGTGGACCAGCCAAATACAATCACCTTCTCTGTTGACGCCTCCTCTTTGCATTTCAAGGTGATGGAGCCCACCTGCCAATGGGCCTCAGTCAACGATGCGTATTCAACGACGGTGGATCTTGGGCATTTCTTCGTTTCTGATATTAATAAAAATACCGCTCGCGAGATCCCTTTCACCTTTGAATTAACCAACTGCCTGATGACCAAGGTGACCGTCAAAATGAGTGGCAATTACCTGGCTGGCGACCCTACGATTCTGACGCAAAGCGGCGGTAATGCGAGCGGCGTCGGCGTAAAAGTTTACTCCGTGAAAGATGGCTACAAACAGATGAAAGCCGATGGCTCCAATTCATCGGGCACCGCCTTTTCTACCTGGGGCAACAATAGCGTCAGCCTTGATTATGCCGCGAAACTGGTCCCTACCGGAGCTACCGTCAAAGCCGGTGATTTCGAATCCGTCGCCACATTTACTTTTACCTACGAATAAGCTTACCCCTGCGGCTGATTGACTATCAGCCGCGACATCGTCTCCAGCGAATCCGTTCTTAAAATATAAAGTCTTTTCAATAAGAACGGATTATCCCCCGGCTTCACCTTCCCTCTCACCGTGGTGACCGCCATGTGGAATCCCGCGTCGCCTGCCGCTTTTACCGCCGTAGCGTTATAACCGCCAAACGGATAGGAAAGATACAGGACATGAGGATTGAACTGGGACAGCGCCCGGCGCGAACGGGCAAAATCAAACAGAATGTTGTGATAGCTGCGACTCAAAAGGATTGGCCGGTGATTGGCATCCACCCGATGTAAAAAATGAGTATGCGACTGGAAGTCGAACACGTCGCGGATCTCGTTCAGTTCAGAAAGGCTCATAAACTGCAGCGATTTCGGATCCCACTTCTGCGGGTGGCGCTTGATGCGTGAGGAGATGATAAACGCCGTTGCCTTCATGCCGTGCTGCTTCAGAATCGGGTAAGCATAACGGCTCACCGACTTCAGCCCATCATCAAAAGTCAGCACCACCGCCCGCGCCGGGAGGTTCATATTGTTGCGGATATAGCCTTCCAGTTGATACATAGTCAACGTCGTGTAGCCGCGGTCGTGTAGCCAGGCCATCTGGTTGCTAAACGCGCGTACAGAGGTTGTCGTGGAGGTGTGGCGAAAGCGGGTATTCTCTTCATCGCGCAGGATATGATGATAGGTTAACACCGGTATACCGTTGTCTTCCTGCGCATCCAGAGCACTGATATAGGCCAGTCTGCCGCCAATGCGGATCTGGTACCACGTCTGGTTGAGTCGGTCTTTAAGCTTACTGATAATGGGATAGCGCAGATTATCCGCCAGCACGCCAAACGGGGCGCTACCCACATCCGGAGCATTATAAACCGGGGTATCTTTCCAGGTAATCAAGCTTTGATTGCTGAGCGGTTTATTGAGATCGCCCAGACCATCATCAACTTTCTGCCGCCCCTGAACAGGCTCCAGATGTCCCTTATCAATAAACCCGGTACCCAAGCCAAAGGTGAATTCGTAATAGTCTGCCGCAATCGGCTCTACGGCAAGGATCTGCCCGGCGCGAATATTCCCCACCGTCACCATTTTATCACCTATCTGCGCCCACACGGCAGCCGCTTCGGTAGTTTGCATGTAGCGAGCAGGCAAAGCCGCAGCTACGCTGCCAGAAGACAGGAGCAACAAAATAAGCACAACGCGCATAACCATATGAGATAACCGAACCGAGGCGAGAAACCTCGGCTATTGTAGCAAAAGCACCATCAATACCAACGATTAATACTCATACAAATCATGCTTCAATACGAAGGGGGGATTTTTTTGTTGTTGATGCCAGAGACTTGAGACTTCCGGCCCGCCAAGCGTAACAATGCAATCGCGAAACGCAGAGCTGCTCATTGATTCCCGCGACGAAAGCATTCTCTCAAGCAATGAATAGCTGATACCTGAAATCACTTCACACTGGGGGTGTTTGTGGCTCATTAACGAGGCCACGCGGTATGGTGCGGCCCCCGCGGTATCCGTCAGGAAGATCACGCCCTCGCCTGAGTCAGTAGCATGCAGAGCGTGGCACATCATGCGGCTCAACATATTTGAGCTGAGTCCACGCCAAAAACTTACCGCCTGGCATTGGGCCAACGGGCCGTGCTTCTGCTCCAGACGATGCAGCATATCCTGTGCCTTATCGTCATGACAGGTAATTACCCAACCTAACATTGCCTACCTCCTTAGCAGGCAAGTAGTTTATCAGTGTGATAAATACATAATGGTGATAAGCGTCAAAAGTCTTCCTCTCCCGAGCAGAGAGAGGAAGAAAGAATTAACTGCGCAAACCGCGCCCACGCTGGATCAGGTACCAGCACAGCAAATAAAACACCGCGATGAACACCACCAGCACGCCAAACGTGGTGACCAGCGGAACATCATGGATACCCAGGAAGCCGTAGCGGAACCCGCTGATCATGTAGACAATTGGGTTCAGGTGCGACAGCCCCTGCCAGAACGGCGGCAGCAGCGTTAACGAATAGAAAACGCCCCCCAAATAGGTCAGCGGCGTCAGCACAAAGGTTGGGATCAGGCTGATATCGTCAAAGGTTTTGGCGAAAACCGCGTTCAGCAACCCGGCCAGTGAAAACAGTACCGCCGTTAACACTAGCGTGAGCGCAACAAAGACCCAGGAGTGCACCTGGAACGGCACGAAGAACAGTGAAATAGCCGTTACAAGGATCCCTACGCACAGGCCACGCGCCACGCCACCGCCGACAAAACCCGCGATAATGACGTGCGTCGGTACCGGAGCGACCAGCAGTTCTTCAATATTGCGTTGAAACTTGGCGCTAAAGAATGACGATGCCACGTTAGCGTACGAGTTGGTGATCACCGCCATCATAATCAGCCCCGGCACAATAAATTGCATGTAGCTAAAACCATGCATTTCGCCGATACGCGAGCCAATCAAATTACCAAAAATAATAAAATAGAGCGTCATGGTGATGACGGGAGGAACCAGAGTCTGGACCCAGATACGCATAAAGCGGTGGATCTCTTTCGCCCAGATGCTTTTTAGCGCAACCCAATAAAGCTGCATCATGCGCGATCTCCTTGTTTTTCATGCACCAGAGAAACAAACAGTTCTTCCAGTCGGTTCGCTTTGTTACGCATACTTAATACCTGAATACCCTGGGCGCTCAGTTGTGAGAACACGCTGTTAACCCCTTGCTCACGCAGAACTTCCACTTCCAGCGTCGAGGTATCAACCAGACGATACTGATACCCTTCCAGTTTTGGCAGCGGGCTTTTTGGCGCCAGATCGAGGATAAAAGTTTCAGATTTCAGTTTAGAGAGCAGACTCTTCATTGAGGTATTTTCCACCAGCTCACCGTGCTGAATAATACCGATATTACGACACAGCATTTCCGCTTCTTCGAGATAGTGGGTAGTCAGAATAATCGTGGTGCCTTTGTCGTTTAAATCTTTTAAAAAGCCCCACATTGAACGACGTAGCTCAATGTCGACGCCCGCCGTCGGTTCATCGAGAATCAACAGCTTTGGCTGATGCATCAGCGCCCGCGCGATCATCAGACGACGTTTCATCCCACCGGAAAGCATACGCGCACGTTCGTTACGTTTTTCCCACAAGTCGAGCTGTTTTAGATATATTTCGCTACGCTTAACGGCTTCTTTATGCTCAACGCCATAGTAGCCTGCCTGGTTGACCACGATCTGCTGCACGGTTTCAAACGGGTTAAAGTTAAACTCCTGTGGCACCAGACCAAGCTGACGTTTAGCGTTAACCGTATCTTTATCGAGATCGTATCCGAAGACGCTTACCCGTCCGGAAGTTTTATTCACCAGCGAACTGATAATGCCGATGGTGGTAGATTTACCTGCGCCATTCGGTCCCAAAAGCGCATAAAAATCACCCGCTTCGACTTGCAAATCTATGCCGCGTAGCGCCTGCACGCCACCGGGATAGGTTTTCTTAAGTTCTTGAAGTTCCAGAGCAATGGTCATGGTTTTTTACTTACCTTACGTTCTGACATTTCATATATAGTTTAATTAATGCTGGAGTTACCCTATATTAGCCCATCGAATTTATCTGGTTTCGGGTCGTACAACTCCATGAAAGACATAGATACACTCATCAGCAACAATGCACTATGGTCAAAGATGCTGGTAGAAGAGGATCCCGGATTTTTTGAAACGCTGACACATGCGCAGAATCCACGTTTTCTATGGATTGGATGTTCCGATAGCCGCGTTCCCGCTGAACGATTGACCGGTCTGGAACCGGGCGAATTATTCGTCCACCGTAATGTTGCCAATCTGGTTATTCACACCGACCTGAACTGCCTCTCAGTGGTTCAGTATGCGGTGGATGTGCTGGAAGTGGAACATATTATTATTTGCGGCCACTACGGATGCGGCGGCGTCCAGGCAGCGATTGAAAATAAAGAACAGGGGCTGATTGATAACTGGTTACTGCATATTCGCGATATCTGGTTTAAACACAGCTCACTGCTTGGCGAAATGCCGCAGGAACGCCGCATGGACACCCTGTGCGAACTGAATGTCATGGAGCAGGTCTATAACCTGGGTCATTCAACGATTATGCGATCCGCCTGGAAGCGCGGTCAGAAAGTCACCATTCACGGCTGGGCCTACGGTATTCATGATGGCCTGCTGCGCGATCTCGACGTCACCGCCACCAGCCGCGAAACGCTGGAGCAGCGCTATCGCCAGGGCTTATCTAACCTCAGCCAGAAACACTGCAACCATAAATAATGAGACATTGCCGGGAGGCGGCTATGCCTTACCCGGCCTACAAACCTGCGCCGTAGGCCTGATAAGTGAAGCGCCATCAGGCACTCCAGCCAATTACTCGTCCAGCAGCACCACTTTGCCAACGTACGGCAGATGGCGATAACGCTGAGCATAGTCAATGCCGTAGCCGACCACAAACTCATCTGGAATAGAGAATCCGATAAACTCAACCGGGACATCCACTTCACGACGGGAAGGTTTATCCAGCAGCGTACAGATAGCCAGGGATTTCGGCTCGCGCAGGCTCAGAATCTCACGCACTTTAGACAGCGTGTTGCCGGAGTCGATGATGTCTTCGACAATCAGCACGTCCTTGCCACGAATGTCTTCATCCAGGTCTTTCAGGATTTTAACATCACGCGTGGTAGACATTCCGCTGCCATAACTGGATGCAGTCATGAAATCGACTTCGTGGGAGACATGCACTTCACGGCACAGGTCCGCCATAAACATAAATGAACCGCGTAACAGACCAACCAGCACCATATCGCTGCCGCTGTCCTTATAACGTTCGTTAATCTGACGTCCCAGTTCAGCAATACGCGCTTTGATCTCCGCTTCCGGGATCATGACTTCAACAGTATGTTTCATATCTCTAACCATATGATTTAAAAACAAATCACTCAATGCTTACTTTTAATAAGCGAGCATCTAAGCGCAAGGCACGCAGTATACCAGCAAAAGCATTCATCCGCGGCATCTGTTGATAAAGTTCATAATGTGACAATCGTCACGCGTTTTAACTCCTATAATTAACTGCTATTAAAGAAATAACACCTGTGATGGTATTTTTTATGGCAAATAACAACGTACGATCCCAACGACTTATCGTGACACTGAGTGCTCTGTTCGCCGCACTTTGTGGACTCTATCTTCTGATTGGCGGAGGCTGGCTGGTCGCCATCGGTGGCTCCTGGTATTACCCGATAGCGGGTCTGGCCATGCTCGGCGTGGCCTTCCTGCTATGGCGTAGTCAACGCTCCGCGCTTTGGCTGTATGCCGTCCTGCTTCTCGCCACCATGATTTGGGGCGTATGGGAAGTCGGCTTTGATTTCTGGGCATTAACACCGCGTAGCGACATCCTGGTCTTCTTCGGTATCTGGCTGATTCTGCCGTTCGTCTGGCGTCACCTGATCGTCCCTTCCAGCGGCGCGGTAACGGCGCTGGTCGTCGCACTACTGATTAGCGGCGCGATCCTGACCTGGGCGGGTTTCAACGATCCGCAGGAAGTACACGGCACGCTGAGCGCGGATACCACCCCGGCCGAAGCAATTTCACCGGTGGCCGACGAGGACTGGCCCGCTTACGGGCGCAATCAGGAAGGTCAACGCTACTCACCGTTAAAACAAATTAACGCCGACAACGTACATCAATTGAAAGAAGCCTGGGTATTTCGCACCGGTGATTTAAAACAGCCAAACGATCCGGGTGAAATCACCAATGAAGTCACGCCGATCAAAGTTGGTGATACGCTCTATCTGTGTACCGCCCACCAGCGTCTGTTTGCGCTCGATGCGGCGAGTGGTAAAGAGAAGTGGCATTTCGATCCCCAACTCAATACCAACACCTCTTTCCAGCACGTAACCTGTCGCGGCGTTTCTTATCATGAAGCACGTGCCGATAACGCCAGCCCGGAAGTGGTGGCTGACTGTCCGCGCCGCATCATCCTGCCGGTGAACGATGGCCGTCTGTTTGCCCTGAACGCGGAAACCGGCAAGCTGTGCGCAACCTTCGCCAATCAAGGCATCCTCAACTTACAAACCAACATGCCGGATACCACGCCGGGTCTGTATGAGCCGACGTCACCGCCCATCATCACTGATAAAACCATCGTGATTGCCGGGTCGGTGACCGATAACTTCTCCACCCGCGAAACTTCCGGCGTTATCCGTGGCTTCGATGTGAATACCGGTAAGCTGCTGTGGGCATTCGACCCAGGCGCCAAAGATCCCAATTTCATCCCGTCAGATGAACATACGTTCACCTTTAACTCACCAAACTCCTGGGCCCCTGCGGCCTATGACGCGAAGCTGGATCTGGTGTATCTGCCCATGGGCGTCACCACACCGGACATCTGGGGCGGTAACCGCACGCCGGAACAGGAACGTTATGCCAGCGCCATCCTGGCGTTAAATGCCACTACCGGGAAGCTGGCCTGGAGCTATCAAACCGTTCATCACGATCTATGGGATATGGACTTACCGGCGCAGCCAACGCTGGCGGATATCACCGTTAAAGGCCAGAAAGTCCCGGTCATTTACGCCCCGGCGAAAACCGGTAACATCTTCGTGCTCGACCGCCGTAATGGTGAACTGGTGGTACCTGCCCCGGAAAAACCGGTGCCGCAGGGTGCAGCCAAAGGTGATTACGTCAGCAAAACCCAGCCGTTCTCCGACCTTACCTTCCGTCCGCAGAAAGATTTGAGCGGCGCGGACATGTGGGGCGCCACCATGTTCGACCAGTTGGTGTGTCGCGTAATGTTCCACCAACTGCGTTATGAGGGCATCTTCACCCCACCTTCAGAGCAGGGCACGCTGGTGTTCCCTGGCAACCTGGGGATGTTCGAATGGGGCGGAATCTCCGTTGATCCCAACCGTCAGGTGGCGATAGCCAACCCGATGGCGCTGCCGTTTGTCTCGAAGCTGATCCCACGCGGCCCCGGTAATCCGATGGAGCCGCCGAAAGATGCCAAAGGCACCGGCACAGAATCAGGAATTCAGCCACAGTACGGCGTGCCGTTCGGCGTCACGCTGAATCCGTTCCTGTCGCCATTTGGCCTGCCGTGTAAGCAGCCAGCCTGGGGCTACATCTCCGCCGTGGATCTGAAGACCAATGAAGTGGTGTGGAAAAAACGTATTGGCACCCCGCAGGACAGCATGCCGTTCCCAATGCCGGTTCAGGTACCGTTCAATATGGGAATGCCAATGCTGGGAGGGCCTATCTCCACAGCCGGTAACGTGCTGTTCATTGCCGCAACCGCCGACAACTATCTGCGCGCCTACAATATGAGTAACGGTGAAAAACTGTGGCAGGGCCGTCTACCGGCAGGTGGACAGGCGACACCGATGACCTATGAAGTGAATGGCAAGCAGTATGTGGTGATCTCCGCCGGAGGCCACGGGTCGTTTGGCACGAAGATGGGCGATTATATCGTGGCGTATGCATTGCCGGACGACGCTAAATAACTGAAAAGCCCGGTAAGCTTAGCGCCACCGGGCCTACGGATGCGACATGTCGGCCGGGCAAGGCGAAGCCGCCCCCCGGCTTTTTTATACCGTGAATCCGAGCATCATGCCGGTATCTTCATGCTCTAACAGATGACAGTGCGCCATATAGGCATGCTCTTTCGGCGCGTCGTGGTCAAACTTCACCAGCACCTCGCTGACGCCGCCTTCTACCCGCACCGTATCCTTCCATCCCGCGCGGTGCGCGGCAGGCACTTTGCCATTCTCAGACAAAATGCGAAACTGGGTGCCGTGAATATGGAACGGATGCAGCATCATGTCGCCCTGACCGGAAATTACCCAGCGCTCATGCTGACCTTTCGCCGCGGCGAACATGGGTTTATTCATATCAAACGCCAGACCGTTAATCCGGTTGGCATTATGGAAATCAAATGATCCCGCCTGCTTCATGTTGCCATGCTGCATATTCCCCATGTTGCCATGGTTCATATTGCCATGATTCATCTTCCCGTGGCCCATATTGTCATTATTCATATGGTCCATCATCTTCCCATGATCCATACCCGCCATCGCCTGACCGCCGTATTTCTTCATCAGCATTTGCATGCCCATCATGTCGAGCATCGGATCCATAGACAGCTGTAGTTTGCGTACCGTCAGGCCATCCAGTGACGGCAATGACGGCATGGATGTCAGCGAATCAGGCAGCGTTGCGGAAGCGGTAATCAGCAACGGCTGAACGCGCATCACCGGGTGCGGCTTATCAAATGGCGCAACCGCCATCCCCATCTGGCTGACAGGAAGAGTGACCAGATCAAACGCCTTACCGTCGCTCACATCCACCAGCACTTCAAAGCGCTCGCCCATCAGCATAGGAAGTTCAGTTACTTTGACCGGTTCCGCCAACAGTCCACCATCGCTGGCAATAACGTACAGAGGACGATTGTCGCTGGCGGCAATATTCAGCGAGCGAGCGTTACACCCGTTCAGCAGGCGCAAGCGCAGCCAACCGCGCGGCGCGGCATGTTGAGGATAAATCGCGCCATTGGTCAGCAGCGTATCGCCAAACCAGCCGACGGCAGCGGTCATCATGTCCAGTTGATAGTTGATCTGTCCATCGGCGGAAAACTGCTTGTCCTGAATAATCACCGGCACATCATCAATGCCCCACTGCTTCGGCAGCAGCAGTTTGTGGATCTCTTCATCTTCAATCAGCACCAGTCCGGCCAGCCCCATCGCCACCTGGCGACCGGTTTTACCATGCTGATGTGGATGGAACCAACAGGTTGCTGCCCGTTGATCCGGTGTGAAAGTGACGGAACGTTTCCCGCCTGCCGGGATAATACCTTGCGGCCCACCATCAACTTCACCAGGAATTTCCAGCCCGTGCCAGTGCAACGTCGTCTCTTCGGCAAGCTGGTTGTGGATATCCACCGTCACCGATTGCCCTTTGTTTAGCTTTAGCGCCGGTCCGAGCAAATTGCCGTTATATCCCCACGTCGTGGCGGTTTTACCTGCAAAGTTCGACTGCCCGGCTTGTGCAATCAACTGAATGCGATTAGAAGCATCGGCGGTTAACAGGTCTGGAATGGGTAATGCCGGACGGTCGGCGGCAAATACGCTACGGCTCCACAGAGGTAATGCTGACGCGACGCCCAGCGCCACGGAGTACTTTAAAAAGTCACGACGTTGCATAATCACTTCCTTATATTCAGCAGCTTAAGCAGGCTATCTTTTAAGCATAAGCCTTCCCCTTACGGGAAGGTCAAGTAAACGGCTAATAATAAAGGTCGTCGCTTCGCTCGCAGTGTGCTAACGTTTAAATTCCGTGATGCAGTGGTAGAAGCAATGAAGACGTTTTTCAGAACAGTTTTGTTCGGCAGCCTGATGGCCGTATGCGCAAATAGCTACGCGCTGAGCGAGTCCGAAGCCGAAGATATGGCCGATTTAACGGCAGTTTTTGTTTTTCTGAAAAATGACTGTGGATACCAGAATTTGCCAAATGGGCAGATCCGTCGCGCACTGGTCTTTTTTGCCCAGCAAAACCAGTGGGACCTGAGCAATTACGACACCTTCAACATGAAGGCACTGGGTGAGGACAGCTATCGCGATCTCAGCGGTATCGGCATCCCAACGGCAAAAAAATGCAAAGCGCTGGCGCGTGACTCGTTAAGCCTGCTGGCGTACGTGAAGTAACAGACATAGCGGAGCCCGCTGGCTCCGCATGGATTAACGCTGTTGCACAAATTCGCGGTACGCCGCGACCACTTGCAGAAAATCCTCTACGCCGCAGAGCGAAAAGCTTTCTTCGTCGTAGTAGCTCATCCCCTCTTCCATTTCATCGCCCGAGAACTCGAGCTGATTGGCGCGAACCATCACCTCTTCGCCATCCAGCCAGAGCGTGTATTCATGCCCTGCTCGCTGCCAGGAGCGCTCACTGCCCTTCACCGCGCGCGCCGCCTGTTCCACTTCATCAAGTAAGGCCAGGTTCTCTTTCACTTCCTCATTAAACCAGTGCCCCACCACCTCGTGGCCCATGGACATACGCACTTTTACCACTCCGGTAATATCGCGCAGAAATTCGTAATCCATAATGTCTTCCTCTGCTCCCGGCAATGCGCCAATACCGCATTGCGCCTTGCTGTAATTATCGCAGCAGCGCGGCAGAAAAAAAGCGTAGCGGGTATAAGGAATAGAAATAAAAATGCCCGGAGAAGCTGACTTCTCCGGGCATTGATGCGTTTTTACACAAAACGCGTTAACGCATTAGACTGCGGTCTGGAAAATCACGCCATCCGCTTTCTCGGTGTACTGAGAAAGCTGGTCGAAGTTCAGATAACGGTAGGTATCCACCGCCGTCTTATCCACCTGAGCCACATAGGTCTGGTACTCTTCCGGCGTCGGCAGCTTGCCGATCAGCGCCGCAACCGCCGCCAGCTCCGCAGAGGCCAGGAAGACGTTCGCCCCGGTTCCTAAACGGTTCGGGAAGTTACGGGTAGAGGTCGATACCACCGTCGCACCGTCGGCTACACGCGCCTGGTTCCCCATGCACAGGGAACAGCCCGGGATCTCAATACGCGCGCCGCTCTTACCAAACACGCTGTAGTAGCCTTCTTCGGTCAGTTGCGCCGCGTCCATACGGGTCGGCGGAGCCACCCACAGGCGTGTCGGCAGCTGGCCTTTGTGCGCATCCAGCAGCTTACCAGCGGCGCGGAAGTGGCCGATGTTGGTCATGCAGGAGCCGATGAACACTTCGTCGATCTTCTCGCCCTGCACGTCAGACAGCAGACGCGCGTCGTCCGGATCGTTCGGCGCACACAGGATTGGCTCTTTGATATCCGCCAGATCGATGTCGATCACCGCCGCGTATTCCGCATCAGCATCGGCTTCCAGCAACTGCGGATCCGCCAGCCATTTTTCCATGCCCTGCACGCGACGTTCCAGCGTACGACGGTCGCCGTAGCCTTCTGCAATCATCCACTTCAGCAGGACGATGTTGGAGGTCAGGTATTCAACGATCGGCTCTTTGTTCAGCTTGATGGTACAGCCGGCAGCAGAACGCTCGGCGGAGGCATCGGTCAATTCGAACGCCTGCTCGACTTTCAGATCCGGCAGACCTTCAATTTCCAGAATGCGGCCAGAGAAGATGTTTTTCTTCCCTTTTTTCTCAACGGTCAGCAGACCCTGTTTGATCGCGTACAGCGGGATCGCGTGAACCAGGTCGCGCAGCGTGATGCCCGGCTGCATTTTGCCTTTGAAGCGCACCAGAACGGATTCCGGCATATCCAGCGGCATCACGCCGGTCGCGGCAGCAAACGCCACCAGACCAGAGCCCGCAGGGAAGGAAATACCAATCGGGAAACGGGTATGGGAGTCACCGCCAGTACCCACGGTATCCGGCAGCAGCATGCGGTTCAGCCAGGAGTGAATAACGCCGTCGCCCGGACGCAGCGACACACCGCCGCGGTTCATGATGAAGTCTGGCAGCGTGTGATGCGTGTTCACGTCCACCGGCTTCGGATACGCGGCAGTGTGACAGAAGGACTGCATCACCAGGTCAGACGAGAAGCCCAGACACGCCAGGTCTTTCAGTTCGTCACGGGTCATCGGGCCAGTGGTATCCTGGGAACCCACGGAAGTCATCTTCGGTTCGCAGTACGCGCCCGGTCGGATGCCTTTCACGCCGCAGGCACGGCCAACCATTTTTTGTGCCAGAGAGAAGCCACGGCTGCTTTCTGCCACGTCTTTCGCCTGACGGAAAACGTCTGAGTGCGGCAGACCCAGCGCTTCACGCGCTTTGGTGGTCAGGCCACGGCCGATAATCAGCGGGATACGGCCACCGGCGCGGACTTCGTCGAGCAGCACGTCGGTTTTCAGTTCGAAGGTTGCCAGCAGCTCACCGGTTTCGTGGTTGCGCACTTCACCACTGTAAGGGTAAACGTCAATCACGTCGCCCATGTTCATGTTCGACACGTCGACTTCAATCGGCAGCGCACCCGCATCTTCCATGGTGTTGAAGAAGATAGGCGCAATTTTGCCGCCGAGGCACAGACCGCCGCCGCGCTTGTTCGGCACATGCGGGATATCATCGCCCATAAACCACAGTACGGAGTTGGTCGCCGATTTACGGGAGGAACCAGTGCCGACAACGTCACCGACGTAGGCCAGCGGGTAGCCTTTTTTCTGTAATGCTTCGATTTGTTTGATCGGGCCAACTACGCCCGGCTGATCCGGGTCAATGCCTTCACGGGCGTTTTTCAGCATCGCCAGCGCGTGCAAAGGAATATCCGGGCGGGACCAGGCATCCGGGGCCGGAGAAAGGTCATCGGTGTTGGTTTCACCCGTCACTTTAAAGACGGTAACGGTAATTTTTTCAGCAAGCTGAGGACGGTTCAGGAACCATTCGGCATCAGCCCAGGACTGCATTACCTGCTTCGCATATTCGTTGCCCGCTTTGGCTTTTTCTTCTACATCGTAGAAGTTATCGAACATCAGCAGCGTTGAAGAGAGCGCTTTGGCGGCAATCGGCGCCAGTTTTGCGTCGTCCAGCGCATCGATCAGCGGATGAATGTTGTAACCACCCTGCATGGTGCCCAGCAATTCAATGGCTTTTTCTGGCGTGACCAGTGGGGAGGTGGTGTCGCCTTTCGCGACAGCAGCGAGAAAACCGGCTTTAACATATGCGGCTTCATCTACGCCAGGAGGAACGCGGTTGATCAACAGGTCTAACAGGAATTCTTCTTCGCCCACAGGCGGGGTCTTCAGCAGCTCGACAAGTGCGGCCATTTGGGTTGCGTCTAAAGGTTTTGGCACAATCCCCTGGGCAGCACGCTCAGCTACGTGCTTACGGTATTCTTCTAGCACGACGATATCTCCTCGCTCTCATTGTCATAATGCGGCGCTTTTGTTGATGGGCGATTCTCTTCACGCTCCTGTGAGACAGTAGTTAGTAGGGTAAATGCCCGGTACCGCATAAGGCACAATAACAGGATTTTCTTTAAGTGTTAATCTGTTTACAAAAAAGCAACATAAAAAATTGGCTGAATCGTTAAGAATGGTGTAGCGGCGAGGCGAGGCGCATTTCAGAGGGATTAAGATTGCCGTAAAGCGGTTGATTTTCAAGCGCGACATGCTGAATTTTCCAGCGCTTTTTAAGCCATCAGATATAATTGTGTAATAAATACTCACACTCTTTTTCCGGACCTGCCGGCTGAATCCCCAATAAAAGTCAAAACTGTCAAACACGGGTGCATGATACTCGCGACAACAGGAACGCCTCACGGCACAGCACTTGTCTCGTTGGAGTCATTTTATGAAGTTGCCATTTAAGCCACACCTGCTTGTTCTTCTGTGCAGTGCCGGGTTGTTTGCCGCCTCTGGCGTGATGTTCGTTAAAAGTCGCGTAACGGAGCCCGCTGCTCCGGCCCCCGTCGCACAACAACCTTCAGCGCCGGCTCCCGCCCCCGTAGCGGCCCCTGCTCCAGTTGACCAACCTGCGCCTGCTGCTGCGCCGACATACTCGGCTGCGCAAATCGATCAGTGGGTGGCACCTATCGCGCTCTATCCGGACTCACTGCTGTCACAAATTTTGATGGCCTCAACCTATCCGGCTAACGTCATCCAGGCCGCGCAGTGGTCAAAAGATAATCCCAAAATGCAGGGCGATGCCGCCATTCAGGCCGTTGCTGGTCAACCCTGGGATCCCAGCGTGAAATCACTGGTCGCCTTCCCACAACTGATGTCGCTGATGGGCGAAAATCCGCCGTGGGTACAAAGCCTGGGTGACGCTTTCCTCGCGCAACCGAAAGATGTCATGGACTCTGTGCAACGTCTGCGCGCGCTGGCGCAACAAACCGGGGCGTTGCAATCAACACCGCAACAGACCGTCACTACTGTGACAAAAGCAGCACCGGCTAAAACCGTCACCAGCGAGTCAACAACCAGTTCTACTACCACGACCGCCACGACAAGCCCAACGGTTATCAAAATTGAATCCGCCGATCCGCAGGTGGTGTACGTCCCCACCTATAACCCGAACACGGTTTACGGTACCTGGCCCAATACCGCCTATCCGCCAACCTATCTACCGCCAACGCCCGGTGAGCAGTTTGGCAACAGCTTCGTGAACGGTTTAGGCTTCAGTCTCGGTGTTGCCACAACCTATGCCATCTTCAGCAATATCGACTGGGATGATGACGATGACTGGGACCACCATCATCACGATGACTGGGATAACCATGGCGGGTATAACCGCAACGGCGATAACAACATCAATATCAACGTTGATAACTTCAATAAAATCAGCGGGCAACGGCTGACGGACGCCAACCGTACCTGGCAGCACAACCCGGCCTATCGCGAGGGTGTGCCGTACCCTAATAGCCAGCTTAATAACCGCTTTCACCCCACTAACACGGCAACGGGATTAAGCTCAACCCAGCAACGACCAGTCAACCGTGATAGCCAGCGTCAGGCAGCCCTGAGCCAGATGGAAAAATCAACGGGGAAAACATTCCCGCAAACGGCGCGTACGGGCACGAGAGACGCCCAGCGTCAGGCATCCAGCCAACAGCTGAAGCAAATTTCTCAGCGTAATAACTACCGTGGTTACGATACCAAGCCGCAAACGGCGAAGCGGGCAAACACTCAGCAGCGTGAAAATCGCCAGGCTGCCGCCCAGCGCCAGGAGAAACGGATCACGCAACCGGCGCAGCAACGCAATGTGCAGCAGCGTAATCTTCAACAGTTCCAGCCGCGCGCCAATGCGCTGAGCGGTAATGACAGTCGCTCCGCCAACTGGCAGGCACAGCAGCAGCGAGGGGCCCAAAGCAGGCAGTTCGCCCGCAACCAACCATCTCGCCAGCTATCCGGCGGTCGTGCTGAACACCGTGAATTCCGTCATCGTTAAGGGAACCGACATGAAAAATAAACTACTCAGTGGAATGGTGTTGTTCATGGTTTCGGCCACCGCGATGGCACAGCAATCCTTCAGCACGCCGGACCAGGCCACCGATGCGCTGGCAAACGCTATCAGTGAGCAAAATGAAAGTGCGATGAACAACCTGCTTGGGGAAAACTGGCGCGAGTTTCTGCCGCCGGAAGGCGTCGACCCCGATGCGGTAGACCGCTTCCTGCGCGACTGGAAGGTTCGCCATAACACCGTTGTCGACGGTAATACCGCGCACCTGGTGGTCGGGGATAGCGACTGGCAACTGCCGATCCCGGTGGTTAAAACCACTTCTGGCTGGCAATTTGATATTAAGGAAGCGGCCGAAGAGATCCTGACCCGTGAGATTGGGCGCAACGAACTCGCTGCCATCGAGGCATTACATGCCTATGTCGATGCTCAGCAAAGCTACTTTGCGATGAACCAGACGTACGCACAAAAGATTGTCAGCTCTGAAGGGAAAAAAGATGGTCTGTACTGGCCCGTTTCACCCGGTGAAGCGCCAAGCCCGCTGGGGCCAGCCTTCAGTCCGCAGGAACCCGGCACAGGCTATCACGGTTATCATTTCCGTATTCTTCCCGACAAAGCCAGCGGCTTTGCGATGGTAGCCTGGCCCGTCAGCTACGATCATACTGGCGTGATGAGCTTTATGGTCAACGGTGATGACAAGGTCTATCAGGCGGATCTTGGCGAGGAGTCGCAGCGAAAAGCACAGGCGTTAACCGCCTACCACCTGGATAAAACCTGGCAGCCTGTCGCGCCCTGAATCCCCAGAATCGAAGGATGAGTTGCCGGGTAAGCGTAGCCACCCGGCAACTCGCAACAAATTACAGGATGTTAGCGACAGATTTCGCCAGTTGAGCTTCCAGAACCGGCTTCGCTTCTTCGAACTTCAGGTTCACTTTATTGGCATTAGATACTACTCGGGTCTGATATTTGGCGCGATCGCCTTGCGCAGTGCTGGTTTGCAGCTTGATGCCGGACGTCCCCTGACGCAGCGCGGCAACGTTATCTGTTGTCACTTTCGCTTTGCTGCGCTCGGAGATTTGCAGGTCAGTGACCATGGTGTAGTTTACGTCTTCCACCATCGCATCAGCAGCCATACCGATCAGTCCCGCTGCCAGGCCAACGCCCAGCGCCGCACCGGAGGAGTTGCTGTTATAAGCGGTAATCCCCGCGCCTAAAGCAGCCCCCATCGCCGCCCCTTCATAACCGGTCTTCAGGAAGCCCTGAGCTTCGCGCAGATCCATTTTGTCCGCTTTCAGTACGTTCGCCTGCACCCAGTAGTAAGCGCTGTCCGGTGAACTGGTCACTTTATAGCCCTTCGCGGACAGGTCATTTGCCAGCAGGGTTTGCAGGTTGCTCATGTCTTTATCGGAAGTGTTTTTCACCTGAATGTAGACGGTCTTCTCGCTGGAAGGCTCCAGCCAGATGGTCTCACTCATCTGCGTTTTCACTTCAAGATTACGTTTTTTAACGGCGGTGGTCATGGCGCCACACCCGGTCAGCGTCATTGTCGCGACAACCATGCCAACAACCGCGATTTTTTTTAAAGACATGTTTTTTCCTTTTTTCGTGTAATAGAGAGTCCAGAGCCTCTTAACCGCGCGGCCAGTAGCCACACAATGGCGAAAAAAGTATCGGCAGTTGCGCAATTTTTTTTAGCGGAAATATCAATAAGATGACTACCAGAACTGGTAGTTTGGAATTGGCGACGCTCACGTCAGCGTGAATTTGTCTGACGTGAGCGGGAGAGTTAATTCTGATGCGGCATTAATTCAGGATAACCTTTAAACGCCGGCTTCGTGCTGGTAAGTGCTACTTCATCAGCTCGAATGCTGCCAGAGTTTGTGGCCCACACACCTTCCTGTGTCTGGCTAATCTGCTGATGCTGCGCATTCAAATTTTGTCCCATTGCTGCAATATGCGTGCTTTCGGTACCACCGCTGTTGGTAGCCCATGGGATGACGGCGTCCTGCGCCAGCGCCATGCCGGAAATAAACACGGTAGTCATTACTGCTGCTTTTAAAAAACGTTTCATCATTTCCCCTCTCAATTTATTATCACGCTATTAGTTTAGAGGGTTATTAATTTCATCTAATGACAAGATAAGGTGATTTATTTCTTGTGAAACAGGATGTTGATTTGGAATGGCGATTTCATGCGGTTCGGGCGTATCGTGCAGTACAGGAAAAAACATTTTCTGGCAATTCGGCGATTTACCTTAATTCTTGCCAGATTTTGACACTATTTTGTAACAAATACATAAAAAAAGCGGCCATTCAGCCGCTTTTTATCATTTTGGAAAAATTACTTTTTCTTCGCTTTCGGGTTCGGCAGGTCGGTGATGCTACCTTCGAACACTTCAGCTGCCAGGCCAACGGACTCGTGCAGAGTCGGGTGAGCGTGGATGGTCAGCGCGATGTCTTCAGCGTCACAGCCCATTTCGATCGCCAGACCGATTTCACCCAGCAGCTCGCCGCCGTTGGTACCGACAATCGCCCCACCGATCACACGGTGAGATTCTTTGTCGAAAATCAGTTTGGTCATACCGTCTGCGCAGTCAGAAGCGATAGCACGGCCAGAAGCAGCCCACGGGAAAGTGGCGGTTTCGTAGCTGATGCCTTTTTCTTTCGCTTCTTTCTCAGTCAGACCAACCCATGCAACTTCTGGTTCAGTGTACGCGATGGATGGGATAACTTTCGGGTCGAAGTAGTGTTTCTTACCGGCGATAACTTCAGCGGCAACGTGACCTTCGTGAACACCTTTATGCGCCAGCATCGGCTGACCGACGATATCGCCGATAGCAAAGATGTGCGGCACGTTGGTGCGCAACTGCTTGTCAACGCGGATGAAGCCACGGTCGTCAACTTCCACGCCAGCTTTGCCCGCATCGAGGTTTTTGCCGTTCGGTACACGACCGATAGCCACCAGCACGGCATCGTAACGCTGTGCTTCAGCAGGCGCTTTTTTGCCTTCCATGGAAACGTAGATACCGTCTTCTTTCGCTTCAACGGCGGTCACTTTGGTTTCCAGCATCAGGTTGAATTTCTTGCTGATGCGCTTGGTGAAGACTTTAACCACGTCTTTATCGGCAGCCGGGATAACCTGATCGAACATTTCAACCACGTCGATCTCTGAACCCAGCGCATGGTACACGGTACCCATTTCCAAACCGATGATACCGCCGCCCATAACCAGCAGGCGCTTAGGAACAGTTTTCAGTTCCAGCGCGTCAGTGGAATCCCACACACGCGGATCTTCATGCGGAATAAACGGCAGTTCGATCGGACGGGAACCCGCCGCGATGATCGCGTTGTCGAAGTTGATCACGGTTTTGCCGTTTTCGCCTTCAACTTCCAGGGTGTTCGCCCCGGTAAATTTACCCAGACCGTTAACCACTTTCACTTTACGGCCTTTAGCCATACCAGCCAGACCGCCGGTCAGTTGAGTGATAACTTTTTCTTTCCAGGTACGAATCTTGTCGATATCGGTTTTCGGCTCGCCAAAAACGATACCGTGTTCAGCCAGCGCTTTGGCTTCTTCGATAACTTTTGCTACGTGCAGCAGCGCTTTAGAAGGGATACAGCCGACGTTCAGACAAACACCACCGAGGGTGCTGTAACGTTCTACGATGACGGTCTCCAGACCTAAATCTGCGCAACGGAAGGCAGCAGAGTAACCTGCAGGGCCTGCCCCAAGTACCACGACCTGAGTTTTGATTTCAGTGCTCATCATGACCTCTTAATTTATACCCGTCGTCCACCGGGTCGTTCTATCCGCCCGTATTTTACAAAATTGTTAACAATTTTGAAACAACAAACGGCAACCGATTTGTCTTTCGCACAATAACCTCACTGACTTCATGAGATTACCAGAAAAAAGCCGGCCGTCGGGCCGGCTTTTTCGCTTACATCACCAGGCGGCGAATGTCAGACAGCATGTTGTTGATGATGGTGATAAAGCGTGCACCATCCGCACCGTCAATTACACGGTGGTCGAAGGAGAGCGAAATCGGCATCATCAGACGCGGCATAAACTCTTTACCGTTCCACACTGGCTCCATAGAGGACTTGGAGACACCGAGGATCGCCACTTCCGGCGCGTTCACAATCGGCGCGAAGTGGGTAGTACCCAGGCCACCGATGCTGGAGATGGTGAAGCAACCGCCCTGCATTTCGCCAGCGGTCAGCTTGCCATCACGCGCTTTCTTAGAGATGGTGGTCAGTTCGCGAGACAGCTCGGTAATGCTCTTCTTGTTCACGTCTTTGAAGACCGGAACAACCAGACCATTCGGGGTATCTACCGCAACGCCGATGTTGATGTATTTCTTCAGGGTCAGACGCTGACCGTCTTCGGACAGAGAGCTGTTGAAGCGCGGCATCTGTTCCAGAGCGGCAGCAACGGCTTTCATGATGAAGACTACTGGGGTGAATTTCACGTCCAGTTTACGTTTTTCAGCTTCGGCGTTCTGTTGTTTACGGAACGCTTCCAGATCGGTGATATCGGTCTTGTCGAAGTGAGTAACGTGCGGGATCATCACCCAGTTACGGCTCAGGTTAGCACCAGAGATTTTCTGGATACGGCCCAGTTCCACTTCTTCGATTTCACCAAACTTGCTGAAGTCCACTTTCGGCCAGGGCAGCATGCCCGGGATACCGCCGCCAGCAGATGCTGCCGGTGCAGACTCGGCGCGTTTAACCGCTTCTTTCACGTAAGCCTGAACGTCTTCACGCAGGATACGACCTTTACGACCGGTGCCTTTCACTTTCGCCAGGTTCACACCAAACTCGCGCGCCAGGCGGCGAATCAGCGGAGTAGCGTGGACGTAAGCGTCGTTTTCAGCGAAGTCAGATTTACCTTCCGCTTTTGCAGCTGGAGCCGCTGGCTTCTCAGCTTTCGCCGCAGGAGCCGGAGCCGCCGCTTCCTGTTTAGCCGGAGCGGCCGCAGGTGCTGCGCCTTCAACTTCGAAGACCATAATCAGAGAACCGGTTTTCACTTTGTCGCCGGTGCTGATTTTGATTTCTTTCACGGTACCCGCGAACGGAGCCGGAACTTCCATAGAGGCTTTGTCGCCTTCTACGGTGATCAGTGATTGTTCAGCGGCAATTTTATCGCCCACTTTAACCATCACTTCAGTGACTTCAACTTCGTCACCACCGATGTCCGGTACGTTAACTTCTTTCGAGCCAGACGCTGCCGGAGCCGCTGCTGCTGGCGCCGCTTCGGCTTTCGCCGGTGCAGCCGCGCCCGCTTCGCCCGCCACTTCAAAGATCATAATCAGGGAGCCAGTAGACACTTTGTCGCCGGTGTTGATTTTGATCTCTTTAACGGTGCCTGCGAACGGCGCCGGAACTTCCATAGAGGCTTTGTCGCCTTCTACAGTGATCAGAGACTGTTCAGCCGCAACGGTGTCGCCCACTTTAACCATCACTTCGGTAACTTCAACTTCGTCACCACCGATGTCCGGTACGTGTACTTCTTTCGCCGCTGCCGCAGCAGGTGCTGCTGCCGGAGCTGCTTCTTTCTTCTCTTCTGCCGGAGCAGGTGCAGCGGCTGCTGCACCATCGGCGGAATCGAAAATCATGATCAGTTTGCCGGTCTCAGTTTTATCGCCAACAGAGACTTTGATCTCTTTAACGATACCAGCCTGAGGAGACGGAACTTCCATAGAGGCTTTGTCGCCTTCTACGGTGATCAGCGACTGTTCAGCTTCAACTTTGTCGCCCACTTTGACCAGGATCTCGGTGATTTCAACTTCATCAGCCCCGATGTCCGGTACATTGATTTCGATAGCCATTATTCTTTTACCTCTTACGCCAGACGCGGGTTAACTTTATCTGCATCGATGTTGAATTTGGTGATTGCGTCAGCAACCACTTTCTTATCGATTTCGCCACGTTTAGCCAGTTCGCCCAGGGCCGCTACAACCACGTAGGAAGCATCAACTTCGAAGTGGTGACGCAGGTTTTCACGGCTGTCAGAGCGACCGAAGCCGTCAGTACCCAGTACGCGGTAATCATCAGCCGGTACATAAGTACGAACCTGTTCGGCAAACAGTTTCATATAGTCAGTAGATGCTACTGCCGGAGCGTCGTTCATCACCTGAGCGATGTACGGAACGCGCGGCGTTTCCATCGGGTGCAGCATGTTCCAGCGCTCACAATCCTGGCCATCACGCGCCAGTTCAGTGAAGGAGGTTACGCTGTACACGTCAGAACCAACACCGTAGTCGTTCGCCAGGATCTGGGCAGCTTCACGCACGTGACGCAGGATAGAACCGGAGCCCAGCAGCTGAACTTTACCTTTGCTACCTTCGAGGGTTTCGAGTTTGTAGATACCTTTACGGATACCTTCCTCGGCGCCTGCTGGCATTGCCGGCATGTGGTAGTTTTCGTTCAGGGTGGTGATGTAGTAGTAAACGTTCTCTTGTTTCTCACCGTACATACGCTCCAGACCATCGTGCATGATGACCGCAACTTCGTACGCGTAAGACGGATCGTAAGAGATACAGTTCGGGATAGTCAGAGACTGAATATGGCTGTGACCATCTTCGTGCTGCAGACCTTCGCCGTTCAGCGTAGTACGACCGGAAGTACCACCAATCAGGAAGCCGCGCGCCTGCTGGTCACCAGCCTGCCAGCACAGGTCGCCGATACGCTGGAACCCGAACATGGAGTAGTAGATGTAGAACGGGATCATCGGCAGATCGTTGGTGCTGTAAGAAGTCGCAGCAGCCAGCCAGGATGCACCGGCACCCAGTTCGTTGATACCTTCCTGCAGGATCTGACCTTTCTCGTCTTCTTTATAGTAAGCAACCTGCTCACGGTCCTGCGGGGTGTACTGCTGGCCGTTCGGGCTGTAGATACCGATCTGACGGAACAGACCTTCCATACCGAAAGTACGCGCTTCGTCAGCGATGATCGGCACCAGACGATCTTTGATCGACTTGTTCTTCAGCATCACGTTCAGGGCACGAACGAACGCGATAGTGGTGGAGATTTCTTTGTTCTGCTCTTCCAGCAGCGCACCGAAGTCTTCCAGAGCCGGCAGTTCCAGCTTCTCGGTGAAGTTCGGCTGACGAGCAGGCAGGTAGCCGTGCAGTTTCTGACGCTGAGCGTGCAGATAGGTGTGCTCTTCAGAACCTTCCGGGAAGGTGATGTAAGACAGGTTTTCAACCTGCTCATCGGTCACTGGAACGTTGAAACGGTCGCGGATATAACGCACGCCGTCCATGTTCATTTTCTTAACCTGGTGAGCGATGTTTTTACCTTCAGCAGTGTCACCCATGCCGTAACCTTTAATGGTATGGGCGAGGATTACAGTTGCTTTGCCTTTGGTTTCCTGCGCTTTTTTCAGTGCAGCGTAGACTTTCTTCGGATCGTGACCACCACGGTTCAGAGCCCAAATCTGCTCATCGGTCCAGTCAGCAACCAGAGCTGCGGTTTCCGGGTATTTACCGAAGAAATGCTCACGTACGTATGCGCCATCTTTGGATTTGAAGGTCTGGTAGTCGCCGTCAACGGTTTCGTTCATCAGCTGGATCAGTTTACCGCTGGTGTCTTTACGCAGCAGCTCATCCCAACGACCGCCCCACATGACTTTGATAACGTTCCAGCCAGCACCTGCAAAGATGCCTTCCAGTTCGTTAACAATCTTGCCGTTACCGGTGACCGGGCCGTCAAGACGCTGCAGGTTACAGTTGATAACAAAGACCAGGTTGTCCAGTTTTTCACGGGTCGCGATAGTGATCGCACCTTTAGATTCTGGCTCATCCATCTCGCCGTCGCCGAGGAAAGCGTAAACGGTTTGTTTAGAGGTATCTTTCAGGCCACGGTGTTCCAGATATTTCAGGAATTTAGCCTGGTAGATAGCACCGATTGGGCCCAGACCCATAGAGACGGTCGGGAACTGCCAGAATTCTGGCATCAGTTTCGGGTGCGGATAGGAAGACAGGCCTTTGCCATGTACTTCCTGACGGAAGTTGTTCATCTGCTCTTCAGTCAGACGACCTTCCAGGAATGCGCGTGCGTAGATGCCCGGAGAGATGTGACCCTGGAAGTACACCAGATCGCCGCCATCCTGCTCGTTGCGTGCGCGGAAGAAGTGGTTGAAGCAAACATCATATACCGTTGCGGAGGACTGGAAGGATGCCATGTGGCCACCCAGCTCGAGGTCCTTTTTAGACGCGCGCAGTACGGTCATGATGGCGTTCCAGCGGATAGCAGAACGGATACGACGTTCCAGATCCAGATTACCCGGATATTCCGGTTCATCTTCAACGGCAATAGTGTTTACATAATTGCTGGCCCCTGCACCTGCCGCTACTTTCACGCCGCCTTTGCGCGCTTCTGAAAGCAGTTGGTCGATCAGATACTGAGCACGCTCAACACCTTCTTCACGGATGACCGATTCGATCGCCTGTAGCCAGTCGCGAGTTTCGATCGGATCCACGTCATTTGGGAAACGTTCTGACATGGGGGTATTCCTTATCTATCTAATACGTTGAGTTATCTGGAACCTGTCCCATTACGTTCTCGCCAGAGAGCGTAATAAGACAGGTTCTGCGTTTAGTTGCCGCGCATTTTATTAGCGCTTGATTTACAACATCTTCTGGTTAACGTTCTGCCAGAAAAATCACTAATTCTTTCGTTGCTCCAGACGGCGTAAGGCGCGTTCACGACGGCTTTCCTCACGGCTTCTGTCCAGTAAAATCTCTTCGATAAACGCCAGGTGACGGTGAGACGCTTCACGCGCCTCTTCAGGCTTCCCGGCGATGATTGCTTCAAAGATACGGGTACGATGACTGCTTACCAGCGGCAGCATCTCGCGACGCGCGTACAGCAATTCGAAGTTTTGACGAACATTCTGGGCCAGCATCGGCTCCATACACCTTAGCAGATGGAGCAGCACCACATTGTGTGCGGCTTCGGTGACAGCAATTTGATACTGGAGTACCGCATCGGATTCGCCGTCCAGATCGCCGGACTGTTGCGCAAGCTCGATCGCATGGTGGAGTTCACGGATACGCGTTTTGTCTTCATCCGTGCTGCGTAATGCAGCGTAATAGGCTGCAATACCTTCCAACGCATGGCGCGTCTCAAGCAGGTCAAACTGGGATTCAGGATGGTCAGAGAGCAGCTCTACCAGTGGGTCGCTAAAGCTCTGCCACAGGCTGCTCTGAACAAAAGTGCCACCGCCCTGACGACGAAGCAGTAACCCCTTCGCTTCAAGGCGTTGGATCGCCTCGCGTAAAGAGGGGCGGGAGACATCGAACTGTTTTGCCAGCTCGCGTTCCGGTGGGAGTTTTTCTCCGGGGCGAAGTGTCCCCTCAAGAATTAAAAACTCCAGCTGCTGCTCAATCACATCGGAGAGTTTTGGTTGGCGGATTTTGCTGTAGGCCATGATTTCCTGTCTTAAGCCATTTGCCCGGAGTCAATTGGTCTTACCAATTTCATGTTCTTGACGCTAAAGTAACAAAGTATTCACCTTCTGTCCATACAGGTTTTGATTGAAATCAGTAAAGGGGGCATATTTTAACAACATTACAGAAATAACGTTTCAAACATGTAACTATGCACAAATGTTAAATTTACCCACCATGGGGTAGTTTTAACCGAATTGAAACGAAAAAATATATTATCTGAACCGATTCACCTATCTAATTATCGACTTATAAAGCGAAATTAATGAATAAAAATTCAAAATGGAAATTTTGAGGTAGATAAACTCGCATTTACAAATGGTTTCTTTTTATTCAACTCGTCAACACCCTCGCATAAAGCAGGTGCATTCGCGCTCGCATAACATTATTCTGATCAAGACAAAAGTATTAAGGCAACATTTCCTTATTGGCATCTGTAAAGAAATTAATACAACAAACGGAATTGCAAACTTACACACGCATTGCTGCGTAGTTCAAAAAATAAGTACTCGAAATATGAAGAGTAAAACCACACACGAGGTTTAATGATGGAAAGTCAACCGCATGGCGATCAGCTCAAGCGCGGCCTTAAAAACCGCCATATACAGCTAATCGCGCTGGGTGGCGCGATTGGTACCGGGTTATTCCTTGGTAGCGCATCCGTTATCCAGTCTGCAGGACCGGGGATTATTCTCGGTTACGCTATTGCCGGCTTTATCGCCTTTTTGATCATGCGTCAGTTAGGTGAAATGGTGGTTGAAGAGCCGGTTGCAGGCTCCTTTAGCCACTTTGCCTATAAATACTGGGGCGGTTTCGCGGGTTTCTCTTCCGGCTGGAACTATTGGGTACTGTACGTTTTGGTTGCCATGGCAGAGCTGACTGCCGTAGGTAAATATATTCAGTTCTGGTATCCGGAGATCCCAACCTGGGTTTCTGCGGCTGCCTTCTTCGTGCTAATCAACGCCATCAACCTGACCAACGTGAAGGTGTTTGGCGAGATGGAGTTCTGGTTTGCCATTATTAAAGTCATTGCCGTAGTTGCGATGATCCTGTTCGGCGGCTGGTTGCTGTTTAGCGGTAACGGCGGCCCACAGGCCAGCGTCAGCAACTTGTGGAGCCAGGGGGGCTTCCTGCCACACGGCTTCACCGGTCTGGTGATGATGATGGCGATTATCATGTTCTCCTTTGGTGGGCTGGAACTGGTCGGCATCACCGCAGCAGAAGCCGATAACCCGGAGCAAAGCATTCCGAAAGCGACTAACCAGGTTATCTACCGTATCCTGATTTTCTATGTCGGTTCGCTGGCGGTTCTGCTTTCCCTGATGCCGTGGACACGCGTCACGGCTGATACCAGCCCGTTTGTCCTTATTTTCCACGAGCTGGGCGACACCTTTGTTGCCAATGCGCTGAACATCGTGGTGTTGACCGCCGCCCTTTCTGTCTATAACAGCTGTGTATACTGCAATAGCCGCATGCTGTTCGGTCTGGCGCAGCAGGGCAACGCGCCGAAAGCGCTGATGAACGTCGACAAGCGCGGCGTACCGGTGAACACCATTCTGGTCTCCGCGCTGGTAACGGCTCTATGTGTGTTGATCAACTATCTGGCGCCGGAATCCGCCTTTGGCCTGCTGATGGCATTGGTGGTTTCCGCCCTGGTGATCAACTGGGCGATGATCAGCCTGGCGCACATGAAGTTCCGCAAAGCCAAACAGCAGCAGGGCGTAACCACCCGCTTCCCGGCTCTGCTCTACCCGCTTGGTAACTGGGTGTGCCTGCTGTTCATGGCCGCAGTGCTGGTGATTATGCTGATGACGCCGGGCATGGCGATCTCGGTGTACTTAATCCCGGTATGGATTGGTATTCTTGGCATCGGCTATCTGTGCAAGCAGAAAACGGCCCGCGCGGTTAAAGCGCATTAAACTTCCCTCCCCCACCTGGACCGGGTGGGGGTTGTTACCTGCCTCACACTTTCCCATTCACGACTGTTTCGTCCATATCAGCGGCGTTATCCTGCAACGTAAAAACACCGGTACCAGACAATAATTCTCTCCATATCTTATTAATGGAGTGCAGTTGATGGAAACCAGTAAGCTCACGGTGAAAGAAAAGATCGGCTATGGAATGGGCGACGCCGGATGCAACATCATCTTTGGCGCCATCATGTTGTTTGTTAACTACTTTTATACAGATATTTTTGGTCTGGCGCCTGCCCTGGTCGGCGTATTACTACTCTCAGTACGCGTTATCGATGCCGTTACCGACCCTATAATGGGCGCGATGGCCGACCGCACACGCAGTAAATATGGTCGATTTCGTCCATGGCTTTTGTGGATGGCTTTCCCTTACGCATTATTCAGCGTGCTTATGTTTACCACCCCTGAGTGGACGTATAACAGCAAAGTTATCTATGCCTTCGTCACCTACTTCCTGCTCTCTATTACCTATACGGCGATCAACATTCCCTACTGTTCGCTCGGCAGCGTTATCACCAACGATCCCAAGGAACGCGTCGCCTGTCAGTCATATCGCTTTGTATTGGTAGGGATTGCAACCCTGCTACTCTCCCTCACCCTGCTGCCGATGGCTGACTGGTTTGGCGGGGAAGACAAAGCTAAAGGGTATCAGATGGCGATGGCGGTGCTCGCCTTCATCGGCATGTGTATGTTCCTGTTTTGCTTTGCATCAGTCCGTGAACGCGTTCGTCCCGCCGTGCAGACTAACGACGATTTAAAAGCCGACCTGAAAGATGTGTGGAAGAACGATCAGTGGGTAAAAATCCTGCTGTTAACCCTGTGCAACGTCTGCCCGGGCTTTATTCGCATGGCCGCCACCATGTACTACGTTACGTGGGTTATGCAACAAAGCACGCAGTTCGCCACGTTGTTTATCAGCCTCGGCGTCGTCGGCATGATGATCGGCAGCATGCTGGCGAAGGTATTAACCGATCGCTGGTGCAAACTGAAGGTGTTCTTCTGGACCAACATCATCCTGGCGATTTTCTCCGCTGCATTTTATTTCTTCGACCCGAAAGCCACCATGATGATCATGGTGCTCTACTTCCTGCTCAACATCCTGCATCAGATCCCTTCCCCGCTGCACTGGTCGTTGATGGCGGATGTCGATGACTACGGTGAGTGGAAAACCGGTAAGCGCATCACCGGGATCAGTTTCTCCGGTAACCTGTTCTTCCTCAAGCTGGGCCTGGCGATTGCCGGGGCGATGGTTGGCTTCCTGCTCTCCTGGTACGGCTACGACGCAGGGGCGAAAGCGCAAAGCGACTCTGCCATCAACGGTATTATGCTGCTGTTTACCATCATACCCGGCGTAGGCTACCTGATTACCGCAGGCGTGGTTCGCCTGCTAAAAGTTGACCGCGAGTTTATGCAGCAAATCCAGACCGATCTGGAAAAACGCCGTACCAACTACCGTGAACTGAATGAATACCACGATATAAAAACGACTGAACCCGTAAGGAAAGCCTAATGAATCAGTGGCCAAATCCCTTTATCGAACAACGCGCCGATCCGTTTATCTTACGCGACGGTAGCCACTACTATTTCATTGCGTCAGTACCAGAATATGACCGACTGGAGATTCGTCGGGCCGACTCTCTGGAGGGATTGCGCTCCGCCACTCCCGTTGTCGTCTGGCGTAAGCCGGAAAGTGGTCCTATGAGCCAGCTCATCTGGGCGCCGGAACTTCATCATCTGGCGGGCAAGTGGTACATCTATTTTGCCGCTACCCATACTCAGGCGCTTGATAAGCTGGGGATGTTCCAGCACCGCATGTTTGCTTTGGAGTGCGCAGACGCCGATCCGTTGACCGGCAAGTGGACAGAGAAAGGCCAGATTAAAACGCAGTTTGATACCTTCGCCCTGGATGCCACCACCTTTAATCATCAGGGAAAACAGTGGTATCTATGGGCACAAAAATCGCCCGATATCGCCGGAAATTCCAATATTTATCTCGCCGAGCTGGAAAACCCATGGACGATTAAAGGCGAGCCGGTCATGCTCAGCCATCCTGAGTATGACTGGGAATGCCGGGGTTTCTGGGTCAACGAAGGTCCGGCCGTCATGGTGCATGGCGACAAGCTGTTTATCAGCTATTCCGCCAGCGCCACCGACGAGAATTACTGTATGGGATTACTGTGGATCGACCTCAACGACGATCCGCTCACCCCGCAGAACTGGCATAAATCACCGCGCCCGGTCTTTACCACCAGCTATGAAAATCGCCAGTATGGACCGGGACACAACAGCTTTACGCAAACGCCGGAAGGTGAAGATGTACTGGTGTACCACGCGAGAAATTACACCGAAATTGAAGGCGATCCGTTGTACGATCCAAACCGCCATACGCGTCTGAAACTGGTGCGCTGGGACGAAAACGGGATGCCTGATTTTGGCGTGCCGCCAGCGGATACGTATTGAGTCATTGCGCCGTTATCCGGCCTACATATGCGCCAGGCCGGATAAGGCGGTTATGCCGCTATCCGGCAACAATCGTTATATCAGTGTTCCATAAATTGTCAGCAGCGCAATGACCACCACCACCACAAACGAAGTCTTCTTCGCCATTGAAACAGCCGCTTTTGGCGTTTCGACTTTATCAGTATGCGGTTCACGCGCCAGAGAGAACTGCGCCAGACGCGTTAACACCTGATATTGCGAAGTATGCAGATCCGCCAGTGAGGCAAACCAGGCCGGCAGCGCTTTCTCGCCGTGTCCCAGCAGCGCATAGACTACGCCAGCCAAACGAACCGGGATCCAGTCCAGCACATGCAGGATCGCATCAATACCCGATTGCAGACGCTGATGCGGCGTCTGATAGCGCGCCAGCCAGGACTGCCAGGCGCGTAAAAAGGCATAACCAACCAGCGTCACCGGTCCCCAAGGACCACCGACAATCAACCAGAATAACGGCGCCAGATAAAAGCGGAAGTTGTTCCATAACAGCGCGTTCTGCAGTTCACGCAGGAACTCACGCTCATCACAGTCCGGCGGAACACCATGGATAAGCGTCAGCTCGCTGGCCATCGCCTCACGAGCATGTACATCATCACGAGATGCCGCCTGTAAATAGGCGTGATAGTGGAGACGCGCCTTGCCTGCTCCAATGCACAGCAAGCCAATTAAGATCCACGCCACCAGTAACGGAACGTTAAACAGCAGCCCATGAACCGCGCGCAGCAGCAGGAATGTCAGCCCCATTGCAATCAGGGTCATGCCCACCGTACGCATCATCGAGAAGTGCTTAATTCGGCGGAAAAAAGCTTCCACCCGATGATCAAGCTGCCAGTGCTCACCCAGCTTAAACAGGCGTTCAACAATCAACACCAGTAATGTTGTAAACAACGTCATGTCATCTCCTTGTGCGACGAGGGGGTGACCAGGGCGCGAAATTTTGCCCAGTCAAAAGACGGCCCGGGATCGGTCTTACGCTCGGGGGCAATGTTGCAGTGTCCAGTTATATTGCTGGCAATGGTCGGATAACGCGTAATCAGTGCATTCGTCACGGCGGCCAGTTGCTTATACTGTGCATCGGTATAGGCCAGCGTATCCGTTCCTTCCAGCTCGATACCAATTGAAAAATCATTACAGCGCTCACGCCCCTGATAATTTGACACGCCCGCATGCCAGGCTCGTTTATCAAAAGGGACGTACTGCACAATCTCACCATCACGGCGGATCAAACAATGGGCCGAGACGCGCAAATGGGCAATCTCAGCAAAAAAAGGATGGGCCTTGGGATCAATCGTGCCGGTAAACAACGCGTCTATCCACGGGCCGCCAAATTCGCCGGGCGGCAGGCTGATATTATGCACCACCAGCAGAGAAGGGTTTTCGTCATCCGGGCGGCAATCGTAATGAGGAGAGGGAACGCGTCGCGCCTCTGCCAGCCAACCCTCATCTAACAACATGCAGAATCTCCTTATTGGTGGTGCTCATATCAGGTTCAGGGTAGCATGTTTCTACCTTATGATTCGTTAGCAATTTGGAGTTTTATCATGCCGCCTCGCCGCTATAACCCTGACTACCGACGTGACGCGCTGTTGGAACGCATAAATCTGGATATCCCTGCCGCTGTAGCCCAGGCACTGCGCGAAGATTTAGGCGGAGAAGTTGATGCCAATAACGATATCACCGCGCAGCTTTTACCCGAAGACATGCGCTCCCACGCCACCGTGATCACCCGAGAAAATGGCGTTTTTTGCGGGAAACGTTGGGTGGAAGAGGTCTTTATTCAATTGGCTGGCGATGATGTCAACATCACCTGGCATGTCGAGGATGGCGACAGCATTAAAGCTAATCAACCGCTGTTTGAGCTGGACGGACCTTCCCGCGTACTGCTGACCGGCGAACGTACCGCGCTTAATTTTGTGCAGACGCTTTCGGGTGTGGCGAGCGAGGTGCGTAAATACGTCGATCTGCTGGCGGGGACAAAAACCCAACTACTGGATACACGTAAAACGCTGCCAGGGCTGCGTACTGCCCTGAAATACGCCGTGTTATGCGGCGGCGGCGCGAATCATCGTCTGGGGCTTTCTGACGCCTTCCTGATTAAAGAAAACCATATTATTGCTTCTGGTTCGGTACGCCAGGCCGTTGAAAAAGCCTTCTGGTTGCATCCGGATGTACCCGTTGAAGTTGAAGTTGAAAGCCTGGAAGAACTGGACGACGCGCTGAAAGCCGGGGCGGACATCATCATGCTCGATAACTTCGAAACTGAGCAAATGCGCGAAGCGGTAAAACGCACCAACGGCCAGGCGCGTCTGGAAGTCTCGGGTAACGTCACCCATGAAACACTGCGAGAATTTGCCGAAACCGGTGTGGACTTTATCTCCGTTGGCGCACTGACCAAGCACGTCCGCGCGCTCGATCTCTCCATGCGTTTTCGTTAATTTCTAATAGCAAGGCCCGATGGCGCTTCGCTTATCGGGCATCCCCCAGCCGGATAAGGCATTTACGCCGTCATCCGGCAGTTTCTTCGAGCCCCTTCGCAAATACGTTGTCTGATGCTGTAATTTCGTAAATATCCTCTGAACCCGCCTTCCCGTTCTGTTTTTTGTCTCTCGCCAAAGATCCGTTCGATTTGCCAAAGTAGCGCCAGCTAACTCCAGGAGCGAATCAACAATGGATAAACAACGAGGCTTCACGCTTATCGAACTGATGGTGGTCATTGGCATCATTGCCATTCTTAGCGCCATCGGTATTCCGGCTTATCAAAACTATCTACGCAAAGCCGCCCTGACAGACATGCTGCAAACCTTTGTCCCCTATCGCACCGCGGTCGAACTCTGTGCGCTGGAGCATGGTGGAACTGAGACTTGCGATGCCGGGACCAATGGCATCCCCTCCCCCACAACCACCCGTTATGTCTCAGGCATGAGTGTTGAAAAAGGCGTTGTCAGTCTCACAGGCCAGGAAAGCCTGAACGGGCTAAGCATCACGATGACGCCGGGTTGGGATAATGCCAACGGTATTACCGGCTGGAGCCGTAACTGCGCCATTCAAAATGACAGCGCACTGCAACAGGCTTGCGAAGACGTTTTCCGCTTCGATACCTACTAAGGAAAAGAGATGAATACCACGCAACTTAAGGCGCTATGCCAACGTTATCAGGGAATATTACTCGATGCAGACAATGAAGTAGTACACATCGCCGTGGTGGATGCACCGTCCCATGAGCTGCTGGATGCCCTGCATTTTGCCACCACCCGACGTATCGACATTGTTTGCTGGACGCGCCAGCAAATGGAAGGGCACACGCATACGCCACAGAAAATGTTACCGGTCGTAGTGTCTGAAAGCAGCGCTACCGCAGCCGGGTTGCTGAATCAGACGTTTCAATCCGCCCTGGCTCAACGGGCTTCTGATATTCACTTTGAACCCGCGGAACATCGCTATCGGATCAGATTACGCGTGGATGGCGTATTACACGCTTTGCCGGAAGTCACAACTGAGATGGGCATCGCTATCACTGCGAGATTAAAAGTATTAGGCAGTCTGGATATCGCCGAGCACCGGCTGCCACAAGACGGACAATTTACCGTTGAGATTTCAGGGCAGCCCATTTCGTTTCGTATCTCCACCCTGCCCTGTCGCTGGGGTGAAAAGGTAGTGCTGCGGCTACTTCAACAGGTCGATCAGACGCTGGATATCACTACGCTGGGAATGCAGGACGAACAGCTGGCAGCATTTTCGCAAGCGTTGCAGCAGCCTCAAGGGCTGATTCTGGTTACCGGGCCTACCGGGAGCGGTAAAACGGTCACCCTGTACAGCGCGCTACAAACCCGAAATACATCAGATGTGAATCTTTGTAGCGTAGAGGACCCGGTAGAGATCCCGATCGCAGGCCTTAACCAGACACAAATTCACCCACGCGCAGGTCTTACTTTTCAGGGAGTATTGCGCGCTCTGCTGCGCCAGGATCCCGACATCATTATGGTCGGCGAAATCCGCGATGGCGAAACGGCTGAAATAGCGCTTAAGGCAGCACAAACCGGCCATCTGGTTCTGTCAACACTGCATACAAATTCCACCAGTGAAACCCTGGTGCGCCTGCAGCAAATGGGGGTTGCGCGTTGGATGATCGCCTCCGCGCTGACGCTCGTCATTGCCCAACGGCTGGTCAGAAAGCTATGCCCCCATTGCCGACAACGCCTGGAGACATCCATCACGCTCCCCAAAGCAATCTGGCCCATGCCACTGCCACGTTGGCATGCGTCTGGTTGCGAACATTGTTATCACGGGTTTTATGGCCGTACCGCATTGTTTGAAGTGCTGCCCGTTACTCCTGCATTACGTCAGAATATCGCCAGCGGCACATCCACAGACGGGGTCGAGTCAGATGCTCAGCTATCAGGGCGTACGCTTTTCGAGAATGGCTGTCAGGCTGTCGAACAAGGCTTAACGACATATGAAGAACTTATTCGCGTACTGGGCATGCCGCATGTCAGCTAAACAGCTTTGGCGCTGGCAAGGCATTAACAACGAAGGTGAGCCGTCGGAAGGCGTATTATGGGCTGAAACCCGACTCTCGCTGATACAAGCACTGGAGCAGCGGCATATCACGCCGCTACGTATTAAACGTATCCGTGTCAAAAACTCTCACTGGAGCCGTGAAAGAAGCGCCGAAACCATACATCAGTTGGCAACCTTACTGAAAGCAGGGCTAACACTCTCGGCAGCGCTAACCCTGCTGGCTGAACAGCATCCCAGCAGCCAGTGGCAGGCGCTACTGCGCACACTGGCTCACGATATGGAGCAGGGCATTTCCCTCTCCACCTCACTCGCAACATGGCAACACGTTTTTCCGCCACTTTATCAGGCAATGATCCGTACCGGAGAGCTTACAGGTAAGCTGGATGATTGCTGTTTTGAACTCGCCAGACAGCAAAAAAACCAGCAGCAACTCGCTGATAAAGTTAAAAAAGCCCTGCGCTATCCGATTATCATCATCACGATGGCGGTAATGGTCGTATTTGCGATGCTGCAGTTTGTGCTCCCTGAGTTTGCCGCCATCTACCAAACGTTCAACACCCCACTACCGGCGCTCACTCGGGGGATTATTGCCATCGCCGACTATAGCAGCCAATGGGGGTGGCTGGCGGTAGCATTCACTATGCTCTCGGTTATGACATATCACGTGATCAAACAAAAACCGTATTGGCTCATTCTGAGTCAGAAATGGTTGCTTGGGCTCCCTGTTACAGGAGCAATGGTCAGAGGGCAAAAACTCGCACAGATTTTTACCGTTCTGGCGTTAACACAAAACGCTGGCATTCCCTTTTTACAGAGTCTTGAGAGTGTTAGTGAAACGCTTGCCAGCCCTTTCTGGTCTCAACGTTTAGCGCAGGTTCATCACGATATCAGCGCCGGGAAACCTGTCTGGTTGGCGCTGAAAAATTGCGGTGAATTCAGTCCATTATGTATACAGCTGGTAAGAACGGGGGAAGCATCAGGTTCGCTGGATGCAATGCTGCGTAATCTCGCCCACCATCACGGAGAGAAAACGCTGTCTCAGGCGGAAAATCTGGCTGCGCTACTTGAGCCCGCGTTACTGGTCATTACGGGTTTGATCATCGGTACGCTGGTTGTCGCGATGTATTTACCGATTTTCCATTTGGGAGATGCAATGAGCGGCGTGGGATAAAGCTGGCGCATTACCACACGCCAGCTTGATCATGTTACAGACTATTGAAAACGCGGTTTTCTTGTTCCTGTACACGAATAAACGTTGTACGTTTGGTCAGCTCTTTCAGACGAGATGCACCGACATAAGTACAGGCTGAACGCAGGCCGCCGAGGATATCGCGAGCGGTATTATCAACCGGACCACGCAGCGGCAGCTTAACGGTTTTACCTTCTGCGGCGCGGTACTGTGCAACACCACCTACGTGACGCGTCATGGCAGATTCAGAGCTCATACCGTAGAACAGCATGAATTTCTCACCGTTCTCTTCAACAATTTTGCCGCCACTTTCTTCATGACCGGCCAGCATCCCGCCGAGCATAACGAAGTCCGCACCGCCGCCGAACGCTTTTGCCACGTCACCCGGCATTGTGCAGCCACCGTCGCTGACAATCATACCGCCCAGACCGTGGGCTGCATCGGCACATTCAATCACTGCTGAAAGCTGCGGATAGCCAACGCCGGTTTTTACACGCGTGGTACATACAGAACCTGGCCCAATACCGACTTTGACAATGTCCGCACCGGAAAGCACCAGCTCTTCACACATTTCGCCAGTAACCACATTGCCCGCACAGATCGTTTTCGTCGGCCATGCTGCACGCGCTTTTGAGACAAACTGAACAAAATGCTCTGAGTAGCCATTTGCCACATCAATGCAGATAAAGTTCAGCGCCGGGTTGAGCGCCAGAATCTGTTTGGTTTTTTCGAAATCAGCGTCAGAGGTGCCGGTTGAAACCATCACATGCTTGAGCACATCGGTAGAAGTCTCTGCGATAAAGGCAGACCAGTCTTCAACAGAATAGTGTTTGTGCACAGCCGTCAGGATGTCGAAAGATGCCAGAGCCTTTGCCATGGCAAACGTCCCGACAGTGTCCATGTTCGCAGCGATAATCGGTACGCCGGACCAGGTCTGACCTGAATGCTTAAAGGTAAATTGACGTTCCAGCTCAACATCGGAACGGCTTTTGAGAGTAGAACGCTTAGGGCGGATAAGAACGTCTTTGAAACCTAACTTCAGATCTTCTTCGATACGCATGTGCGGATTCCTGGGGTTAATGGCGAAAAATCGAAACTCACAACTCCAGTGACGCTATCATACGCACTAATCAATGCCGCGCAAGACTGCGAAATTCTCTTTTTTTACGCTACAATCCCATAAATTTACCTGGCGAATAGTAGGTTAATCCTGCAGCAGCCTCGCCTTCACGCGCTTAACTTTTAACTGTTTGATAATCAAACTTAAACTCCAGGATCTGCATCTATGAGGTATACAGTAGCCTTAACCGGCGGCATTGGCAGTGGTAAAAGCACCGTTGCAAATGCGTTCGCTGACCTCGGAATAAACGTGATTGATGCAGATATCATTGCGCGTCAGGTGGTTGAACCAGGTAAGCCTGCCCTCGTGGCGATTAAAGAACATTTTGGTTCCGACGTGATAGCCGCTGACGGGTCGCTACAGCGACGCATTTTACGCGAACGTATTTTTTCCAATCCTGAGGAAAAAAGCTGGCTAAATGCGCTGCTCCATCCGCTTATTCAGCAGGAAACACAGCGTCAGTTTGATCAAGCGACCTCGCCCTATCTGTTATGGGTTGTCCCGTTGCTGGTAGAGAATTCGCTGTATAAAAAAGCCAACCGCGTGCTGGTGGTGGATGTCACCCCTGAGACCCAGCTCAGACGAACCATGCAGCGTGATGATGTGACACGCGAGCATGTTGAACAAATTCTTGCTGCCCAGGCAACGCGTGAAGCGCGTCTGGCCGTGGCAGACGATGTTATTGATAATAATGGCGCACCGGAAGCCATCGCCTCGGATGTCGCCCGCCTGCACGCGCTCTATTTGCAATGCGCGTTGCAGTTTGTCTCACAGGAAAAACCGTAATGCACACCCAGGTCCTTTTTGAACACCCTCTCAATGAGAAGATGCGTACATGGCTGCGCATAGAGTTTTTGATCCAACAGCTCTCCGTTAATTTACCTATTGCAGACCATGCAGGGGCGCTGCATTTTTTCCGTAATATCGGCGACTTACTGGATGTCTTTGAACGCGGTGAAGTCCGAACCGAACTCCTGAAAGAACTTGAACGACAACAGCGTAAACTCCAGGCCTGGGTTGAAGTTCCCGGCGTCGATCAAAGCAGAATCGACGCATTGCGCCAACAGTTAAAAAGCGCGGGCAGCATTCTGATTTCGGCCCCACGCATTGGACAAACGCTGCGTGAAGATCGTCTGATTGGCCTCGTGCGTCAGCGTTTAAGCATTCCTGGCGGATGCTGCAGTTTCGATCTTCCCACCCTGCATATCTGGTTACATTTACCGCAACCGCAACGCGACGCGCAGGTTGAAACCTGGCTTGCCAGCCTGAATCCGCTCAACCAGGCGTTGTCGCTGGTGCTGGATTTAATTCGTAACTCGGCGCCGTTTCGTAAACAAACCAGCCTGAATGGTTTTTACCAGGATAACGGCGAAGATGCCGATTTGCTGCGCTTGCAGCTGCCGCTGGATTCGCAGCTTTATCCGCAAATTTCTGGTCATAAGAGCCGTTTTGCCATTCGTTTTATGCCGCTGGATAGCGAGAATGGCCAGGTGCCTGAGCGTCTCGATTTTGATCTGGCGTGCTGTTAAGGAGTCAACATGTCTGAACAAACTATCGTCAACTGCCCAACCTGTGGCAAACCCGTGGTGTGGGCTGAAGTCAGTCCGTTTCGCCCATTCTGCAGCAAACGCTGCCAGTTAATCGATCTGGGTGAGTGGGCCGCGGAAGAGAAACGCATCCCAAGCTCTGGCGATCTGTCGGAAAGCGACGACTGGAGTGAAGAGCAGAAATAATTCTGTTAAAACGGGATAAGGCAACGCCACATCCGGCATTGTATGTTGTTTTGCCTGATGGCGCTGCGCTTATCCGGCCTACGAACACCATTAGCCCGCAATCAGCTTTTCAATTACCGGCGCATTCGCGGGCGGGAAATCCTCCGCATTCAGAGTATCTTGCGCAATCCACTGCGCCGGTTGTCCCTCTTTGCCCCACGGTTCGCCTTCCCAGCTCTCAACCAGCCAGAACCATAGAGTGATGTGCCGGTCCGGAAACTGATACTCCAGCTTTTCGAACAGTGAATTCTGAGTCGGTGTGATCCCGACTTCTTCCTGTAGTTCGCGAATCAGCGCCTGCTCTGGCGTTTCACCCGCTTCAATTTTCCCGCCGGGGAATTCCAGCTTATTTGCCATATGGGCATCCGCCGCACGCTGGGTGATAAAAATTTCATTGTGCTGGTTACGAATAATCCCGACGGCGATCTGTAGTATTTTCATTTTCATCGTCCATAAAAAAGGCGCAGAAGTCTGCGCCTTTTCAATAAGTTATTTTCTTAGCTCAGACGGCCATGACACTGTTTGTATTTCTTGCCGGAACCGCAAGGGCACGGATCGTTACGACCCACTTTACGATCGCCGGTTTGTGCTGCCAGCTCTTCTGCTGCGGCGGAATCGTCACCTTTATGGCTCAACTGCTGCATCTGCGCTAAACGCTCAGCTTCTTCACGACGCTGCTGCTCCATCGCTTCTACTTCTTCTGGCATACGTACCTGAACTTTGCTCAGGGTACTGATCACTTCATACTTCAGTGATTCCAGCATTGATGCAAACATAGAGAAGGATTCGCGCTTATATTCCTGCTTCGGATCTTTTTGCGCATAACCACGCAGATGGATACCCTGACGCAGGTAATCCATTGCCGCAAGGTGCTCTTTCCACAGCGAGTCGAGCGTTTGCAGCATCACGCCTTTTTCGAAGTGACGCATCATCTCTGCGCCCACAACTTCTTCTTTGCGCTGATAAACTTCTACCGCGTTTGCCAGAATACGTTCGCGCAGCGTTTCTTCGTGCAGCTCAGGTTCTTTATCCAGCCACTCTGAAATCGGCATATCCAGATCGAAGTCGTTTTTCAGGCGCTCCTGCAGACCCGGAATATCCCACATTTCTTCCAGAGACTGCGGCGGAATATAGGCATCAATCGTCGCTTTGAAGACGTCTTCGCGGATGCTGTTAATGGTTTCGCTAACGTCAGAGACGTCCAGCAGTTCGTTACGCTGGGTGTAGATTGCACGGCGCTGGTCGTTTGCAACGTCATCATATTCCAGCAGTTGCTTACGAATATCGAAGTTGCGGCTTTCCACTTTACGCTGCGCGTTTGCAATCGCTTTCGTCACCCACGGGTGTTCAATCGCTTCACCCGGCTTCATACCCAGTTTACGCATCATGCCGGACACGCGGTCAGAGGCAAAAATACGCATCAGCGCATCTTCCATCGACAGGTAGAAACGAGACGAACCCGCATCCCCCTGACGACCGGAACGGCCGCGCAGCTGGTTATCGATACGACGAGATTCATGGCGCTCAGTACCGATAATATGTAAACCACCGGCCGCTAACACCGCGTCATGACGAACCTGCCAGTCAGCTTTGATCTGGGCAATCTGTTCCGGAGTTGGGTCTTCCAGCTCGGCAACTTCCGCCTGCCAGCTACCACCCAACACGATATCGGTACCACGACCCGCCATGTTTGTCGCAATAGTTACGGCTGACGGATAACCCGCCTGAGCAACGATATCCGCTTCGCTGGCGTGGAACTTGGCGTTCAGTACGTTGTGCTTGATCCCCGCTTTGGTCAGCTCGTTAGAGACCACTTCCGATTTTTCAATGGAGATAGTACCCACCAGCACCGGCTGGCCATTTGCGGTACGCTCTTTAATATCTTCAATAATCGCCTGAATTTTTTCCGCTTCGGTCATGTACACCAGATCCGGTAAATCCTTACGGATCATCGGACGGTTGGTCGGAACGACCACGGTATCCAGTTTGTAGATGGAGCTGAATTCAAACGCTTCAGTGTCTGCAGTACCGGTCATACCGGCCAGTTTTTCGTACAAACGGAAGTAGTTCTGGAAGGTAATGGATGCCAGCGTCTGGTTTTCGTTCTGGATCTCCACGCCTTCTTTCGCTTCAACAGCCTGGTGCAGGCCATCGGACCAGCGACGCCCCTGCATCGTACGACCAGTGTGTTCGTCGACGATGATAACTTCGCCGTCTTTCACGATGTAGTCGACGTCACGGGTAAACAGCACGTGCGCGCGCAGTGCGGCAGTCACGTGGTGCATCAGCATAATGTTGCCCGGAGAGTACAGCGACTCGCCCTCATCCATAATGCCTTCGTTCACCAGCAGTTCTTCAATCAGCACCAGACCACGTTCGGTCAGGTTAACCTGGCGCGCTTTCTCATCAACGGAGAAGTGGCCTTCACCCTGGAACGTGTCGGAATCTTCCTTCTCCTGACGGATCAGGTGCGGAATGATTTTGTTCACTTTTTTATACATTTCCGAGCTATCTTCAGCCGGACCGGAAATGATCAGCGGCGTACGCGCTTCATCGATCAAGATGGAGTCGACTTCATCGACCAACGCATAGTGCAGTTTACGCTGAACGCGCTCTTCCGGGCTAAACGCCATGTTGTCACGCAGGTAGTCAAAACCGTATTCGTTGTTGGTACCGTAAGTAATATCAGCGTTGTAGGCTTCACGCTTGGCTGGTGCTGGCAGGCCAGACATGTTGATACCAACGGTCATGCCGAGGAATTCAAACAGTGGGCGGTTATTTTCAGCGTCACGCTGAGCCAGGTAGTCGTTCACGGTAACCACGTGTACGCCTTTGCCACTTAACGCGTTCAGGTACGCCGGCAGCGTTGCGGTCAGGGTTTTACCTTCACCTGTACGCATTTCCGCGATGCAACGGTCGTTCAGGACCATACCGCCCAGCAGCTGAACATCGAAGTGGCGCATGCCGAACACACGCTTACTCGCTTCGCGGACCACCGCGAACGCTTCCGGGATCAGGCTCTCAACGCTGGCACCTTTTTCCAGACGGGCGCGGAATTCAGCGGTCTTCGCTTTCAGCTCATCATCGGAGAGTTTTTCCATCTCCGGTTCCATTGCGTTGATGACATTGACCACTTTACGCATACGACGCAGCGTACGTTCGTTACGGCTACCGAATACTTTTGTTAATAATTTGATTAGCATAATAAAATCTCAAACGCCCCGCGGTGCGGAGTCAAAAATTATAAGTTGGAAGGTTCTTTTTTAGCTGAGGCGTTGAGGGCCAGCGCGGATACCCTGCAGCTGGCTGATCCAGACCGGAACGCTAAACGCGGCCTGAGAGGTAAAGTGTGCGTATGTCACGCGACTTACTGTCGCGGGCGGAGTGCCTTCTTGCGTCAGCATCGCGCTGAGCGTATTCAGTAACGCAAGATGGTGCGCCTGGATTGGCAACGGCTCTTCGGCAACGGGCAGCGCCTGAGGAGCCATGGCAAAAGAAAGATGGCGAATGACCGTACGAATAGCATGCTGATGCCAGTAGTCGACGGTAAAATTCGGGCGGCGGTTGGTCGCTTCCAGCAAAGCAAGCTGGTTAAAGTTAACTTTAGCGCCTTGATCGTGATTGCTGGCGGTCGCCTTCGCGGGGGTATTAGGTTCAGCAGCATTACCGAGCGCGGGCAGGCCAAAACTAGCCGCGACCATCCCCAACAGGAGATGCGGCCAGAAGTACCGTCTGCCTAACTGTCGCCAGCGCGTCAGTATTCCACTCACGTTATTGCCACCTGATATACCCTGCGTTTGGGGTTACATATGCAAAACCATTTTTTGCGCACAAATATTACCATTAATGCGTTCGCACCACAGCAGTAATGACGCAAGTCGCGGGTAAATATGCTTAAGAAAGCAGCGATCGAACGCTATTTTACTCTGCCGGTGGGGAGAAAGTCGCTTCAGGGAAGGTGGTTTGCAATCGGAAAATAAAAAAACGACTGGTTCACCTGGCCGGAGAGAGTGCCAGATTAACCAGTCGAATTTATGCGACAGCGTATGTCGTTATGCCAGTACGGTCGAAGGTGCTTTGAACGCCAACGGCAGTTCTGCATCGTCCTGGAAGGTCACATATTCCCAGGCTTCCTGTTTCGCCAGGACCGCCTGCAACAGTTTGTTATTCAATGCATGACCGGATTTATACGCGGTGAATGCACCAATAATGTTGTGACCACACATGAACAAGTCACCAATCGCGTCGAGCATTTTGTGACGAACGAATTCGTCTTCAAAACGCAGGCCGTCTTCGTTCAATACGCGATAATCGTCAACAACGATGGCACAATCGAAGCTGCCGCCCAGGCACAGGCCGCGGGACTGCAGATATTCGATATCACGCATGAAGCCGAAAGTACGCGCGCGGCTGATCTGGCGCATGAACGCATCCGCAGAGAAGTTCATCGCGTAGCGCTGCGTGCTGGAGTCGATTGCCGGATGGTTAAAGTCGATGGTGAAATCCAACGTGAAACCATTATACGGCTTAAACTCAGCCCACTTATCGCCATCTTCGACACGAACGGTCTCTTTGATGCGAACAAATTTTTTGGCGCTGCTCAGTTCTTCAATACCCGCATCAAGCAGCAGATAAACGAACGGAGCGGCACTGCCATCCATGATCGGGATTTCCGGGGCGTTAACTTCAATAACGATGTTATCGATACCTAAGCCCGCCAGAGCAGCGTTAAGGTGCTCAACGGTTGAAATCCGTACATCATGCTCATTGACCAGACACGTACAGAGCATGGTATCACGCACAGATTTGGCATCGGCCGGGAAATCTACCGGAGGATTCAAGTCGGTGCGACGATAGATGACCCCGGTGTTGGCCGGCGCAGGGCGTAATGTCAGGGTGACTTTTTTGCCGGTATGCAAACCGACGCCAGTCGCCTGAACGATACGTTTAAGAGTCCTTTGTTTGATCATCGTATAATCTCGCCAAATTACCTATCCAACCGAAGTGTACTATACATTCGGTGGGCCAGTTTAGCACAAAGAGCCACAATTCCCAAATTCCAGCTAATTCTTAATCAGCTTGCTTACGCAGGAACGCAGGGATATCCAGATAATCCGGCTCTTTAGTGGTTTGCGGCGTATTGTCGTTCACCACTTTCGCAACCGGTTTTTGCTCTTGCGTCAACGGCGCCATACCGTGTTGCTGGTAACGATCCATTACCGGTTGCTGAACCTGCTTGTTGGTTACCAGAGTGATTTCAGGACGCTTGTCCATACCAATTCCAGTGGCAACAACGGTCACGCGCAGTTCGTCGTTCATATCCGGGTCCAGAGAGGTACCGATAACCACGGTCGCGTTATCCGATGCAAAGGCACGGATGGTGTTACCGACGGTTTCGAACTCATCCAGACGCAGGTCGAAGCCCGCAGTAATGTTGACCAACACGCCGCGCGCGCCGGACAGATCGATATCTTCCAGCAGCGGGGAAGAGATTGCCATTTCAGCCGCTTCTTCCGCACGGTCTTCACCGCTTGCCACGCCGGAGCCCATCATCGCGTAGCCCATTTCGGACATCACGGTGCGCACGTCTGCAAAGTCGACGTTCATCAGGCCCGGACGCGTAATCAGTTCAGCGATACCCTGGACTGCGCCTTTCAGCACATCGTTCGCTGCGCCAAACGCATCCAGCAGGGAGATACCACGGCCCAGCACTTTCAGCAGTTTGTCGTTCGGGATAGTGATCAGAGAGTCCACGTGTTTGGACAGCTCGGTGATACCCTGCTCAGCGAATGCCATACGCTTCTTGCCTTCAAAGTTGAAAGGCTTAGTCACGACAGCAACAGTCAGGATACCTAAATCTTTTGCTACTTCAGCAACCACTGGCGCTGCACCGGTTCCGGTACCGCCGCCCATACCTGCTGCAATAAACACCATGTCTGCGCCGTCAAGCGCTGCACGCAGAGCTTCACGATCTTCGTCTGCCGCATTACGACCGACTTCCGGGTTTGCACCCGCGCCCAGACCTTTGGTGATGCCGCTACCAATCTGAATGGTCTGTCCAACCGCCGTTTTACGCAACGCCTGAGCGTCGGTATTCACCGCGAAGAATTCAACACCTTCGATGCGCTCGCGCACCATGTGTTCAACGGCATTACCGCCGCCGCCGCCGACGCCGATGACTTTAATCACCGCGTCATTGGTTAGTTCCATAGGTTCAAACATAGTTTCTCTCTCCGTTGTGCCTGTCGCCTGAGACCTTTAATGTGCGTCGGTCTCTTTAAAAATTAAAACTCTTTTCGCAGCCAGCTATTGAGTCGTTTAATCCACGAGCCAACTGACGCCGTTACGCGTTTTTCAACTTCAGCTTCACCACTTAAATGGGATTCTTTCCCGTAGTGAAGCAGCCCCACCGCCGTGGAATAGTACGGCTCCTGGGCATAATCCGTCAGACCGGTAATATTCAGTGGTGCGCCAATACGGACTTGCGTATGGAACACGCGCTGTGCGCAGGCCGCAAGACCTTCAATTTGCGCTGCGCCACCGGTTAACACAATCCCCGCCGCCAGATGATGTTTCACACCCTGCTGGCGAAGCTGTTCTTGTAATTGCAAAATTTCTTCGTTGACCAGGTTGAGCAGCTCGGTATAACGCGGCTCAATGACCTCTGCCAAAGTCTGACGCTGCAGACTACGTGGCGGACGGCCGCCCACGCTTGGCACCTCAACGCTCTCGTCTTTACCGACGATGGAGCCCAGCGCGCAGCCATGACGAACTTTGATGGCTTCGGCATCGCTCGGCGGCGTACCGAAGGCATAAGCGATATCGCTGGTCACCACATTCCCTGCATAAGGGATCACTTTGGTATGGCGCAACGCCCCGCCAGTATAAACGGCGATGTCCATTGTACCACCACCAATATCTACCACGCAGACACCCAGTTCACGTTCATCTTCCGTCAACACGGAATAACTGGCTGCCAGTCCGGCGAAAATCAGTTGGTCAACTTTCAGACCACAACGTTCAACGGCTTTGACAATATTCTTCGCCATGTCGTTATGGCAGGTAATAAGATGCACTTTTGCCTGCATGCGTACGCCGGAAAGACCGACCGGATTTTTAATACCTTCCTGGTAGTCAATGGCGTATTCCTGCGGAATAACGTGCAGAACACGATGTTCATCGCGCACGCGTACGGATTTTGCCGTATGTACGACGTTTTCCACATCTTCCTGTGTCACTTCCTCTTCGGAAATGGGCACCATACCAATTTCATTCTGACAGCTAATATGTTTGCCGGAAAGCGCCAGATATACCGAGGATATCTGGCAATCTGCCATCAGCTCAGCCTGGTCAATGGCGCGCTGTACGCATTTCACCACTGACTCAAGGTCATTCACCCCGCCTTTATCCATACCTCGCGATGGGCAACTGCCCACGCCAATGATATTGACCATACCGTCGGGCAGAACTTCCCCTACTAAAGCGGCTACCTTCGCGGTGCCAATCTCCAGTCCAACTACCAGTTTTCTGTCCGTCGCCTTGATCATTGTTGTTCTGCCTGTGCCTGATTCTGTTGCTGATTAGATTCCTCAGGAGGCAAGGGAACCCAGCCTACTGCCGCTCCTGAGTCATAACGCAAATCAACGTAGCTAATCCGTTTGCCATCGGTTTGCGCCTGCTGCTGTAAAACCGGGTAGAGTTCCACAAAGCGAGCCAAACGTTTTATCGTATCGCCCCTGCCCAGATTGAGCTTAATATCGTTATTCAGCGTCAACTGCCAGGAACGACGCGCGGTCATCGCCGCTTCCTTCAGGGTGAATCTATCCTTAGCCAGCACCTGCCCCATATCGCGGAACCCTTGCAGCACTTCACTTGCGCTGCCTTCCGGTCCGTACAACATAGGTAATACCTGCTTATTGGCCCGACCGGTTGGGACGCTGAACGTATTGCCTTCGGCATCCACCATGTGCTGGTCATTCCAACGCGCAATTGGCACATATTCAACCAGATGAATCTTCAATTCATCAGGCCATTGCTTTCTCACGCTCGCCTGTTTAATCCACGGGAGGCGTTCAATCTGACTCTGGATGATGTTTACATCCTGCGTCATAAAGGTTCCCGGCGCGCCCAGCGCCAGAATGGACTGACGGATATCATCATTGCGCGTGTAATGCCGTTCGCCGGTTAACACCAGTTTTGACAACGGCAAACGCTGCGCATCTTCCATCCATCCCAACACTACCCAGCCGCTGACAAACACGGTGCACAGCACTGTCAGCAGGAACAGTATTCCTGCAAGACGCGTTCCATTATTGCGGCGTGAGGAGTTTACTTCTTCTTCATCACCGTTTCGCGTGTTCAGCGCAGCCTGCGACATATCAGTCCGCCAACTCCAGAATTCTTACCACCAACTGCGAGAAGCTCAGACCCGCCTGACGCGCCGCCATCGGCACCAGGCTGTGGCTGGTCATACCCGGAGAGGTATTGGCTTCCAGCAGATAAAACTGGCCATCGCTGTCCAGCATGACGTCAATGCGCCCCCAACCTTTACAGCCCAGGGCGGTCCACGCTTTCAGGACTAAATCCTGTAATCTGGCCTCTTGCTCGACTTCCAGACCTGCGGGGCAGAAATATTGTGTCTCATCAGAGAGATACTTCGCCTCATAATCATAGAAGGTTCCCGCGGGTTGGATACGTATTGACGGTAAAATTTCTTCGCCGAGTATCGCAACGGTAAATTCCGGGCCACTGAGCCATTTTTCAATCAGTACTTCTTCATCATGCTGAAAAGCCAATGCTAATGCACCCTGCAAAGCATTTTCTTCTTCAACTTTTGACATCCCTACGCTGGAGCCTTCACGGCTTGGCTTCACAATCAGCGGCAAACCTAACGCAGAGATTTTTGCAACTATCTCATTGCTAAGACCTTTTTCGAACTCAGCGCGGGTCAACGCAACCCATGGCGCGACGTGTAAACCTGCGCCCTGCCACAGCAGCTTGCTGCGCAGTTTGTCCATTGAGATCGCGGAAGCCATGACGCCGCTGCCGGTATACGGCAGGCCAATTTGCTCCAGCATGCCCTGCAACGTGCCATCTTCCCCGCCACGACCATGCAACGCAATAAACACCTTCTGAAAACCCATTGATTTCAGAAGAGTGACATCAACCTCTTTCGGGTCAACCGGATGGGCATCGACACCACCTTCGCGTAACCCTGCCAATACGGCCGCGCCGGAATTCAGCGACACTTCTCGCTCTGCGGAGGTACCTCCTGACAGGACCGCGATTTTATCAGCCATGTTGTTCTTCCTCCGGATTTTGCGGCTTCAGTTTGATTTCAGCTAAGGAACGCGCAATTTTGCCGATATTTCCAGCGCCTTGCACCAAAATCAGATCGTTGCCGGTTAATACCGGTGCCAACATTTCTGCCACCAGGGCTGGATCGGATACCAGAATAGGATCGATCTTACCGCGACCACGAATAGTACGGCACAGCGAGCGGCTGTCAGCGCCCGGAATGGCGGCTTCGCCCGCGGCGTATACATCCAGCATCAACAGCGTATCAACCTGAGTCAGCACGTTGGCAAAGTCGTCATACAAATCGCGAGTGCGCGTATACCGATGCGGCTGGAACAGCATCACCAGATTTTTGTCCGGCCAGCCTGCGCGTGCAGCTTTAATTGTGGCGTCCACTTCCGTTGGGTGATGGCCGTAATCATCAACCAGCATCGCGGTCCCGGCTTTACCGTTAACCGGCTCAAGTGGGAATTCGCCGAGGAAGTCAAAACGACGTCCGGTACCCTGGAAACTTTCCAGCGCGCGCAGGATCGCGTCGTCTTCAATACCTTCTTCCGTTGCGACAGCCACCGCCGCCGCGGCGTTCAGCGCATTGTGGCGGCCCGGCGCGTTTAACGTCACGCGTAGATCGGCCATCCCCTGACGCACCAGCGTGAAGTGCCCCTGCGGGCCGATCTGCTGGTAATCCTCAACGCGCACATCGGCATCATCACTGAAACCATAGGTTGTGGTTTGACGGCCAACTCGCGGTAACAGTTCGCGGATCACCGGATCGTCAACGCACATCACCGCACGACCATAAAACGGCAAGTTATGCAGGAAATTAATAAACGTCTGCTTTAAATTTTCGAAGTCGCCATGGTAGGTATCCATATGGTCGGCTTCGATATTGGTGACAATCGCCACCATCGGCTGCAAATGCAGGAACGACGCGTCGCTCTCGTCCGCTTCGGCAATCAAATAACGGCTATGACCCAGGCGCGCATGGACGCCAGCAGCCTTCACCAGACCACCGTTAACAAAAGTCGGATCCAGCCCCGCTTCCGCGTAAATACTGGAGACCATCGCTGTGGTCGTGGTTTTACCGTGCGTCCCGGCAATGGCGATGCCGTGACGAAAACGCATTAACTCCGCCAGCATCTCAGCACGGCGGATCACTGGAATACGCGCTTCATGCGCCGCAACAATTTCCGGGTTATCCGCAGAAATAGCGCTGGAGACCACCACCACGCTCGCATCGCGCACGTTTTCAGGGCGATGGTTGAAGAAAATCGTGGCGCCGAGATTCGTCAACTGCTGCGTCACCGGATTTGGCGCTAAGTCAGAACCGCTGATCTGATAACCTTCATTGGCCAAAACTTCGGCAATACCGCCCATACCAGCACCACCGATGCCGACAAAGTGAATGTGCCGAACGCGACGCATTTCGGGCACGATGGAACGCAGTTTTGCCAGTTGTTGTGTATTCATTCTTTAGCCATTAACTTCTTAGTTCATGCGATGCAAAAGGCATCACCACAATTACGCCCGGGCAGCCCGGCTCACTTCATTTGCAACGCGTTCGGTGGCATCCGGTATGGATGCGGCGCGCGCACGTTCTGCCATGGTTAATAAAGTTTCTCGCGACCACCCGGCAAGGGTGCTGGCGACGGCGTCCACAGTAAACTGTGGTTGCTCTAAAATTTTGGCGGCGCCCGCTTTTTCCAGCGGCAACGCATTCCAGTACTGCTGTCTGTCTTTGTGCTGGAACGGCACAAACAGCGCAGGCAAGCCTGCGGCGGCAATCTCACTCACCGTCAGCGCGCCAGAACGGCACACGACAACATCCGCCCACGCATAAGCGGCGGCCATATCATCAATAAACTCAGTGACCTTATGCTGCGGTTGTCCCGCCTCGGCATAAGCGTGTTCAACGGTCTGCTGCGCGCCCTTACCGCTCTGGTGCCAGATAGTCACCGCCTCGCCAAGCTTTGCGGCAACCTGCGGCATCGTCTGGTTGAGGACGCGTGCGCCCTGAGAACCACCAACCACCAGCACACGAACCGGGCCTTCACGTCCAGCCAGACGCGCTTCGGGTAATGGCAACGCCAGAACGTCCGTGCGTACTGGGTTCCCGACCACGTCCGCATTCGGGAAAGCGCCAGGGAAAGCCTGCATAACCTTCGTTGCAATCTTTGCCAGCCATTTATTGGTTAATCCCGCAATGCCGTTCTGTTCATGCAGTACGACCGGAATACCTAATGACCATGCAGCTAAACCGCCAGGACCTGACACGTAGCCGCCCATACCGAGCACCACATCAGGCTTGAATTGCTTCATGATGGCGCGCGCCTGACGCCAGGCGTTAAAAATACGCACGGGTGCGGCAAGTAGTGCGTTAACGCCTTTGCCACGCAGACCGGAGATGCGAATAAAGTCAATTTCAATGCCATGCTTCGGCACTAAGTCCGCTTCCATACGATCGGCGGTGCCCAGCCAACGAACCTGCCAGCCCTGGGCCATTAAATGGTGCGCGACCGCCAGCCCCGGGAACACATGCCCGCCGGTACCGCCTGCCATCACCATTAACCGCTTCGGTTGACCACTCATCGTGCACCTCGTGTAAACGCCTGGGCTTTTTCCAGACGCGTTTCATAATCTATACGTAACAAAAACATGATGGCCGTCGACATTATCAACAAACTAGAACCACCATAGCTGATTAACGGCAGCGTCAGACCTTTGGTTGGCAGCATACCTGCCGCCGCGCCGACGTTTACCAGCGCCTGGAAGCTAAACCAGATCCCGATGGAGCAGGCTAAAAAGCCTGAAAAACGGTGGTCAATTTCCAGCGCTTTACGGCCAATCGACATCGCGCGAAAAGCGACGAAGAATACCATTAAAAGTGCCAATACCACACCGATATAACCCAGCTCTTCCCCAATGATGGCGAAGATGAAGTCGGTATGCGCTTCCGGCAAATACTCCAGCTTTTGGACTGAGTTGCCTAACCCCTGCCCCCAAACCTCACCGCGGCCAAAAGCCATTAGCGATTGCGTCAGCTGGTATCCGCTGCCGAACGGATCTTCCCATGGATTCCAGAAAGAAGTTACGCGGCGAATACGATACGGTTCGGCAAGGATCAGCAGCACGACCGCCGATATCCCCATGCCGATAATCGCAATGAACTGCCATAATTTAGCGCCGGCAAGAAACAGCATCGCCAGCGTGGTGACAAACAGCACCACCACCGTACCGAGGTCAGGCTGCGCCAGCAGCAGCACGGCCAGTACCAGGATCACGCCCATCGGTTTCAGGAAGCCGCGCAGGTTGTTTCGAACTTCATCCACCTTGCGTACCAGGTAGTTGGCGAGATAACAGAACAGCGACAGCTTGGTAAATTCCGCAGGCTGAATACGCAGCGGCCCCAGAGCAATCCAGCGCGATGCCCCGTTAACGGAGCTCCCCACCACCAGTACGATCAGCAGCATGATGATCGAGGCGATGAGCATCGTGGTGCTGTACTTCTGCCAGAACTCCATCGGCAAACGCAGAGTGACCATCGCCAAACAGAACGCCAGGAAGATGTACAGCGCGTCACGTTTGGCAAACAGGAAGGGGTCGCCCGCCAGACGTTGTCCTACCGGCATCGATGCCGATGTCACCATGATGAAACCAATTGCCGCCAGACCAAAGGTCAGCCACAGCAGCATGCGGTCATACATGATCAGGCTGTCCGCGTCTTTATCGCGCGAAGCCATCACCCAGCCTTTAAGTGCCGCAAAGATCCACGCCAGGACACCCAGTCCCGGTAAGCGCGGCATTCTCAGACGAGGGAGAGATAAACGCATCAACCCAACTCCTTCGCCAGGCGCGTAAAGACGTCACCGCGTTGCTCAAAATTCTTGAACTGATCGAGGCTGGCACAGGCGGGCGACAGCAGCACCATATCACCGGGCTTCACGCGCGGCGCGAGCAGACGCATTGCCTGCTCCATGGTTTCAGTTTGTTCCGCAACCTCAGGTCGCAGCGCGGCAAGCTGCGCGCCATCGCGGCCAAAGCAGTACAGACGAATGTTGTCGCCGTTCAGATAACGTTGCAGCGGCATAAAGTCAGCGGATTTCCCGTCGCCGCCCAACAACAGGTGCAGCTTACCGTCAACGTGCAGGCCATTCAGCGCCGCTTCGGTACTGCCGACATTGGTCGCTTTTGAATCGTTGATCCAACGCACACCATTATGATTCAGTACCAACTGGAAACGATGCGCCAGTCCGGTAAAGGTGGTCAGCGCTTTCAGGCTTGACGCCCGCGGCAGCCCCGCAGCATCAGCCAGCGCCAGCGCTGCCAGAGCGTTGGTATAGTTATGCTGGCCGGTAAGCGTCATCTCTTTCACGTTGAGAACTTTTTCACCCTTCACCCGCAGCCAGGTTTCGCCCTGCTGACGATTAAGATGATAGTCACCCATGTTGACGCCAAAGCTCACGCAACGCTCATCGGCACCACGAACCGGCATGGTCAGCGCATCATCCGCATTGACCACGCAGACTTTCGCATTCTCATAAACGCGCAGTTTGGCCGCACGATACTGCTGCAAGCCAAACGGATACCTGTCCATATGATCTTCGGTGACGTTCAAAATAGTGGCGGCTACGGCCTGTAAGCTGGAGGTTGTTTCCAGTTGGAAGCTCGACAGTTCCAGAACATACAGCTCACGCTCATCATCCAGCAGCATCAGCACGGGCAGGCCAATGTTACCGCCCACCCCCACGTTCACACCGGCCGCTTTCGCCATTTCGCCAACCAACGTCGTAACGGTGCTTTTACCGTTAGAACCGGTGATCGCAACGATCGGCGCCTGCGCTTCGCGACAGAACAGCTCGATGTCACCGACAATTTCAATCCCTGCATCGGCGGCAGCGCTCAGCGAAGGGTGCGCCAGGGCAATACCAGGGCTGGCGACGATAAGATCGGCGTCCAGCAGCCAGTCATCATTCAGACTGCCAACATGACGCTCAACCGCTTCCGGTAATTTATCCAGGCCCGGCGGCGTCGCGCGGGTATCCATCACGCGCGGCGTTACGCCACGCGCCAGGAAGAAATCCACGCAGGACAGTCCGGTCAAACCCAGACCGATAATGACGACTTTTTTACCCTGGTAATCAGCCATGATTAACGTACCTTCAGCGTTGCCAGGCCAATCAGCACCAGCATCAGCGAAATAATCCAGAAGCGCACAATCACGCGCGGTTCCGGCCAGCCTTTCAGTTCATAGTGATGGTGGATCGGCGCCATACGGAAGATGCGCTGTCCGCGCAACTTAAAGGAACCGACCTGCAGAATGACCGACAGCGTTTCTACGACAAATACGCCGCCCATGATCACCAGCAGGAACTCCTGACGCAGCAGCACAGCAATAATGCCCAGTGCGCCGCCCAGCGCCAGCGATCCGACGTCGCCCATGAAGACCTGCGCCGGATAGGTGTTAAACCACAGGAAGCCTAACCCTGCACCGACAATCGCCGTACAGACGATCACCAGTTCACCGGCATGGCGTAAATACGGAATGTGCAGATAGTTGGCAAAGTTCATGTTACCGGTCGCCCATGCCACCAGCGCAAAACCCGCAGCCACGAACACGGTCGGCATAATCGCCAGACCATCCAGACCATCGGTGAGGTTGACCGCGTTACCAGTCCCCACAATCACAAAGTACGCCAGCAGGACGTAGAACAGTCCCAGTTGCGGCATCACGTCTTTGAAGAACGGCACGACCAGTTCCGTCGCCGGGGTATCTTTGCCCGCGAGGTACAGCGCAAAGGCTACGCCCAGAGCAATCACCGACATCCAGAAATATTTCCAGCGCGCAATCAGGCCTTTGGTGTCTTTGCGTACCACTTTGCGGTAGTCATCGACAAAACCGATGATGCCGTAACCGACCAATACAACCAGCACGCACCAAACGTACGGGTTCGACGGGTATGCCCACAGCAGCACGGAGATAACAATCGCGGTGAGGATCATAATCCCGCCCATGGTCGGCGTACCGCGTTTACTGAAGTGTGATTCCGGACCGTCGTTACGTACGACCTGTCCAAAGGACATTTTTTGCAGGCGGGCGATCATGCGCGGGCCCATCCACAAAGAGATGAACAGCGCGGTCAGCAGGCTGACGATGGCGCGAAACGTCAGATAAGAAAAGACGTTAAAGCCGGAATAATATTTGACCAAATGTTCGGCCAGCCAAACTAACATGTCCCATTCTCCTGTAATGCGCGTACTACCTCTTCCATGGCGGCACTACGTGAACCCTTCACTAAAATCGTCATGATCTGATGTTCTGCAATCAGCGCCTTGAGATGCGCGATCAGCGCGGTTTTATCCGCAAAATGCTCGCCCACGCCGCTGGCGTCGCTAATTGCCTGACTCAGTTTCCCTGTACTCAGTACACGGTCGATGCCCGCGGTTTTCGCAGCAACACCTACCTGTACGTGACATGCTTCGCTTTCCGCGCCAAGCTCTGCCATATCGCCCACCACCAGCACGCGGTAGCCCGGCATTTCGGACAGCACCTGTACCGCTGCGGTCATCGAACCAACGTTAGCGTTGTAGGAGTCGTCCAGCAGCAACTGATTTTCTGCCAGTTGAATCGGGAACAGACGCCCCGGCACCGCTTGCAGATCCTTCAGGCCCGCTTTGATCGCCTCAGGCGTCGCGCCTACCGCCATAGAGAGCGCAGCCGCCGCCAGGGCGTTGGCTATGTTGTGACGCCCCGGCAGCGGCAGCAGAACATCAATGCTTCCGGTTGGCGTTTGCAATGAAAACTCCGTGCCGTGTGAGGTCACGTGAACGTTGGTCGCCGAAAAGTCGCTGTTGGCCGCATTCGGGGAGAAGCGCCAGACTTTGCGATCGCCAATGATGCTCTGCCAGTTCAGCCAGTCGTTGTTATCAGCATTCATGATGGCGATACCATTCGCCGACAGACCGCTAAAGATCTCACCTTTAGCCTTCGCAACGCCCGCCAGAGAGCCGAAACCTTCCAGATGCGCGGCGGCAAGATTGTTCACCAGCGCCGCTTCCGGGCGCGTCAGGCCAACGGTCCAGGCGATTTCGCCCTGATGATTGGCGCCGAGCTCAATCACTGCATAGTCGTAATCATTGTTTAAGCGCAACAGCGTCATCGGTACACCGATGTCGTTGTTCAGATTGCCTGCGGTATATAACGTTTTGCCGCACTGGCTGAGAATCGCGGCGGTCATCTCTTTAACAGACGTTTTGCCGGATGAGCCGGTCAGCGCGACAACGCGCGCCGGAACCTGGGCGCGAACCCACGCAGCCAGTTCGCCGAACGCCAGACGGGTGTCTTTGACAATGACCTGTGGTAAATCAATATTGAGCGGACGGCTGACTAACAGCGCGCCTGCTCCCCCGTCTTTCGCCTTATCGGCAAAATCGTGGGCATCAAAACGTTCGCCTTTCAGCGCCACAAACAGGCAGCCCGGCGTCACTTGACGCGTATCGGTTGTCACTGCATCGAGGGTCAGATCGGCCCCTTTTAGTTCGCCACGGAGGATTTCCGCCAGCTGGCTGAGCGTTACGCTAATCATGCGATCACCCCCAGCAGGCGCGCAGCCGTGACGCGGTCAGAATAGTCAAGGCGCTGTGAGCCAACGATCTGGTAGTCTTCGTGACCTTTACCAGCCACCAGCACCACGTCGTTTTCTTTCGCCTGCATGATGGCGTTAGTCACTGCTTCTGCGCGACCTTCCATCACCCTCGCCTGTCCGGCATCCAGCATCCCCGCCAGAATGTCGTTGATGATGGCACGAGGTTCTTCGGTACGTGGGTTGTCATCGGTCACCACGACGACATCAGCAAATTGTTCGGCAATCGCACCCATCAGCGGACGTTTGCCTTTATCGCGATCGCCACCGCAGCCAAAGACGCACCACAGTTTGCCAGTACAGTGCAGACGCGCCGCCTGCAACGCTTTTTCCAGCGCATCCGGCGTATGGGCATAATCAACGACAACAGTGGTTTTACCCGGCGCACTGAACACTTCCATGCGCCCGCAAACCGGCTGTAATTGCGCCGCCGTTTTCAGTAAATCGGCTAACGGATAACCCAGCGCCAGCAGCGTTGCCAGCGCCAGCAGCAGATTGCTGACGTTAAACGCCCCCATCAGGCGGCTTTCTATTTCGCCCTCACCCCATGAAGAGGTAAAGCGAATCGTTGCCCCACTGTCGTGATACTTCACCTCAACCGCTTTTAACCAGCGACCGTGACAGTTCGGGTTGATGTGGTCTTCCATCGAAACGGCAACCGCATCCGGAAGTTTCGCCAGCCAGCGACGGCCAACCTCATCATCCGCATTGACGATGGCCTGACCGCAATGGTGCGTGGAATACAGCAGCCACTTCGCCGCTTCGTAATGTTCCATGTCACCGTGGTAGTCGAGATGGTCACGGCTTAAGTTAGTAAATACCGATGCGGCAAACTTCAGCGCCGCAACGCGATGCTGAACCAAACCGTGGGAGGAAACCTCCATCGCGCCAACCGTTGCACCCTGCGCAACCAGCCCCGCCAGCACATGCTGGACATCAACGGCTGAACCGGTGGTATTTTCCGTCGGGATCACTTTGCCCAACAGGCCATTGCCAACGGTTCCCATAACCGCGCTGGTTTCACCCAGCAGTTGGCTCCACTGCGCCAGCAATTGGGTCGTAGTAGTTTTACCGTTGGTCCCGGTCACGCCGACCAGACGCATTTTTTCAGAAGGCTCGTGGTAAAAACGGCCCGCCAGTGCAGATAAACGTTCGTTAAGCTGGCTGAGATAGATAACCGGAACGCCGTGCATTTCACGGATTTCACCGTCAGTCGCTTCATCTTTTGCTTCTGCAATAATGGCAGCCACACCTTGCGCTATCGCCTGCGGGATATACCGACGCCCGTCCGCCTGATGACCCAATACTGCTACAAAGAGATCGCCCGATGCAGCCACACGGCTGTCGAGCGTCATCTCCCGCAGTGCTCGCTCCGGTGCACCCGGCACCCATGGAGCAAGAAGGTCGCGCAAATTACGATCTGCCACCTGTTGCCTCGCCTTGATTATTCACAAATTCACTTTTATCGCTCGTTGCCAGCGCATCCGGCTCGATGTTCATGGTGCGCAATACGCCGCCCATGATGGCACCGAAGACCGGCGCGGAAACGGCGCCACCGTAGTATTTACCCGCCTGCGGATCGTTGATAACAACAACCAGCGCGAAGCGCGGCTGACTCGCAGGCGCAACGCCTGCGGTATAAGCAATGTATTTGTTGATGTAGCGACCATCCGGCCCTACTTTTTTCGCCGTACCGGTTTTGATAGCGATGCGATAGCCTTTAATCGCCGCCTTCACGCCGCCGCCACCGGGCAGCGCCACGCTTTCCATCATGTGCACCACGGTACGAACGGTCGCTTCCGGGAAAATACGTTCGCCCGGTACAGGAGGGTCAACTTTGGTAATCGACAGCGGGCGATAAACGCCATAGCTGCCGATCGTTGCGTAGACTCGCGCTAACTGTAACGGGGTTACCATTAGCCCATAGCCGAAAGAGAAGGTGGCCCTCTCTATGTCAGACCACCGTTGTTTTTGAGGATATAAGCCACTGCGTTCTCCGACCAACCCCAAATTGGTCGCTTTTCCCAGCCCAAAACGTGAGTAAGTATCTACTAACGCTGAGGACGGCATCGCTAACGCCAGCTTAGAAACACCGACGTTACTCGACTTCTGCAAAACCCCGGTAAGGGTCAATTCGCTATAACGCGCCACGTCTTTGATTTCGTGGCCATTAATTCGGTAAGGAATCGTATTAAGTACGGTATTTTCGCGTACCACTCCACGCTGCAGCGCCGTCATTACCACCATTGGTTTGACGGTAGAACCCGGTTCAAACACGTCGGTAATGGTACGGTTACGCATGACATCTTTTTGCGTACCGGAGAGATTATTGGGGTTGTAGGACGGGCTGTTGGCCATCGCCAGCACTTCACCGGTGTTGACATCCACCAGCACGGCGCTGCCGGATTCCGCTTTGTTGAACGCGACGGCATTATTCAGTTCACGGTAGACCAGCGCCTGTAAACGCTCATCAATACTCAGCGCGAGGTTATGCGCCGCCTGGCTGTCAGTAGAGGAAATATCTTCAATTACGCGGCCATAGCGGTCTTTACGCACGATACGTTCGCCCGGCTGTCCGGTGAGCCACTTATCGAAGCTCTTCTCAACGCCTTCAATCCCCTGGCTGTCAACGTTAGTAAAGCCAATGAGGTGAGCGGTCACTTCTCCGGAAGGATAGTAACGACGGGATTCTTCACGCAGGTGAATACCCGGCAGCTTGAGTTTTTTGATGTAGTCGGCCATGTCAGGATTAACCTGACGCGCCAGATAGATAAAGCGTCCTTTCGGGTTGGCGTTAATGCGGGAAGCCAGCTGGTCGAGCGGTAGATTCAGCGCAGTCGACAGCGCTCTCCAGCGTTCACCAACGCTCACGCCGCCTGCGTCATGCACCTCTTTCGGGTCGGCCCAAATCGCTTTCACCGGAACGCTCACCGCCAGCGGACGACCGGAACGGTCGGTAATCATCCCGCGCGATGTGGAGACTTCCTGGACGCGCAGGGAACGCATGTCACCCTGACGCACCAGCATATCCGGCGCAATGATTTGCAGCCAGGCAACGCGCCCCAGCAGGAAACCCAATGCCAGCAAAATACAGCCGCACAGTAACGCAAAACGCCAACTGACAAAGTTGGCTTGTTCTTCCTGGCGTTTTGGTTTGTGCGTTTTTGCCGCTGCTTTCATGCGTCGCGTTTATCCTTATTTTTGTACTACGATATTTTCTTGTGAGGGATCAACATGCTGCATTTGCAGCTTTTCCGTTGCGATCCGTTCAACACGGCTATGGTCGCCGAGCGCGTTCTCCTCAAGGATCAAGTTGCGCCATTCGATATCCAGCGCATCTCGCTCCAGAACCAGTTGCTCACGCTGCGCGGTCAGTAACCGCGTATGGTGGGCTGTTGTCACGACGGTAACCGCCGTCAAAATAATGCAAATGAACAGGCAGAGTGGCAGCTTCCCATACCGCAAAAGATCGTCACCGATCACGCCAGGCAAGGCATGGCGCTCGTTGCTTCCTATCGATCCTTTAACTTTGCTGAGGGCTTCTGTCACTCTGCTGATCATGCGTTCGTCCTCTCTGCAATACGCAGAACTGAACTACGGGCACGAGGATTTTCAGCTACCTCTTCTTCACCCGGCATCATCTTGCCTAGTGCTCTTAACTCACGGCCGCCCAGCTTTTTGATCTGCGCTTCCGTCATCGGTATTCCAGCCGGAACCTGAGGACCACGGCTTTGTTCGCGCATAAAGCGTTTCACAATGCGGTCTTCAAGCGAATGGAAACTGATAATCGAAAGGCGACCACCTGGTGCCAGCACGCTGAGCGAGCTTTTTAGCGCCTGCTCTATCTCCTCCAGTTCACTGTTCACCCAGATGCGCACCGCCTGGAAGGTACGGGTCGCGGGATGTTTGAATTTGTCTTTCACCGGCATTGCCGCCGCAATCACTTCCGCCAGCTCCTTGGTGCGGGTCATCGGTTCGATGCGATTGCGCTCTACGATGGCGCGAGCAATGCGTTTACCAAAGCGCTCCTCGCCAAAGGTTTTAATCACCCAGGCAATATCCGCTTCATCGGCGGTTTGCAGCCATTCGGCCGCGGACTGACCGCGTGTTGGATCCATACGCATATCCAACGGACCATCACGCATAAACGAAAAACCGCGCTCCGCGTCATCAAGCTGCGGTGAAGACACGCCAAGATCGAGAAGAATCCCGTCGATCTTACCGGTAAGCCCACGCTCGGCGACATAGTCAGCCAGCGCAGAGAAAGGTCCATGGACGATGGAGAAACGGGGATCGGTAATCGTCTGTGCAACGGCAATAGCCTGCGGATCGCGATCGATAGCCAGTAAACGTCCCTCTTCGCCAAGCTGGGAGAGGATCAGACGTGAATGACCACCGCGACCAAATGTCCCGTCAATGTAGATGCCGTCTGGACGAATATTCAGGCCGTTGACGGCCTCATCCAGCAACACCGTTGTATGTTTATAATTTTCCATCATTTTATAGAGACAAATCCTGCAATCGTTCCGACAGCGCGCCGGTAACAGACTGCTCAGCGTCGATATCTTCCTTGACCTGTTGATACCAGGTCGTTTCATCCCACAGCTCAAACTTATTGAACTGCCCAACCAGCATCACTTCTTTCGTTAGCCCCGCATGTTGTCGCAGAATGGGCGCTATCAATAATCGGCCAGCGCTATCCATCTGACATTCGCTGGCATGCCCCAACAACAGGCGCTGTACGCGACGCTCAACTGGATTCATGCTCGACAGACGCGATAACTTCTGCTCGATAATTTCCCATTCAGGCAGGGGGTACAGCAGCAGGCACGGGTGATGGATGTCAATGGTGCAAACCATTTGACCGGTAGCGCACTCGAGCAGTTGATCCCGATAACGGGTGGGCACCGATAAGCGCCCTTTACTGTCGAGATTAACTAACGTTGCTCCCCGGAACATGCCAGTCTCACCCCCGATTACCACTTTATCCCACAAAATCCCACTTAAAGGAGTTTACGGAGCGGAGGAAAACCTTGTCAAGCAAGTCACGGCGCTAAGCGGAGCAAAAAACACATTGTTTACGGCTAATATCAGCGTTGAACAAATTCCGTACAGCAAACGAAGCAAATTAACGTCATGAATATTTGTAAGAAAAAAATCCAACAACTCATGATTGTTTAAAACAACTGAATATCATCCAAAGAAAATATAAAGTGTCAGTTTGCGACGCGAGCGGCATTTTAGGACAATATGCAGCGAGATAACAGTACCAGTTAATCAGTCTGTATGCCGTGCAGGAGCGAGGTCAGCGTGAGGTTGTCGCCATAGGGCAGCAAAGTGTTTGTTAATTCGGCAAATCCCTACAAGCATGTAACAAAATAATACAACCGTAACGCATCTTTACGCTTCAATAACCCAAAAATGGCGAGTTGCATTTTTAATTCGGCATATTTCAAGAATCAATTTCAGATAATTCTAAAGAATATTCTTAATTATAATGAGGTTATTTCTGAGAATAGAATATTTGATGACGTCAGAGGCTTATGCCGTTGACGTCATCAAATGAGGCAACTTAGTTACGGCTCAGAATACCGCGACGGTACAGATTACGCCGTATACGCGTTAATCCAGGTTTTGGTTTACGCGGCTCATCCAGACTTGCCAGCACAATCTCCAGCACGCGTTCCGCTACATCACGATGGCGTTGCGCCACCGCAAGAACCGGACACTGCAGGAAGTCGAGCAGTTCGTGATCGCCAAAAGTCGCTATCGCCAAATCAGACGGCAACTGCCCATCGCGACGCAGGGTCACATCCATCACCCCCTGCAACAGAGCAAACGACGTGGTAAACAGCGCCTGAGGCATTGGATGCGTTTCCAGCCATTTATCAAACAGCTGCGCTGCCGCTTCGCGTTCATAGCTGTTGGCGTAGAGGAAATGCACCTCACGCGGATCATCTTTCCACGCGGTACGGAAGCCCTGCTCACGCAGGAAGCTGACAGATAATTCAGGGAGCGCGCCCAGATAAAGTACGGTTTCTGCAGGGAATTTACGTAACTCCTGCGCCAGCATTTCCGCATCATCCTGGTCCGCGCCCACGACGCTGGTGAAATGTTCGCGATCCAGCGCACGGTCCAGCGCCACAATAGGGAATGAACTGTTTGCCCAGCGCTGATAGAACGGATGTTCTGGCGGCAAGGAAGTCGACACAATGATGGCATCAACCTGGCGCTGTAAAAGATGCTCAATACAGCGCATTTCGTTATCTGGCTGATCTTCAGAGCAGGCAATCAACAGTTGATACCCGCGCTGACGCGCCTGGCGCTCCAGATAGTTTGCGATCCGGGTATAGCTTGTGTTTTCAAGATCCGGGATCACCAGCCCGATAGAGCGTGTGCGTCCAGCACGCAGCCCGGCCGCCACGGCATTCGGGTGGTAATTATGCTCACGCACCACCGCCATGACTTTTTCAACCGTTTTGTCGCTTACGCGATATTGCTTTGCTTTGCCATTAATAACGTAGCTTGCAGTCGTTCGCGAAACGCCGGCCAACCGAGCGATTTCATCCAGTTTCACAATTGCCCCTTGCGTAAAATGTACAAACCATAACCTTTGTGATGGCATGGGTTAAGTTTCTTAACATCTAAGCGCAGAATAATGACTGCGGCAACCGCTTTTGTCTCTGGTTACTGCTGATTTCGCAAAAAAAAAAGCGCAACAGGAAGCATCAGCGAAAACGGGTACGTTACCTGTAGGCCGGATAAGGCGTTTACACCGCCATCCGGCATGACCTCCACGAGGATGCCTGATGACGCTGTGCTTGTCAGGCCTACAGTCGACTATTAGCGCATGATTTTATCGCCGCGAGAAAGCCCCACCACGCCGGAACGAGCTACCTCTACAATTTTGGCAACTTCCCGTAATGTTGCCAGGAACGCATCCAGCTTATCACTGGTGCCCGCCAACTGTACGGTGTAGATGGACGGCGTGACGTCGATGATTTGCCCGCGGAAAATCTCCGTGTTGCGTTTCACCTCTTCCCGACCATAGCCGCTGGCCTGAATTTTCACCAACATGATCTCGCGTTCAACATGGGCACCCTGCCCCAGTTCGCTCACGCGCAGAACATCCACCAGTTTGTGTAGCTGCTTTTCGATCTGCTCCAGGACTTTCTCATCCCCTACCGTCTGAATCGTCATCCGCGACAAGGTTGGATCGTCAGTGGGGGCGACGGTCAGGCTTTCAATATTGTATCCACGCTGGGCGAAAAGGCCTATCACACGCGACAAGGCACCCGACTCGTTTTCCAGTAATACCGATAATATCCGGCGCATAATCAGGTCCTCTCCGTTTTGCTTAACCACATTTCATCCATACCGCCCCCACGAATCTGCATCGGGTAGACATGCTCGCTGCCATCAACGGTGACATCGACAAACACCAGACGACGATTGCGCACATGCTCCAGCGCTTCACTCAGTTTGCTTTCCAGTTCTTCTGGATGGTTAATTTGGATACCAATATGCCCATAAGCCTCGGCAAGGCGCACAAAATCGGGCAGCGACTGCATATAAGATTGTGAGTGACGTCCGGAGTAGATCATGTCCTGCCACTGCTTGACCATGCCGAGATAACGGTTGTTCAGGTTGAGCACCAGTACCGGCAACTCATATTGCAGCGCCGTAGACAGTTCCTGGATGTTCATCTGAATACTGCCATCCCCGGTAACACACACTACCGTTTCATCCGGCAGCGCCATTTTCACGCCTAACGCCGCAGGTAATCCAAATCCCATGGTGCCGAGGCCGCCTGAGTTAATCCAACGGCGTGGTTTATCGAATGGGTAGTAGAGTGCGGCAAACATCTGATGCTGGCCAACGTCAGAGGTGACATACGCATCCCCTTTCGTCAGACGCCAGATGGTTTCAATCACCGCCTGTGGCTTAATGCTTTCACTTTGCGTGTCATATTTCAGGCACTGACGGGCGCGCCAGTGTTCAATCTGTTGCCACCAGTCACGGTTATCATCCAGCGGCTGCTGAGATTTCTCCTGATCCAGCAGTTCGAGCATCTGATCAAGTACCAGACGAGCATCGCCGACAATCGGAATATCCGCAGTGACGGTTTTCGAAATAGAGGTCGGATCGATGTCGATATGCAGCACGGTCGCATTTGGGCAATATTTTGCCAGGTTATTGGTCGTTCGATCGTCAAAGCGCACGCCGACGGCGAAGATCACATCGGAATGATGCATGGTCATGTTTGCTTCGTAAGTTCCATGCATGCCCAGCATCCCAAGCGCCTGCCGATGTGTTGCCGGAAACGCGCCTAACCCCATCAGCGAGGAAACAACCGGCAGATTAAGTGCTTCAGCGATCTGGCCTAACTGCGCATGGCAGGCGGCATTAACGGCGCCACCACCCACGTACACAACCGGTTTTTTAGCCGCGACTAACGTCTGCAGAGCGCGTTTTATCTGCCCTTTATGTCCGGTCGTCGTCGGATTATACGAACGCATGCTCACCGACTCCGGCCAGCTATAAGGCAGTTTCTTAGCTGGATTCAGAATATCCTTCGGTAAGTCCACCACCACTGGCCCGGGACGACCGCTTGCCGCCAGCCAGAAGGCTTTTTTTAGCACCTGTGGGATGTCTTCCGTTTGTTTGACCAGGAAACTGTGCTTCACTACCGGGCGGGATATACCTACCATGTCGCACTCCTGGAAGGCATCGTAGCCAATCAGCGACGTTGCGACCTGTCCGGAGAGGATCACCAGCGGAATGGAATCCATGTAAGCCGTTGCAATCCCGGTAATCGCGTTGGTAGCGCCGGGTCCTGAAGTGACTAATACGACGCCCACCTCCCCCGTAGCGCGCGCAAGGCCATCAGCCATGTGTACCGCAGCCTGCTCATGGCGGACCAGCACATGATCAATACCACCGACCGTATGCAGCGCATCATAAATATCGAGGACGGCCCCCCCGGGATAACCGAATACCTGCTTTACACCCTGATCGATGAGCGATCGGACGACCATCTCGGCTCCAGACAACATCTCCATGGCTTGCCTCACTCTTATAATGAAAAACGGTTTAACAACACATTAACCGCTGACGATGACGCATGGCAATTGACTCCGCAGGGGTAGCCTCAGAGCAAATAAGAATAAAACGGAGGAAAGCGTCGATTTAATGGAGAATTAAACCAGGATAAGTAAATGATATGATAAATAATCGCTTAAAAAGGGGTACTTACAGCTATTACTCTATTTTTTTACACTTTTGGCTAAACCTGAAAAGTGGATTTCAGCATAAAATTTCATATACAAAGAAAAAAGCAGAACAAACAGGTTGCATTAACCGATTTGTTCTGCTGAATGCTATTGCTTACAGACGGAGACCAACAGCTCTTCCATCCATTGATGTCCTTTATCCCGGCCAGCAGCTTCATGCCAGGAAAGATAACATGTCCGACTATTCAATTTTAAAGGTAAAGGCAATATCTGAAGTTCTAACGAATCTGCGAACTCTTCTGCCAACCAACGTGGCGCAATCGAAACCAGATGCGTTTGCGATACAATATTAAGAACGCTAATTAATGCCATGCCCTGGTAAGCGACGCAAGATTGTTTATCCGGCGTGTCATACCACGGCTGACTGAAAGATGCGAAGCGGTCCAACGAAACCACCGCGTGCTGCTCATTATAAAGGTCGCTTTCCAATAATGGACCACTAATGCGCGGATGCTTTTTGCTCGCGACTAATACCATTTCATCATTGAATAACGGAATACTTGAGAATTCTGGACGGCGGAATTCTTCATAGCTAATAACAAACTCAGTTTCCTGGTAACGCAACTGATGCTCGGTATTTTGATTGAGTGAAGATTTAAATACGACATTAATGTTTGGCGCGACTTGTTCAACCCGATTATAAATCAATGATGTCAGGATATTATCTAATGGGCTGCATACGCAAAGATTGAATACACGTTCGCTGCTGGTTGGCTCAAAACCCGATCCAGGCAGCTCGTTTTGCACTAATTGCAATGCCTGACGAATGGAACCAAATAGCTGGAAAGCTCTTGCTGTCGGCTGGATCCCACGGCCGTAACGAACAAAAAGCTCATCATTAAACATGACCTTCAGGCGCGCTACCGCATTACTGACTGCTGGTTGCGACATTCCTAAGGTATGCGCTGCGCGGGTAATATTCTGTTCCTGCATCACCGCATCAAAAACAGTTAAAAGATTAAGGTCAACCATGCGAAGCTGCGGTTTTCCTGGCTCTAAAAGATTGGGTTTATCTATTATTTTTACTTCTGGCATAGTTAACTCCACTGTCACTCTAAACTCCCTTTTTCCAGACGGAGTGAAGAAATAACCTCCGTTAATATGATTTACCATGCATATAAAATGAGAAAAAGGAAAAACATTAAAATTAGGAAAACATAAAGGTACAAACCTAAATGAACAAAAGAGCAATGCGAGCGCAGTGTGGCAGAGGTCACTGCACGATGATTCATATGTTTAAATTTCAAAAACAATATAACCATAAGCACGGCGAATACACAATCATACATATTATGAATGTATATTTAAGTTTTAATTAAATGTTTATATTATTAATACATTAAAAGTTAACATTAATTTATCAATTATGAGCTTTTGCTCTCTTCCTATCTATTCAAAATTAGTATAAAAACAGGTAAATCATACAGATATAAAATCTCAAACAGGTCAACTACTTCAACCGATGGTTACAGTAAGTGCAAACAAATATGCTTAAATATGTCTAATCATGAAAAACATGTACAAACATCAGCGGATTAATTTTATATACGGTAAAAAATTCAGCACAATTCGCTTAAGTTTTGCCTAAACTTTCCTCTGCTACAGGGGCATTTACAGAGGATGGGGTTGACATCGAAGTTCATATCCAGTACCACTAAAAGCATATCGCATTCGCCTGGAGCTTAATTGATGACTTACATTGCTCGTTTCAACGGTCTACTACTACTAAACGCATCTTCGTTGCGCGGTAGACTGGTGGACGACATTCAGCATTAAGTCAGCTCCAGTTAAGACAGAAACCCGCGCCGTTGCGCGGGTTTTTTTATGCTCGAAGCAAGGCGCCCTAAAGACCAAGGACCTAAACCATGAGCCAGCAAGTCATTATTTTCGATACCACCTTACGCGACGGAGAACAGGCGTTACAGGCAAGCCTGAGTGTGAAAGAAAAACTGCAGATTGCGCTGGCCCTCGAGCGTATGGGCGTTGACGTGATGGAAGTGGGTTTCCCGGTTTCTTCACCCGGTGACTTTGAGTCGGTTCAAACCATTGCTCGTCAGGTTAAGAACAGCCGCGTTTGCGCCTTAGCGCGCTGCGTTGAAAAAGATATCGATGTTGCCGCTGAATCCCTGAAGGTCGCTGAAGCTTTCCGCATTCATACGTTTATCGCCACCTCGCCGATGCATATCGCAACAAAATTACGCAGCACGCTGGATGAGGTTATCGAGCGAGCTATCTATATGGTTAAGCGAGCGCGTAATTATACGGATGACGTGGAATTCTCCTGCGAAGACGCGGGTCGTACTCCTATCGCAGACCTGGCTCGCGTGGTAGAAGCCGCCATTAATGCGGGTGCCAAAACCATCAATATCCCCGATACCGTCGGTTACACCATGCCTTTCGAATTTGGCGCAATCATTTCCGGTCTGTATGAACGCGTACCGAATATCGATAAAGCCATCATCTCCGTGCACACCCATGATGATTTAGGTCTGGGCGTCGGCAACGCGCTGGCGGCCGTTCATGCCGGTGCGCGTCAGGTGGAAGGCGCAATGAATGGTATCGGCGAACGTGCTGGTAACTGCTCACTGGAAGAAGTGATTATGGCGATCAAAGTGCGCAAAGATATCCTGAACGTACAGACCCGCATTAATCACCAGGAGATCTGGCGTACCAGCCAGTTAGTCAGCCAAATCTGTAACATGCCCATTCCGGCAAACAAAGCGATTGTCGGTAGCGGTGCCTTTGCGCACTCCTCCGGCATCCATCAGGACGGCGTACTGAAAAATCGTGAAAACTACGAAATCATGACGCCTGAATCCATCGGCTTGAATCAGGTGCAGTTGAACCTGACCTCCCGTTCCGGACGCGCCGCGGTGAAACACCGTATGGACGAGATGGGCTATAAAGAAAATGAATACAATCTGGACAACCTGTATGACGCTTTCCTGAAACTGGCAGATAAAAAAGGTCAGGTATTCGATTACGACCTGGAAGCGCTGGCTTTTATTAACAAACAGCAGGAAGAACCAGAACACTTCCGTCTGGACTATTTCAGCGTGCAGTCTGGTTCTAATGATATTGCCACCGCCTCCGTCAAGTTGGCCTGTGGTGAAGACGTCAAAGCCGAAGCGGCGAACGGTAACGGCCCGGTCGATGCCATTTATCAGGCCATTAACCGCGTGACGGAATACAACATCGAACTGGTGAAATACAGCCTGACCGCCAAGGGGCACGGTAAAGATGCGCTGGGTCAGGTGGATATCGTCGCCAACCATAACGGTCGCCGCTTCCACGGCGTCGGTCTGGCAACAGATATCGTCGAGTCTTCCGCTAAAGCGATGGTGCATGTGCTGAACAATATCTGGCGCGCCGAGGAAGTCGAAAAAGAATTGCAACGCAAAGCTCAGAACAACGAGAACAACAAGGAAACCGTGTGATGTCGAAGAATTACCATATTGCTGTTTTGCCGGGTGATGGTATTGGCCCGGAAGTGATGGCGCAAGCCTTGAAAGTACTGGACGCAATTCGCCACCGTTTTAACCTGCGCATTACCACCAGCCACTACGATGTGGGTGGCGCCGCCATCGATAACCACGGTCATCCGCTGCCACCGGCAACAGTTGAAGGCTGTGAGCAAGCTGACGCCATTCTGTTTGGCTCCGTTGGCGGCCCGAAATGGGAAAACCTGCCGCCAAACCAGCAGCCTGAGCGCGGTGCGCTGCTGCCATTGCGTAAGCATTTCAAATTATTCAGCAACCTGCGCCCGGCAAAGCTGTACCAGGGGCTGGAAGCGTTTTGCCCGCTGCGTGCCGATATCGCCGCTAACGGTTTCGACATCCTGTGCGTGCGAGAACTGACCGGTGGGATCTACTTCGGTCAGCCAAAAGGCCGCGAAGGCAGCGGCCAGCATGAAAAAGCCTTTGATACCGAGGTATATCACCGTTTCGAGATCGAACGTATTGCCCGTATCGCGTTTGAGTCAGCTCGCCAGCGTCGCCGTAAAGTCACGTCGATTGATAAAGCTAACGTGCTGCAAACCTCTATTCTGTGGCGCGAAATCGTCAATGAAATTGCCAATGAATATCCGGACGTTGAACTGGCGCATATGTACATCGACAACGCGACAATGCAGTTGATCAAAGATCCTTCCCAATTCGACGTCCTGCTGTGCTCCAACCTGTTTGGCGACATTCTGTCTGACGAGTGCGCCATGATCACCGGTTCAATGGGGATGTTGCCATCCGCCAGCCTGAACGAGCAGGGTTTTGGTCTGTACGAGCCTGCTGGCGGCTCCGCCCCGGATATCGCCGGGAAAAACATTGCTAACCCTATCGCCCAGATCCTGTCGCTGGCGCTGCTGCTGCGCTACAGCCTGGATGCCAACGATGCGGCAACCGCAATTGAGAGCGCCATTAACCGCGCATTAGAAGAAGGCATTCGCACTGGTGATTTGGCCCGTGGCGCTGCCGCAGTCGGTACCGATGAAATGGGTGACATCATTGCCCGTTACGTCGCAGAAGGGGTGTAATCATGGCCAAAACGTTATACGAAAAATTATTTGATGCGCACGTAGTCTTTGAGGCGCAAAACGAAACCCCGCTGCTGTATATCGACCGCCATCTGGTGCATGAAGTCACCTCTCCGCAGGCGTTTGATGGTCTGCGCGCACATGGCCGTCAGGTGCGCCAGCCGGGTAAAACCTTCGCCACCATGGACCACAACGTCTCCACGCAGACCAAAGACATTAACGCCTCCGGCGAAATGGCGCGTATTCAGATGCAGGAATTGATCAAAAACTGCAATGAATTTGGCGTCGAACTGTACGACCTGAACCACCCGTACCAGGGTATCGTGCATGTGATGGGGCCTGAACAAGGCGTAACGTTGCCGGGAATGACCATCGTCTGTGGCGATTCCCACACCGCCACCCACGGCGCGTTCGGCGCGCTGGCGTTCGGTATCGGCACGTCAGAAGTTGAACACGTGCTGGCAACGCAAACCCTGAAACAGGGCCGCGCCAAAACCATGAAGATTGAAGTCAACGGCAAAGCCGCGCCGGGCATCACGGCGAAAGATATCGTGCTGGCGATTATCGGTAAAACCGGCAGCGCGGGCGGTACCGGGCACGTGGTTGAATTTTGCGGCGAAGCCATCCGTGCGCTGAGCATGGAAGGCCGCATGACCCTGTGTAACATGGCCATTGAAATGGGGGCCAAAGCGGGTCTGGTCGCACCGGATGAAACCACGTTCAACTATGTGCAAGGTCGTTTACACGCACCGAAGGGCGAGGATTTTGCCCACGCGGTTGAGTACTGGAAAACGCTGCAAACCGACGACGGCGCAACGTTTGACACCGTCGTCACCCTGCAAGCAGAAGAGATCGCGCCGCAGGTAACCTGGGGAACGAATCCGGGTCAGGTGATCTCGGTGAACGATACTATTCCCGATCCGGCGTCATTTATTGATCCCGTTGAGCGCGCATCGGCAGAAAAAGCGCTGGCGTATATGGGGCTGAAACCGGGCATTCCGTTAACAGAAGTGGCTATCGATAAAGTGTTTATCGGTTCCTGCACCAACTCGCGCATTGAAGATTTACGCGCCGCGGCGGAAATCGCCAAAGGGCGCAAAGTCGCGCCGGGCGTACAGGCACTGGTGGTGCCGGGTTCTGGTCCGGTGAAAGCGCAGGCGGAAGCGGAAGGTCTGGACAAGATCTTTATCGAAGCAGGATTTGAATGGCGCTTACCGGGCTGTTCCATGTGCCTGGCCATGAACAATGACCGCCTGAACCCAGGCGAGCGCTGCGCATCCACCAGCAACCGTAACTTTGAAGGTCGTCAGGGCCGCGGTGGTCGCACGCATTTAGTCAGCCCAGCGATGGCCGCCGCCGCCGCCGTTACCGGCCACTTCGCCGACATTCGCAGCATCAAATAAGGAAACTACCATGGCAGAGAAATTTACCCAGCATACCGGCCTGGTTGTCCCACTGGATGCCGCCAACGTCGATACCGATGCAATTATCCCGAAACAGTTTTTGCAGAAGGTTACGCGCATCGGTTTTGGCGCCCATCTGTTTAACGACTGGCGTTTCCTGGACGAAAAGGGCCAACAGCCAAATCCAGAGTTTGTGCTGAACTTCCCGGAATATAAAGGTGCCTCAATTCTGCTGGCACGGGAAAACTTTGGCTGCGGCTCTTCACGCGAACATGCGCCATGGGCGCTGACCGATTACGGCTTTAAAGTGGTGATCGCGCCAAGCTTCGCCGACATCTTCTACGGCAACAGTTTCAACAACCAACTGCTGCCGGTGAAATTAAGCGACGAACAGGTCGATGAGCTGTTCAACCTGGTCAAAGCCAATCCGGGGATTACATTTGAAGTGGATCTGGTCGCGCAGGTAGTGAAAGCGGGCGATAAGTCCTACAGCTTTAAGATCGACGACTTCCGTCGCCACTGCATGCTGAACGGTCTGGACAGCATCGGGCTGACGCTGCAGCACGAAGCCGCCATCACCGAATACGAAGACAAGCAGCCCGCGTTTATGCAGTAATCTCTCCCGCTGGTCACCACACGGTGGCCAGCCCTTTCTCTTCGCCTAAAGCGTATCGCCGTAATAGATTTGGTAGCCAAGATTGACGCTGCCCGGCGCATCTTTCCCGTTCAAACGCTTAATCAGAATATCCGCTGCCGTTTTGCCAATCTCAAAGCGTGGCGTAATCACGCTGGCAATTTTTTGCAGCCGTGCGCGCCCTATTTCCAGCCCGTGGAAACCGGCAATCGCCATTTTTCCCGGCACATCGTACTGCTGTGCCTGACACTCCAGCAGCGCGCCAACCGCCAGGTCATCGTTGGTACAGAAAATAGCGTCAATATCCGGCTTTTCCGCCATCGCCTGCTGGAACATCTTGCGGCCCAGCGCCACCGACGAAATGGTTTTTGGCGCCAGGTGGTACGCTTCCAGCCCCTGCGCCGCCAGCGCTTTCTCGGTGCCGCGAAAACGGCTAAGGTCTCGGGGGTCATCCATCGAGCCAAAGAAAGCAATGCTGCGTTTGCCGCTGTCGATAAAAGCCTGCGTCATTTCAAACGCGGCTTTTTCGTTATCAAACCCAACCTGAATATCAAGATACTGGCCGCTAATGTCCATTAGTTCTGCCACCGGCACGCCGCTGGCGCGCACGTACTGGATCATCCGCTCGGTATGCAGCTTTCCCGTGAGGATCAGGCCGTCGATATTGTAAGAGAGCAGGTTCAGCACTTCGCGTTCTTCACGCTCGGCATCATATTCGTAGTTGGCGATCAGCGTCTGGTACTGGCAGGCCGAGGTGACGGATTCAATCCCCGCCAGCACATCGGCAAAGATCTGATTACGAAACGAGGGGATCAGCACACCAATGGTTTTGCTGCGGGCGTTGAGCAGAATTTCCGGGGCGCGGTTGGGGATGTAGTTGTTCTCTTCCATCACTTTCGAAATCAATTCGCGGCTGCGTTGCGACACCTGATTCGGGTCACGCAGATAACGGCTGACCGTCATCTTATTCAGCCCGGCCAGATTAGCGATATCCTGTAATGTCATCCGATTGTTTTTCATGAGGTTCTCTACGACCAACAGCCCATTATGCTCGCAGAGAACCTTATCACAGCCGGTTAGCGACTGCACTCCTCGCTCAGCCTTAACGCGTAGCCATCTCAGCCGACGGCGACGTGGTTTCATTTTGCGCACGAACGCAGTACATCAGCACCACCGACGCCAGCAGAGCAATCGCCATGAAGGTGTAGGAGACGCCCGGCCCGCCGGTCACACCGTTGAGGTAACCCACCAGCCACGCGCCGAGGAATGCCCCTAACGCGCCAAAACTGTTGATCATCCCCATCGACACGCCGGAGACGTTGCGCGGCAGCAGTTCGGGGATCAGCGCAAAGAACGGCCCGTAAGGCGCATACATACAGGCAGCGGCTACAACCAGCAGCGCGTAGGAGAGCCAGAAGGACTGGTTGCCCAACAGCCACGAGGCAAAGAACGCGATGGCGGCAATCAACAGCAGCGGCCAGATAAACAGTTTACGGTTCTGGAACTTATCGGACAGCCAGGAGACGGTCAGCATCAGGCAAATCGCCGCCAGATACGGCACCGCTGCCAGCCAGCCCACCGCCACGATGTCCATCTGCGCCGCATTTTTGAGGATTGACGGCATCCACATCATGAAGCCATACACGCCGATGCTCCACAGCGCATGAACCGCGCAAAGCATAATGACGCTGCGTGAACGCATCGCTTCACCGTAGTTACGCATCGGTTTGATGTCGCGCTGCTCGCGATCCATCGCCTGCTGTAATGCCTGTTTCTCCTGCTCGCTCAACCAGCCCGCATCCGCCGGTTTGTCGCGTACCAGAATCACCCAGCAGAACGCCCAGATCACCGCCGGGATACCTTCGATAATAAACATTTCGCGCCAGCCCCAGGCTTCAATCAGGTAGCCGGAGACTATCGACATCCACAGCACTGTGACCGGGTTGCCGAGAATTAAAAAGGTGTTGGCGCGCGAGCGTTCAGTTTTGGTAAACCAGTTGCTGATATAAATCAGCATAGCGGGCATCACCGCTGCTTCGACGATGCCGAGAATAAAGCGGATCGCCATCAGCGTTGGGATATTGCTTACAAAGCCGGTCGCCGCGGCACAAAGCCCCCAAAGGATCAGGCTGTAAAAAATCATTTTGCGCACGCTATGCTTAACGGCGTACATCGCACCCGGCACCTGGAAGAAGAAATAGCCCAGGAAGAACAGCGCGCCAATTAACGATGCGGTTCCCTGAGTAATTCCTAAATCATGTTCAATACCGGCGGCAGCGGCAAAGCCGTAATTGGCGCGGTCGAGATAAGCTAAGCTGTAGGTAATAAAAATAATCGGCATTAAATACCACCAGCGACGCGCCGGCAGTTTTGCGAGCATATTCATACTCACTCCTTGGATTATTGTTTTATCTGTCAGGCCGCGCGTAGCGGCCCATTATTGATCAGACCGCGGCCAGCATGCCGCCGTCCACAAACAGAAGATGTCCATTAACAAAGTCAGAGGCCGGCGCGGCAAGATAAACCGCCGCGCCGATCAACTCTTCCGGTTTACCCCAGCGGGCGGCGGGCGTGCGCTGGAACAGCCAGGCGGAGAATGCCTCATCGTTAACCAGCGCGGTGGTCATGTCGGTGGCGAAATAACCGGGCGCAATACCGTTGACCTGAATATTGTATTCCGCCAGTTCCACGCACATGCCACGGGTTAACATTTTGACCGCGCCTTTTGACGCCGCGTATGGGGTAATGGTTTTACGACCTAATTCGCTTTGCATTGAGCAGATATTAATAATCTTCCCGCGGCGGCGTTGCACCATGTAGCGGGAAACCTGCTGCGACACCAGAAAGACCGATTTCTGGTTTACATCAATCACTTTGTCCCATTCAGCCTCCGGGAATTCGGTGAAGGGATAACGACGCTGAATTCCGGCGTTGTTAATTAAAACATCAATGGCCCCAACTTCCTTTTCGATTTGCGCGATGGCGCGCGCCACCTCTTCCCCGTTGGTGACATCAAATCCATAGCCAACGGCGCGATAGCCTTCGGCCACCAGTTTGTCCGCCGCCGCCTGAGCGCGCTGCTGGGTAATATCGTTAATCACAATCTCAGCACCGTGCGCCGCCAGACCGTTGGCCAGCAGGTTACCAATGCCCTGAGCGGAACCGGTAATCAGCGCGCGTTTACCGGTCAGGTCGAATAGGTTTTTCACAAAAAACTCCTTTTTTAATAACTGTTACGCGTAACTGTATACGCGTAACAGTAGAAAAAAGAAGATCCAGGAAGAGGAAAATGATCGTTATGTGATCAACGTTGCATTTACGTGCAAGATGAAAAAAAGAGGGATTGGCCTGATAAGCGTAACGCGATCAGGCCGTAAGGACAGATTGCCGGATGGCGGCGTAAACGCCTTATCCGGCCTACAAAAACGACAAAAGCGAATACGAAATGTCGTCCGGTCGAGCACAGCGACGCCGGGACTGCACCGGACTAAACATCCTTCACCCGCCCAGTCATCCACAACGTCACCACCGAAATCACCGCAATTACCCAATAGACAGCATAGTGACCGTAGCTTTGGGCAACCGCCCCCTGAATCACTCCGGCCAGAATCACGCCCGTTGAAATACTGTTGGTGAATAATGTGGTCGCAGAACCCGCGCGCCCCGGCATCAGATCCTGAAACCACAGCATTCCTATTCCGGCGATAATGCCGATAAACACCGCGTTAAACAGTTGCAGAACCAGCAGCGCCGTGCGGCTGTGAAAGAAGATCAAACCGAGATAAAACAGTACGCCCGCCGCTACGGCCGCAATCATCATGCGCCGCTTGCCAAAGCGTTTCACATAGTAGCCCGCCAGAATCATCGCCGGAATTTCCAGCCCGGCCGCGGTGCCCATCAGGATCCCGGCCAGCTTGTCCGGTAAACCCAGTTCAAGGCTGATCCACAGCGGCATATCGATGATGTACATGGTGTTGCAGGTCCACATCAGCGTGGAGGCAATAAACAGCATGCGTACATTTTTGTCCTGCCAACCGCCAGCCTGTTCCAGCGGCACATCGACAGGTTGTTCCACCCGCGCCACAGACGGCAGTATCAGCGCGATTAGCACGAGGCTAATAGCAAAAATGCCTGCGGCAATGGAAAACATCGCCGTGAAGCCGTAATTCAGCGCCAGCATAAAGGCCAGCGGCGGCCCAATCACCCAGGCCAGCGAAAGCTGCGCACGCATCACCGAGCTAAACATCACCACTTCGCGCGCGGAACTATCGGCATATTCCCGCGCCAGCGCAAACAGCTGCGGCATGGCGGTATTCGCCAGCGAAGCCAGCAGCACACCGCAGGTGATCAGAGTGAGATAGTGGCGATTAAAGGCAAACAACAGCGCGTTGCCGATTGCCATCAGACAACAGAACATGATCAGTTTGCGCCGATCGCCCTGACTGTCGGATCGTTTCGCCAGACCAAGGCTGACTCCGATCCCGGCAATGGCGTTGACGGTGTAAAACAGCCCGACCCAAAATGGCTGCGCCCCGACTTCACGGCTCAGAAACAGGCTCAGCGTGGGAGCCTGCAACGCCCCGGCCACGCCCATCATAAAAGCGACCAGCATAAATGCCGCGTAAACGCCGTTGAGGCGCCGTCCCATGGTCATAATCCAGAGCATATCTTTCCTTTTAAGCGCAGCTGAAACGAAAAAAGCCAGCAGATAATACCTGCTGGCGCGGCGATTAACACCAATACTCAGTCACACATGATGTCTGCAACTCGCAATTCGGAGGTCAGGCTGTCACCTCCCACTGCATCAGTTCTTCAAGCATCTTTAAGCGCTGCGGTGCGCTCAGGCAAGCCAACCAGGACGATTTTTCCGTCGCAGTAAAGTACTTCAACCAGAACTGACGCATAGATGACCCCTTCGTTGTCTCATCGCTTCATCGGAATCTATTATTGGCTTAATATAGGGATAATAAAATTGCTGAGTTTTCCGCAGGAGTTCCCCTTTTATGTCTTCTGGTCGTTTGCAACAACAGTTCATCCGTCTGTGGCAATGCTGTGACGGCAAAACGCAAGACACGACGCTGAACGAACTGGCGGAGCTGCTGAGCTGCTCGCGCCGTCATATGCGCACCCTGCTTAATACCATGCAGGATCGCGGCTGGTTAACGTGGGAAGCCGAAGTTGGGCGGGGTAAACGCTCGCGCCTGACATTCCTCTATACCGGGCTGGCGCTCCAGCAGCAGCGAGCAGAAGACCTGCTGGAACAGGATCGTATCGATCAACTGGTACAACTGGTCGGTGATAAAACGGCCGTCAGACAAATGCTGGTTTCCCACCTGGGACGCAGTTTTCGCCAGGGGCGGCACATCATGCGCGTCCTCTATTATCGTCCTATGCGCAATCTGCTCCCCGGCACGGCGTTACGCCGCTCCGAAACCCATATTGCCCGGCAAATCTTCAGTTCCTTAATTCTGGTAAATGAGGAAAATGGGGAACTGGAAGCCGACATAGCCCATCATTGGCAACAGATTTCGCCTTTACACTGGCGATTCTTCCTGCGCCCGGGGATCCATTTCCACCATGGCCGCGAGCTGGAAATGGAGGATGTCATTACCTCGCTACAGCGTATCAACACGCTGCCGTTGTACTCGCACATTACGCAAATCGTCTCCCCCACCGCCTGGACGCTGGATATCCATCTTGCCCAACCGGACCGCTGGCTTCCCTGGCTACTGGGGCAAGTCCCCGCCATGATCCTGCCACGAGAATGGGAAACGCTAAGTAACTTCTCCAGCCATCCGATTGGCACCGGCCCATATGCCGTGATGCGCAATACTAATAACCAACTAAAAATTCGCGCATTTGATGATTACTTCGGCTACCGGGCGCTGATCGATGAAGTTAACGTTTGGGTATTACCTGACATCGGCGAAGAGCCGGGCGGCGGCTTGACGCTAAAAGGTCCCACGGAAGATGAAAAAGCGATCGAAAGCCGCCTCGAAGAAGGCTGCTATTACCTGTTGTTTGATGCGCGAACCCATCGTGGCGCGAACCAGGAGGTTCGCGAGTGGGCAAGCCGCGTTCTTTCACCGACAAATTTAATCTGTCACGCCGACGAACAGTACCAACGACTGTGGTTTCCCGCCTATGGGTTACTCCCCCGCTGGCACCACGCCAAACCCGGACATGGCGAAAAACCGGCCGGGCTGGAAACGCTAACGCTCACTTACTATCGCGATCACATCGAACACCGAATTATCGCGCAGATCATGAAAACGCTGCTGGCGGAACATCAGGTACAGTTAAATATTCAGGAGATCGACTACGATCAGTGGCATGCAGGTGAAATAGTCAGTGATATCTGGCTCAACAGCGCCAACTTTACCCTCCCGCTGGATTTCTCATTGTTCGCGCATCTCTGCGAAGTCCCATTACTGCAAAACTGTATCTCGCGTGACTGGGAAAACGATGCCGCCCGTTGGCGAACCGGTGAAATGAGCCTGGCGGCATGGTGCCAACAGTTGCTCGCCACAAAGGCCATTGTGCCGTTGATCCACCACTGGCTGATCATTCAGGGCCAGCGCAGTATGCGCGGGCTACGTATGAATACCCTCGGCTGGTTTGATTTTAAATCGGCATGGTTTGCGCCGCCGGATCCATAAGAGCCAGCTCTTAATTGCTGCCCGGCAACAAAATCACTACACTAACGCCGTTCTCAACGGGGTGCTATGCAATATGCTGGCTGAGAGATACCCGTCGAACCTGATCCGGATAATGCCGGCGAAGGGATTTGAGGCTTATCTCAAGTCCTTTGCCACCCAACTCTTGAGGTGCAAAGTGTTTAAAAAATGTCTTCCGCTTTTACTGCTGTGCGCAGCGCCTGCCTTCGCCAAACCGGTACTGACCGTCTATACCTACGATTCGTTCGCCGCGGACTGGGGCCCTGGCCCGACAATCAAAAAAGCCTTTGAAGCTGACTGCAACTGCGAACTGAAGCTGGTCGCGCTGGAAGATGGCGTCTCGCTGCTTAACCGCCTGCGCATGGAAGGAAAAAACAGCAAAGCCGACGTCGTACTGGGACTGGATAACAACCTGCTGGACGCCGCCACGCAAACCAAACTGTTCGCCAAAAGCGGGGTCGCAAACGACGCCGTTGACGTGCCCGGCGGCTGGAAAAATGACACCTTTGTTCCGTTTGATTACGGCTACTTCGCTTTTGTCTATGATAAAAACAAGCTGAAAAATCCGCCAAAGAGCCTGAAAGAACTGGTCGAAAGCGATCAGAAATGGCGCGTCATTTATCAGGATCCGCGCACCAGCACCCCAGGGCTGGGCCTGCTGTTATGGATGCAAAAAGTCTATGGCGACAAAGCGCCGGAGGCGTGGCAGAAACTGGCAGCCAAAACCGTCACCGTCACCAAGGGCTGGAGCGAAGCCTACGGCCTGTTCCTGAAAGGTGAAAGCGATCTGGTACTGAGCTACACCACCTCTCCGGCTTATCACATCATTGACGAGAAAAAAGATAACTACGCCGCCGCCAACTTTAGTGAAGGTCACTATTTGCAGGTGGAAGTTGCCGCCCGCACCGCGGCCAGCAAGCAGCCGGAACTGGCTGAGAAATTCCTGAAATTTATGGTGTCACCGGCATTCCAGAATGCCATTCCGACCGGCAACTGGATGTATCCGGTGACGCAGGTTGCTCTTCCGCCAGGATTTGAGCAACTGAATAAACCGGCCACCGCGCTGGAATTTACCCCGCAGCAGGTTGCGGCCCAGCGTCAGACATGGATCAGCGAATGGCAACGCGCCGTCAGCCGTTAATTCCCGGCTGGCTGGTTCCCGGGCTTTCTGCCGCCACGCTGATGGTGGCAGTTGCCCTGGCCGCGTTCCTGGCGCTATGGTTTAACGCCCCACAAGGTGACTGGCTCTCGCTGTGGCGAGACGACTACCTGTGGCACGTGGTGCGTTTTTCTTTCTGGCAGGCTTTTTTATCCGCAGTGTTGTCGGTTGTCCCGTCAATTTTCCTTGCCAGAGCACTTTATCGCCGCCGTTTCCCTGGACGTCTGGCGCTGCTACGCCTGTGCGCGATGACGCTAATCCTGCCGGTGTTGGTCGCGGTCTTTGGCATCCTGAGCGTGTATGGCCGTCAGGGTTGGTTAGCCTCGCTCTGGCAGACATTCGGGCTGGAGTGGACGTTTTCGCCGTACGGTTTGCAGGGCATCCTGCTGGCGCACGTTTTTTTCAATCTGCCGATGGCCAGCCGTCTGCTGTTGCAGTCGCTGGAAAATATTCCCGGCGAACAGCGACAGTTAGCCGCTCAGTTGGGTATCCGCGGCTGGCATTTCTTCCGCTTTGTCGAATGGCCATGGTTACGCCGTCAGATCCTTCCCGTCGCGGCGCTCATCTTTATGCTGTGCTTCGCCAGCTTTGCCACCGTTTTGTCGCTGGGTGGCGGGCCGCAGGCCACTACCATTGAGTTGGCTATCTATCAGGCGCTGAACTTTGATTACGATCCCGCCCGTGCCGCGATGCTGGCGTTGATCCAGATGCTGTGTTGTTTAGCGCTGGTGCTCCTCAGCCAACGCCTGAGCCGCGCCATTGCGCCGGGCACCACGCTGGTTCAGGGCTGGCGCGATCCCGACGATCGTTTGCACAGCCGTCTGGCCGACTCGCTGCTGATTATTCTGGCCCTGCTGCTGTTGCTGCCGCCGCTGCTGGCAGTGCTTGTCGATGGTCTTAACAACCAGGTACTGGAAGTGCTTATGCAGCCGGTTCTGTGGCAGGCATTGGGAACTTCACTGCGCATCGCGCTGGCGGCAGGGGCATTGTGCGTGATACTCACCATGATGCTGTTATGGAGCTGTCGCGAACTGCGCGCCCGACAGCAGGTGCTGGCAGGCCAGGTACTGGAGCTTAGCGGCATGATGATCCTCGCCATGCCGGGCATCGTGTTAGCTACCGGCTTCTTTCTGCTGCTCAATAACACCGTTGGACTCCCCGAATCTGCCGACGGCATTGTGATTTTCACCAACGCGCTGATGGCGATCCCTTACGCGCTGAAGGTACTGGAAAACCCAATGCGTGACGTGACCGCACGCTACAGTATGCTGTGCCAGTCGTTGGGAATTGAGGGATGGTCGCGCCTGAAAGTGGTTGAACTGCGGGCACTGAAACGTCCGCTGGCGCAGGCGATGGCGTTTGCCTGTGTATTGTCGATTGGCGACTTTGGCGTGGTGGCGTTATTTGGCAATGAGGATTTCCGCACCCTGCCGTTTTATTTATATCAGCAGATTGGATCTTATCGCAGTCAGGATGGCGCGGTTACGGCGCTCTTGCTGCTGATCCTGTGTTTTACGCTGTTTACCGTTATTGAGAAATTGCCGGGTCGAAATGTTAAAACTGATTGATATCACATGGCTTTACCACCATTTGCCCATGCGCTTTACGCTGTCAGTCTCGCGCGGTGAGCAGGTAGCAATACTCGGGCCCAGCGGTGCCGGGAAAAGTACGTTGCTGAATCTGATTGCCGGCTTTCTCACGCCTGCCAGCGGCACAATGATGATTGAAGGTGAAGATCACACCGCAACGCCTCCTTCGCGTCGTCCCGTCTCCATGCTGTTTCAGGAAAACAATCTGTTCAGCCATCTGAGCGTGTGGCAAAACATCGGCCTGGGTCTTGATCCAGGTTTAAAACTGAACGCGCTTCAGCGGGAGAAAATGCACAACATCGCCCGGCAAATGGGGCTCGATTCATTGCTGGAGCGACTCCCCGGTGAGCTTTCCGGCGGGCAGCGACAACGCGTGGCGCTGGCGCGTTGTCTGGTGCGGGAGCAACCCATATTGCTGCTCGATGAACCGTTCTCTGCGCTCGATCCCGCCCTGCGTCAGGAGATGTTAACCCTGGTCGCCGAGGTCTGCCGTGATAAGCAGCTTACGCTGCTGATGGTTTCCCACAGCGTAGAAGATGCGGCGCGAATTGCGCCCCGGTCAATCGTCGTCGCCGACGGACGCATTGCATGGCAAGGCAAAACAGACGAGCTACTAAGCGGTCAAGCCAGTGCCTCAGCGCTGTTAGGCATCAACCCTCATATTTCGTAGGCCGGATAAGGCGAAGCCGCCATCCGGCAAAGGAATCGCTAGTAACCCACAACTTTGCGCAGAATATCGATATACACCGGCATCAGTGGGTGACGCAATAACGCCACCAGCGCGACCACGCCGATCCCGAGCGTTAACGGTGCCAGATACAGCAAACGACTGCGGGGGAAATACGCGGTTAAACGATCGACTGCCGCTTTGCCGCTACGCCACAGCCGCCAGCATAGCCAGCCCCCGACCCACAGCAGCAACGCCGTCGCCAGCAGCAGCCATTTGAAGTCTCCGCTCTGCATATCGGAAGGAATATCGATTGCCGCTCCCGCCAAAATACCCGGCAGGAAATAGAACGGCGGCCACAGCACGCAGCCTATAATATTCGGCACAATAAATTTTGCGACAGGCAGATCCAGCATGCCCGCCACCATCGGCACCAGCGGACGCGTTGGGCCGACAAAACGGCCCACCAGAATGGTAAACATGCTGTGCTGATGCAGCGCATGCTCGGTTTTATCCAGCAGCGCCTTGTTCTTTTTCATGAACGACCAACGGTGCAGCGGCTTTTTAAAGCGCCAGCCCAACCAAAAGGAGATCCAATCCCCCAACAGGCAACCGACGATGCCCGCAAGCCAGGCATGCCAGAAATTCAGTTCGCCACTGCCAATCAGCGCCCCCAGCCCCGCCATCATCACGGTGCCGGGCAGAATCAGACCAACCAGCGCCAGCGACTCCAAAAAAGCCACCAAAAGTACGGCGATCAGAGAGTACAGGGCGGACTGGAGAATAAAGTGTTCCAGCAATGCTTGCATAATGTGTCCGTCAGATTTACGAAGCAGGGATTTTGATAACCCTTCTCAACTTCGTCAAGCCATCAATTGTCTGAATAGATTGCCAGTTATGACAACTTTCAGGACACATCATTCACTTTTTATTCACATCCAGCACGGAACTCGCTCGGACTGGCGCCGGTACATTTTTTGAAAACGCGAGAGAAATAGAGCTGGTCATCAAAGCCGACGTTGCGACCCACCGTGGCGATAGGCATACGTGTGGTACTCAGCAGTAGCTTCGCCTGACTGATTCGCTGATCCTCACGCCAGCTTAATACGCTGATGCCCAATTGCTGGCGGAACAGGTGTGACAAACGGGAAGGCGACAGGCAGACATGCTGTGCGACGCTGGCAATATCAAAATTGCTGTCCGCCAGATGATCGCTAATGTACTGGCAGGCATCGCGAACGCGGTTGTCCATTGGCGGATGCAGCGACTCATTAATGGCTTCCATACGTCGGAGTAACAATTGCTCCAGCAGATTAATCGCCAGCAGTTCGGAATAGCGGCCCTCCCCTTGCCCGGCATTAATGATCTGTCCAAACAGTTCATTAAAATGCGGTTGGTGCGCTTCATCAGGGCGAAAGAAACCGGTCTGGGCAAAAATGGCCGGCCAGGTCAGCCACTCCTGCCAGTAAGCGCGTGGCCGAAAGTAGACCCACTGGTGATACCACTCGCTGGCATCCGGGTGGCGTCCGTAGTGGTGAATTTCTCCGGGCGGAAACAGCAAAATATCGCCAGGTCGACAGACAAACTGCTTGCCCTGATTATTAATGACCCCTTCCCCACGGATAGTGAGATTAAGGATATAGCCCTTCATCCCCAGCGGCCTGTCGATAAAAAAGTCCAGGTATCCGTTCGCCTCAATGGGGGTTAATCCAGCCACCAAATGTGCGTTAAACGAATAGCCCGGCAGTAGGGGATCGTTTTGCGTTTCAGCCATAATTTCAATACTCCCTGGGTTCTGCTAAGAAACAATTTGTCCATATTACGCCAGACATCATCGCCGTCGCCCCTGCGGGTCACAGTGTTTGCAGTAATGGACCATCAACCCCGCTTGTGAAAAGCAATTTGTAAAAAACATGTACTACGCCAACGTCAAAATCGGCTAACGAAAGTGTCTATAACTACGGCAGAAATGTCCACATTGATTATTTGCACGGCGTCACACTTTGTGATGCCACAGCATTTTAGTCCATAAGATTAGCGGATCCTGCCTGACGGTTTTTATCCCTTCTCACTACTGTTTATCCATACCCGTATTTTTGGATGGAGTAAGACGATGGCGATTGCAATTGGCCTCGATTTTGGTAGTGATTCAGTACGCGCTTTGGCGGTGGAATGTGCCACTGGTGAAGAAATCGCCACCAGCGTTGAGTGGTACCCACGTTGGCAGGAAGGGCAGTATTGCGACGGCCCAAACAACCAGTTTCGCCATCATCCGCGCGACTACATTGAGTCCATGGAAGCGGCGCTGAAAACCGTCCTGGCCGAGCTGAGCGCGGAACAACGCGCGGAAGTGGTCGGGATTGGCGTTGACAGTACCGGTTCAACCCCGGCGCCCATCGATGCCGACGGCAACGTACTGGCGCTGCGCCCGGAGTTCGCGGAAAACCCGAATGCGATGTTTGTTCTGTGGAAAGATCACACCGCGGTCGAAGAAGCCGAAGAAATTACTCGCCTGTGCCACACGCCGGGCAAGATCGATTACTCCCGCTATATTGGCGGTATTTATTCCAGCGAATGGTTCTGGGCAAAAATCCTGCACGTAACTCGCCAGGACCACGCGGTCGCCGAGGCAGCGGTCTCATGGATTGAGCTATGTGACTGGGTTCCGGCCCTGCTCTCCAATACTGTGCGCCCCCAGGATATTCGTCGCGGTCGTTGCAGCGCCGGGCATAAATCCCTGTGGCATGAAAGCTGGGGGGGACTGCCGCCAGCCAGTTTCTTTGACGAACTCGACCCCATCCTCAACCGCCATCTGCAATACCCAATGTTTAGCGACACCTTCACGGCGGACCTGCCGGTTGGCACCCTGTGTGCCGAGTGGGCGCAGCGCCTGGGGCTACCAGAAAGCGTGGTGATTTCAGGCGGAGCTTTTGACTGCCATATGGGCGCGGTCGGCGCAGGCGCACAGCCCAATACGCTGGTGAAAGTCATCGGCACGTCTACCTGCGACATTCTGATTGCCGACAAACAAAGCGTTGGCGAACGCGCGGTGAAAGGCATTTGCGGCCAGGTTGATGGCAGCGTGGTGCCGCATTTTATCGGTCTGGAAGCGGGGCAATCTGCTTTTGGCGATATTTATGCCTGGTTTAGCCGTGTGTTGAGCTGGCCGCTGGAACAGCTTGCCGCGCAGCACCCGGAACTGAAAACACAGATTAAAGCCAGCCAAAAACAGCTGCTGCCTGCGCTCACCGAAGCCTGGGCGAAAAATCCGTCGCTGGATCACCTGCCGGTGGTGCTCGACTGGTTCAATGGTCGTCGTACGCCGAATGCCAACCAGCGTCTGAAAGGCGTCATTACCGACCTGAATCTGGCAACCGATGCGCCAGCGCTGTTTGGTGGTCTGATTGCCGCCACGGCCTTTGGCGCGCGCGCCATCATGGAATGCTTCACCGAACAAGGCATTGCGGTTAACAACGTCATGGCGCTCGGCGGTATCGCGCGTAAAAACCCGGTCATCATGCAGGCCTGCTGTGACGTGCTAAACCGTCCGCTACAGATTGTCGCTTCAGACCAGTGTTGCGCGCTCGGTGCGGCTATCTTCGCCGCCGTTGCCGCGCAGGTCCATGCAGACATTCCAGCCGCCCAGCAACACATGGCGAGTGCTGTAGAAAAGACGATGCAACCTCGTCCAGAACAGGCTCAACGCTTTGAACAGCTTTACCGCCGCTACCAGCTGTGGGCGGTAAGCGCTGAACAACAGTACCTTCCGACTGCCGCACCGGCGCAGCAAGCCCCGGTAGACCTGGCAACCCTGACTCATTAAGGACACGACAATGACAATTTTTGATAACTATGAAGTGTGGTTTGTGATTGGTAGCCAGCATCTGTATGGCCCGGAAACACTGCGTCAGGTAACCCAACATGCCGAGCACGTTGTTAACGCACTGAATACGGAAGCTAACCTGCCCTGTAAACTGGTATTAAAACCGCTGGGTACTTCTCCTGACGAAATTACCGCTATCTGTCGTGATGCCAACTATGACGATCGCTGCGCAGGCCTGGTGGTCTGGCTGCACACCTTCTCTCCAGCCAAAATGTGGATTAACGGTCTGGCTATCCTCAACAAACCGCTGATGCAGTTCCACACCCAGTTCAACGCCGCCCTGCCGTGGGACAGCATTGATATGGACTTTATGAACCTGAACCAGACCGCACACGGCGGTCGCGAGTTCGGCTTCATCGGTGCGCGTATGCGTCAGCAGCACGCCGTGGTCACCGGTCATTGGCAGGATAAGCAAGCGCACGAGCGTATTGGCTCCTGGATGCGCCAGGCGGTGTCCAAGCAGGATACCCGCCATCTGAAAGTCTGCCGTTTTGGCGACAACATGCGCGAAGTGGCGGTCACTGACGGCGATAAAGTTGCCGCACAGATCAAATTCGGTTTCTCGGTAAATACCTGGGCCGTGGGCGATCTGGTGCAGGTAGTGAACGCAATTAGTGACGGCGAAATCAACGCACTGATCGACGAGTACGAAAGCACCTACACCATGACGGCGGCCACGCAAGTCCATGGTGAAAAACGTCAGAACGTACTGGAAGCCGCCCGTATTGAACTGGGGATGAAACGCTTCCTGGAACAGGGCGGATTCCACGCCTTTACGACGACATTTGAAGATTTGCACGGCCTGAAACAACTCCCGGGTCTGGCCGTACAGCGTCTGATGCAGCAAGGCTACGGCTTTGCGGGCGAAGGCGACTGGAAAACCGCCGCTCTGCTTCGCATCATGAAGGTGATGTCAACCGGTCTGCAGGGCGGCACCTCATTTATGGAGGATTACACCTACCACTTCGAGAAAGGCAACGATCTGGTGCTCGGCTCGCACATGCTGGAAGTGTGCCCGTCAATCGCTGTGGAAGAGAAACCGATCCTCGACGTTCAGCACCTCGGTATTGGCGGTAAAGACGATCCTGCCCGTCTGATCTTCAACACCAAAACCGGCCCGGCAGTGGTTGCCAGCCTGATCGATCTCGGCGATCGCTATCGCCTGCTGGTTAACTGCATCGACACGGTGCAAACGCCGCATGACCTGCCGAAACTGCCGGTGGCTAACGCATTGTGGAAGGCCCAGCCGGATCTGCCAACCGCATCTGAGGCCTGGATCCTTGCCGGTGGCGCGCACCACACCGTCTTCAGCCATGCGCTGGATCTGAACGATATGCGCCAGTTCGCTGAAATGCATGATATTGAGATCGCAGTGATCGATAACGATACCCGTCTGCCGGCCTTTAAGGACGCGTTGCGCTGGAACGAAGTGTATTACGGGTTCAAACGTTAATTGGTGAAACGGATTGCCCGGTGGCATTTCATTTACCGGGCCTACAAATTACGTAGGCCGGATAAGCGAAGCGCCATCCGGCATTCAGGAGTTAACATGCTAGAAGATCTTAAACGTCAGGTACTGGAAGCGAATCTGGCGCTGCCAAAGCACAACCTGGTGACGCTGACCTGGGGAAACGTTAGCGCCGTCGATCGCGAACGCGGCGTGTTTGTGATTAAACCTTCCGGTGTCGATTACAGCGTCATGACCGCAGACGATATGGTTGTTGTCAGTATCGCCACTGGGGAAGTCGTTGAAGGCACGAAAAAGCCCTCCTCCGATACTCCAACACACCGTTTGTTATATCAGGCATTCCCGAGCATTGGCGGTATTGTTCATACCCACTCGCGCCACGCGACAATCTGGGCGCAGGCGGGTCAGTCAATTCCAGCGACAGGCACCACCCACGCGGACTATTTCTACGGCACGATTCCCTGTACGCGGAAAATGACCGACAGCGAGATTAACGGTGAATACGAGTGGGAAACCGGAAATGTAATCGTTGAAACCTTCGAGAAACAAGGCATTGACGCAGCGCAGATGCCTGGCGTACTGGTGCACTCTCACGGTCCGTTCGCTTGGGGAAAAAATGCCGAAGATGCGGTGCATAACGCCATCGTGCTGGAAGAAGTCGCCTATATGGGGATTTTCTGCCGCCAGCTCGCGCCGCAACTGCCGGATATGCAACAAACCCTACTGGATAAGCACTACCTACGTAAACACGGTGCTAAAGCGTATTACGGACAGTAGTCTCTGCGGGTACAGGATAACTGTATAAAACCACAGCAAATCTATCAGAACCAGGCTATAATCATGCCTGGTTTTTTAATGGATACACAGCGTGGCGCAGGCAGGCTTTATTTTAACCCGGCACTGGCGGGACACCCCGCAGGGAACTGAGGTCTCATTCTGGCTGGCTACAGACGACGGGCCGCTGCTGGTTACGCTCGCGCCGCAGGAATCCGTCGCGTTTATACCAGGCAGTCAGGTTCCGCGCGTTACATCATTATTACGTACAGAGAACGGCTATCGCCTGACGCCGCTTCAACTACAAGATTTCCACCGCCAGCCCGTTTCGGGTCTGTATTGCCGCTCCCATCGCCAGCTCATGCGGCTGGAAAAACTCCTGCGCGAAAACGGCGTCACTGTCTACGAGGCGGATATCCGCCCGCCGGAGCGCTACCTTATGGAACGCTTCATCACGTCCCCGGTCTGGGCCGAAGGCGACAAACAGCACGGCACGCTGATTAATACCCGTCTGAAGCCAAACCCGGGCTATCGTCCACCGCTAAAATGGGTATCGCTGGATATCGAAACCACGCGGCATGGTGAACTCTACTGCATTGGCCTTGAAGGTTGCGGGCAGCGTATTGTCTACATGCTCGGCCCGGCAAACGGCGATGCCTCGGCGCTGGATTTTGAACTTGAGTACGTGGCAAGCCGCCCGCAGTTGCTGGAAAAGCTCAACGACTGGATTGCCCGTCACGATCCCGATGTCATCATCGGCTGGAACGTGGTGCAATTCGATTTACGCGTCCTGCAAAAGCATGCCGAACGTTATCGCATCCCCCTGCGTTTTGGTCGTGATAATAGCGAACTGGAGTGGCGCGAGCATGGCTTCAAAAACGGCGTGTTCTTCGCGCAGGCCAAAGGTCGTCTGATCATTGACGGCATTGAAGCACTCAAATCCGCCTTCTGGAATTTCTCGTCATTCTCGCTGGAAACGGTGTCGCAAGAATTGCTGGGTGAAGGCAAGTCGATTGATAACCCGTGGGACCGAATGGACGAAATTGACCGTCGGTTTGCCCAGGATAAACCCGCGCTCGCCACCTACAATCTCAAAGACTGTGAGCTGGTCACGCGTATTTTTCATAAAACCGAGATCATGCCTTTTCTGCTGGAGCGCTCGACGGTCAACGGTCTACCGGTCGACCGTCACGGTGGTTCGGTTGCCGCCTTCGGCCACCTCTACCTTCCGCGCATGCACCGGGCGGGTTACGTGGCGCCAAATCTGGGGGAAGTTCCCGCGCACGCCAGCCCCGGCGGCTACGTGATGGACTCGCGCCCGGGATTGTACGACTCCGTGCTGGTGCTGGATTACAAAAGCCTGTACCCCTCAATTATTCGTACATTTTTGATCGATCCGGTGGGGCTTATTGAAGGGATGGCGCAACCGGATCGGGAGCACAGCACCGAAGGTTTTCTTGACGCCTGGTTCTCACGCGAAAAACATTGCCTGCCGGAGATCGTTACTCAGATCTGGCACGGGCGTGAAGAAGCAAAACGCCACGGAAATAAACCGCTCTCGCAGGCGCTGAAAATTATCATGAACGCGTTTTACGGTGTGCTTGGCACGACCGCCTGTCGCTTTTTCGACCCGAGACTGGCCTCATCAATCACGATGCGCGGTCATGCGATCATGCGCCAGACCAAAGCGTTAATTGAGGCTCAGGGTTACGACGTCATCTATGGTGATACCGACTCGACCTTTGTCTGGCTTAAAAAGGCGCACTCAGAAGATGATGCCGCCCGGATTGGCCGGGAGCTGGTGAGCCATGTCAACTCGTGGTGGGCGCAATCGCTAAAGCAACAAAATCTGACCAGCGCGCTGGAGCTGGAGTTTGAAACCCACTTTTGTCGCTTTCTGATGCCGACTATTCGCGGTGCAGATACCGGTAGTAAAAAACGTTACGCCGGAATGATTCAGGAAGGGGCTGAACAACGCATGGTGTTTAAGGGGCTGGAAACGGTTCGCACCGACTGGACACCGCTGGCACAACAATTCCAGCAGGAGCTGTACCTGCGAATTTTTCGTAACGAGCCGTATCAGGAGTTTGTCCGCGAGACCATCGACCGTCTGATGGCGGGTGAACTTGATGCGCAACTGGTGTACCGCAAACGCCTGCGCCGCCCGTTAAGTGAATACCAGCGAAATGTTCCGCCACACGTCCGCGCGGCACGACTGGCTGATGAACAGAATATAAAACGAGGTCGTGCGCCACAGTACCAAAACCGTGGCACCATTAAATATGTCTGGACAGTAAACGGCCCTGAACCTGTGGATTATCAGCAATCTGCTCTCGATTATGAGCACTATCTGACCCGTCAGATACAACCAGTTGCCGAGGGAATACTTCCCTTTATCGATGATAACTTTGCTACACTACTCACAGGGCAACTGGGGTTATTTTGACGCGTGACGAAACCGCCGCCATCCAGTACCATAGCGCCCTTTCCATTCCTGGACCCATTTAACACCACTACCACTGATTTATTAGCCTGGTAGCGGGGTCGTATGCTCTCAAAAACCGGGTTAGCCCGGAAAATGACGAGTATTGCCTGCAATTAAAGATATAGAGCCGAACATATATGCCTTTTACACTTGGTCAACGCTGGATCAGCGATACAGAAAGCGAACTGGGACTTGGTACTGTTGTCGCCATGGATGCGCGAACCGTCACTTTACTTTTCTCATCGACGGGCGAAAACCGTCTGTATGCGCGCAGTGATTCTCCCGTGACCCGCGTGATGTTCAATCCTGGCGATACGATAACGAGCCATGAAGGCTGGCAGCTGCATGTCGATGAAGTAAAAGAAGAAAACGGCCTGCTTGCCTATATCGGAACCCGCCTTGATACCGAAGAAACCGGTGTAACGCTGCGTGAAGTGCTGCTCGACAGTAAACTGGTATTCAGCAAACCACAGGATCGCCTGTTTGCTGGCCAAATTGATCGTATGGACCGCTTTGCGCTGCGCTATCGCGCGCGTAAATTTCAGAGCGAACAGTACCGTATGCCGTGGAGTGGTTTGCGCGGCCAGCGTACCAGCCTGATCCCCCACCAGCTCAACATTGCTCATGATGTTGGTCGTCGTCACGCCCCGCGCGTTTTGCTGGCTGACGAAGTGGGTTTAGGTAAAACCATTGAGGCAGGGATGATCCTGCATCAGCAACTGCTTTCCGGCGCCGCTGAACGCGTACTGATCATCGTCCCGGAGACGCTACAGCACCAGTGGCTGGTCGAAATGCTGCGCCGTTTCAACCTGCGTTTTGCGCTGTTTGATGATGAGCGTTATGCAGAAGCGCAGCATGACGCCTACAACCCGTTTGAAACCGAACAGTTAGTTATCTGTTCGCTGGACTTTGCCCGTCGCAGTAAACAGCGTCTGGAGCACTTGTGTGACGCCGAATGGGATCTGCTGATTGTCGATGAAGCCCATCACCTGGTGTGGAGCGAAGATGCGCCCAGCCGCGAATATATGGCCATTGAACAGCTGGCTGAACGCGTGCCGGGTATCCTGCTACTGACCGCAACGCCAGAACAACTGGGTATGGAAAGCCACTTTGCGCGTCTGCGCCTGCTGGATCCAAGCCGTTTCCACGATTTCGCCCAGTTTGTTGAAGAGCAAAAAAATTACCGTCCGGTCGCTGATGCCGTCGCCATGCTGCTGGCTGGCAACAAGCTGAGTAACGATGAGCTGAACATGTTAGGCGACATGATTGGCGAGCAGGACATTGAGCCGTTATTGCAGGCGGCAAACAGCGACAGCGAGGACGCCCAGAGCGCGCGCCAGGAGCTGGTTTCAATGCTGATGGACCGCCATGGCACCAGCCGCGTGCTGTTCCGTAATACCCGTAACGGTGTGAAAGGCTTCCCGAAACGCGAACTGCATACCATCAAGCTGCCGCTGCCAACCCAATATCAGACCGCGATTAAAGTCTCCGGCATTATGGGCGCACGAAAGAGTGCGGAAGACCGGGCTCGCGACATGCTCTACCCGGAACAGATTTATCAGGAATTCGAAGGTGACACCGGCACCTGGTGGAACTTTGATCCGCGCGTGGAATGGCTGATGGGCTACCTGACCAGCCACCGCTCGCAAAAAGTGCTGGTTATCTGCGCGAAAGCGACCACCGCGCTGCAACTGGAGCAAGTCTTGCGCGAGCGTGAAGGGATCCGCGCCGCCGTGTTCCATGAAGGAATGTCGATCATTGAACGTGACCGCGCGGCAGCCTGGTTTAGCGAAGAAGATAGCGGCGCCCAGGTGATGCTGTGTTCTGAAATCGGCTCCGAGGGGCGTAACTTCCAGTTCGCCAGCAACCTGGTGATGTTCGACCTGCCGTTCAACCCGGACCTGCTGGAACAGCGTATTGGTCGTCTGGACCGTATCGGTCAGGCGCATGATATTCAGATCCACGTGCCGTTTCTGGAAAAAACAGCGCAATCCGTGCTGGTGCGCTGGTACCACGAAGGTCTGGATGCGTTCGAACACACTTGCCCAACCGGACGTACTATCTATGACACGGTATACAACAATCTGATCGGCTTCCTGGCTGAGCCGGAAAATACCGATGGCTTTGATGACCTGATCAAAACCTGCCGTGAGCAGCATGACGCGCTGAAAGCCCAGCTGGAGCAAGGCCGCGATCGCCTGCTGGAAATTCACTCCAATGGCGGCGAAAAAGCTCAACAGCTTACCGAAAGTATTGAAGAGCAGGATGACGACACCAGCCTGATCGCCTTTGCCATGAACCTGTTTGATATCGTCGGTATTAATCAAGATGACCGTGGCGACAATTTGATCGTGCTGACGCCGTCCGATCACATGCTGGTACCGGATTTCCCTGGCCTGCCGGAAGATGGCTGCACCATTACGTTTGAACGTGATGTCGCCCTGTCGCGTGAAGACGCTCAGTTTATTACCTGGGAGCATCCGCTGATCCGCAATGGTTTGGATCTGATCCTTTCCGGCGATACCGGAAGCAGCACTATTTCTTTATTGAAAAACAAGGCATTACCAGTCGGCACTCTGCTGGTTGAACTGGTCTACGTTGTAGAGGCGCAGGCGCCGAAACAGCTGCAGTTGAACCGCTTCCTGCCACCAACGCCGGTACGCATGCTGCTGGATAAAAACGGTAATAACCTTGCCGCGCAGGTTGAATTCGAAACCTTTAACCGTCAGCTCAGCGCCGTTAACCGCCACACCGGCAGCAAACTGGTCAACGCCGTGCAGCAGGATGTTCATGCCATCCTGCAACTGGGTGAAGCGCAGGTGGAAAAATCCGCCCGCGCGCTGATCGACGCGGCGCGTAAGGAAGCGGACGAGAAGCTGACAGCAGAACTGTCGCGTCTGGAAGCCCTGCGTGCAGTTAACCCGAACATCCGTGATGACGAACTCAGCGCCATTGAAAGCAACCGCCAGCAGGTGTTGGAAAGCCTGGATCAGGCGGGCTGGCGTCTGGATGCCCTGCGTCTGATCGTTGTGACGCACCAGTAACGGAGCCATACATGGGGATGGAAAACTACAATCCGCCGCAGGAGCCCTGGCTGGTTATCCTGTATCAGGATGAGCACATTATGGTGGTCAATAAGCCGAGCGGCTTGTTGTCCGTGCCGGGCCGTCTGGATGAGCACAAAGACAGCGTGATGACGCGCATTCAGCGCGATTATCCGCAGGCTGAATCCGTGCATCGTCTGGATATGGCAACCAGCGGCGTGATTGTAGTCGCGCTAACCAAAGCGGCAGAGCGTGAACTAAAACGCCAGTTTCGCGAGCGCGAACCGAAAAAGCAATATGTCGCACGCGTATGGGGACATCCCGCTCCGGCCGAGGGACTGGTTGATTTACCGCTGATTTGCGACTGGCCGAACCGGCCAAAGCAGAAAGTGTGTTATGAGACCGGGAAATCCGCGCAGACCGAGTATGAAGTGGTAGAGTTCGCGGCGGATAACACCGCCCGGGTGGTGCTCAAACCTATTACCGGACGCTCCCACCAGCTGCGAGTGCATATGCTGGCATTAGGGCATCCGATTCTGGGTGACCGCTTCTACGCCCCGCCACAGGCCCTGGCGTTAGCGCCGCGCCTGCTGCTGCACGCAGAGATGTTAACCATCACCCATCCCGAATACGGCAACAGCATGACGTTTAAAGTCCCGGCGGATTTTTAAAACGTTGCTGGGGACGCATTTCGTTTTTGCTTTGTGTCTCTATTTATAGACACAAATCATTCGAGATGCATCGAGGCGGCAAACGAAGAAATCCCCAGGAGCATAGATAACTATGTGACTGGGGTTTCACAGTGCAGCCAACAAAGAGGCAGCTTGAAGGATGCCGTGTATATTTACTTAAATCCTTTCTGCTCTTTAATCAGCTCGTACGCCTTCTGAATTTCCTGCGCCTTCTGCTTAGCCATCTCCATCATCTCCGGCGGCAGCCCTTTCGCCACCAGTTTGTCCGGATGGTGTTCGCTCATCAGTTTACGATAAGCGCGTTTAATGGTGGTCGCATCGTCGGTTGTTTTAACACCGAGAACATTGCAGGCGTCTTCCAGCGTCGGGCCTCGTTGCGCTTGCTGCCAGCCGCCACCACCGGACTGCTGCTGATATCCGCCGCCGAACTGTGCCCCGCCCTGCATCATGCGCAGAAACTGATCAAACTGGGTGCGCGAAATCCCCAACTCTTCAGCGATCACATACAACACTTCGCGCTCGTTAGGATGCAATGACCCATCGGCAAATGCTGCCTGGATCTGGATCTCCAGAAACATGCGGATCAGATCGAATCGACCAAAACAGACGCTGCGAAACTGACGCATCTTTTCACGTAATGGGTAATTGTCTGATTTTCCCACCCGGAAGGCGTGTTGCGCGGCAGTACGGGAATCACCGTGCAAATTCATCCGATCCATCAACTGGCTGGCGATATGAATATCGGCTTCCGTGACGCGACCTTTGGATTTGGTCAGATGTCCCATCACCTCAAAAGTGGTGGCAAAAAAAAGCGCCTGGCGTTCACGTTGGTTGGCAAACCACGCCATTTTGCGCATGCGGGCTTTGTCGAACATGTGGCCGACTAACAGGCCCAGAACCACACCCCAGAAGCCGCCGCCCATCATTAAAGCCACGGCTACACCAATTATCTTTCCCCAATACTGCATAGACTCCCCAAATCTTTATGCTCTCAGCCAGACTATGTCCCACAATATAAGCTGCTTTTACCGTTTGACGGCTGCGGTCAATTGTGGGACATCGCCTATAATTTGCATTATCATACCTGTCATTCAATGCCGTGCCTAACACCACGGATGCCTAAATGGGCAGGATTAACACTAGCGCAGTGAAGATGAGATAAGTTAGGCTGTGACCGTTTGTCACGCGCGACGCTACCGATGATGGAACAATAAATACAACGTATGAAAAAACGTATTCCCACTCTTCTGGCCACCATGATTGCCAGCGCCCTTTATAGTCAACAGGGTCTGGCAGCCGATCTCGCCTCACAGTGTATGCTGGGCGTGCCGAGCTATAACCGTCCTCTGGTGAAGGGCGAAACCAATGAATTACCCGTCACCATCAATGCCGACAACGCGAAAGGGAATTACCCGGATGACGCAGTGTTTACCGGCAACGTGGATATTGCGCAGGGTAATAGCCGCCTGCAAGCCGACGAAGTTCAGCTTCATCAGAAGCAGGCAGAAGGCCAGCCGGAGCCAGTACGTACCGTCGATGCGTTGGGTAATGTCCATTACGATGACAATCAGGTTATTCTGAAGGGACCGAAGGGCTGGTCTAATCTGAATACCAAAGATACCAACATCTGGGAAGGTGATTACCAGATGGTGGGCCGTCAGGGACGCGGGAAAGCCGACTTGATGAAACAGCGTGGGGAAAACCGTTATACCATTCTGGAAAACGGTAGCTTTACCTCCTGTCTGCCCGGTTCCGATACCTGGAGCGTCGTCGGTAGCGAAGTCATCCACGATCGTGAAGAACAGGTCGCAGAGATCTGGAACGCCCGTTTTAAACTGGGTCCGGTTCCGGTCTTTTACAGTCCTTATTTACAGTTGCCCGTCGGCGATAAGCGCCGTTCCGGTTTCCTGATCCCGAACGCAAAATACTCGACTAATAACTATTTTGAGTTCTATCTTCCGTACTACTGGAACATTGCGCCCAATATGGACGCCACCATCACGCCGCATTATATGCACCGTCGTGGCGGCATCATGTGGGAGAACGAATTCCGCTACCTCACCCAGGCGGGTGCAGGCCTGATGGAGTTCGACTATCTGAACTCCGATAAAGTGTACGAGGATGATAACCCGAAGGATGACAACTCACGCCGCTGGCTGTTTTACTGGCGGCACGCTGGCGTAATGGACCAGGTGTGGCGTTTCAACATCGACTACACCAAGGTCAGCGACACCAGCTACTTCAATGATTTCGATAATAAATACGGTTCCAGTACCGACGGCTATGCCACGCAAAAATTCAGCGTTGGCTATGCGGTACAGAACTTTGACGCCACGGTCTCGACCAAGCAGTTCCAGGTCTTCGATGCCGCAAACAGTAACAGCTACTCTGCGCAGCCGCAGTTAGACGTCAACTATTACCAGAATGACGTCGGTCCGTTTGATACCCGTATTTATGGCCAGGCGGTCCATTTCGTGAACACCAATGACAACATGCCGGAAGCCACGCGTGTTCACCTGGAACCGACCATTAATCTGCCGTTGTCAAATAACTGGGGCAGTGTCAATACGGAAGCGAAACTGCTGGCAACGCACTATCAGCAGACCAACCTGGATTGGTACAACAGTAACCCGAAAAATACCAAGCTGGATGATTCCGCCAACCGCGTCATGCCGCAGTTTAAAGTCGACGGCAAGATGGTCTTCGAGCGCGATATGAACATGCTGGCGCCGGGATATACCCAGACGCTGGAGCCGCGCGCGCAGTACCTGTACGTCCCATACCGCGACCAAAGTCATATCTATAACTATGACTCATCCCTGCTGCAATCTGACTACAGTGGCCTGTTCCGTGACCGCTCTTATGGCGGCCTGGACCGTATTGCTTCCGCCAATCAGGTAACGACCGGGGTCACATCTCGCGTTTATGATGACGCGGCCGTTGAACGTTTTAATATTTCTGTGGGTCAAATCTACTATTTCACCGAGTCTCGCACTGGCGATGACCATACAGAATGGGAGAATGACGACAAAACGGGCTCACTGGTATGGGCTGGCGATACCTACTGGCGCATCTCCGATCGCTGGGGTTTACGCAGTGGGATCCAGTACGACACGCGCCTGGATAGCATCGCAACCAGCAATAGCAGTATCGAATACCGCCGTGACGAAAACCGTATGCTGCAATTGAACTACCGTTATGCCAGCCCAGAGTATATTAAGGCCGCGGTACCTTCACGCGATGTAACTAACGCCCAATATGAAAATGGGATTTCACAGGTGGGTGCGGTGGCGAGCTTCCCGATTGCCGACCGCTGGTCGATTGTCGGTGCTTACTACTTCGATACCAATGTGAACAAAGAAGCAGATTCAATGCTGGGCTTACAGTACAACTCCTGCTGTTACGCTATTCGCTTCGGCTACGAACGTAAGCTGAACGGTTGGGATAACAAAATGCAGCACGCGATTTATGACAACACGATCGGCTTTAATATCGAACTGCGTGGCCTGAGCTCTAACTACGGTCTCGGCACCAACCAAATGTTGCGTTCGAACATTTTGCCGTATCAAAGCGCTTTATGATCTGATTGATTTACAACGTAATCCGCATTGCGGTTAATTGAAATGGAAAAAGTATGAAGAACTGGAAAACGCTGCTTCTCGGTATCGCCATGATCGCGAATACCAGTTTCGCTGCCCCACAGGTAGTCGATAAAGTCGCAGCCGTCGTCAATAACGGCGTCGTTCTCGAAAGCGACGTCGATGGCTTAATGCAGTCAGTAAAACTTAATGCGGGTCAGGCTGGTCAGCAGTTACCGGACGACGCCACGCTGCGTCATCAGATCCTGGAGCGTTTGATCATGGATCAAATCCTCCTGCAAATGGGTCAGAAGATGGGGGTTAAAATCTCTGACGAGCAGTTGGATCAGGCTATCGCCAACATCGCCAAGCAGAACAACATGACGCTGGATCAGATGCGCAGCCGTCTGGCACAGGATGGCTTAAGCTACTCGACCTATCGTAGCCAGATCCGCAAAGAGATGACCATCTCCGAAGTGCGTAACAACGAAGTCCGCCGTCGCGTCACCATTCTGCCGCAGGAAGTGGATGCCCTGGCGCAGCAGGTTGGCAACCAAAACGATGCCAGCACCGAGCTGAACCTGAGCCACATTTTGATCCCATTACCGGAAAACCCAACTTCAGATCAGGTAAACGCGGCTGAAAGCCAGGCGCGTTCCGTTGTTGATGAAGCGCGTAACGGTAGCGATTTCGGCAAACTGGCTATCACTTACTCCGCAGACCAGCAGGCGCTGAAAGGCGGCCAGATGGGTTGGGGACGTATTCAGGAACTACCGGGCATCTTCGCTCAGGCGTTAAGCACCGCGAAGAAAGGCGATATCATCGGCCCTATTCGTTCAGGTGTAGGTTTCCACATCCTGAAAGTCAACGATATGCGTGGTCAAAGTCAGAGCATCTCCGTGACTGAAGTGCACGCCCGCCATATTCTGCTGAAGCCATCGCCGATCATGACCGATCAACAGGCGCGTCTGAAGCTGGAACAAATCGCGGCAGATATTAAGAGCGGTAAAACCACCTTCGCGGCAGCAGCGAAAGAGTTTTCTCAGGATCCCGGTTCTGCCAACCAGGGCGGCGATCTGGGCTGGGCTGCAGCGGATATTTTCGATCCCGCTTTCCGCGATGCGCTGACCAAACTTAACAAAGGACAGATGAGCGCCCCGGTGCATTCCTCTTTCGGTTGGCATCTGATCGAACTGCTGGACACGCGTAATGTGGATAAAACTGACGCAGCGCAGAAAGACCGTGCCTACCGTATGCTGATGAACCGTAAATTCTCGGAAGAAGCAGCGACCTGGATGCAGGAACAGCGCGCCAGCGCATACGTTAAAATTCTGAGCAACTAATGACTCGTATTCAACGCGTTGTCATCACTCCCGGCGAACCCGCCGGGATTGGCCCAGACCTCGTGGTTCAGCTCGCACAGCGTGAGTGGCCCGTAGAACTCGTCGTCTGTGCGGATGCCGCTCTTCTCAGTGACCGGGCAGCGATGCTCGGTTTACCGCTTTCACTCCTCCCCTACTCTTCAGATACTCCAGCCAGACCGCAATCAGCAGGTACGTTGACGCTGTTACCGATTGCGCTACGAGCACCTGTAGTCGCAGGTCAATTGGCGGTAGAAAATGGGCAATATGTCGTGGATACGCTGGCTCGCGCCTGCGATGGTTGTCTGCAAGGTGAATTTGCGGCGCTGATTACCGGCCCTGTCCACAAGGGCGTAATCAATGACGCTGGGGTGCCGTTTACCGGGCATACCGAGTTTTTTGAAGAGCGTTCACAGGCGAAGAAAGTGGTGATGATGCTGGCGACGGAGGAACTGCGCGTAGCGCTGGCCACCACGCATTTGCCGCTCAGAGCCGTTGCCGACGCTATTACACCCGCACTGTTGCAGGAAGTGATCGGCATTCTGCATCATGATTTGCGCACCAAGTTTGGCATTGCCGATCCGCAGATTCTGGTGTGTGGCCTTAACCCGCATGCTGGTGAAGGCGGACATATGGGGACGGAAGAGTTAGACACCATCATTCCGGTCCTCGATGCCCTGCGTACGCAGGGGATGAAATTAAACGGCCCACTGCCTGCAGATACGCTGTTTCAGCCCAAATATCTCGACCACGCGGATGCCGTATTGGCAATGTACCACGATCAGGGTCTCCCCGTGCTAAAATACCAGGGATTTGGTCGCGGTGTGAATATCACGCTGGGCCTGCCCTTTATTCGCACATCTGTCGATCACGGTACCGCACTTGAACTTGCGGGTCGTGGGCAAGCAGATGTCGGCAGTTTTATTACGGCGCTTAACCTCGCCATCAAAATGATTGTTAATACTAATGAATAATCGAGTCCATCAGGGCCACTTAGCCCGTAAACGTTTCGGGCAAAACTTCCTTAACGATCAGTTTGTGATCGAAAGTATTGTCTCTGCTATCAATCCGCAGAAGGGTCAGGCAATGGTCGAAATCGGCCCGGGCCTGGCAGCATTGACCGAGCCAGTAGGTGAACGACTGGATAAGCTCACGGTCATTGAACTGGACCGCGACCTTGCCGCGCGCCTGCAAACTCACCCGTTTTTAGGGCCAAAGCTGACGATTTATCAGCAAGATGCCATGACGATGAACTTCGGCGAACTCGCACAAACGATGGGCCAGCCGCTGCGCGTTTTCGGCAACCTGCCGTACAACATCTCCACGCCGCTGATGTTCCATCTTTTTACCTATACTGATGCCATTGCCGACATGCATTTCATGTTGCAAAAAGAGGTAGTCAATCGTCTGGTTGCAGGGCCAAACAGTAAAGCGTATGGTCGATTAAGCGTCATGGCGCAATATTATTGCAATGTGATCCCGGTACTCGAAGTACCGCCATCCGCATTCACGCCTGCGCCTAAAGTCGATTCCGCCGTTGTGCGTCTGGTTCCACATGCGACGATGCCGTACCCGGTTAAAGATGTCCGCGTGCTGAGCCGTATTACCACCGAAGCGTTTAACCAGCGCCGTAAAACGGTACGTAACAGCCTCGGTAACCTGTTTAGCGTTGAGGTCCTGACCGAGCTGGGTATTGATCCGGCGATGCGAGCGGAAAATATCTCTGTCGCGCAATACTGCCGGATGGCTAACTATCTGTCAGAAAAAGCGCCATCGAAGGAGAGTTAAAGATGATCAATTCGCCCCGAGTGTGCATTCAGGTACAAAGCGTCTACATTGAGGCGCAATCCTCACCTGATGATGAACGTTACGTTTTTGCTTATACCGTGACTATCCGCAATTTGGGGCGAGCGCCTGTGCAGCTGTTGGGGCGTTATTGGTTGATCACTAATGGTCATGGCCGCGAAACCGAAGTTCAGGGCGAAGGTGTGGTTGGCGTTCAGCCCCACATCGAACCTGGCGAAGAGTATCAGTACACCAGCGGAGCGGTAATTGAAACACCGCTGGGCACCATGCAGGGTCATTACGAAATGATCGATGAACAAGGCATCGCCTTTACCATCGACATTCCCGTGTTTCGGCTCGCCGTTCCAACACTCATTCACTAAAACAATAACTATGGCGACATACCTTATTGGCGACGTTCACGGTTGTTACGATGAACTGATCGCCTTGCTGCACCAGGTAGACTTTAACCCCGAACAAGACACCCTCTGGCTCACCGGCGATCTGGTCGCGCGTGGGCCAGGCTCTCTGGACGTTTTACGCTACGTGAAATCGCTGGGCGATAGCGTGCGGTTAGTCCTTGGCAATCACGATCTGCACCTGCTGGCCGTGTTTGCTGGTATCAGCCGTAACAAACCGAAAGACCGGCTCACACCGCTGCTCGAAGCAGCGGATGCGGATGAGTTACTTAATTGGTTACGCCGCCAGCCACTCTTGCAGATTGATGAAGAGAAGAAGCTGGTGATGGCGCATGCCGGCATTACCCCACAATGGGATCTGCAGACAGCGAGGAATTGTGCCCGCGATGTTGAAGCCGTATTGTCGAGCGACTCGTATCCCTTCTTCCTTGACGCCATGTATGGCGACATGCCAAACAACTGGACGCCGGAACTCACGGGGCTGGCGCGCCTGCGTTTTATTACCAACGCATTTACCCGTATGCGCTACTGCTTCCCCAACGGTCAGTTGGATATGTACAGCAAAGAGTCGCCAGAAGATGCGCCAGCCCCGCTGAAGCCCTGGTTTGCCATTCCTGGGCCTGTCAGTGAAGCCTATAGCATTGCTTTCGGGCACTGGGCATCGCTGGAGGGGAAAGGCACGCCTGAAGGTATCTACGCGCTGGATACGGGATGTTGCTGGGGGGGAGACCTCACCTGTCTGCGCTGGGAAGACAAACAGTACTTTGTGCAGCCATCAAATCGCCATCTGAATCTGGATCCCGGCGAAGCGGTCAACGCCTGATAGTCGTTTGCCGGATGCGGTGCTCGCACCTTATCCGGCCTACATTAGCTGGATGATAAGGCATTTCGCCGCCATCCGGCATTTACAGTATTAACGACGTTCAAGAATCTCGAAGCAGTAGCTGTGGGAGTTTTGCGCGTCGGCATCGTGAAATTCGCTAAACACTGATTCCCAGTCGTCCGGTTCGTAGTCCGGGAAATGCGTATCCCCTTCAACTTCCGCATCAATGTGTGTCAGATACAGTTTTTGCGCTTTCGGCAGGAACTGTTCATACACGCGTCCACCGCCAATCACCATAATTTCAGGTTCATCGCCGCAGGCCGCTATTGCTTCATCAACAGACTTCACCCACTGCACGCGATCGTCGGTGCCAGGCTTGCTGCTGATGACAATATTTTTACGCCCTGGCAACGGTCGCCCGATGGATTCCCAGGTATGGCGGCCCATGACAACCGGCTTGTTTAAGGTATTACGTTTAAACCAGGCGAGATCGGCAGGTAGGTTCCATGGCATGGCGTTTTCCATACCGATGACGCGATCTACCGCTAACGCCGCAATCAGACTGATCATTGAATGTTTCCCGGATACAAAAAAATTGTCGCCACTATACGGAAAGCGCAATCTTTCGTCGACTGGCGGAAAGAGGATGAGCATGAAAATTTTCCGTTCTGCTGGCGAACCGACCTATTTAAGGTGGTACGCCAGCATTACAGTAGTTCAAAAACAGTCAATTAGCAGTAAAGTTTGCAGAACATCACATTTTTTACTCTATGCTGACGGTTTCACTTCCGGCTCATCGGCGACGTCGCCCGTATGTTTACCTTCATCCGTGCCTTGCCAGCCATGGCGTTGAATTAACGATAAGTGTTGGCGATCTTCCGCAATAATTTCACTCAGCATTGCGCTGGTGCGTTTATAAACCGCTGCACGGGAAATCGCGTCATTTTCCCCTTTCACCATCTCCTCAACCATAAGCATATTGAAGCGACGGAATACGTCGGCCCGCTCACGCGCTTCATAGCGCCCCAGCCCAAGCCCTTCCAGCGCCAGACGCCCGGTCTTCAACGCGCCTTCAAAGGTTTCACGTTCCGGCATATCCACGCCCGCCTGGCGCAGCCGGATGTAATGATCTACGTCGCGCGCGCGGGCAATAATTTGCAGATGCGGGAAATGCTCCTTCACCATTTCGGTTAATTGCAGGCTGGTTTGCGGATCGTCAATGGCGTTAATAATGACTTCAGCTTTAGCCGCCCCGGCAGACTCCAGCAGATCCATCCGGGTCGCATCGCCATAGAAAACCTTCATGCCAAATTTACGTAGCGTTTCGATATGGTCCGGGTCATGATCAAGAACCACCATTTTGACGCCGCTCGACAACAGCAAACGACCGGTAATCTGACCAAATCGCCCAAACCCGGCGATGATCACTCGTGGTTGTTCTTCGTCGATTTCATCCGCTTCCCGCTCTTCACCGGTCGCTGATTTTTCCAGATGCGTCAAAATCACCAGTAAAATTGGCGTCGCCGCCATCGACAGCGCCACCGCCAGGGTCAACGATTTCGCCCAATCAGGATCAAGCACGTCTGCCATTTGCGCCGCGCCAAACACCACGAAGGCAAATTCACTGCCCTGTCCTAATAATACGGCAAACCAGCGACGTTGCTTATTCGGCACCTGCAACGGTTTCGCTATCAGCCACAGCATGACGGTTTTGATAACCAAGAAACCAACCAGCAAGATGATAATGCGCAAAGGGTTATCAATCAGCGTGCCAAAATCGATAGACATCCCCACGCCGATGAAGAACAGTCCCAGCAACAGCCCTTTGAACGGTTCAATATCGCTTTCCAGCGCATGGCGATACTCAGAACTGGCCAACAGCACACCGGCCAGGAACGCCCCCATAGCCATCGACAGTCCGACCTCTTCCAACAGCAGACCGAAGCCAAAAACGAGGAACAGCGCGACGGCGCTAAACACTTCCCGCAGGCCTGAACGGGCGACAAAACGTAAGGCCGGACGCGTCACATAGCGGCCTAACAACACCACCAGCACCAGTGCGCCCGCCACCTTTAGCGCAGAGAGCGCAAACGCCCCAAGCGTTGTTGATGCGCCACTCGCCGCGAGTAATGGGATCATCGCCACCAGTGGAATAGCGGCGATATCCTGGAACAGCAGCACGGCAAATGTGCTGCGTCCGAGTTGCGACACCATCAGGTTACGTTCATTCATCGCCTGCATAGCGATGGCCGTGGAGGAAAGCGCCAGCGTCATGCCGATGAGTTCCGCTACCTGCCAGCGCAGGCCGAGGAACATACAGAACAGACCGATCAGCCCACCGCAAACCACCATTTGTAATGCACCACCGCCAAACACCGAGGCTCGCAGCTTCCACAAACGTTGCGGATCCAGTTCCAGGCCGATGACAAACAGCATCAGCACCACGCCGATCTCGGCAAAATGGAGGATTGATTCGGCATCGGTCACCAGCCTCAAACCCCATGGACCGATGATGCACCCGGCAATGAGATAGCCCAACACCGACCCTAAGCCCAGCCGTACGGCTATGGGGACAATCAGCGCCGCCGAACCGAGGTAAATCAGCGCCTGTATTAGCGTATGACTATCCATGATGCACCTCCTGCCACTCCAGCAGACGCTGTTTATAGTGGCGCGCCTGCGCCTGCAGCGTTTCATCATCACAAATAAACGTACAGTGCATCGCAAACGGCGGCAGCCATTTGAGGCCGCAATATAAAGCCGTTGCCTGTAAGGGCTGGGAAAGTACATCAAAGCCAGGATGGGATCCGATATCAAAGTGGTTTTCACCGCCGCCAGTCGTCACAGCCCACAGCAGATGTTTACCGTGCAGCGCTGTTCCGCCATGGCCATAGGCCCAGCCGTGAGAGAGGACTTTATCCATCCACAATTTGAGTAACGGAGGCGTGCTATACCACTGCATAGGATGCTGCCAGATAATTAAATCAGCGCGTGCCAACGCATCCTGTTCAGCGGCAATATCGATATTGAAATCGGGGTAGAGCTGGTAGAGCGAGCGGATCTCCACGCCCTCCAGCGTCCTTGCCTGATCAAGCATCCGCTTATTCGCATGCGAATGCTGCGGATAGGGATGCGCATAAATGATGAGAATCATGATTAGCCTGTGTCACTGCATTATTGTAATAACAGTGAGTTTAGTCAGTTAATCCACAGGCTAACAGTCAATATTATTGAGTAGATAAATGGAAAAATCTGAGTTAGTTGTCCAGCTCACTCATATCTTTAACCTGGTCGCGGTTAATCTGCTCCGTCTTACCTGTTTGCGCATTTTTATATGACACCAGGCCAGTATCATCATCCACTTGCGGTTTGCCGTCGGTGACGATGGTTTTGCCGTCGGTGGTTTTCACCGCCTGGTTTGAGGAACAACCGGCGACGGTAAACAGTGCTGCTGCGGTAAAAATAGAGGTGATCAGGATATGTTTTTGCATGGTGTTCTCCCTGCTTTTCAGTCGTTTTCAGTGATATATACATTAACTGTAGGCTAACTGACTGAGTTACAGGGAAAATACAGAACACTCCTAATAGCCTGCCCTGGTCACGGGCTTACTGCGAATCGTCATCTGACTGGTTTGAGACAACGTCAGACCGCGTGTTTCTGGTGCAAAAGCAATGGACACGAGCAGGCCAATCAGCGAAATTCCTGCCCCCATCAGCATGACATTACTGATGCCGTATTTGCTAATGAACACCGGTAGCGCCCAGGTGGAAACAATGGTCCCGATGCGGCTTAACGACATAATCACCCCGACGGCAGACGCGCGAATATCGGTAGGAAACAGTTCGTTAGGATATAGCCACTGCAGATTCCCCGGACCACCAGAGAAAAATGCGTATACGGCAAAGGCCAGCACCACCAGCCACGCCCCCATATCAGGAATTAACCCCAGTACGGCCAGCGCCAGCGTCATCATAATAAAGCTGCCAATCAACAGCGGTCGCCGCCCCGCGCTGTTGAGCCAGAACATCGGCGGAATACACCCCAGCATAAAGCACAAGCTAATCACCACGTTGCCCAACGCGGCGCTTTTCCCGGCGCCCAGTCCCAGTAGTCCAACAATCTGCGGACCAAAGGTGTAAATGGCGAACATCGGGATCACCTGACAGGTCCAGATGGCGGCAACAAACAGCACAAATGGGAAATGGCGGCGGTTAAACAGCTGGAGAAAACGCGTCTCCTGCGGCGCTTCTTCGTCGAACACCACCGGTTCGCCGAACAGCTTGATCATCATCGCCTCGCACTCTTTCACCCGCCCCTTACGCAGCAGCCAGCGCGGCGATTCAGGCAGGTCGAAGCGTCCAATCAGGATCAAAATACAGGGGATCACCGCGCTACCTAGCATCCAGCGCCATCCGCCCTCAACATCATACAAACAGTAACCGACCAGATCGGCACAGGTTGCGCCGACATACCACATAGCCGCGATAAAACCGATAGAGAAGGCACGCTGGCGGGTATTGGAAAATTCGGTAATCATCGAGGTGGCGATCGGGTAATCGGCGCCAATCACAATGCCGATCAGCACGCGCATCACCAACAGTTCAACGGGCGAGGTAACGAACATCGTCGCCGCCGATATCACGCCAATGGCGATGATATCGATAATAAACATTTTGCGCCGCCCGACCTTATCAGAAATGTAGCCAAACAGCGATGTACCAATAAACAGGCCAGCCAGTGTACCGGCCCCCAGTAGACCAATCCAGTCAGCATCCAGTTTCAATGCTGGCGTGAGCTGTTCCAGCGCCACGCCAATCATTACCAGCACATAACCATCCAGAAACGGCCCACCGCTTCCCCATAGCATTATCCGGCGATGAATAGAGGTAAATTTGATATCATCAAAGTTCCTGGGCTGCTGCATGGTGATGTCCTGTTTTATTTAACTTAATGCCTGATGGCGCGTAGCTTTAAGGCCTACGTACTATGCCTGTAGGCCGGATAAGGCGAAGCCACCATCCGGCACCAGGTTTAGCCGTAGCGGAACTCCACGCCAAACGTCCCGCGTGGGTATTCCCATTTTTCCAGCGCCGTATCAAGGCCGAGGATCCGGCACGTTCCGCACTCCAGGCACCCGGCGTAATCAAAACGAACGCTACCGTCGTCCTGCTTTTTATACAGTCCCGCCGGACAGGCCTTAATCAGCACCTCCAGTGCCTGTTTATCAGGATCGGTTTTGAGAATGATGTGCGGGCTGTCTTCATCCACATTGAACTTATTGACGCCCAGTTTGACGTCCACATTGACGGGAGATGTCATAATACGGTCACTCCTTTCAGACCATCTTTCATCAGGTTGATGAAGCCCACTTTCTTCGCATGGCGCAGGATTTTTTTACGCATTGGCACCGGAGCGGAGCCATCCACGGTGAACAGGTCGCGCGCGATACTGACCGCCATTTCGGGATAAGCGGTAAACATGCGGGGATTATCAAGAAAAGCGGGAAGCTTCTGATACATGCGCATATCGCGCATCGGACCCTCGTCGAGATGCTGACGATATTCGCCCAACGACTGCTTGCTAAAATCGTCACGCTTCATCGCCGAAAGCACCGTTTTCGCCGCCGCTTCGCCTGCGGATATGGCGAGATCCATACCACGGATGGTAAAGCCGAGGTTCATACACATGCCGGCAGCGTCTCCGGCAATCAGTACGCCATCGCCCACCAGTTCAGGCTGCATATTCATTCCCGCCTCGGGTACAACGTGTGCGGCATATTCCACCAGCTTGCCACCGGCGATCAGCGGCGCAACTGCCGGATGCTGTTTGAAATCTTCCAGCATTTGCGGGACCGATTTTTTCGCGTCTTTCAGATGATGAAGTCCACAGACCAGCCCCAGGGAAAGGGTTGTTTCATTCGTATACAGGAAGCCACCGCCCATCAGACCATCGGTTGGCGCCCCGGCAAACAGACAGGCGGCACCTTCGTTGCCCTGTAACTGGAAACGATCTTCAATTACCGACTTCGGCAATTCGATCAGTTCCTTCACGCCGACAGCAACATGCGATGCCTCAACACGCTTTGCCATGCCCAGCTTTTCAGCCAGCAGAGAATTCACCCCATCAGCGAGGATTACGACTTTGGCTTCCAGAATATCGCCATCGGCTTCCACGCCCACGACTTTGCCATCACGCTGAACGACATTATCCACGCGAATACCGGTGATCAGTTGCGCCCCCGCCTCTTCGGCCTGCTCCATCAGCCAGGCGTCAAATTTACTGCGCAAAACGGAATAAGAAACTTGCGACGATGCGGCGTCCTCGCCGTTGCAATAATCCATCGTCATCGCCCCTTTTTCGGTCATAAAGGCGAGTTTTTCGTGGGTGATCATGCGTTCAATGGGGGCCTGATCCGCAAAGCCGGGAATGATGCGTTCCAGGCTATGTGCATACAAACGCCCACCGGTGACATTCTTCGCGCCAGCAGAATTGCCACGCTCGATAACCAGCACCTGTGCACCTTCGCGAGCAAGCACCAGCGCCGCAACCGAACCGGCCAGACCTGCACCCACGATGATGGCATCAAAGATATCTTCGGACATACGTACTCCTGTCAGCGGCAGGATACCTTCGCATCCTGCCCGAAATGGTTTATCGCGCTAAGGCAGCCGTCAGCGCAGGCAGGATCTTCAGCGCATCGCCAACGATGCCAAAATCTGCATACTGGAAGATTGGCGCGTTTTTATCTTTGTTGATGGCGAAAATCGTCTGCGCGCCGTTGGCACCAACCATATGCTGGATCTGCCCGGAGATCCCCACCGCCAGATACAGTTCAGGCTTGAGCATCAGGTTGGAGATACCGACGTAGCGCTCGTGCTCCATCCACTTCTCGTTTTCCGCCACCGGGCGAGAGCAGGCCAGCTCGGCGCCAATCGTCTGGCACAGCGCTTCGGCCAGCGAGATATTCTCTTTGCTGCCGATGCCACGTCCCACGCTGACCACCAGACGCGCTTTGTCGAGGTCAACGCTGTTGCTCTGACGCGCCTGGGTTGCGGTGCGGGTCACGTTAATGGCCGGAGCCTGCCACTGCACGGTATGCATCTCGCCGCTGCGAGAAGTGTCCGGGTCTTGTGCGTCAAACGTTCCGCTGCTAAGCGTGATCACGGCAAACGGCGAAGCGATGGTTTCCGCTCCTATCGCCAGACCGCCGTAGACCATATGTTTGACCGCCGCTTTTCCATCCTGCAGGGCGACTTCGCTGGCGTCGTTGGAAACCGCAGCCGACAAGCGATAGCCCAGTTTTGCTGCCAACAGCTTGCCTCGACGCGTATTCGGCAGCAGCACCGCGCCGCCCTCGCTATGCTGACGAATAGTCTCAGCCATCGCATCAGCGTAGTCTTCGATCATGCGGTCTTCTGGTTTGCCGCTGAGCAGCCAGACATGATCCGCGCCCAAATGACATGCTGTCGCGCTGTCCGCTTCGTTCAGTACGAACGCGTTAACTTTTTCACCTACAGCCTGCGCGCCACTCATCAGTTCGGGCAGACGAGAAGGGGTATCGCTGAATACCCAGACACTGGAAAATTTGTTCATAACATCCCCTGATAATTAAATGATTTTGCGCAGATTCTCGACAAACGCGGCGATTTGTTCTTCCCCGTCACCTTCAATCACCACACGCTGACGCTCGCGCTGCTTCGGTGCGGCAACCTGTTGTACGGAATACGCGGATATGCTGTTCAGCCCGATATCCGCAGGCGACCAGACCTGAACCGGTTTTTTCGCCGCGCCAAGAATGGCTTTCATCGAAGGGATTTGTGGGGTGTTGATGTCGGTGGAAACCGCGATCACCGCCGGGAGCGGGATGCTCAGCGTTTCAACTTCATCTTCCAGTTCGCGTTCTACCGTCAATGTGCTGTCGGTAAGAGAGAGGATCTTACTCACGCCGTTAATCGCCGGAACGTTCAGCGCTTCGCCCACCAGCAGACCAACCTGCTGAGCATAAAGATCGGAAGAACCGTCACCGCAAATAAGCAGATCGAAACCTGATTTTTGCGCGGCGGCAGCCAGCGCGCTGGCGGTTTGTTGCGGCAGCGCCTGCTCAAATTGATCGTCAATCACAACAATCAGTTCATCAGGGCCACGAGAGAGGACATCTTTGCGCCCTTTTGCATTGGTCAGCGCTTTGCCGCCAACGCTCATGGCGACAACCTGAGCGTCTCCCAACTGCTGTTTTAACTGGCAAGCAGCTTCAATTGCATTCAGATCATATTGGCTGATTTTGCCATCCGCTTTGCTGAAATCGAGTGTTCCATCAGCATTATTAATCGCAATATCCTGTTCATCAGGTACGCATTTGTAGCAAGTAATTATCTTCATTGCATCTCCAGAAATCATGAAGGAAACGTATTTATATCGGCGGTGTTAAATACAGATATCACGCTCTTTAATTCGGAAATAAAACCTTAATCACCAATATTGAAAATGTCACACATTGATATTCGTAACTTTCAATAGTGTTACGCACCTCACCAATATTGAAAGAAATATGCCAAATATGAAAATTTTCAATATTGTTTGCTGGCTCAACAATATTGAACGCCAGACACTTAAAAAAGTTAAAAAATCAGCATCAACTAAATGATTTACAAAACAAAAATAAGAATTTAAACACAAAATAACCAGCACGAAAAAGTGTGACACAGATAACAGAACCACCCGAAATGAATACCCATTATGAGTTACTCACTGAGGCGTCCCAGAGGTTAAAAACTTATCAACAAATCATTAATAATAAATAAACAAACGTTCATGGACTGGCACGCTAAATAAATTTCGTTTTCACACTGGAATTCACTTATGAAAAATGAAAAGAGAAAATCGGGAATTGAACCGAAGGTTTTTTTCCCGCCATTAATAATTGTCGGGATACTTTGCTGGCTAACAGTAAGAGATCTTGATGCCGCTAACGTCGTTATTAATGCGGTATTCAGTTATGTCACCAACGTCTGGGGTTGGGCATTTGAATGGTATATGGTCGTCATGCTCTTCGGCTGGTTCTGGCTGGTTTTTGGCCCCTATGCTAAAAAGAGATTAGGCGACGAAAAACCGGAGTTTAGTACCGCCAGCTGGATTTTCATGATGTTCGCCTCCTGTACATCCGCTGCAGTTCTGTTCTGGGGCTCTATTGAGATCTACTACTATATCTCCACCCCGCCGTTCGGTCTGGAACCAAATTCCACAGGCGCGAAAGAGATAGGTCTGGCGTACAGCCTGTTCCACTGGGGGCCATTGCCGTGGGCAACCTATAGCTTCCTTTCCGTGGCCTTCGCCTACTTCTTCTTTGTACGCAAGATGGATGTCATCCGCCCCAGCTCCACGCTGGTACCGCTCGTCGGTGAAAAGCATGCGAAAGGGTTGTTCGGTACCATCGTCGATAACTTCTACCTGGTGGCGCTGATCTTCGCGATGGGCACCAGCCTCGGTCTGGCTACCCCGCTGGTCACCGAGTGTATGCAATGGCTGTTCGGTATTCCGCATACGCTGCAATTGGATGCCATCATCATTACCTGCTGGATCATATTGAACGCTATTTGCGTGGCCTGCGGCCTGCAAAAAGGGGTCAGAATCGCCAGCGATGTGCGTAGCTACCTGAGCTTCCTGATGCTCGGCTGGGTGTTTATCGTCAGCGGTGCCAGCTTCATCATGAACTACTTCACCGATTCTGTAGGGATGCTGCTGATGCATCTGCCACGGATGCTGTTCTATACCGATGCCATCGGTAAAGGCGGCTTCCCGCAGGGCTGGACCGTTTTCTACTGGGCGTGGTGGGTTATTTACGCCATCCAGATGAGTATCTTCCTGGCCCGTATTTCTCGGGGTCGTACCGTACGTGAACTGTGCTTCGGGATGGTACTGGGCCTGACCGCGTCTACCTGGATCCTGTGGACTGTCCTTGGCAGTAACACGCTGCTGCTGATGGATAAAAACATCCTCAACATTCCGCAGTTGATTGAGCAACACGGCGTGGCGCGCGCCATTATCGAAACCTGGGCCGCCTTGCCGCTCAGCACCGCCACCATGTGGGGTTTCTTTATCCTCTGCTTTATCGCCACCGTAACGCTGATTAACGCCTGCTCTTACACCCTGGCGATGTCGACCTGTCGCGAAGTTCGCGATGGTGAAGAGCCGCCGCTGCTGGTACGCATCGGCTGGTCCATTCTGGTCGGCATCATCGGTATCGTTCTGCTGGCGCTGGGCGGGCTGAAGCCCATTCAGACCGCGATTATCGCCGGAGGATGCCCGCTGTTCTTCGTCAACATTATGGTGACGCTGTCCTTTATTAAAGACGCCAAAGTGCACTGGAAAGACAAGTAATTCTAATTAACCCAATTGATCAAGAGGCTGAAAGATGGATTTCAACTTAAATGACGAGCAGGAACTGTTTGTCGCCGGTATTCGTGAACTGATGGCCAGTGAGAACTGGGAAGCTTATTTTGCCGAGTGCGATCGTGACAGCGTCTACCCTGAGCGTTTTGTAAAAGCGCTGGCGGATATGGGCATTGATAGCCTGCTGATCCCGGAGGAACACGGCGGTCTGGAAGCGGGTTTTGTTACCGTCGCCGCCGTCTGGATGGAACTGGGACGTCTTGGCGCACCAACTTACGTGTTGTACCAATTACCGGGAGGTTTTAACACTTTCCTGCGTGAAGGGACTCAGGAGCAAATTGATAAAATCATGGCGTTCCAGGGTACCGGTAAGCAGATGTGGAACTCTGCTATCACCGAACCGGGAGCAGGATCGGATGTTGGTAGTCTGAAAACCACTTATACACGCAAAAATGGTAAGGTTTATCTTAATGGCAGTAAGTGCTTTATCACCAGTAGCGCCTATACCCCGTACATCGTGGTCATGGCGAGAGACGGTGCATCGCCGGATAAACCTGTTTACACCGAGTGGTTTGTTGACATGAGCAAAGCAGGTATCAAGGTCAACAAACTGGAGAAACTTGGTCTGCGCATGGATAGCTGCTGTGAAATCACCTTTGATGACGTTGAACTGGACGAAAAAGACATGTTCGGTCGGGAAGGTAACGGCTTCAACCGCGTGAAAGAAGAGTTTGACCATGAACGCTTCCTCGTCGCGCTGACCAACTACGGCACCGCAATGTGCGCTTTTGAAGACGCTGCGCGTTACGCGAATCAGCGCGTGCAGTTTGGTGAAACTATTGGCCGTTTCCAGCTGATTCAGGAGAAGTTTGCGCATATGGCGATCAAACTGAACTCCATGAAAAACATGCTGCTGGAAGCGGCGTGGAAAGCGGATAACGGCACTATTACCTCCGGCGACGCGGCTATGTGCAAATACTTCTGCGCCAACGCCGCGTTTGAAGTGGTAGACACCGCCATGCAGGTACTGGGAGGTGTTGGTATCGCGGGCAACCACCGCATCACGCGTTTCTGGCGTGACCTGCGCGTTGACCGTGTTTCTGGTGGTTCTGACGAAATGCAGATCCTGACGTTGGGTCGTGCGGTACTCAAGCAATACCGCTAATTCAGCACGATTCGTAGGCCGGATAAGGCGTTTACGCCGCCATCCGGCAACATGCCCGGTGGCGCCGTAGTTGCCGGGCCTACAAAAAATGCCAGGAGAAAAATGATGAATCATTTACCAATGCCAACCTTTGGCCCGCTTGCTGGAGTACGCGTTGTTTTTTCAGGAATCGAAATCGCCGGTCCGTTCGCCGGACAGATGTTCGCCGAATGGGGCGCCGAGGTTATCTGGATTGAAAACGTCGCATGGGCCGATACCATCCGCGTACAGCCTAACTACCCGCAGCTCTCACGCCGCAACCTGCACGCCCTGTCGCTGAATATTTTCAAAGATGAAGGTCGGGAAGCGTTTCTGAAACTGATGGAAACCACCGATATTTTCATTGAAGCCAGTAAAGGCCCTGCCTTTGCGCGCCGCGGTATTACTGATGAAGTGCTGTGGGAACATAACCCGAAACTGGTCATTGCCCACCTTTCTGGCTTCGGCCAGTTTGGTACCGAGGAGTACACCAATCTTCCGGCGTATAACACCATCGCGCAGGCGTTCAGTGGTTATCTGATCCAAAACGGCGACGTTGACCAACCGATGCCAGCCTTCCCGTATACCGCCGATTACTTCTCCGGGATGACCGCGACGACAGCCGCGCTGGCTGCCCTGCACAAAGTGCGCGAAACGGGTAAAGGTGAAAGCATTGATATCGCCATGTACGAAGTGATGCTGCGCATGGGTCAGTACTTCATGATGGACTACTTCAACGGCGGCGAAATCTGTCCACGTATGACGAAAGGGAAGGACCCCTACTACGCCGGCTGCGGCCTGTATAAATGCGCCGATGGTTACATCGTCATGGAGTTGGTCGGCATCACGCAAATCAACGAGTGCTTTAAAGATATTGGCCTTGCCCACATTCTCGGTACGCCGGAAGTTCCGGAAGGCACGCAGCTAATTCATCGCGTGGAATGCCCTTACGGCCCGCTCGTCGAAGAGAAACTGGACGCCTGGCTGGCAACACACACTATCGCCGAAGTTCAGGCGCGCTTTGCTGAGCTGAATATCGCCTGTGCGAAGGTGCTAACCATTCCAGAACTTGAAGGTAATCCGCAGTACGTTGCCCGCGAATCCATTACTCAGTGGCAAACAATGGACGGCCGCACCTGTAAAGGGCCGAACATCATGCCGAAATTTAAAAACAACCCGGGGAAAATCTGGCGTGGCATGCCATCACACGGCATGGATACCGCCGCCATTCTGAAAAACATTGGTTATAGCGAAGCAGACATAAATGAGCTGGTCGGCAAAGGCCTGGCCAGGGTTGAGGAATAAACGCGACGCGCTAACCTGCTCGTTGGTTAGCGCTCACGCCTGATTTCAGTGGATAAAGCAATATGGATATCGTTGGCGGACAAAACTTACGTCAGATGTGGGACGACCTGGCCGAAGTGTACGGAGATAAAACGGCGTTAATTTTCGAATCCTGTGAGGGAATCGTTCGGCAGTTTAGCTATGCCTCGCTAAATGAAGAGATTAACCGCACGGCGAACCTTTTTCATTCCTTAGGGATCCGCAAGGGCGATAGAGTCGCACTGCATCTGGATAACTGTCCGGAATTCATCTTTTGCTGGTTTGGACTGGCAAAAATCGGCGCCATTATGGTGCCGATTAATGCCCGCTTACTGGGCGAAGAAAGTGCCTGGATCCTGCAAAACAGCCAGGTGAGCCTGCTGGTTACCAGCGCCCAGTTTTATCCTATGTACCGTGAAATACGCCAGGAAAATAGCACTCCGCTTAATCATATCTGTCTGATTGGCGAGCAGCTTCCGGCTGACGATGGCGTGAGCCACTTTTCCCAACTGCAAGCACGTCAGTCGGCCACGCTGTGCTATACGCCAGCGTTATCCACTGACGATACGGCGGAAATTTTGTTTACCTCCGGTACCACCTCGCGTCCAAAAGGGGTGGTTATTACCCACTATAATCTGCGTTTTGCGGGCTACTACTCTGCCTGGCAAATCGCCCTGCGCGATGATGACGTGTACATGACGGTGATGCCCGCTTTTCATATCGACTGTCAGTGTACCGCGGCAATGCCAGCCTTTTCCGCCGGCAGTACCTTTGTGCTGCTGGAAAAGTACAGCGCCCGAGCATTCTGGGGTCAGGTACGTAAATATCAGGCGACGGTGACCGAGTGCATCCCGATGATGATCCGCACGCTGATGGTGCAGCCCGCCGCGCCAACGGACAGGCAACATCATCTGCGTGAAGTGATGTTCTATCTCAATCTATCGGCGCAGGAAAAAGACGCCTTTACCGAACGCTTTGGCGTCAGGCTGCTGACCTCTTATGGTATGACTGAAACCATTGTCGGAATTATTGGCGACCGTCCAGGAGACAAACGACGCTGGCCTTCCATTGGTCGCGTGGGTTTTAGCTATGAAGCTGAAATTCGCGACGATCAAAATCGCCCGCTGCCCGCCGGAGAAATTGGCGAAATCTGTATTAAAGGCATCCCCGGCAAGACTATCTTCAAAGAGTATTACATGCAGCCGGAGGCAACCGCCAGGGCGCTGGAACCAGAGGGCTGGTTACATACCGGTGATTCGGGTTACCAGGATGAGGATGGCTACTTCTATTTTGTCGACAGACGCTGCAACATGATTAAACGCGGCGGGGAAAATGTCTCCTGCGTCGAGCTGGAAAATATTATTTCTGCACATCCGAAAATTCAGGACATTGTAGTGGTTGGTATTAAAGATGCGATCCGTGATGAAGCCATTAAAGCATTTATTGTCCTTAATGAAGGTGAAACATTAAGCGAGGCCGAGTTTTTCAGCTTCTGCGAAAACAATATGGCGAAATTCAAGGTTCCCTCTTTTATGGAGATCAGAACCGACCTGCCGCGCAATTGTTCAGGAAAAATAATCAAAAAAAATCTGAAATAAACCTTCCGGCAGGAATCCCTCCCGCCGGGAAACTATTTATCTGGAGATGAACTATGAGTGAATCATTACATCTGACCCGTAACGGCCCGATCCTGGAAATTACCCTCGACCGACCTAAAGCGAATGCCATTGATGCCAAAACCAGTTTTGCGATGGGTGAAGCTTTTCTTAATTTCCGTGACGACCCGGAATTACGCGTAGCAATCATTACCGGCGGCGGTGAGAAATTCTTTTCTGCTGGCTGGGACTTAAAAGCGGCAGCGGAAGGTGAAGCGCCGGATGCCGATTTTGGTCCCGGCGGCTTTGCCGGTTTAACCGAAATATTTGACCTCGATAAGCCGGTCATCGCCGCGGTGAACGGCTATGCGTTTGGCGGCGGTTTCGAACTGGCGCTGGCGGCAGACTTTATTGTCTGCGCCGAAAACGCCAGCTTCGCGCTGCCGGAAGCAAAGCTCGGCATCGTGCCTGACAGCGGCGGCGTTTTGCGCCTGCCTAAGCTGTTGCCACCAGCTATCGTCAACGAAATGGTAATGACCGGCAGACGAATGAGCGCCGAAGAAGCGCTGCGTTGGGGGATCGTGAACCGCGTTGTCAGCCAGAGCGAACTGATGGATAGCGCGCGCGAACTGGCGCAACAACTGGTCAATAGCGCTCCGCTGGCTATCGCGGCGCTGAAAGAGATTTATCGCGCGACCAGTGAAATGCCGGTTGAAGAAGGCTACCGCTACATCCGCAGCGGCGTGCTGAAGCATTATCCTTCGGTACTGCATTCAGAAGATGCGCTCGAAGGACCGCTGGCATTTGCCGAAAAACGCGATCCGGTGTGGAAAGGTCGTTAATGTGACTATGCCGGATGGCGTTTCGCTTATCCGGCCTACAACACATGCACAACCGTAGGCCGGATAAGGTGTTTACGCCGCCATCCGACAAAAAAAACCGAGGTAAAACCATGAGCTATTACGCCTTTGAAGGACTGATCCCGGTGGTGCACCCGGACGCGTTTGTCCATCCCAGCGCCGTGCTGATTGGCGATGTCATCGTGGGTGCTGGTGTTTATATTGGCCCACTCGCGTCATTGCGTGGGGATTATGGTCGCCTGATCCTGGAGGCAGGATCTAATCTGCAGGATGGCTGCATTATGCATGGCTACTGCGATACCGATACCATCGTGCATGAAAACGGCCATATCGGCCACGACGCTATTTTACATGGGTGCGTGGTGGGACGGGACGCCCTGGTCGGCATGAACAGCGTCATTATGGACGGCGCAGTAATTGGCGAAGAGAGCATTGTCGCCGCCATGAGTTTTGTCAAAGCCGGATTTCAGGGTGAGGCAAGGCAACTGCTGGTGGGTTCACCTGCGCGCGTACTACGCCAGGTCACAGACCAGGAGCTGCACTGGAAACGCCTCAACACCAAAGAATATCAGGATCTTGCGGTCCGCTGTCGAACGGGGTTATCTGAAACGAAGCCGTTAACGCAGGTCGAAGAAAACCGGCCGCGCCTGAAAGGCACGACGGACGTAAAGCCAAAATCAGCACAGTAATTGATGCCGGATGCGCTCACGCTTATCCGGCCTACGCGTCAATCACCGTTTATACAGCCATCAGGTAAACAGACAATTAGCGACGCATACTTTTTGACAGCATCATCTGCCATTTCTGCTCACGGTTAAGCTCTGTTGGAGGAACCGCTGACAGGCGCGGTGTTTTCGCCACGCTCACTTTTCTTTCCTGCAAATTATGATTCAATCGGCGATAGAGATGAGAATCAATACTCACGACTTTCACCAGACGCTGGCACTGACAGCCTCGTCCTGCAATCTGGTTAGGGATCATCTTCACTTCACAAACAATTTCCCCCACTTCTGACAGAATATAGGAGAGCGTATTAATTGCTTTGCAGTGTTCAATATCAAATTGACGGGAAATCTCCTTGGCAGTAATCCATCGGTCCTCTGCCATCATCCAGTCAGCGATTAACAAATAAAGCGGTCTTTCAACATATTTTTCACACATAAGCACACCATTTCACAAATTAAAAATCTGGCTACGGCCTGTCCAAATTAATAAAAACCAAGCCATATTAAAATTGTGGATATAAAGATAGTATGCGACTTGAATGTTGATTAGTGTGAGCAATATCGTGCTTATTACATTGAAAATGTGGTTACGGAAACGGACTTCTCCAGGAATGACCTGAAAGAGTAAAAAAAACGGTTCCTATACAGGAACCGTTTGTAATTTATATTGCAGATCCAATTAACGGCAATATCACCGATATCTTCAGTTTATTACTTTTTGATCTGCGCGTGCATTTCCTGCACCGAGGTTACTTTCTCGGTAGCGTCCGCGTTCAGCGCCATCGCGGTGGCGAAGCCGCCGTTCAGTGTAGTGTCGTAGTGCACTTTGTACTGCAGCGCGCTGCGGCGAATCAGCTTGGAGTCTTCAATCGCCTGACGACCTGCGGTGGTGTTGATGATGTAGGTATATTCGCCATTCTTGATGCGGTCCTGAATGTGCGGACGACCTTCATGCACCTTGTTCACCAGACGCGGGTTGATACCGGCTTCGCCCAGCACAATCGCGGTACCGTGGGTGGCATCCAGCTCGAAGCCCTGTTTCAGCAGCTTAGCGGCCAGGTCAACCACGCGCTCTTTGTCACCTTCGCGAACGGAGAGCAGCGCACGGCCCTGTTTCTTCATGGTGGAGTTACTGCCCAGCTGTGCCTTGGCGAACGCTTCCGCGAAGGTACGGCCCACGCCCATCACCTCCCCGGTAGAGCGCATTTCTGGCCCTAACAGCGGGTCTACGCCCGGGAATTTGTTGAACGGCAGCACCACTTCTTTCACCGAGTAGTACGGTGGAATAATTTCTTTGGTCACGCCCTGCTCGGTCAGCGATTTGCCGGCCATCACGCGCGCCGCCACTTTCGCCAGCGGTACGCCGGTGGCTTTGGAGACGAACGGTACGGTACGAGCCGCACGCGGGTTAACTTCAATCAGGTAGACTTCGTTGTCTTTCACCGCAAACTGCACGTTCATCAGGCCGCGCACCTGCAACTCGAAGGCCAGCTTCTGCACCTGCTGGCGCATCACATCCTGAATCTCCTGGCTCAGCGTGTAGGCTGGCAGGGAACAGGCGGAGTCACCGGAGTGTACGCCCGCCTGCTCGATGTGTTCCATGATGCCGCCAATCAGCACCATTTCGCCGTCGCAGATGGCGTCAACGTCGACTTCAATCGCATCATCAAGGAAGCGGTCCAGCAGCACCGGCGCATCGTTAGACACGCTGACCGCAGTCTGGAAGTAGCGACGCAGGTCGGCTTCGTCATAGACGATTTCCATCGCGCGGCCGCCCAGTACGTAGGATGGGCGCACCACCAGCGGGTAACCAATCTCTTTCGCCTTCTCAACCGCTTGTTCAATGGCGGTGACGGTGGCGTTCGCCGGCTGCTTCAGCTTCAGACGGTCAACCGCGTGCTGGAAGCGTTCACGGTCTTCCGCGCGGTCGATGGCGTCCGGACTGGTGCCGATAACCGGTACGCCTGCGGCTTCCAGTTCACGCGCCAGCTTCAGCGGGGTCTGGCCGCCGTACTGCACGATGACGCCCTTCGGCTTCTCGATGCGCACGATTTCCAGCACGTCTTCCAGCGTGACCGGCTCGAAGTACAGACGGTCGGAAGTGTCGTAGTCGGTGGAGACGGTTTCCGGGTTACAGTTGACCATGATGGTCTCGTAGCCGTCTTCGCGCAGCGCCAGCGAGGCGTGTACGCAGCAGTAGTCAAATTCGATACCCTGGCCGATACGGTTCGGGCCGCCGCCGAGGACCATGATTTTATCGCGGTCAACGGACGGGTTAGATTCGCACTCTTCTTCATAGGTGGAGTACATGTAGGCGGTATCGGTGGCGAATTCCGCCGCGCAGGTATCCACGCGCTTGTAGACCGGATGCAGGTTGTACTGGTCGCGCAGCTTGCGGATTTCCGCTTCGCGCACGCCTGCCAGCTTCGCCAGGCGCGCATCGGCAAAACCTTTACGCTTCAGGTGGAACAGGAAGTCAGCGTTGAGGCCGTTAATGCCCACTTCCGCCACTTTCTCTTCCAGACGCACCAGCTCTTCAATCTGCACCAGGAACCAGCGGTCGATGTTGGTCAGGTTGAACACGCCGTCGACGGAGAGGCCCGCGCGGAACGCATCGGCGATGTACCAGATACGCTCAGCGCCCGCATCTTTCAGCTCGCGGCGGATTTTGGTCAGCGCTTCCGGGTCGTCGAGGCTCACTTTCGGGTCGAAACCGGTGGCGCCCACTTCCAGGCCGCGCAGCGCTTTTTGCAGGGATTCCTGCTGCGTGCGGCCAATCGCCATCACTTCGCCGACAGATTTCATCTGGGTGGTCAGACGGTCATTAGCGCCAGCGAATTTCTCGAAGTTGAAGCGTGGAATCTTGGTGACAACGTAGTCGATAGACGGCTCGAAGGAGGCCGGAGTACGCCCGCCGGTGATGTCGTTCATCAGTTCGTCGAGGGTGTAACCCACCGCCAGTTTGGCCGCGACTTTGGCAATCGGGAAGCCGGTGGCTTTCGAGGCCAGCGCCGAGGAGCGGGAGACGCGCGGGTTCATTTCGATAACGATCAGACGACCGTCTTTCGGGTTCACCGAGAACTGGACGTTAGAACCACCGGTCTCGACGCCGATTTCACGCAGTACCGCCATCGAGGCGTTACGCATGATTTGGTATTCTTTGTCGGTCAGGGTCTGCGCCGGGGCCACGGTGATGGAGTCACCGGTGTGGATACCCATCGCATCGAAGTTTTCGATAGAGCAGACGATGATGCAGTTGTCGTTTTTATCACGCACCACTTCCATCTCGTACTCTTTCCAGCCGATCAGCGATTCATCAATCAGCAGCTCGTTGGTTGGCGAGAGATCCAGACCGCGTTCGCAGATTTCTTCGAACTCTTCGCGGTTGTAAGCGATACCGCCGCCGGTGCCGCCCATGGTAAAGCTAGGCCGGATGATGCACGGGAAGCCGACGTCAGCGGCAACCGCCAGCGCTTCTTCCATAGTGTGTGCGATACCGGAACGCGCGGTATCGAGGCCGATTTTCTTCATTGCCACATCGAAGCGACGACGGTCTTCTGCTTTATCAATCGCATCGGCGGTCGCACCAATCATGGTCACGCCGAACTCTTCCAGCACGCCCTGACGCTCCAGCTCCAGCGCACAGTTCAGCGCCGTCTGGCCGCCCATGGTCGGCAGCACCGCATCCGGACGCTCTTTTTCGATGATTTTGCGTACCACTTCCCAGTTAATCGGCTCGATGTAGGTCGCATCGGCCATTTCCGGGTCGGTCATGATGGTTGCCGGGTTAGAGTTCACCAGAATAACGCGGTAGCCCTCTTCGCGCAGCGCTTTACACGCCTGGGCACCGGAGTAGTCAAACTCACACGCCTGACCGATAACAATCGGGCCCGCGCCCAGAATCAGGATACTTTTTATGTCTGTACGTTTTGGCATGGCTCTTATTACTCCTGATTATTTCGCGGACTGACGGTATTGCTCAATAAGCTCGATAAAGTGGTCGAACAGCGGCGCCGCATCGTGCGGGCCTGGACTCGCCTCTGGGTGGCCCTGGAAGCTGAACGCCGGTTTATCGGTACGGTGAATCCCTTGCAGGGTACCGTCGAACAGGGATTTGTGGGTCACGCGCAGGTTGGCTGGCAGAGAGTCTTCATCAACCGCAAAACCGTGGTTCTGCGCGGTGATCATCACCACATTCTTATCCATGTCTTTCACCGGGTGGTTACCACCGTGGTGACCAAATTTCATCTTGATGGTCTTCGCACCGCTCGCCAGCGCCAGCAGTTGATGGCCGAGGCAGATGCCAAATACCGGAATGTCGGTCTGGAGGAATTTCTCAATCGCGTCGATGGCATAGTCGCACGGTGCCGGGTCGCCGGGGCCGTTAGACAGGAACACGCCGTCCGGATTCATCGCCAGCACTTCTTCAGCGGAAGTTTTCGCCGGTACCACCGTCAGGCGGCAGCCGCGGTCCACCAGCATGCGCAGGATGTTGCGCTTGGCGCCAAAATCGTAGGCCACCACGTGGAACGGCAGCTCTTCTGCGGACCTGGCTTCCGGCAGGTCCCCCGAAATCGTCCAGCTACCCTGCGTCCAGCTGTAGGATTCAGCGGTAGTCACTTCTTTTGCCAGGTCCATCCCATTTAAGCCTGGGAACGCTTTGGCCTTTTCTAAGGCCAACGTAGCATCCAGATTATCGCCTGCAATGATGCAGCCGTTCTGAGCGCCCTTCTCGCGCAGCAGTCGCGTCAGCTTACGGGTATCGATATCGGCAATCGCCACGATGTTATGGCGTTTCAGGTAAGAAGAGAGGTCTTCGGTGTTGCGGAAGTTGCTGGCAATCAGCGGCAGGTCGCGAATAACCAGACCCTGAGCGTGAACCTGAGAAGACTCTTCATCGGCGGCATTGGTGCCGACATTACCAATATGGGGATAAGTAAGAGTGACGATTTGGCGAGAATAGGAAGGATCAGTGAGGATTTCTTGATAACCGGTCATTGAAGTATTGAAAACGACTTCCCCAACCGCCGAACCTGTTGCCCCTATGGCCCGACCGTGAAACTGGGTTCCGTCTTCCAGAACCAATAGCGCTGACTTAATCAAAACACCCTCCAGAGAATATTCACTCACTTTATTTGCATATTAATTCATTAACACCTCATGAATCAATGCAAATTTGCTTACCTATGGATTTCTGGCAAACGGCGGCATTCTAGAGATAGCCCACGTAAAAGTCTACCCAAAAGGGTAATTTTTATTATTATTTTACGCCACTGGAATAAATCATTCGATTTAACAGGCAAAAAGATCATCTAACTCAGGGTGGAAAACGCTTGCGGTAGGTAAAGAGTGTAAAAACCGGAAGAGTGATAGAAAAAAGTGGACCATTTGGTCAAAATTTACATTGAGATAACAGAATAAAGCATAAAGACATAAACAAATACGTCCTTAAATAAAAAACCAAGCCAAAATGCAAAAAATTAAAGGGCAATAAAATATTGCCCTATGTAATCAAATAATTATGATTACAATAACCACATCACGAAGGGTAACAAAATCTATAAACTGCGTAAATCAAGCACATCTTTCATATCAAAAAGACCGTTTGACTTAGATTTCAGCCAAACAGCCGATCTCACTGCGCCATTGGCAAACGTCATGCGACTGGATGCTTTATGGGTGATTTCAATACGCTCGCCAATATCAGCAAACATTGCGGTATGTTCGCCGACAATGTCACCGGCGCGTACGGTCGCAAAACCAATAGTGCCCGGCACACGCTCGCCGGTATAACCTTCGCGCGTGTAGACCGCGCAGTCTTTCAGATCTTTATCCAACGCCCCGGCGATCGCCTCGCCCATTGCCAGCGCCGTCCCCGATGGGGCATCCACTTTGTGGCGGTGATGCGCTTCGATAATCTCAATATCGGTATAGTCCCCCATCACTTTTGCCGCTTTCTCCAGCAGCTTGAGCATGACGTTAACGCCGACGCTAAAGTTCGCAGCGAAAACGATAGCAATCTCCTGCGCAGCATCGCGAATAGCCTGCTTACCAACATCATCAAACCCGGTGGTGCCAATCACCATCCCTTTACCGTGCTGGCGGCAAAACGTCAGATGTGTCAGCGTGCCTTCCGGGCGCGTGAAATCGATGAAAACATCGAAATCATCTTTCACCGCCTCAAGGCTGCTTTGTACGGTAACGCCTGTTTTCCCGGCTCCCGCTAACTCTCCGGCATCGCTTCCCAGTAAGGAAGAGCCTTCGCGCTCCAGCACCGCGCCAAGCTGTACGCCATCCATGCCAAGTGTGGCCTGAATCAACTGACGCCCCATGCGTCCTCCGGCTCCCGCGATGGCAACGCGGATTTGTGCATCATGCATAGCTATTCTCTTTTGTTAATTTTGCGTAAATCGTTTTCAGAGTAACCAGCGCATCGCTGCGCCGCCAGCCGAAAACGTCGATAATTAGAATTTAATGATAAACAGCCAGAGATATCAGTAAAAGGCATGACGATCAGCAAAAACCACATGATTCTCTGACTACCAGCGCCGGCGGCAGGATAATACGTTTCGGCGGTTCGTCATTTCCCTGAATACGGCTATAAAGCAGCTCTCCAGCCTTACGACCTATCTCTTTTGCCGCCACCGACACGGTGGTAAGCGCAGGTTGTACCAGCGCCGCTTCGGTGATGTCATCAAACCCCACCAGCGCAAAATCCCGCCCAGGTTCCCGCCCCATTTTACGTAGCGCCTGCATAACCCCAAGCGCCACAATATCCTGATAACAAACGGCGGCGGTAATTTGCGGGTAACGCAGAAGAAGAGACTCCGCTACTTTTGCGCCGTCAATTTGGCTGGCCTGCGTAGCCACGATCCATTCTGGATTCGGCGATATTCCTTGTTCCAGCAATGTGCTGGTGAAGCCACCGATACGCTGTGTCCGACTGCCAGAACCAGGCCCCCCCCCAATAAACGCAATATTCTTATGACCCATTCTGACTAAATGGGTGGTGGCCATTTGCGTACCGAGAAAGTTATCGGTTCCGACAAAATCAAAATCAGGATCGCTAAGGGGACGGACGACCATAATGGCGGGGATATTGCGCCTTTTCAGCGCCTCGAAGAAGGATGTCGGCGTCTCGCGCGCCGCGCAGAGCACCATGCCGCAGGCATTATTGCGCATCAAAGAGTCGACAAATTTTTGCTGCCGTTCCCCTGACTCTTCGCTATTTGCCAGAAACAACAACAGATCATGTCGTTCCATCTCATGGCTTAGCCCTGCAGTCATCTCGCCGTAAAAAGGGTTAGTGATATCGTGGAGCAACAATCCAACCTGATTACTGCTCCGGTTACGCAGGTTAGCGGCGGTTTGATTATACACATAGCCAGCATCATCCAGCGCTTTAAGCACCCGGTCGCGTGTAGCCTGAGAAATTCGCCCCCGGTTACGCAATACCATCGACACGGTCGCCGTGGAGACTCCCGCGCGCTCAGCTACCTGCGCCAAAGTGACTGTGGTCATACCTGCTCCTGATTTTTTATCGAAGGTTAATCGAATAACCGAAATATCGCTTTTTTACGTGTGATTCACATCACGCTAACGCGCTTTTCACCGCTCTTGATTCTGAATATGGCGGGTTAATCGCGTTAACCACACTATGAAAATAAGGTTAATCGATTAATCTTAAATAAGCCAACACGGAGAAAGAAAATGACGACAACCTATAATAAATTCCCTGAGGTTAACGTTCAGGGATATGACGATCACGCCTGGCAGGGTTGGGCGGAGATCCATTCTGTGCTTAACACCAGGGTTTCTGCTGCAGCCAAAACCGTATTGATCGTGGATTGCTATCCGGGCGTGCGGCTTGAAGAACTGGAACAACAGCTTGTCACGACGTTAGATACCGCGCTGGTGCTGAATATTGAATCCGCCCGCCGAGATGAGCAGGCCCTGCATGAGTTACTGGCGCGTAACCTTACCGACGATCGCGTATTCGGCGTCCTTTCCTGCCATCACCTGGATGAGTTTTTTGATAGCGACAAGCTCAGTCAGCTCCGCCAACAGATTGATGCCGTTGCCGAAGGTCTGGTCGTGGTATACGGACCCGGCGCGACGCTGGCGCACCCGGGTGACGTACTGGTTTATGCCGATCTTCCGCGCTGGGAAATTCAGCAACGCATGCGCCATAACGGGCTGGGGAACTGGGGGGCGGAAAACCAGGATGAAGATATTCTTCGTCGGTACAAACGTGCCTTCTTCATTGAGTGGCGGGTATTCGACCGACACAAAACGCCGTTACTCAAACGCGTCGATTATTTGCTTGATACCACGGTAGAAAATCATCCCGCGATGGTCAGCGGCGATGCGTTTCGCGCCGGTCTGCAACAAACAACTCAACAACCGTTTCGCGTTGCCCCGTTCTTCGACCCAGGCGTTTGGGGCGGGCAATGGATGAAAAAACACTTCGATCTCGATCCCTCAGCCCCCAATTACGCGTGGTGTTTTGATTGCGTGCCCGAGGAAAACAGCCTGTTACTGCGTTTTGGCAACGTGCGGATCGAGATCCCCTCTCAGGATCTGGTGCTAACCTGTCCCCGCCCCCTGCTGGGCGAGAAAGTTCACGCACGTTTTGGTGCAGAATTCCCGATTCGTTTTGATTTCCTCGACACCATTGGCGGCCAGAATTTGAGCTTTCAGGTTCATCCGCTCACTGAGTACATTCAGCAGCAGTTTGGTATGCACTATACCCAGGATGAGAGCTATTACATTCTCGAAGCCGAGCCGAACGCCGTGGTGTATCTCGGCACCAAAACCGGGATCGCGCCGCAGGACATGCTCGACGATCTCCGAGCCGCGGGTCGTGGTGAAAAAGCCTTTGATGATGCGCGATTCGTTAATCAGATCCCTGCGCATAAACACGATCACTTCCTGATCCCCGCCGGAACCGTCCACTGCTCGGGTGCAGGAACCATGGTGCTGGAGATCAGCGCAACGCCATATATCTTCACCTTTAAACTGTGGGATTGGGGACGTTTAGGGTTAGACGGCTTACCGCGCCCGGTCCATCTGGATCACGGTCAGCAGGTGATTGACTGGCAGCGCGACACGCAATGGGTACACGACAACCTGGTCAACCGTATCGAGCCTATCGCTGAAGGAGAAGGTTGGCGGGAAGAAAGAACCGGAATGCACGAACGCGAGTTTATTGAAACGCGCCGCCATTGGTTTACGGCACCGGTCACGCACCATACCCATGGCGGCGTAAACGTCCTGAACCTGGTCGAAGGTGCGCAGGCCGTTGTTGAAAGCCCGAGCGGCGCATTTGCCCCGTTTGTCGTCAACTATGCAGAGACCTTTATTATCCCGGCCGCCGTTGGAGAATACCGTATTTCGCCGTTTGGCAAGGGTATCGGCCAGCAGCTCGCTACGATTAAAGCCTGGGTTAGAGGATAAACGCATGATTAACGTTATTGTTGCCACCCATGGTCCCCTGGCGGAAGCGCTTCTCGCCAGCGGTCGTATGGTTTACGGAGAATTACCGCATGTTTACCCCGTCACGCTGAGTGAACAGGCGGGTATTGAAGGGTTTAAACAGACGTTTGCTCAGGTTCTCGCGAGCGCCGGGAAAGATGCTGACGGCGTACTGGTACTTTGTGACATGCAAAGCGGTACGCCGTGGAATGTCGCCTGCCATCATGCGTTTTCTGCACAAACGGTTCCCCCCGTTGCCGTCGTCGCGGGGGTCAATTTCCCGATGCTGTTACAAAGCGAGGAGATCTGTCAATTAACGGATGTTCACGCCGCAGCCGTCGAGCTGTTGGCGTTGACGGTACCCACGTTGATTAAAGCCGCCCCGGTTTTATCCGTTCAGTCCGACGATTTTTAAAGGAAACCACTATGAGTATTTCTTTTGTACGTATCGATGACCGCGTAATCCATGGGCAGCTCGTGACACGTTGGGCCAAAGAGCTGCCCTGTGACGGGATTGTCGCGATAGACGACGCCGTCGCGGCCGACCCTCTGCTCTCTTCGGTAATGAAAGGCGCCGTGCAGGACACCAAAGTCTGGTTGTTTGATACGGCCACCGCGATTGAAAAACTGCCGAAAGTCATTGCCAGCGAGAAGCGTTATTTCGTGATTGGTAAATCACCCGTCACGCTGAAGCGCATTGAAGAAGCAGGTATTAGCCTAAAAAATGCCAACGGCAAGATTAATGTAGGCCCAATGAGCGCCCGTGCCGATACCACCACCATCGGCCCAAACCAGTCGGTGAATGGCGAGGAAATCGCCGCCTTTGACTGGCTGACACAACATGGGCACCTGGTTGAGTTTCGCCTGGTCCCTGACGCCAGTTGCTACAGCTGGCAGGACGCACGTCAGAAGCTGAAATAAGGAGCGCACGATGATTATCGAAGCTACGTTGATTGGCATACTTTGCTACCTCGGCGCGCTCAGCAGCCCCTGGCTGCTGGGACTGACTGGCGGCTGGTATCTGATCACCCGTCCGCTGATTTCCGGAATGTTGGTCGGGATTATCCTTGGCGATATTAAAACAGGGATCATGATTGGCGTCGCGGTTCAGGCAGTGTATATCGCGATGGTTACACCTGGCGGTTCGATGCCCGCCGACCTCAACTTTGTTGCTTACCCGGCTATTGCTTTAGGGATCCTTTCCGGAAAGGGCCCCGAGGTCGCGGTCGCGCTGGCAGCCACCATCGGTATCGCCGGCACCATTTTGTTTAACGCAATGATGGTACTGAACTCCTTCTGGAATCACCGGGCAGATGTGGCGCTGGAGCGGGGCGACGAACGCGGTATTTACCTGAACAGCGCCATCTGGCCACAGGTGACAAGCTTTGTCCTGCGTTTTGTACCGACCTTTATTGCGGTCTACTTCGGGGCGCAATACATCAGCGGTTTTATGGACAGTTTGCCGAAAATTGTTCTGTCGACGATGAACGTACTGGGAGGCATTTTACCCGCCGTCGGGATCGCGATTTTGCTTAAGCAGATTATCAAAAATTACACCATGCTGATCTACTTCCTCGTCGGTTTTGTCTGCATCGTCTTTTTAAAACTCAACATGGTCGCGCTAGTGATCGTCGGTTCGCTGTTGGCGTTGATCCATTACAACTACAAACCAGAACCGCCACAGACTACGCATGCAAAGTCGGTCGTTGATGATGAGGATGAATTCTGATGGAAGAACGTACACTTACGCGTAAAGATCTTCGCCGCTGCTGGCGCGCATGGATGATGCACAACTTGTCATCCATGAGCTTTGAACGTCTGGAATCTTTTGGCTTTTGCCTGAGTATGCTCCCGGTGGCGAAAAAGCTCTATCCCGACGCCGCCCAACGTACTGAAATGCTGCGCCGTCACGCCTCGTTTTATAATACGGAGCCGCAGATAGGCGCGATCGTTAATGGCATGGTACTGGGGCTGGAAGAGAAAAAAGCGAACGGTGAGCCGATCGATGGGGAAACGATTAATACCCTGAAGGTTGGACTGATGGGCCCTATAGCCGGGATTGGCGATTCGATGATCCCGGGCATGCTGATCCCTATCCTGCTCAGTATCGGTATGGCCCTGGCGGCTGGTGGTAACATTCTGGGACCGCTGTTTTATACCGTCGCCTGGCTGGCAATCATTATTCCCGGCTCATGGTTTTTGTTCCTCAAAGGCTACAAAATGGGATCCGGCTCGGTGGAAATGCTGGTGAGCAGCAAATCTGCCCGCCTGCGTGAAGCGTTATCACTATTGGGCGTGTTTGTTATGGGGGGCGTAGCGGCGAGCTACGTTAAACTTGGCACCGGGCTGGAATTTATCACCAAGGATGGGGTAAATATTCATGTGCAACAGATGCTGGACGGAATTTTCCCGCAGCTATTGCCGCTGATTGTTGTATTGGGCACGTGGTATCTGATGGCCAAGCGTGGCGTGTCGCCAGTAAAAGCGATGATTTTATTGTTGATACTGGCTGCGCTCGGCGTTGCGACAGGCCTGTTTGCAGGGTAGTGCCTGTCATTTGCCGGATGGCACATACGCTTATCCGGCCTACTCTACTGTACCGCGTTTTTCAGTTTGTAGGCCAGGCAAAATCAGAACCGGGGCTATGCCCCGGTTATTTTATGGATGGAAATTTTGCCACAGCTCGGGGTGCCTGTCCGGGCGTGATATAAATTGAAAGCGCGCCGGGTCCTCGATGAATTGCTGGTAAACAGGCGCGGAAGTAATCGAGAATTCCGTATATTGTCGGGGCGTAACGGCGTGTAATCTCCCGGGTATGTATCGCGAATTATGCTGCCAGATGACATGGTTGCCCTGCAATAACGGGTACCACGCCAACCCTTTATGCGCGCGCACAGCCTCGTACTCAAAACCATATTCACGATCGCACCACGCACCAAAAGTTAACGGTATATTCGGATCTGCGGATATGGTCGCATGCCCCCAACCGGGCGGAACCAGCACTTTTTCACCGGGTCCGGCAATCACAGCAAAACAACGCCCAGGGTCGTCCTCGACATACTCCTGCATATAGATTATCGCTTTTCCCTGCCAGATTTCGTAAAGCTCTGGCGGGGACCAGCCGCTGTGCTGGCTGATACGATGAATATGCCCCTGGCTACGCACCGGCTCTTCCCCCAGCCGTCCCGCTGCATAAGTCACCACGCCAAACAACAGCATCCGCTTTTTCAGCTCTTCGCGATCCTGCATTCGTGCCACATCCATCGCAATGGCATACACCTCTTCCGGCCCCTCACAATGCGGATCGCGCAGTGAGGCGCGAATGTGATCGAGTCGGCGAATCTCCGGCATCGGTCCAGTGACTTCATCCCCATAGCTAAAGCCAAGCGGATGGTGATGAACCCTCATATCCAGGCCATAAGAATGCGCTAAGTCAGCCATTCTGTACCTCCTTCGCCTGAATCGTCTTATTTTCCTCAAAGACTCTTATTCTGAAGCCCCTGGTCAGCGCCGCATAATCATGGCCTGCAATCCCTGGCCATACGGCGAGCGCCGACAGAATCTCTTCCCCTGTGTTGATTAACCGGTGTGCGGTAAAACCGGGGATGATGTGGACGGATCCGGCGAATACCTTTTCCAGCCTCGCCTCACCCTGTTCAGTTTGCAACAGCAGCAACCCCGTGCCACGCAGACCAAAATAGACCTCACCCTGTTCGCGACGCGCATGGAAATGCCCACGGGTCATAAAATACTCGCGGCCGATCCGGCCAGGATAAAGATGGGTAACACCGGTGTAGAGTTCGCCTTCTGCGGGGGACGTATGCAACATCTCAACGTCATATACGACCTGCTCGCCTGACAGTTGCTGGCGGGCATTTTCATCGGCAAAAACGTCAGTAAGATCCTGAATGCGAGTGGATTTACGCAATAACGGGCCATCGGCTAATGCGCCGCTTGCCCACGCCACCTGCGGTGGCTGGATAAAAGAAAGGTTCATATGTGTCTCCGGCCCGAGGAGAACAACAGGATAAGATTAGCAGATTAATCGATTAACCTGCTAATTCTGTCTGCATATTGCGGGCCGGATCACAGCCTCAAGGTGCCAGCGCCAGCACCTCTGCCACCCACTGCTGGAACCCCTCAACGTCAAGATCCAGTGCAACCTGGGCATTTGCCGGATGACCCAAATGCCCTTCAATATCCACCACCGTGGTACCCGAGGTATATTCCCCCTGAGTTTCCACCGCCACGAAGCACGGCTGCAGGGTAAACAGTTCCGGGCGCACCAGCCAGGCAATCGCGCACAGGTCGTGCATCCGCAGTCCTGTATTCATACTGCCGCTGCGGTAATGGCTAAATAGCGCGTGCAGCATTTTTCCCGTCTGGTTAAGTTGAGGCAAGGTCGCCAGATAGTCCGGGGCGAGCATAGCCTGATTAGTGACATCCAGCCCACACATCACAATCTCCAGCCCGCTGTGGAAAACTTTCGCGGCGGCCTCAGGATCGATAGCAATATTAAACTCGGCGTTTGGCGTGAAGTTCCCGCGCCCGGCAGAACCGCCCATAATCACCAAACGGTGAATATTGAATACGCATTCAGGGTAATGAGTCAGCAGTAGCGCGATGTTGGTCAGCGGGCCAATCGCCACCAACGTCACGGGCTGCGGGGCATGCATCAGCGCGTCACGAATAGCCTGGAAGGCGGGTTTTGCCATCGCCTGGCGGTCATGTTCAACAAATTCATACCCTTCCATACCGGACTCGCCGTGCACGGAAGCGGCATCTCGCAGCGGCCGTACCAGTGGCATTGATGCCCCTTGCGCCAGCGGAATATCCGCATTCCAGAAATGCAGCAACTGCAACGCATTACGGGTAGTTTTTTCCACCGAAACGTTGCCTGCTACCGTGGTCATCAGTTGCAGATCCAGCTCAGGGGCAAACAGCGCGGCGGCAATAGCGGCGGCATCATCAATGCCGGGATCGGTATCAAGAATGATCGGTAAGCGCATGGTTTCTCCATAAAAAATGCCAGACGTTAAGTCTGGCATCTTCTCATAATCGTATCGTGAAAGACTTACTCTACTTCACGAACATCCACACGCAGCTCTTTAGGCACTTCGAAAACAATATTTTCTTCACGGCCTTCCAGCGGGATAGCTTCCCCACCGCCAAGCTCCTGCAGGCGAGCGATCACGTTTTGCACCAGGATATCCGGTGCCGAGGCTCCGGCCGTCACGCCCACACACTTCGCCTCTTTTACCCACGCTTCCTGGATATCGGTCGCATCGTCGATCAGATACGCCGCTTTCCCCATGCGCTGGGCCAGTTCAGCCAGACGGTTGGAGTTAGAGGAGTTTTTCGAGCCGACCACCAGCACCACATCAGCCTGTTCCGCCAGCGCGCGAACCGCTTCCTGACGGTTGGTGGTGGCATAACAGATATCGTCTTTGCGTGGCCCGACAATTTTCGGGAAGCGTTGACGCAGCGCGTCAATAACGTCAGAGGTGTCGTCAACGGAGAGCGTGGTCTGCGTCATGAAGGATAATTTTCCTTCATTTTTCACATTCAGTTTCAGTACATCTTCCGGTGATTCAACCAGATACATTCCCCCTTGCGGGTTGCTGTACTGCCCCATCGTGCCTTCGACTTCCGGGTGCCCGGCGTGTCCAATCAGAATTGACTCTTCACCGCGACGGCTGGCGCGCGCCACTTCCATATGCACTTTGGTGACTAACGGACAGGTGGCATCGAAAACCGTGAGGTCACGGCCTTTGGCTTCGTTACGCACAGCCTGAGAGACGCCATGAGCGGAGAAAATTAGGATCGCGCCGTCCGGCACTTCACTGATTTGTTCAATGAAAATAGCGCCGCGCTCGCGCAGGCTATCCACCACATAGCGGTTATGCACCACCTCATGACGGACATAAATTGGCGCGCCATAAATAGCCAGCGCGTTTTCTACAATGCTGATAGCGCGGTCTACGCCAGCGCAAAAACCGCGCGGGTTAGCCAACAGGATCTGCATTTTACGCCTCCAGTGCCGGTTCGACTTCCAGCACTTCAATATCAAAATGAACGGTATGCCCGGCCAGCGGATGGTTGAAATCAACCGTGATCGAGTCACCGTTGATTTCACGAATCACACCTGGCATCTCACTGCCGTCCATTGCGGTAAAGAGCATAATAGCGCCAATTTCTGGCTCGCCCGCGTCCATAAATTCCCGACGCGAGAAATACTGAATTAAGTCCGGGCTTGGCACGCCAAAGGCGGCATCCGGCTCCAGGGAAAAAGTGGTTTTATCACCCTCTTTTAGCCCCAGCAGGTGTTGTTCCAGTCCTTCAGACAGAGAACCATCGCCCAGGCGAAACAGCGCAGGCTTGCCGTTATTGCGGGTTGACTCTGCGGTGGAGCCATCGTCGAGCTTAAGGGTGAAGTGCACCAGCACCGCACTGTTACTCTGTACTGATTTAGACATGCAGGTTGCTCTTTAAAATTGCTGCCGCCTGTTTGCCCGGTGGCGCTACGCTTACCGGGCCTACAAGGTTCGCGATAGATTGTAAGCCGGATTAGCATAGCGCCATCCGGCATTTTTTTATGCGGCTTTTTTCTCTTTCGACGGTAAGAAGCCTTCGAGAACAATCAATGCCGCGCCGATACAGATTGCCGTATCAGCCAGGTTGAATGTCGCGAAATGCCAGTCACCGACGTAAAAGTCAATCATATCAACCACGAAGCCATGCCACAGGCGATCGAACAGATTGCCCAGCGCACCGCCAATGATTAACGCATACGCGATGTTGTTCAGCTTCTGCGTCGCCTTCGAGCGATACATCATCACCATCAGGATGACGCAGATACCAATAGCGATACCGGCAAAAAACCAACGTTGCCAGCCGCCGCTGTCGGCTAAGAAGCTAAACGCCGCGCCATAGTTTCGCGCGTAGTGCAGATTAAGCGACGGGAACAGCGATACCGTATCCCCCAGAGCAAAGTTCTGGAGGATCAGGTACTTGCTGCCTAAATCGATAATCAGCACGACTACCACCAGCCATAGCCAGCGTAGTCCTGTTGAACAAAGAGGCTTACTCATCAGGCAAACTTACGTTGTTCGCCATCACCGGCGATGTTGCTGACACAGCGTCCGCAGATATCTGCATGTTCCGCCACCTGGCCGACGTCGGTAGTGTAATGCCAGCAGCGCGGGCACTTCTCACCTTCGGCTTTGCTCAGTACGATTTTCAGACCTTTGAGCAGTTCGCTCTGCTGAGCATCAGCTGGCGCCGCGGCATAGTCCGCAACGCTCGCGCCGGAGGTCAGCAGCACAAAGCGCAACTCTTCGCCGAGTGCGGTCAGTTTCGCCGCCAGTTCGGGTTCAGCGTACAGGGTGACTGCCGCTTCCAGAGAACCGCCGACTTTCTTATCCGCACGCGCTTGCTCGATAACCTTGTTCACTTCGCCGCGTACTTTCAGCAGCTCGTCCCAGAAGGTATCGTTCATCGCCTCGGTTTCGCCTAAGCCAAACAGGCCTTCGTACCATTCACCGGTAAAGACGTATTTTTCACGATCGCCCGGCAGGTAGCCCCAGATTTCATCAGCGGTGAAGGACATGATCGGCGCCATCCAGCGAACCAGCGCTTCTGCAATGTGGAACAGCGCAGTCTGGCAGCTACGACGCGCCCGGCTTTCCGCTTTCGCGGTGTACTGGCGGTCTTTGATGATGTCGAGGTAGAACGAACCCATTTCGACGGAGCAGAAACGCATCAGGCGCTGTACCACTTCGTGGAAGTCATAGGCTTCGTAAGCTTTCAGGATCTCTTCCTGGGCCGCTTGCGCACAACCTACCGCCCACCTGTCCAGCACCACCATCTCTTCCGGTTTCACCATGTCTTTTACTGGATCGAACCCGTTCAGGTTCGCCAGCAGGAAGCGCGCGGTGTTACGGATACGACGATAGCTGTCGGCTGCACGTTTCAGGATTTCGTCAGAAACCGCCATTTCACCGGTGTAATCGGTAGACGCGACCCACAGACGCAGAATATCCGCGCCGAGTTTGTTCATCACGTCCTGCGGAGAAACGGTGTTACCGATAGACTTGGACATCTTACGGCCCTGACCATCCACGGTGAAACCGTGAGTCAGTACCTGGCGATAAGGTGCTTTGCCTTTCATGGCAGTGGAGATCATCAGAGAAGACATGAACCAGCCGCGGTGTTGGTCAGAGCCTTCCAGATACATATCCGCTGCGTGGCCAGCAAATTCAGGACGCACGTCCACAACGGATGAGTGGGTGGAACCAGAGTCAAACCATACGTCCAGCGTATCCGGGACTTTGACATACTGGTCTGCTTCATCGCCGAGGATATCTTTCGGATCGAGATCCCACCACGCCTGGATACCGTCAATTTCAACGCGTTTAGCCACTTCTTCCATCAGTTCGATAGCGCGCGGATGCAGCTCTTCGGTGTCTTTGTGAACGAACAGAGACATCGGCACACCCCACGTACGTTGACGGGAGATACACCAGTCAGGACGATTGGCAACCATGGATTCAATACGTGCCTGGCCCCAGTCAGGGATCCACTGCACGCCTTTGATCTCTTTCAGAGACTGCGCGCGCAAGCCTTTCTGATCCATGCTGACGAACCACTGCGGGGTCGCACGGAAGATGATCGGCGTTTTATGGCGCCAGCAGCACGGATAGCTATGCTGCATCTTCTCGACATGCAGCAACGCGCCTTTTTCGCTCAGCAGAGCGACAACAATATCGTTGGCTTTAAAGACGTTTACGCCGTCCAGGGTCGGGTAGGTGCCCGCCAGATAAGCGCCATCCGGACCAACCGGGTTCGCCACTTCCAGACCATATTTTTGACCGATGACATAGTCGTCCGGGCCGTGGCCAGGCGCGGTATGTACCGCCCCGGTACCCGCATCCAGCGTGACGTGATCGCCCAGAATCGCTGGCACGTCAAAACCCATAAACGGGTGGGTAAAGCGCAACAGTTCCAGCTCTGCGCCTTTAACGGTACCCAGAATGGTGTAGTCAGCCGCGCCAATACGCTGCATGACGCTTTCAACCAGATCTTTCGCCAGAATCACGGCCTGGCCATCGATCTGCACCAGCGCATAGTCAAAATCAGGCGCCAGGGAGATCGCGCGGTTCGCCGGCAACGTCCACGGGGTGGTGGTCCAGATAACCAGCGAGATCGGGCCGTTAACGTCAGAAACGGCAAATTTCGCTTTCACCGCGTCCTGATCGGCTGCGTGGAACGCCACATCGATGGACGGGGAGGTTTTGTCATAATACTCAACTTCCGCTTCCGCCAGCGCGGAACGGCAGTCAACGCACCAGTGCACCGGCTTCGCACCTTTATGCAGGTGACCGTTGCCGATGATTTTACCCAGCGCGCGAATGATGTTGGCTTCGGTTTTGAAGTCCATGGTCAGGTACGGATGCGACCAATCGCCCAGCACGCCAAGACGGATAAAGTCTTTACGCTGACCGTCAACCTGTGTAGCAGCGTATTCACGGCATTTAGCGCGAAACTCAGCGGCGGTGAACTTCTCGCCCGGTTTGCCATATTCCTGCTCTACTTTCAGCTCGATCGGCAGACCGTGGCAGTCCCAGCCCGGAACGTAAGGCGAGTCATAGCCCGTGAGTCCTTTGGACTTCACGATAATGTCTTTCAGAATCTTGTTAACCGAGTGACCAATATGAATACTGCCATTCGCATAAGGAGGGCCATCATGCAGAATGAAGGTTTTTTTGCCTTTTTTGGCCGCACGAATGATGCCGTACAGGTCATCATCAGTCCAACGCGCCAGCATTCCCGGTTCGCGCTTGGCGAGATCGCCGCGCATCGGGAACCCTGTTTCCGGCAAATTCAGGGTTGATTTATAGTCACTCATCAGATTCTCGGTTCCGTATTTAAAACTCGTATAGGCATTAAGCCGGTTTTGTTAGCCCAAAAAAATCGCGGGCAGTCAACTCATCACGCGCAATCTGCGCTTTTAGTTCATCCAGCGAGGCAAATCGCTGCTCGCTGCGAATTTTTTTACGCAGCACTACATCTATATGGCGACCGTAGAGGTCCATTACAACGTCCAGTAGATGCACTTCCAACTGCTGACGTACGCCGGCTACCGTCGGGCGGGTGCCGATATTGGCAACGCCGGGAAAAGGTTTGTCACCCAGCCCCATCACTTCAACCGCATAAACCCCTTTCACCGGAGAAACCTGGCGACGAAGCGGTAAGTTTGCCGTCGGAAAACCAATGGTGCGTCCTAACTCGTCACCATGTACCACCCGTCCTGAGATGGTAAAAGGGTGCCCAAGCAGGCTTTCGGCCAACTGCAGGTTATCTTCAGCCAGAGCCTGACGTACCGCGGTGCTACTAATACGCACACCGCCTTCACAGAAGGTCTGGGTACTGGTGATATCAAAGCCATACTCAGCGCCCGCTTCCTGTAATAACAAGAAATCGCCCGCACGGCTAGCGCCAAAGCGGAAATCATCGCCCACGGCAAGGAATTGTACACCAAGGCGCTTAACCAGCAGATCGCTGATAAAAGTCTGCGCCGTTAATGCCGCGAAGCGCCTGTCAAAACGCACGCACAGTACGTAATCTACGCCACACTCCGCCAGATAACGCAGTTTTTCTCGCAGGCGAGTAAGGCGCGCAGGCGACTTGTCCGTTGCAAACAGCTCTAATGGCTGTGGCTCGAAAATCATCACCATCACCGGCAAATTGCGTTTGCGCCCTTCTTCCCGTAAGCCCTGCAGCAACGCACGATGACCACGGTGCACGCCGTCGAAATTACCAATAGTCAGCACACACCCATGCGGGGCCTGACTGAGATTATGTATGCCTCGTATCAGCTTCATGTCTGGCTCAAAACAGTGAAAATCGTGAAAGTATACCCTGTACCGCGGTCAAGGTTAACCGGCGATTGTTTCTCCGAAACAGAAAGAGGATGGTTTTCATTGTTATGAAACAAATTGCAGACCTTTACGGGCAATCCAATGCAATTTTTCTCGTGGAAAAGCTGTATTCACGCCACGCAAGCTGGTAGAATCCTGCGCCATCACTACGCAACGAGTGCTGCAATTTAAACGGCGCTTATTTGCACAAATCCATTGACAAAAGAAGGCTAAAAGGGCATATTCCTCGGCCTTTGAATTGTCCATATAGAACACATTTGGGAGTTGGACCTTGGCTAATATCAAATCAGCTAAGAAGCGCGCCGTTCAGTCTGAAAAGGCCCGCAAGCACAACGCTAGCCGTCGCTCTATGATGCGTACTTTCATCAAGAAAGTATACGCAGCTATCGAAGCTGGCGACAAAGCTACTGCACTGAAAGCATTTAACGAAATGCAACCACTCGTGGACCGTCAGGCTGCTAAAGGTCTGATCCACAAAAACAAAGCTGCACGTCATAAAGCAAACCTGACTGCACAGATCAACAAACTGGCTTAATCGCCTGCTTGTTGTCGCTTTGTGAAAAAACCCGCGCAAGCGGGTTTTTTTATGTCTGTCGTTCAAGTCCACACTTTCTCCACAGCAGCCTGCTATCGCACCGTTCGTGCACTAGGCATGTTTAATCCCCTGTCCACCCACATCGCCATCAGGCAGATGAAAGTTATTTTCTTTCACTGTTTACTTTTTTTTATTTCATTACTGTCGAAATTGTGACCACCATAGCAAATAGTATCATTGCTCAACAAAAAACGAATAAACGCAATCCTGATGTGAGATTTGATAATTGATCGCCACGCCGGGGTTAACTACTTTTCATAAAACGTCTTTATCCCTATTTTACCTAAAGGTTAATTTTCCCCGGACAATAAAAAATAACGACAACCCTACTGCTTAGAAAGTAAAAGCTGTTTTTCTGGGCGTATCGCACCAATATCGGAGTTATCATTATGAGTTCTGTTATTGAGGATACCCAGTCTTGCGGGTCAACATCATTATCTTTACTACAGCGAATTAGCTACGGTTCTTTAGATGTAGCGGGAAATCTGCTGTACTGTTTCGGTTCAACATACATTCTATATTTCTACACAGACGTTGCCGGTATCAGCCTCGCCGTAGCGGGTGTCATCCTGCTGTTGGCGCGTATTGTTGATGGCGTAGATGCTCCAATCTGGGGGATCATCATCGACAAGACCCGTTCACGCTACGGTAAATGCCGTCCCTGGTTTTTATGGTTACCGCTGCCTTTTGCCGTATTCAGCGCGCTTTCATTTTGGTCTCCTGATATCAGTATGACCGGAAAAGCCATATATGCAGCAATATCCTACATGATAGCCAGTATTTTATTTACCGGACTTAACACCCCGCTCAGTGCAATATTGCCCTTAATGACCCTATCCCCCAAGGAACGGCTGGTCTTAAATTCCTGGAGAATGACCGGCGGGCAAATAGGGGTTTTATTAATGAACGCAACCGCCTTACCGTTAGTTGCTTTTTTAGGTAACGGTGATGACCATGTGGGTTTTATTTATACGGCAATTACATTTGCCATTATATCTTGCGCGCTAACGCTCTTTGCGTTTAAAAACATTCGTGAAATGGATGCGGATAAAATACAGCAAGAGCCAAGATTGCCGATGAAAAAAAGTTTCGCGGCTATGAAAGGCAACTGGCCGTGGATCCTGATGGTGCTGGCTAATCTAATCTTTTGGATAGCACTTCAGCAGCGCTCAACGACCATTGTCTACTATCTGACCTACAACCTGGATCGCAAAGATCTGGTCCCGCTAATCAACAGCCTGGCGACGATTCAGATCCTGTTTATCATCGCCATCCCTTTCTTTAGCAAATATCTCTCTAAGACCTGGATCTGGATCGGTGGTCTGCTAGTCGCTACGTTTGGCGGTGTGATGATGTGGCTGGCTGCGGATAACATTCCAATGCTGATTGCCGCCTGGGTTCTGGGCAATATCGGTAGCGGTATCGCCTGCTCAATGCCCTTCGCCATGCTCGGATTCGCCGTCGACTTTGGCGCATGGAAGACGGGTATCAAAGCTACCGGCATTCTTATCGCCTTTGGCAGCACCTTCTGCATCAAAATGGGCAGTGGTCTCGGTACCGCTTTTGCCGCCTGGATCATGAACAGTTTTGGCTACGTCCCTAACCATGCGCAGAGCGCTACAGGCCTGGAAGGGATAACCTGGGCTTTTATCTGGGCGCCCGCCCTCCTCTTCACGCTCGCAGCAATCCCCCTGCTTTTCTTCCGTAAATATGAAGCCATGGAAGACGAGGTTCGCCGCGATCTGGAAACGATCAATCACTAACGTTCTTATCTTTACCAGCCAAATATGGGAGAAACCACCATGCCATTTTTGCAACAAGACCCGCATCGTCTGGTCTGGCAGCAAAACGATCGCTATTTATGGATTGAACCCTGGGGCGAGAACAGCCTACGCGTGCGTAGCGGCCGTCATCTGCCGGTTATGAGAAATGAAGACTGGGCGCTAACGGAGCCGGTGGCGGAGAGCGCCTGCCATATCGTCTACGACCAAAAGCAGGCCACACTGACTAACGGAAAGATTATCGCTATCGTCAATCAAAAGGGCCAAATCAGCTTTTACCGCCATCCCCATAAATGTTTACTACAGGAGTTCTGGCGTCTGCGGGGAGAAATCGGCGAGGACGAATCTTCACACGGCCAGTACGTCAGCGCACTTAACCTTGAGGGGCGCGAATTTCGCCCTATTCAGGGTGGAAAATATGCGATTAAAGCCCGTTTCGAAGCCGCCGAAGACGAAAAAATTTATGGCATGGGCCAGTATCAGCAAGCCAATCTGGATCTCAAAGGGTGCGTGCTTGAGCTGGCACAGCGTAATTCCCAGGCCTCAGTACCGTTCATGCTCTCCAGTCTGGGCTACGGTTTTTTATGGAACAACCCGGCCGTAGGCCGCGTAACCTTCGCCCACAACCTTACCGAATGGGAAGCTCAGGTCAGCGAACAACTGGACTACTGGATCACCGCAGGTGATACGCCAGCGGAAATCAGCCAGGCTTACGCGCTCGCAACCGGCACGCCGCCGATGATGCCGGATTACGCCATGGGTTTCTGGCAGTGCAAACTCCGTTATCGTACCCAGGAAGAACTGCTGGCGGTCGCCCGCGAGTATAAACAGCGCAATCTGCCCATTTCGGTTATCGTTATCGACTTCTTCCACTGGCCGAATCAAGGTGACTGGATGTTCGACCCGCGCGACTGGCCCGATCCCGACGCCATGATCGCCGAACTGAAATCACTGGGTATCGAGCTGATGGTGTCCGTCTGGCCAACGGTAGATAACCGCACCGAAAGCTATCGGGAGATGCGTGAAAACGGCTGGCTGGTGCAAACGGAGCGTGGCTTGCCGATCAATATGGATTTCCTCGGGAATACCACTTTCTTTGATGCCACCCATCCGGGCGCTCGCGACTATGTCTGGGGCAAAGCCAAGCGCAATTATTACGATAAAGGCGTGAAGCTGTTCTGGTTAGATGAGGCCGAGCCTGAATTCAGCGTTTACGACTACGACAACTATCGCTACCACGCCGGTCCGGTACTGGAAGTGGGCAATATCTACCCGCGGATGTATGCCAAAACCTTTTTTGACGGCATGAAAGCCGATGGCGAAGACAAGGTTATCAATCTGCTGCGCTGTGCCTGGGCGGGGAGTCAGAAATACGGCGCGCTGGTATGGTCAGGTGATATTCACTCCTCGTTTCGATCGCTGCGCAATCAGTTTGCCGCCGGACTCAATATGGGGATTGCGGGTATCCCGTGGTGGACCACGGATATTGGCGGTTTTCATGGCGGCAATATTCACGATCCACGCTTTCATGAACTGCTGATCCGCTGGTTTCAGTGGGGCGTCTTTAGCCCGGTGATGCGCCTGCACGGCAATCGCGATCCGCAAATTTTACCTGAACAACCGTATCGGGATGGCATTGCTCAATGCCCGACCGGAGCGCCGAATGAAGTCTGGAGCTATGGCGAAGACGTTTACGATCTATTAACGGGTTGCCTGGCCTTGCGTGAAAAGCTGAAGCCCTACATCAAGGCACTGATGGCAGAAACGCATGAGCGCAATACGCCGGTGATGCGCACCCTGTTTTTTGAATTTCCTGAGCAGGCTAAAAGCTGGGAGATCGCCGACCAATACTGTTTTGGTCCCGATCTGCTGATTGCTCCGGTGATGCATGAAGGCATGCGCGAGCGTGATGTCTGGCTACCGGAAGGGGAAAAGTGGACAGATCTTGCGACCGGGGAAAGCTATTCAGGAGGGCAGACGCTGCATTACGCTACGCCACTGAACAGAATTCCGGTATTTATCCGCGAAGGTGGGCAGTACCGTAGCCTACTGAGGCTGTAGAATGATTCCGGCTGCGGTAATTGCCCGCAGCCGGAAGTCTTACCGTGTTGATGTCTACTGCAGCTTAAATAACGCCGAGTAGTCCGCATTACAAATACGCTGCACCGCCGGATGCTGGATCATCCTTTCCGCAAATATAGCGTGGTACTCCTCCATCACATTCTCCACGCGCCCAATCTCAACAATCGAATCATCGGCATAGAAGTTGTGCGAATAGAGCGTCGGGGCAACGAAAATAGCGTTATGCGTTGCACCAAAAGCTTTCATCAGCGCTGCGTCATCAAACTCGCCGAGGATTTCAACGTTCAAGCCTTGTGAGTTAATCCAGTTCAACAGCTTACGACCGAGCATCGAGCGACGTCCTGGGATCAGCAATCGACGCTCTTCCAGGCAGGCCGGAAACGGCTTCTCAGGCAAAGGCTGGGTGCACCAAAAACTCACGCCGCATTCGCCTATGCGCACCGAGAACAACCCTTCCTGTTGCGTAGAATCAATCGGACAGTCAGAGATAATCATATCCAGCTTATGCTGGCTGAGTTGATCCAGCAGCATCTCGTGCGTTGATTCAAAACAACGCAGATGAATTTGTTCATCTTCCACCACCGCGGCATCCAACACACGGCTGACCAGCTGTTTGGATAGTGCATCCGCCACACCGACATCAAACAACAAGTTAGACTCTTTGCGGTAGTTCACGATATCCAGCATTTCCTGGCTTAACGTGAACATTTTATCCGCATAACGAAAGACTAACTCGCCCAACTCGCTTGGCTCCAGCCCACGCCCCTTCCGCTTGAACAACTTTCCCTGTAAACGTTCTTCAAGCGCTTTGATCTGCCCGGTAATGGTCTGCGGTGTCAGATAAAGCGCTTCTGCTGCACCAACCACCGAACCTTCTTTATAAACATGCCAAAAGTAATACAGGTGGTTGTAATTTATATGAGACATACTCTCTCCCTGAAAATTGTCACGAAAGGGTTATCCTGTCAGGCGGATGCGTTTAACCGGGTGCGTAACCAGCAGTAACCAATTACCGCCGACAGCAAGGAGCCAATCAGGATCCCCAGTTTCGCCCAGTTAATCAGCTCAGGATCGACATTACCAAACGCCAGGCTGGCGATGAAAATCGACATCGTAAAGCCAATACCGCACAGAATCCCGACCGCCATGATCTGCTGGAAATTCGTTCCTTCAGGTAATTGCGCCAGCTTTAAGCGTAACGCCAGCCAGCAAAACAGGCTGATACCCAGAGGTTTACCAATCAACAGACCTGCAATAATCCCCAACGGTAATACGGAGGTCAGTCCATCAATAGTGACGCCCTGCAGTGAAACGCCTGCGTTGGCGAAGGCAAACAGCGGCAGGATCAGGTATGCCACCCACGGATGCAAAACATGCTCCAGACGCTTTGCCGGTGAACGTCCGTGTTTTTCCTTTAACGGAATGAAGAAACCGACGATCACGCCAGCCAGCGTCGCATGCACGCCGGACTTCAGTACCGCAGTCCATAGCACCACGCCCACCAGAATATAAATCCCGGTACGTCTCACACCACACAGATTCAAGGCTGCCAGGACGAGAATGGCGCACGCAGCAACGCCCAGCGACAGCAGCGAGAGATCGCTGGTGTAGAACAGCGCGATGATCACGATAGCGCCAAGATCATCAATAATCGCCAGCGCCATGAGAAAGATTTTCAGCGCCAACGGAACACGACTGCCCAACAGTGCCAGCACGCCTAATGCAAAAGCGATATCCGTTGCAGCCGGGATCGCCCACCCTTCACGAGTGATAGGGTCAGCATAGTTAAATGCCAGATACAGTAGCGCCGGGACAATCATCCCCCCGATAGCGGCAATGATCGGAAATGCAGCCTGACGCAGACTGGCCAGCGACCCCTGCATCAACTCGCGCTTTACCTCCAGACCAATCAACAGGAAGAACACCGCCATCAACGCGTCATTGATCCACAGCAGCATATTTTTGTTGATCTCAAGCGCGCCAACCCGCAGTTGAACGGGCGTTTCCAGAAAGGCGTGGTACCATCCACTGGTGATCCCGATATTTGCCATCAACATAGCGACGACGGCTGCGATGATCAGGATGATGCCCCCCGAGGCGTCACTACTAAAAAAACGATGCAGATGTTTCACTTTTATTCTCTCTATTAGGTGAATACTTCGTAAATACTATCTTACACCCTCAAAAAGCTCGTTAAAATTAGATTATTTATGATGAATGATTCGGTTTTTACGATCTAATAAAGTAAAGTCGACAAAGATTTTCCGAACGGAAAACAGAAATAAAAAAGCCTGAAACATTTCAGTCCCAGGCTTTTAATCGAAGATTTCTGAGTCGAGAATTAGCGCGTCAGATCGTCAAAGAATTTCTTCACACCGTCGAAGAAACTTTTGGAACGCGGGCTGTTGTTTTCTCCGGTGGGACCGCCGAAGCTTTCCTGCAGATCTTTCAGCAGTTGCTTCTGCTTGTCATTCAGACCAACCGGGGTTTCAACAACTACACGACACAGCAGATCGCCCTGAGCGCCACCGCGAACCGACTTCACGCCTTTCCCGCGCATGCGGAACAGTTTGCCGGTCTGCGTTTCGCCCGGAATTTTTAACTTCACGCGACCGTCCAGCGTTGGGACTTCAATCTCGCCGCCCAGCGCTGCCATCGCAAAGTTAATCGGCACTTCACAGTACAGGTTGTTGCCTTCACGCTCAAAAATTGGGTGCTGTTTTACCTGCACCTGAACGTATAAATCGCCTGCTGGCGCGCCATGCTCACCGGCTTCACCTTCGCCAGACAGACGAATACGATCGCCGGTGTCAACGCCTGCCGGGATTTTAACGGACAGCGTTTTGCTTTTCTCAACGCGACCATGACCGTGGCATTTATTGCACGGATCTTTAATCAGCGTACCGCGCCCCTGACAATGTGGACAGGTCTGCTGTACGGCAAAAAAGCCCTGGCGCATCTGCACCTGGCCGGAACCGTGACAGGTTGGACAGGTCTGCGGTTGAGTACCTGCCTTCGCACCGCTGCCATGGCAGACGTCACACTCTTCCAGCGTCGGAATACGGATCTCTTTGGTGACGCCACGCACGGCTTCTTCCAGAGTGAGATCCATGTTGTAACGTAAATCAGCACCACGTGAGGCACGCTGACGACCACGACCGCCGCCAAAGATATCGCCAAACACGTCACCAAAGATATCGCTGAAGTCAGCCCCGCCGCCAAAACCGCCGCCGCCGCCCATACCGCCTTGCTCAAACGCGGCATGACCGTACTGATCGTAAGCCGCGCGTTTTTGCGCATCGGTCAGGATCTCGTAGGCTTCTTTGATCTCTTTGAACTTGGCTTCGGCCTCTTTATCACCCTGGTTACGGTCCGGGTGATATTTCATGGCCAGGCGCTTGTAGGCCTTTTTGATTTCACGCTCTTCCGCTGATTTGGAAACGCCTAAAATCTCGTAATAGTCTTGCTTAGCCATCTCTTTTTATCTGCCCCTAACATGCGTGCACGGGCGGAGAGGAAACCTCTTCGCCCGTGCCAGTAATTACCCGTTCAAAGGGCGATTATTTTTTGTCTTTCACTTCTTCAAACTCAGCGTCGACAACGTCGTCATCTTTCGCGTTGTTTGCAGAAGCATCAGCGCCTGCTGCACCAGCCTGCTGCTGTGCGTGCTGCTGCTGAGCGATTTCCATCAGTTTCTGGGAAACCTGTGCCAGCGCCTGCATTTTCGCTTCGATATCCGCTTTGTCTTCACCTTTCAGAGAAGTTTCCAGCGCAGTCAGTGCAGACTCGATGGCAGTTTTGTCGTCAGCCGGCAGTTGGTCGCCTGCTTCTTCAACCTGCTTACGAGTGCTGTGCAGCAGATGGTCACCCTGGTTACGGGTCTGAACCAGCTCTTCAAACTTACGGTCAGATTCTGCGTTCGCTTCTGCTTCGCGAACCATTTTCTGGATTTCTTCTTCGTTCAGACCAGAAGAAGCCTTGATGGTGATCTTCTGCTCTTTACCGCTGTTTTTATCTTTCGCGGAAACGTGCAGGATACCGTCGGCATCGATGTCAAAAGTTACTTCGATCTGCGGCATACCGCGCGGAGCCGGGCTGATACCATCCAGGTTAAACTGACCCAGATCTTTGTTATCGGCAGCACGTTTACGTTCACCCTGCAGCACGTGGATGGTTACCGCAGACTGGTTGTCTTCAGCGGTAGAGAACACCTGGCTGTGCTTGGTCGGGATGGTTGTGTTTTTCGCGATCAGTGGCGTCATCACGCCGCCCATGGTTTCGATACCCAGAGACAGCGGGGTAACGTCCAGCAGCAGTACGTCTTTCACATCACCAGTCAATACACCACCCTGAACGGCAGCACCGATTGCTACAGCTTCGTCCGGGTTAACGTCTTTACGCGGTTCTTTGCCGAAGAACTCAGCAACTTTCTTCTGGACCATCGGCATACGCGTCTGACCACCAACGAGAATAACGTCGTTGATATCAGAAACAGACAGGCCGGCGTCCTGCAGAGCAACTTTCAGCGGCTCGATAGAACGGTTAACCAGGTCTTCAACCAGGCTTTCCAGTTTCGCACGGGTCACTTTGATGTTCATGTGTTTCGGACCAGTCGCGTCTGCAGTGATGTACGGCAGGTTCACGTCGGTCTGCTGAGCGGAAGACAGCTCGATCTTCGCTTTCTCAGCGGCTTCTTTCAGACGCTGCATCGCCAGCGGGTCATTACGCAGGTCGATACCCTGATCTTTCTTAAACTCGTCAACCAGGTAGTTGATCATACGGCTGTCGAAGTCTTCACCACCCAGGTGGGTATCACCGTTGGTTGCCAGAACTTCGAAGGTTTTTTCGCCGTCAACTTCGTCGATTTCGATAATAGAGATATCGAAAGTACCACCACCAAGGTCATACACCGCGATAGTACGGTTGCCGACTTCTTTATCCAGACCGTAAGCCAGCGCAGCTGCGGTTGGTTCGTTGATGATACGTTTTACTTCCAGACCTGCGATACGACCGGCGTCTTTGGTTGCCTGACGCTGAGCATCGTTAAAGTATGCAGGAACGGTGATAACCGCTTCAGTTACCGGTTCACCCAGGTAATCTTCAGCCGTTTTCTTCATTTTTTTCAGCACTTCTGCAGAGATCTGCGGCGGTGCCATTTTCTGACCTTTTACGTCAATCCATGCATCACCGTTGTCAGCACCGATGATTTTGTACGGCATGATCGCTTCATCACGCTGTACTTCTTCGTCCTGGAAGCGGCGGCCAATCAGGCGTTTAATCGCAAACAGGGTGTTTTGCGGGTTTGTCACTGCCTGACGTTTAGCCGGCTGACCAACCAGAGTTTCACCATCCTGGGTATAAGCAATGATAGAAGGCGTGGTGCGATCGCCCTCGGCGTTCTCCAGCACACGTGCAGTAGTGCCATCCATAATCGCTACACAAGAGTTGGTAGTACCCAGGTCGATACCAATAATTTTACCCATCTAAACGTCTCCACTAAAAATTCGGTCATCATGTGGTTGTGAATCTGTAATAAGGGCGAAACGTGCGGTTTCAACTACCCTGAATCGTTTTTTTTCAGACTCACCACTGCGGTTGACTACTAAGTGGGGTCGTAACCCACTTCATCAAGGGGGGCATGAAAATTTTTTTTAGCGCAGAAGCAATAAATTTGCCGAAAAAAGGCACAAAACTACAAAAAATGAATAATCGCCAATCAAAATTAATTCATAAAACCGATTAATACGGCGCTGTCATTCACACAAAAATTGTAATAAAAAGAAAAGATTACGTGAATGAATCGTTTTTATGTCGGCGGTAAAATAGCGCGAAGCCACACACTTTTGCAGCCGTCAAAGAGAAATTCCATGAAATCCGTTTTAACCCTTTCCGCCAGCCTGCTTATGGGTCTGCTGCTGAGCAGCGCCGCGCACGCTAACGATCATAAAGTTCTGGGGATGATTGCTATGCCCCACAATGCAACCAACGATCTCACGCTCAAAATTCCCGTTTGTCGGGTGGTGAAACGTATTCAACTCACCGCCGATCGAGGCGATATTAACCTTAACGGCGCATCCGTTTACTTCAAAGCTGCGCGCACCTCCAGCCAAAGCCTGAATGTCCCGTCTTCCATTAAAGAGGGACAAACCACCAATTGGATCAACATTAATAGCGACAACGACAACAAACGCTGCGTATCCAAAATTACTTTTTCAGGCCAGTCGGTAAACTCCTCTGACATGGCGACGCTTAAAGTCATCGGCGACGACTAATTCCGCCCTTTTATTCAGAAGCCATAGAAAACATGAATGTCACGTATTTGCATGACGACGACCTCGACTTTCTGCAGCATTGCAGTGAGGAACAACTCGCCACGATTACTCGCCTGTTAACGCATAATGAAAAAGGGAAAGCCCGTCTGTCGAGCGTTCTGAGCCACAACGAATTATTTAAATCGATGGAAGGACACCCGGAACAGCACCGCCGCAACTGGCAACTGATCGCTGGCGAACTTCAGCATTATGGTGGCGACAGCATTGCCAATAAACTTCGTGGCCATGGAAAGCTGTATCGGGCGATTTTGCTGGATGTTTCGAAGCGCTTGAAGCTTAAAGCCGACAAAGCGATGTCCACGTACGAAATTGAACAATATTTGCTGGAACACTTTCTACGGAATGCCTGGCAAAAAATGGATGCCGGGCATAAGCAGGAATTTCTGCAGGCGGTCGATGCAAAAGTCTCTGAACTGGAAGAGTTACTGCCGCTATTGATGAAGGATCGCCATCTGGCGACTGGCATTTCTCACCTGCTCTCCAGCCAACTCACTCAGATCCTGCGTACCCATGCCGCAGTGAGCGTCATTGGGCATGGATTGCTACGCGGTGCTGGGCTTGGCGGCCCGGTCGGCGCGGCTTTAAACGGGGTTAAAGCAGTGAGCGGCAGCGCCTATCGCGTGACGATTCCGGCGGTGCTACAAATCGCCTGTCTGCGCAGAATGATCAACAGCGCACAAGCGTGATGCCCATCACAGGGAAAATAATTCATTTTCCCTTCGTTAGATCATAGACAGTGCCCTCTCCCCTGATTATTATGCCGCGCCCCGAAGACAGTGATCGTTATTTGGGGAAACTATTTCACCATTCAATCAATGATGATTTTGAGGAATTATGGGCAACACTAAGTTGGCTAATCCGGCACCGCTGGGCCTGATGGGCTTTGGCATGACCACCATTCTGCTTAACCTGCATAACGCGGGTTTCTTCGCCTTTGACGTTATTATTCTGGCGATGGGCATTTTCTACGGCGGTATCGCGCAAATTTTTGCCGGGCTGCTGGAATATAAAAAAGGCAACACCTTCGGTTTAACCGCCTTTACCTCCTACGGCTCGTTCTGGCTGACGCTGGTTGCGATCCTGATCATGCCGAAAATGGGCCTGGCGGATGCGACCAATGGTCAGTTCCTGGGCGTATACCTGGGTCTGTGGGGCGTGTTCACACTGTTCATGTTCTTCGGCACGCTGAAAGCTGCTCGTGCGCTGCAATTTGTCTTCCTGAGCCTGACGGTGCTGTTCGCACTGCTGGCCGTGGGCAACATTGCAGGTAACGAAGCGATCATCCACGTTGCTGGCTGGGTTGGCTTAGTGTGTGGCGCAAGCGCCATTTACCTGGCGATGGGCGAAGTGCTGAACGAACAGTTTGGCCGTACCATCCTGCCGATTGGTGAAACACACTAATCTGACGCTATCCCCCCGAACGGGGGGATATTCCTTACAAGCGCTGTAACTCTCCCTGCACGCTGGTATCGCGATGATAAATATCCTGTCGCAGCCAAATCCCCAGTCCTAATCCCACCAGCGATAACGCCAGTACATACCAGGCTGGAGCCATTGGCGACACGCTCATTAACATCGTCACGGCAATTGGTGTCAGACCACCAAAAATGGCGTACGAAACGTTGTAAGAAAACGAGATACCGGTAAAGCGGACTTCCGCTGGAAACGCTCGTACCATGACATAAGGCACAGCCCCCACCACGCCAACGCACAAGCCCACCAGCCCATACAACAGGAACAAATACTGGGGATGGCTACCGGTCAGATGATAGAAAAACCAGCTCGAACAGGCCAGCAGCAGGCTACCGACAATAAAGGTTTTGCTGGCGCCAACCCGGTCGACAATAAACCCGGCCAGCAGACAACCGACGCACAGCATAATGGTCGCGACGCTGTTGGCTTGTAACGTCAATGCTGGCGCAAAGCCATACTGCTTTTGCAACCAGACTGGCGACATCAGGATCACCACCACAATCCCGGCCGATAAAAGCCAGGTCAGCAGCATGGAAATGACCACCGCTTTTTTATGTTTGCTCACCACCGACTTCACCGGTAGCTCTTGTGCCAACGCTTTACGCTGCTGCATTTCGAGGAAGATAGGCGTTTCCTGCAGCCAGCGGCGCAGATACATCGCCACCAGCCCAAACACGCCGCCCAGCAGGAAAGGAATACGCCAGCCGTAGTCATGCACCGCTTGCTGCGTCAGGCTGGTGTTCACCAGCGTTGCAACCACCGAACCCAGCAGAATCCCCACCGTCAGCCCGGCGGTCAGCGTTCCACAGGCAATGCCGATGCGACGCTCCGGTACGTGTTCCGCCACGAACACCCACGCCCCCGGCACTTCTCCCCCAATGGCAGCCCCCTGCAAAATGCGCATCAGCAATAACAGTAACGGCGCGAGGATCCCCATTGAGGCAAAGGTAGGCAACAAACCAATCGCCAGCGTCGGTATCGCCATCAGCAAAATGCTCAGGGTAAACATTTTCTTGCGCCCGACCAGGTCGCCAAAATGCGCCATAATGATGCCGCCCAATGGGCGCGCCAGGTATCCGGCGGCAAAAATGCCGAAGGTTTGTACCTGACGTAGCCATTCAGGGATATCTGCCGGGAAGAAAAGTTCGCCAACAACAGCGGCAAAGAAGACGAAGATAATGAAATCATAAAACTCAAGCGCCCCGCCGAGAGCAGCAAGCGTAAGGGTTTTATAATCCTGGCGATTTAGCGGTCGAGTGTGTTGTGACATAGCAAACCATGAGTCAGTGGAGTAATTGATTATGTCTGTCGATATATGTAAAGCAAAAATTACTATATCGTAAACAATTCAATACTCCACCTTCATTGTTACTTATATCACGAATAGTCTACTTTCAGGCGTTTGTATCGCGTATTGCGCTTTTAGGGCGAAAAGATGCTACAACTGCCGGTGCAGTTTCGACATAAGGCCCATCTAACAGCTGTATACAATACGGTACACTTGCAAAGATACCTGGCACAATTACCTTACCCTCGGCATCTTTCACGCCTTCCAGCGTTTCTTTGATCGACTTCGGCTGCCCAGGCAGATTCAGGATCAGCGCCTGTTTGCGAATCACCCCAACCTGACGGGAAAGGATTGCGGTTGGCACAAAGTGCAGACTTATCTGGCGCATTTGCTCACCAAAACCTGGCATCTGGCGGTCAGCTACGGCCAGCGTAGCGTCTGGCGTTACGTCGCGACGTGCCGGACCCGTTCCGCCGGTCGTCAGCACCAGATGACAGCTCATTTCATCAACCAGCTCGCATAAGGTCTGTTCGATGATCGCCTGTTCATCCGGGATCAACCGCGTTTGCAGCTCAAAAGGGGTCGTAAGGGCTGATGCCAGCCACTCTTCAAGGGCCGGGATACCTTTATCCTGGTAAACGCCGCTGGAAGCACGGTCAGAAATGGACACCAGGCCAATGCGTAAAGTATTCATGATTATTCCATTTAAACAGTCTCGTTAAACAGAATGATACACTGCGAAAGGAAGGACAGACAGGTTTCAGAAGAGGTAGCGTGACCCCTGTCAGGGCCACGCCGAAATGATTACAGCAGATCGCCGATCATTTTTTCCAGTTTACCCTGGTCTACAGCAAACTTACGGATACCGTCCGCCAGTTTGTCTACAGCCATTGGATCCTGGTTGTGCTGCCACAGGAACTCAGCTTCTGTGATACGTGCCGGACGCGCTTTCACTTCGCCAGAGAAGGACAGTTTACGTTCGATAGCACCTTCGCTTTCCGCCAGCTCTTTCAGCAGAGCCGGTGCAATCGTCAGACGATCGCAGCCCGCCAGCTCGATGATTTCGCCGATGTTACGGAAGCTCGCGCCCATAACTACGGTTTCGTAACCGTGCTGTTTGTAGTACTCGTAGATTTCCGTTACGGAAACCACACCCGGATCTTCTGCCGGTGCATACTCTTTCTTATCGGTATTGGCTTTGTACCAGTCAAGAATACGACCAACGAACGGAGAAATCAGGTATACGCCAGCTTCTGCACATGCACGCGCCTGCGCGAAGGAGAACAGCAGGGTCAGGTTACAGTTGATGCCTTCTTTTTCCAGCTGCTCAGCAGCACGGATGCCCTGCCAGGTTGAAGCCAGTTTGATCAGAATGCGATCGTTGCTGATGCCAGCATCGTTGTACAGTTTAATCAGACGTTTTGCTTTCGCGATGGATGCGTCGGTGTCGTAGGACAGGCGAGCGTCAACTTCTGTGGAAATGCGACCCGGGACCAGTTTCAGGATCTCCAGACCGATGTTTACCGCCAGTTTGTCGGTCGCGTCGACGACCTGCTGCGCGCGGTCGTTGCTCTGCTGCTTAGCCCAGGCTACAGCGTCATCAATCAGCTTGCGGTATTCCGGGATCTGCGCTGCGTTAAGAATGAGAGAAGGGTTAGTTGTGGCATCCTGAGGCTGATACAGCTTCATTGCCGCGATGTCTCCGGTGTCGGCCACTACTGTGGTGAACTGACGAAGGGAGGTCAATTTGTCCGTCATGATAGCGATTCTCTTTAAACAGCTTGTTAGGGGGATGTAACCGATCTTCCCTGATGATAGCACGACGCACTCTCAGCGCAACCGCCTGGATTGTCCTACCTGCCGCTCAGCCCTGATTACGCATCCCAAAGCCTGAGATGCGCAATTAAGGGGGATACCTATTGTTATGATAAACTCCCGCAATCAATCTGCTTATAAGGTATATACTGGTCGATAATTGGTAGCGCTTACATGGGATTATTCGCGCTTACCGGCATCAACAAGAGGGATGTTAATGCCTGATTTTTTCGCATTTATTAATGAAATACTCTGGGGATCGGTGATGATCTACCTCCTGCTTGGCGCAGGATGTTGGTTCACCTGGCGCACGGGGTTCATCCAGTTTCGCTACATTCGCCAGTTTGGCAGAAGTCTTAAAAACAGCATCAACCCGCAACCGGGCGGTTTAACCTCCTTTCAGGCTTTATGCACCAGTCTTGCCGCGCGGATCGGCAGTGGAAATCTGGCGGGCGTGGCGTTGGCAATCGCCGCAGGCGGCGCGGGAGCCGTTTTCTGGATGTGGGTCTCGGCAGTCATTGGTATGGCGACCTCGTTTGCCGAATGCTCACTTGCGCAACTGTATAAAGAACGCGATAGCAAGGGACAGTTTCGTGGCGGTCCTGCGTGGTATATGGCGCGTGGGCTGGGTATGCGCTGGATGGGCGTGCTTTTTGCCATCTTTTTACTCATCGCATATGGGCTGATTTTTAACAGCGTGCAGGCAAACTCGGTCTCGCGCGCACTTGCTTTTGCCTTCGATATCCCTCCCCTCTTCTCCGGTATCGTCCTGGCTATCGCATCATTACTGGTCATCGTCGGCGGTATTAAAGGCGTTGCCCGTTTGATGCAATGGTTTGTTCCGGTAATGGCTCTGTTGTGGGTCGGTTGTAGCCTCGTCATCTGTCTTTGGCATTTCGCTCAGCTTCCCGACATTATCATGACCATCGTTAAAAGCGCCTTTGGCTGGCAGGAAGCCGCCGCCGGCGCCGCCGGATACACGCTAAGCCAGGCCATTGCCAGCGGCTTTCAACGCGGTATGTTCTCGAATGAGGCCGGAATGGGCTCAACCCCGAACGCCGCCGCCTCGGCTGCCTCCTGGCCTCCGCATCCTGCGGCACAAGGCATTGTGCAAATGATTGGTGTTTTAGGCGATACGCTGATTCTCTGTACGGCCAGCGCGATGATCGTTCTGCTGGCGGGTAATGGCACCAGTTCCATGCCCATTGAAGGCATCCAGTTGCTGCAGAGAGCGATGGTCTCGCTGACGGGTGAATGGGGCGCCGGATTCGTCGCCTTTATTGTGATCCTGTTTGCCTTTAGCTCTATCGTCGCCAACTACATCTATGCGGAAAACAACCTTGTTTTCCTGAAGCTGGACAATATCCGGGTAATTTGGCTATTACGTATCGCGACCGTGAGCACCGTTGTCGGCGGCACATTACTCAGCTTCCCGCTGCTCTGGCAACTTGCCGACATCATCATGGCCTGTATGGCTATCACTAACCTGACGGCGATTTTACTGCTCTCGCCGGTTGTCCATACCCTCGCCAGCGACTATCTACGCCAGCGTAAACTCGGAGTGCGCCCGGAATTTGATCCGCGCCGTTATCCTGATATCAGACAGCAGCTTGCGCCTGAAAGCTGGGATGAAACGCCGCGTGATTAGCGCGGCAATCGCAACCATCGATCAATTCTGTCCATTTTTTTGCTAAAGTCGCAGTAAATTTCCTGCAAGGACTGGATATGCTGATTCTGATTTCACCTGCAAAAACGCTCGACTACCAAAGTCCGCTGGCAACCACACGCCACACGCTGCCTGAACTGCTGGATCACTCGCAGCAGCTTATTCACGTGGCGCGCCAACTCTCCGCACCGCAGATTGGCAAGTTGATGGGAATTAGCGACAAGCTGGCTGATCTGAACGCCACCCGTTTCCATGACTGGCAACCCGATTTCACACCGGAGAATGCGCGTCAGGCTATTCTGGCGTTTAAAGGCGACGTCTATACCGGGCTGCAGGCTGAAACCTTCAGCGAAGCGGATTTTGACTTCGCTCAGCAGCATTTACGCATGTTGTCCGGGCTGTACGGCGTGTTGCGTCCGCTGGATTTGATGCAGCCTTACCGTTTGGAGATGGGCATTCGTCTGGCTAATCCAAAGGGTAAAGATCTTTACCAGTTCTGGGGTGATACCATCACCGACAAACTTAACGAAGCACTGGAAGCGCAAGGTGACAGCGTGGTGATTAACCTCGCCTCGGATGAGTATTTTAAATCCGTGAAGCCGAAAAAGCTGAACGCCGAACTTATCAAACCGGTCTTCCTCGATGAGAAGAACGGTAAGTTCAAAGTCATCAGCTTTTATGCCAAAAAAGCGCGTGGCCTGATGAGCCGCTACATCATTGAAAATCGCTTAACGCAGCCAGAGCAACTGACGGCATTTAACAGTGAAGGCTATTTCTTTGATGAAGAAGCGTCAGGGAATGGCGAACTGGTGTTTAAACGCCACGAGCAGTAGTGTACATGCCGGATGGCGGCTAACGCCTTATCCGGCCTACAGGTTTTGTTGGCCCGCTAAGCAAAACGCCAGCGGGCACCACCGTTAACCGCGGGTCATCATCAGCTTACGTAGTGCAGAAAAATCCGCTGGCAGGTGATGAGAGAGCAGCGGCAGATCCGCGCGCTCCGCCAGCTCTTTTGGCAGAGCCAGCGTAAGCTCAAGAATCTCTTCAACGCTTTCCTTAAACTTCGCCGGATGCGCGGTGCCGAGGAACAAGCCATACTCGCCAGGATTCAACTGGTCACGCAGCGCACGGTAAGCCACCGCCGCATGCGGTTCTGAGGTGTACCCCATTTCATGCAGCTCGCGCATCGTATCCTGAGTGGTAGCATCGTCAACGGCGGCATAACCCAGCTCATTCAGACGCCAGATTTTACGGCGGAACAGTTCTTCCACACGCGGCCAGTTGTTCGGCTGGCTGACATCCATCGCGTTGGATAACGTCGCCTGCGTCGCCTTCGGCGCCCACTCGCCTTCTGCAAGGAAGCGTGGAACTGTATCGTTAACGTTGGTCGCCGCGATAAAACGCTTCACCGGCAAGCCCAGCGATTTCGCCAACAATCCGGCGGTCAGATCGCCAAAGTTGCCGCTGGGAACGGAAATAACCAGCTGGTTGCGCGATTCTTGCGGCAGTTGAGCCACAGCTTCAAAGTAGTAACAGATTTGCGCCAGCAGACGGCTGATATTGATTGAGTTAGCCGAGTTCAGCCCCAGCGCTACCTTCAGTTCTTCGTCATCAAACGCCTGTTTCACCAACGCCTGGCAAGCATCAAAATCACCATCAATAGCGACGGTTTCAATGTTACCGCCCAGCGTACAGAACAGTTTTTCCTGTAATGGGCTGATCTTGCCGTTCGGGTAGAGGATCACCACACGAACGTTCGGCAGGCCATAAAACGCATGCGCCACTGCGGCACCGGTATCGCCGGAGGTCGCCGTCAGAATCGTTACCGGTTTGTCGCCGCTGATGTGCGTCAGCATCTGCGCCATAAAGCGCCCGCCAAAGTCTTTAAATGCCAGCGTAGGGCCGTGGAACAGCTCCAGACAGCCAATGTCCGCTGCAACCTGAGCAACCGGCGCCGGGAACGCAAACGCCGCGCGCACGCGCTCTTCCAGAATCTCCTGCGAGATCTCGTCACCAATAAATGCGGAAAGGATCTTAGCGCTGCGGCTAACGAAGTCCTGGTTCAGCATCTCATCCACTTCTGTCAGATTGAATTCCGGCAGATCGTGCGGAAAAAACAACCCCTGATTCTTGCCAAGCCCTTGCGTGACGGCCTGCGCAAAGCTGACCTGTTCGTTATGATCTTTCAGATTATAGAGTTTCATTGATTATCCCAGTACCCGTGCGCCTGCCGTGTCCAACCGGCAAATATGAACAAAGCCTTCCTGATTTTGCAGATAATGTTTAGCCAGCCAGTCTGCGACACGCTGCGCCGTATCCGGCTTATCGCACAAGGCGAACAGCGTCGGCCCTGACCCGGAGATCCCGCTGGCCAGCGCGCCGATTTCCGCTACCGCCTGACGCGCCTGGCTGAAGCCTGGCAGCAAGCGGGTACGATACGGCTCAGCAATGACATCTTTCATCAGCTTCGCGGCCAGAAGAGGCTGACGGGAATAGCAGGCATGGATAAACCCAGCCAGATGCCGCCCGTGGGCGATACAGTCCTGACGGCGATACTGCGCAGGTAAAATGGCCCGCGCTTCCGCCGTCGATACTTTAATCCCCGGATACGCCAGTACCCACAACCACTCATCAAAGCCTGGCACCTGCTGGCTGATAATGCCGTTTTCTTCGATCATTAACTGCATACCGCCCAAAAAGCACGGGGCAACATTATCGTAATGAATACTGCCGGAGATACGTCCTTCCAGCTCACCCATGATCGCCAACAGGCGCGTGTCGTTGAGCGGTTTCCCACAGTGCTCGTTCATGGCGACCAACGCCGCCACAACGGAACAGGCGCTGGAACCTAACCCGGAGCCAATCGGCATATTTTTTTCCAGCGTCATCGCCACCGGAACGGTTTTACCCAGCTCCTGACAGAATCGCTCCCAGCACTGATAGACGATATTTTCTCGCGGCTCAGAAGGCAGTTTGTCAGCAAAGCGCCCAAGATTATTCAGACTGAACTGGTCGGCTGGCTCAACAGAGACCACATCACCCAATAGCGAACCGTCTACGGGGGTTACCGCCGCCCCAAGCACATCAAACCCGACGCTCATATTGGCACTGGAAGCCGGGGCATAAACTCTCACCATGTCAGACTCCTAACTTCCATGAAAGGGTACGTAGCAGGTCGGCAAATACGCCCGCCGCGGTTACGTCATTCCCCGCGCCGTATCCGCGCAGCACTAACGGTAACGGCTGATAGTAATGGCTATAAAACGCCAACGCGTTTTCACCGTTTTTCACTTTGAACAGCGGATCGTTGCCGTCTACTGCATCAATTTTCACGCGACAGATGCCATCCTCTTCAATATTGCCAACATAGCGCAATACTTTCCCCTCATCACGAGCTTTCGCCACCCGCGCGGCAAAGTCATCATCCAGTTGCGACAACTTCGTCATAAAGGTGGAAACATCGCCGGAATCATCAAATTCTGTTGGCAGAACCGGCTCAATGACAATGTCAGACAGCTCCAGCTCACGCCCGGTTTCACGAGCCAGAATCAGCAGCTTACGCGCCACGTCCGTACCGGAAAGATCGTCACGCGGATCGGGCTCGGTATAACCCAGCTCACGCGCCATGGTGGTCGCCTGGGAGAAGCTCATGCCTTCATCCAGCTTGCCAAAAATAAACGACAGAGAACCGGAAAGAATGCCAGAGAATCGTTGCAGTTCATCGCCTGCACTGAGCAGATTTTGCAGGTTTTCAATAACCGGTAAGCCCGCACCCACGTTGGTGTCATACAGGAATTTACGTCGCGACTTCGCCGCAGCAAAACGCAGTTGATGGTAGTAATCCATCGACGACGTATTGGCCTTTTTGTTCGGGGTGACTACATGAAAGCCTTCACGCAGGAAGTCGGCGTACTGATCCGCCACCGCCTGGCTTGAGGTACAGTCGACGATCACCGGATTGAGCAGATGATATTCTTTCACCAGACGAATTAAGCGCCCAAGGTTGAAAGGTTCTTTCGCACACTCCAGCTCAGACTGCCAGTTTTCCAGATTCAGACCATGAACGTTGGTCAGCAGGGCCTTCGAGTTCGCCACGCCGCACACGCGCAGATCGATATGCTTGTTTTTCAGCCAGGTTTGCTGACGTTTAAGCTGCTCCAGCAGCGCACCGCCCACGCCACCGACGCCAATCACAAACACTTCAATCACCTGATCGGTATTGAACAGCATCTGATGGGTCACGCGTACGCCGGTAGTGGCGTCGTCGTTGTTCACTACCACCGAAATAGAACGCTCAGAAGACCCCTGGGCGATCGCCACGATGTTGATGTTCGCGCGAGCCAGCGCGGCAAAGAATTTCGCCGAGATACCGCGCAACGTGCGCATACCGTCGCCAACCACCGAGATGATAGCCAGACGCTCAGTCACCGCCAGCGGCTCCAGCAGACCTTCTTTCAGTTCGAGATAGAATTCATCCTGCATGGCGCGTTGCGCACGCGCGCAGTCGCCCTGCGGGACACAGAAGCTGATGCTGTATTCAGAAGAGGATTGGGTAATCAGCACCACCGAGATGCCTGCACGCGACATCGCGGCGAAAACGCGCGCCGCCATGCCCACCATACCTTTCATTCCAGGGCCGGAGACGCTAAACATTGCCATGTTATTGAGGTTAGAAATACCTTTTACCGGCAAGTCGTCGTCATCGCTGCTGGCACCGATCAGCGTACCGGGCGCTTGCGGATTGCCGGTATTTTTAATCAGGCACGGGATCTGGAACTGGGCAATGGGGGTAATGGTGCGCGGATGTAGCACTTTAGCGCCGAAGTAAGAAAGCTCCATCGCTTCCTGATAAGACATCGACTTCAGCAGTCGGGCGTCGGGTACCTGACGCGGATCGCAGGTATATACGCCGTCGACATCGGTCCAGATCTCGCAACAGTCCGCACGCAAACAGGCGGCCAGTACGGCGGCAGAGTAGTCAGAGCCATTACGCCCCAGCACCACTAACTCACCTTTTTCATTCCCGGCGGTAAATCCGGCCATCAGAATCATATGGTCCGCAGGAATACGGCTGGCGGCAATGCGGCGTGTAGACTCGGCGATATCAACAGTAGATTCGAGGTAATGGCCTACCGCCAGCAGCTTCTCAACCGGGTCGATGACCGTCACGTTGTGCCCGCGCGCTTCCAGCAGGCCAGCCATGATGGCGATCGACATTTTTTCGCCACGGCAGATAAGCGCGGCATTGATGCTGTCCGGGCACTGCCCCAACAGGCTGATACCGTGCAGGACGTGCTTAATCTGGGCAAATTCTTGTTCCACCAGGGCTTTGAGCGGAGCCAGCGGGAAACCCGGCTGTGCGGCGGCAAGACCAACTAAAAGCTCTGAGAAAATGCGTTCGGCGTCGCTGATATTGGCTAAAGCATCCTGACCACCGATGGTCTTTTCAATCATCGCCACCAGATGGTTGGTAATTTTGGCGGGGGCAGAGAGAACGGTCGCGACCTGCCCCTGTCTGGCATTGCTTTCCAGAATGTCGGCAACCCGCAGAAAGCGCTCTGCATTTGCCACTGATGTACCGCCGAACTTCAACACTCGCATGGTTTACCTCATTGCCTTTGGTCGAAAAAAAAGCCCGCACTGTTTAGGTGCGGGCTTTTTCTTGTGTTTCCTGTACGCGTCAGCCCGCACCGTTACCTGTGGTAATGGTGATGGTTGTGGTAATGGTGATGCTGATGCGTTTCATGATGTTGTGTGCTCTGTAATTATTATCTGTCTGTCTTGTATTCTTTTAGGGTTAAAGTATCTGCTGACCTAAGTCAATAAATTTTTAAATTGATCACATTCCGAAACTTGTTCATGAGCCACTGCTTGCCCTTTTACTTTCAACCAATACAGTATGCCTTCCCCACTTGAAACCAAAACAAAAAACCAATGATAAAACATTAACCAGCATTTTATTTTGTTATATTTTTTTCTATATCATGTAAAAAACGGTGCAGCATTGCCGTGTCTCGCTGCCCTAATAAGCCCATTCGCTGTTGCAGCCAGTCGGTGAGTTTGATGTCGTCAGAAACGTTCAGCGTGGCTAATAAACGTAAAACGCGCGCACGCAATGCCTGCAACTGAAGTTCATCCGTCACCTCACTATTTTTGGCCGGTTGTTGTATTAAACCTGCTAATTGATAGCAATACACCATCACCGCCTGCCCCAGATTGAGTGAAGGGTAGTCAGCCACCATTGGTACCCCGGTAAGGATATCCGCCAGCGCTAATTCTTCGTTGGTCAGCCCGGAATCTTCGCGCCCAAACACCAGCGCGGCGTGATCCATCCACGCGGATTTTTCCTGCAACAGAGGAACGAGTTCGACCGGTGTGGCGTAATAATGGAACTTCGCCCGGCTACGCGCCGTGGTCGCAACGGTAAAATCAACGTCGTGCAGCGCTTCGGCTAGCGTTGGAAAAACACTAATATTATCAATAATGTCGCCCGATCCATGAGCAACCCATCGCGTTGCAGGTTCCAGATGGGCCTCGCTGTCCACGATCCGCAATTGGGTGAATCCCATGGTCTTCATCGCGCGGGCAGCCGCACCAATATTTTCCGCTCTGGCAGGGGCAACCAGAATAATTGTTAAACGCATTTCGATACTCTTTTAGCCAGTCGGCAGGTAATAATGTGACCCACATCAACATATTACGCAGCGCGAATTTACATATTTTTAACAGAAATCACTGAAAAAGGATTTCGCATACAATAAAAAATGCTAAACTATTTCCAACCTGTACTATTGCTTTTTATGTTAACAGAAGTTGCATATCCTGCTGTTTATCCATGATAATTTAATTTAAAATGGATAGCATTGGTTGGATTCATTACATTTATTAATTAGCTCGTGCAACTAGTTGTAATATTGCAATTTTGTGATGAAAGCAAACATTTGGATGCGTTGATTTCATCAAACTGTTAACGTGCTACAATTGAACTTGATATATGTCAACGAAGCGTAGTTTTATTGGGTGTCCGGTACGTCTTAGCCTGTTATGTTGCTGTTAAAATGGTTAGGATGACAGCCGTTTTTGACACTGTCGGGTCCAGAGGGAAACTACCCACGACCAAGCTAATGATGTTGTTGACGTTGATGGAAAGTGCATCAAGAACGCAATTACGTACTTTAGTCATGTTACGCCGATCATGTTAATTTACGGCATGCATCAGGCAGGTCAGGGACTTTTGTACTTCCTGTTTCGATTTAGTTGGCAATTTAGGTAGCAAACATGCAGACCCCGCACATTCTTATCGTTGAAGACGAGTTAGTAACACGCAACACGTTGAAAAGCATTTTCGAAGCAGAAGGCTATGATGTATTCGAAGCGACAGATGGCGCGGAAATGCATCAGATTCTCTCTGAATATGACATCAACCTTGTGATTATGGATATCAATCTGCCTGGGAAAAATGGCCTCCTGTTAGCGCGCGAACTCCGCGAACAAGCTAACGTTGCGCTGATGTTCCTGACGGGCCGTGATAACGAAGTCGATAAAATTCTCGGCCTCGAAATCGGCGCCGACGATTACATCACCAAGCCGTTTAACCCGCGCGAACTGACTATCCGTGCTCGTAACCTGCTGTCACGTACCATGAACCTGGGTACCGTCAGCGAAGAACGCCGTAGCGTCGAGAGCTACAAGTTCAATGGCTGGGAGCTGGACATCAACAGCCGCTCTCTGATTGGTCCTGATGGCGAGCAGTATAAACTGCCACGCAGCGAATTCCGCGCCATGCTTCACTTCTGTGAGAATCCTGGCAAAATCCAGTCTCGCGCAGAACTGCTGAAAAAAATGACCGGTCGCGAACTGAAGCCACATGACCGTACCGTTGACGTGACTATCCGCCGCATTCGTAAACATTTCGAATCAACGCCGGATACGCCAGAAATCATCGCTACCATCCACGGTGAAGGCTACCGTTTCTGCGGCGACCTGCAGGATTAATTCGATCCTCACACGTACAAAAACGGCGCTTTATGCGCCGTTTTTCATTTCACCGCTCACCTATTTCCATATACGAAACTTGTCACTCTCATCGGGTTGCGGCTCAGGAAGCGCTTTCGACGTTGGTTTTGGCTGCGCCAGTGAGTGCCAGTCAAGATGACGCGTCAGGAACATCACGCCACACAGCGCGAATAACAGTACGCTGGTGCCAAGCAGTAAAGAGCTGTCCTGTGAACGGAGCAACACCCACATCACGCCATCCAGCGCCAGTAGCGCCACGGTGAACAAAATACTCTTGCGCCAACCCTGTAATATCGCCTGCAGATACACACCGTTCATCAACGCCCCCACCAGACTGGCCGTAATCCACGCGGCGGTAAAACCAATGTGTTCTGACAACGCCAGCAGCAACAGATAAAACATCACCAGCGATAATCCCACCAGCAGGTACTGCATCGGGTGCAGTCGAAGGCTGGTCATGCTTTCAAGGACAAAAAAAGACATAAAGGTCAGCACAATCAGCAAAATGGCATATTTTGTCGCCCTGTCCGTCAGTTGATATTGATCCGCAGGCGTGGCGACAGCAACGCTAAATGCAGGCATTCCCTCCCAGCCAATCTTTTCACCATCAAAGCGTTCGCCGAGGTTATTGGCAAACCAACTGCTTTGCCACTGGGCATTGAATCCAGACTCACTGATTTCGCGCTTAGCCGGAAGAAAATCTCCAAGAAAGTTGGGATGCGGCCAATTGCTGGTTAAGGTCATTTCACTGTTTCGGCCAACCGGAACGACGGAAAAGTCGCCGGTGCCGCTCAAATTAAGCGACAGCGCCATGCTGAGATTTTGCGCCGTCCAGCTCGCGTCGGGCAGCGGAATATGGATCCCCTGAGCACGACCAGCCAGCCCCGTTCCAGGCTCAACGGCCAGCGACATGCCGTTAACCAGGGGGGCTTTCACCACGCCGATCCCACGCGCATCACCCACGCCCACCACAATAAACGGTTTGCCCAGGCTGACATTGGGATGGTTTAAATCACTCAAACGTTCAGCGTTAAACTCAGCTTTCACCGCCAAATCGTTATGCCAGACCTGGCCTTCATAAATACCAATTTTACGCGCTTCAACGTTTTGGCTTCCCTCAACGACCAACGATTCCGGTAACCAGAAATGGATATAGTTGCGCTTACGCTGGACCTCTTTACCCTCCTCCAGCTCGGTATAAAGTTCCGTCACCGGAATGGCAATCAACGGGCCGACCATCTTTTGCGGTCCGCTGGTGCTCTGGCGGATTGCATCTTCAACATCATTGCGATAGTCCGATCGCTCAACGATTATCTGCCTGACCATTGTCAGGGGAATTAACAACAGCAGCATAGCGCCGCCTAAGGTGACGATTTTCCAGAACAGGGGCGATTTCAACATAGCGTTCTCCTTTGCAATAGCAGCAAGGTAGAACAGCTATGTGCGGGGAATTTGAAGTTATGTGAAGTGACGGTGAAGCGTAAACGAAGCCTGTGCGCCGCCTTCCGGTCGATTGCGTAAGGTCACCGAGCCTGCATGCAGTCGCGCAACCTCACTGACAAACGCCAGTCCCAATCCGCTGCTCTTAAGCCCATTTTCACGGGGCAGCGAGTAGAAGCGTTCAAAAATACGCGGCAACGCAAAATCAGGGATCCCGCTGCCGCTGTCGGTAACCTGCAATATGATCTGCTCTTCGTGCTGATGCGCACTCAGCACAATCGTCCCGTCCCGTGGCGTAAAGTCGATAGCGTTGTCGAGCAAATTCCCCAATGCCTGCTCCAGCAGCGCGGGATCGGCATCAACGCTAAGCGATGAAGGCATAATGGTCAGCGTGATGTTTTTTGCCGCCAGCTGCACGCTCCGGGCTTCTTTAAGCTGGGCAAACAGCGCATCTACCGCCACCGGCGTCAACGTAATGTCCTGTCGATTCTCCAGTCGCGCCTGGCGTAACAAGGTTTCAACCAGCGCCTGCATGCGCGCATTTTGCGTCAGAATATTATCAGTAAAACGCGCAACCACGTTCGGCGGCGGGCCTTCGCGCAAAATTTCCGCCGCGCCGCGAATGGCCGCCAGCGGGCTTTTGAGTTCGTGCGTTAATGCATAAACGTATTGCTCAATATAATTCTTGCCCTCCAGCTTCAGACGCATACTTTCCAGCGCCTGCGCCAGTTTACGTAACTCGCTGCTGCCTAAATCAGGCAGTGCGACGGGGCGGTTCTCGGTCACAGAGTCGGCATAGCGCGCCAGCCGGGCAATGGAACGGTTGATCCACCATACCATTCCGGCGCCAATCACTAAGGCGATCCCCAGCAATACCGCGCTGGCCCAAAGCATCCGCCGTTCACTGCGTTTAATCACCGGCGCCATCGCCGCATTGGGTTTGCCGACGCTAAGCACGCCAATAATACGCCCGCCGTCAACGATCGGCGCGGCAACGTACATCACCGAACTTTCCGGATCGTTCGGATTTTGCAACGTACTGCGGGCGCCATACTGCCCACGCAACGTTAACCACACATCATTCCAACGGGAGTAGTCCTGGCCGACCGCCTGGTTAGCGGAATCAAACAGCACCTTGCCCTGCGCGTCCGTCATGTAGACATGGTATTCATTACGCACTTTGTTAATGCCGCTGATATTGGCACTGAATGGGCGGTTATGCAGTTGGGAAAATGCCTGCGCCAACTTACCGCTGGCGGGAGCGTCAGACAGCAAGTCATCACGCGCCAGCGCAGCCAGCAACGTGGCGGTATCAATCAATGTGCCTTCCGTCGCCCGGCGGACGCCAGGCTTAATTTCCTGCACAAAGATCGACAACACAAACCAGGCGGCAACGGCGACAATCAGGAAATAGCCGAGCAGCAAACGCATACCAATGCGCATCAGACGCTCCTCAGGCTGTATCCCATACCGCGATGCGTATTAATAGGGGAAAACTCGGGGTTGATGGCGCGCAGCTTGGCGCGCAGCGTTTTGATGTGGGTATCGACCGTTCTGTCGAAGGTGTCCTGCGCATCGGCCCAGACTAAATCCATTAATTGCTGGCGAGAGTAAATGCGCCCCGGCGACATCAGCAGTGTTTTCAGCAACAGGAATTCATAGCGCGTCAGAGTTAACGGTATACCGAACCAGGTAATCTGCGCGGCCAGCTCATTAAGCTCAAAATCCCCGCAGCGCGTCGTTGAGGAAGGAGAGGCGAATTTTTGCACCCGCCGCAGCAGGGTACGTACGCGGGCGCACACCTCACGCGGCGAGAAGGGTTTGGCAACATAATCATCCGCGCCGATTTCCAGCCCCAGCAGACGGTCCACTTCATCGCTGCGCGCGGTGAGAAAGAGGATCGGCAATGCCGGATGGCGTTCAAGTAAACGTCGACACAGTTCAAAACCGCTGATATCCGGTAGGCCGACGTCCAGAATTATCGCATCGGGGCATCTCTGGCGCGCATTTTCCAGCACCGGTAGCCCGCGCTCGAACGCTTCTACGCTAAAACCTTCCTGCTGCAGCATATAGATAAGCGTATCGGCGATTCCCTGCTCATCCTCAACCAACCAGATCAACGGCTGTTGCATTTTGCTTCCTTGTTATTGCCGCCACGGCATGATTGGCACAGCGCTGATGGCATTTTTGGGCGATCCATCAACCACTTTATCTGAATAGGCCAGATAGGCCAGCGCATTACGTTTTGCGTCATAAAAACGTACGACCTGTAAGGATTTAAACACCAGCGAGGTCCGTTTTTTAAACACCACTTCGCCTTGCGCTTTACCGTTCTTGATTCTGTCGCTCAGTTCCACCGGTCCTACCTGCTGGCAGGAGATGGCGGCATCAGAGGTATCCTCAGCCAGCCCCAACCCACCTTTGATGCCGCCGGTCTTGGCACGACTCACGTAGCAGGTCACATTGGTTACATCCGGATCGTCAAACGCTTCGACCACAATTTTATGATCCGGCCCAAACATTTTGAACACCGTATCAACAGATCCAATCTGCTCCGCATGGGCGACCTGCGCCAACATCAGCAAAATTGAGGAAATGGCTAAGCTCTTATATTTCATATTGTTACCATTCTTAAAAGTTACTCTGAGTAATTATTCGACATTCTAAGATAAAACGTATACAGATCACAGGATTACAATAATCACGCTTTCGAATGTCCAAAAAAAGCATTTATGAGCAAAAAAAACACTGAATGCTAAAACAACAAAAAATGCTATTATCCTCATACCTGACGTCAGGTACTCGTTGTTGAAAGGATGAGGATATTTTATGGATCAGGCTGGCATTATTCGCGACCTATTAATCTGGCTGGAAGGTCATCTGGATCAGCCTTTGTCGCTTGACAATGTGGCGGCAAAAGCAGGCTATTCCAAGTGGCACCTGCAGAGAATGTTTAAGGACGTGACGGGCCATGCTATTGGCGCCTATATCCGCGCCCGTCGTTTATCGAAATCCGCAGTGGCGCTTCGCCTGACTGCGCGCCCTATTTTGGATATTGCCCTGCAATACCGCTTCGACTCTCAACAAACCTTTACCCGCGCGTTCAAGAAACAGTTTTCTCAGACGCCTGCGCTGTATCGCCGCTCGCCGGAATGGAGCGCTTTTGGTATTCGCCCGCCAATGCGACTCGGTGAATTTGCCATGCCTGCGCACGAGTTTGTGACGCTGGAAGATACGCAACTGCTTGGCACCACGCAAAGTTATTCCTGCTCGCTGGAACAGATTTCAGATTTCCGTCATGAAATGCGTATTCAGTTCTGGCGCGATTTCCTTGGCCATGCGCCTTCAATCCCGCCGGTGCTGTACGGGCTGAATGAAACGCGTCCGAGCATTGAAAAGGATGACGAACAGGAAGTGTTTTACACCACGGCACTGACGCCGGAACAAGCCAATGGCTATGTACCGGCGGCGCAGCCTATCCTGCTACAGGGCGGCGAGTACGTGATGTTTACCTATGAAGGGCTGGGAACCGGCGTACAGGAGTTTATCCTGACGGTGTATGGCACCTGCATGCCGATGCTAAACCTGACCCGCCGTAAAGGACAGGATATCGAGCGATACTACCCGGCAGAAGATGCCAAAGCGGGAGATCGCCCGATCAACCTGCGCTGCGAATTCCTGATACCGATTCGCCGCTAACGCTGCAGCTCATCCAACGCAGGGGCGTCCAGATGTGAGATGTCCCCTGCCGTTTCAACCACCCATCCCGGCGCAAGCCATAAACTTTCCTGGTAATCAACGCGGGAAATTGAGCAATTGCGCAGACGCAAGCGACGTTCAGCCCATGCCGGCAATCCCAGAATCGTACTCACCAGGCAGCCCAGCGCGATACCGTGGCTCACCAACAGTGGGCGGCTCCCCTGCGGAAGGTCCAGGCAGGCTGCTAGCGCCGCGTTGACGCGATCGCTCAGCTCCTGCATCGATTCCCCTTCCGGAATACGCCCATCAACCGTACCGTTCACCAACTGGCGACGCCAGCCCTCTTCTTCTGGCGTCAGCGTGTCGATATGGCGTTTTTCCAGCACGCCCATATTCAGTTCTCGTAGCCGGGAGTCATAAGTGATATCACAACCACAAGCCTGAGCGATGATTTCTGCTGTGCGTCGTGTACGACCTAAATCACTACTGATGACATGCGTAATACCCAACGAGCGGGCGCGTTCACCAACCTGCATGGCCTGCTGCTCACCTTTAGCGGTCAGTGGGCTGTCTGACTGGCCTTGAATACGTCGCTCGGCGTTCCACTGCGTTTCACCATGGCGAACAAGGTATACCTGTAACATGCTTTTTTTTCCGTTATACTGCGATGCGATGAATTTTCAAACTGAGCTTTATTATGCACAAGGTTATCTCTGCTACCACCAATCCTGCCAAAATTCAGGCAATTCTCCGGGCATTTGAAGAGATTTTCGGGGAAGGATCCTGCCATATCGAACCCGTCGCCGTCGAGAGCGGCGTACCGGAACAGCCTTTTGGAAGCCAGGAAACGCGCACTGGCGCACGAAATCGCGTGGATAATGCGCGACGCCTGCATCCACAAGCTGATTTCTGGGTAGCCATTGAAGCCGGAATTGACGATGACGCCACCTTCAGTTGGGTGGTAATTGATAATGGCGTTCAGCGCGGTGAAGCGCGATCGGCCACGCTGCCGCTGCCCGCCGTCATTCTCGACAGAGTCCGCCAGGGGGAAGCGCTTGGCCCGGTGATGTCGCAGTACACAGGTATTGATGAGATTGGTCGTAAAGAGGGCGCGATTGGCGTGTTTACCGCGGGTAAGCTGACGCGCTCAAGCGTTTACCATCAGGCGGTGATTCTGGCGTTAAGCCCGTTTCATAACGCGGTGTATCGATAATTATTTGCGCTATGTTGTAGGCCTGATGGCGCTGTGCTTATCAGGCCTACGAGCAAATCAGACGCTTTTCAGCAGTACCTGCTCCAGCCACTGGCGCAGATCCACCGGCGCGGATTTCAGGCTGTTCGAACCGCGCGTAATGGTGGCGATACCCGCCCCAAGCTCATTTTTCAGCTCGCGCTGGCTCATCTCGCCGCGCAACAGCTCTTCAATGATACGCACGCGCGTGCCCAACGCTTCGCGCTCATCTGGCGTCAGCATCAAATTGAGCAGCGGCAGATGTAAATCTTGTTCATAGGCGTGTTTAAGTAAGTCGACAAAACGTAACCACTCCTGGTGACGCTGTTCTGCCATCTCTGCTGAATAGGGTGATTGCTGAGTCATAAGATATCGCCATCGTTGTGGGGGAAGCGTGCTTGCCTCCCCCTTTTGTACTCTTTAACGAGTACGATAGCATAACACAACCGATACGATCAGTAACGACGTTGCCATTCTGCGTCGCTCATCAGCTCCGGTTTATCGCCAAGGAAATAACGATAGTACGCATCGTAAGCCAGCACGTTCTTCACATAACCTCGCGTCTCTGAGAACGGAATGCTTTCGACAAACGCCACGGCATCAATACGACCTGCGCTATTACCCAGCCAGGTGCGCACGCGCCCCGGTCCGGCATTATAGGCCGCCGATGCAAAGATGCGGTTATTGCCAAATTGCTGATAAACATACTGCAAATAGCTGGTGCCAATGTTGATGTTGGTATCAGGATCCAGCAGTTGACTCGGACTGCTGTAACCCGGAATCGAGAACATTTTCACCGTGTGCGTTGCGGTGCCTGGCATAATCTGCATCAGCCCACTGGCGCCAACCGGCGATTTCACTTTCGGATTCCAGGCGCTTTCCTGACGCGCGATCGCCATCGCATAGCTTGGCGGAATATCTTTCCCACTGGTATAGCGGGTAAACAGATCTTTATAGGCCAGCGGGAAGCGCTCTTCCAGATGATCCCACAGTTTACCGGCGATCGTGGCCTGTACGCTCAGATCCCACCAATGATTGTTAAACGCGTAGCGCGCCAGCTGCGCCTGCTCGGACTTGGTGCGGCTGGTGACCAGATTTGCCCATTCACTGCGCGCGGTATTATCCAGATTCCAGTACATCAGCTCGCGTACGCGCGCCATTTCCGGTCCCTGAGTCAGCGCAGAGTCAACGTTCGCTGGGGCTTTATCCACCTTCAGCTCGTACTCTTCGCCGAGGCGTTGCGCCGCCACCATCGGGTAGAAACCGCGCTGCTGCATGAGTTGATGCAGAATCTCTTTCGCTTCCGCCTCGCGTCCGCGCTCCAGCAGCAGATCCGCTTGCCAGTAGCGCCACTCATCTTTTTCTTTAGCGTCCATCGGCAGACGCGCCAGCCAGGTATTCAGGCCGCGACGATCGCCAGTTCCCAGCGCCATCCGCACGCGACGCTCCACAAGCGAGGTGGAATTTGAGCGCATAATCGCATCATCACGCCATTTCGCCTGCTCGTCGGTAACGTCATTGCCCATCAGACGCCAGGCGACGATGTCGCGCAGCTCCTGAGTCTGCTCGTCATTTAGCTGCTGCGCCTGCATCAAAGAGGGGATCATCAGGCGGGCGTTTTCGACATCCTGACGCGCCACGCTGGCAAAAGCCACCGCCGCCATCTGCCGGGTGAAATCCGTTGCGCCAGTGGTGCGCGCAAAGGTCATTACGGTGTTTGGATCGTTAGCCAGCGCGATGATCGCCGACGCAATTGTCTGGTACTCCCCAGGCATTTGCCCGGCCAATGCCGTAACCAGCCCGGTATTACCCGCTTTCATCGCCAGACGAATACGCTCCAGATAAGCCAGCGGATCCTGAGTGCCTGAAGCGCGCCACACGCCGAATAATTTGTCACAGGCGTTCGGCTGACTTTTCCCGGTCAGCCACAGATCTTTCGCGCCCTGCCAGGCCTCTTCGGTTTGTCCGGTACTCCATTTCGCGAAGTAATAGTTACATTGCGCTTCCGTGGTACCCGGTTTTTCCGGGCTGAATGCCAGCAGTCCACGCCAGTCTTCCCGTCGCGCCAGTTCATTCACAAAACGCGATTGCAGAGTACGCGCCGGGGGCAGCGTCGGGTTGGCGCGCACAAAATTGGTGACGGTAATGGTCGGCTGATTCATCAGATCGTCAGTAATCTGACGATATTCCAGATAGGGATACAGAGGATAGTTCTTCAGGCCGGGCATCATCTGCTCTACGACATCCATCTGTCGGTTGTCCCAGGCCTGCTTAATTTGCGCATAGCGATTGCGCTGCTCATCCAGGGAATCGGCTCGCGCCACTTGACTGACCGTCAGCAGACATACGCTGGCCGCCAGCAGGCGCCAGGTAAATTGTTTGGCTTTGTCCACAAGCTCTTCCTCTTGTCATGTTACGTCTGTGCAGCATCATGCCGCTTAATTCATTCATGCTAACCAGACATTGCAGAATGCGCCACGTCACGGACACTTTTTTACTTTTGTTGCGAGTGAGATCTGCTGGCTGGGATTGGGCAATGAAAAAGGCTACACTTCGCTTTTGATAACTCTATTCATCACTATAAAAGAGGCGAAGTCCACGTGGCTCAATTCGTTTATACCATGCATCGTGTCGGCAAAGTCGTTCCGCCGAAACGTCATATTCTTAAAAACATCTCACTGAGCTTCTTCCCTGGCGCCAAAATCGGTGTACTCGGTCTGAACGGCGCGGGTAAATCTACCCTGCTGCGCATCATGGCCGGCATTGATACCGAAATCGAAGGCGAAGCTCGCCCGCAGCCTGGCATTAAAATCGGTTACCTGCCGCAGGAACCAAAACTGAACCCGGAACACACCGTCCGTGAGTCTGTTGAAGAAGCGGTGGCCGAAGTGGTTAACGCCCTGAAAGGCCTGGATGAAGTGTATGCCAAGTACGCAGAACCGGACGCCGACTTCGATAAACTGGCCGCGCAGCAGGGCAAGTTTGAAGAGATTATTCAGGCGCACGACGGCCATAACCTGAACGTGCAGCTCGAGCGTGCCGCTGACGCCCTGCGTCTGCCGGACTGGGATGCCAAAATCGGGAACCTTTCCGGTGGTGAACGCCGCCGCGTCGCGCTGTGCCGCCTGCTGCTGGAAAAACCAGACATGCTGCTGCTCGACGAACCAACCAACCACCTGGACGCCGAATCCGTCGCCTGGCTGGAACGCTTCCTGCACGACTTCGAAGGGACCGTCGTGGCGATTACCCACGACCGTTACTTCCTCGACAATGTTGCGGGTTGGATTCTGGAGCTGGACCGCGGCGAAGGTATTCCATGGGAAGGCAACTACTCCTCCTGGCTGGAGCAGAAAGATCAGCGTCTGGCGCAGGAAGCTTCTCAGGAAGCCGCTCGTCGTAAATCTATCGAGAAAGAGCTGGAGTGGGTGCGTCAGGGCGCGAAAGGCCGTCAGTCTAAGGGCAAAGCCCGTCTGGCACGCTTTGAAGAGCTGAATAACACCGAATACCAGAAGCGTAACGAAACCAACGAACTGTTTATTCCACCTGGACCTCGTCTGGGCGATAAAGTCGTTGAGGTCAGCAATCTGCGTAAATCCTACGGCGATCGCGTGCTGATCGACGATCTGAGCTTCTCTGTACCGAAAGGCGCTATCGTCGGCATCATCGGTCCGAACGGCGCGGGTAAATCAACCCTGTTCCGTATGATGTCCGGTCAGGAACAGCCCGACAGCGGCACCATCACGCTGGGCGAAACCGTGAAGCTGGCCTCTGTTGACCAGTTCCGTGACGCAATGGATAACAGCAAAACCGTGTGGGAAGAAGTTTCCGGCGGGCTGGATATCATGAAGATCGGCAACACCGAAATGCCAAGCCGTGCTTACGTAGGCCGTTTTAACTTCAAAGGCGTGGATCAGGGGAAACGCGTGGGCGAACTGTCCGGCGGTGAGCGCGGTCGTCTGCACCTGGCCAAGCTGCTGCAGGTTGGCGGCAACATGCTGCTGCTCGATGAACCGACCAACGACCTGGATATCGAAACCCTGCGCGCGCTGGAAAACGCCCTGCTGGAATTCCCGGGCTGCGCGATGGTTATCTCGCACGACCGTTGGTTCCTCGACCGCATCGCGACCCATATTCTGGACTACCAGGATGAAGGTAAAGTGGAGTTCTTCGAAGGTAACTTTACCGAATACGAAGAGTACAAGAAACGCACACTGGGCGCCGATGCTCTGGAGCCGAAGCGTATCAAGTACAAGCGTATTTCTAAGTAATTACCGTTAAGTGCCGTATCCGGTCTACGAGGTTAGTACGACTTGTAGGCCGGATAAGCGCGGCGCCATCCGGCATTAAAACCTAACCCTGCTCACCCATCAATTCTTTCACCAACTCCACGCAGCGCAGGAATCGGCCATCGTAGTCAGGCTCCTGAACGTGCACGAAATTGATATTGTTTTCCTGCAGCATCTCGACCAACAGCGACTGAAACGCTTTTCGGTCAACCGAGCTGCCAAGGCTACGCAAACCATCCGCCACCCATGGAGTGTTGTTTTCCAGCAGGATCACCAGGTCAAAACGGTACTCATCAATCAGCGCCTGCACAAACGGGTGTTCGCGCCCTTCGTACTTTTTACAGAATGCCTGAGTGGTCACGAAATCGGTATCGATAAACGCCACTTTATTGGCATACTTGACAGCAAAATCAATGTATTGCGCTTGTCCGAGGGCAATCTTATCGTAGTCGGAATATTGCAACGCCATCTCGTCGCCGCCCAAATGGGAGAAGACGTAATCACGCCCGTATTCCCACGCACTGGTGGTGTTAAAGATATTGGCGAGCTTGTTCACCAGCGTGGATTTTCCGCTCGACTCCCCGCCAAGGATCGCCACGGTGCGCACGAAAAACGGTTTCACTTCGGTGGGAATATACTCCCAATAGCGAAACGGGTTTTCGCGAATTTGCCCGCCACTGATGTTCATAAACGTTCGTTTCGGATCCACCAGCACCGTTTCGATCCCCAGATGTTTCAGATACTGCGGCGCATCTGACTCTTCAGAGGTGTAGATCCAGTTTGGCTGGATCCCCTTCTCCTGCATAAACGTTTTGATACCGTTGCTCCACACGTCCCAACCGTGCGGATACGGCTCCATACCCTCTTCGTTGAAGGCATGAATTCGGATATTTTTCTGATATTTAAATGTTTGCAGCAGCCAACGTAAACGATCGGGCACCGTCGGCTGTTGCGACATGGCGCTGTCTTCAAACAGGCTGCGATCGCGCGTATCGTCATACCCCATGATGATATGCAGCTCATCGACCTGACTACAGGCGCGCTGGATCAGATAGATGTGGCCGGTGTGCAGCGGATAAAATTTACCGAATACCACACCGATATTTTTCTGCTGGCGCGGAAACTCCAGCCCGAGAAAACGGTGCAACGCCTCCAGCTTTTGCGCGCTGGGGCTTTTGATTTTGGCATTCAGCAGTTGGCTTAAATATCCCTTGGTCATGCCACTGGCATCCGCCACCTGTTGCAGGGTACAGCCCTTTTGCTTTATGGCGGTTTTGAGATAGTCGAACGATGACACAAGAGCCTCCTGCTGGAAAAATCGCGTAACACTGCCTGATGGCGCTTCGCTTATCAGGCCTACAACATCAATCCGTAGGCCGGATAAGACGCATTGCGTCGCCATCCGGCAAATTATACAACATCACTGCATACAGAGGATTATAAGTCGTCAAACACGCTTAACGCATCTGCAAGCTTTTTAACGCCGAAAACCTGCATCCCTTCCGGCACTTTTTTCGGGACGTTGGCGGCAGGTACAATCGCCCGACGGAAACCATGCTTCGCCGCTTCAGAAATACGCTCCTGGCCACTCGGCACCGGGCGAATCTCGCCTGCCAGTCCCACTTCGCCAAAGACCACTAAATCCTGCGGCAGCGGTCTGTCACGCAGGCTGGAGACCATTGCCAGCAGCAGCGCCAGATCGGCGCTGGTTTCCGTAACTTTGACACCGCCGACCACGTTGACGAACACGTCCTGATCCGCCATCTGTAAGCCGCCGTGACGATGCAGCACCGCCAGCAGAATCGCCAGACGGTTCTGTTCCAGACCGACCGCCACGCGACGCGGGTTCGCCATCATTGAGTGATCGACCAGCGCCTGAATCTCTACCAGCAGCGGACGCGTACCTTCCCAGACCACCATCACCGAACTACCGGAAGTAACTTCATCGCCACGGCTTAAGAAGATAGCGGAAGGGTTGCTGACTTCACGCAGGCCCTGCTCGGTCATGGCAAAGACCCCAAGCTCATTCACCGCGCCAAAGCGGTTTTTATGGCTACGCAGGGTACGAAAGCGGGAATCAGCGTCACCGTCGAGCAGCACCGAGCAGTCGATACAGTGCTCCAGCACTTTTGGCCCCGCCAGCGATCCGTCTTTAGTCACATGACCTACCATCACAATCGCCACGCCACGCGTTTTGGCAAAGCGCGTCAGGTAAGCGGCAGTTTCGCGCACCTGCGCCACGCTGCCCGGCGAAGACTGAATATCCGCCATGTGCATCACCTGAATGGAGTCGATCACCATCAGTTTCGGCTGTTCTTCTTCGGCAATCAGGCAAATTTGTTCGATGCTGGTTTCCGACAGCATGTTCAGATTCGCCATCGGCAGGCCAAGCCGATGCGCGCGCATCGCCACCTGCTGTAGCGACTCTTCGCCAGTGACGTACAGCGTTTTCATCTGCTCCGCCAGCCTGCACAGAGTTTGCAGCAACAGGGTCGATTTGCCCGCGCCGGGGTTACCGCCAATCAGAATAGCGCTGCCGGGCACCACACCGCCGCCCAGCACACGGTCAAACTCTTTAAATCCGGTGGAAAAACGCGGCAATTCTTCAAGACTGATGTCAGACAGCTTCTGCACTTTTGCGACACCCGCATTCCCGGCATAGCCGCTGAGCCGCTCGTTACGCGCCACCGTCGGCGACGCGGCAAGGCGCACCTCGGTAATGGTGTTCCAGGCCTGGCAGGCGCTGCATTGCCCCTGCCAGCGCGGGTAATCGGCCCCGCATTCATTACAAACAAAGGCGCGTTTTGGAGCTTTTGCCACGTTTTACCTCTTTCGTTAACGCTGTTGCCGGATGACGCTGACGCTTATCAGGCATCAAAACTATTTCTGGTTCATGCTGCCGGAGAGAATGCAGAACACCCCCATTAGATCGGCGTGACGGATAGTAATCTCTGTCTTTTCATTCACTTTGGGTTTGGCATGATACGCAATGCCCAACCCCGCGGTTTTGATCATCGGCAGATCGTTCGCGCCGTCGCCGATCGCCACCGTCTGCGCCATCGGGATCTCATACTCTTGCGCCAGACGGGTCAGCGTATTGGCTTTGTACTGCGCATCGACGATGTCGCCAATCACGTTGCCGGTAAATTTCCCGTCCATGATCTCCAGCTCGTTTGCTACAGCCGCCGTCAGACGTAACTTATTACGCAGATAATCCGCAAAGAAGGTAAACCCACCGGAGGCGATGGCCACTTTCCAACCCAGCGTTTCCAGCTTCAACACCAGTTGAGTCAGGCCAGGCATCAGCGGTAAATTTTCGCGTACCTGATGCAGAATATTGGCATCCGCACCTTTCAGCGTTGCCACACGGCTGCGCAGGCTGGCGGTAAAGTCCAGCTCACCGCGCATCGCACGTTCGGTAACTTCGGCAACCATCTCACCGGTGCCGGCCAGCTTCGCGATTTCATCAATGCACTCGATCTGGATCGCCGTTGAATCCATATCCATCACCAGCAAACCCGGCGTACGCAGATGTGGAATCTTGCCGAGTGGCGCAACATCCAGTTTGGCATCATGCGCCAGTTTTGCCGCACGCGGCGTTAACGAACCTGCCAGGCGAATCACCTGATAATCCTCAACGCACCAGGCGGCCACGATCACCATCGCCGCGCCCAGTTTGCTCTGGTATTGCGTGAGACGTTGTTTATCCAGCCCGCGACCATACAGCAGCCAGCCACTACGGCCCGCGTGGTAATCCAGCGGCATGACTTCATCGCCACTTAAAGAGAGGGGCAGACCTGGCCACAGAGAGACATCTTCAGGTAGATCGCACCAGGTAATGTTAGGCATTAAAGCTCCTGTAAAATCGTTCGGGTCGGAATCATCCAGGGGAAAATAACGCATGAGGCTACCCTGTAACCAGCGCTTCTGGCAACATTAAGTCTCAAATTTTCAGCAGGTGGAATATGGCTCGCACAAAACTGAAATTCCGACTACATCGTGCAGTGATTGTATTGTCCTGCCTGGCACTACTCGTCGCCCTGATGCAGGGCGCATCCTGGTTTAGTCAAAGCCACCAGCAACAACGTAATCCGCAACTGGAAGAGCTGGCCCGTACGTTGGCACGTCAGGTCGCATTAAACGTCGCACCGCTGATGCATACCGAAACACCGGATGAAAAACGCATTAAAGCAGTGCTCACGCAGTTGACGGAAAGTAGCCGTATTCTGGATGCGGGCGTGTACGATGAACAGGGTGACCTGATTACCCGTACCGGTGAGAGCGTTAACGTTCGTGACCGACTAGCGCTGGACGGTAAAAAAGCCGGGGGATATTTCAACCAGCAGATTGTCGAACCCATTCAAGGCAAAAATGGTCCACTGGGCTATCTGCGCCTGACGCTGGATACCCACACGCTCGCCACCGAGGCCAAACAGGTGGATAACACCACCAACATTCTACGCCTTATGCTGCTCCTGTCACTGGCGATTGGCGTGGTGCTGACCCGGACCTTACTGCAAGGTAAACGCACCCGCTGGCAACAATCGCCGTTCCTGCTTACCGCCAACAAACCGGTGCAGGAAGAAGATAAAGATGATTAAGAAAAGGAAATCGCTATGACTACCCTGCGTCTGCTTATCTCAGACTCTTACGATCCGTGGTTTAACCTGGCGGTTGAAGAGTGCATATTTCGCCAGATGCCCGCCACACAGCGCGTTCTGTTCTTATGGCGTAACGCCGATACGGTGGTGATTGGTCGGGCGCAAAACCCATGGAAAGAGTGCAATACCCGCCGTATGGAAGAGGATAACGTGCGGCTCGCTCGTCGCAGCAGCGGCGGCGGCGCGGTGTTTCATGATTTAGGCAATACCTGCTTTACCTTTATGGCCGGCAAACCGGAATACGACAAAACTATCTCTACCTCTATCGTACTCAACGCATTGAATTCATTGGGCGTTATGGCCGATGCTTCGGGACGCAACGATCTGGTGGTGAAAACGCCGGACGGCGATCGCAAAGTCTCTGGTTCAGCCTATCGCGAAACCAAAGATCGCGGCTTCCATCACGGTACGCTGCTGCTGAATGCTGACCTCAGTCGCCTGGCGAACTATCTGAATCCGGATAAAAAGAAACTCGCGGCGAAAGGGATTACCTCCGTTCGCTCTCGCGTGGCCAATCTTACCGAGCTATTACCGGGCATCACCCATGAACAGGTCTGCCAGGCGGTCACGGACGCCTTTTTCGCCCATTACGGCGAGCGCGTCGAAGCAGAAGTAATATCCCCGGATAAAACGCCGGATCTGCCGAATTTTGCCGAAACCTTTGCGCGCCAGAGCAGTTGGGAGTGGAATTTCGGCCAGGCGCCGGCATTCTCACATTTGCTGGACGAGCGTTTCACCTGGGGCGGCGTCGAGCTACATTTCGACGTCGAAAAAGGTCATATCACCCGTGCACAGGTCTTTACCGACAGCCTCAATCCCGCGCCGCTGGAAGCGCTGGCGGGGCGACTACAAGGGTGTTTGTACCGCGCGGATATGCTACAACAGGAGTGCGAGGCGCTGCTGGTTGATTTCCCGGAGCAGGAAAAAGAACTGCGGGAACTGTCGGCATGGATTGCACTCGCCGTACGTTAATAAAAAAAAGCCGGATGGCGGCTACGCCTTATCCGGCCTACGATCGCGAGGCCCGGTAAGCGCGGCGCCACCGGGCATAACACAGTCTTACTCTTTATCGCCCAGCAGAACGGATTCCAGCGCGATTTTGATCATGTCGTTGAAGGTCGTCTGACGCTCAGCGGCAGTGGTCTGCTCGTGGGTACGGATATGGTCGGACACGGTGCAGATAGTCAGCGCTTTCGCACCAAACTCAGCAGCAACGCCATAGATGCCCGCCGCTTCCATTTCCACGCCCAGTACGCCGTATTTTTCCATCACGTCGAACATTTCGCCGTCCGGAGAGTAGAACAGGTCAGCGGAGAACAGGTTGCCTACGCGCGCGTCAACGCCCAGCGCTTTTGCCGCATCAACTGCGTTACGTACCATGTCAAAGTCAGCGATAGCCGCAAAGTCATGATCTTTAAAGCGGATACGGTTCACTTTAGAGTCGGTGCAGGCGCCCATACCGATCACCACGTCGCGCAGTTTGACGTCCATACGCACAGCGCCGCAGGAGCCAACGCGAATGATTTTCTTCACGCCGAAATCGGTGATCAGCTCTTTGGTGTAGATGGAGCAGGATGGGATACCCATACCGTGGCCCATCACGGAGATCTTACGGCCTTTGTAAGTACCGGTGAAACCTAACATGCCGCGAACGTTGTTCACTTCACGAACATCTTCGAGGAAAGTTTCAGCAATATGTTTTGCACGCAGCGGGTCGCCCGGCATCAATACGACGTCAGCGAAATCACCCATTTCTGCATTAATATGTGGAGTTGCCATTTTTTTATCCTTATCTCGTTGTTATCGCCTGATGGCGGCTACGCCTTATCAGGCCTACAAAACGTGTGCAAAAACAGTGAAATACCCTAAGGATTTCGCGTTGTAGGAAGGCGACGAATTCGTGAATCCCCGGGAGCATAGATAAACTATGTGACCGGGGTGAACGAATGAAGTCAACGCATCTACAACGCGAAAGACAACGGGTATTACAGCATGTTTTTACCGTAGTCCATCGGCGATGTGCCAAAGTAGCTCGCCAGCGTCTGGCCGATATCCGCGAAGGTTTCACGATGACCTAAAGAGCCAGGTTTCACTTTCGGACCGTAGATCAGCACCGGAATGTGCTCACGGGTATGGTCGGTACCGGTCCAGCTCGGGTCGCAGCCGTGGTCGGCGGTGAGGATCAGAATATCATCTTCACCCACCAGCTCCATCAGCTCCGGCAGACGGCGGTCAAACAGTTCCAGACCTGCGGCATAGCCCGCGATGTCGCGGCGGTGGCCCCAGGAAGAGTCGAAGTCCACAAAGTTAGTGAAGACAATGGTCTCGTCACCCGCTTCTTTCATCTCTTTGATGGTGGCGTCGAACAGCGCATCCAGACCGGTCGCTTTCACTTTTTTAGTGATACCGCAGTTGGCGTAAATGTCCGCGATCTTACCGACAGAGACAACATGACCTTTTTTCTCGTCAACCAGTTTCTGCAGCACGGTCGGCGCTGGCGGCTCAACGGCCAGGTCGTGACGGTTACCGGTACGCTGGAAGTTACCGGCTTTATCACCGATAAACGGACGCGCGATAACACGACCGATGTTGTAACCGCCTTCGGTCAGCTCTTCACGGGCGATTTCGCACAGCTCGTAGAGTTTATCCAGGCCAAAGGTCTCTTCATGACAGGCAATCTGGAACACGGAGTCAGCGGAGGTATAGAAAATCGGCTTCCCGGTTTTCATATGTTCTTCGCCCAGTTGATCCAGAATCACAGTACCGGAAGAGTGGCAGTTACCGAGGTAACCCGGCAGGTTGGCACGCTTAACCAGTTTATCCAGTAGCTCCTGCGGGAAGCTGTTTTCATGATCGGAGAAATAACCCCAGTCAAACAGAACCGGAACACCGGCGATTTCCCAGTGGCCAGACGGCGTGTCTTTCCCAGAAGAGAGTTCATGCGCCCATGCGTAGGCGCCAATGACTTCCGCGTTACCGTCCATACCAGCAGCAATTTTACCGGTAGAACCTTCGTGAGCTTTCACCAGGCCCAGACGGGTCAGGTTAGGCAGATTCAGTGGGCCTTTGCGACCATTATCAGCTTCACCTTTCGCACAGGCTTCTGCAATGTGTCCCATAGTGTCTGAGCCTACGTCGCCAAAGCGATCCGCATCTTCAGTCGCACCAATACCAAAGGAGTCCAGCACCATAATAAATGCACGTTTCATCTTGTTCTCCATACATCTGCGCCGCAAAAAAGCGATCAGATCAGTATACAGTTATTCGGTTATACGACGATAGACTGTCGGTGTAATTTCTGGCGCTTTATCGTCAAGGCTGATTGCCGCTTTGACCGCTTTCGCCGCTTCCTGCCAGCTGGCTTCATCTTGCGCGTGGATCACTGCCAGCGGACGCTGTCCGTCTACGCTGTCGCCCAAACGGGCCATGTCACTAAAGCCGACGCTGTAATCAATGGTATCCGATGCCTGACGGCGTCCGCCGCCCATAGAAACGACTGCCATACCCAGCGCACGGGTATCCATCGAGCTGACGAAACCTTCGGTATCAGCATAGACGGCTTTACTGAGCATCGCCGTCGGCAGATACTTCGCATAGTTTTCGACGAAGTCGGTCGGGCCTTTTTGCGCCGCAACCATACGGCCAAAAATTTCCGCCGCTTTACCGTTGTCCAGCACCGCCTGCAATTTCGCGCGGGCTTCGGCGTCATCTTTCGCCAGATTGCCGGAGATCAGCATTTCCACGCACAGCGCCATGGTGACGTCTAACAGACGTGGATTACGGTATTCACCGGTCAGGAACTGGACGGCCTCGCGGACTTCTACCGCGTTACCTGCGCTGGAAGCCAGCACCTGGTTCATATCGGTTAACAGTGCGGTGGTACGGACACCCGCCCCGTTCGCCACGCCGACAATCGCTTCGGCAAGGGCTTCAGAAAGTTCATAGGTCGGCATAAACGCGCCGCTGCCTACTTTCACATCCATCACCAGCGCATCCAGCCCTTCCGCCAGCTTTTTCGCCAGGATAGAGCCGGTAATCAGCGGGATGGAATCCACCGTCGCGGTAATATCGCGGGTGGCATAAAAACGTTTATCCGCCGGTGCGAGCGAGCTGGTTTGCCCAATAATCGCCACACCCACGTCTTTAATAATTTCACGGAAACGTGCGTCGTCCGGGAAGATGTCAAACCCAGGAATCGCTTCCAGTTTATCGAGCGTACCGCCGGTATGACCCAGGCCGCGCCCGGAAATCATCGGAATATAGCCGCCGCAGGCAGCAACCATCGGGCCTAACATCAGTGACGTTACGTCACCCACGCCGCCGGTAGAGTGTTTATCCACAATCGGGCCGTTCAGTTGCAGGCTTTTCCAGTCCAGCACGGTTCCTGAATCACGCATTGCCATGGTTAGCGACACACGCTCGGGCATTGTCATATCGTGGAAGAAAATGGTCATCGCCAGGGCGGCGATTTGCCCTTCAGAGATGGTGTTGTCACGAATCCCATTGATAAAGAAACGAATTTCTTCATCGCTCAGCGCATGACCATCACGTTTTTTACGAATAATTTCTTGTGCGAGAAACACGTTAACCTCCCGATTATGGGCCGGGTAAGCAGTGCGCTCCCCGGCAAGTCGTATTGATGCCAGATGGCGGCTAGCGCCTTATCCGGCCTACGATGGGCAATTCAAACTTAGTAGCTGCTTGCGCTCTTACCGTCGCCGTGACCCAGCGCTTTGAGCAGGCTCGCCAGCAGGCTGGATGCGCCAAAGCGGTAATGACGGGAATCCGCCCAGTCGGCGCCAAACAGTTCGTCAGCAATCGCCAGGAACTGCTGTGCATCTTCTGCAGTACGTACGCCGCCAGCGGGTTTGAATCCAACGGTTTTAGAAACGCCCATATCACGGATCACTTCCATCATGATGCGTGCGCTTTCTGGCGTCGCATTGACCGGTACTTTACCGGTAGACGTTTTGATGAAATCAGCACCCGCTTTGATAGAAATTTCAGACGCTTTGCGAATCAGGGCTTCTTCTTTCAGCTCCCCAGTTTCGATGATCACTTTCAGCAGCACGTTTGCCGCTGCACAGGCGTCTTTACAGGCTTTAACCAGGTCAAAACCAACCTGCTCGTTACCCGCGATCAGCGCACGATACGGGAACACCACGTCAACTTCGTCAGCACCGTAGGCAATCGCCGCGCGGGTTTCAGCCAGCGCGATCTCGATGTCGTCATTGCCGTGCGGGAAGTTGGTGACGGTGGCAATACGGATGTCCGGCGTGCCCTGCTCTTTCAGAGTCTTACGTGCAACAGGAATGAAACGTGGATAGATGCAAATTGCTGCCGTGTTGCCAACCGGGGTCTTCGCCTGATGACACAGCGCGATCACTTTTTCATTGGTGTCGTCGTCATTCAGGGTGGTCAGGTCCATCAGTTTCAGGGCACGCAGGCTGCTTGCTGTTAAATCGGTCATAACATTCTCCAACGGCTTCGCCGTATAAAATTTCACCTTGCGAGTTTGTTAGTATTCTAACATCCGCTCGCCATTACACTTCGATATACATCACAGTTAATGAAAACCACATACAGATTTGCATTACTCTAATGAGATCTACTTCAAATAATTCACCTTTCCAGACACGATGGGGTGGCATCAGGCGCATCCGGATCAAAGGTTGGGGCGCTGTTGCTTTCTACAATGGCGCGATACCTTCGGCACATAAAGGAACCAACGATGCCCACTTCAAGCGAATTCGCGCTGCAACAGCGGTGCCAACAAATCGTGACCAGCCCGACGCTCAGTCCTGAGCAGAAACGCCACTTTCTGGCGCTGGAGGCTGAAAACGCGCTGCCTTATCCGCAACTGCCCGCTGAAGCCCGCCAGGCGCTGGATGACGGGGTGATCTGCGATATGTACGAAGGTCATGCCCCATTCAAACCGCGCTATGTCTTACCCGACTATGCGCGTTTTCTGGCCAACGGCTCCTCATGGCTGGAGCTTGAAGGAGCCAGCGACCTTGATGATGCGTTATCCTTGCTCACCATCCTGTACCACCACGTTCCATCAGTGACCTCAATGCCGGTCTACCTCGGTCAGCTCGACGCCCTGTTGCAACCATATGTTAGAATTCTAACACAAAATGAGATCGATATTCGAATAAAACGTTTCTGGCGTTATCTCGACAGAACCCTGCCAGACGCGTTTATGCATGCCAATATCGGCCCCGCCGATACACCAGTTACTCGTGCAATTTTACGCGCAGATGCAGAGTTAAAGCAGGTTTCACCGAATCTGACATTTATTTATGATCCGCAAATCACCCCTGACGATCTGCTGCTCAACGTGGCGCAAAATATCTGCGAGTGCAGTAAGCCACATATATCCAACGGCACCGAAAATGATAAAATTTTCACAAAAGGTCAGTATGGCGTCGTGAGTTGTTACAACTCTTTACCGCTCTCCGGAGGCGGTAGCACGCTGGTCAGGCTTAATCTGAAAGCCATCGCAGAGCGCAGCACCTCTGTCGATGACTTCTTTACGCGCACCCTACCGCACTACTGCCAGCAGCAAATCGCCATCATTGATTCACGATGTGAATTCCTCTATGAGAAATCACATTTCTTTGAGAATAGCTTCCTCGTGCAGGAAGGGTTGATTGATCCCGAACGTTTTGTGCCGATGTTCGGGATGTATGGTCTGGCGGAAGCGGTAAACCTGCTATGTGAAAAGGCAGGACAAAGCGCCCGCTATGGGAAAGAGGCGTTCGCCAATCAGCTCGGATACCGCATTAGCGCCCAACTGGCGGAGTTTGTCGAACGCACACCGGTGAAGTATGGCTGGAAGCAGCGCGCAATGCTGCATGCGCAGTCGGGGATCAGTTCTGACATCGGCACCACGCCCGGCGCGCGTCTGCCTTATGGTGATGAACCTGACCCGATCACCCATCTGCAAACCGTCGCGCCGCATCACGCATATTATCACGCGGGGATCAGCGATATCCTGACGCTGGATGAAACCATCAAGCGTAATCCACAGGCGCTGGTGCAACTGTGCCTCGGCGCGTTTAAAGCCGGAATGCGTGAATTCACCGCCAACGTGAGCGGCAACGATCTGGTCCGCGTCACGGGCTATATGGTGCGCCTGTCGGATCTGGAAAAATATCGTGCCGAAGGATCTCGCACTAACACCACCTGGCTTGGTGAAGAGGCCGCACGCAATACGCGTATTCTGGAACGACAACCTCGTGTGATAAGCCATGAACAGCAGATGCGCTTCAGTCAGTAAACTGATCCCTTTCTCCTGCGTCGACGGGCCGGGCAGCCGCCTGGCTCTGTTCCTGCAAGGGTGTAATCTGCGCTGTAAGAACTGCCACAATCCATGGACGATGGGGCGCTGCAACGACTGCGGAGAATGTGTGCTGCATTGCCCGCATGAAGCGCTAAGCCTGAGTGCAGGGAAAGTATGGTGGCAGTCCGATGTGTGTCAGCAGTGCGACACCTGCCTGCACCTGTGCCCGCAGCAGGCGACGCCGATGGCGCAAACCATGAGTGTTGATCAGGTGCTGCAGCATATTCGCAAGGCAGCCCTGTTTATTGAGGGAATTACGGTCAGCGGTGGCGAAGCAACTACCCAGTTACCGTTTATTGTGGCGCTGTTTACCGCGCTCAAAAGCGATCCTCTGCTGCAACATCTGACCTGCATGGTCGACAGTAACGGCATGCTGAGCGAAACCGGCTGGCAAAAACTATTGCCGGTGTGCGACGGCGTAATGCTCGATTTAAAAGCGTGGGATAGCACGTACCATCGCCAGCTTACCGGGAGAGATAATACGCTGATTAAACAAAGCATTACCTTTCTGTCAAGGCAGGGAAAGCTTGCTGAGCTACGCCTGTTAGTGATCCCCGACCATGTGGATTATTTGCAACATATTGATGCGCTGGCAGCGTTCATTAAGCAGTCAGGCGACGTACCGGTGCGGCTGAACGCCTTTCATGCGCATGGGGTGTATGGCGAAGCAAAAGACTGGCCGAGCGCAACGCCAGAGGATGTGGAGCAGTTGGCGACAGGATTGCGTGAGCATGGGGTGGATAACCTGATCTTCCCGGCGCTGTATCTGTGATTGCCGGATGCGTCTTATCCGACACTCAACAATCACACATTAAACAACGCGGTCGTATTGCGATACAGCGCATCTGCTATCACGTCCGCAGGCTCCGAACGCAGTTCGCATAATGTCCCAAATACTCTGACCGCCTGCTCGGGGCGGTTGGGCTGCCCCTGAAAGCCATTGAGCGGCATGTCCGGCGCGTCGGTTTCCAGCAGGAGTGATTCCAGCGGCAGTTGCGCCATCACCTCACGGGTTTTACTGGCGCGTGGATAGGTAATAGTGCCGCCAACGCCAATTTTGTACCCCAGTTGCACAAAGCGTTGCGCCTGCTGCAAACTCCCGGAAAAACCATGCACCACGCCGGTTCGTGGCAGAGCATGACGTTTCAGAAGCATCGCCAATTTGTCATGAGTCCGTCGCGAATGCAGGATCACCGGCAGTTCGTAACGCTTCGCCAGTTTAAGCTGCGCTTCCAGCACCCGTTCTTGTTTATCAAATTGCGGATCGTCCCGGTAAAGATCCAGTCCAATCTCGCCCACGGCTACCAGCTTTTGCGGGCGCGTATCCAGCGCCTGCTGCAGTTGGTCCAGACTTTCATCGCCGTGTTGTTCAATAACAATGGGATGCAGACCCAAAGCAGCAAACAACGGCGGATACTTTTCCGCTAACGCCAGTACGCGGGAAAAGTTTGCCGCCTGCGTCGCCGGAACAATGATGCAATTCACACCGACCGCCGCAGCACGTTGAATGCTGGCGGGCTCATCGTCAGTAAACGGCGGGAAATCAAAGTGACAATGTGTATCAATGAAGCGAAAACTCACGCCAGATCCTCGTTATCAAACGTTGTATCGTTAGCCTGAGGCGCATTGGTCACCACCGGCGCGTGGGCATCGTTGGCCACCGGTGCGGGAGGAACCACCACCGGTCCCGGCACGACAATCTTCGGCGTCTGACGAGGCAATGGCGCGTTTTTCGCCAACAACTTGCCGACGGTGGCCAGGAAGTAACGACCGCACAAACGCCCGGTCTTATAGTCTTCTCGCAGCGCCGGAATACGGCTGCCCAGCGCCATGCTATGGAGCGGTTTTGGCGGATAGATCTCAAAGATTCGCAGCTTACCCGGCGGCTTTTCAATAAAGCTCTGGATCGCGCGATAGCTGGTTTCATGGTGCTGGACCAAATTCAGCAACGGTTGCAGACTGCTTTCACCCAGCCAGCGCTCCATACGTTTAAACCACTGCGGGGTGTAGTACATTTGCGAAGGCACAGTGCGGATCACCACCAGCGTTTTTGCGCCGTGCTTCGCCGCCTCCTGCACGGGTATGGCATCGCTTACTCCCCCGTCCAGATAGTTCACACCATCCAGCGCAACACCTGTGCGGTAGAATCCCGGAATAGCGCTGGAGGCGCGAATGAGATCGAGCCAGTTTTGTCGGTTCGGCGAAAAATAACCTGGCGTATAATCATCACCCCGACAGGCGCACATATAAAACGCTTTCCCTGCGGCAAACAAACGCTCGGCGTTATCCATCGCCAGCGGCATCTGGGATGCGGTCGAATCCACCAGCCAGTCGAGATCGATTAAGTTTCCCCCGCGCACAAAGCGTACCGGGTCAAAAAACTCACGACGGGTGGTGTAACGCATAATGACTTTACGGCCATAACCAGGCTGGTTACACAGATAGGCTGAAAGGTTTTGCGCACCGGCGGACGTCCCGTAGTAAAGGTCAAAGGGATTAAACTGCGCACGCATGAATTCATCCAGTACGCCAGCGGTGAAAATGCCTCTTTGTCCCCCGCCCTCACACACCAGCGCCATACTGCCTGGTTGGAACGGACGTAACGATAACGGCGCAATATTACCGAGCGTGACGGGTATTCTCTGCCCCACCTCTGCCTTCCTGTTGTTTTTGTAATAGAACAACAAAGTAACGCAAATTGCCTGACGCTAAAACCGTAAAAGCCAGTCCACTGGACTGGCTTGGTAGCAAGTTATCTTTACGGTTTACTTACTAGGGTCGTTTACGACCGGTAAACAGGCTGACCAGAAACAGAATGATCCCCACCACGAAAACAATTTTCGCTGCGCCTGCAGCGGTACCTGCCAGTCCACCAAAACCCAGTGCGGCGGCAATTAACGCGATAACCAGAAATATGATGCCCCATCGAAACATGCGCTTCTCCTTTACCATAGTTAATGTCACCGCTTGTTATGAGCGCTCAGGCTGCTCATCGGCGATATTTTTAGTGTGGTGCACAACACGCCTCCCGACAAACGTCAGGAGGACGAATTAAGTCGAATTACTGAGTTTTAAGGTCGTTTTTGACGCTTTTCACGCCATCAACCGCTTTGGCGATGCTCTCAGCACGATCGCTTTGTGCTTTTGAGTCAACGGTGCCGGAAAGTTGAACCACTCCATCAGTCGTCTCTACTTTCACTTTACGGGAAGGGACAATGTCATCAGCCAGCAGTTTTGCTTTCACTTCACTGGTGGTTGCCGTGTCGCCCGCATAGCCTTTTACTGAGGTGCTTTTGCTGTCGCGTACGTGCAGTTTGTCGCTCACTGAGGTTACGCCCTCAACGCCTTTGGCCACTTTCACGGCTTCTTCAGCCTGCGCCTGGCTTTCAACAAACCCGCTTAACGTCACCACTTTCTGGTCTGTTTTCACGGAAATATCGGTGCTCTTGATGCTTTCGTGATCCACCAGCGCAGCTTTTACTTTTGCTGTGATAGTGCTGTCATCCATGAAATTACCGACTTTGTTCATAGAGCTATCGACTTTCTGCCCCGCACTTTCGACACCAGATTGCGCTTTATCCGTCGTGGCGTTTTCTGCAAAAGCAGAACCCGTTGCAACAGCGGAGGTCAGCATCACGGCCAGCAGCGTTTTAGAAATCTTAAGTCCTGTCATTGTCATCGATGTATTCCTGTATGTTTTGCTAAAAGCGATGGTCTGCCGTAAACGGCGTTAACCAGCAACTAATCTTGTAAGTGGAATAAATATCAGCAATAGAAGCTGCAACAGGCAGCCTAAAAAGCATTTAACGCCGATATTTATGTCATCACATTGTTAAATATAGTTCAGGATTTCGTGATCGCAGTCCGGATTGACTAAAAAACAGGCAAACAACAGAAAAACGAGAGGTTTTAAGAACATTCCGCAAGGGATTTAAAAGACAGGAAAAGTTACCGGGCACGGCGGATTCCGTGCCCTGGGAGTCGATTAGTGTTCGCGCGTTTTGCGGAACTGAACGTCAGGGTAACGTTCCTGGGTGAGATTCAGGTTAACCATGGTCGGTGCGATATAGGTGAGGTTATCGCCACCATCCAGCGCCAGCTGAACTTCGTTTTTACGCTTAAATTCTTCGAATTTTTTCACGTCAGAACATTCTACCCAGCGCGCGGTCGCCACGTTGACCGACTCATAAATCGCTTCAACGTTGTACTCGCTCTTCAGGCGTGAAACCACCACGTCGAACTGCAGCACACCGACAGCGCCCACGATCAGATCGTTATTAGCAATTGGACGGAAGACCTGCACCGCACCCTCTTCCGACAGCTGAACCAGCCCTTTCAGCAGCTGTTTCTGCTTCAACGGATCTTTCAGGCGAATACGACGGAACAGCTCCGGCGCGAAGTTCGGAATACCGGTGAACTTCATCATTTCGCCCTGGGTGAAGGTATCGCCGATCTGGATAGTGCCGTGGTTGTGCAGACCAAGAATATCGCCCGGATACGCTTCTTCCACATGAGAGCGGTCACCGGCCATAAAGGTCAGCGCATCAGAGATCACCACGTCTTTACCAATGCGCACCTGGCGCATTTTCATGCCTTTCTCGTACTTACCGGAAACCACACGCATGAACGCCACGCGGTCACGGTGTTTCGGATCCATGTTGGCCTGGATTTTAAACACGAAGCCGGTGAACTTCTCTTCTGAGGCTTCCACGGTGCGGGTATCAGTTTTACGCGGCATCGGCGCAGGCGCCCACTCCACTAAGCCGTCCAGCATATGGTCAACGCCGAAGTTACCCAGCGCGGTACCGAAGAAGACCGGGGTGATTTCGCCCGCGAGGAACAGATCATGGTCGAACTCGTTAGACGCGCCCTGCACCAGCTCCAGCTCGTCGCGCAGCTGCTGCGCCAGATCTTCGCCCACGGCGGCATCGAGTTCCGGGTTATTCAGCCCCTTAACAATGCGCACTTCCTGAATGGTGTGGCCTTTACCCGTCTGGTACAGGTAAGTTTCGTCTTTATAAAGGTGATAAACGCCCTTGAACAGCTTCCCGCAGCCAATCGGCCAGGTGATCGGCGCACAGCCGATTTTCAGCTCGTTCTCGACTTCATCCAGCAGCTCCATCGGGTCACGGATGTCACGGTCGAGTTTGTTCATGAAGGTCAGGATCGGCGTATCGCGCAGACGGGTAACTTCCATCAGCTTGCGTGTACGATCCTCAACGCCTTTCGCGGCGTCGATAACCATCAGACAGCAGTCTACCGCCGTCAGAGTACGGTAAGTATCTTCGGAGAAGTCTTCGTGCCCCGGGGTGTCCAGCAGGTTCACCAGGCAGTCGTGATACGGAAACTGCATCACAGAGGTGGTAATGGAGATACCACGCTGCTTTTCCATCTCCATCCAGTCAGATTTTGCATGCTGGCTGGAGCCACGGCCTTTTACCGTACCGGCGGTCTGAATCGCCTGTCCGAATAACAGGACCTTTTCAGTAATGGTCGTTTTACCGGCATCCGGGTGAGAAATAATGGCAAAAGTGCGGCGCTTGGCCACCTCTTGCAAATAAGGAGACAACGTCATAATTCAATCTTCTTAGTAAACGCGGCAATGCGCCGCGCATGTTGAATACGAAAAAATTGCGGCTATTTTACCCATCAACGGGGGGGAGGCAATCAGTGTTTACACAGGAGCTGCTCCAGTTCGCTTAATGACGCCACCGTCCATGTCGGCTGAATGCCCGCTGGCAGCTCGCGATGGTGCGTATTTAGCCAGCAGGTGGATAGCCCAGCGTTAATGCCGCCCAGAATATCGGACTCTGCGGTATCGCCCACCATCAGCACGCGGGAACGATCAGGATTGCCCGCCTGCTCCAGCGCGTGGTCAAAAATACGGGGATCGGGTTTTGCCACTCCAACCTGCTCAGAAATCACCAGCAGATCGAAATAGTCGCGCAGCCCCGTCCGCTCAAGGCGGATTTGCTGCAACGCCGTAAAGCCGTTAGTAATGATACCGATTTTCGTTTTATCACGAATCGCATTGAGCAGAGAAACCGCCCCAGGCAACGGCGAGCAGATCTCCGCCATCGCATTGATAAATGCGTCATTAAGCTGGCCTGGTTCGACCTTCAGGCGTTCAGCCCAGCTCTGGAAACGGGCGTGCTGCAGTTGCAATGAAGTAATCGCGCCGTTTTGATAATCCACCCATAGCGGTTTATTCACGGCCTGGTAGTCCTGAAAATCTTCAGCGGTAAAGGTAATGCTATAGTCGAGAAACATCCGCTGTAAGCCGGTAAACGAGTCAAATGTAAACAGCGTTTCGTCGGCATCAAAGAAAATCCAGTCCCACTTCTTCATCATTACACCTTGTCTTACATACTGATTGGCAATGCCATGATAATGGCGTCTTCATGACCATCGGCCGTCGGATAATAATTGCGCCGGATCGTCGCCTCGTTAAAGCCCAGGCTTTCATACAGTGCGATAGCGGCAGCATTTGAGGCGCGCACTTCCAGCCACAGCGTCAAAATGCCACGCTTTTCCAGCTCATCGATCAGGTGCTCCAGCAGCTCGCGCCCCAGGCCCTGGCGCTGAAAGTCAGGATCGACAGCGATATTGAACAGCGTAGCTTCATCCAGCACCACCTGCGTAATCGCAAAGGCGGCCATCACGTCGTCAACCCTCAACTGAAAATTGAGGTAGCGATCGCCCTGGTTGCTGGCAAATGTTTTTTCACTCCACGGAAAAGCGTGGGCGCGTTTTTCAATCTGAAATGCTGCAGGTAAATCAGTCGGTTCGAGGGAAGAAATCGTGTTCATATGCGCAGATTTGTTGCCATAACGCGGCACGGGCCGCTGGGTTTTCCCGTAATTCATTAAACGCAGGACTCTCGACCTGAGCGCCTTCCAGCAGCAGCGGCTCTTCGGTTCCCAGCCGCCAGCTATTACAGCGACTGCCCTGCGGTAGCATGGCGACACGGTCAGGCGTCAACTGTAAAACCTGATCCGGGCTGACGGTTATTGCGCGTAAAATATCGCTCATTAACGGTTCGGTTAGCGCGGGTAGTTGTGCAGCAACCATCACTAAACGGATATGCGCAGGAATGGAGATCGCGATTTCGCCCTGCAGTGCGCCAGGACGACGCAGCGACCACTGCGTAATGCCCAGTTGCTGTAACTGCCAGTCTCGTCGGGATGTCATAGCGAAACACTCCTGTCTATCAGGGGCGCAAATATAGCAAATTTGTCGAATCCGTGCCATCAAACAACTATAATCCCCGGCTGTACAATTTAAGGAGCACTCCATGTCTGCTTTTACCCCGGCAAGTGAAGTCTTGCTGCGCCACAGTGATGATTTCGAACAAAGCCGTATTCTGTTTGCCGGTGATTTGCAGGATGACCTACCTGCCCACTTCGAAAGCGCCGCCAGCCGTGCGCACACTCAACAACTTCATCACTGGCAGGTGCTGAACCGCCAGATGGGTGACAACGTCCGTTTCAGCCTCGTTGCCAGGGCCGATGACGTTGCCGATAGCGATACGCTAATCTACTACTGGCCGAAGAATAAGCCGGAAGCGCAGTTCCAACTGATGAATATTTTGTCGCTGTTACCGGTGGGCAGCGATGTTTTTGTTGTCGGTGAGAACCGCAGTGGCGTACGTAGTGCAGAGCAGATGCTGGCCGAATACGCACCGCTGAATAAAGTCGACAGCGCCCGTCGCTGTGGCCTGTACCACGGCCGTCTGGAAAAACAGCCAGTCTTTGATGCAGAAAAATACTGGGATGAATATCAGGTTGATAATCTGACCATCAAAACGCTGCCGGGCGTATTCAGCCGTGACGGCCTGGATATTGGCAGCCAATTGCTACTCTCCACACTGACGCCGCATACCAAAGGTAAAATTCTGGATGTCGGTTGTGGCGCTGGCGTACTTTCCGTCGCTTTAGCCAGCCACTCGCCAAAAGTTCGCTTAACCCTGTGTGATGTAAGTGCGGCCGCTGTTGAAGCCAGCCGCGCCACGCTTGCCGCCAACGGTATTGAAGGTGATGTGATCGCCAGTAACGTTTTTTCTGACGTGACGGGCCGCTTTGATATGATCATCTCCAACCCACCGTTCCATGATGGGATGCAGACCAGCCTCGATGCCGCGCAAACGCTGATTCGCGGCGCGGTGCGTCATCTCAACAGCGGCGGTGAACTGCGTATCGTGGCGAACGCCTTCCTGCCCTATCCAAAGGTGCTGGATGAGGTATTCGGATTCCATGAAGTTATCGCACAGACCGGACGCTTCAAGGTCTATCGCACCATCATGACGCGTCAGGCGAAAAAAGCGTAATTGTCTCGCAGCGAACGGCCATTCACATGGCCGTTTTTGCATCAATCGGCCCAGCCTGTACAATTAACTATTGACGAAAAGTTGAAAACAACTAGAATGCGCCTCCGTGGTAACGATACTTTTTGAGTGTCGATGGTATGCGAAGGTGGCGGAATTGGTAGACGCGCTAGCTTCAGGTGTTAGTGTCCTTTCGGACGTGGGGGTTCAAGTCCCCCCCCTCGCACCATAATCCACATTGATATTGCTCGCACTGGGCGAAGGTGGCGGAATTGGTAGACGCGCTAGCTTCAGGTGTTAGTGTCCTTTCGGACGTGGGGGTTCAAGTCCCCCCCCTCGCACCAACGAGGCGATATCAAAAAAATAAGATGACTGTGCGAAGGTGGCGGAATTGGTAGACGCGCTAGCTTCAGGTGTTAGTGTCCTTAGGATGTGGGGGTTCGAGTCCCCCCCCTCGCACCAATTATCTTATTTTCCTCTCGCTTTCTTCCCTGTTTCGCTTATCCCTGATTCCAGTTCATCATTACCAGCACAATGCCGCCGATCAACGCCGCGCATGAAGGTAACAGAACAAAATGCCGTAAGCGCTTGTGATATAGCATGAGCGAAGTCAGTAGTAATCCTAATACAATCATTACCTTCCATACATAGACTGACAGATCGGTAAATGCCATTCCGGCAATGAGCATCCCCGGCAACAGAACTCCCCATCCACTGCCCAGCGTACGTTGCAACATGGTTCCACCTACGACATTGATAATGATAACCAATATCATATGATATATTTTCTCATTTGTCAGCTGGAAGGCACTATCAATTATATGAGTTTTACTTAACGATTGATGACATGAATAACCTAAGGTGATAAATTGCTCGCCGATTAACGCTTCAACTAAAAATAAAGACCTCAGCGAATGATGCCCCGTTCGTTATTTGTTTTATTTACCAACACATCTTCGTATATTACAGATAACTAACAATATTTACCTATGACAGTACAATCCTGGCGAACTCTGCGCACTAAAAAATATCAACTCTCGTTGCGTTTGTTTCTGCTTCTCAACGCAGTCTCCGCGCTGTTTACGCTTTTTTTCCCACTTTTTGCCGTCAAAGCCGTATCAGTACCGGCTCTGCTGATACTGATCACCAGCACGCTGCTGCTTATATGGCATGGGAAATATACGGATAAAAAAATTAATCTCCCTTTTATTTCAATAATTTTTGGCTTGTTATGGGCATTTCATATTTTTCAGAAATATTCCACGCTCGGTCATAATGACTATTATTTTCTGTTAATCGCACTGCTCAGTGTACTGTTTATTGGATCTATTGCTTTTGCCAATAATATCATCGCGTTTACGCTTCACTCATTGCCTTCCGTCGCCGTCTGTTTATGGCTTAGCGGCAACGAGCACGGTTTACGAATTTTCTATTTTATGGCGTTACCGATGGCCGGGATCGCCATCCAGCATGTGATTCAAAAGCGCTACGATGGTTTCGCCCAGCAGTTGATGTACAAACTGCTGGAGGAACGAGAAACGCTCAGCGGACTCAGCATGCTTGATCCGCTTACTGGTTTATATAACCGCCGGGGGCTGCAACACAGACTCGATACACTGTTGGCGCTGAGCAACTCGAAGCACTACGTGTTGTTATTAGATATCGACCACTTCAAAGCCTATAACGATCATTACGGGCATATGATGGGTGACCAGGCGCTGATCCGCGTCTCAGCGGCCATTCGTGATTCCGTACGCTCCCGGGATGTGGTGGCGCGATTCGGCGGCGAAGAATTCATGGTTTTGCTGACCGCGATCGATCCGCAGCAGGCACAGGCTGCCGCCGAGCGTATTCGTCAGAAAGTGTACGACCTTAAAATACCCCACATGTTTAACGAAAGCGTGGCAACCAACGTGACCGTCAGTATTGGCATTGCGCCTCTGGTAGAGCAGGATATTGAGGCCGCTATCGCCAGAGCGGATAAAGCCCTATACGAGGCGAAAAACCTCGGGCGTAACAACACGCTGGTCAGCGATGAGCTACGGGTAAACCGCCCTTCACTCTGAGCTATATGTGCGGTGGCACCCAGCATCGTGACAAAGATCTTGCCATCGTTCATTGTCAACTATAGGATTAGCAATCATTATCATTTAGATTAACATCCGTATATTGCCATGGCTTATCGTTCCGCACCGATCGTTGAAGATGTCATCTGGCGTAGCCACCTCCCAGCAAAGATGCCCTCGCTGGCTGCTGCTGTACGCGAAACGATAGCCAAGACCCGTGAGCACCTACTGGACTTCATTCGTCTTGACGAAATCCCCGTACCGGGCGCGATGACGCTACATGAATGGACGCAACCGGCGACGCTCAGTTCGCTGTTGGCCGTTTATTCAGACCATATCTATCGCAACCAACCTACGCTGACACGCGAAAATAAACCGCTGATTTCTCTCTGGGCCCAGTGGTATATCGGCCTGATGATGCCTCCGCTCATGGTAGCTCTGCTGACGCAAAAAGAGGCTATCGATGTCTCTCCTGAACACATGCACGTAGAATTCCACGAAACGGGCCGTGCAGCCTGCTTCTGGATCGATGTGCATCAGGATCACCAGACCACGGCCCTGTCTCCTCAACAACGTATGGAAACGCTGATTCTCACAGCGCTGACGCCGGTTGTGCAGGCGCTGGAAGCGACAGGCGAGATCAACGCAAAGCTTATCTGGAGTAATACGGGATACTTAATTCACTGGTACTTAACGGAAATGAAGCCGTTGTTAGGTGAAGAACTGTTGAACACGCTGCGCCAGACCTGCTTTTTTGAGAAACAACTCTCCTGCGGCCAGGATAACCCCCTGTGGCGTACCGTTGTTCCACGCGAGGGACTGTTAGTTCGCAGAACCTGCTGCCAGCGCTATCGCCTGCCCGACGTTCAGCAATGCGGTGACTGTACGCTGAAATAAGCGAGGAACCGTAGCCCCTCGCCAACAAATTATGCAACCTGCTGATTTTCCTCTTCTATACGCTGTGCTTCTTCTTTTTCCTGTGCCAGAAGCTGCTTTTCATAAACCTTAAAGAACGGGAAATAGATGATCGCCGACACCAATGCCAGCAGGACAACCAGGATGGCCGCACGATAATCCCAGCCTAACGCCCATGCCGCGCCAACCGGAGCCGGGGCCGTCCAGGGAACGACGGAAATCACCCGACCAATTAAATCCAGCTTCATCGCCGCCCATGCCAGCACCGCATTCACCATCGGGGCCAACAGGAACGGGATAAAGAACACCGGGTTCATAACAATCGGCGTACCGAAAATCACCGGTTCGTTAATATTGAAAATGCTGGGGACCACGCTCAAACGCCCAATCGAGCGTAAATGAGCCGAACGGCTGCGCAGATAGCAAATCACCAGCCCCATCGTCGCGCCGGACCCACCAACCACGATGAAAAACGTCCAGAATGCTTCCATAAAGATATGGGGCAAAGGCGCGCCCTGTGCCAGCGCCGACTGGTTCATTCCGAGATTGGTTAGCCAGAACATTTGCAGCATCCCCGATACAATCGCCGCACCATGGATCCCAGCAAACCACAGTAGATGACCAATCAGCACGGCCAGTAGTATCGCCGGGAGAGAATCAGCGGCGGATACCAGTGGTTTAAAGATGGCCATAATGGCCTGCGGGATTAGCATGTCAAACTGCGACTGTATAACCAGACTCAGAGGGTACAGAGTTAGCACCACCACCAGCACCGGGATCAGCAGATCGAAGGAGTTTTTGATCATTGGCGGCACCTGATCGGGTAAACGGATACCGATGTTGTGCGCCTTCAGGAAACGCATCATTTCAACACAGTAAATCGCCACCAGGATAGCGGTGAAAATCCCCGTCCCACCCAGGCTATCAACGGGCATCGTGCCTTTGGTTTTCGGCGCAGCAATCAGCAAAAAAGCCATAATGGACAACATCGCGCACATAAACGGATCTAATTGATACGACTTCACATAGTGCTTCCCCAGGTTATAAGCGATAGCCGCACATATGTAGACCGACATGATCCCCATCGTCATATCAAACGGAGTGAGGATTTGGCCTTCAAACTGTTTTGCCATGTCCAGCCATGCGCGGGCAAATCCCCATGTTGTATCAGGAGAAAATGGCGGGTAGGCAAAAACCAACAGAAATGAGCCTACGATCATAAATGGCATAGCCGAAATAAAACCATCACGAATTGCCATCACGTGACGTTGCGAAGAGATACGCCCGGCGACAGGGCTGACGTAGTTTTCAACAAAGCGGAAAATCACAGTAAACACAGCATGGTTAGTAGACATAGCCGCTCTCCCGTTGCGCAAAACCCTGCAGCCATGCAGTCATCAACACCACCATGTAAAGCCCATTACACTTTTTCGCAACCGTGCCGGGAAGAGCACCAGCGCAACTGCATTTTGAGTTAAGTTTCATAGATGGCTCTTATTATGTGATACAGAGGAAGTGACAACTTCAGTATTAATCGTCATTTCAACAATCTGCAACCGGTTACTGTAACCGGTTTCTTTGATTGTGAAGACGATCGAAAAAATGCCAATGTTGCCATGTTGTTACAATAAAATATTTACAGTGAGGTAAGCCCTATGACAAATTACGCCATGCGGTTTTCTGCTGTGCGGAGCTGCCTGTAGGCACCATGGAGAGAAGAATGAGTTTGCAATCAGTACGCCAATTTTTGGCGCAGCATGCCCCAGATATTGAGATCATCGAATTAGACCAGAGCACGGCAACTGTTGAACTGGCAGCTAAAGCCCATAATGTCGAACCCGGTCAGATCGCGAAAACACTTTCGCTAAAGGTGAAGAACGACATCATCCTGGTTGTCGCCAAAGGCGATGCCCGGCTGGATAATAAAAAGCTAAAGAGCACGTTCGGTGCCAAAGCCCGTATGCTGAGTAGTGATGAGGTAGTGAACGCGACGGGTCATCCCGTTGGCGGCGTTTGTCCTTTCGGGCTGGAAACACCGATCTCGGTTTATTGCGATGTCTCTCTGAAGCACTATGCTGAAGTGCTGCCTGCGGCAGGAGCCATTCACAGCGCGGTTCGCATCACACCGGAACGAATGGCTGAGCTAACTTCAGCCACCTGGGTTGATGTGTGTCAGTGATGTTTCACGCCCCAGCCCGGTGACTGAAACCGACACAAAATAGGTCTACGTTGACCGTTACGACGCCGCTTGTAGAAAAGGTGTCGATTCACCTGCGCGCAGATACAGCAGGATATCGGCGGCATCCAGTAACCCAACATCTGAGCTCACGCCCAGCTTGGACATTACGTTAAATTTATGCGCCCGAATGGTTTTAATATTCCGCTCAAGCTGAACGGCAATCTGCGGCATCGAATAGCCATTCGACATAAAACGCAGAATTTCTCGTTCTGTAGGGCTAAGCACACGGCTTTGATTGATAAACCAATGGTTTTTCGCGCTTTCGGTTACCTGGGTAGGGCAATTCAATGCTGTAAATAACGCGTCCTGCAACACAGTTAACGAAGAAGCTTTGCTAACAACCCCATCCAATGGCAATGGTGACAGAGAGCCAATTAAACGCGCCTCAGCATCGTCATCGGCAATAACTATACGCCTGATGCGAGGGAAATTTATCGCCAGTTCCGTCAGATAGGCGAGCCCTGCTCTGCGATCGGTCCTGATAGCAGAAAGAGAAAAAATAACTGCCGAAAATGACATTTTTAACATCGCCTGACTAAAGGCAAGCTGATTCGAAAAGAGATGAAGTGCGTATTGGTCACCCGGCATGGTATTAAATAAACTCTCAATACCCACGCTACTCATCGCACATTTTTCTATAAGTGCGACGTTTCTTTTAATGCTTCTGCTTTCCATTCCGTGGTCTCTCCATATACTGAAGGTAAATTCAGTTCTCGCGATCCTTGAGAACTGTTTATCCATGCGTACATTTCTGCATTGCTGTGTATTGATAAGCGACGCATGGCGCTGTTCTTTTGGGCGCTGATTGTTTTATTACTTTTCTTAAGCAACGACGCAATCTGGTTAATTCCCCAGCCTTTTCCCAGGAGTCTCAGCACTTTCCTCTCCGAGAGGGTAAGTACAATTGAGCGGACGCTATGGTCAGCCAACTCTGGCATTACGGACGGAGAGAGCAGCGACTTGCTAATTCTCTCTGCTCGGGTATTTCCCGCATGAATTACATTCACTAAACTTTCAATCGGCTCTGCATCAGATAACAGCGAACTGATCGGGCACATCAGCAGTTCGATGGCGAGAGGGTAAAAAATACGAGATACAAGAAATACCCAATGAATATCACGGTATTGAGATAATAAAGAATAATATTGTTCGCAGACTGAGCGAGGATGATTACAGTCTGCGGGTAAATCAGCAATCACCAAATCAGCGCACCGCAACTGCAACAATGTCAGTTCTTCAACGGAACGACAGTAAGTTAATTCGCAATCAGCGAACTGTCCTTGCATTACACCTTTAAGCCCAGTTTGTACGATCGGTAATTTACTAATAATAATTGCGTTTTTGCAGCGTCCTGGCAACATATCCCCTCCACATTCACCAGTCCGTATTCGCACTTATTAAAAGCTTCCTGATAAATTAAATATATTAATTAACAGAAAAACCTAAACTATAGACGAGGTGAATTGTTTATCCTTGGATTTTATTAAAATATTAAAGTAATGGCGCTATAATCCCAATAGCGTCAAACTATTGAACCGTTATTACAAAATTACGCACAAATACATTCTATGTACAATTAAAAGAACTACAATAGAACATTAGCATTGCTTACGTATTTGCCATCCTTATAAATAACACGACCTTTTCATGTAGCGCTATCTTTATTGATAAGCAGGTAAGGCATGTAAGCGGCTGCGACCTGCGTCTTTTTTCAACGCAAAGATTGATCTTGCCAGAGCCAACGGGCTCGTGCTTCATGATAAAAAGAAAGCATTCACCCTTCAATGAGATCCTTTTCAGTCAGAGCGAGCCATGCAAACAGAGCAGTCGTCACAGCGAACGGTTACACGGTTATGTATACAATGTGGGCTTTTTTTACTCCAGCATGGTGCGGAAAGCGCGCTGGTTGACGAGCTATCCACTCGCCTCGGCCTGGCGCTTGGCATGGATAGCGTAGAAAGCGCCATCTCCTCCAACGCGATTGTCCTGACCACCATTAAAGATGGGCAATGCCTGACGTCGACCCGAAAAAATCATGATCGCGGCATTAACATGCACGTCGTGACGGAAGTGCAGCACATCGTTATTTTAGCGGAACACAAGCTGCTGGATATAAAAGGCGTTGAGAAGCGCTTTAGCCAGATTAAGCCGCTACGCTATCCAAGATGGCTGGTCGCATTCATGGTTGGTTTGTCCTGCGCCTGCTTTTGTAAACTCAATAACGGCGGATGGGATGGCGCAGTGATCACCTTTTTCGCCAGCATGGTAGCAATGTATATCCGCCAGGTCCTGGCGTCCCGGCATTTGCACCCGCAAATCAACTTTTGTATCACCGCCTTTGTGGCAACCACGATATCCGGCCTGTTGCTGACGCTGCCGACCTTTAATCACACCCCGACCATCGCCATGGCGGCCAGCGTGCTGCTGCTGGTTCCGGGTTTTCCATTGATCAACTCTGTCGCGGATATGTTTAAGGGGCACATTAATACCGGGCTGGCTCGCTGGGCCATTGCCAGTCTGCTAACGTTGGCGACCTGCATTGGGGTGGTTATGTCGATGACCTTATGGGGGCTACGCGGATGGGCGTGATCGATTTCATTCTGGCGCTAATACAGGACATGATCCTGTCGGCGATTCCGGCACTGGGCTTTGCCATGGTATTTAACGTCCCGCATCGCGCGCTTCCCTGGTGTGCGTTACTCGGTGCGCTGGGCCATGGTTCACGAATGGTGATGATGAGCGCAGGATTTAATATTGAATGGTCAACCTTTATGGCGTCGCTGCTGATTGGCTGCATTGGGATCCAGTGGTCGCGCTGGTATCTGGCGCATCCTAAGGTCTTCACCGTCGCGGCTGTGATCCCCATGTTTCCTGGGATCTCCGCCTACACCGCCATGATCTCCGCGGTAAAAATCGGCCATTTCGGCTATAGCGAAGCGCTGATGATCACCCTGTTAACCAATTTCCTGAAAGCCTCATCAATTGTCGGTGCGCTCTCTATCGGCTTATCCGTACCAGGCTTATGGCTGTATCGCAAACGCCCGCGCGTCTAGCGCGGTAATTTCTAAGCACATCGCAGAGGGGTCATCTGCTGCTCTCCTGGTTCTCTGTGTTACTATAAAAGCAGTCCCTTCTCAGTTGTTGTTCAGTTTTGAGAAACATTATGCCCTGCAAAATTTTGACGCCGGACGTCATCAGCATTGACGCCTTACTACACGATCATCACGCGGTACTGGCAAAGTCTGCGGGTGGCGCCGTAGCGGTATTCGCCAACAATGCGCCAGCCTTTTACGCGCTGACGCCTGCGCGACTGGCTCAGTTGTTGGCGCTTGAAGAGAAGCTATCACGTCCAGGAAGTGATGTGACATTGGATGCGCAATTTTATGAAGAGCCGCAAGCTGCGCCCGTTGCCGTGCCAATGGGGAAATTTGCGATGTACGCTGACTGGCAGCCCGATGCCGACTTTCAGCGCCAGGCCGCTCTGTGGGGCGTGGCGTTAAGAGAACCGGTCACCGCCGAGGAACTGGCCTCATTCGTCGCCTACTGGCAGGCCGAAGGTAAAGTCTTTCACCATATTCAGTGGCAGCAAAAACTGGCGCGTAGCATCCAGATTGGCCGGGCCAGCAATGGCGGAATGCCAAAGCGCGATGTGAACAGTGTCAGCGAACCTGACAGCCATATTCCACCAGGTTTTAGAGGATAACGATGAAAAACGTTGGCGATCTGATGAAACGTCTGCAAAAAATGATGCCGCCCAATGTCGAGCCTGCCTTTAAAACGGGCGAAGAGCTACTGGCATGGCAAAAAGAGCAAGGTGAAATTCGTGCCGCAGCGCTGGCCCGCGAAAACCGGGCCATGAAAATGCAGCGCACATTTAACCGCTCCGGTATCCGTCCGCTGCACCAAAACTGTTCATTCGATAACTATCGGGTGGAATGCGAAGGTCAGATGAACGCCCTGAGCAAAGCCCGCCAGTACGTTGATGAGTTTGACGGCAACATCGCCAGCTTTATTTTCTCGGGCAAACCCGGCACCGGCAAAAATCATCTGGCGGCAGCGATCTGCAATGAACTGCTGCTCCGCGGTAAGTCGGTACTGATCATCACCGTGGCTGATATCATGTCGGCGATGAAAGAAACCTTTAGTAACCGTGAAACCAGCGAAGAACAGTTGCTCAACGATCTTAGCAATGTGGATCTGCTGGTGATCGATGAGATCGGCATGCAGACCGAATCGCGCTATGAAAAAGTGATCATCAATCAGATCGTCGATCGCCGATCGTCCTCAAAACGCCCAACCGGCATGTTAACCAACAGCAATATGGATGAAATGAACAAACTGCTGGGAGAGCGCGTGATGGACCGTATGCGCCTTGGCAACAGCCTGTGGGTGATTTTTAACTGGGACAGCTACCGTAGCCGGGTAACAGGCAAAGAGTATTAAACGTATTAGGACCACTCCTAAAGCTGCCAGCGCTATACTGCGCTGAAAAGGCATAACACGAGTTGCATATAATGATGAAAACAACCAAACGTCTGCTGTGCTGTGCGCTTGCCGCCAGCACGCTCATCTCCACCAGCGTTTTTGCTGCCTCCTGGCAGGATTCGCTCTCCAGCGCGGCCAGCGAACTGAGTAAACAAAGCTCCGGCTCGCAGGGCAGCTCGTCGCTCTCTTCCCTGACCAGCCTGCTGAATGGCAGCAATCAGTCACTGACCTCAAGCAGCATGAATAACGCCGCCGGGATCCTGGAATATTGCGCCAAACAGAAACTGGCCTCGGTTACCGACACGCAAAACGTCAAAAACCAGGTGCTGGATAAACTCGGCCTCAGTGCTCCAGAGCAGAAACAAGATACCAACTACATGGACGGCATTCAGGGCCTGCTCAATGCCAAAGATGGCCAACAGCTGGACCTGAACACGATTGGTAATAGCTCGCTGGCGAAGCAGGTAAAAACCAAGGCCTGCGATCTGGTGTTAAAACAGGGCATGAACTTCATTTCCTGAGGCATTAAATGCCGCGCGTCCCCTGCGCGGCATCTCCCATTCCTGCCGATACATACCGCCATCACGAAAGCCGTAATTACCCGCAAAAAAACGCGCATATCTAAACCAATTCTGAATAACAACGTAATTTAATGTCACTACAATTGCAGCAATATAACAACGCTATTACATTGTTCTCTCACCAAATGATTAGCCTGCCAGGCATGTGCCCGGTTTACTGAGGATCGACCGTGTCAGAATTAATCTCCATCGCTCTGTTTCTCGCTTCAGTGCTGATTTACGCCTGGAAAGCGGGTCGCAATACCTGGTGGTTTGCCGCCACGTTAACGGTGCTGGGGATTTTTATCGTCTTGAATATCACACTGTATGCCAGTGACTATTTCACCGGCGACGGAATCAACGACGCAGTGCTTTACACTCTGACCAACAGCCTGACCGGCGCGGGTATCGGGAAATATATTCTGCCTGGCGTCGGAATTGCGCTGGCGCTGACGACCGTCTTCGTCGCCCTCGGCTGGATCCTTCGCCGCCGTCGCCATCACCCGCATCACGTGGGTTACAGCCTGCTGGCCCTGCTGCTGGCGCTGGCCTCCGTTGACGCCAGCCCGGCGTTTCACCAGATAACTGAACTGGTGAAATCTCAGTCACGCGATGGCGATCCGGATTTCCTGACCTATTATAAAGAGCCGTCGAAAACCATCCCTCATCCGAAGCTGAACCTGGTTTATATCTACGGCGAAAGCCTCGAACGCACCTACTTTAACAACGATGCGTTCCCGGATCTGACCCCGGAACTCGGCGCGTTGAAAAACGAAGGCATGGATTTCAGCAACACCATGCAGCTACCGGGGACGGATTACACCATCGCTGGTATGGTCGCTTCACAATGTGGCATCCCGCTGTTTGCGCCATTTGAAGGCAATGCCTCGGCATCGGTTTCCAGCTTTTTCCCCAACAATATCTGTCTCGGCGACATCCTGAAAAACTCCGGCTACCAAAACTACTTTGTGCAGGGGGCCAACCTGCGCTTTGCCGGGAAGGATGTGTTCCTGAAATCTCACGGGTTTGATCATCTGTACGGCGCAGAAGAGTTAAAAAGCGTGGTGGCGGATCCCGCATATCGTAATGACTGGGGCTTTTACGATGACACCGTGCTGGACGAGGCATGGAAAAAATTTGAAGAACTATCGCGTTCAGGCCAACGTTTTTCGCTGTTTACCCTAACCGTGGATACCCATCATCCGGATGGATTTATCTCACGTAGCTGTAACCGCAAACGTTATGACATCGACGGTAAGGCCAATCAGTCCTTCAGCGCGGTGAGCTGCAGCCAGGAAAACATCGCTGAATTTATCAATAAAATCAAAGCATCTCCGTGGTTTAAAGATACCGTGATTGTGGTTTCTTCCGATCATCTGGCGATGAACAACACCGCATGGAAGTATCTGAACAAGCAGGATCGCAACAACCTGTTCTTCGTGCTGCGCGGCGACCAGCCGCAACAGGATACGCTGGCGGTGAAACGTAACACGATGGATAACGGCGCAACGGTGCTGGATATCCTGGGCGGTGATAACTTTATCGGCCTTGGCCGCAGCAGTTTGTCGGGCGAATCCGTGTCGGAAGTGTTCCTCAACATCAAAGAAAAAATGCTGGCGTGGAAACCCGACATCATCCGCCTGTGGAATTTCCCCAAAGAGATGAAAGAGTTCACCGTCGACCAGGACAAAAATATGATCGCTTTCTCCGGCAGCCATTTCCGCCTGCCGCTGCTGCTGCGCGTATCGGATAAACGCGTCGAGCCGCTACCAGAAAGCGAATATTCGGCCCCGCTGCGCTTCCAGTTGGCAGATTTCGCGCCGCGCGATAACTTTGTCTGGGTCGATCGCTGCTACAAAATGGCGCAGCTGTGGGCACCGGAGTTGGCGCTTTCCACCGACTGGTGCGTCTCGCAGGGGCAACTGGGCGGGCAACAAATCGTGCAGCACGTTGACAAAGCCAAATGGAAAAGCAAAACCGTCTTTAAAGACACGGTGATCGACATGGAGCGCTACAAAGGCAACGTCGATACGCTGAAAATTGTCGATAACGATATTCGCTACAAGGCAGACAGCTTCGTCTTTAACGTGGCGGGCGCGCCGGAAGAGGTGAAACAATTTAGCGGTATTTCACGCCCTGAATCATGGGGACGCTGGTCCAATGCGCAGCTCAGTGAAGAGGTAAAAATCGAATACAAAGCGCCATTGCCGAAAAAATTCGATCTGGTCATCACCGCCAAAGCCTATGGCAATAACGCCAATCGCCCAATCCCCGTACGCGTTGGCAATGAGGAACAGACGCTGGTGCTAAGCCATGATATCAGCACCACTACCTTACATTTTGATAATCCGGCGGATGCCGATACGCTGGTGATTATCCCACCCGATCCGGTCGCTACCAACGAGGGCAATATTCTCGGCCACTCGCCGCGTAAGCTGGGGATCGGGATGGTTGAAATCAAAGTGGTGGCAGCTCAGGGGTAAAAAAAACAGCGCCCAACACAACTCCGGGCGCTGCATGGCAACCTTATTCCAGACTGTTCACCGCCTGACGCATTCCCTGCACCAGAATCATTTCCAGGTTGGCTGTCACCTGCTCTGCAAGGCCTGGCAGCAACGTCAGATCTTCCCCCCAGTGCGCGGCATCGCCGAGCACGGTATCCACCAATTCACGCAGCGTCAGGTCATTGCCGACTCGCGGCCACAGGCTGGCATACAGATTTATCCACTGCTCGTCGTCCTGCAATGGATAGCTTTCCCCGGCCCGTTCGCCGCGATAAAACGCCAACAGCGCGGCCAGAGCAAAGGTTAAACGCACAGGCCAGCGTCCATTTTGCTGACCTGCCAGCAACTGCGGCAATATACGGGTGCGGAATTTGGTCATGCCGTTAAGCGCGATGGAAAGCAACTGGTGGCGAATGTAGGGGTTCTGAAAACGTCCGCTCACCGCCCCGGCAAACTCACGCAGTTCATCGGCGTTGAGATCCAATACCGGAATGATTTCTTCACCAATCGCTCGCTCAACATAATGGCGGACATCAGCATCCTGCATCGCTTCGCCAACGGTCTCCAGCCCGCACAGCCAGGCAACCGGCACCAGCGCCGTATGCGCGCCGTTCAGAATCGCGACCTTACGTTCCTTGTACGGCTTGATATCGCTCACCACTCGGATATTCAGCGGGCATTGCGCCAGTTTTAACTCTTCGGCCAACCATGCCGGTCCCTGGATCACGAACAGATAAAAGTGTTCCGCGGTATCGAGAAACGCATCGTGATAGCCAAGCGTAGCTTCCAGCGCGGCGGCTTCTTCACGCGGGTAGCCAGTAACAATGCGGTCGACCAGCGTGGAACAGAAGGTGTTCGCCGTTTCCACCCAGTCGGCAAACGCCGGAGGAAGGTGCCACTCCTGCGCATACCGCAGCACCAGCGTTTTGAGCGACTCACCGTTATAGTCGATCAGTTCGCAGGGGATAATCACCCAGCCCTTATCCACCGCCCCCGCAAAATGGTTAAAGCGCTCCAGCAGCAGTCGCGTCAGTTTGGCCGGAAAACTCACCGGCGGGGCATCATCCACACTGTCCCCCGCGTGATAGCTAATCCCGGCTTCAGTGGTGTTCGAAAACACAAAACGGATATCTGCATTGTGCGCCAGCGCCAGATACGCCGCGAAATCCTTGTACGGGTTGATTTCGTTATTCACCGAACGAATCAGCCGCGCCTCGCTTACCGCCTCGCCCTGCTCGTTCAACCCACGAATAAGTGTGGTATATAGCCCATCCTGAGCGTTCAGCGACGGCGGAAAATCGGTATTAATCGGGCGAACAATGGTCACGCCAGCATTGAGATCCGTTTTCTCATTAAGGATATCCAGTTGCCAGTCAACAAACGCCCGCAGAAAATTACCTTCACCAAACTGGATCACGCGCGTTGGGTAGCTGGCCCCCGGAAAATCACGTCGATTCAATGTTTTCATCACTCTTATCCTCTCAGAACGTGATCACGCCTTTAATCAGCTCACGGTTGTTAATCACGTCCCGCTCGTAGATCTCTGCAAGCTGGGCAAACGCGTAACGGTGCGTGAGCATCATGTCGGCGGTCAGTTTGCCTGCCGACATCAGGCGCCCCACCTTGGCGAAATCTTCCGGGGTCGCGTTGCGACTGCCCATCATGGTGGTTTCTTTTTTATGGAACTCAGGATCGGAGAACTGTAAATCGCCTTTGAACAGCCCAACGAAAACGATGCTGCCGCCATGGCGAATCAAATTCACTGTGTTGTTCATCGCATGCTGATTCCCCGTGGCATCAATGACCTTTTGCGCCAACGAGCCGCCAAACTGAGCGCGCAATTGCGCCTCAAAATCTTCAGCGGAGGGATCGATAACCGGAAGATCCAGTCGGGAAAGCACATGCTCCCGGCGCGCGGGGCTGGTATCCGCCACCACCACCTGTGCGCCATCGGCTTTGGCAATCGCCGCCGCGCCCAGACCAATCGGACCGGCACCGACCACCAGCACCTGCTCACCCAGCGCTACCGCCGCCCGACGTACCGCATGTGCGCTGATGGCATAAGGCTCAATCAACGCCGCAGCCTGCGGGTCAATGCCCTGCGCATCCAGCAGGTTGGTCACCGGCACGGACAAGTATTCGCTGAAGCCGCCATCCTGGTGCACGCCAATCACTGAAATATTCTCACAACAGTTGGTGCGCCCGCTCAGGCACGCCGGACACTGCTGACAGGCCACGTAAGGAATAACCGCCACCTGCTGGCCATTTTTCAGATTTTGTATATTTTTGCCCAACCCGACAATTTCCCCACATATTTCATGGCCTAATACACGTGGATAGCTGAAAAAAGGCTGATTGCCGCCCCAGGCATGAATATCGGTGCCACAAATACCCACCGACTTAATTTTTATTAATGCCTCGCCCTCACCAGGAATAGGTATTTCACGCTCTTTCCAGACTAATTTTTTAGGTTCCTGGCAAATCAACGTATTCATCGTAGACATGATTCTGCTCTCCTGTTTTTTGTTGCCTCAGATATCAACGAAAATAAAAAAACCGGAGAAAGCGGAAACGTAATCTGTGAATCTCAGCGCATAAAAATGTTTTAAATCGGGTTTTAATAGCCAAAAAGGAGACGCCATGAGCCGTTCACAGAACTTACGCCACAATGTGATTAACCAAATAATCGATGATATGGCGCGGGGTCATATCCCTTCCCCACTTCCGTCGCAAAGCGCGCTGGCGGAGATGTACAACATCAGCCGCACCACCGTGCGCCATATGCTGAGCCACTTAGGCGAATGCGGCGTACTAACGCAGGTCGGCAGCCACTATGTCATCGTGCGTAAACCTGACCATGACGACGGTTTTGCCTGCACCACCGCCTCCATGACCGAGCAAAACCGGATCTTCGAGCAGGCTTTTTTCACCATGATCAACCAGCGCCAACTGCGCGCAGGCGAGAGTTTCTCCGAACTGCAGCTTGCCAGAGCCGCAGGCGTTAGTCCGGTAGTTGTACGGGAATATCTTTTAAAATTCGAACGTTACAACCTGATTAAAAACGAAAAACGCGGTCAGTGGAGCATGAAGCAGTTCGATCAGGCCTATGCGGAACAGTTGTTTGAACTCAGAGAAATGCTGGAAACCCATTCTTTGCAGCATTTCCTCAATCTGCCCGATGATGACCCGCGCTGGCTGCAGGCAAAAACGCTGTTGGAGCGCCATCGCATCCTGCGCGACAGCATCGGCAGCAGCTTTCGTATGTTCTCGCAGTTAGACCGTGAGTTTCATGCTTTACTGCTCTCCGCTGCTGATAATATATTTTTTAATCAATCACTTGAAATCATCTCGGTGATTTTCCACTTCCACTATCAGTGGGATGAAAGCGATCTTAAACAGCGCAACATCATTGCCATCGATGAGCATATGACCATCCTCAGCGCGCTAATTTGCCGCAGCGATCTGGATGCCACTCTGGCGCTGTGTAACCATTTGAATACAGCCAAACAATCGATGATTCGCTCTATCAATCAAAGTAGCGCTGCCGCGCATTAAGTACCGATAAAAAACAGCAAACCATTACCGGGAGCACGATTTTATAAAAATATAAACCCCTGAAAAATACCTCTTGCCTATGCTCACGCTAAGTCGACTGCATTAAAAACTTTTGTGAGCGGTGATGAGTAAATTGATTCATCACTGGTATTTTTTCAATACTGCACAGCCCACTGCTGTGTAAAAATAAATTATTGAGGTTCAGGAGTCCGGCGTGGAAAAAAATAATATTACCCTCGACCCGAGTTCTTCGTTTGACACGTCGTCATCAGCGGATATTAATGTTCCGCCTGAGGGCATGGTACAACGCAGTAGCCGAATAAAACGCATTCAGACCACAGCAATGATTTTATTATTTTTTGCTGCGGTGATTAATTACCTCGACCGTAGTTCATTATCGGTCGCCAACTTAACGATTCGGGAAGAATTGGGGCTGAGCGCCACGCAAATCGGCGTCCTGCTGTCGGTCTTCTCTCTCGCTTACGGTATTGCACAACTGCCCTGCGGCCCGCTGCTGGATCGCAAGGGTCCGCGCATTATGTTAGGACTCGGGATGTTCTTCTGGTCGCTGTTTCAGGCGCTGTCCGGGATGGTACACAGCTTCACACAGTTTGTGCTGGTGCGTATTGGCATGGGGATCGGCGAAGCGCCCATGAACCCGTGCGGCGTAAAGGTCATCAACGACTGGTTTAACATCAAAGAGCGCGGTCGCCCGATGGGGTTGTTTAACGCCGCCTCGACCATCGGGGTTGCCATTAGCCCCCCGATTCTGGCCGCCATGATGCTGGTAATGGGCTGGCGCTGGATGTTTATTACTATCGGCGTGCTGGGTATTTTTCTCGCCATCGGCTGGTACATGCTGTATCGCAACCGCGAGCAAATTGAGTTGAGCGCCACGGAACAGGCTTACCTGAACGCCGGCAGCGTCAATGCCCGCCGCGATCCGCTGAGCTTTGCCGAATGGCGTAGCCTGTTCCGCAACCGTACCATGTGGGGCATGATGCTGGGCTTCAGCGGCATCAACTACACCGCATGGTTATACCTGGCCTGGCTACCGGGCTACCTGCAGACCTCCTACAACCTGGATTTAAAAAGCACTGGCTTAATGGCGGCCATTCCGTTCCTGTTCGGCGCAGCTGGCATGCTGATTAACGGTTTTGTCACCGACTGGCTGGTGAAAGGCGGTATGGCACCGATTAAGAGCCGTAAGATTTGTATTATCGCCGGGATGTTCTGCTCTGCAGCCTTCACCTTCGTGGTACCGCAGGCGACAACATCAATGGCCGCGGTGTTACTGATCGGTATGGCGCTGTTCTGTATCCACTTCGCCGGAACCTCCTGCTGGGGCTTGATCCACGTCGCCGTCGCCTCACGTATGACCGCCTCCGTAGGCAGTATCCAGAACTTTGCCAGTTTTATCTGCGCGTCCTTCGCGCCGATCGTTACCGGCTTTATTGTGGATACCACCAACTCTTTCCGCCTGGCGCTGATCATCTGCGGCTGCGTCACGATGGCAGGTGCCCTCGCCTACATCATCCTGGTGCGTCAGCCCATTAGCGATCCGCGTAAAGATTAATCCTCCAGATGCCCGATAACACCGTGCTTATCGGGCATGTTATGCTCTCCGTATGAACATCATCTTGCGCGCGACTACTCTGGCAGAAACTGCCGCTCTTCCCGCCATCGAACGATCTGCGGGACAACGTTTTTTACTCATCCCCGACCTGGCGTGGATTGCTGACGACCAGATTATATCTGCTGCTCAGCATCGGGCATTTGCCGCCGCAGGCATGAGCTGGCTGGCGCAGGTCGATGAGCGTCCGGTCGGTTTTTTGGTAGCCGAAACGCTGGGGTCATCGCTGTTTATTGCTGAACTGTCGCTGCATCTGGAGTGGCAGGGAAAAGGAATTGGCCGCAGATTGATTGGCTATGTTGCCGAACAGGCTCGCGAGAAAGGTTATACGTCACTGACGCTGACCACCTTCCGCGATGTGCCGTGGAATGCGCCATTGTATGCGCGACTGGGTTTTGAAATGTTGGCTGACGAGACGCTTTCTCCGGAATTGCGCGAAAAAAGAGCTGAAGAGGTGGCGCACGGGCAGACGTACGAACGACGCTGCGCCATGCGCCTGATGCTGCGTTAATTGCCCGATGGCGGCTACGCCTTATCGGCCCTGGGTAACTTGTCCCCGTAGGCCGGATAAGCGACAGCGCCATCCGGCATCACAGGCTTAGAACGTTTCCCAGTTATCCCCGGCATCGGTTACCGCAGCTTTACGCGGTTGGACCGTTGAAACCGGTTTTGCGGCGGCAACGTCGCGCGCGCGCTGTTGGTCATGCTGAATACGGAACACGGCAACGGCCTGGGTCAGGCGGCTGGCCTGCTCTTCCAGCGCCGCAGCGGCGGCGGCGGATTCTTCCACCAGCGAGGCATTCTGCTGCGTCACGCGATCCATCTCTGCAACGGCCAGACCCACCTGGTCGATGCCACGGCTCTGCTCATCAGAGGCGGAGGCAATTTCACCCATGATATCGGTCACGCGGGTTACCGCATTGACGATCTCATCCATGGTTTCACCGGCGCTTTCCACCAGCGTTGAACCCACATCCACACGGCTGACCGAGTCTTCAATCAGGCTCTTGATCTCGCGCGCGGCCTGCGCACTTCGCTGGGCCAGGTTACGAACCTCACCCGCAACCACCGCAAAACCACGCCCCTGCTCGCCCGCACGCGCGGCTTCTACTGCGGCGTTGAGCGCCAGAATGTTGGTCTGGAAGGCAATCCCGTCGATAACGCTGATAATATCGGCGATTTTCTGCGAACTGGAAGCGATGTCGCGCATGGTTTGCACCACGTTATCAACCACTTTACCGCCTTTCTGCGCGGTTTCCGAAGCGCTCAGCGCCAGATGGCTGGCCTGACGCGCGTTTTCGGCGTTCTGCTTCACGGTCGCCGTCAGCTGTTCCATGCTGGCCGCCGTTTCTTCCAGAGAAGCCGCCTGCTGCTCGGTACGCGAGGAGAGATCGTTGTTGCCCATCGCAATCTCGCTGGCGCCGCTGTAAATCGCGTTGGCACCGTTACGCACGTCACCCACGGTGTTCATCAGTTCACCCTGCATGTGGCGCAGACTTTCCGCCAGCTGTCCAATCTCGTTGGATCCTTCCACCTCAATACGCTTCACCAAATCACCACTGGCGATATGACGAATGCTTTCAATCAGGCGGTTCATCGGAGAGATCAGCGTCAGTTTGATACCAAACCAAACCGCAACGATAGCGGCCAGCACGGTAATCAGTACACATGCCAGCACCCACATTGCCTGGCTATAGGAAGCGTTATTGTCCTCAACCGCGATGTCATACAGGCGATCGTTCTGCTGCATGTAACTCATGTACTGCTTCTCAAAACCGTCCTGATAGCTCTGCGTCGGTTGATCGAAAAACGCGTTGATCTTGCCTTCACCCAGTAACTGGATCAGCTCCGCCAGCGCACCGTGATAGATGTCATAGGTGCGGTTGATCTCCTGGAACGCGGCTTCGCTTTGACGCGGATCCCGCGGGAGCGACTCGTAAATCGCCCAGTTTTTTTCGGTCAGCTTCAGGGCATTGCTCGCCACCTGCATCAGTTCTGCAACGGTCGCGCCGCTGCCGATGTTGCTCTGATCCATCATGTAGCGAATACCCGCCCGGTTCAGAGTATTACGCGTTTGCAGCAGTTCAACCCAGGTAGCGTTCAGCGCAGATTGCTGCTGGCGAATGGTTTGCAGAACGGTAAAGTTCTCTTTGTCATTCTTCAGTGAGTTAAAAAACAAGCCGCCTGAGGCGAGCTGTAAAAGGCCAAATAGCGCCAATACCAGCAGTAAGCTGGTAACAATCTTCATTCGTTTTAACATGTTTTCTCTTTCCGCTAGACAGATGTCAGAATTTTCGGCCTGGAAAGGGAAAACTTTATGGAATTCGTGCTAACTGAATCGATCTCATCATCGACGATTCGTCGATCCACGCAGCCCGTTAAGGATCTCAATGGGATTATTAGTGATCTCAATCACATAATTATCTTCACTCATCGGTACTGTGAACCGCTCACTGACACTTGAGACCGCTTAAGCTGACATACAACCGCTCACTTATTTACCTTACTTTACGCGCGTAATTCTCTGGCAAGATCCCTCCAACATAGCAGTCAATTTACCTCCTCAAACACAAGATCAAACCCACGCGGCTTCGGCCAATTATTAATTAGATACCAGGTTTTACTATGGATACGAAAAAGATATTCAAGCACATACCCTGGGTGATTCTCGGAATCATCGGTGCATTCTGCCTCTCGGTAGTGGCATTACGTCGGGGTGAGCACATTAGTGCCCTGTGGATCGTGGTCGCCTCAGTTTCTGTTTATCTGGTGGCCTATCGTTACTACAGTCTGTACATCGCCCAGAAAGTGATGAAACTTGACCCGACGCGCGCCACGCCGGCGGTCATCAACAATGATGGTCTGAACTACGTTCCGACTAACCGTAACGTATTGTTTGGCCACCACTTTGCCGCTATCGCAGGTGCAGGTCCGCTGGTTGGACCGGTACTGGCCGCGCAGATGGGCTACCTGCCCGGAACGTTATGGCTGCTGGCAGGCGTGGTACTGGCCGGTGCGGTACAGGACTTCATGGTGCTGTTTATCTCTTCCCGCCGTAACGGCGCATCTCTCGGCGAGATGATCAAAGAAGAGATGGGCCCGATCCCAGGAACCATTGCCCTGTTCGGCTGCTTCTTAATCATGATCATCATCCTGGCGGTACTGGCGCTGATCGTGGTGAAAGCGCTGGCGGAAAGCCCATGGGGTGTGTTCACCGTCTGCTCAACCGTACCGATTGCGCTATTCATGGGGATCTACATGCGATTCCTGCGCCCAGGACGTGTGGGTGAAGTGTCGGTAATTGGTATTGTGCTGCTGGTGGCTTCCATCTACTTCGGCGGCGTGATTGCGCACGACCCGTACTGGGGTCCGGCGCTGACCTTTAAAGACACCACCATTACCTTTACCCTGATTGGTTACGCGTTTATCTCTGCGCTGCTGCCGGTATGGCTGATCCTCGCCCCGCGCGACTATCTGGCGACCTTCCTGAAAATCGGCGTTATCGTCGGTCTGGCGGTGGGGATTGTTATCCTCAATCCGGAACTGAAAATGCCGGCGATGACGCAGTACGTTGATGGTACTGGCCCGCTGTGGAAAGGCGCTCTGTTCCCGTTCCTGTTTATTACCATCGCCTGTGGTGCGGTATCTGGCTTCCACGCGTTGATTGCTTCCGGTACCACGCCGAAGCTGCTGGCTTGTGAAACCGATGCGCGCTTTATCGGTTACGGCGCGATGCTGATGGAATCCTTCGTGGCGATTATGGCGCTGGTTGCTGCGTCTATCATCGAACCGGGTCTGTACTTCGCGATGAACACCCCGCCTGCGGGCCTTGGCATCACCATGCCGAACCTGCATGAAATGAGCGGCGAAAACGCACCGCTGATTATGGCGCAGCTGAAAGATGTTACCGCACATGCGGCAGCGACCGTCAGCTCCTGGGGCTTCGTGATTTCGCCTGAGCAGATCCTGCAGACCGCGAAAGACATCGGTGAACCGTCCGTTCTGAACCGCGCAGGTGGCGCACCGACGCTGGCCGTGGGTATCGCTCACGTGTTCCACAAAGTGCTGCCGATGGCTGATATGGGCTTCTGGTATCACTTCGGTATTCTGTTTGAAGCGCTGTTCATCCTGACCGCACTGGATGCCGGTACCCGTTCTGGCCGCTTTATGCTGCAGGATTTACTGGGTAACTTCGTGCCGTTCCTGAAGAAAACCGACTCTCTGGTTGCGGGCATCATCGGTACTGCGGGCTGCGTAGGCCTGTGGGGTTATCTGCTGTATCAAGGCGTGGTTGACCCGCTGGGCGGCGTTAAGAGCCTGTGGCCGCTGTTCGGTATCTCTAACCAGATGCTGGCTGCCGTGGCGCTGGTTCTCGGCACCGTGGTACTGGTTAAAATGCAGCGCACCAAATACATCTGGGTTACCGTGGTTCCGGCAGTCTGGCTGCTTATCTGCACCACCTGGGCGCTGGGTCTGAAACTGTTCAGCACCAACCCGCAGATGGAAGGCTTCTTCTTTATGGCGAATCAGTACAAAGAGAAGATTGCTAACGGCGGCGAACTGACCGCGCAGCAGATTGCCAATATGAACCATATCGTCGTCAACAACTACACCAACGCAGGTCTGAGTATTCTGTTCCTGGTGGTGGTGTACAGCATCATTTTCTACGGGTTCCGTACCTGGCAGAAAGCCCGCGCAATCAACGGTCGCTCTGATAAAGAGACACCGTATGTACCGGTGCCGGAAGGCGGCGTGAAGACCTCTTCACACCACTAAGATGTATTCAGCCCCGCTTCGGCGGGGCTTTTCGCTTATCAGGATTGTTTATGTTTGGTACTTTAGGGCAAGCTAAAAAATATCTCGGTCAGGCGGCGAAGATGCTGATTGGCATTCCGGACTACGACAACTACGTCGAGCACATGAAGACCAACCATCCCGATAAGCCGTACATGACCTACGAAGAATTCTTCCGCGAGCGCCAGGAAGCCCGCTACGGTAGCGGCGGAAGCAGTTGCTGTTAGAAGGAGAAGTGAATGACCCCGATTGCAGTTACCCTACTCACCGGTTTTCTTGGCGCGGGTAAAACCACCCTGCTACGCCATATTCTCAACGAGCAGCACGGTTACAAGATTGCCGTTATCGAAAACGAATTCGGCGAAGTCTCGGTGGACGATCAGCTGATTGGCGACCGCGCCACGCAGATCAAAACCCTGACCAACGGCTGCATTTGCTGTACCCGTTCTAATGAACTGGAAGATGCCTTGTTAGACCTGCTCGACAACCTCGACAAAGGCACCATCAATTTTGACCGTCTGGTGATCGAGTGCACCGGCATGGCCGACCCCGGCCCGATTATCCAGACCTTTTTCTCCCATGAAGTGATTTGCGAACGCTACCTACTGGACGGCGTAATTGCGCTGGTTGACGCGGTGCATGCCGACGAGCAGATGAACCAGTTTACCATCGCCCAGTCGCAGGTCGGCTATGCTGACCGCATCCTGCTGACCAAAACCGACGTCGCAGGTGAAAGCGAAAAACTGCGTGAGCGCCTGGCGCGCATTAACGCCCGTGCGCCGATTTACACCGTCACGCATGGCGATATCGACCTCTCTCTGCTTTTTGACACCAACGGTTTTATGCTGGAAGAGAACGTGGTCAGCGCCAAACCGCGCTTCCACTTTATCGCCGACAAGCAAAACGATATTTCCTCGATCGTCGTTGAACTGGATTACCCGGTGAACATCAGCGACGTGTCGCGGGTAATGGAAAATCTGCTGCTGGAATCCGCCGAGAAACTCCTGCGCTACAAAGGCATGCTGTGGATTGACGGCGAGCCCAACCGCCTGCTGTTCCAGGGTGTCCAGCGCCTGTACAGCGCCGACTGGGACCGCCCATGGGGCGACGAAACGCCGCACAGCCTGCTGGTGTTTATTGGCATTAACCTGCCGGAAGACGAGATCAGAGCCGCGTTTGCGGGGTTGAAGAAGTAGATTTTTGTAGGCCGGATAAGGCGCAGCCGCCATCCGGCATTCCCCCCCCACTCACTCAGTAATCACAAACCGTGTCGCGGCAAAGCAGTTCAACACCCGATGCACCAGGAAGACCATTGTCAGCGTTGCCACCAGCGCGACGGTGACGGAGGTGATACGGTACAGATCGCTGAATACCAGGTCCTGATCCGGGTGCAGGTTCTGGCCAAACATAATGCCGATGGTGGTGATACTGGCAAACCCCACGCCTGCGCCGACTTTTTCCATTACGTGCAGGCGGGCGCTGAATGCCAGCCCAAGGCCAATCAGCGGCATCATCAGCACCATATGGTTGCTGAAATCATAGATAAGCAGCTGCACCAGCAGAATATACAGACAGGCCAGCACCACGCCAACCACACGCCAGATCGAGCTAATCACCGCCCCGCGATAGTGCATCGGAAACAGAATCAAAATGCCTGCCATCAGCGCTGACAGCGAATCACTCAAATCGCAGATCTGGAAGACCACAAAAATCATCGTCGCCACCGTACCGGAAAGCAGCGACTCGTGACGAACCCGGGCGGCATCTTTTTCAATGCGCGGCGGCGGCTGGCGGGGTTCCATGTCCGGGATCAGATAATGCAGCAGCGCGCTCAGCGCCACCGCCATGACGCAGGCTTCCATATTGGAAAACATCAGCGTATGCCAGTTGGTGGTGGGATAACTCATAAAGTTGAGCATCGTGCTCTGACACACTACGCCCATCGAGCCGAGCAAAAACAGCGGCCCTTTACTCATAAAGCGAAAACGCATCACGTACAGACCAAACACCACCAGCGTCATAATCAGCGGCCATTGTGAGAGATAGCCGACGATTAGCACCATTTCAACGCAGTTCACTGCCGCGCTGAACACAAACTGTTTTGCCACATGGCGGTTGAACACCGGCACCAGCGATAACAGCATTAGCGGATAAACCACAAAAAATACGCCGTACTGCACGTTGTAGAAGGTCGAGATACTCAGCGCGATTGTCCCGGCGACGGAAATCCGCAGGGTCTGGCGAAAGTCATTGGCGGTGTAGACGATATTCCCGTGCGGCGTAAAGACGTGGGCCAGTGTGTTAATAGACATAATGCAGCCAGCTAACGAGGTGGATCTGCGCCCCGGCAAAAGTGCGAGCGAACATCCCCTCGCTGTTATACAGCTGTACCGTGGCGCGCGCCCCGGTCGGTAACGGCGTGTCGAGCGGTTCGTTCAGCGCTACGTGAATACGCATACGCTGGGCATCGCGCACCCAGCGGGTGGACTGTTCCGGCTGCGACAGCTGGCCGTTAACCTGCTCCTGGCCCGCCAGAATACCGGCATCACTGCTGGTGACGCGGGCAGAGAAAACCTTGCCCGGCATGGCGTCGAACACCACGGCGGCATCGGTATCCACGCGAGTGTGGCGCAGGCTTTTCTCGCGAAAGTCGGCCACGATATCGGTCTGATGGCTGACCAGCGCCAGCAGCGGCGTGGCGGCGGTGGCGTAAAGTCCGGGGCTAAGCTGGAGGTTACTCACTATACCGTCGGTCTGGGCATACACTTTGCTCCAGCTGAGGTTCAGCTGCGCCTCTTCCAGCGCGTTACGGTATTTTTGCAGCGTCACGTTGCGCTTGTCATCGCGCTCGCCGCGCTGGATCAGCAGGTTCTGAATACTGGCGTTGAGCGCCGCCACCGACTGTTCGCTGGTCTGCCAGGCGGTGCGCACCTTATCGAGATCCGATTGCGACACATTCTGCATGGCACTCAGGCGTTGATAGCGGTCAAAGGTAGTCTTATCGTTGCGGGCGTTGAATTGCGCGGTGCGCAGATTAGCGCGCGCGGAGGCGATCTGCGCATCCAGCTGTTGGTTGCTCAGCTTCGCCTGCTCAAGGGCGATTTGCGCCGCTTCGACCTTATTGATAAACGGCGTCGGATCCAGCTCGTACAGCAAATCGCCCTTTTTCACCTGGCTATTGTTATGTACATGCACCTGCGAGACGTAGCCGGATACGCGTGAAGAAACAGGCGTTACCACGCGCATCACCGTGGAGTCCGGCGTCAGCGGGATCCAGATATCAGCAACGATAAACCAAGCGAATATTACCAGGAAAGCGGCAATACTCACCCTTACCCAACGGGCAAATTTTTGTTCTGGGGTCATCATAGTTTTTTAGTGTTGATTGTCTTCTTCGCGGATTGTCCGCAAATTGCAGGCGAGTTGATTTAACGTCGTGCTAAAGGCGGCAAGCTCCGCTTCAGAAATAGTACAGGTGACGCGATGTTGGTATGTCTCAATCACCCGGTTAAGTTCTTCAAGCCTTGAGCGGCCTTGCGCGGTCAGCGTTAACAGTCGGATGCGTTTGTCATAAGGCGATGTGGAACGCAGCAGGTAGCCCTGCTTTTCCAGTAGTGTGAGGGTGCGCATCAGCGGCGGCAGTTCAATGCCCTGCACCTCCGCCAGTTCACTGACCGAGACGTTGTCTCCCAGTTGATACAGCTGCATCAATACCGTCCAGCTTGATTGCGTCAGGCCAGTATCGGTGATGGCAGCATCAATAATGGCCCGCCACTGACGCACCACCATCGCCATGCGCATCCCCATCGGACGGCGGGCAAACAGTTCATCTTCAGTCATATATCTTTTTCCTCATCGCTGATGAAGAAAATAATACTTATCATGGTAAGCATCAAGAAACAGACTATCAACAAGCATCAATTAATAAACACAGTGAATATAAAAGAGGCCAGATGCGCTAACACCCGGCCTAGGTCGATAGAAAATAATTACTCCACCTGATCGCGTCGCAGCCCGACGTCACGTAGGCGCTCATCGCTCATCTGGTGCAACAGACGCCGCGTTTGCGCCCGTAGCCGCCATGCTTTGTATGCCCGCCAGATCAGTACAAACCCAATAAACGGCTGCTTTGCTCTATTCTCATGAAATTCCATACCTTGCCTCCCACCTTGCCAGAGGCTTTATATTCACGAATTTGGGTCTGAACAATACAGACTCACAAAGTACTTTTATTTAACATACAGATTGGTTAAAAAGAGTTCTGCATCGCTTTTTTCACGCCAATCTGTACTGGTTTTTTAATCTGTATGGCACCCATGAGGGATACAGCATGACGCGTTACCAACATCTGGCCAATCTGCTGGCCGAACGCATTGAGCAGGGGCTGTATCGCCACGGCGAAAAATTGCCTTCGGTGCGTAGCTTGAGTCAGGAACATAGGGTCAGTATCAGCACCGTCCAGCAGGCCTATCAGACGCTGGAACAACTACAGCTGATCACGCCGCAGCCGCGTTCCGGTTATTTTGTCGCGCCACAAAAAGCACAACCGCCGGTGCCGCCAATGTCGCGCCCGGTACAGCGTCCGGTCGAGATAACCCAGTGGGATCAGGTGCTGGACATGTTGGCAGGTCATGCGGACAAATCGATAATCCCTTTTAGCAGTGGCGTGCCCGATATCAACCAACCCAGCCTGAAGCCACTGTGGCGCGAGCTAAGCCGCGTGGCGCAGCATAATCTCAAGGCGGTGCTGGGTTACGATGAATTACCTGGCTGCCGGGAATTGCGTCAACAGATTGCCCGGCTGATGCTGGACGGCGGTTCGGTCGTCACTGCGGATGATATTGTGATTACTAATGGCAGCCAGAGTGGAATGTCGCTGGCGCTGCTAACGGTCTGCCAGCCAGGGGATATTGTCGCCGTTGAATCTCCCGCCTATTACGGCACCATGCAGCTGCTACGCGGATTAGGGATCAAAGTTATTGAGATTCCGACCGATCCAGATGCCGGGATCAGCATTGAAGCACTGGAACTGGCGCTGGATCAGTGGCCGATTAAAGGGGTGATCCTGGTTCCTAACTGCAACAACCCGCTCGGCTTTATTATGCCGGATGCGCGTAAACGCGCTGTGCTCGCCCTCGCCCAGCAGCACGATATTGTTATTTTTGAAGATGATGTGTACGGAGAGCTGGCTACAGAATATCCACGTCCGCGCACAATCCATTCCTGGGACAGCGACGGTCGGGTGCTACTGTGCAGCTCATTTACCAAATCCGTGGCGCCGGGATTGCGCGTTGGTTGGGTTATTCCCGGTCGTTATCACGATAAATTTCTGCATATGAAATATGCCGTCATCGGCACTAACGTTCCTGCTACGCAGCTGGCGGCCGCCACCTTCGTGCGTGATGGGCATTATCATCGTCATGTTCGCCGTATGCGTCAGATCTACCAGCGGAATATGGAGATCTATACCTGCTGGGTACGGGAATATTTCCCCTGCGGGATCTGCGTCACCCGACCAAAAGGCGGCTTTATGCTGTGGGTGGAATTACCACAGCAGGTCGATATGGTCTGCGTTGCCAAACAGCTCTGTCGCCTGAAAATCCAGGTCGCGCCTGGCTCACTATTCTCTGCATCCGGTAAATACCGCAACTGCGTACGCATCAATTGTGCATTGCCGCCAAACGAGAAGCATCGGGAAGTCATGCAAAAGCTCGGCGAGGCGGTAAAAACGGCAATAGAGTAAACCGGAGCACCCGGTGTTTCCGTGCAGGCAATTAGGCGGTTTAAGTCATATCTAATGGCTTACGCCCTGAATATCTTCAACGGAAAGCCGGGTAATTTTTTGTACTGTGCTGATATCGATGCCATCTGCCAGCATGGTGCGGGCAATACGTAGCGCCTCATCATGTCGCCCCTTTATCAGTCCTTCTTGTTTACCTTCTTGTTTACCTTCCAGCTTGCCTTCAAGCCATCCTTTTTGAAATCCTGCCTCATGTAATCTGTCTGCGATCGTCATCAAATGCTCCTTGTACTGCGGTGAACGTTCGGCAACCCCGCGAATAAACTCACTGAATCGAGGTGCATCGCCAGTTCGTAAAATATAATTAAACAGCGTCTTTATCTGAGTGTCATTAGTTAGTCCGGTAAGTAGCAGGGAAACTATTTGCTCGACCAATCCCATAAGATCGCGTTGACGGATATGTTTTTGGATTAACTCCAACAGCGCCATACGTCGATGCTGCACAATTTAGTCATCCGGTATGACCGTAATATCCACCAGCGGAAACGCCGCTGCATACAGCTGACGAGCCAGCTTCGGGTTAGCAAACTCATCCAGCCAGCACAATGAATAAGGGTACGGGCTTTTAGCGCCGTGATAGAACAGCATCGGCACCACCAGCGGCAACTGCTGATGCCCAGCATCTAAATGTTTCTGCATGGCTGCTACCGCATAGCGCATCAGTCTGAATGCCATATGTGCATCCGGTGTGCTTTGGTGTTCAATCACCACATAAATATATCCAGCTCCATCCATCGTATTCACCGACCAAAGCACGTCGGAATAGTACGCACGTAAATTCTCTTCAACGAAACTGTTTGACTCGAGTTTCAGCGTCTGAAGATCGCAAAGTTCGCGTAGCGAAGCGGGAAGATGTATTTGCAGAAAATCCCGTGCGGTCTCAGGGTGACGTAAGAACGTTTTAAAGACCGCATCATGCGGGGTAGAAGTCGTTGCTTTACTCATGGCGATCCATCACCTGGCAATAAGATGCCGTGACTGTAGCGCTGGCAAGCCACACCCTCATCTGCAAATTTCTCTCTTTGCGAGACGATTTCAGAGATAAAAAGGTCCCTTTGTAATGTCTGCATTGGTCTGGAACGCGTCCCGCAGAATTACAACCTCAATGCACATTCCCGCTTTTTCGCCGCACGCCCTGTGCTATAACAAATCATCACTTTCATGGAGAGCACGATGTGACGCATACCCGGGATATTCCACAATCGTTCTGGCGTGATGAGCAGTTGCCGTGGCTGGAGCTACGCAGCACCTGGCAAAGCCAGCAGGCCTATAAACGTCATCATCATTCTCAGCTCTCGATTGGGGCGATTCTTGAGGGTGAGACTTGCTGCCAGTGTGATGGCAAAGAATACCTCCTGAGTTCAGGCGATCTCATTGTGATCCCATCGCTGGCACCTCACAGCTGTAACCCCGTTAATGGGCGGTTTCGCAGTTACCATATGCTCTATCTTGATGCCCAGTGGTGCCTGAACCATCTGCCTGCGCTGAGCAGCAATCAGCAACTTTACCCACGCAATCCTGTTATCCGCGATCCGCAATTATTCCAGCGTTATTTACGCCTCGTGGCGCTCATGCAGCGGCAACAAACGACACAGATAACCGATGCCGCGCAGGCACTGCTGCGCTCGCTGCCGTTGCAATCAGTAAAAACGGAACACCTTAGCCCAGCCAGCGCATATCTACGTGAACGGCTGCAGTCCAGTTTGCTTGCGCCTCCCTCGCTGGACGAGCTGGCGTATGAATGCCGCATACGTAAAGAGACGCTGATCCGTAACTTTAAGCAGGACACCGGCCTGACGCCGGGGAGTTATCTGAATATCCTGAGAGTTGACTATGCCCGCCAACGGCTGCGTGCGGGGGACGAAATTGCGGATGTCGGCTACCAGAGCGGGTTTGCCGACCAGAGCCATTTCCATCGCACCTTTGTGCGCTACACCGCGGCCACACCGCGTCAATACGCATTAGGACGATCAATATCAGACAATAATTAGCGCGGCGTCAGGCGTAGGGTGAACTCGGATTCCTTCTCTGAGGTCATTATGTCGCTGCTTTCCTTACTTTTCCCTTCTGCTTTTCCCGCGCTGGCGCTGGCGCATTTTGTCGCACTCCTCAGCCCGGGGCCGGACTTCTTTTTACTGGTCGGCTATGCCGTACGTTACCGGATGCGCGGCAGCGCCGGGCTGTGCGTGGGGATCGCCCTCGGCAACGGGCTGTATATCATGCTGGCGATTATCGGTTGGGGGATCCTGCGCCAGCTTCCTCTGCTGTTTACGGTTATTGAGCTGTTGGGCGCACTCTATTTATTGTGGATTGGCAGCCTGTTGATACGCAGCCGCCCACAAACGCTGACCGGAGCAGACGCCCAGTCTACCTGTCCAGGGTTTGGCAAACAGCTGCTGCTGGGGTTAGCATCGTCACTACTCAACCCGAAAAATGCGTTGTTTTATCTGGCGCTAATGACCGCTCTGCTCGGCCCGTCGGTGACGTTGCTACAACAAAGCGTGAGCGGGATATGGATGACCAGCGTGGTGCTGTTCTGGGATTTGCTGATCGTGATGTTCATCGGTTTACCGCAGATCCAGCGACGGTTAACCAGCGGGATAGTGTGGGTAGAACGTATCGCCGGCGGCGTATTGGTCATCTTCGGTTGTGCCATCGCGCTGCGTTTTTTGCAGAGCATCGTACTCTGATTAACGTGGCGATTTTCTGCAAATAAACCGGATAAACTCGTTTAATTAATATCCAATCCGCATTACACTGCGGATGGTCACTACCCGTTCAACTTACTCTTCCTGAGGTGCGATGTGCTGATTGTTACCTGTAATCGTTACGCTTTCTGACCCCGCGTTAGTGAGCGTTTCTCCTGTTTGCGCTTCACGCAGACAGCGTTTTTGATTACATGAAATTCAGTACATTTGCAGTCTGCTTTTATTCTGTTATCGGTCTGACGTCTCAAAGACGGTATTGAATTTCGCTATTCCCGTTGAGGGTTTTCTCCCGACAAGGAGCTGTTTTATGCAACGGATTCTCGCGTTTTTCTCCCAACGCGCTACGACGCTATTTTTTCCTATTGCGTTGATTTTGTATGATTTCGCCGCCTATCTGTCGACGGACTTGATCCAGCCCGGCATCATTAATGTCGTCCGCGATTTCAACGCCGACGTCAGCCTGGCACCCGCGGCGGTCAGCCTCTATCTGGCGGGTGGTATGGCGCTGCAATGGCTGTTAGGACCGCTTTCTGACCGGATTGGCCGCCGTCCGGTACTGATTGCGGGAGCGCTAATTTTTACGCTCGCCTGCGCTGCCACATTGTTCACCACCTCGATGACGCAATTTCTGGCCGCCCGTTTTGTGCAAGGCACCAGCATCTGTTTTATCGCCACCGTCGGCTATGTCACGGTGCAGGAGGCATTTGGGCAAACAAAGGCCATCAAGCTAATGGCGGTAATCACCTCTATTGTGCTGGTTGCACCGGTTATCGGCCCGCTCTCAGGAGCGGCGCTGATGCACTTTGTACACTGGAAGATCTTGTTTGCCATTATCGCCGTCATGGGGCTTATCGCACTCATTGGACTCACATTAGCAATGCCAGAAACCGTCCAGCGTGGCGCGGTGCCGTTCAGTGCGCGCAGCGTAGTGCGTGATTTTCGCGACGTTTTCCGCAACCGGGTATTCCTGTTTGGCGCAGCCACGCTGTCGTTGAGCTATATCCCGATGATGAGTTGGGTGGCAGTCTCACCGGTGATCCTCATTGATGCTGGCGGCATGACCACATCCCAGTTTGCCTGGGCGCAGGCACCAGTGTTTGGCGCGGTGATCGTCGCCAATATGGTGGTCGTGCGCTTCGTGAAGGATCCGACCCGGCCACGCTTTATCTGGCGAGCGGTTCCCATTCAGTTGAGCGGGCTGGCGGTATTGATTGCTGGCAATTTACTGTCGCCGCACGTGTGGTTGTGGTCAGTGCTGGGGACCAGCCTGTATGCGTTTGGCATTGGAATGATCTTCCCAACGTTATTCCGCTTTACACTATTTTCCAACAACTTACCGAAGGGTACGGTTTCGGCGTCGTTGAATATGGTGATCCTGACGGTGATGGCGGTTTCTGTCGAAATTGGGCGTTGGTTATGGTTCAACGGCGGCAGGATTTCGTTTCACCTGCTGGCGGTGGTGGCAGGTATTGCCGTCGTGTTCACGCTGGCAGGCTTACTGAAGCGCGTACGTCAGCATGAGGCAACCGCGTTAGTCACAGAGAGTTAATCTTCTATGAACCGCCCCCATTCGCGAACACTGGTTTTGTGTTTAGCGGTTGGGGGCAATCCATCATAGTGCATCAACTTTTAATCATCTGACGAGAGATAACGGAACTTCCGCATCGGGTTCATGCGTGATCCGATTACGCAGGTCACGACGAATCATTTCAATGACCCAAAACCAGAAAATATGTCCAATAATTTCCGACACATATTCATCAAATGGTAGCTGAGACAAGGGCGGCGAAAGATGAAGGGCGGGAATGAAGATGCCATGAACCGCCACCGTCACGATTAAACCTGCCAGTACCCCCTGCCAAAGTTTAACTTTTGGAAAAATTTCAGCGGCAACGCAATATCCGACTGCAAACACTAATGAAAATATGATGTGCGTGACCATAACCGGATTAATCACATGTTCAGAAAAGGTATAGACCGTTTGCGTGGGGTCAATCCCTAAATAGTCTCGGAGAAAAAGGTACGGAGGATTAAACTCATTTCTTCCCAGAGAAAATGTCCTGGGTGGAAGCGGAACTTCGGCTCCCCACTTAACAAATGCAGAAAGTACGCCGGAAACGATACCGACTAACACGGCAACGCCATAATGCCGGCGTTCCGTCGGTGTCCGTGAGAATAAATCTTTCAGCTTCATAACTCATCATCCCTTATATGCCATAACACTTAAAACCAGTGGCTATGCTACCCAGGAGGGATGCTAAAAATTGTGATAAAGATTACTTTTGATAAAAAATGATCTTAAATGACTAATTATGAGTTAATTTGATTGTGAATATAGCGTCATCACAAATGTCGTACAGGCGTTTTATCCGGCCTACTGGGTTACGTAGGCCGGATAAGCATCAGCGCCATCCGGCAGCGAATGTGTTACTTCACGCGATGCGCGCAAACCCCGCTTCCAGATCGGCAATCAGATCGTCAACATCTTCCAGACCAATATGCACCCTGACCAGCGTGCCGCTGAAATCAACCTCTCCGGCCGGGCGAATGCTGTTCAGCTCTTCCGGTTGATTCGCCAGAATGAGTGACTCAAATCCGCCCCACGAATAGGCCATATGGAACAGCGAGAAGTTATCGAGGAAATTCGCCATCTGCTCATCGGTCAGTCTCTTTTTCAGCACAAACGAGAACAGGCCAGAACTTCCGACAAAATCACGTTGAAAATACTCATGTCCCGGACATTCCGCTAATGCCGGATGATTTACCCGCGCCACTTCCGGCCTTGCCGACAGCCAGCGGGCAATGTGAATACTGCTCTCATGATGCTGCTTCAGACGTACCGCCAGCGTACGTAATCCGCGGCTACCGTTGTAGGCTGTGTCGGCATCCAGCGTTTGCCCCATCAGATAGGAGTTCTCACGCAAACGGTCCCAGCAGCGGGCGTTAGACACCGCCGTTCCCAGCATGCCGTCCGAATGACCTATGGTGTACTTGGTTCCTGCCTGAATGGAAATATCCACCCCGAAATCCAGTGCCTTGAAGAGAACGCCCGCCGCCCAGGTATTGTCGATCATAATGACAATCTCCGGGTTCACCGCGCGGATAGCCTGCACCATTCCCGGCACATCCTGGACTTCCATCGTGATAGAACTTGGTGATTCGAGGAACACCACCTTCGTTTCCGGACGCAGAAGATCAACGATCCCAGCCCCAATTAACGGATCGTAATACGTTGTTTCCACATTAAATTTACTCAGGATCTTATTGCAAAAATCCAGGGTTGGCTCGTAGGCCGCACCCGTCATCAAAATATGATCGCCGCTTTGGACGAACGCCAGAATCGCATTGGTCACCGCTGCTGCTCCACACGGATACAGCGCGCAGCCGACACCGCCTTCCAGCTCACTCATGGCTTTCTGGAAGGCAAAATGCGTATAGGTTCCGCGACGACCGTAAAACAGTTCGCCGTTCGCACGGTTGGCGGTGGCAAATTTCTTATCCTTCACGGTATCGAACACCAGTGAAGAGGCGCGTTGGATCACCGGATTCACCGCTCCCTGGGTATAGCGTTTGTCGCGACCAGCAACGACCAGATGCGTTTCAAGCTTCATAGCGTCTTTCATAACTTCTCCTGTTCTTAATCCGTGTGAAAACCTATACCACCGCAGCAGTAGAGTTTATTTCAGTGTTGGTCTGCTTTTTTCCAGCGAACCGTTCGACAATCTGTGCCGCGTTCAAATCATGGATCACGTTAATCAATGTAGCCGGTGCATCAGTGATCGTCCCCAGTACCACCAGCATCGGAATCGCTTCCATCGGCAGACCCAACGTGGTGACGATAAAGATCTCGCCAAGGAACGCCCCACCTGGTACGCCGCCGACGATAATGGCGGAGAGCACCGCAATCAGCATCGTCAGGAAGAAGGTTTCGGTGGTGAACTCCATACCCAGCACGGAATAGATAAAGACAATTTTCAGTGCGGCTATCATCGCCACACCGCCTTTATTCAGGTTTACCAGCAGCGGAATGGAGACATCAACGATTTCCGGGTTGATCCCCATCGCTTTACCGGCGCGCAGCGTCACCGGTAGCGTGCCCAGCGAAGAACAGGTTCCCAGCGCGGTCGCAGAGGGTTCAATCGCATTACGCCAAAAGGCTTTCACCGCCGGAATACCGCCGCCAATGTACGAATAGAGAATAGAGCCAAAAACAAAGTAGACCAGCGTAGCAACCATAAACAGGCCAATGGCGCGGGCAAAGGTTAGCAACAGAGCAGAGTCCTGGCTGGCCATGGTGGCGGCGAAGTAGCAGCCCAGACCAATCGGCGCAACCTTCATGATGATTGAGACGATCTTCATGATCACCGTGTTGGCATCTTCCAGCAGTGAGGCAATGCGTTTCCCAGCCTGATCCGATTGGCCAATCGCCACACCCGCAATGATCGCCATCACGATCAGCGCCAGGATATTGGACTTAGAAAACAGTCCAATAAAGTCGCTGGTGGTAATCATGCTTACAAAATCCATCTTGCCGCTGCCCGCCTGCACGGACTGCGAGAGATCGATAGTGACGCCCTGCGCCGGGTTATACCAGAGCGCCAGCGCGACGATCCCGGCAGCCGGAATAAAGGCCATGGCGATCGAAACAATAAAGATTATCGCCATAATGCGCCCTAACCTTTTCAGGTCGGTCATACTGGCGATCGAAGACATAACGCTGATCCCCACCAGCGGCACAATAATCATAAATAACAGGTTTAAGAATATCTGACCTATTGGCTGGAGTTTACTTGCCAACGATGGGGCATAAATACCTAATATGCCGCCAATCACCAGAGCAACTAATAAAATAATCGACGATCTATAGGGTTCGAGTCGTGACCACATAATCGGTACCTTTAGAATAATAATTAATGAGATTAAATTCACAATGTGATGAGTTTCCGTTGCGCCTCCTGTTATTTTGTGACGTAACTCACCTAAGTTGTTATTTTTTCATTTTGCCAGCAACTTGTTGCCTGTGATTCAATAGTTGCATGTTTAAAAGCCGAATGTAACGGCCTGGTCGTACCGTTTTTGCAAATCACTTGTGAATTAAAGGAAATTATGAGTACGCCAATTTCACTCAAGCATCTGGAATTTTTTACGAAAATCGTCGATTGCGGGGGGCTGTCAGAAGCCGCGGCGCAGCTCAACGTCTCGCCGTCTGCGGTCAGTAAAAGCCTGGCCGCGATGGAAGACACGCTGAGGACGACGTTAATTAAACGCACCACCCGCAGTATTACCCTGACCGACGCCGGGCAATATCTCTTCAACCGCGCGAATAAGCTTTTGAAAGAATTCGATGAAACGCTGAATACCACTTCCGGTTATTACCACAGCCCACAGGGTGAATTACGTATAACTTGCTCAATTGCGTTTGGCTATTCCCGACTGGTGAACCTGGTGGATAAATATCGCTCTCAGTTCCCGGATGTGAATTTGTATATCGACCTCAACGATAACTTCGTGAATCTGAACGAAACAGATTTCGACATCGCTCTGCGCATTTCTACCGCACCGCCGCAGAACTATGCCATGCGCAAGCTGGTGCCTGTTCGCTGGGCGTACTGCGCCTCACCTGGCTACCTTGCCAAAAAAGGCATGCCCCAGCGCCGCAGCGATCTGGTCCACCATGATTGCCTGGTGTATCCGGGTCTCACGCCAGTGTTGAAAGTGGCTGATGAACAGGAACGTCTGCATCAGCTCAAACTCCATATGCCGATCCAGGCCAATAGCAGTCTGGTATTACTGAAGTCGGTACTGGAAGATCAGGGCGTGGCGTACTTGCCGACCTACCTGATTGGTGATCATATTCAAAAAGAAGAGATAACGCCGTTGATGCTCGACGGCACGATTACCTGTGAAACTCACGCCCTGTATGCGCTCTATTTTCCCAGTAAGTACAGCAATCCCAAGGTACGATCGTTTATCGATTTTCTGGTAGCGGAACTCGGTCCCTTACCCGCCTGGGACAACTGGATCCCGGAGTAAGATCTGGCCCCCTAAAAATGAGGGCCGCACCACAATTTTTGCGCGATCCTGTCGTCTGGCTCTATTCTTAAGCCTATGAATAAAATTACTGAACTCAAACGCGCCAAGCGACTGGCGCTCTCATTGCTGCTGATTGCCGCCGCCACTTTCGTTATCACGCTGTTTCTGCCGCCTAACTTCTGGGTGCTCGGAATCAAAGCGATCGCTGAAGCGGCGATGGTCGGCGCACTGGCGGACTGGTTTGCCGTGGTGGCACTTTTTCGCCGGGTGCCGCTCCCGTTTATCTCGCAACATACTGCAATTATCCCACGCAATAAGGATCGGATCGGGGAAAATCTCGGACAGTTTGTGCAGGAAAAATTTCTCGACACTCAGTCCCTGGTTGCGCTGATCCGCCGCCATGAACCGGCGCTATTGATCGGAAACTGGTTCAGCCAGCCGGAAAATGCCCGGCGTATTGGCCAGCACCTGCTGCAAATTATGAGCGGTTTTCTCGAACTGACCGACGACGCGCGCATTCAGCGGCTGATCAAGCGGGCGGTGCACAAGGCCATCGATAAGGTTGATCTCTCAGAAACCAGCGCATTGATGCTGGAAAGCATGACCAAAAACAATCGCCATCAGGTGCTGCTCGACACGCTGATCGCCCAACTGATCTCTCTGTTACAACGCGACAGCTCGCGAGCGTTTATCGCCCGGCAGATCGTGCACTGGCTGGAGACCGAACATCCGCTGAAAGCGAAGATCCTGCCGACCGAATGGCTGGGCGAGCACAGCGCCGAGCTGGTTTCTGACGCCGTAAACTCCTTGCTGGATGACATCAGCCACGATCGCGCCCATCAGATCCGCCACGCCTTCGATCGCGCGACGTTTAAGCTCATCGATAAGCTCAAACACGATCCGGAAATGGCCGTGCGAGCGGAAAGCCTCAAAAGCTATCTGAAAGAAGACGAAGCCTTCAACCGTTATCTCGGCGAGCTGTGGGCAGACCTGCGTCAGTGGCTGAAAACCGACATCAACGCCGAGGATTCTCGCGTGAAGCAGCGCATTGCTAATGCCGGGCAGTGGTTCGGCGAAACGCTGGTTGCCGACAGCGCCCTGCGCGCTTCATTGAATGGGCATCTGGAGCAGGCCGCGCATAAGATTGCGCCAGAGTTCGCCACCTTCCTGACGCGCCACATTAGCGACACAGTGAAAAGCTGGGATGCATGCGATATGTCACAGCAAATTGAGCTAAACATTGGCAAAGATTTGCAGTTTATTCGCGTCAACGGCACGCTGGTCGGCGGTTCTATTGGCTTGCTGTTATATCTCCTGTCGCAAATTCCTTCCCTGCTGACGCTGGCGAATCTTTAAAGGGACCACCTCGCTGGTGATGCCGCTCGCCCGTCAACTTAGCGTGCCGCGCAATATTAATCTGCTGGGAAGCGGTGCTCAGGCCATAATTAACGCCACGCTGTGTGGTGCCGTTGCGTTGTTTATTGCTATGATTATTAGCTTCACGCAATTATATAAACAGCGTTTCGGTAAACCTAAATAACGAACAAAATACCCGCCAGGAAAATTACAATTCACAACCGTTAATTTATAAACGCACTTTAAAATGCGTAAAAATGGACATTTTGACTCAACATCACCACCGTCTTCAGATAACACATATATCCTGGTTTAAAAAAATCACGCGGGTTACTAATCCTGATCGGTTTAACTTGCTCCTTTAAAAGCAGGTAGATGTAAAAAAGGCGTCTTACAAAAGACGCCTTTTACATATTATCACAACAAATTAGAACTGATAGGTCAGACCCGCAACAACCTGGTTGTCACCGTCAGCACCATCAAGCAGGTTAATTTTATAACCTACATCAGCAACCATATTTTTGTTGAAGTAGTAGTCCGTACCCAGCGCCACATATTCGGTCAGGTCATTATTGTTGTTGTCACGCGTATGGACGTAGGCCACATTCGGACGCAGACCAAAATCAAACACATACGCAGCCATCGCTTCAAAGTGCTTAGCTTTGTCCGCATCCTGAATCAGGTTGTGGGACTCACCGTACATCGTCGCTACATAGATGGCGTTAGCATCATACTTCAGGCCAGCGCCCCAGAATTCTGCGTTTTCGCCATCCCAACCATTCTGTTTCTGCTGAGCAGTCACGGAACTGGTGGTGTAGGCCGCAATCGCAGACACGCCGGAATCGGCGATATTGTCGTAGCCCAGGGAGAAGCCGTAGCCATTGCCGTGCTGTTTCGTCGGATCCTTATCGGTATCATCCTGACCCTGATATTGCGCGCCCAGGCTCAGGCCATCAACGGCACCAAACAGATTTTTGGTGCGGAGTGTTGCAACGCCAGAAGTGCGTGTAGTAAGGAAGCGGTCAGTATTTTCATAGGAGTCACCGCCGAACTCTGAAAGAGTGTCAGTGTAAGCTCCCACGTCGTAAGCGATACCGTAGTTACGACCGTAGTCAAAGCTAACGTCATGGCCATAATCCAGACCAGCAAACGCCAGACGTGTATTAACACCATTCTGAGAACCTTCTGCTTTAGCGGCATCAAACTGACTTTCAAACTGACCATAGCCAGTCAGTTGATCGTTGATTTGAGTCTCACCGCGAAAACCCAGACGTGCGTAGGTGCCGTCAGCATCGGTGCCGTCAGTCCAGGAGTGGACCGCTTTCACTTTGCCGTACAAATCAAGTTTGTTGCCATCTTTATTATAAATTTCCGCTGCATGAGCGGTAGTGATGCCTAATGCCATCACTGCTAATACCACTGCTGACTTTTTCATATTTTTACTCACTTTTAATTGTGAATTTTGCTATCAACTTTGTTATGAAGGCAGAAAGTCCTCATAAAAAAGCCCCCTGAATACCAAGGGGAGAAATCAATAACACACCAATAAAGGCAATAATGAAGTGGCAATAAATAATTCACTACTCAGATTTCATTCAAAATCCGGAATAAGGTCAGCCAGGTTTACTCTTGATTCTCGCCCTGGTTAATAGAGCGATGTAGCATTAACGCCTCAGCGATAATGTCTTGTTTACTTTTTCGCGTTTCAAATGCCAGCGTTCGGACATATTCCCACAGAGAATTATCAACACGGGCACTTAAAAGAACCATATCTTTAGATCGGGTACCCCTGGCTTTTCGGATATCTGGATAATCTCGAGAAGGCATCGTCATCATCTCCTGAACGCAATAAGACGCTTATGGCGATGAAATATGCAGTCAGTGTAAAAACATGTCAACGGTAAAAAACATTCACAATCGTAATAAAACTGTTAATAAAAAGCAGAAAAATGGAACGATATTTCAAGTGAAAGATAACTTGTTTATAGAATAATGTGTAATTTTAACTTTACATATATTCATTTTTATTCATTTGATTAAAAACGCTTAAAGCATTGACAAGAACAATTGCACTTAATCAAAACATCATTACAGCCAATAAGTTACATACCGTTATTAATGTCTACTTTTATGCGAACTGCTTGTTTTTATGTACTGTTATGCAAAGCGGTTCTATCCAAACCACTACCGGAATCACTTTGATTCTCACTTAATGCTGACCTGTTTTGTCTAAAAATACGCACGAAAAGGTAAAAATAAGGTAAATAACCCATTTTTTCGCATGCAAAATTAAGTTATTTTTAATTGATATAAATCAATTTACGTCGTGGAAAGACGACGAAAAAATCTCGGCTGAGGTGTCAGACAAAATTTTTTATGTCCAATTCAGCACGATAAAATGGGAATAATCACGAGGGAAAGTACCACACGGATCGAAGCTGCCCGTGTGGCTGAAGAAAGAAAATCAGGCGTTAACTTTATCCAGCGGCCAGGACTCGAACAGATAGCCATCAAAGTCGATATCATCGACATTTGAAAATTCCAACAGCCGTTGTTTGACGTTTTCCAGATGCTGCCACATTGCCAGCTTGGCCGCGCGGGCGTCCTTTTTAATTAACGCCGCCAGGATCTGCTTGTGGTCGACCATCCACTCTTTACGGTAATGAGTATCATCGAGGTGGCTATGAAGCTGGATCCACATCGGGTTGTTCTCACGCCACTGCCATGACTGGCGAAATAGCTCCACCAGCATGCTGTTATGCGTGGCTTCAGCAATCGCCAGATGAAACTGCATGTCACCGCTTTCGGATCCATTCGGTTCGCTGGAGGCCAGCTCACGCTCTTCCAGTTGCAACGCCTGACGCATTTTCACGATATCTTCGCGAGTGGCCTGCAGCGCGGCAAATTCAGCGATGTTGCTTTCCAGCAACTGGCGTGCCTGCAGCAGTTCAAACGGACCGGCATCGTTGCAGTGATTTGCATCGGTACTGTCGATACTCTGCGCATCCGCACTGTCGAGCACGTAGATTCCGGCACCGCGACGTACGTCCACCAGTCCTTTAATTTCCAGCATGATTAATGCTTCGCGTACCACCGTGCGAGTGACATTGAGCATCTCAGCAATTTCACGCTCCGGCGGCAAACGCTCACCGGGCTGGTACGGCGTCTGGACAATCAGATCGCGGATCATGGCACCCACTTCCTGGTAGGGTCTTTGTTGAGAAGTGTTCGATTTCATCGTGTTATGTCCGTCAGAAGCGTGTAATCAGATACGGTGAATAGGTATCGAACTATAGCATTTGCGGCAAGTCAAAAACAGAAAACGGGTCAACCAAATCAGTATTTTGATTGACCCGTCATAGTTCGGGGAATTAAGCGTCAGCGCTTAGCGCGGCAACACACTCACGCGCGCCCAGCTCGCACAGTTGTTGATAGATGGCGACAACCGTCTCAACAAAGTCGGCGTTTTCCGCTAAATCATGGCCAAAAATACCGCTCAGCCCCAGCAGCGCCGTCACGCGTTCAGCCCCCTGGTATTGTTGGTTAATACGCTGGAATTCAGCCAGCATTGGGTCAACAACATCAATGGCCTGCCCCTGCTCATCCACGCCGTGGGTATAACGCATCCAGCCCGCGACGCCAAGCGCCAGGTGACGCCAGTCGCTGCCGTTTTGCAAATGCATACGTACCGGATCCAGCAGGCGCTGCGGCAGTTTCTGGCTGCCATCCATCGCAATCTGCCAGGTGCGGTGGCGCAGAGACGGGTTGCTAAAACGTTCGATCAGCAGCGTCGCGTAGGCGTTGAGATCGGTGCCTTCCGGCATCGCCAGCGTCGGCGCCTGTTCCTGCATCATCAGTGCAAACGCCGCTTTGCGATACGCGGGATTCGTCATGGTATCGGCGATAGTTTCATACCCGCCAAGATAGCCCAGATACGCGAGGAAAGAGTGGCTACCGTTAAGCATGCGCAATTTCATCATTTCAAACGGCACCACATCGGCAACGAATTGCGCGCCGACTTTATCCCAGTCCGGACGACCGTTGACGAAATTGTCTTCAATCACCCACTGACGGAACGGCTCACAGGCAATAGCACACGGATCGTAAACGCCCAACTGGTCGGCAATTTCCTGCAACGTTTCTGGCGTCGCTGCCGGAACAATGCGGTCTACCATGGTGCATGGGAAGGTGGCGTTAGCTGCAATCCACTCCGCTAACTGCGGGTCGCGCGCCTGCGCCAGGCCCAGCACCGCGACTTTCGCCACATGACCATTTTCACGCACGTTATCGCAGGACATCACGGTAAAGGCCGCCAGCCCCTGCTCACGACGCAGATGCAACGCCTGTACGATGTACCCAATCGCCGATTTCGGCGCGGTTGGGTTCGCCAGATCGTGCTTAATCAGTGGGTTATTGAGATCTAACTGGCCGCTGGCAGCGTCGGTGCAGTACCCTTTTTCCGTGACCGTCAGCGAGACAATCGCCGTCTGCGGGCGCGCCATGGCCTGTAAAATACCGTCGCAACCGTCAAGATCCGGGTGCAGCGCTTCTTTCATCGAGCCAATCACTTTCAGCACGGTGTTGTCCGCACCCTTTTCCGCCACGGTATACAGCAGTTGCTGCTTGCGCAGATTTTCAATCAGTACGCAGTCGTTACCCGGCATCAGGTTAACTTCACAGATACCCCAGTCGCTGTCGGTGGTTTCCAGCAGATGGTGGGTGTACAGCGCCTGATGCGCGCGGTGAAAAGCACCGCATCCGAGGTGAACAATACGGGATTGCAGGCGAGAACTGTCCCATACGGGGCGCGCAACCGGCAGGTTGCTATTGGCAATTGTCGTTGTCATCGTGAACTCCAGAAGCCGTTGGAATACCAACGGAAGAGAAAAGGAAAAAGCCGGCCAGACAGGTGACCGGCAAATCTGCTTTAACGGCTGAAGAAAGCGCGCTGGATAGCCATTTCAACACCGCGTACTTCCGCCAGCCCCTTCAGGCGACCAATCGCGGAGTAGCCGGGGTTGGTTTTCTTTTTCAGATCGTCAAGCATCTGGTGACCATGATCCGGCCGCATGGGGATCAGATCCTCTTTACCCTCAGCTTTACGACGTTGCTCTTCTTCGACGATCGCTTTCACCACTTCGTACATGTCAACGTCGCCGTTAAGATGCGCCGCTTCATGGAAAGTTTTCGGGTTATCTTCACGTAGCGTGGAGCGCAGATGGGTGAAGTAAATGCGCGGACCAAACTGTTTGATCATATCAACCAGATCGTTGTCCGCACGGACACCGTAGGAGCCAGTGCACATGGTAAAACCGTTCGCCATGCTGCTGACCGTATCTACCATCCACTGCATATCTTCCACGGTGGAAACAATACGCGGCAGGCCGAGGATCGGGCGCGGCGGATCGTCGGGATGGACCGCCATACGCACACCCACTTCTTCTGCCACCGGAATGATCGCTTTCAGGAAGACGGCAAAATTCTCGCGCAGCGCAGCTTTATCGATATCTTTGTAACGCTCAAGGTGCTGACGGAACTGATCGAGGGTATAGCCTTCTTCCGCGCCAGGCAGACCGGCGATGATATTGCGGGTCAGACGCGCTTTGTCTTCCTCGCTCATGGTGGTGAAGCGTTCATTCGCCTGAACAATTTCTTCGGCGGTGTAGTCCGCTTCCGCGCCCGTGCGTTTGAGGATATGCAACTCAAAGGCGGCAAATTCAATCTGGTCAAAACGCAACGCTTTGGAGCCGTCCGGCAGGACGTATTCCAGATCGGTACGGGTCCAGTCGAGAACCGGCATAAAGTTGTAGCACACCGTACGAATGCCGCACTGGGCCAGGTTACGCAGGCTCTGCTGGTAATTGGCGATCCACTGCTGATAGTTGCCAGAACGGGTTTTAATGTCTTCGTGGATCGGCACACTTTCGACGACCGACCAGACCAGGCCCGCCTGCTCAACAATCGCTTTGCGCTTTAGGATCTCATCAACCGTCCACACTTCCCCGTTCGGGATATGGTGCAAGGCGGTGACAACGCCCGTGGCACCCGCCTGACGCACATCCGCTAAGGTGACCGGATCGTTAGGGCCATACCAGCGCCATGTCTGTTCCATGTTTTATTCCTCGTTTACGTTATGGACTCGACGATATGGCGCATAAATTCCTCCTTTTGGTATTACATGTCAACCTCAGCGCCAAAATTGGTTAACCAAATCACACTGAAAGGCGTTGAGATCCTATGTATGGCGCAAAAACACACGGTAAATATGTAAACATGTAACGCAATGTGACATCTATCGCATCAATGGTTAACCAATATATGTAACATCTCAACCAAAATCATAATGGTTCAACCAAAAGAAGGTAGACGTTTTATGCACGTTCTCAATATTCTGTGGGTCGTATTCGGCATCGGTCTGATGCTGGTACTTAATCTAAGATTCAAAATAAACTCGATGGTCGCCCTGCTGCTGGCGGCGCTCTCGGTCGGTATGCTGGCGGGTATGGATTTAATGGAACTGCTGCACACCATGAAATCCGGTTTCGGCAGTACGCTGGGAGAGCTGGCGATTATCGTGGTATTCGGGGCGGTCATCGGTAAGCTGATGGTTGATTCCGGGGCGGCGCATCAGATTGCCCATACGCTACTGGCGCGCCTCGGCCTGCGCTATGTGCAGCTGTCGGTGATCATTATTGGTCTGATCTTCGGCCTGGCGATGTTCTATGAAGTGGCGTTTATTATGCTGGCGCCGCTGGTGATCGTTATTGCTGCAGAAGCGAAGATCCCCTTCCTCAAGTTGGCGATTCCCGCCGTTGCCGCCGCCACCACCGCTCACTCCCTGTTCCCACCGCAGCCTGGCCCGGTGGCGCTGGTTAACGCCTACGGCGCTGACATGGGCATGGTCTACATCTACGGTATTCTGGTGACCATTCCGAGCGTGATCTGCGCCGGGCTTATCCTGCCGAAGTTTCTCGGCAACCTCGATCGCCCGACGCCTTCATTCATGAAAGCCGACGTCCCGGTTGACCAGAACAATCTACCGTCATTTGGCGTGTCTATTCTGGTGCCGCTGATCCCGGCGATCATCATGATCTCCACCACCATCGCCAATATCTGGCTGGTAAAAGGGACACAAGCGTGGGAAGTGGTCAACTTCCTCGGCTCTTCACCGATTGCGATGTTCATCGCCATGATTGTTGCCTTCGTGCTGTTTGGTACCGCGCGTGGTCACGATATGCAATGGGTCATGAACGCCTTTGAAAACGCGGTGAAAAGTATCGCTATGGTGATCCTGATCATCGGCGCGGGCGGCGTACTGAAGCAGACCATCATCGATACCGGCATTGGCGACACCATCGGTATGCTGATGTCGCACGGCAATATTTCTCCGTACATCATGGCGTGGTTGATAACCGTGCTGATTCGTCTGGCAACCGGCCAGGGCGTGGTTTCAGCCATGACGGCGGCGGGAATTATCAGCGCAGCCATCCTCGACCCGGCAACCGGTCAACTGGTGGGCGTCGATCCTGCGTTACTGGTGCTGGCAACGGCGGCAGGCTCCAACACCCTAACCCACATCAACGATGCCTCGTTCTGGCTGTTCAAAGGCTACTTTGATCTGTCGGTGAAGGATACGCTGAAAACCTGGGGTCTGCTGGAACTGGTGAACTCCGTGGTGGGCCTGATAATCGTGTTGATCATCAGCATGATTGCATAACGTCTGTCCCGCTCTGGCCAGTCGCGCCAGAGCGGTTTTCCATCCTGTCTTAGCAATCCTCAATAATCAGATACACCGCCTTCACCGGGCCATGCACCCCAACCACCTTGATAAGCTCAATATCCGCCGTCGAACTGGGTCCACTGATAATGTTAATGCACGACGGCATACGCTCACCGGCCTGCGCTTTCTGATGCAGTTTTTCTGCCAGTTGCGCCACGCGTGGCAGGATGGTGCTTTTACGCAGCACGAAAATCGACGACTCCGGCAACAGGCTCAGGGAACGCCCACGCTCCGGCGCAGAAAACAGCACCACGCCGCCGGACTCAGTCAGGCCATACTCGGCATAGACCACGCCGACTTTAGCCTGCTCGGCCTGGGTAATATTTTCGCTACCGCGCGCCGGGTCCCAGACCACGGCGTTACATGCCTGCTGTAAGCGTTCGGTAATGCCCAGTTCCACCAGCCGACTGTCGCCGCTCAGTACCACCGGTTGCGACCCCAGCTCCTCACACAGACGGAGCGCCGCGTCTGCCGCCTGATCCTCGCGGGTCAGTTCACAGTGGGCCAGCATCACCTCGCTGGCAAACTGGATAAACGCCTCGCAGCGCAGCTCGGGGCTCAGTTCGGTCAGGCGCTCGTTGGCATAGTTGTTAACCGGCGCGGCATCCGCTTGTGGCTCGAAACGCAGCGGGCGACCCAGCGCCTGGGCGACGGTGTTTAAAAATGCGGTACGGTTATCCATTTTTTTTCTCCTGCGCCTGATGTTTCTTAAACCAGCTGCGGAAACTCTCGCCGTCAGCATCAGGCAGATCGCGCGCCTCCATCCAGTCACCAATCGCGCCAACCTTAAGCGGCGTTTTACCGCCATTGATAAACCAGCTTGCCGCGTGGGCCCCGGCCATCATGCCGACCTTCCACAGCCCTGGATGGCTGTTGGCATAAGCGAACATTTTGATCGCCCGTCGCTCGGCTTTCGGGGTAATGCCCTCCTCGGCCATCACCCGGCGATGACGCAGGATCAGTTTTGACAGAGGGATCCGCACCGGACAGACGCTGTCACAGGCCGTGCACAGTGAACAGGCATACGGCAGGTCTTTAAAATCTTTATAGCCGCCGAGCAGCGGAGAGATCACCGCGCCGATGGGGCCTGGATAGATAGAGCCATAGCCGTGCCCGCCGATATGACGATACGCCGGACAGGTGTTCATACAGGCCCCGCAGCGGATACAGCGCAGCACATCACGAAACTCTGAACCCAGCACCTGCGAGCGCCCGTTATCGACAATCACCAGATGAAATTCTTCCGGTCCGTCAACGTTATCCGCCTCACGCGGGCCGGTCAGCCAGGTGTTGTAGCCCGTCAGGCGTGCGCCCACGGCGCTGCGCGCCAGCATAGTGATCAGCACATCCACATCGGCAAACGTCGGTGCGATACGCTCCATACCCATTACCGCAATGTGCGTTTTCGGCAGCGTGGTGCACATGCGCGCGTTACCTTCGTTGGTCACCAGACACACCGAGCCGGTTTCCGCCACGGCAAAGTTGCAACCGGTAATACCGATTTCGGCACTCAGGAAATCCTCGCGGATCTTCTGGCGAATGAATAAGGTCATGGCTTCCGGCGTTTCCGGGCCGTCGTAGCCCAGACGTTCGTGCAGCACACGGCGGATCTGATAGCGATCTTTATGAATAGCTGGGACCACGACGTGCGAAGGCGGATCCTGATCCAATTGCAGGATGTACTCGCCGAGATCGGTTTCGATCACCTGAATTCCGGCATCCTGCAGCACATGGTTAACGCCGATCTCTTCGGTCACCATCGACTTGGACTTCACCACTTTCTTCGCATTTTTATTCTGCGCGACCTGCAGAATGTAGCGGGTGGCCTCTTCTTTGGTTTTGGCGAAATAGACGTGCCCGCCGTTTTGCGTCACTTTCTCGGAGAGTTGATACAAGTAAGCATCGAGATTGCTCAGAACGTGATCGCGGATCTGGCTGGCACGATCACGCCAGTCTTCCCAGTGGCCTAACTCATCGACCATTTTCTGTCGATTCGCGCCGATACGCTCCTGCGCATTGGCCACGGCTTTGCGCATGATCGGGTCTTCAATCTGCTGACGAATGCGCAGTTTAAATTCTACATCGCTGGTTTTTATCGACATTTACTTTCCCTCAGCGGCTCATCAGCACTTCAGCAATATGCATCACTTTGACCGGCTGACCTTCCCGTTGCAGTCGACCGCCAATGTTCAGCAGGCAGCTGACGTCTGCGCCAATCAAATATTCCGGCTTCGCATCCATCAGGTGGAAAACTTTCTCTTTCACCATCTCGCCGGATATTTCAGCCATCTTGACCGAGAACGTCCCGCCAAAGCCGCAGCAGGTGTCCTGATCGGCAAACGTCAGCAGTTCCAGCCCGCGTACGTTTTTCAGCAATGTGAGCGGCTCTTCCTTCACCCCCAGCTTGCGGGTCAGGCTACAGGAGGGGTGATATACGGCACGGCCATGCAGACTGGCGCCGACATCCACCACGCCGAGTTTGTTGACGATAAAAGAGGTAAGATCCTGCATACGCGCGGCAACGTTCTCAGCACGGATCGCCCACTCAGGTTCATCGGCCAGATAGGTCGGGTAGCTTTTTACCGCATAGGTGCAGGAGCCTGCCGGAGAGATAATCGGATCGTCGTTATCTTCCAGCGCGGCGATCAGGTTTTTCATCCCGGGGATCGCTTCTTTAATGTAACCGCTGTTGATGGCTGGCTGACCGCAACACCCTTGCTTCTCGGGGAAATTCACGCGACAACCAAGTTTTTCCAGCAGCAATACGGAGTCTCGTGCCATCCGTGATTTCAGTGCGTCACCAATGCAAGTAACAAAGAAATTTACATTCACAATAACTACTCCATTGCTTCATTTCTGTTTATTGCGCTTGATATTGCTATATCAAGCAAAGGTTCAATCGTCTTTCACACCCAGTTTTTCGGTTTGCTCGTTTTACTAATGCCTGGGTTCATAATGATGCTCAGATCGTTTTCCTTTGATGGCGACTCCCCATTTCTTATATCAGGACAATCGCAAATGTCTGCATTTTCATTTGTATGACAAAACAAAATAATCCCCTAATCGACTCGGACATGCAATACCCAGGTTTATTTATTTCGGCATCGCTCACATTTTTATATTTAAAATCACAGCATTATTAACACCTTAACAATAGTTTCAGGGGATAACTATTCTCGTCACTACCATTATCAAAGAGGTTGTTAAATAACTACTTATGGGTATTCAGCTTGATCTTAAGTATATTTACACGGCGCTAATTCTTAATTAAAAGATTACAATAGTTACAAAACCACAAATCATAATTACTTTATCCACTGAAGCGATTCAGTTTACAGCTTTTATTAATTCAGCAAGGTAGCCTCCCCGCCATAAATATAAATCAGGTTTAATGAACCAATCGGGAATAGCAATGAACGAATATTTTATGTTTGCCCTGGCACTCTCTCCGTTACTACTGATGGTATTTTTAATATTAAAATTGAAAATGCCCATCCATTATTCTGTGCTAATCTCTTTAGTATTCACCGCCGCGCTATCGGCACTATTCTGGGAAATGCCCGTACAGAATTTGAAAGCCGCGATAGGCTATGGCGCACTGAAGGGATTATGGCCGATCGTGATTGTGATCCTCGGCGCTATCTTCAGTTATAACGTCATGCAGGCGACCAAAGCGCTGGATATTCTGCGCGACATTCTCGCCAGCATTAGCGAAGATAAGCGTATTCAGGTGCTGCTGATTTCATGGTGCTTTGGCGGATTTCTTGAAGCCGCGGCAGGTTATGGCACGGCGGTCGCCATCCCGATCGGCATTCTTATTGCGCTCGGATTCAACCCGCTGAAGGCGGCGATCGCCTCTCTGGTGGCAAATACCGTTCCCACCGCATTCGGCGCGGTCGGGATCCCGGTTTCTATTCTGGCGGAACAGGTTAATCTGCCGGTTTATACCTTAGGCGGAACCATTATTTTGCAGCTGGCGCTGTTTAATATCCTGCTGCCGTTTGTCATTGTCTGCATAATTGGCGGTGGCCTGAAAGCCATTCGCGGCGTATTTCTGATCACGCTGATGTGTGGCATCACCACGCTGGTTCCGCAATATTTTGTCGCTATCCATCTTGGCGCGGAATTGCCCGCCTTTGCCGGGAGCCTGGTCAGCCTGCTTGCCGTCGCGATGGTCAGCCGCCTGCGCAAAGGGAAAACCGATCCCGAATGGCGCATTGAGGTCAGCCATACCCGCGAAACCACGCCGCGCTCGGCAAAAGTGTTGTTCCGCGTGGGCTCTATCTATCTGTTTATTTTTGTCTTTATCCTGCTGTGTTCGCCGCTGTTCCCGACGATAAAAGCTGCGGCGTCCCAACTGGCCTCGGTACTGCATTTCACGCTCGCCGACGGCAAAACGCTGGCGCTGAAAGTTGAATGGGTGACCACGCCGGGGATGCTGATCATCTTTGCGACCATTATCGGCGGTTTTATTCAGGGAGCATCGGCACGTGGGATGCTGGAAGTGTTTATCAAAACTATTTTCCAGCTTAAAAATTCCATTGTGGCGATTATGGCGATCGTCGCGCTGGCCACGGTGATGGATCTCAGTGGGATTATCTCCACGCTGGCCCAGTCGATTGTTGATTTGACCGGCAGCTCATACGTCTTCCTCGCCCCGGTGATTGGCGCGCTGGGCACATTTATCACCGGCAGCGATACCAACTCGAACATTCTGTTCGGTAAACTGCAAACCATTGCCGCCAGTAAGCTGCATATCGATCCCAACTGGCTGGCGGCGGCCAACACCTCCGGCGCAACGGGCGGAAAAATGATTTCACCACAGAGCATCGCCATCGCAGTTTCGGCTACCAAAATGGACGGTCAGGCCAACCAGATAATGTCTGGCACCATGAAATACTGCTGCGCCTACATTGTGATCCTCGGCCTGAAAGTCGGTCTCTTTTATTACTGGTTTATGGCGTAACCCGTTGTCAACCCCGCCAAATTCGCGGCAATCGTATTTGACGAAGCGGTGACCATAAAGGTTTACACCGCCCCGGGATCGGAACGAGGTGACAGGCTTTACGATTTGTCGGCGCTGACTAAAATAGCGCCGATGTTTCAAATCGAGGATTGTTGTTATGTTGTTCTGGAAAAAGATGGTGAAGAAGTTCGACGCCTTTTCTGCGTTGATCCCACCACGCTACTTCCGCGTGTAATGCCTGATGGCGATTCGCTTATCAGGCCTGCGTTTCACGCTCATTTGTCGGCCGGATAAGGCGCAAGCGCCGCATCCGGCAACTAGCCCCCTTTCACTTGCGCAGCCCGCACGCCCTTAACACCCTGACCCACAGACGAAGCCACGCAAAACGGTAGACCAGCGGATGCTGAAATCGTAGCAATGTCATAAACATAACGCCTCCTGCGCTAGCGAAACGTTGGCAGCAGACCAAATACGTCCAGAACCACCGTCAGATAGACAACCGCCCCACAAATAATCACCAGGTTGAGCACGGTGTTATTACAGGGCGCGGTATAGCTGGCGGTCGGAAAACGCTTCCGCGCGGCTTTCACCAGGAACGGCGGCAGGATCACACTCCAGATGGTAAAGGCCAGACCGGCGTAACCAATCGCGTGCACAAAACCGTTCGGGAAAAAGAAGCACACGGCGGCTGGCGGGAAGTAGGTCACCAGTGCGGTTTTCAGGCGGCCCATGCCGTCATCCGGGAAATGGAAAAGATCGGCGATATAATCAAACAGGCCAAGCGTCGCCGCCAGCAGGGAACTGGCGACCGCGAAGTTGCCGAAGAAGGTCAGGATTAGATCCATATAACGGCTGGTGAACAACCCGCTGATGGCTTCAACAAACACGTCGATATTGCCGCCTTTAGCGATAATCGGCGGGAATGCGGAACGGCTAATGTTGCCCATCGTAACGGCTAACCAGAAGATATACAGCAGCAGGGCAAACAGCGTGCCGATGATAATAGAGCGCGTAATATTCGAAATCCCGCGCGTGCCATACAGCTTGACCAGGCTCGGCACGTTACCGTGAAAACCAAACGAGATAATGCAGAACGGCAGCGTCATCAGGATATACGGCAGATACTGCGAATTAGGCAGCGCCACCGCTACGCTGTCGACAAGTTTTGCCACTTCGATATGGCCTACCAGTCCGGAGAAGGTGGCAAAGAACGCTACAAACTTACCGATAATCAGCACGGTAGTGATGCGTCCAACCAGCAACGAGCTGTACCAGGCAATCGCCCCAACCAGCATACTGACGATAATCACCGAGATATTTGCCGGAAAACGTACGCCACTGTATTTGAATACGGTTTGCGCCATCACTGCCGATGAACCGGAGATATAGGCATAGGTCAGAATATACAGCACAAAACCGAAAGCGATACCCACCACGATATTCCACTTACGGCCTAATAAATCCTGGGTAAAGGTATTAAAACTGGCACCAGCGCCATAATGCAGGTTAACTTCAACCAGCATCAGGCCGGTTAATAACATCATGATGGCAATAAACAGAAGAATAACCGACGCACCGGGGAACCATACGCCAGCCATCGCAATCGGCAGGGAAAACATTCCGCCACCCACTACGGTCGCGATAACCAACATGGTTCCGCTAATCAGTCCGGGGGTACTACTCTGTCGCTCAATGGCATTAATATCCATGATAAATGTTCCTGTAGACTATTCGTTATAATTACAGCTGTCATTTGTACATCATGCGGATAATAAAAATGTCGGAGTCAGGGTTTACTTTTTTTAGTTATGTCACGGTAACGGGCACCGCAAAGGCTTCCTGTTCATGGAAAAGAAATACAAAAAAGCCCCATCCTGAGATGGGGCCATAATTATTGTTTAGATATAGTCAAAGCGTGCAGTAAAGAAACGCAACTGCTTCGGCTCATAAATAAACTTCAGCCCGCGAATATCTTCTTTGTGCTGGTAAAGTTTAATAATACCGTCAGCCACGACATCCATATGCGCGTAGGTATAAACGCGGCGTGGAATCGTCAGACGCACGGTTTCCAGTTTCGGTCTGTGGTGTTCGCCGGTCACGTTATTACGGCCCGCAGAGATAATACCGCGCTCCATACTACGTACACCAGTTTCCACATAGATGCTGGCAGCCAGGCTTTGCGCCGGGAACTCATCCTGCGTCAGGTGCTCGCAGAAGCGACGCGCATCGAGGAATACCGCGTGACCACCCACCGGTTCAACAATCGGTACGCCAGCAGCTTTCAGCTTGTCGCCCAGGTAGCGAACCTGCTTCACGCGGTGCTCAATGTACTCATACTGCATGGCTTCGCGCAGGCCAATCGCCATGGCTTCCATGTCGCGTCCGGCCAGGCCGCCGTAGGATGGCATCCCTTCGTAGACCACGACTAACTCTTTGGCAGCAGAGAACATTTCGTCATCATTCATGCACAGGAAACCGCCGATATTCACCAGACAGTCTTTTTTACCACTCATGGTACAACCGTCGGCGTAGCTGAACATCTCATGCACGATCTCTGCAATGCTCTTGTTCTCAAAGCCCTGCTCTTGCTCTTTGATAAAGTAGGCGTTTTCTACGCAGCGGGTGGCATCGTAGAACACTTTAATGCCGTGTGCTTTTGTCAGTTCACGTACCGCACGCATGTTTGCCATCGATACCGGCTGCCCGCCCGCGAGGTTAACCGTCACCGCCAGGCAGATATAGGCAATATTCTCGGCGCCTTTTTCGTCAATCAGCTTTTGTAATTTTTTAAGATCGATATCACCTTTAAACGCAATATTCAGACCGGCATCGTGCGCTTCGTCACGAACAATATCAACAAACACCGCGCCATTTTTTTCCTGGTGATAACGGGTAGTGGTGAAATACATATTCCCGGCAACATACTGCCCTGGTTTAATTGCCAACTGCGATAACAGGTTTTCAGCACCGCGTCCCTGGTGAGTCGGAACAATATGTTTAAAGCCAAACAGTTCCTGAACCGTTCTTTCCAGATGATAGAAGTTTTCGCTGCCCGCGTACGCTTCATCACCCATCATCATTCCGGCCCACTGCTTGTCGCTCATTGCGTTGGTGCCACTGTCGGTCAGCAGGTCAATATAAATATCTTTCGAATTTAACAGGAAAGTATTGTAACCCGCTTCCTGCATTTTCTTAAGGCGTTCATCACGCGGGATCATAGATACAGTTTCAACGCTTTTAATACGGAAGGGTTCTGCCGGATAATTCATTTTGTTTCTCCAGTAACAGTGGTCATGTACGTATTAATGTGAAGTAAAGCATACCTGGTTCATCAATAAAGTCTGATGAAATATAACTATTCGCCTCCTGCGTCAGGGGGTGAAATAATGTGCAGGCACTATGCAAGATTTAATTGATTATGGAAATAGTCCGAGCAACATTAATCACTGGCAATAATTCAAAAAGCTGTAAATGTGAGTGATGCAAATCACACGTCATTTTTTTAACTATTCATATTCAACAAGTTTTTTTTGCATGTTGTTTTGTCGTTCGCTGTTGAGCGTTATCTGCGACCGGAAATACTGAAAACTTTACTTTCCAGGCTGTTCTCATTTTGTATTGGTGAATGAGTACACCCCATTTTGTGAGAGTCGGATCACTTCGCGGGTCACTATTTGTGATTCACATCACTAAAAGTGTAAAGCAAAGTGTACAAATCAGTGTTGTTTCAGAGTTTGCTATTTGCTTCAGTGAGTTAGATCGCATTTTTGGCCAGATGCCTACAGGCGTTGTTTTCTGGAGCATGGGGATATTCAGGAGTGTGAAAGATAATGAGTAAGTACGATGAATAATACCGAAGATAGTGTATCGGTCTCATCCCCCCTTGATCAGGTGATATTTTGCGAGCATCATCGCAATTATTTACCTGATAATGAAATCAATGAGTTCCAGTAAAACCCTGCAACAGGCAATTGCCGACATCACCATCTGGCGTAAAGGCGAGCAGCGCGCGCCGCACAAGCCCCTGCTGCTGCTTCATGTGCTGGCGGGTTATCAGCAGGGTCACGGTCGCCTGTTTGACTACGGTACGGAAGTTCGCGACCCGTTGCATAGCCTGCTGGAACGATTTGGACCACAACGCGCGCAGTACCGCCCGGATATGCCCTTCTGGCGCTTACAGGGAGATGGGTTCTGGGAGCTACAAAACGCCGAGCATTGTTCAACATCCGGCAGCAGCAAACAGCCCCCTGCCGGAGAACTGGTGACGCATAACGTTGCCGGAGGCTTTGATGAACAGCATTTTGCCCTGCTGAAAAAGAACAAGAATCTCATTAATGCCCTGGCCCAGCAAATCCTCGAGGCGCACTTCACCGAAAGCATTCAGGAAGAGATCGCGGATGAACTGGGATTTGATATCCTGCAAATCCGCAAACAGCGGGACCCGTTGTTCCGCCAGCAGGTTCTGCGTGCCTATAATTATGAGTGCGCCATTTGTGGCTTCAATATGCGCCACGACAGCACCTCTGTCGCCCTGGAAGCTGCCCATATTAAATGGAAACAGCACGGCGGCCCGTGCGAGATTTCAAACGGACTGGCGCTGTGCGCAATCCACCATAAAGCCTTTGATAAAGGTTCGATTGGGCTGGATGAGAGTATGCGGGTACAGGTGTCACCCGCAGTGAATGGCAGCAGCATGGTGGGCAGACTGTTCTGGGATTTCGACGGTAAATCGATAGCGCTGCCGATGATGCGCGAGAATTATCCAAAAGATGGGTTTGTGGAGTGGCACAGGAAAGAGGTATTTAGAGGGTGAAGGCCGGACTCGCCTTTTCGTTTAATTAATTGAAAATTAATGGGTTGTGAGATTTTAGTTTGGGGATTTGCCCCCAGAATGGGACATGAAATTGAATACTGGGTGGAAGATCACAAAGTTGCGTGATTATTTTCCAGATCCGAAACGCATTCCAGAGTAAGGCTTCTCACGGCATTGCACCAGTCGAGATGCTAAATCTCCCACATGCAACTCCAGCTTGTGACCATCCGGGTCAAGAAAATAGAAAGATTGCCCTTCGCTTTTATTGTCTCTCCAGACCGTCACTCCCGCCTGTTTCAGCTTATACGAGAACCGCTCAAAATCCTCTGGCGCGATGCTGAATGCGTAGTGGGTATAGTCACTTTCCTGCGGTGCCACGTAATTACGTGATACGTCGTAAGAAAGGCAAATCCAAAGATCGCCACAGGTAAGGTAAGCGCCGGTATCCCACTCAGCATGTAGCTGCAACCCCAGCAAATCACGCCAGAAGGTCAGGCTGCGTTGCAAATTACTGACGGCCAGGGTTAAGTGGTTCAGAGATTGAAGCATAGGGATACCTATAAAATTAGATCTAAACAAAGATATATAACTACAATTTATTATTTTAGTCCCATAGTAGATCTTGTTCAAAGTCATATATTTCAATTAACTCCCTCTGAACTCCAATTCTTTTATCAATCATAAAGTCTGCCAATTGTTCACCATCGATAAGCACAACTGGAACACATGATGGTTTAAAAGATATTTCCAAAGCCTCTTTTGTATAACTGCTAGTTGTGATAAATATACCTTGTTCAAACTCCCCAGTAATATCCCCACGAAATGCTGATATCATGCTCCTTCCTATTTTATTCTCTGCTGCGTATTTTTTACATTGCACAGCAACCCTCATGCTTGCCAAACCTACTCTCAATAATCCACTGACATCGACACCACCATCACGCCCTCTTTTCGTTAATTTCATTTCTAGAAAACCATATTTTATTAAAAATATTCGACAAAAGTCTTCAAATTGTTCCGCAGTTAAGCCTCTTAAATATTCAATAATTTCTTTTTTTACCCTATCTTTCTGTAAAGATGCTAAAGAATAAAGTTCTAGTATTGAGCGCTCAACATCATCTGTATTAGTTTTATTTTCATTCAATACGCATTCGCTCTCACTCTTTATATTAGACATTAATGCATATCGACCATCATTTAGTTTCTTAAAAAAACGTTTTTGATGTATAGCACCAATAGCCTTATTTATACAATGTCGATCCAAAGTTATTCTTACGACAGACTTTGGATCTCTGGCTCCAAATTCATATAGTTTATACTCAATAATGGCATTATATATATCAGAAACAGATGATGCACGATTGAGTATATTTAATGCCTCAATGGCTGCTTTTGCTATACTTTTCGATATCACAGCAATCCCTGAATTTTCTCAAAAATGATATCTAGAGGAAGCGATTCTGTCATATGACACCATGAAATGCGGATTGCCCCATCAATACGTTCTTCATCACAGCCCATCGCCTCAAGAACATGGCTTGCAGTATAATTTTGGGAAGTGCAGGCTGAACCATTCGATACTGCTACTACCCCTTTTAAAGCGACCATTGCGGCTTCAGAATTCACATGCGGTATAGAAATATTTAAAACATGACTAGCAGTATTTTCTCCATTCACTTTAGCTCCGAGTGGCAAAAGAGTATCGAGTAGTGAAGATTTAATTTTTTGGCATTTCTCACGCCACTCCAAATGTTTTTCCTGGGCTTCAAAACAGGCTAAACCCAGTCCTACAATCAATGCAACTGGAAGTGTTCCCGGTCGTAACCCCTTCTCCTGCCCACCACCAAACATTAATGGTTCCAAAGGAATTTTTACAAAATCTCGTCTTCTGACAATAAGTGCACCGATACCTTTAGGGGCATATAATTTATGCCCGCTCACACTCAACATATCAATTCTTTTGTTTGTTAGCTCTTCGGGATATTTTCCATAACCTTGCGCTGCATCAATATGAAAATAAGCACTATGGTCTGCGAGTACTTTACAAATCTCACTAACAGGTTGAATTGAACCTGTTTCATTATTTATATGCATAATAGATACTAAAAGAGTATCTTCACGTAATGCCTTTCGAAGATCTGTCGGATCTACAATACCACTTTTGTTGACCTTTAAATATGTTACATCAAACCCATTTTTGGCAAGGTAATCAATAGGCTCGAGAACAGCTTTATGTTCAATGGAGGTTGTAATTATATGTTTTTTCCCACTCTTAGCTGCTTCTGCTCTCAACCCTAAAATGGCAATATTATTACTTTCTGTCGCGCCACTGGTAAAAAATACTTCGCTTCTATCTGCGTCGGCCAAAGATGCTACTTGTCCTCGAGCCTTCTCCACAGCCTGCTTCGCCTTCAAACCAAACTCATGTGTACGACTCCCTGCGTTCCCAAATTCCTCACACATGTAATGTGTAACCAGAGCTGAAACCGAGGGAGAAATAGGGGCTGTTGCATTGCAATCAAGGTAGATAGTCATCAAGGTTCCACTCACATAAGATTACAGGTTCTTGGGCACTATATGCTGACATACCGACCTTGGTACATCAAGAAGTGTAAGCTCACTGTCTAAATCAATTAGCTGTATAGACATATAGTGCTTATAGTAGGTTAACTATTGACGCCATCCGCCAACACCTTAAGATAGCCATCATGAAAGAGGACTTGATAACCAAATTATCCACATAGAATGTAGTGATAAATAGATAGATTTGTCTGCAAGTTAACGTTTCTCCGCCAAAAATAGTACGATTCCTCCCGATATCGCATTTAAGAGACAAAATCCATCATAGGTTGTAAAGTTAGAGGTTGCTCTCGTGGTTTACATAGTGGTACGCCAATTGTGGATGTTGTAGTTGTTGCTCAAGTAGCGCTTCAAGCTCTCAGACTAACCAAAGGTAGAAAATGACAGTACAGAATCATCAATCAACCCGCTCAGCCTTTGACGATCTTGGATTCAGAGAGACTGTTGTCAGGCTAGTACAGCAAACAAAGGACCTCTACTTGAGTGATGACATCCCTTGGGTTATCGGCTATAGCGGGGGCAAAGACTCAACAGCAATTCTTCAGCTAGTCTGGCAGGCGCTTTCAGAGCTCGCTCTTGACAATAAGGCTCATAAGCAGGTGCATGTCATCAGCACTGATACGTTAGTCGAAAACCCTATTGTTGCTTTGTGGGTAACCCGCTCTCTCAAACAGATGGAAAGAGCTGTAGAGGAGCAAAAAATTCCATTGATACCTCACCGTTTGACACCAGCAGTAAACGATCGATTTTGGGTGAACTTAATCGGTAGAGGTTACCCTGCTCCACGTTATAAGTTCAGATGGTGTACAGATCGCTTAAAAATTAGTCCATCAAACAACTTCATTAAAAGCGTTGTCCAGAATAATGGCGAAGCAATTTTGGTTCTAGGGACACGTAAAGCAGAGAGTACAGCTCGTGCAACAACAATGGAAGTCTACGAAAATCGTGCAGATAACACCCGACGTGCTGCTGGTTTGTCTGTTAATAAGGAACTAGACAGAGTCTGGGTATATACCCCAATTGCTGACTGGAGCAACGACGATGTATGGCAATTTTTGATGCAAGTAAAAAATCCTTGGGGTTTTAGAAACCAAGAACTACTAACTATGTATCAAGGTGCAACGGAAGACGGGGAATGCCCCTTAGTCGTCGACAAATCAACTCCAAGCTGCGGTGATAGCCGTTTTGGATGTTATGTCTGCACGATGGTAGGAGAAGATAAGTCAATGTCGGCAATGATTCAGAACGATAGTGAAAAAGAGTGGATGTATCCACTTCTTGCACTACGTAACGAGATCGACATAAATGATTCAAACAAAGACAAAAAATCTAAAAAAATACAAGCAGATAAAGACCGTCGCGATTTTAGGCGAATGAATGGAAGCTTAACAGTTCATATTAATGAATATGGCGCAGACTTGGTTCGAGGACCTTATCGACAGGCTTTCCGTGAACATATGTTACGTAAAGTACTGGAGGCTCAACTTCAAGTTCAAGCTCTGGGCCCTGAAGAAGTGAAAGAATTGGAGCTTCTCACAATTGATGATCTGGAAGCTATCAGAGAATTGTGGGTAGAAAGCAAAAATGAAGTTGAGGATAGCGTACCTACAATTTACCAGTCAGTGATGAATAAACCTTATCCAGGTAGTAAAGGTAAAAATCATCCATTGTTGAACCGTAACATTATGCAAAAATTAAAAGAAAAATGTGCTGAATTTGATGATACTGATGGTTTGAAATATGAACAGGTCCGTGAATTACTTACGATTGCAGACAAGCACAAACATCTTCTACGACGTTCGACACTTTATAAAGAGTTAGAATCAGCTTTAGACAAAACTGCCTTTAATGATATTTCAGAAGCTCGAAAATTCGCACTTGAAAAACGATTAAATGAGAACATCTATAAGATTGAAGATAAAAATATAAATGACGATGAGAGAAACAAACTACAATGGGAAATAGAAAAAATAGAGAAATCTCTCATTAACTATGATTATTTGCAATTAGAACAAATTGATGTTCAAGAGATACAATTATGATTTTTGAAGAAATAAGGCTTTATAACTTTGGAATATATCAAGGACATCATACTATCTCCCTTGATAGTCCTGATCATAAAAAACCAATTATATTGATAGGTGCTCTTAATGGCGCAGGGAAAACTACTTTCCTTGATGCTCTCCAGTTGGCACTATATGGAAAATTTGCGAAATGTTCCAACAGAGGGCGGTTAGGTTACCTAACCTATCTTGAAAAAAACATTAATTCATTTTCTACAGACAGATCTGCGAGCATCACTTTACGGTTTCGTCATGGAGATAACAAAAAGACCCCTCAAATATATGAAATTAAGAGATCCTGGAAAAAAGATGGGAATAAAGAATGTAAAGAAAATATCGCTGTTCATTTTAATGGCAAGTATGATCAATTGATCAGTGAACATTGGGAGGAATTTGTCAACGAATTTATCCCGCAGTCAATATCAGAGTTATTTTTCTTTGATGGAGAAAAAATAGAAAATTTAGCAGATCCTAAGCGTTCTGCCGAATTACTTAAAACGGGAATAGAAGCTTTATTAGGGCTAGAACTACTTTCAACTCTATCGAGTGATTTAAACGAATTACAAAAGAAAAAACAAGAAAAACTACTTAAAAAAGAAGATGCTGCCAGTGTAGATGAAATAAAAACAAAAATAGCGTCATTAAACGAACAGAAAAACCAGTTAACTTCTCAGATAGACATTCTAGAGGAGAAAGAGAAAGATGAAGATGAAAACTTGTCGTTTCTCCAAGAAAAGTTACAGTCTAGCGGTGCTGACAAGTTAGAATTAAAAACATCTTTTGAAAAAGAAAAAAAAGAATTAGAACAAAAACTTTTCGTGGTTAAACATGAATTATTAAAATTAGCCTCTGGAGTACTGCCTTTAGGATTAGTACAACATGTAGCTATTAAAGCAGAAAAACAGGCTTTGCTTGAAAAAAATTATAGAATATTTAATGATGCTGAATCACTTTTACAGAAACAGAAAGAACAACTCTTAAATATGCTTTCTGATAAAGTTGATAGTGTCGAACTGTCTGATCTAAAAATGAAATTTGATGAAGCACAAATCATCGAAAAGGAAAAACATACGGTAGATTGTTATATAAACACCGATCCTCTGTATTTTTTTGATTTAAATAGCCGAATTCATCAAGACAAAAATTCTGCAGTCAACCTACTTTTAGTAAAGAAAAAGATAGAAGAAGAAATTATTTTAATAGATCGAAAAATAAATACAATCCCAACCTTTGAATCAGTAAAAGGCTTATTTTCAGAACATGCAAAACAAGAAGAAAAATTACGCTCAGTCAGAAAAGAAAAAGAAATGTTATTGGTTTTATTAGAAGAAATAGATAACGAGATAAAAAGCAATGAAGCTGAGTATAATACTCTTTTAATTAGTAGCAACTCGGCCCATTTCGAGCAGAAAAGACAGAGTCAAATTATTAATCATATTGATACATTAAAAGAAATAATTATATCCTTTAATAAACAACTTGTAAGTGAAAATATTAGCAAGCTTGAGAAAAAAATAAAATCAAAGTTTGATCAATTGAAAAGAAAAGAAAGTTTAGTGAATAGGATAGAAATTAGTCCGACTGATTATTCTATGACTTTGTATACCTCGGGTAGACTAGAAATCCCAGCAGATCGCCTTTCTGCCGGAGAGAGACAATTACTCGCCATAGCTATTCTCTGGGGATTAGCCGATAGTTCGGGAAAAGAATTACCAACAATAATTGATACTCCTATGGGAAGACTAGATGGAGAACACAGAACTCGCCTGATAGAGAAATATTTTCCAAATGCTGCCTCACAAGTTATTCTTTTATCTACGGATGAAGAGATTTATGGTCAATACTATTCCAAATTGAAGCCATTCATAGCTCAAGAATATAATATTGTCTATAATGAAACAGAGAAATCTTCATATTTTTCAAATGGATATCTGGAGAGTGCATTATGAGTATCGAGCATGTAAGACTTTCCGAAAAAGCAAAACAGCAGCTGATCACTCTAAAACGACGAACTGGCATCGAAAATTGGAATGTACTGTGTCGTTGGGCATTTTGCCTATCTCTTGCTGAGAAAGCCGTTCCTCCGCATGAGGATATTATCACCGATAGCTCAATTGAAATGACATGGAAAACGTTTTCTGGTGATCAATCAGAAATATATTTAGCGATATTAAAACAACGAATTCATGATGATTATAATGAACATCATGAAAATATAGATATAAATTATCTATTCAAAATTCACTTGCACCGTGGCATTTCATATATGATAAATAAAGTCAATAGCATTGATGACATAATAGAAATGTAATTATATACCAAAAAAGGCACATATATAATATGTGCCTTTTGAGTTAAATTATAAAATTTACTGATCATTAAAGCTCAAAATCCGTGCGCAAAACAAAACGGTCATTTTCATAAGCATGTTCGTAGCACATGATTTTCATACTTATAGGATTTATTATTTTTCCAACACCATGAAATGACGATATTGTTAACTGTGAATTTTCCAAATTATTTTTACACCCATCACATTCACATTTTCTCTTTAACCCTAATGTCCTTATAGCCCAATAATAATTATCAATACTTTGATAAGGCCGTATAGATTTAGTATATTTGGTTCCTCGACCATACATTGATACCTGCGAACTTTTCACCATATTGGCCCACCCGCAAATTAATCTAAAGTTTTCGATAGAATCATCGCCTCCTAATGCAAAAGGATAGAGATGATCTACTTCTATTTTTAGATCTCGTTCAACCAAACCAATTGGCATATATTTATCTACATAATCAGGCAATTTTATTTTGACATCGCGCTCACCTAAAAAAATAGCAATAGCCTCAGGTGAAAAAGGCATGCCAGTCAACCAGCAACGAGGTTTTTCACCAAGAAGATCCAATAATTCACGTCGTTCTGATAAAGAAACTCTCCTTCGTTTATTACTCTCAGTGATGATTTTTACCCTTTGCAAAACATATCTTGATATTATACCCGACACTTCCATCTTATCAGTTCGGTCATAAGTCCATCCACATATTGTATCAATAATGCGAAAGACATCATAAAATATTTCAGGATAAGTCACATTACTCGATAGGTATTTTACATCAATAAATTGCTCAATAAACCAACGCCCCCATTCTCGATACATATCGCCTTTTAAAAGATCTCTTCTGAATCCAAGCATTGGATCCGGAAAAGACATATGAGACAACTCATTTTGCGTATCATTACACCATGCTTTTTGTATGTTTAATATACTATTGATGACAAAATTGAAGTCTCTTTCCATAAGTCAGTCAGTCTTTTTAGGGTTACGATACATTCTAATTTGAGGTAAAACTGATGGATTTTTTCTATAATCAGACCACAGCTGAGCCCATCGGTCTCTGATTCCTTTTGAGTCTTTTTTAACACCAGATAATTCCCAATCACGATCAAAATATGCTGGTTTAATATCCTGTAACCATTCATCAACTAAAGACTCTAGATGCTCTTTAGAGTCAATCCCAGTTCGCGTTTCAACAAGAAATTGGAAAAAATCTGAAGACAGGATCATTAAAGATATTTTGTTAAAAATATTAGATTCTCGAGGTGCTCCCCAAAAATTTTTCCTATCTTTATTTTCACGTTGAGCGAGTTTATCGCTAACTTTGTTCCAAAAACAAACAAATAATTCTCTCCAAGGCCCTTCGAGAGAACGCCAATAATCATATGCTGATGAAAATACATTATCATCAAACTCAGAAACAACCCCAGATGTGGAAAGGTATTTTTCTTGCCAAATTTTAGCGTAGTCGTTCCTTTCACCAAATAAAACCCCGCCTCTCAACTCTTTAAAAATATTTATGATTTTCCCCATAACAGACCATTGCAACATATCTTTAGAATCGCTGTTTACACCACGCTCTACAAGGTTTGAAAATGGGCTGACTGGGTTTTTAGCTATCCATGTTATAGCACGAGCTTCTTCGAGCTTGATACCAGAATCCATTAAGCGCTGAGATACAACTTCCATTTCATCATTAGTTAATGTTGTTGATACTATAGTTCCTAGCAATGAGCGTTCAATTGGTGTAGCTTTCTGGTTAATAACAACAAACTGAAATACTTGTTCAGATGGACTATCTGACATTAATAACGAAACTGGCAAAACTCGTGTATGTTTTTTCAAAATTTCAGTATTAGCCATTGTAGCATCGGTACCATTATTCAAAGATACTGATAACTCATCATCGAACTCACCCGTTTCCAATCTGGTATTTATTTCACCAATAGCACCTAACAATCTATGCTGTCCATCAACTAATGAAACAGGAAGAATAAACGAAATAAGAGAATCTTTTTTAAATCCTAAAAATTCGTCCCGCTCTATATATAAGTCAGGGTTTTCTTTCAGAATTTCGTGACGTAAAGCTATTTCTTTAATAAAATCAGCGATATGTGATTCATCAAAAATCAAAGAATCCTGTTCGGACTCTTTTATTTCTTCAATATTCTCACTTTCTAAATCATCTAGCGGATGTTTATCTTCTTGGTCATCTATTTTCGCTTCATTCAGAATTGATAGTTGTTTCTTAAGTTCCTGCTTATCTTCTTCCGAAATTGAAATTTTTACTTTACCATTTAACCGATTTTCAAGAGACTGTCTTAAGATGCCAAACAAATCGATTATAGGCATATCATAAAAGCTAGGAAATTCAATTTTTAAAGTCCCAGCACAATCATTGCTATCCTTACCCTTGAAGCTAACCTTACACCCAGCTATATCTCTTATTGCACAAATAAGTGTATTTTGAACTACATTTTTCTGATTCAGATAAAATTTTTTCAGTTCATTTAATCTTGCTCTATTGTCAACACGCTGAAAACCAACTGTTTCTATATCTTCAAATGATTTTTTTTGTGGAACGCCTGCCCATTGATGAATCTCATAAGCAGAAGCACCAAACAACACAACATCACTACACATTTCATTTTGTTTGATTTTTATTGCGGGATATTCAAATGTGAGTTTTGGCATTCTTTTTTCCTTTTAGATTTAATGTGTTGCGATGTATACATCCCATTATCTTTCTATGGGATTCATTATTCTCGTATCTTTCTCATTGTCAAGCTATCCAACAGTTTTATCTACAAACAGAAAATACATAACCAATTGTTTTATAAGAACAAAACAACACAACCTATAATTTATGGCTATTTACAATTACTTTCGTACGCACTCAAAACACAAAAAGGAACACGCCATGCCCCTACACAAAATCCGCCAGGAGTGGCTGACGCTGGATGAGGCCGCAGAAGTCATCCGGCAGCACAACATCACGTTGCTGCCCGCCGACCTGATCCGCCATGCTCTGCACGGCGATCTGCCTCTCTCGGTCTACTTCCCTTCTCCCGTACTTCTGAGACCACTCAATCCTCCTTGCCGCTTTGCCTGCCGATTCAGCAAGCCGCCCTTTCCACCTTCTCAGTGCAATAAACCCGGCAACCGCAAAGTGATGGCGAACTCTCCACCATGCAGACGCGACCCGACTTTGCAACTGACCACCAGCCATCTGTGGAATTTGCCGTTAATCGGCCTTGAACGCCTGCTGCTCCACCAGCAACTGGCGAAAACGTTGAATCGCCCTTGCCCCAATGATACCCACTGCTGCAATCAGATTGGCATTGTGGTCTGCGATGAGAACGACAGCTACTACCAACTCTGTTGCCGCAAATCGTTGCGGGAGCTTTTACTGGAACTGCTCGCCACGCAAAACAACCTTCAGGAAGAGTTACATCTGCTGATTGGTCAGTTGTATGGCAATGGCCGCAATGACCTGAAATCCCGGCTCAGTCTGTCCGTCTGCTACCTGCAGGACACGCTACCTCCTGACGCACTGTTCGTCATCCGCCGCACGCATCTCGAAGCCTTCCTGACCCGTCATCAGCCGGAATCAAAGGAGCGGATCACCTCAGCGCTCTCCCGTTTGCTGTGGCTGGCCTGCAAGCACAACCCACAACTGGATGATGAATTGCTGGACCATCCCTACAAACTGTTGAACATTTTCGAATGCTGGGCGCGTGAGGATGGTATGCACCTGCCGTTGAGTCCCGAGACGTTGAAAACCGCACTCCAGCGCGGCGCACCGCCGTAACGCGATCAACTAACCCTTTCAACTAACAACTCTCACTAACCCAGATAAGGATTTTTACTGCCTGGCAGGGACGCTGCTGCTTTGATAACCACGCCCATCGTGCTGATGTGAACGAATCTGGACACAGGAGGAATGGTTATGAATAGCGACAGATTTTTACGCTTACGCCAGGTGGAAGACAAAATCGGCTTCGGTAAATCGTGGATTTACCGGCAAATCCAGCTGCAACAGTTTCCGCCATCCATTCGACTCAACAGCCGCCACGTCGCATGGCTGGAAAGCGAGGTGGACGCGTGGATCCACCAGCGCATCCGGCTTACCCGCGATGTCTGAATGCCGGAGGAAGATTATGTGCGCTTCACACCTGCTCAACCGCTGGCTTCACGGCGTCAGCAATACCGGAGAACAGGAGATGGTCCAGGTCAGTCTGGAGCAAATCCAGCCGTTTTCCCTCAATCCCCGCGTCACCCGCAACCCCGGCTATGACGTACTGAAAGCGTCAATTCTCGCCCGCGGGCTGGATAACCCGCCGGTGTTAACCCGCCGCCCCGGTGATGAAAAATATATGCTCGCCAGCGGCGGGAATACGCGCCTCGCCATTCTCAATGAACTGTGGCAGGAGACGCAGGATGAGCGTTACCATCGCGTCTGCTGGCCATTCAGACCGTGGCCGGAAACGCTGTCACCACAGCAGGGCGAAGTCCAGTGCCTGATCGGCCATCTGGCCGAAAGCGACCTGCATAACGGATTGATGTTTATCGAACGGGCGGAAGGGGTCCTGCACCTGCGCGATCTTTACCTCGAGGCAGGTATTGAATGCCCGACGCAGCTGGCGCTGGCGGAGCAACTCACCCGCGACGGCTATCCCGTCAGCCAGTCGCAAATCAGCCGGATGCTACAGACCGTCGACTGGCTGCTGCCCTGCATCCCTAACGCGCTGTATGGCGGCCTTACCCGAAAGGTTATCGATCGCCTGCTGTCACTACGCAGCGCGGCGGAACAGGTCTGGGTAAAGCTGATGCCGATGGAACGCCAGCCCGAATTTACCGACCTGTTCAGCACCGCCCTCGCCACCTTCAACGGCGAGCCGGAAGCCGTAGTACCGCAACTGGTGCAGGACGAACTGCTCGGCGAGATGAGCTGTCGCAGCGGCATGAGCTGGAATACGTTACTAGCGGAACTGACCGATGGACAGAGCAAGCGGCAGGCTCTGCTGGGGCCCCCGGTCGAAAAGGTCCTCTGGCCGCCACCACCGGAAGTGGAAAAAGCACCACTACCAGAGCCTGAGCCACCTAATGAGCCCGCCGCGCCCGATGAGCCAAAGCCCTCACCGCTGGTGCATACGGCACGGTCGCTGTGTGCCTGCTGGGGACTGGACGCCTGTATCCAGCCGGACGACAGCGCTCCGGCCGGTTTCACCCTCGCGCCCTGCCACGATTTTCCCCACCCGGCGGCACAGCGCTGCTATCAGGTGCTGGCTGCCCTGAATGGCGACACCAGCGCACCGATGCCCGCCCTCGAATTGCTGTTGTCGCCGGACTACGACAACGCTCAGATCCAGCAACTGATGCAGCTTATCAGCCTGTGCCGCCAGCGGCGGCTGAGGGAGGTTCGCCATGACGCCCTCAGTTAACCAGGCGGTGCTCACCCACATCGTCCAGGCGCTGAAGGAGGGGCAGATCCGCTATTGCGAATCGCTCGGCTTCAGCCCGCAGGAGCTGTGCGAGCTGACGCGCCTCACCGCCGACGACATCCTGTTTCTCAGCAACAGCGCGGTGCAGTTCATCACCACCCACATTGACCACGAGATGCTGGGCCGGATGCTGGCGAGGATGGAGCAGGAGCGGCTGTTCCAGCAGCGTCTGGAGGAAGCCCTGTCGCTGGGCGCGTCCATCGAGTTCATCAACCACTACTTTGGCCTTTCCACACCGGAGGTCTGCGCCCGGCGGCGGCTGATTGGCCTGTTTGTCCGGCAAGGGCGCAACAATGCTCCGGATGAGCAGGTGGAGACGCTGGTGTGGAATGAGTGGCAGAAGACAGGCGTGAACAAGCTCGACTCACCCGAAGCGCTGACCGCCATGATGGCAATGGCCCGCGAACACGATCTGTCGCTGACGGTCATCTGGAACCTGCTGCGCCAGTGGACTCAGGAGAAGCTGCTGCATGAAGAGTGACGATCGGCTGCTGTTTCTCGGCAACCCGCAGCAGAGCGTGCCGAAGCGCCTGCTGCTGGCGCGCAACCTCTCCCCGCGCGACAAGTTCGCGTGGCAACTGCTGCGCCTGCATGCCCGCGACGACGGCAGCGGCGTCTTTCCCTCCTACAACGAACTACAGGGCTGGCTCTCCGACCAGCCTGAAGGCGAGAAGGCCTCGCGCAGTACCGTCAGCAACGCGCTGATGATGCTGCGGATCACCCGCTGGCTGAGCCTGTGCCAGCGGCTGCGCGACGAAGAAAGCGGCAGGATCACCGGCAACCTCTACGCCCTGCATGATGCACCGCTGAATCATGCCGATGCCTGTCGGATGGACAGCGAATATCTGGCGCTGCTCACCGCCTGCTCCCGCCACCGCAACCGGCGTATCCGCAACATCGCCATCGGATTGCTGCTCACCCTGCAACAACCTGTGGACGGTGGACGAACCTGCACTGAGTCTCCATTGAGGACCGCCCCTGGTCTTAATCGAGGACTCAGTAAAAAATGCCCGAGTCTTCAATTAAGACTCAGTGATGTGGCAGGAGCTGGCGGGCAGCCGGAGCCGCATTGCATACATACTGGTACAGATTTAAACAATAAACATCAAAAGCGTACACAACTGCTGCACTGGCCTGTGGATAATCCCTTCAGCGCCAGCGAGCGCCGCGCCGCCGAACGCGCGATGCGTAATCTGGATCCTGCTCTCTGCCAGCAGGTGCTGGACGACTGCCTGTGGCGGATCGCCGCCCACGATATCCACCGCCCCCTAGCCTATCTTCTGGCTACGCTGGAGAAGGCCAGACGGGGCGAGTTCAATCAGCTTCGGCGCAGGCGCAGATAGCCCCGATTTTATGCGCACCGCATAAAGCCGGTGTACCAGCTATCAATCAAACCTCATTCATCGGCGAAATTAACTTTCTGTGAACCAGATGGGTTTCCTGTCGCCTGGCTCATTGCGCGGACCGACACTGCGGGCATCTGAATCCATGGAGAATTTCCGATGCCTGGCACAACCCTGTTCAGCGATATCCGCATCACCCTGCACACCCGCGTCGCCGCCCGGCTTTGGCAGGCGCATCCCACCGGAATGCTGCTCTGTCTGGCGTTACTCAGGCGTCTGCTGCGCGCCGAAGAGGCCGACGATCCGTGGGCCGCCCACTGGCTGAAGCAACTGCGCATCCGCCTGAACCTGATCGCGCACCTGCTGAAGCAAAAAAACCGTCGGCTGGACCAGGCTTTCGCCAGCCTGCCGGACGCTATCCACACCACGCAGGTCAGTAACCCGTCCCCGACCGAATTCATCCTGCCGCTGGCGCTGTTCTCACCGCCCGGTTCGCGCCTGCTGCAACAGTTGATTGATTACGATCTGCTGGTCCGCCGCACTCTGCTTGCCTGGCATCTCGGCCTTATCACCCAGGCGGAAAAGCGCGATTTCATTGCCACGATTCCACGCCTGATGCTTCAGGTGTTCAGCTTCGTAAACCGCTTTCGCACCACTGGCGTGACCCGCGCTGACGTGCGGGCGAACAGTCCGCTGGCGCAGACGATGGCGCATAAGCTCGGGAATTTGCCCAAAAAGATTCTTGCGGAGATACAGCGCGATGTTCAATGACGATGATGATGAACGCTCCGCCCGCAAAAGCTCGCTAAAGGGCCTTTTAAAGGCCTTTAAGGGTAAGGGAGAGCTGCGAGCGCTGGTGCAGGAATTACAGACGCTGCGTGCACAACTGCAACAATGCCAGCCGGTGCTAAAACAGGCGGTATATGAATTGCCGGGGCGTAACGTACCGCTGATCCTGTGCAGCAACCCGGCGCGATCCGGCGTCAGCTATCTACGCTGGCGTAATCTGGACAACAACCGTTCGGGAGGCGTGGCGTTGCAGGAAGCCATTCAACAGCCGGACGCGAGCGATGAACTGCGCGACGCGCTGATGGTGCTCGAATGGCGGCGGCAGGTCCTGAATACGCAGCTTTCAGTGGTGATGTTTATGCTACGGCGGATACGGCCGTTAACCACGCTGGTTTAAAATTTTGTGCAAAGTTAAACCCTGAGTGTCACTTTAGCGAAAATTTTAAACTCACCTCATGCACCTAAAAACAGGCACTATCCGCTTAATGCACGTTTTAAGGTGCAATTTTTACCTTCGCCCTCCAGTTTCCCCTGTCACCTTATCCCTCCGGCACACCATGCTGAACTCCCTTTCACCGGAGACAGCCCATGCAACTTTACCTGTGCGAAAAACCCTCTCAGGCGCGCGATATTGCCCGCGTTCTTGACGCCCACAACCGCAGCGATGGCTACCTGCATAACGCCACCGTAACCGTCACCTGGTGCTTCGGCCATCTGCTGAGCATGGCCGCGCCGGAGGATTACGATCCGGCGCTGAAACACTGGCGGGCAGAGCATCTGCCGTTAATTCCCCCGGCATGGCGGCTGGTGATCCGCCCGGAGGTACGCAAGCAGTTTCGCATCATCGAGAAGCTACTGAAACAGGCTGATGCGGTGGTGATCGCCACCGACGCCGATCGCGAAGGCGAAACAATCGCCCGCGAAATTCTGGAACAATGCCGCTGGCGCGGTCCGGTCCAGCGACTGTGGCTGTCGGCGCTGGATGAGGCCAGTATCCACAAGGCGCTCGCTGCGCTGCGACCCGGCGACAGTACGTTTCCGCTATATCTGGCTGGACTGGCGCGCGCCCGCGCTGACTGGCTGGTCGGCATCAACATGACCCGCGCCTGCACGCTGATGAACCGGCGGCACAAAGGCGTGCTCTCCGTGGGCCGGGTGCAGACGCCGACCTTACGCCTGGTGGTGGAGCGCGACCGGGAAATCGCCCGCTTCACGCCCCGCCCCTGGTGGCGAGTGGATGCCCGACTGCATGCAGAGGGTTGTTCCTTTCTGGCGCAGTGGCAGCCGGATAAAGCGTACTGCGACGACGAAGGCCGCTGTATCCGCGAATCCGCCGCCCGCGAGGCCACTGCGCACCTGCAACAGGCCGGAACCGCGCTGGTAATGGACGTGACAACCCGGCGGGAGAAAACGCCGCCACCGCTGGCCTTCACCCTCAGCGCCCTGCAACAGGTCTGCTCAAAACAGTGGGGCATGGGTGCGCAGGAGGTGCTGGATATCGCCCAGCGCCTGTATGAAACCCATAAAGCCGCCACCTATCCGCGTACCGACTGTGGCTATCTGCCGCTTTCCATGCACGCTGAAGCGCCGCAGGTGCTTGCCGCGCTGGTAGCCAGCGACGCCACACTCCAGCCCCTCGCCACACAGCTAAATTTGCAGCAGCACTCCCGGTTGTGGGACGACAGCAAAATCACCGCCCACCACGGCATCATCCCGACCCGTAAAACGGTAGATCTGACGCAGATGAACGACAGCGAGCGCAAAGTCTATGGCCTGGTACGCAGCCATTTTCTGGCGCAGTTTTTACCGGACTATGAAGTGGATAAAACCGACCTGCGCCTGAACTGCGCCGGGGAAACGCTGGTTGCCCGTGGCTCAGTGGTCATTGTCAGCGGCTGGCGGCAACTATTTTTGCGCGAGATGGCAACCCAATCGCCGGAAGAAACTCAGGCACTTCCCGCCCTGCAACAGGGACAGACCTGCGAGGTGGAACAGGTGGACGTTCGCGCCCGTCAGACCCAGCCGCCGGAGCACTACACGGAAGGGACGCTGATTGCCGCGATGAAAAATGCCGCCCGTTTTGTCAGCGATGAACGCCTGAAGCAACGGCTGAAAGAGAACGCCGGTATTGGCACCGAAGCCACCCGGGCCGGGATCATCCAGACGCTCCTTAAGCGCGGCTATCTGATTAAGCAACGTCGCTTTCTGCTGGCAACGGATACCGCCAGCACACTGATTGACACCCTGCCAGAAGCGCTGAAAGATCCGGGCACCACTGCGCTGTGGGAGCAGATGCTGGATGACATCGCGACGGGGAAAATGGGGCTGGAGGCGTTTCTGACGCAGCAGCAGCAAAACATCACGGACCTGATTAAATCATTAAGACATGGGTAAAAAACAACCTACCATTTAAATCTCCCAGTATCTAAACGATTGTAATCCATTGACATTGGTGTGATCGGTAAAGGTAGCTTTTAAGACCGTCTCACCAGTTGTTTTGTCTTTGATATCGTAGCTATCGATTTCAGTTTGTCCTAAATGTCCTTTTTCTAGGCGCTTAGTGCGAATGTAATCATACTTGCCACGGGGGTACATCGTTTCAAACTCTTCTTCAGAGATTCTTTTTTCTTGTTCAGTTGTCATCTTTGTTCTCCATTATCTAAGTTCTATTAACCTTACAAATTGAACGTCAATATTTCAATGAAGAGTATGTGTCATAAAACATCATGATCTTTCAGCATATTTATAGCTAAGGCCTTTTTGCTGCCAACTCCACCAACTTTCACACAATAAAAACAATTCCTCCTTTCGCTTCCCCCAGTCAAAGATTCAACTAAACGGGTCAACCCAAAGTCCGCCATGCATTCCTGAAACGCGGAGGCGCACAGCGCGGAATGCCCGTACTGCCAGTAACTCAGAGGCCTTGCAGCCAATGAGCCAAACCCGAAGCGGGGCATCCCCGCGCATGGGGCCTCCGCCTCTTCAACACGGAGATACCACCATGAACGATACCCATTACTTCAATCTGTACACCAGCGGTCTGGGCTACCTCAACCGGATCCGGGAAGTGACCCCGAAAAAAGGCGAACCGTTCCTGTGTTGCGACATTGCCGCACTGCGGGGCGAAGCCAGCAACGCGGAGCACACCTGGTTCGACTGCCGCGTCAGCGGCAAGGAAGCGCAGAAACTGGTGCGCCGCTGTATCGACGCCTGCGAGCAGAAACGCAAGGTGCTGATCCAGTTCCGCCTCGGCGATCTGTATGCCGACACCTTTGTCTACAGCAAAGGCGACCGTAAAGGCGAAACCGGTGTCAGCCTGAAAGCCCATCTGCTGCACATCGGGCTCATCAAAATTGACGGTGAAGAAGTTTACCGGGCAGAGCGCGAAGCTGAATCCCAGCCAGCGCCAGCCGCACCGCCAGCAGAGTCTGTACCGCAGTTCTGACGCACAGCATTCACCCTGCCGGGGAAATTCCCCGTCGGGGCGTTTCCCTGGCCTTTTACCGGAGAGACGCATGATGAATACCGTATTGAACTCACGCGAAGAAGCCCTTAACCGAGGTAAACTGATTAACCTTGATGACGAGGCGCTGGACGCAGGCTTGCCGCTGGATCTGGCCATTACTCTTCCGGCCCACAAGCACTGTCTTGAAGACCGGAATGACAACGCCATCAGGGACTTGCTGAAAGGTGTTGAAATGGCGGCGGTAGTGGCCTTTATCTCCCACCAACCGCCGCAGCGCACCATTCGTATCGACTACCGCTGGGTGCTGTCGCAAAAAACTAACGGCAGCACGCAGCAGCAAACCGTCAGATTGACGTTACGCGTTCATTTTTCTGAGCAAGGCATCCCCATTGCCGCTACGCTGGGGCTGATGGGGGAAAGATTCCCTTACTGAACTGATTCCGCGCCCGAAATAACGGGCGCTATTTTTTGACGCCGCAAACAGTTGTCGGTAGTTCCTTGTCCTCTCATCCTGCACGCTCCTGTCAAAGCACTGTGGAGGATGTGATGAAACGACTACTGACAGCTCTGCTCCTGTTTATTTTCAACGGCGTGGCCGCAGCCTCCCCTGCCACGCCAGAAGTCGTCCGCTACGACCGCTATCTGCTGGTCAGCACGTCACCGCAACAGCCGCCACTCGAACAGCTTACCGCCCTGGCCGTTCCGCCCGGTTTTCATCCGACGGTAGGGGAAACGTTGCAGTACCTCCTGCGCGACAGCTGCTGGTCTTTGTGTCTCGCCGATGCGCGCCGGGCGCAGCTTTATAGCCTCCCGTTACCGCTGAGCCAGTACAACACCGGCCCGCTGCGCCTGAAGGCCGCCCTGCAACTACTGGTGGGCCCGGCGTGGCGAATAACCACCGACGAAAACCGCCGCGAAGTCTGTTTCGCCAGCGACCATTCCCTCTCCCCGACGGTGGCTTACCGTCATCCCGTGTCCCTCCACCCTTTGGGGCCGTTAACGGCCCCGTTTTTTCTCGCCGGAACCGTACAGCGTGGCGATATCCGACTGGCCGTAATCGTGCCGCCGGAAGCCGTTTACCTCCATCAGGTGGTGTGGCTGCGCAGCGGAGAACAGTGGCGTAGCTGGCGGCTGGAGCGGTTTGATGAGCGCCGGGCGGTATTCCGTCACGGCAAACGCCAGCTAACGCTGAAGATGCCGGAGTAAGCGATGAAACGCCTGTTTCTTCTGTTACTGTTCACCGCCAGCGCGTGGGCGCAACCGCTTCAGGTGCAGACCAGCCAGAATGCGGACTCCGCTCTCAGGCCGCTGACCACGCGACAGCAGGCCACCGCCTGGGGTATCACGCCGGAAGAGTGGCAGCGCTATCTCATGCTGAAACAACAGGTGCGCGGCGTCTGGTCGCCGGGGCTCGATCCGCTGACCACTCTGGGCGTTGAAGCCGACACTGACCACGAACGTCAACGCTTCGCCGAACTGCTGGTCAGGCAGGAATACCAGCGGCTGGAGAAAGAACTCGCCTTCCAGCGCGCCTATGACGCCGCCTGGCAACGCCTCTATCCGGGCCTGACGCCGCTGAAAACCACCTCCACCAGCACTTCCCGCGTTTCGCTGTTTGTCCAGGATGACTGCCCGCCCTGCGACAGCCTGCTACGTACCCTGCTGGCGCAGCAGCGTCCGCTGGATATCTGGCTGGTCAACAGCGAAGGTGATGATAACCGGGTGCGACGCTGGGCGATGGCGCACGGTATTGACGCAAAGCTGGTGAGTGAACACAGCATCACGCTTAACCACGACGCGGGCCGCTGGCTACTTTTAGGGCAGAGCAAAATCCCGGTGGCGCTGGAGCGTAAGGGGGAGCAATGGCGCGAGGTCCTGCCCTGATCCTGTTGCTGCCCTGTCTGGCGCTGGCACAGCCTCTGCCGGAAGCGTACCTGCGCGCCGCGGAGCATTTCCGCGTGCCGCCGGAACTGCTGTGGGCCGTCACACAGACCGAAAGCGGCGCAAACCTGAACGGCAGACATCGCCCGTGGCCGTGGACGCTCAATATCAAAGGCACCGGCTACCGCTACGCCAGCCGGGAGCAGGCCTGTCAGGCACTGCTGGCCGCCATCCGCCGCACCAGCCCGAAGCGCATTGATGTGGGGCTCGGGCAAATCAATATCGGCTGGCACCGGGCGTATTTTGACTCTCCCTGCGACGCCCTGCATCCCCTGCAGAACCTGTCGCTCACCGCACAACTGCTGCGTCAGCGCTACGACGAACGTCCCGGAAGCTGGCTCAATGCCGCCGCCCGCTATCACCGTCCTGCTGGCGGCGCGCCTGCCACACGCTACCGCAAGCTGGTCAGTCGCCATCTGCAACGGGCCACATCACCATGAGCCGCTACGCGCTGGAAGCGCTGCTGCGCCCGCCTGTGGAGTTTTACAGCACCGTCACCGCTGGCTGTGGTGCATTAATCTGCCTGACGCAAGCCCCGCTGCTGATGCTGACGCCGTGGCAAGCCCGCCTGATGGCCTGCGCCCTTATGCTGCTGGCCCTACGACGCGGCTGGCAGGGATGGCAAATCATACGCTACCAGCGTAACCTCCTGCGCCTGCCGCGCTACGCGCTGACCAGCCGGAAAATCCCGGTCAGCCGCCAGAGGCTGTTTCTCGGTAAGGGCTTTCGCTGGCAGCCCATCCACACCCAGCGTCTGTACGACTGCCTGCAACCGGAAGCCGCACGCAGGCTGCGCCCGGGGTGGTGTTACCGCCTGGCAAGGCATATCGAAAAACGCAGTGAACATACCCTGCCCAGTCTTGCCCGCCTGCTCAGCGCCGATCGCTGGCTGAACCCAGTACGTCCGCTGCCGCCCGTCGGCGGCAATCCGTGGTTGCACGGCGTGGAGCTGAAAGAGTGCGACGTCACCCTGCCGCTCAGTGAACGCCCCGGCCACACGCTGGTGCTCGGTACCACCCGCGTCGGTAAAACCCGTCTGGCGGAACTGCTTGCCACTCAGGACATCCGCCGTGGTGAGGTGGTGATCGTCTTTGATCCGAAAGGCGACGCGGATCTGCTGAAGCGTCTGTGGACAGAAACGCAGCGTGCCGGACGCGGCGACCGCTTTATCCTGTTCCATCTGGCCTACCCGGAGATCTCCGCCCGCTACAACGCCATCGGGCGCTTTGGCCGCATTTCGGAAGTGGCGTCGCGCCTCACCGGACAGCTTTCCGGCGAAGGCAACTCGGCGGCCTTTCGCGAGTTCGCCTGGCGTTTTGTCAACATCATCGCCCGCGCCCTAGTAGCGCTCGGCCAGCGCCCCGACTACCAGTTGATTTCCCGCCACGTCGTCAATATCGACGCCCTGTTTATCGACTATGCCCGCATCGTGCTGCCGCGCCACAACGCACGGGCGTGGGAAGTGGTGGCGCAACTGGCGGAGCGCATTAACGACAAAAACACACCGCGCCATATGCTGGGCCGCGATCCTCACGTGGTGGCGCTGGAGCAGTACCTCAACGCGGAAAAATTATACGATCCGATCCTCGACGGCCTGCTCTCAGCCGTGCGCTACGACAAAACCTATTTCGACAAGATTGTCGCCTCGCTGCTGCCGTTGCTGGAAAAGCTGACCACCGGCACGCTCGCCGCCCTGCTGGCCCCGGACTACCACGATCTGAACGACACGCGTCCGATCCTCGACTGGCAGCAGGCGATCCGCCAGAAGGCGGTAGTCTATGTCGGGCTGGACGCGCTCTCTGATTCAGTGGTCGCTGCCGCCGTCGGTAATGCAATGTTTGCTGACCTGGTGAGCGTCGCCGGACATCTCTACAAATTCGGCCTCAACGAAGGACTGCCCGGCAGCAGTGAAAAAACCCCGCCCATCAACCTGCACTGCGATGAATTTAACGAACTGATGGGCGAGGAATTTATCCCGCTGGTCAACAAGGGCGGCGGCGCGGGCATTCAGGTCACCGCCTACACCCAGACGCTGAGCGATATTCAGGCCCGCATCGGCAGCGCACCCAAAGCGGGCCAGGTGGTGGGTAATTTCAACAACCTGATTATGCTGCGGGTGCGCGAAACCGCCACCGCTGAGCTGCTGACGAAGCAACTGCCGCAGGTGGAAGTGCGCAGCCGCCAGGTTAGCTCCGGCGTCACCGACACGCCGGGCGGCATCAACAGCTTTACCAGCAACACCCGTGAACAGGTGACCACCAGTCATGTGCCACTACTCGATACCGCCGCGCTGATCCAGCTCCCCAAAGGCCAGGCATTTGCTCTGCTCGAAGGCGGGCAGCTGTGGAAAATTCGTCTGCCACTGCCAGTTGAGGATAAGCACTGCCCGCTGCCGGAGCCCGTCGCGCAACTGGCGGCATGGTTGCAGGCACGTCAGCAGCGACAGCCGGAATGAGCGAACAACGGGCCCCACCTTCGCCTCCACCACAAGGGCCGATCGGATGGCTATTGTCACTGGCTGGGCGGATTATTGTGCTGGTTATTGGGGCGCTGGTGTTGCGGGTGGTGCTGGAACTGGCGGGGCTCTATTTCTGGTGGCCACAGGAGGGGAGCAGACATGTTTTCCAGGTGATGAAGCGGGAACAGTCGGAATTGGTTATTGCACTACAACCGCATCCGTTCGGGAATGACGTTGTGATGCTGCTGGAAAAAGGGGCAACTCACGTGTTTTTGGTCAACAGGCTCCTGCAGAAACCGTTCACCGGCCTGACTTATACTCTGGTGAGTTTTATGCAGCGCCTGATATGGCTGGCCGCCATGCTCCCCCTGCTCTGCCTGTGTGTTTTAATCGGGCTGACAGAAGGTCTGGTGCGGCGAGATTTACGGCGGTTTGGCTCCGGGCTGGAATCCGTTTTTCTCTATCGTTATATCATCAGGTCCGGCAGTTCCGTCGCCACAACGCTGTGGGTGTTTTATCTGGCGCAGCCGCTGTTTCTGCCCGCAATGCTGGTTTTACTAACTGCAGGCTTATGGTTTGGGATAACGGTATGGATAGCGGCAGGGAGTTTTAAACGGTGTTTATGAATTCTTTGGCTTAAAATAATCTATTTAATATCAATACAACCTTATAAATACCAACCAACATAAGAATAAATCAAATCGATTATCGTTCTTATACAAGGTGCGTTATTTTATACACCCTATAACTTAAATATACATATAAACACATTTATTAATTCATAGTCATTTCAACTAATAGATTATTAGTTTCAAATTTATATTCATTATGGTATATTACAATAATGTTGAAATCTCATTGCAATATTATTAATGCACCATTTTTTGGAGAATGATAATGGAGTTGGTCTTTGTATATATCGCAGAGCATAAGATATTGAACAAGATATCTTTTATCACACACCCTTTATTTAATGTTGAGTTTATTAATAATAAAATCAAAATCACAAATAAAAATGACAAAATAATCCAGTATTATAACGGTGTAAAAATTAAAGCAATAATTGGGAAAAATGGATGTGGGAAATCTACCTTCTTGGAATTCATTGAGGAAAGTTTCAATTACACTGAATCAAGTGGATTCATGATCTGGTTTAAACGAGACGATAAAAATTTTTTGATTCAAAGTGTCAATTACGACACTGGCAGTTTGCACTTTGACTTTTGCCATCCTCATTCCATATCAACCTTAGATAAAAAGCACCTAAAGAAATACAAACACAATATCGTAAAAATAAATAATCTTAGCACTTTCCTACCGTATGTAAAATCAAAGAAAAACAACAGCATTATAGATTTATCTTTGAGTAAACAAAATTCCCTTACGGGTAATACCAGAAATACAAATCTACGTAACCTAATCACTTTCTTCAATGAAAGTTCATGGTTATATAATAAAAATGCAAATTACAGATATAATTTCAAATTTAAAACACCAAGCAATGTAATAAGAAACTGGATATTCAGTCTCTATAAAAAGGAAAACCCCGATGTTAAAGAACATCTTTTAAAATACAAGTTCAATGATTGGTACGATTATTTTTTCGGTAACAACAAATCAATAAGTGGAAACCTCGCAACCCGTTATTCAATATTTCAGTATTTGATAGAAAGAAATATTTTTAGTTGCATTCGATATATTTCATCAACTTCTCTTGTAGACAATGAATTCTCTGACAAACTAGCAAGCAAGATAATACATCATATACTCACTAAAAATCATATAAATCCTAATCATTTTATATATTTACTTGATAACGTTTATACTGAATGGGAAGGAAAAAGAGAAAACAAAAGCAACATTACAAAATTTGATGCTGACATATTAAAATCCAACATTAGTCATATCTTTATGATTTTCGATAAAATATCCCATGTAATTCACAATTATCTATCTACAACTAGCACAGTTATAGTTTCTGATGGTTTAATAATTAATGACCCTGAAGTTATTCTGCATTTACTTGAACTGATAGCTAAACTCCCCAAAAACATTAATAATAACTTTAGTTATGGATGGGTAGGGTTTAGTACAGGGGAACTAGCGAAGTTAAATATTTTCTCATCTATATATAATTACATTCAGAATAAAAAAACAGAAAGCACGTTGTTTATATTAGATGAAACAGATCTATATTTACATCCAGAGTGGCAAAGGACATTCATTAGTGAACTAATATCCTTCCTAGAAAATGAAACCGACACCAATAAAATTCAACTGCTAATCACAACTCACTCCCCTTTAATTATAGGGGATTTTTTACCTGATGATATAATTTCTCTGCAATTAGATTCTAATAATAAACCCTATCAGAGTGAATCATATGGTTTTGGAACTGAAATAACAGACGCTTATATATCAGGAATGCATATATCATCTACTTTTGGCGAGCATTCACGGAATAAAATACTGGAATTAATAGATAATAAAAAAGAGAATCGTCTTACAGAAAAGGATCATTGGTTAATATCGAATTTAAAAGACAGCAGCATTAAAAGGATGCTAACAAAATGATTAAATTCAATTATACACTATGCCCATCTTTAATTATTGATATCAAAAATCAGTTTATTAAAAATTATATGCAAGTAAAAGCATTAGAGGTTCTTGCAATCTGTAAAACAGAAAGCCCAGAATGGTACCCAGCATTACATAAGCATTTACAATATGAAAGTTTAATAAAAATTGTTTTTGCGAAGGCAAACAGCATACTAAACATAAAAGATGAATTCACAAAAGATCTTTCTTTAATCAGTGAGCGCTATAATCCAGCAATATTTTTCAAAAAATTAATCATTGATGATTCGTTAGTGAATATAAATATTAAATCAGATAAAAACAAACAAGCTATTTTAGAATACAAAAACGTGATGATCGTTGAATTAACCAGATTAGAAAGAATAGAAAAATCATATTGTGCAAGTCATTTTCGTAATCGTTTAATTTTAGCATCTACTGCGAGCTTAGTAAAAAAAGAATTAAAATACATTCAAAAGCTAAAGAAAGGATTTCCAAAAGAAGTGAAATTAATTATTGATAGTTTATTCCCATCGTGGGTCAGTCAATTTTCAGATATTTTTAACTATGATCTTTTTAGCTCTAAATTTGGCTATGACATTGTGACCTCAAGTGGACTTTTAGTTTGTCCTTTTTGCAATGAAGAAAAAATAAATATAGTAAGAGGTAGGACTAAAAATCATAGACCAGCATTAGATCATTTTTACGCAAAGTCAAAATATCCTTATCTAGCAGTCACTTTATATAATCTAATTCCTATTGGAGGCCGTTGCAATACGTCTTTTAAATCAGATATAGATATGTTTGATGGCTATATGAATCCATTACTCACTGGTGTAAATGATCATCAGGTTTTTGACTTTACATATAACGTCATGGATAATTCCGTAAACTTCAAAATTAAGGAAAATGATGATTTCATACTCAACCAAATGCTTTTCGAACTCGATAGTGTGTATGATACCGAAGAATATAAAAAGTTATATTTAGACTTCCGTTACTCTTTTACTTATCATAAAGGACTTGGTGTTGAACCGCCATTTTATGAAGATATGAAATTAATGGATTCAACTTTCAACATATCAAAAAATAAAAACTACCACACATGGCAAGCAAAAAAATTTGAGACAGATGCCCTAGAGGATATATTCCGAGATTTGTAATCATCAAATCCCCCAGGTTTTAACTGGGGGCATTCACAAAACAATAGTGCCATTTTAAAATAATAGAGTTAATTTTCATTTTGCAAATACCAGTTAATATTTTTAGACGCAACATAGTTTACTGTTGAAATCACTCTAAACCAGGCAACCCACTTATTAAAAACATGTGGAAATATAGATATACTTCTATCCTAAAAACTTTTATATGATACAACCATTTCTTAGTAGCTCCTTCCAATACATCTCATTTACCCTACCCGAAACAAACTTCTGGGAAATCCTGAAATGTGTCATAGCTTTTTATTTTTGCTGACTTTGCTCATAGGATCTCAGGTCTTTGCCTCCCCTGAATCCACCCAGCTCGCCCTCGCGCTGAAGCAACTCGACGGCGTAAAAACCTCGCTGGAGCGCGCCCAAACGAGTGCCAGCACGGATCCGCAGTCACGCTACTTCCTCGACTACTTACAGGCGCAGCAGGACATCTCCGCCGTTGAACAGGGCATCCGCCGCTACCTTAGCCCGGCGAGAGCGCAGCCGCGCGCCGTCCAGCCCCTGAGCGCCAGCTACCAGCGGGAGCATCCCGATGACTGACTCCCAACTCGCCGCCTTCCAGGCCGCCAGCCTGAGCAAACCGGAAACCGTCAGCCTGCTGGTGCTCGGACTGTTTACCAGCGTCCTGTTGCTGTGGTGCGCCTGGACGCTGCTGGTCGCCTGGCAGGGCGTCTGTCGCCAGCGCCTGAGCTGGCAGAGTTTTGGCGCGGTGGCGGCCCGTTCACTATTACTGGTTCTGGTCAGTTTCTGGCTGGTCCTGAGCTGAGGAGGCATCATGCGCTGGCTTCTGTTACTGCTGTTCGCCACATTTAACGCCCTCGCCGACCTGCCGACGATGGAAGATCCGTCGCGCGGCCAGGGCCAAGGCATTATGGAGACGCTGCAAAACTACGGTTTTGATATTGTGGTGCTGCTGGCGCTGGCCATCTGCGCCGTCGGTTTTCTGGTGGTGGCGAACAACTGCATTGCTACTTACTCCGAGATCCAGAGCGGGCGCAAACAGTGGAAAGATTTGGGCTCGATGGCGGGCGTCGGCAGCATTCTGCTGGTGGTCATCATCTGGCTGCTCAACCAGGCTTCGGACGTCCTGTAATATGACGACTATCCCCTTTCTCCCCGACCGCCTCAACCGCGAGCCAGTGGTCTGGCGCGGCCTGACCACCAGCGAGCTGTTTCTGGCGCTGACAAGCGGTCTTGGGGGTGGCTGTGCGCTCGGCATTCTGCTGGCCCTGATAACCCACTACTGGCCGTTAATCCCCGGCTCGGCGCTGGCAGGTGCAGCGATGTTGATTCAGGGCGGCGGACGCATCCTGGCCCGCGCGAAACGCGGTAAGCCCGACAGCTGGCTACCGCAGGCGATTCTTGCCTGGCTGGAACGTCATCATCTTCGCGGCGCACAACTGGTGCAGCACAGTACCGTATGGGTAGTGCGCAGGAGTCCGCGATGAGCCGCTTTCGCCACGCGCTGGCCGAGCGCGATAACCATATCCTGACGCTGCGGGCAGTGATTGTTCTGCTGTGCCTGTGTCTGGCGGGCGTCGGCTACGGCTGGTACAGCGCGCCGCAAAAGCTCACCCTCTGGTTCCCGCCGGATCTGCGCAGCGGCAGCACCCGCCCGTGGTGGGAAGTACCGCCCGCCAGCGTCTACGCCTTCACCTTTTATATCTTCCAGCAGCTAAACCGCTGGCCGGATAACGGCGAGGAGGACTATTCCCGCAACCTGCGCTCGCTGCGCGCCTATCTGACGCCCGCCTGTTACACCCGGCTGGAGCACGATTTTCAGGTACGGCGCAACAACGGTGAACTGCGCGAGCGGACGCGAGGCGTGTATGAGCTTCCCGGTCACGGCTACAGCAGCCTGGTGCATGATGGCGATAAGCGCCCCGTCCCGCGCGTCGAAACCTTAAGCCGGGATGCCTGGCGGGTGACGCTGGACGTGGCGGTTGAAGAGTATTACCAGAACGAGCCGGTGAAAAAAGCGCTGGTGCGCTACCCGCTGCAGGTGGTGCGATACGCCATTGATGCGGAGAAAAATCCGTGGGGGCTGGCGATCGACTGTACTGACGCCGCACCGCAGCGTCTGGTGGCGGAGGAAAAAGAATGAAGTACATCTTCTTTGCTTTGTTATTCAGTCTCCCGGCCTTCGCCACGGAAGTGGTGCAGTGGGAAAACATCCCCCTGCCCGTCACTCTGCATGTCGGGCAGGAGCGGATTGTCGATGTAGGCAAATCGGTACGTATTGGCTATCCCGCCACGCTGGAAGGCAAAGTGCGTCTGCAAAGCGCGGGCAGTAAGGTCTTCCTGCTGGCGAATACGGCGTTCCCGACCACCCGCATCCAGTTGCGGGATACGGGAAGCGGTGAGCTGATCCTGCTGGATATTCATGCCATTCAGGGCACTTCGCCACTTGAACCCGTGCAAATTAGCTATACACCACAGACGCCTGCCACAGCAAAAGCATCCGTTCCAATAACAGCATCAACAGAGCCCCTGCCCGTTCTGCTGGTACGCTATGCCGCACAGAACCTGTATGCGCCGCTGCGCACCGTCGAAGCCCTGCCAGGCGTGACGCCCGCCCCCATCCGGCTGGCGAAACGCATCACCACCTTACTGCCTCAGCAGCCTGTTACCGCCATCCCGCTGGCTTCATGGCAGGTTAACGCCACCACCGTCACCGCCATCCGCCTGCAAAACCGCAGCGGGCAGCGCATCACGCTCGATCCGCGCGAGCTTCAGGGGCAGTTCACCGCCGCCGCGTTCCAGCATGGCTGGCTCGGCCCGCGTGGTCTGGCAGAAGACACCACCGTGGTGTACCTGGTGACGGAAGGCCCGGTTTCCCGCGCCCTGCTGCCGGAGCCGAAACCATGATGCCGCGCCAGAGTCTTCTGCTGAAAATCCTGCTGCCCGTGATTGTGCTGGTAACGGTATGGCTGCTGCTGCGCCCGGCCAACAAAAACACCACTGAGAAATCCCCGTCCCGCAGCGTGGCAGCATTAACGCCGCAGGAACTGCGCGATCTGGGTATCGACGGCGACACGCCTGCCGATACCGTCGCCACGCTGGTCGGCCAGATGAAGCAGTACCGCCGGGAGCTTCAGGCGATTCAGAACGATAGCGAAGACCAGCAGGCGCGCGAAAAGCGGCTGAAAGCCCAGCAGGCGACGCTGGTATCGGAGTTACGCGGCGATATGCGCAGACAGCAGGATCAGATGCGCGATGAGTTGCTGAAAAGCCAGCGTGGGTTGCTGGATAAATTCGACCGTCTGATGGCGAAACGCCCGGATGATATCCCGCCCGGCTTAGGCCTGACGCCCGGCGAATTACCTGCCGACGTTCAACCCGATATCCGCTGGCTGGAGCCGCTGGACGCGCCCCCGCCTGTGGATGAAAAGCTGCTGCGCGTCCCTCTGAAAGCGGCAGATAAACCGCTACCAAAACCTGACGTGAAGACCTACACCCTGCCGCAGAACGCCACGCTGACCGGATCGGTGGCGATGACGGCGCTGATTGGCCGTGTACCGCTTAACGGCACCGTCAGCGATCCCTACCCGTTCAAGCTGCTGATTGGCGAGGACAATCTCACCGCCAACGGCATCGAACTGCCGGACGTGGCGGGTGCAGTGGTCTCCGGTATCGCCTCGGGCGACTGGACGCTCTCCTGCGTGCGCGGGCAAATCACCTCCATGACCTTTGTGTTTCATGACGGCACCATCCGCACCGTCCCGCAGGGCGGCAAATCCGGCAACAAACAGCAGGAGATCGGCTGGCTCTCGGATAACCAGGGGCTGCCGTGTATTCCCGGCGAACGCAAAAGCAATGCGAAGGAGTACCTGACCTCGCAGTTCCTGCTGGCGGGCTCCGGCGCGGCGGCACAGGCCTTCGGCAATGGGGAAAGCACCACCGTGGTGGAGGACGGCAGCATCACCAGCGCAGTGACGGGCAACAACGGCCAGTACGTCCTCGGCCAAGCCATTGGCGGCGGATTAAAAGAGACTGCCGACTGGATGAAACAGCATTACGGCCAGATGTTCGACGCCGTATACGTGCCGCCGGGCCACAAAGTGGCGGTGCATCTTACCGAACAGCTGGCTATCGACTATGAACCGGAAGGCAGCCAGGTGAAATACCAGCAGGCCAGCACACCGGGAGGTCTGGAATGATACGCGTCATATTAACGTTGCTGTTTTTACTGGCCGGGTGCAGCACCTCGCAGGAAGAACTGATGCCAGTCGCCCCCGATGCCAGTATGTTCACCCTGTGGCAGCAGCAAAGCGGCGGCAGCGCGGCTCTGCTGGATGCCCGTGCCCAATTGCGCCGCCCGCCGGATGGTCCGGTGGCGCAACCTGATGCGAACACCATTCGCAGCCAGTTTCCGCGCCTGCCCAACCCGGATATGGTGCTTTACGTCTTCCCGCACCTCAACGGCAACACCCCGGTGCCTGGTTACAGCACCGTCTTCCCCTTCTATACCCGTCCGCAGTATGCGCTGCCGGGCGAACGCCTGACGCCGCCATGAGTGAACGGCGCGGCCTGACCGAACAGGCACTGAATGCCAGCTACCGCAAGGGACCATCATTTGTCGACTGGCTGCCGTGGGTGGAATTTTTACCGGAGTCGCAGACGCTGCTGCTGGAGGATGGACGCTCGGTGGGTGCCGTATTTGAGCTAAATCCCGTGGGTACCGAAGGCCGTTCGACGGCGTTTCTGGAACAGGTGCGCGATACCGTCACTGACGCCTTACAGGATACCTTTGACGAGCATGAGCGCGCCCCGTGGGTGGTACAGTTTTTCTGTCAGGATGAGGACGACAGCGAGGCATGGCTGGCATCACTTGCTGCTTATGCCGCGCCGGAGATCCGTGATTCCGCCTTTACCCGCGAATGGCTTGCGCAGATGGCAAACCATATGGCCGCCCTCACCCGCGATGAGGGGCTGTTTCAGGATAATACCGTTACCCGTACCCGCTGGCGGGCGACGTGGCGGCGCACGCGGATGGTGGTCTACCGCTGGCTGCCCGCGCCGTTGCCGGATGAACCGTCGCCGGAAGAGACGCTGAATAATATCTGCGAGCGTCTCACCGCCGGGCTAAAAGCAGCGGGTATCAGCGCAGTCCGTCAGAATGAACAGGCCATCCACCGCTGGCTGGTGCGCTGGTTTAACCCTGCGCCGCCCGTTGAAGATAAAAAAGCCTTCTGGCGACAACTGGATTTACCGGAAGCTGAATCCCTGCCCGTCATCACCGATTTCGCTGAACGACTGCTGACGAGCGAACCGCGCTCAGACGTGGAAAACGGTGTCTGGTGGCTGGATAACCGCCCGCATAAAGTGGTGGTTGTCGACCGCCTGCGCAAAGCACCGCCGCCCGGCCTGCTGACCGGGGAAACCGCGCGCGGTGACGGCATCAACGCCCTGTTCGACCTGTTACCAGCAGGCACCATCATGAACCTGACGGTGGTGGTGTATCCGCAGGACAAACTGGAGCAGCATATCAGCCACCTTTCCGAACGGGCGATTGGCGACAATACTGATTCGGAATACACCCGCCGCGACTGCCGCGAGGTGCGCAGCTATCTCAAGGACGGCCATAAGCTGTACCGCAGTACGCTGGCGTTTTACCTGCATGCGCCCGACACCGATACCCTGTTTCGCCAGCAGCGCCAGTTGCACAGCCTGTTGCTGAATACCGGACTGGTGCCAGTGCAGGAACAGCATGAAGTTGCCCCGCTCAGCCACTGGCTGCGCTGGCTGCCGATGTGCTTCGATCCCCTGCGCGATCCTCGTGGGCTGTATACCCGGCTCAACTTCGTTCAGCATATTGCCGGGCTGCTGCCAGTGTACGGGCGGGAAACCGGCACCGGACATCCTGGGATTTGCTACTTTAACCGTGGCGGCGCGCCACTGTGCTTCGATCCACTGAACAAGCTGGACCGCGCCCAGAACGGCCATCTGCTGTTGCTCGGCCCGACCGGAGCGGGCAAGTCCGCCACGCTGAACGCCAAAATCGCGCAACTGATGGCGCTGCATCGTCCGCGCCTGTTTATCATTGAGGCCGGGAACTCGTTTGGCCTGATGGCGGACTACGCCGCCGCCCACGGCCTGACGGTGAATAAAATCAGCCTGCGCCCCGGCTCCGGCGTCACCCTGCCGCTGTTCGCCGACGCGTGGCGACTGGTGGAACAGGCTGTCACTGATGCCGAACCGCCGGAGGACGAAGAGAGCGAGGGCGACGACAAGCGCGACGTACTGGGCGAAATGGAGATCACCGCCCGGCTGATGATCACCGGCGGCGAAGCGAAAGAGGATGCACGCCTCACCCGACCAGACAGGGCGATGATCCGTCAGGCGATTATCGCCGCCGCGCATACCTGCTACGAGGAAAAACGCCAGACGCTGACCCAGGATATCCGCGATGCACTGTTCGCCCTTTCCCGCGATGCCAGCCTGCCAGAAACCCGCCGCCAGCGGGCGTATGAGATGGCGGAATCCATCAATCTGTTCTGCGCCGGGTTTGAAGGTGAACTGTTTAACCGTGAAGGCCAGATGTGGCCGGAGGCGGATATCACCCTCGTGGATCTCGCCACCTTTGCCCGCGAAGGCTACGAAGCCCAGCTTGCCATCAGCTATATCTCACTGATTAACCATATTAATAACCTCGGCGAACGCGACCAGCATCTGGCGCGGCCAATCGTCAACATCACCGATGAGGCACATATCATTACCGTTAACCCGCTGCTGGCACGGTTCCTCACGAAGGGCTCGAAGATGTGGCGCAAGCTCGGCATCTGGCTGTGGCTGGCGACCCAGAACCTGGCGGATTTTCCCGACGAGGCGAAGAAGCTGCTCAACATGATCGAGTGGTGGGAACTACTGGTGATGCCGCCAGAAGAAATTGACCAAGTATGCCGGTTTAAAGCGCTGACCGAAGAACAACGACAACTATTGCGCTCAGCGGTGAAATCGCCGGGACAATATACCGAGGGTGTGGTGCTATCCCCACGGGTTGAGGCGCTGTTTCGGGTGGTGCCGCCAGCGCTGTATCTGGCGCTGGCGATGACCGAGAAACATGAAAAGGCTGAGCGAATGCGAATTATACGGGAGACGGGATGTAGTGAGGTGGAAGCGGCAATAATGTTAGCGGAAGCACATGTCCATAATTATTAACTTATTCCGTATCACATTTATACGACCCTCTATATCGTTACATACAAAATTTGTGCTCTCAATGATATACCCGCCTAGTTCTTATCGTGTTTAAAATCTGCCATTTTGATTACTGTCGCTTGAATAACAATAGAAAATATCGTAATGTTAATGCTGTGACGTTTAAAACATTATCTGACATTTGCATTAAACATGAGATTATTTGATAAATATCAGTGCAAAATTGATAAGTCACCAAGATAATTTAAGTTATAAAAACTAACATGCGTTCATGTATATGGAAAAGAAATGAGAATCGAAATAAAAAACTTAAAAGGTATTTCCGAGCTTAATTTCGACATTCCTGGCCAAGGGTTATGGCTCCTTACTGGTCTAAATGGCTCGGGCAAAACTAGCCTATTAGCTGCTTTGTATCGAATAAGACATAGTCGAGCTTTTCAAGATCATTACAAGACTACAGCGACACAAGAAAAATTAGATACTTTCAAAAATGCAAGAATTACATATAAGATAAATGGAAGTGAGGTTACGTATTCCTATGGAGGGAAAAGATGGCCACCAACGCCAAGAGCAAACGCTAATATTTTATCTAATTTTCCTTACGCAAGCATCCATTTTATTCAAGCTAACGGTAACAGAGTGGAGCCTTATGCTGATGAAATAACGACTAGAAGAATAAAGGATGTAAGCTCAGGAGTCTGTAGCTTCTTATCTTATGTACTTCATAATAATAACTGGAATTCCTTAAAATTTGTTAATACCAGACGAGGCACTGGAAACCAAGCATTCCTTCTTCCCTATAGGGCGGGAAGAGAAACTCATTACTATTCAGAAAAAAACTTCAGTCTCGGAGAACTATGCATCCTGAAACTTGCGCAAAAAATAGTTGATGTAGAAAACGGCTCATTGATTCTAATAGATGAAGTTGAGATGGCCTTACACCCACAAGCCCAAGTTCGTCTGATCAATAAGTTGAATGAGATAGCTAGTGATAAAAATTTGACAATAATTTTTTCAACTCACTCATCAACTCTAATCAAAAATACAGATAAAAAGAAAATAATTTTCATTTCAAAAGATGAAAATGGAGTATGTACAACTATAAGAGATGTATTTCCTGCACATGTTCTCGGAGAAATAGCTTTTGATGAAGAAGTTAAGAGTGATTTTATTTTCTTCGTAGAAGATGAAGAAGCAAAATTACTATTAGAGCAACTTTGTGGAAAATTCGAAGAGAATAGAACAGCTCATAAACCTATGTTTAAAGTTGTTCCAGTTGGTGGATACTATCAAGTTATGCAAATGCTAGAGAGATCAGCGTTAATTATTCCTCAGCACGTGAAACGTCATATTTTTTTAGATGATGATGTTCGAACAGAGGCTCTTCCCGAGGCAAGAAGACGTAGATCACGTCCGATAACAGATTTATATGATCGCATTCAGAATAAAGTATCATTTCTACCTTGCACCCCTGAAATTGGTGTGACAAATATGCTCCAAAATTTTTACAACAACACAAACACGACTGAATTAAATATTAATCTCTATGGTTCAAACGTAAATATTACTAACCACATTATGTTACCAGAATATCAAAATATAACTGGCGACTCCCCTCGTAAAGTAGCTAAACAAAAATTAGATTCAATTGTAGGATATATTCGCACACATTGTGGCACTGACGAAAATACAGTTCGTCGGTTTTTGTATCGTAAATACATAGATCACCATTATTCGAGTGGAATAGCTCCTCTTATGCAGTTGCTTGGCCCTATACTCAATTCACGCTAGTGCTTTTTGAAATGCAAATAGAGTGCCTTAATATAAAATAAAGGCACTCCGTTAAAATAAGAGCAATCAAGAATGATATGATTTTTTTTAAATATCGTTAGGATGCCGGGTCATAAAATAAAAACTAACACTACACTTTTACGTTAATTAGGTCACAAACCTCTATTATTAAAAAATAAAACTGAGCACCTAAAAATATTTTTATTTGGACATTACTACAAAACCTCCATTATTGAGGATGAAAGAAATCAGCTATCACACAATAACTTTTCTAAAATACTAACTGGATCAACACTCACCGCACGACAGAAACGAACAAACTCCACAACATCCAGACGCCTTTCTCCACTCTCTACCTTTGCGATAAATGACTGCGGCCTTCCGAAAGCACTGGCAACCTCCTGCTGAGTAATGCCACAAGCAATCCGCGCTTCCCGGAGAGCCTTAATCACCATCTGGTAGTCATTTGAGTAGATAGAAGTCATCCCGGCAGCCTCAAGTCTATGTAAAGACTGACTATCCGGTGACCTTGTCATTATCCCAAAAAAGGATACCCCCCCAAGCAAATCACTTCATAACTGCATTCAGTATTTCTGCGGGATCAAGTGAAAGCAGGTGAGCAATAGTAGCAAATTCAATCACGTCCAGACGGCGCTCACCATTTTCCACCTTAGCAACAAATGACTGGGGTTTGCCGAGCGATTCCGCCAGTTGAGATTGAGTAATCCCACGATCAATCCTTGCAGAGCGCAGTAACTTTATAACTAACTGATATTCACCAGAATAAATAGATGACATTCATAAAACCCGATTAATATCCCAAAATCGAATATCAGCCATTTACAAAAATATCCCAAAATGGGATATTTCATCAGATTTGTAACACAAGAAGGTAAACAGAATGACTAAAAAAGACTGGCACCCCGCCGACATCGTTGCCGCCTTACACAAGCGCGGCACCAGTCTGGCGAAACTCTCGCGGGAAGCGGGACTGGCCTCGTCAACCCTGTCGAATACCCTGACGCGTCCGTGGCCGAAAGGCGAGTGGCTGATTGCCATCGCGCTGGAGCTTCATCCGTCCGAGATCTGGCCGGGCCGTTACCTCAATGCTGGAAATAAACGCCAACCCAAAAAACCGCCTCACCCCATGACAACAACCGACAACTCCGGGACATAACGACCCGCGCTGTGAGTGGCAGGACGCATTAACCAACGACACCTGACAGGAGAGTTGTTTATGCACACCGAACCACAACCCAACACCATCGCACTGAGTACAGGAGGCCGCCATGTTTCTGGTCTCCCTGGCTGAAGGCTTTATCCACCTGTTCCAGGCGGCAGGCAAAATCTTCCTCGACATGATGACCGGGCTTATCCCGATGCTCATCTGCCTGCTGCTGGCCATCAACTTCCTGATGAAGCTGGTCGGTACCGTACGGATGGAGAAAGTTGCCACCCAGCTCGGCCGCTCACGCATTCTCACCTACGGCGTGCTGCCGGTGCTCGGCTGGTTCTTTATGAGCAGCCCCGGCGCACTGACGCTCGGCAAGCTCTTGCCTGAGAAGAGCAAGCCCGGCTATGAGGATGCGCTCGGTACCACCGCCCATCCGCTCACCAGCCTGTTTCCCCACGTGGTGCCGTCGGAGCTGTTTGTCTGGCTCGGCGTCGCCGCCGGGGTTAAGGCGCTCGGCCTGCCCATCACCTCGCTGGCGCTGCGCTATATCGCCGCCGCCATGCTGATTGGTTTAATCCGCGGAATTATCACCGAGTACCTGTTCCTGCGGCTCAGCAAGCGGGGGAATGCGCCATGATGATTTACTGCGCACGCATTACTGCCATCGGGCTGTTTGTCGCCGACGGCCTCACCGACAAAATGCTCATCACCTTCGACAGCAACGGGCCAAAGGACTGCCTCGATTACTCGCTGTCGCTGGAGACCGTATTGCGTGAAGAGAGCCTGTTCATTCTGCCCGGTGACACCCTGTTGCTGGCCGGGTTCAGCTACCTCATTACCGCCGTGGGCAAAGGGGCGCAGCAGGCGCTGTTTGAACTCGGTCACCTGACCATGAAGTTTGACGGCGGGCTGAATGCCTTCCATCCCGGCGTAGTCCACCTCTCCGGTCCGTTGCCACTACTTTCGTCCCTGCACGGGGAACTGGTGATTGCGGAGGGACGCCCATGAACACGGTGCTTATTCCTCCCGGCCCAGGCGGCTACGGCAAGGGGCTGTGGCTGCCCGTTGGCAGCAGCAAAAAGGTGCTGTCGCTCACCGGACGCGAAATCCATCCGGTGGCGATAGAAATCGGCGCGCTCACCGAATCGGAAATCGTTAACGGCTTCTCAGACATTCCGCCGGATAACGACATCCTGTGCGTGGTGATTAACTGCGCTGGATCGCTGAGATGCGGCCTGTATCCGCAGAAGGGCATCCCGATCATCAACATCCTGCCTACCTGGCGGGCCGGGCCGCTGGCGCAGTTTATTAGCGAGGAGAACTACGTCTCCGGCGTCACGATGGCGCAGCTGGTTCTGGTGGATACCGCCGAAGCGCCGGACAGCGGGCCTGAGCCAGTTCCATCTCCAGAGCCAGTCATTACCACCGCTCCGCCGCCTGCGCGTGGCGCGGAGAAGCTGGTACGCATGGTTGAGCAGACCGGCACCGCCGTCGGGCACGTTATCGCCCTGCTGTTCGCCGCCAGCCGTGAGGCGGTGGACGTGTCGTTGCGCAATGTTATCCCGTTTATGGCCTTTGTCTCTCTGCTAATTGCCCTGGTACAAGAAACCGCACTCGGCAGCCTGATTGCCCACGCCCTGACGCCGCTGGCGAACTCGCTGTGGGGGCTGGTGCTACTGTCGCTCATCTGTGGCATTCCGTTCCTCTCCCCGGTGCTCGGACCGGGCGCGGCCATCTCGCAGGTGATTGGCGTGATGATAGGTACACAGATTGGTGCAGGGGCGATATCTCCGGCCTTCGCCCTGCCCGCCCTGTTTGCGATCAATGTGCAGGTCGGCTGCGACTTCGTGCCTGTTGGCCTTTCGATGCAGGAGGCAAAGCCGGAGACCATCGCAAAAGGTGTACCCGCCTTTCTGCTGTCGAGACAACTGACCGGACCGCTGGCCGTCATTATCGGCTGGCTGTTTTCCCTGGGCTTATTCTGAGGACATCATCATGAACAAAATCAGAGCCGCCGTGGTCGGCGCAGGTATCTACGGCAAACATCACATGAACGCGTACCGCCACAACCCGGACACGGTGCTGGTCGCCATCTGCGAAACAGATGAGGAACGCTGTGATGATCTTGCCATGGCGTACGGGATCCAGGGCTACATACGACTGGATCGGTTACTACAGCAGGAGGCTATTGATATCGTCTCGGTGGCGACACCGGACCCGTACCACACCGAATCCATCCTCACCGCCCTGCGCTACGGCAAGCATGTGCTGGCGGAAAAGCCGCTCGCCACCTCGGTACGCGAATGTGAGCTTATCGTGGAGATGGCGCAGCAGCGGGACCTGCTGGTCGGCGTCGATTTCCACAAACGCTGGGACCCGGCGGTGATGCGCATCAAAGCTGAACTGGAGAAGCCGGAAGCCGGGCGCATCCTGCGCGGCCATATCAGCATGGATGACGTCATCAGCGTGCCGACGGAGTGGCTGGACTGGGCGGGTGCAAGCTCCCCGGTGTGGTTTCTCGGCTCACACTGCTTTGACCTGGTGCGCCATCTTTCCGGGCAGGAGGTGGTATCGGTGTATGCCGTCGGGCAGAAGCGGCTGATGGTCGAATGCGGCCTCGACACCTTCGACAGCGTGCAGAGCCTGCTGACGATGGCCGACGGCAGTTCGTGGGTGGTAGAAAACTCGTGGGTATTGCCGGAGGGCTTTCCGAAGGACAACGACGGGCGTATTGATATCCTCTGCGAGGCAACGTATATCCGCAGCACGTCGCAGCATCGCGGGCTGGAAATCACCACGCCGGGCATGACGCTCACGCCCAACAGCTATTTCATCAACTACCGCAACGGCGTCGCCAGTGGTTTCGGTATCGACCCGATCAATGACTTTGTGCGGGCGATCATACATAAAGCGCCTTACCCGGTCACCGCTGTGGACGGACTGGCGGTCAGCCGTATTTGTGAGGCGGTACACCAGAGTCTCGAAAGTCAAAAACCAGTGTCATTAAAATAGTCAGCCAGCAGGGATGCTGGTATCCGCAAGCCCGTTTATTCTGTATTCCCTAAAGAATGCCGCCATTTGTTATCCTTAATTCAGCATTCATCGTTAACGCCATTAAGTACTCTGTCCCGATAGTCTTCCAACTGATGCCGTTGTAGATAGCTTTCTAACTCCTGTGCCCAGCGCGTTCCTTCGCCGAGCGTCGCGCGGCTATGGGTTGAGGCATAAAGATAGCGTGTATCATAAAGATTAATCAGCGTCTGATTTACACCATCGATTTTGCATTTAGGATTTTTTAGCTGCTGTTCTAAAGCCCGGACAATGCGGGCACGATGGTCTTGATCGGTAGCAAAATCCCGTTCCTGCAATTCGCTGAGCACCAGAAATGAAGGTGGAATTTCTTCTGCAATCGCTGCCTGTAAACGATAATGACCATCAAGAATAACAAATGATCCCAGTCCTGCTATATACCAGACAAGTACTGGAGGCAGCGCACCCTCACGGCATTTTTTACGCCACCATTTCAACCTTCCGGCATCAGGTTGTATCGGATAACGCCCAAGTAGCAGGCTACCTCCCCACCACCAATCCACTAATCTAACTTTGTCAGGATTGACCAAATCAGGAAAATCTTCGCCGTAAAGCGTCCAGCTACAACCGATATCCCCGCAGCTTTCTGGGGAATCAAAACGCCAGCTATTTACAGGAACACGCTGTCCGGATAATTTCGGTAATGGATATTTGGCCTCCATTGGCCTTATCAGCCATCGGCGAGGAGACAGAAGAGGCACTGGCGCATTCATTAATTGCCGGGAAAAATAGCGACACCATTCGCCTGTCCAGGCCCGTTCGCCTTTGCTTTTAATCCCCTCAATATCTTCAGATGTGACAGCCGGTAATAATGTCTGGCAAGCAGAATGATCTGCATTAAACACCAACCAGACACCGGAATGATCTTTCAACATTGATGCCCAGAATAATGTCTTCCCGGAGACCTGTAGCGCCATTCGCCCATACCGACCACTTAGCATTTCCATTGCCACGTCGGTCCTCTGGCTGCTCTTGAGTATCAGCTCCAGACCCTGCCAGTTATTATTGCGATCAAAAAGATCTTTCCACCAATATTGGGTCATTATCATCTTCCCTGATAAACAGAGGGTTAGTCTAAAACCTTTAAAATTATTCAGGTAGCTATTTATACGTCAGAGTAAACGTCGCCGTCGCATTGGCGGGCCCTGCCGTCACCGCTGAAGCCGTCTGGTAATAACGCGCCTTAAGCTGAACGGTCTCCATCCCGCCATTAGGCGAAGTATAATAATCCTTTACCTGCCCGAACTGCGCCGCGCTGTTGTCCGGCGCGAAGTAAAGCTGAACCCCAATGCCCGTCGCCGCGGTACTGCCGCTTTCGGAATCAATGGCCATCACGCCTGGCGCATTCGACGCATCCCGGGTGGCATCAATCTGTACATAAATATGCGCGCTTTTATTGCAGTCCAGCACGATATTAAATCCCTTCCAGTCCGTGGTGTAGCCGACGCCGCTGAACTCCCGCTTGTTGTGATCGCCAAGCTGGACCGGCTCATCCACCGATGTTACCGAGCAGGCGGCAGAGGTGACGGTGTTGGTTCCGTTTAGCGTGATGTTAGCAAAGTAAAACTGGTTGACGACCGAAGCGCGCGCCAGTACCCCGTTGGTTAAGGTGCCACTGGTAATATCCCCGGTTTTTATCAGCTCCCCCTTGATCCCATCTCCTGGAATGGAGGCCCATGAGCCCCCGGCATTGTAGGGATAGCTGGCTTCATACGGCAGTACTTTGCCCGATTGAGCAGTGCTCAGCCGTAAACCGACTCCGACAAGATTGGTATTGTAGACGCCGTTGCCATAACCACTCAGCGTTCCCCATTGCGTCAGCTCCCAGCGAGCGGTCCATGCCTCCCGCTTGCAGCCCGCAATGGCATTACCGTTGTTATAAGCGCCGGTCACCGTCGTCGCTATGACGCTGCCAATCGGCGTATCGCGCTGGACAACCACATTACCGAAGTTCAGATAGCCCGGCACTTCTCCGGACACACCGCTGTAAAAGGAACAACTGGCCTCAACCAACGGCGCAATAGCCATTATCAGCAATAATAAGCAGATGATTTTTTTCATATGATGACCCCGGGCGGTTACTGGTAAGTCAGCGTGAAGGTTGCCGTGGCGTTAGCCTCACCAGCAGTGATCGCAGACGTTGTCTGGTAATAACGCGCCTTAAGCTGCACCGTTTCAGAACCGCCATTCGGCGAGGTGTAATAGAATTTCGTTTGCCCGAACTGCACCGCGCTGTTATCCGGCACAAAGTACAGTTGGACGCCAATCCCCGTCGCCGCCAGATCGCCTGCCGCGTTGTCCAGCTTTATCACACCGGCGACATTCGACGGATCCTGAGTGGCATCGATCCGGACGTTGATGCGCGAGCTTTTGTCACAATTCAGCTCGATGTTAAACGCCTTCCATTCGGTTGCCGAACCTGGTCCGCTGAACTCCGATTTTTTGTGTTGATCGAGCTTCACGTCAACATCAGGCGTGTTCACCGTACAGGCGACGGTCGTGATTTGCCCCCCGGAAAAAGCGATAGGGATCTCTGTCGACCACTGCGCATTTTCCCGTGTTCCGGCAATAAAACGTCCAAGGTTACCGGTCAGGGTACCGGGCGTGATATTGCCGGTTTTAATCAGCCGGATCCGCGCCTGATCGTTAATGGAAGGGTGGTAGCCGGAACTGTGGCTGGTCTGGGTAGTAAAGACCTGTGACTGGCCGCTGGCGATGCCCGTCCAGTTATCGGGTAAGGGGTTACTGTCGAATGACGTGCGGCCTTCAAAAACGAATCCCACTCCCGCCACATTAGTGTTAAACACCGCCTCACCATTCCAGGTGACACTGGCCTTCGAGCCCGTGTTTTTGATACCAGCTACGATGAGATATTGTGGTGTGGGGTCGTAATTACAGTTCTGGTATGCCACGCCCTGGTTAGACGTCAGCCAGTCGCTGATGGGCTGCCCGACTACCGCGTCCCGCTGAACTACGATCGTACCCACATTGATCGCAAAGCTCCCCGATGCGGAGCACAACGCCCATGAAGCCTGACTCACTATCAGCCCGACCAGAATAATCATCCATCGCCACATGTTCATTTTCCAACCTCAAGACATTCCTGACTCACCGTAACGACCGGTGGCGAGTTTTCCAGTTCCGGCAGCCGATAATGCACCACGCACTGCTGCGCCCCGTTCCAGCTCACCGCGATCTCGCCCGCTTCCGGCACGCCAGTGAGGTATACCTGGCCGTCGTCGCCGACAATTCCGCTGCCCCCCTCTTTCAGCTTCGCCTGCGCGCCGAACGGTACCGGCAGTCCGCGATACAGTAGCGTCATCAGCACCCGTCGCCCGACGCGCGTGTTGAACTCCGCCATCACCACCGCCCCCTGCGTTGGCGTCACGGTCTGTACGGCGGTGTCGATATCCACCTCATCGCCCAGCGTGCTGGTATCCAGCGCAATACGGTTTTTCTTGTACGGGTTAACGTACGGCACCACCGCATAGCCGCGTCCGTCGGTGTAAACGCCGGTGTTGTTCTGCACCTTCGCCTCATCCGCCCCCGGGGCGCTGACCACCGCCAGCGACTCGCCGAGCGGCTGGGAAAGGGTGAGCCCGTGAGGATGCACCACCACGCCGCCCTTCAGGCCATAGTTGACCTGCTGCGTATCGTCGTCATAGTTGTAGCCGCCAGTGATTTCCCCCTGTCCGCCTTTGTAATCGGCATTGATATTGCCGGAACCACCGACGCCATGGTTGGTGTAGCTCTGCTGGAGGCTGTAGCTTAAGTTGTTGTCAGCAAGCAGGGTGCCGTTGAGCCCGGCCTGCTGGCGGGTATCACCATGTTTAGCGGTGTTAACGCTGTAGCTGGCCCAGGCGTTATTTGCCGCCTCACCAGAGAGGAATTTGCTGAGCGGCACCTGGATGTTAAAAGCCAGTTGCTGATCGGCAGGCTGGGTGCTTTCCGGGTAATCGCTGTAGCTGTAGGTGATGCTGTAGCTGATCCCGTTAATATTCCCGTTCCAGCCGGTGCTCAGCGTGCGTTCATAACCGTCCTCTTTCCAGTAATCCTGCTGGTAGCCGGAGACAAAAATCGATCCGTAGCTGCCTACGCTCTGGCTGAGATCCAGCTGAAGCCGCTGGCGTTTGTTGTATGTCATCCGCCAGCCATCATCGCTGTCCGAGCGCAGATCGTTCGCCTCCTGGAAGGTGTAGAAACCCTCCGTGGAATAGCGGTAAGCCGCGAGCGTGAAGCTGGTATCGGTGGTCTGAAAATCCTTCGAGTACTGAACCCGGTACGACTGGCCGTCGTGGGTTTCATCGTTGTTGAGGGTGGTATGCGCGGCGGTAATATCGGCCGAAAGCGAACCCAGCTCGCCAAGGCCAAAACCCAGCCCCGCCGCGCCGGACAGATAATCCTCCGAGTACAGCGTACCGCCATAAACGGTGATGGCATGCGGCAGGCCGTAAATCGCGGTCACCTGGCCGAACTGCGGTTCGTCGCTGTCCTCATTGCCGCTCCGGTACTTCCCGGCGGTGAGGGCATATTTCAGATGCCCTTCACGCTGCATAATCGGTACCGCAGAAAAAGGCTGAATGAAGGTACGTTCGCTGCCATCGGCTTCTTTGATGGTCACTTCCAGGTCACCGCTGCCCGAGGTCGGGTACAGGTCGGTGATGGTAAACGCCCCTGGCGCAACATAGCTCTGGTAGATGATGTAGCCGTTTTGCTTAATGGTCACCTGGGCGTTCGACTGCGCGATACCGCGGATCACCGGGGCGAACCCGCGCAGGCTGTCCGGCAGCATGTTATCGTCAGAGGCAAGCTGCGCGCCGCGAAACTGCACGCTGTCAAAGATGTCCGATGGCGTATAGCTGTCACCGAGCGTCAGTTGCCCTTTCAGGCTTTGAATATCCCGTTGAAGGTAGGTGTTCACCGAATCCCAGTGGCTGCCGTTTTCGTCATCGTAATTCCAGGTGGAATAATTGCGCAGCCGCCATGCGCCGAGGTTCAGCCCACCTTGCAGGTTAGCGTAATAGTTATTATCTGAACCGTTTTCTCCGTCGTGCCAGGTGTTGCTACCGCTGAAGTTATAGTTGAGCAGCGCAGCAGGTACCCCTTCGTCCCATTCTGACGGATCCACTGCGCCTCTGGCACTGGCATCCATTGCCGCCTGCGGGATACTCACATTCAGTTGCAGCTGGCTGAAACGCAGATCGGTGGTGGCCATCGGGATGTAGTGGCCAATATTTTCCAGCGGCTTTTCAGGGGGTAGCGCCGCCAGCGCGGGAAAGACGTCCGTTTTGACGCCCCAGGCTTTCAGCATCGCGGGCGTGACCTGCGCGCTGAGCTTTTTGTCCGGCCCGGAGATAAACGCAATATCCTGCGCCTGTCCCTGCCGTTCACCATTCACATAAACCGTGACCCGATAGGTGCCGGGTAGCTGGCCGTCGGCTTCAGCAAAGGTGGATAAATCCGCCACCGGCTGGCCGGGATTGTCGATCTCCAATGCATGAGGGTTGAAGATCTCACGGGCCTCCGCGTGACGGAGATACCCCAGCAGCAGAACCATCACCAGCAGCAGCGCCAGCAGAAATACCATCAGCCGGGAAGTTGGATTTTTCATCTCTTCCTCCCTCACAGCCTGCGGCTTTCAGTCTGGCTGACGCCGCCGTAGTCACTGATGGCCTGCCAGCTGACGGCGGATGCTGAAGCAGAAGGCAAAGTGAAGCTCACGCTGCCTTTGGGCGGCACCATATCGGCACTCTTGATATCCTGCCCGTCAACCTTGAGAGTAAATAGCGTGACGTAATACGACGTGGGGTTACTGACGGTGAGGCGGTTGCCACTGCGGGCTACGGATAACTGGTGATAGGCCGTTTCTGGCCGACCTTCCAGCCCTACGGGACGGTAAAACAACTTCAGGCGCGACTTCACCACCACCTGCAGCACATTGGTGCGCGGTTTACTGTCATCAGTCGCGGGGATGGATTTTACATTCAGCCAGAAGACCGACTCCCGGTCCTGCGGCAGATTTCCCCCGGTACGCACAATGCGCAGGATATTCTCTTCACCCGGGTTAATACGAAACAGCGGCGGGGTAACGATAAACGGCGCTTTCGCGTTTTGCTCGCCGCTGTCCACCCAGCTCTGCACCAGATAAACACTCGATTTCTCGGGGTTACGGATGGATGCGGAGGTCTCTTTTTTATCTCCGTCATAAATGACGCGTGTGCCGCCAATCACTATTCCGGCCTGCGCCTGCACGGTAAAGGAGGCCAGCAATAGCGCCAGCACAACGTCTGCATACCTGTTCATCTTGTTATCTCCGGGCGAAAAATACGCATCCCTGCGAAACGTTCCCTGTTATGCGGCGGTACACCGGGTAGGATGGGAGGAGGAATGTACCCCGCGACGGCACAGCGTTATTTGTAGTTAATGGTGAACTGCGAGGTACCGTTCGCCGTGCCGGTCGTGACCGCGGTGCCGGTAGAGACATAGCGAGCGATAAAGTCCAGCGAATTGGTACCTTCTGCCAGCGGGTAATCCGTCGATGCTGTGTGCAGCGGGATCGCGGTGCCATTTCTGTCGGCAATTTCGATACCCACGCCGGTAGCGATCCCGGTGCCGCTATCCAGCGCCAGCAGATTCTGGTTTACGCCATCAGAGGTACCGTCAAATTTCACATTTGCCCCCGTTACGGTGTCAGGGCAATCACTCAGGCTAAGCGTGAAACGCGTAGGTGCCGCCTTCATCCCTGCAGCACCGTTAAGAGCGGTCTGCGCGACGTTGCCTAAATCAACCGGTAGATTTTGTGAGCCGGTATCGACAGTACAGGTTTGATCGGTAATGCTTCCGGTAAAATGAATGGTTCCGTCAGCGGCTAAAGCGTTACCCGCCACCAGCAAAAAACACGCGCTTAACATCATTTGTTTCATACAGTTCTCCTTGTGAACAATCGTTCAGGGCTCAGCCCTGCTTCACTCTGGCGGTGAAAAAACCTGCGGGAGACTTTCCCGTTAGTGCCAGAGTGGTGAGTTCAGAAGAAAATCTGGTGGAAGATGACAGTGAAAAATAAAATGTCAGCGCTGGCTGAAAAGAACGGTCGGAATGGCATAAAACAGTAAAGCGGTGAGCGAATGAAAACTGGCAACGTGAACCTCTAAAGCACGTTGCCAGCAAAGGCCAGAGGAACATCATGTATCTGCTACGTTTTATTTTTATTTAAAACAAATAGATAATCCATTATCAAAAGGGGTCTCAGAAAAATTTTGACACTTCGCTAAATTTTTCTGATACTACTTTACATTCTGGCACTAATTGTGTGGTTTTCTCTCACATTTCCCCAGACATTCATAAACCTCTGCGTATTTGTTGCGGTATAAATCACCGTATGCCGGATGTTCCGGTGCCCCAGATAATCCTGTATCAGACGCGTATCACGCCCCAAATCCGCCAGCGCGTAACCGCATCCGTGCCTCAACATATGTGGGTATGCGGAAATGCTGACGCCGCCCAGTTCACCGTAACGTTTGAGCAACAATCGAACCTGGTGACGCGACAGCGGGCCTCCTTTCTGCGACAGAAAAAGCCAGTCGCTGTCTGCCTCCCGCCAGCGGCGGCGCACCTTTAGCCAGCGCATCAATGCGGGCAATTCGGTATCGAACAGCGGATGCTGTGTCGAGAGACTATTTTTAAGCCGTCGGACATACACCGAACGCCCTACCAAATCGATATCCGACAGGCGCATTCCGCACAGTTCACTGACCCGCAGACCGTGTAAAAAACACATCTGAATCAGGCAGTAATCCCGCTCAAAATGGATCCCTCTGTCCGCTGCAAGCAGTATCTGCCCCACTTCATGGCGGGTCAGATGTTTTCGTTTTACTGGCATAAGTCTTGCTCCTTAAACACAATAAAAAATGAAGAAAAAAACAGGCCGGAACCACTTTCGTAGCCCGGCCTGAACCACAGAATAACACCAGAAAGCCCGGCAAAGGTTGATGCCAGACTCAACAATTTTCACAGGCGGGTTCCAGTTTTCAGCAGTGATCGTATGTGCATTGCGCTACACCCGGCAGAAGAAAACTCTGTTGTCGGAGGCGTTATGCCAGACCGCTTTCCTCTTCTGTTGCCCCTGATGCTGTGCGCCGCTTTCCCGCTCAGAGCCATTACCACGCCGGAAATTGCAGCCTCCGCCCTGTCGCCGGACTGCGTGAACTACCGAGTGGTCGGCCTGTGCTACTGGCTCTATTGCACGCCGTTCGGCTGTACGGTGCGCACGTCGGTGAAGGTCAGTCATTTCCGCCCGGATCTGGTGGTGTCGGCTTACAGCAACACCGGGCAGAATTCGTGGACGGAGATGTCGTTACTCAGCCCACCGTTGCCCGGTGTTGCCGAAGGCGGCGGCGATACTAATCCTCGTTCTGCCAGCCAGCACAGCAAGATTCGCTTTAAGAATGCCGATGCCATCGGCTTCCCGGCGGGTGATGAACTGGCAAAATTTTTCACCCAGTTTGGTTATATCTGCTCGCCGTCATCGCAGCCTTTTGAACCGTATTTCCTGAGTCAACTGGATGTGCTGGCCTGGCGCAGTGGCGTACCGGAGATGACATGGCCAGAAGCGCTGACGCCGGGCCTGCGTGAAGTGGGCAAGAGCGGTGATATGTGGGGCAATATCTATCCCCGAGCCGGAGCCATCAGCCAGACGCACGACTATAAAGCCGCCGCCGTTATCGCCCAGCGCGTGGCCGATCTGGTGACCCGTACCGGACAACCGCATATCTACACACCGCTGACGGCCTCATCCCGCGCCGGGTACTGGCCGCCCTCCCCAGTTATCGAAGGCGACAGCGATAACCATCGCTGGCAGATGCTCACGCCGAAAAAATCCGCCGCCTGTTCGGTGTTCCCGGATGGCAGCGCCACCGACACTTACGCCGACAAGCTGGCCGAGGATGGCGCGTACGCCTGGACGCTGTGGCGGCCTTACAAATGCTGTCCGCGCCGGGGGCAAACCTTCCTCGGCAGTACGGGTTAACGGAGGCGGCGATGAGAGTCCTTTGCCTGGTCTTACTGTTTTTCGCCTGGGTTTGCGTGGCAGCAGACGACTACAGCTTCCGCACGCGAGGCGCGGTTGACGACCTGCTTTACTACCAGATTGGCGGCGGCGAGGCGGTAATGCCGCCACCCGTGCGCCGCAGCCCCTCGCCGCTCAGTGTGGGCATTGGCTGGAATGCCGATATGATGTGCGGCAATTTCGACATCGACACCACGGTGCGCAACCAGCTAAACGGGATCACCGACGGCTTCCAGCAGCTGATGGGCAACGTTATCCAGAGTGCCACCGGGGCGGTTGCCAGCCTACCCGCGATGATTATCCAGCGCGCCAATCCGCAGCTTTATGATCTGCTGACCAACGGCGTACTGCAGGGGCGGCTGGATTTTGATAAGTCGTTGCTGAACTGCCAGAAAATGGCGGAGAAGATGACCGATTTAGCGACAGATTCCGCCTGGTTTTCCGGAGCCAAAGCGGAGAATTACCAGTCCCTCGCCGCCAGCGATAATGACGCCATTCGCACCGACCAGAAAGCGGCAAAAGAGGCCGCCGAAAAGGGTAAACGCTGGGTGGGTGGCGAAAAGCGCGGCGGCAAAGGCCAGCCGCCGATTAAGGTAGTCCATGACGCCACCGCCGCAGGCTGGAATATTCTCAACCAGCAGCCCGCCACCAGCACCACGTCTCTTACCGCCTCCGAATGCGACGGGGAACTTTGTAACACCTGGACATCCCCTGAAGAAGCCGCCGGATGGATGACCCGTGTTGTCGGCGAGCAGACCATCAGCGTGGCGCAGGCCACCGACGATCCGGATGCGCGTTCCGGCGCTCAGGCTGGGATCGGTCTGCATCCGCTGATCGATGAAGAAAAGGCGAAGATCCTGCCCCTTCTGGCTGATCTGGTTAATGGCAGCCAGAAACCCGGTTTCGACAATCTGGCGAAAGCCTCCGGCGGATCCATGCAGCTTACCCGCGGCGTGGTCGAGGCGCTACGCGACGATCCGGATGTTGCCGTCCTCACTGAACGACTGGCGGGAGAACTGGCGTTGGCCCGCATCACCGAGCAGGCGCTGCTGGCCCGGCGCACGCTGCTCGCGGGCATGCGCGAGCCGAATATCGCCAACGTCAAAGAAGCGCAGGACGGCTTAGGCAAAACCACCGCCCAACTGGATGAAGAGCTGAGCCAGCTTAAGCTGGAACTCGATTTCCGCCAGGCGCTGACGCGCAATACCGCCAGCCAGATCCTACAACGCAAACAGCAGCGCGATCAGCTTCAGGGACAGGTGGTGGAAGTGCCGGACGACAGCGATCGCCGCCTGCACAATCTCAATAATCCGCAGTCGGACAACCCGCGATGACCGCCAACAGCTATTTTGAGTACGTACTCACCCTGCTCGGCTGGCTGGTGAACAACAGCGTGTGGCAGACGCTGACCGCCACCGGGCTATTCGCCCTGCCCCTGCTGGCAAAACTGATTGCCCTGTGGCTGAAAGCGCGCGGCCAGGGGGCGGATGAAGGCAACGTCGCCCGCCTGCTGGTCGTCTGGATGGAGCACTCGCTCTACAGTGCTCTGCTGGTGATCCTCTTTGCGGGCGTGCCGTTCCTCAATGTCGATATCAACACCCTCACCTACGACAGCCAGCGCACAAAACAGTGCGGCTGGTCGGTTGTACAGCCCAGTGATTCCGGCTATGCACCTTTGATTAATGAACTCAGCGGCCAGAGCGCTTCTGTTCCGGTGTGGTGGTACTTCACTCATGCGCTGGGCAAAGGCATCACCAGCGCCGCCGTCGCGGTATTGCCCTGCAAACCGGACTTGCGCCAGTTGCGCTTTGAGGTGCAGCACACCCGGATCGCCGATCCGGCACTGGCGCAGGAGCTACAGGATTTCGTTAACGACTGCTACGGGCCGTCGCGGGCAAGGCTCAAGCGGCTGGGCAGCGATATCAGCGAGGAACAGAGCCGGGAATTGGACTGGGTGGGATCGTCTTTTTACCTCTCCACGCCGGGTTATTACGACCACGATCATTCCCGTTCGCCCCGCACCGCCTGGCCTTATGACGCCAGCCGCGATGATGGCCTGAACGATACGGGTGGCGGTGGCTATCCAGCGTGTAAGGAGTGGTGGTCCGATGATGATGCGGGGTTGAAAAATCGGCTGCTGAAACAGGTGGATGCCACACTCTGGCAGCAACTGCAGAGGCTGGGACAGTCGAAAGACGAGTATGACGAGGCGGTGCTGCGCTCGCTGGTGAGCCCACGCAATATGCAGGTGTCGCAGGGTGGGCTGGTATACAACGGGTTTGGTGGGAACGCGGGAGATAACTTGAATGCATCGCAAGCGTTAAGCCGGTTGGGGAGTATCGCCGGAATGTCGGTTTCCAGCCTCGCGCTGTTCCCTACCTTCGATGGCGTGCGTCAGGCGTTGCCGATGGTGCAGGCATTCCTTGGAATGGCCCTAGTGATTTGTATTCCTGTGATCCTGCTGTTCTCTGCGTGGGAATTAAAAACCGTGGTTACGCTGAGCTTCGTGCAGTTCGCCCTGTTCTTTCTTACCTTCTGGTGGGAACTGGCCCGTTGGCTGGATAGCTGGCTGATGGAGATGATTTATAGCGAGAACGGCGCTTCACATTTCAACCTGTACGGCTTACAGAACACTTCTGATGATCTGATCGTCAATATGGTGATGGGGACGATGTTTGTTGTGTTGCCCACGTTTTGGCTAGGAGGACTGACGTGGGCAGGGGTGAGGGTTGGTGGAGCTGTGGCTGTCTCTATTGGAAATAGTGTTCATGATCTTAAAAAGGCAGGAGCCCATTTAAGTAAAACAATATTCCGTTAGCGGATGTAAATCAAAACTTATTTAAGTTGTTTTATTTTTCTATAAATTGTTGACTCTCTTTTTTTAGCCTGATGCCAATGCTCTCCCGAATGAGTTTTTCCAACACTAGGCATTGTAAAGAAAACACAAGTAAGCACAGTGATAGATATAAGAATACTAGTACCACCATATACTCCGGATGGAAGTATATTACTTATAAAAATATACATCCATATCATAAGAATAAATAGACTAATCAATTGATTAATTTTTGACACAGAGACAAATGAAGGGCCGGATAAGATATGTGAAAACTTCTCATATTTTCCACGCGGAGGATTTCTCGACAGAGTTACTTTATAAAGCGGCCCCGTAACTTCGTCTTCCAATAAATCCACATGGTTCTCCCAATTCTCCTGCCATTGCTTACTCCCTCTATTTACTAGTACCCAAGCGAAAGAGAATACAATACCTAAACATGAAAGAATCAATATTATTTCGTTCTTGTTTTTGAGTATATCAATAGAAATAGCACTTACGCTAATATAGCCAGTAAAAATTGCCGCAATAAAAGCCCAGAAATATGCAGCACGTTTCCAATATAAATCTATTTCAAACTTCCTAATATCCAATGCGAATTCTAATGCTTTTTTTTGAATTTCAGGGTCAGATTTAAAGTCTTTATTATAATCGTCTTGTGTGTAGAGCTTATTGTCCATCAAGTTCAAGCCTTTGAATTAAATCAAGTTGTCATAAGAAATACATAAACATATTTTATTCTAACATTGCAACTCCCATTACACTAATGCCCCCTCTGTCATCCTCCAAGAGAAACATAAACTTTAAAAAAACACCAATAATATCAAATAATTATGATGGACTTTAAGTTTCCTAAAAGGCTGCAATACACAATGGATTATATCTCTGCCTTACACCAGAGGCCCCATGTACACCACATATCCGGAGATGTTCAACTAACTTTCCCAGAAAATCACGAACAATTGTTCAAGAAATCATTAGCTGTGTTTCCAGGATATTGCTCTTCACACTTATCACCCACAATACGTTCGATACAGGGCATTTAGGCTCGATGAGAGTATGACCATCCACATCTCCGGTGGCATCAGTCGCAGCCCGGTAGTAGACCATCTGTTCTGGCACCAGGACGGCCAGCAGTTATTCCTCCCTTATGACAAAACGCAGTGGCCTGCTGAACAGTATGTTGGCTGGCACCGTAAACAGATTTTCAAAGCCTGAAAATACGCAACGGGCCGTTAAGCCCGTTGTTCGTTATATCACCGCAGTTCTATCACTCTCGCCCGCTCAGCCTGCTTTCGGTAGTGGTCGTATCGCTCCCGGAACCATGCTTGCTGTTCATCACTCATATTGCCGGTCACAGCATCGATATCCACTGGCTGGCCCAGGGCTTGCATACGGGCAAAACTGCGTGCCAGAAAATCAAAATTCTTCAATGCGTTTATATCTTGTCGGTTCATTAGCATATCCCTCCAGTCATTGTGTTTACTGTTCAAGGTCATATGCTTTTCTGATTTCAGTATCCGCCTGAAAAAGATCATTTTTTGAGCGATGCGTGCGCATCAATCTGCCTGCGTTCACATTTCAGGAACGACAAAACTCTTCAGCGCCGGTAATGATTTTCCCCTCCCTTTTATCACCCGCGCAGAAAACACTACCGCCAGCCATGCAGTAAGTTCGCCATGTATCCGGAAGGTGCGAACGGCGCAAATGCGCAGGATACACGTACCATTCCATCCCGCAGGGAAACGCCCTGCGAAGGGTGTTCCCTGCTCATTTACAGGAGAAACACCATGTCGCTTTTCGATAAAAAACCGTCGTTAATGCCGGTGGTTATCGCCCCTGATGTCTGGCAATCCGCTGTGGAATTTCCCGCCGACCCGCAGCAGGTGGAAGAACGGCTGGGCAATCTGTTGCTCGCCGTACTGCTGACCCTGCGCACCGCCGGGGCATCCCGCAAGAAAGTCACCTTTACGATCTACTGCCAGCCGCCACAGGGAGATATGAAAGTCCCTGTCGCATTACCGCTGTCGCTCAACTATCACGGCCATTATGTGCAGGTATCGATGGCTGAACAGGCATAACCTCTCCCCGCCGGAGTCGCTTCCGGATGGAGGCAGCTCCGGCTTCTTCCATGAGGATCGCACAATGGACAGAAGCAACGATATCTACCAGAAAGTCACCGACCAGATTATTGCTGAACTGGAAAACGGCAATGTGCCGTGGATCCGCCCGTGGCGCGACGGCGAGCCGCCGTTCCCGATCAATGCGTTATCCGGTCGTCCGTATCACGGCATTAACGTGCCGCTGTTGTGGAACAGTGCGGATAAACAGAGTTTCGCCAGCGACCGCTGGCTGACGTTCCATCAGGTCAGCGCGCTCGGCGGGCAGGTGCGCCGGGGGGACAATTCCTCTCTGGCGGTGCTGTATCTGCCGCGCTCGCAGGAAGAAACTGACGCCAGCGGCCAGCCGTTGCTGGATAAAGACGGCGAGCCGAAGGTGCGGCATTTCGGGATCATTCGTGAGTTCCGGCTGTTTAATCTGTCGCAGTGCGACGGCCTGCCGCAGACGCTGTCTGAGCCGTTTATCCGGTCCGCAGATCCCGTGGAGGCCGCCGAAGCCATTGCGATGAACAGCGGCGTGACGCTGCGCCATCGCCGCCAGTCGGAAGCGTATTACAGACCCGCGACCGATCTGGTGATGATGCCGCACCCGCAGCAGTTTGAAAGCAGCGAGGCGTACTACGCCACGCTACTGCATGAACTGACGCACGCCACCGGCCACGCTTCACGCCTCAACCGCCCCGGTATTGCCGGCGCGGAACGCACCGAAGCGCTCTACGCTGCCGAAGAAATGGTGGCGGAGATGGGCAGCGCCTTCCTGTGCGCCCATTGCGGCATTCAGGGCAGTCTCCAGCACGCCAGCTATATCGGCCACTGGCTGGATATCCTGCGCTAGGACAAACGGGCGCTGATTCGCGCCAGCGGTATGGCTCGCCAGGCCAGTGAATGGCTGCTCAACGCGGTACCACAACCCTGTCAGCTTAGCGCCTGACAGCCCACCCGCACGGGGAGCCTTCCCCGCCGGGAAGTTGCTCCCTTTTTCTGAGGATCAACGTATGGGACTCGATCTCTTCTTTTTCGAACGGGCAAAAAACGCGCCCGATGAAAGCCAGTACGCCAGAGTGGGTTATTTCCGCAAGGTGAACCCGTTACTCAAATGGGTGGATAAACACGTTGGGCTGGTGCGCAACCAGGTGCTGTTAGAAGTCACAAAAGCACATTTGCAGGCGCTTCTGAGTGACCTGCAGAGCCTGACGCCGGATAACTGCGGCGCGGTTTATCCCACCATTGACGGCTTTTTCTATGGTTATACCGATTATGGAGAACACTACTGGAAAGACGTTCGCGCCGTCACTCACTGGGTGAAAGAGACGCTGGAGACGTTTGATTTTGAACGAGACAGGCTGATGTTTTATGCCTGGTGGTAGTTTTAAAGTGGCCGACAATACGTCGGTCACTTTTCACACGTCAACCAGAAATACACCGCAAAATATGCACATGAGAGTATAAATTTTTACTAATAAAAATGTAAAAGGCCCAAAGGGAGACACTTCAAAGGAAGGGCGACAAGGGCAAAGGGGCCTGCCCGGAAAGGGGAAATATGCTGAAGTGGCTACAAAGATCATTCCAGAGCCAGCTACCTGCGCCAGACGCTGTGCTGCCGACGGGTTGGTATGCGCCACAATCCGCAGAACGGTTGCTGGCGACACCGTTACGCCAGTCCTGTTTGCATCAGTTACGGCAACTGACCCCGCTGCCGGATACCCTGTTTGATAGCTGGATCCTCACGGTGATTCATCGCTTCGCCACGTTGGTACAACTGCTACCCGCCTCACAAAGTCATCACCATTCCATTCCCGGCGGACTACTGGACCATTCGCTGGAAGTTGCCTGCAACGCCATCCGACTGCGCCAGGGTTATCTGCTGCCACCGGAAGCGGGTGCGGAAGAACAGGCCCGGCAAGCCAGCGCATGGACGGTCACAGTAGTCTGCGCGGCATTGCTGCACGACACGGGAAAAATCGCCGTGGATATGGAGATCCATCAACTGGATGGCGCCCGCTGGCGTCCGTGGCATGGGAATCTGGCGCAGCCTTATCGCTGGCAGTACCAGAGCCATGGTCGCGACTATCATCTACATCCGGCGGCTGGCGCAATGCTGATTAATCAGTTGATACCCTCGCCATTACTGGACTGGCTGGCCGGATACCCGCCGGCTTTTGCGTCCCTGATTTATCAGCTCACCGGACACTACGAACGGGCTGGCGCACTGGCTGAACTGGTGCAGCAGGCCGATAAAGCCTCTGTCGCCCGATACCTCGGCGGCAATATCAAAACCGCGCTGGCGCAAAAGCCCTCTTCCTTCCCCCAGCAACTTCTTACAGCCTTGCGGTCGCTGGTACAGAACGAGTACCGGCTCAATAATCCCGAATGCGGATCCGATGGCTGGTTGACGGAGGATGCGTTGTGGCTTATCAGCAAAACCACCGCCGACCGGGTTCGCGCCTGGCTGCTCCAGCATGGCGTAGCCAGCGTACCGGAAAATAATAACCGCCTGTTTGACGAACTGCTGGCACATCAGCTTATCGTTGCCAATGAGGATAAAGCGATCTGGCGCTGCATTATCCGATCGGATAAGGGCTGGTCGCCCGTTGAACCGCTGACGCTGCTGCGCCTGACACCGTCTGCAATATGGGAGCCAGGCGAACAACGTCCCGCCGGTTTTGCCGGTGATGTGACGCCGGTAAGCGAAGCTGAACCCGTCCCTGAACTTAGCGCCCCCACTCAACCGCTGCCGGAGATAGCAGACGACCCGAGGCTTGGTGACAATAATAATTTCCTGCAGTGGCTGAAGAACCACACCAGCCCTTCAGCCACGGTGAATACCCGAAACGGCAAGGTACATGTGGTGGAAAACCATCTTTTCTTGATTTCGCCGGGGATCTTTAAGACATACGCAGCAGAAACTACAGGCGATACCGGCGACGGCTGGAAACTGGCACAGCGAATGTTTCAGGAGTCAGGGCTTGCCCTGCGCTGTAATGATGACAGTTTTATCTGGACCTGCGAGGTTCGCGCTCCACAAAAAACGGGGCAGTTGAAAGGATTTCTGATGGAAAAGCCGGCGCTGGTGCTTGGAGAGAAAATGCCGGTGAATAATCCGTGGTTAAAGTTGATATCAACTCAAAATTCAGAGGAATTGTAATAATGATAAAGCGCTTCTGAGTAAAAATACCGTCGCGTTACACCCTATAATTTTTAGCCAAACGCCCACACTGCCGCCGTATGCCCTGAAAAACACTTTCAGCCAGCGCAAATGGAAACGAGTCTGGCAATAAACGAGATACGCGCTCAATCACTTCCGGCGCGCTGGAAATAATCTCATCTATCATTAACTCGACCTGTTGTTTAGTCAGGCCAGTTAGCTCACCGTGATGGATCCAATGCCGACGCTGAATTTTCCAAAGAAGGTAATAATTACTGCTGCCACGAATGGCCATGGCCAGTCTGCATTTTTTCCACGAAATTTGGCTATTTTGCTGCCCCATTACCGGCCAGGCCGATAACACGTCATATAAAGGAGTAAGGCGATAACTATTTTGCGGACCAACCGCGATACTGAAATTTTTTGCGTGACCATCAATAGCCGCCATCACCCAGAAAAGGATCTGCGCTTTAAAAAAAACGTTCCATGTCACTCTTAGCCCGTTCCGAATGGCGGAGAATTTCCATAATATCGCTGACACCCGGACCACCTTCAGATTGGTATTTCTTTCGTGGAGAAATCCCCAATGCCTGACATATATCTTCTTGTGGTAAGCGAACGATCCGCTGCCAATCGCCTGACCATGCTCGATCAAACCGTTCAACGATTAATGCTTTTTGATCTTCAAACTGCGCAATCTGAGTTTTTGCTACTGGCATTCCATAGTGTTCAAGAATCAGAGAACACAGCCATTCATTTTCAACTGAAGTACTCATATCCGCCTGCATATTGCCAACCAGTCCCAGTGGTAGTTTGAAAATATGCGTTGTTGGCGTATGGCCTTCAGGAAGGCACCACTTCCCTTTATGCCATAGTAATGCCGTTTTCTCCTGAGCCCCGGCAATACAAAAACGGTGCGCGCGAACATCTTCATGGCAGCTCGCCAAATCCACGGTAGTATTGCGTAATATTGTGGCAACTTCCGTTTCGGAAAGTGGGCGGTAATTTACAGAAAAAACATCTGCGGGTTCTTCTCCTGGCATAAGCAGTTGGATAGCGCCAGCACAGTCCCTCCCCAGTTCAGCAAGCAGATCTAAAGGATCGAAGCTTCCAGCACGATAACGCCTCGCTAAGCGCCTACGGATGTTCTCGCTGTCGGGTAATAAATTATCGAAATAGTTGCGTACCACGTCACCACAGCAGAGTTGATTACCCACTGTAAACGGTAATGACAGCGACAAGGGGATGCCTTGCTCATCAGCAACCCACTCAGACAGGTACTGAAACCGGTCTTCACCTCGGGTCTTCTCCCAGAATCCAACTGGTATGCCATTCATCCAGATAGCTAAACGCTTTTGACTGCAGTGCATAACGTCACCATTTTCTCGTCTGGTGAGCGATTTTTATTATGGATTTATCGCTCCTGAGGTTATCCCTAGAAAAGCACCATATCTATTCTGGCTTACTAAAAACTTTATAAATATCTCAGTAATGCAAGATAGCCATTTTTGCCTTCATATCCTTACCAATCAGTGCAACGGCAGCGTTACATAGCGACAAAGAAACCGCGCCTCATGCTGATTGTCCAGCCGAACCTGAAAGACATCGTGTGTATCCTGCACGGATGCGTCTTCGCGCCACGCCAACAGACCCTGTTGGTTCATACGGTTAATAATCTGATCGGGCGTTGCGCCCTGATTCAATGCTTCGACTACCTGTTGCAGGGGAAGTGGTAGCGTCTGAGCAGGCCACATCACTTCAACGCTTACGAGCTGGCGGTGTGTCCGGAGTGACATCGGTAGTTTCCTCCATGGCTAGAATTTCGCGGTTAATTAGCCATGAAATAGGGGCATTTTTCACGTTTACAAGTTTTGCAGGAGACTGCACTATCCCATTAGAATACTGCGCCAATTTATCAACCATTCTCTACGTCCAGGTGCTGATAGATGTCAGATATGTATCATGACTAATGGAACGATAGTCAGTACTTTCAGTCTGGCATTCTGCATGAAAAACAAGCCGTGGAGGGTTAAATCTCTTCACAGACTGCACTAAAATAGTCAGCGCCATTAATATAAATTGAGTCATCATAACTCAATATAATATTCAGCTATGCTATTCCACAATGATAGTTCATTTTGTGTTCTGCTGGAGTTTGAGGTATAAAATAGCACTCACATATGCTTATGGACTACTCTCTTCACACTATAGTATGCTCTGAGCAAAATGTGATATTGTTCATGTTTTTAATTTGTTACACAGTAACTCATGAAATATTGGGTGACATATGTATCTTACAATGCCTAAAGTTTACCTAATATCTTGTAAAGAAATCCAATGTTTTTGGAGAAAAAATGACCAGTAAAATAGAGATTGATTTTAATGCAGGGCGAATATGTGAGGCTATTGCTAAAATTGGCTATGAGCCACATACTGCAATCATGGATATAATTGATAACTCGGTAACAGCTGGTGCAAATGATATCAGTGTAAACCTAATTCTTGCGGAAGGTAAAAATCTAAAATCAAGAAATGCAGTATCAACATACGTAATCACAGATAATGGTTGTGGCATGGATACTGATGGGATAAAGAATGCCTTTTCACTAGGTTCAAACAATAATAATTACACATTAAACAGTTTATCGAAATATGGTCTCGGTCTAAAATCCGCAGGACTTTCATTAGGTACGTCGATTACTATTATAAGCAAGATAAATAATATCATATACGGACCTTTCACATTTGATAGTGATGCTATAAAAAAACAAAATATACTATTTATAAATAAAACAAAAATTTCTGATTTTACAAGCATACTACCAAATTCTTTTAATAATAGTCCGTCAGGGACAGTAGTTTTAGTACAAGGCTGCGGACGAATCAACCAAGCGTCGCCAAAGTTAACAACTGAAAAACTAAAAAAACGCCTTGGTGTTACCTATTTTTCATTCTTAAAGAGAGACAATCCTTTAAAAATAACATTAAATATTAAACCTTATGGTCAAACTGGTACTGAAATACCTATCCAGCCAAGAGACATGTTATTTATGGATAGCCCTGACTTTAAGGAAAGATATATTCCTGATGCTTACGATTATTATAGCCCTATATTGGCCATGAAGGATAAGTGGACGCTTCAAGATGTAAATGGAAATGATCTCCCAGTAATAGAAATCAAAGCTGTTGTTTTCCCTCAAGCTAGCATGGCCGAATCAAAATCGCCACTTCCACAAGAGTTGAAAGAAAAAATTTCATCATATGAAATATCTAAAGAAAATAGTGGCTTTTTCATCTATAGAAATGGCCGACTAATTCGCTGGGGGGATGACATTGATGGAATTATAACTAAAGATGATATTAATGTTCGTATCAGAATGGATTTAGAAACTGCTCATGATGATGTTTTACATGTTGATATTACAAAGCAGAGATTAGAAATTGATGATGAGACTAGAAATAAACTAAAAGCAATTGTTGATAAAGCTCTTATTACAGCCGAAAATATTAGAAGTGATTGTAAGTTTAAATTAAAATCAACCAAAAATGAAGAGGGATTAGGGTTTACTGCAACGATAGAAAATGTATCAGAGGATGATCCTGATTTAATTACAGGGCAGTTAAACTCTGAAATCATTAAGAGAAGAAATGAAAGCGCTGTAGATGGTGAAAATGCTAAGCAAGATTTAGATATTAAGATAAATGATAGTTCCACTCATAGCTTCAGGAAAATAGTTTATTCAGAAAAGGTCGATTATGGGATGGTTTGGAAAGCATTTTATGATGCAACAGAGGGCGTCTTTGTGGGCGTGAATAAGAACCATCCTTTTTACAAAGAATTTCTGTCAAAATTCCCAGAAAATAGCACCGAGCGAATTGTTTCTGAGGCATTGATATTTTCAGTCGGACTTGCCGAAAGAAATACACGGGATAATTTCGTGGAAGTTGACGTGGAAATATTTAATAAGATTTTTAAAAAATTCCACAACAACATTAATAACTGGCTGGCCGAGTGGTCAGGTGAAAATATAAACCTGGCCGAATAATGATTAAGAGTAATGGTGTATTAGTTGGAGCAAGATATTGCTCCAATATATATTTTATTATTCACAATGGATATTTATATATCGGTGAGACTGGAGGACATCCATCCGTTCGATGGGGAGGACATCTTTGTAAAGGAGGAACACTCAGGGAAAACCTGAGGAAATTTGAAGAGGATGACATTAATGAAAAGGAAGAAATATTTTTTGCAAGTGTAGCAACTAATATAATTGATAATGAAAACGAGTATAATAGGAAGATTGCCAGGAAAGCTGTTGAATATGAAGTTCAAAGACATTTCTTTTTAAATCCAAATGTTTTTGGCGAAGAACTTCGATGTGTATCAACTGTTTCTAGCAATCCTGTGAGGCATAGTTTTGGTTTTGATCCTGATTCATTTTCACAAGCCATCTTACAAATGGCTGCTGAAAAGTATAAGAAATGGAAATCACTACTAGAATACACTGATTTATAGGAGTAAATTTACCGTAAAATGTATATAAATTTGATATAGTTTACTTATTATATCAGTGCCATGCTAAATCAAAGCACTTCTTCTTTTGCAAACTCCAGATGAATTTATCTGGAGTCATGTTGTTGTAACCGTTCATGATTGCATGCCTTGCGCTAGTTGTTGTTTTGTAATACGCACCTTCCAGTGACAAAAAAACCAGTGAATGTTCAAACATTCATCCGCGGACTGCCGTTAAACACCTCAAAACGGGTTATCGGTTGATTTACTCAGGTACCATAAGTTTGCCAGAATCTGAAAAATGTATTCATTTACATTTCATAGACTCTTAGACAGCTGTTTAAATTGTGTCTCCCAACTCAACCTCATCCTGCGCCGCCAGCAGAACCAACTCTGACTTTGATACCAACAAATCTTTCGGCTTGGCACCACGCAGCCTGCGGTTTGCCGAACCGAACCAGATAGCCAGTCCCCAGGGCGTTTTGCGTTCTTTGAACAGCGAGAGAATCAGCCTGACAACCTTGAGAGGCCGCATTTTCTCATCCAGAACATAATCCGGATACAAATCCTCCCCGTCGACCTTCAGCGAGAATATCTTCCCGGCGGCTTTCCAGCCTTTCGGGCCTGCCTCAGGATCGGCAGAACGGAAACCCGCTTTTGCCGATAGCTCAGATGCCGTCAGCCATTCCGAGTCAGCCAGTATTCTGGCTTTCAGCTCCTCTAGTTGCCGGTCATTGCGCTCCTGGAAGCTCATATGGTCGAGTGCGCCTCCCTGCGATTTTTTGAAGCCATACGGCACAACATGCCTGAACCGATTTGCATCCAGATAATCCGCCCACCACTGCATCATCTCCCGACGTTCTTCGAGATGCTGCGCCTTGTGGATATACGCCGCCCGCACGCGCTTGCGCTCCTGATGGCTCATCTGGCGCTCTACCGCGTCGCTTGACCACAGGCCTGACTCCACCAGCGCGCTACAGGCCATGGTGCGAAAACCGTGGCCGCAGACATCTTTCTGGGTGTCGTAGCCCATCACCCGCAGCGCTTTGTTGATGGTGTTTTCGCTCATCGGTTTGCGGTAATTGTGATCGCCGGGGAACACCAGTTCAGCTCCCGGTCGGCAATGCTGCCGCACCTCGTGCAGCAGTTCGATTGCCTGACGCGACAATGGGACCAAGTGTGGGGAGTGCATCTTCGCCCCACGCGCTGAATATTTAACGCCGGGGATCGGCTCACGCTCAGCGGGGATGGTCCACATGGCGTTACGCAGATCAATTTCATCCCAGCGGGCAAAGCGCAGTTCGCTGGAACGGATAAACAGCAGCAGAGCCAGCTTTACCGCCAGTTGAGTCAGTTGACGGCCTTTGTAATCGTCGATTCTTTCCAGGAAATCAGGGATAAGATTCAGATCCAGCGCCGGGTGGTGACGAACTTTGGGCGTAGAGACCGCGCCGGTTAAATCCGATGCGGGGTTATGATCGATAATGCCGTTCTGGACGGCGTAGCGCATCACGCAGGCAGTGCGCTGCTGAAGCCGGGAAGCAACATCCAGCTTGCCCGCTTTCTCCACCTCTTTGATGGGTACCAGCAGGTCTTTAACCTTCATTTTGGTGATGTCACAGCTGCCGTTCGTGGGGAACACATAAAGCTCGAAGTAACGCAGCACCCGCTTCTTATGTTCCGCCGACCAGTTCACGTTACTGGTGACCCATTCGCGTGCCACAGACTCAAACGTATGTTCCGGCGTTATAGCAAGGCGTTCAGCCTTTCGGTGTGCGCTCGGATCGATGCCGGAAATCAGCAGTAATTGGGCCTCTTCACGCATGCGTCTTGCCTGTGCAAGCGTCAAAAGCGGATAAGGTCCTAAAGCGAGCTTTTTCTCTTTGTTTACAAAGCGGTACTTGATGTACCAGCGTTTTGAACCGTTAGGGTTAACCAGCAGGTAAAGTCCATGCGAGTCACTGAGCTTATACGGCTTGCCACAAGGCTTGGCGTGGACTATAGCGCGATCTGTTAGTGCCATTTGGGGGCCTCACTATTATCGAACTACGTCTAAGCCCCCAATTTGGCCCCCAAATCGTGTGGATGTCAATGGATGAAAAATGACCAACACGGAAAGAACACAAAATAAATATGGCTATTGTCGAAAAATAAATTATCTTTGAATTACAGACGGATATGGACGAATTTGGACGGAAATGGACACAAAAAAAGCCACCCTTAGGTAGCTAATTATTGCATCACTTGGTGCCGAAGGCCGGACTCGAACCGGCACGTATTTCTACGGTTGATTTTGAATCAACTGCGTCTACCGATTTCGCCACTCCGGCACGGAAGGGATGCGGAAAACGTTGTGGATTATACCTGTCATGCGCCACCATGCAAGCGCCAGCGTGCGTCTGGCTCGCTAAGTGTTGAAAATTTCAGCATTACCTTTCGGAGCTGTAATCAACATCACGGTTTAGCCCGCGCAATAACCTCCTTAATCCCCCCTTCTGCGAAGCGTCCCGTTTCCCCATACTCTACACTTCCAGTTCAACACCACACTGAGGGAAACACGATGTCGATGATAAAAAGCTACGCCGCAAAAGCGGCGGGCAGCGAACTCGAACTCTATGAATATGATGCGGGCGAGCTTAAGCCGGAAGATGTCGAGGTACAGGTCGATTACTGCGGTATCTGCCATTCCGATTTGTCGATGATCGACAACGAATGGGGGTTCTCTCAGTATCCGCTGGTTGCCGGGCATGAGGTGATTGGTCGCGTGGCGGCGCTCGGCAGCGCGGCGCAGGATAAGGGGCTGAAAGTTGGCCAGCGCGTCGGCGTTGGCTGGACGGCGCGCAGCTGTGGGCATTGCGACGCCTGTATCAGCGGTAATCAGATTAACTGCCTGCAAGGTTCCGTTCCCACAATTCTCAATCGGGGTGGCTTTGCCGAGAAGCTGCGGGCAGACTGGCAGTGGGTGATCCCGCTGCCGGAGAGCATCGATCTGGCGGCAGCTGGCCCATTGCTGTGCGGCGGTATCACGGTGTTCAAACCGCTACTGATGCACCACATCACTGCCACCAGCCGCGTCGGGGTGATCGGCATCGGCGGGCTGGGGCATATCGCCATTAAGCTGTTACACGCGATGGGCTGCGAGGTGACCGCGTTCAGCTCCAATCCGGCGAAAGAGCAGGAGGTGCTGGCGATGGGAGCGGATAAGGTGGTCAACAGCCGCGATCCGGATGCGCTAAAAGCGCTGGCGGGCCAGTTCGATCTCATCATTAACACGGTTAACGTCGACCTCGACTGGCAGCCCTATTTTGAAGCGCTGGCCTACGGCGGTAACTTCCATACCGTCGGTGCGGTGCTGAAACCGTTGCCGGTACCGGCATTTACCTTAATTGCCGGCGATCGTAGCATCTCCGGTTCGGCGACCGGTACACCCTTCGAGCTGCGCAAACTGATGAAGTTCGCCGGGCGCAGCAAGGTATCGCCGACCACCGAACTGTACCCGATGTCGCAAATTAACGAAGCTATCCAGCACGTGCGCGACGGCAAGGCCCGCTACAGAGTGGTGCTGAAAGCCGACTTCTGATTATCTCTGCCGGGGGGAGTAAACCTCCCGGCTATTCCCGCCACTTTGGAATTCTCCTCGCAATCTCCGCAATTTAGCGGTGAAGAGTGCGTCACGGTTGCCTATACTCCAGGCAGGATAAATGGAGGAAATCTCAATGAGCGCACCCCTGCTAATCGCCCGCACGCCGGACACCGAACTGTTATTACTCCCAGGCATGGCCAACCGTCACGGGCTGATTACCGGCGCGACCGGGACCGGTAAAACCGTCACGCTACAGAAACTGGCCGAATCGCTGTCTGAGATTGGCGTGCCGGTATTTATGGCTGACGTAAAAGGTGACTTAACCGGCGTAGCGCAGGAAGGACAAGCCTCTGAAAAGCTGCTCGCCCGCCTGAAAAACATCGGCATTACCGACTGGCAACCGCATGCTAATCCGGTCACGGTGTGGGATATCTTCGGCGAAAAAGGCCACCCGGTGCGGGCCACGGTCTCTGACCTCGGGCCGCTGCTGCTGGCGCGTCTGCTGAATCTCAACGATGTGCAGTCCGGCGTGCTGGATATTATCTTCCGCATTGCCGATGACCAGGGTCTGTTGCTGCTGGATTTCAAAGATCTGCGGGCCATTACGCAGTACATCGGCGATAACGCTAAATCGTTCCAGAACCAGTACGGCAACATCAGCAGCGCCTCGGTGGGCGCTATCCAGCGCGGACTGTTGTCACTGGAACAACAGGGAGCGGCGCACTTCTTTGGCGAGCCGATGCTGGATATCAAAGACTGGATGCGTACCGATGCCAGCGGTAAAGGGATGATCAACATCCTCAGCGCCGAAAAGCTGTACCAGATGCCCAAACTGTACGCCGCCAGCCTGTTGTGGATGCTCTCCGAGCTGTATGAACAATTACCGGAAGCCGGCGATCTGGAGAAACCAAAACTGGTGTTCTTCTTCGATGAAGCCCACCTGCTGTTCAACGACGCTCCACAGGTGCTGCTGGATAAAATTGAACAGGTGATCCGCCTGATCCGCTCGAAAGGGGTCGGCGTGTGGTTCGTTTCGCAAAACCCGTCCGATATTCCGGACAACGTACTCGGCCAGTTGGGGAACCGCGTGCAACATGCCCTGCGCGCCTTCACGCCGAAAGATCAGAAAGCGGTGAAAACCGCGGCGCAAACTATGCGCGCCAACCCAGCCTTTGATACTGAAAAAGCCATTCAGGAGCTGGGCACCGGCGAAGCGCTAATTTCCTTCCTCGATGCCAAAGGTAGCCCGTCGGTGGTGGAAAGGGCGATGGTGATTGCGCCGTGCTCGCGCATGGGGCCGGTAACCGACGACGAGCGCAACGGGCTGATTAATCACTCCTCATTGTATGGAAAATATAAGGAAGAGGTCGACCGTGAGTCCGCCTATGAGCGTTTACAGCAAGGCGTACAGGCCAGCACCGAGCAGCAAAATACACCTCCCGCCAACGGTAAAGCGATCGACGTGGATGGCGGTATTCTCGGGGGGTTGAAAGATATTCTGTTTGGCAGCACCGGACCACGCGGCGGTAAGCGCGATGGCGTAGTACAGAGCGTGGCGAAAAGCGCGGCGCGACAGGTCACTAATCAGATAATTCGCGGCATGTTGGGAAGTTTGATGGGCGGCAGAAAACGCTAGCAGTGAAATGCCCCTCCCGCACTACGGGAGGGGCGGATATTATGACTTACGCAGCATCAGCCACAGGCTTATCAGGAAGAAGCTGGCGCTAGGCAGCAACGCGCCGATAATCGGCGGAATGCCGTACACCAGCGTTAATGGGCCAAAGATTTGGTCCAGCACATAGAACACAAAACCGAAGCTAATCCCTGTCACCACGCGAACGCCCATCGGGACGCTACGCAGCGGGCCAAAGATAAACGACAGCGCCATCAGCATCATGACCGCCACTGACAGCGGCTGGAAGACTTTGCTCCACATATTGAGCTGGTAACGTCCGGCGTCCTGGCCGCTCGACTTCAGGTACTTCACGTAGTTATGCAGACCGCTAATCGAGAGCGCATCAGGGTCCAGCGCGACAACGCCGAGCTTGTCCGGCGTAAGGTTGGTTTTCCAGGTCCCGCTAACCATCTGCGAACCGGTGATTTGCTTTGGATTGGTCAGGTTAGATTCATCCACCTGCGACAGACGCCAGACCTTCTGCTCCGGGTCAAACGTCGCGCTCGCAGCATAGCGAACGGACTGCAAACGACGCTTATCGTTAAAGGAGTAGATGCTAATCCCGCCTAATTCGGCGTCGCCTTTCACCCGCTCGATGTAGACAAAGCTGTCACCATCTTTCGCCCACAGACCCTGCTGGGTAGAGAGCAGCGAGCCACCGTACATCTGCTGCGCACGGTAGTTACGCGCCATCTGTTCGCCCTGCGGCGCCACCCATTCACCGATGGCCATCGTCAACAGCACCAGCGGAATCGCGGTTTTCATCACCGACAGCGCCACCTGCATACGGGTAAAGCCGGAAGCCTGCATCACCACCAGTTCACTGCGCTGAGCCAACATGCCCAGCCCCAACAACGCGCCGAGCAGCGCCGCCATCGGGAAGAAAATCTGGATATCTTTTGGTGCGCTGAGCAGGGTATACAGCCCGGCGCCCATCGCATCGTAGCTCCCCTGCCCGGCTTTTTTCAGCTGGTCGACAAACTTGATGATCCCGGAGAGCGACACCAGCATGAACAACGTCATCATGATGGTGGTGAAAATGGTTTTACCGATATAGCGGTCAAGTACACCAAAGGGCTGCATTATACCGCTCCTTTACGCATAAAACGGGCACGCAAGCGGCGCATCGGCACCGTATCCCAAAGGTTAAGTACAATCGCCAGCGCCAGATACGCCAGGTTAACCGCCCACATCCAGAACACCGGATCCAGCTTACCTTTGCCGCCATTCGACTTCAGCGATGTCTGGACCAGGAAGAACAGCAAATAGAGCAGCATTGCGGGCAGCATCGACAGTACGCGCCCCTGACGTGGGTTCACCACGCTCAGCGGTACGACCATCAGCGCCATCATAAATACAGTGAATACTAATGTGATACGCCAGGTCAGCTCCGCACGGGCACGATCGTTGTCGGTCGTCCACAGCGTACGCATATCCATCTGGTCGGTATCGTTTGGATCCAGCGCCACGGCCTGATGGCCAATAATCGCCTGATAATCCTGGAAGTCAGTGATGCGGAAATCACGCAGCAGCGCGGTCCCTTCAAAGCGCGTACCCTGGTTCAGCGTCACGACCTGGGAGCCATCGCGCATCTGGGTAAGATGTCCGGAATCAGCCACCACCACCGAAGGACGGGCATTACCTTTCGGGCGGATTTGCGCGAGGAACACATCTTTGAAGTTGCTGCCGTCAACGCTTTCGATAAACAGCACCGAACCGCCGTTAGTCGCCTGCTGGAATTGCCCCTGAGCAAGCGCGGCCATGCCGGGGTTAGCTTTCGCTTCCGCCAGCACTTCGTCCTGATGCCTGGAGGACCATGGTCCGGCCCACATCACGTTAACCGCCGCAATAATACTGGTAAACAACGCCAGCACCATCGCCGCTTTCACGAGCACAGCCTTGCTCAGCCCACAGGCGTGCATGACCGTAATTTCACTTTCGGTATACAGTTTGCCCAGCGTCATCAGCAGCCCGAGGAACAGGCTTAAGGGCAAGATAAGTTGCGCCATTTCTGGCACGCCCAGCCCCAGCAGCGAGAGCACCAGATTCGCCGGGATATCACCGTCAACCGCCGCACCAAGGATCCTGACTAACTTTTGACAAAAGAAGATCAAAAGCAGGATGAATAGGATCGCAAGTTGGCTTTTGAGCGTTTCCCGAACCAGATATCTTATGATTATCACTTTAAATACGCCCGTAAAAACCCGTCTTTTGCCGGAATTTAGCTTGTTTCATGGCTTAAACGTCATTTATTCTCTTGAGTCGTCGAAATCGTCGCTAAGATCATTATACTCAACGGATCCACCTCTCAGAAATTGTTCTGACGTGCCAATGCCGTAATAACGTTAAGATTAACACGAAGTCACCGCAACAGCGGGAATGAGTTACGAAAGCTTGCAATTCTATCCGTAGCCACCGCCGTTGTCTTTAAGATTCAGGAGCGTAGTGCATGGAGTTCAGTGTAAAAAGCGGTAGCCCGGAGAAACAGCGGAGTGCCTGCATCGTCGTGGGCGTCTTTGAACCACGCCGCCTCTCTCCGATTGCAGAGCAGCTCGACAAAATCAGCGATGGGTACATCAGCGCACTGCTGCGTCGTGGCGAACTGGAAGGCAAACCGGGTCAAACCCTGTTGCTGCACCATGTTCCTAACGTTCTGTCTGAGCGAATTCTCCTCATTGGGTGTGGCAAAGAGCGCGAACTTGATGAGCGCCAGTACAAGCAGGTCATTCAGAAAACCATCAATACGCTGAATGATACTGGCTCAATGGAAGCCGTCTGCTTCCTGACTGAGCTGCACGTTAAAGGTCGCAATAACTACTGGAAAGTACGTCAGGCCGTTGAGACGGCACAGGAAACGCTGTACAGCTTTGATCAGTTGAAAACCAACAAAAGCGAACCACGTCGCCCGCTGCGTAAAATGGTCTTCAACGTACCGACCCGCCGCGAATTGACCAGCGGTGAGCGTGCTATCCAGCACGGTCTGGCGATCGCCGCCGGCATTAAAGCGGCAAAAGATCTCGGCAACATGCCGCCGAACATCTGTAACGCCGCCTACCTGGCCTCTCAGGCGCGCCAACTGGCAGATAGCTATAGCAAAAATGTTGTGACCCGCGTGATCGGTGAGCAGCAGATGAAAGAGCTGGGCATGCACTCCTATCTTGCGGTCGGCAATGGTTCGCAAAACGAGTCGCTGATGTCGGTGATTGAGTATAAAGGTGTCGAATCCGAAGACGTACGCCCGATCGTGTTGGTGGGTAAAGGGTTAACCTTTGACTCCGGCGGTATCTCCATCAAACCTGCCGAAGGCATGGATGAGATGAAATACGATATGTGCGGCGCGGCAGCTGTGTATGGCGTGATGCGCATGGTGGCAGAGCTACAGTTGCCAATCAACGTCGTCGGCGTACTGGCGGGCTGTGAAAACATGCCGGGTGGTCGCGCGTATCGCCCAGGCGATGTGCTGACGACCATGTCTGGTCAAACCGTTGAAGTGCTGAACACCGATGCTGAAGGCCGTCTGGTGCTGTGCGACGTGTTAACCTACGTCGAGCGTTTTGAACCGGAAGCGGTCATTGACGTCGCAACCCTGACCGGCGCGTGCGTGATTGCGCTGGGCCATCACATCACCGGCCTGATGTCGAACCACAATCCGCTGGCGCATGAGCTGATCGGCGCATCCGAGCAGGCTGGCGACCGCGCGTGGCGTCTGCCGTTGGGTGATGAATTCCAGGAACAACTGGAGTCCAACTTTGCGGATATGGCTAACATAGGCGGCCGTCCTGGTGGTGCTATCACCGCGGGCTGCTTCCTGTCGCGCTTTACCCGTAAATATAACTGGGCGCACCTGGACATCGCGGGTACCGCATGGCGTTCCGGTAAAGCCAAAGGCGCCACCGGTCGTCCGGTAGCGCTGCTGTCGCAGTTCCTGCTCAATCGCGCCGGATTTAACGGCGACGAGTAATGTGTAAATGCCGGATGGCGCTACGCTTATCCGGCCTACAAAGCAGCAAGCTGTAGGCCTGATAAGACGCGCGAGCGTTGCCATCAGGCGATAAGGCCGGGTCACCCGGCTTTGTATTTAAATCCACCACAAGAAGCCCCATATATGAAGAATGCGACGTTCTATCTTCTGGATAATGACACTACCGTTGATGGCTTAAGCGCCGTCGAGCAACTGGTGTGTGAAATTGCCGCAGAACGTTGGCGTGCTGGCAAGCGTGTGCTGATCGCCTGCGAAAACGAAAAGCAGGCCTTTCGCCTTGATGAAGCCCTGTGGGCAAGACCGGCAGAAAGCTTCGTGCCGCATAATCTGGCGGGTGAAGGTCCCAGAGGCGGCGCACCGGTAGAGATTGCCTGGCCGGAAAAACGCAACAGCAGCCCGCGCGACCTGCTCATCAGTTTGCGCGTTGGCTTTGCAGATTTTGCCACCGCTTTCACAGAAGTGATAGACTTCGTCCCTTACGAAGATTCTTTGAAACAATCGGCACGCGATCGCTACAAAGCTTACCGCGTGGCTGGTTTTAACCTGAATACGGCAACCTGGAAATAATGGAAAAGACATATAACCCACAAGATATCGAACAGCCGCTTTACGAGCACTGGGAAAAGCAGGGCTATTTCAAACCTAACGGCGATGAAAGCAAAGAGTCCTTCTGCATCATGATCCCGCCGCCGAACGTCACCGGCAGTTTGCATATGGGTCATGCTTTCCAGCAAACCATCATGGACACCATGATTCGCTACCAGCGCATGCAGGGCAAAAACACTCTGTGGCAGGCCGGTACCGACCACGCGGGTATCGCTACCCAGATGGTGGTTGAGCGTAAGATTGCCGCTGAAGAAGGTAAAACTCGTCACGACTACGGTCGCGATGCGTTCATCGACAAAATCTGGCAGTGGAAAGCGGAATCCGGCGGCACCATTACCCGTCAGATGCGCCGTCTCGGCAACTCCGTTGACTGGGAGCGCGAGCGCTTCACCATGGACGAAGGTCTTTCCAATGCCGTGAAAGAAGTCTTCGTTCGCCTGTACAAAGAAGACCTGATTTACCGCGGCAAGCGCCTGGTGAACTGGGACCCGAAACTGCGCACCGCCATCTCTGACCTGGAAGTGGAAAACCGCGAGTCCAAAGGCTCGATGTGGCACATCCGCTATCCGCTGGCCGACGGCGCGAAAACCGCAGATGGTAAAGATTATCTGGTCGTCGCCACTACCCGTCCGGAAACCATTCTCGGCGATACTGGCGTGGCCGTGAACCCGGAAGATCCGCGTTATAAAGATCTGATCGGCAAATTCGTGATGCTGCCGCTGGTTGACCGCCGTATTCCAATCGTTGGCGACGAACACGCCGATATGGAAAAAGGCACCGGCTGCGTGAAGATCACCCCGGCGCACGACTTTAACGACTACGAAGTCGGTCGTCGTCACGCCCTGCCGATGATCAATATTCTGACCTTTGACGGCGACATCCGCGAAACCGCGGAAGTGTACGACACCAAAGGCGAAGAGTCTGACGTTTACTCCAACGCGATCCCGGCTGAATTCCAGAAGCTGGAACGTTTTGCTGCCCGTAAGGCGATCGTCGCTGCCGTTGACGCGCTGGGCCTGCTGGAAGAAATTAAACCGCACGACCTGACTGTCCCTTACGGCGACCGTGGCGGCGTGGTTATCGAACCGATGCTGACCGACCAGTGGTACGTGCGTGCTGACGTGCTGGCGAAACCAGCGGTTGAAGCCGTTGAAAACGGTAGCATTCAGTTCGTGCCGAAGCAGTACGAAAACATGTACTTCTCCTGGATGCGCGATATTCAGGACTGGTGTATCTCCCGTCAGCTGTGGTGGGGTCACCGTATCCCGGCATGGTACGACAACGACGGCAACGTCTACGTTGGCCGTACAGAAGACGAAGTGCGTCAGGAAAACGACCTCGGCGCCGACGTTGCGCTTCGTCAGGACGAAGACGTTCTCGATACCTGGTTCTCCTCCGCGCTGTGGACCTTCTCCACCCTCGGCTGGCCGGAAAATACCGACGCCCTGCGTCAGTTCCACCCAACCAGCGTGATGGTTTCCGGCTTCGACATCATCTTCTTCTGGATTGCCCGCATGATCATGATGACCATGCACTTCATCAAAGATGAAAACGGCAAGCCGCAGGTTCCGTTCCATACCGTCTACATGACCGGTCTGATTCGCGACGACGAAGGCCAGAAGATGTCCAAGTCCAAGGGTAACGTTATTGACCCGCTGGATATGGTCGACGGCATCTCCCTGCCGGAGCTGCTGGAAAAACGTACCGGCAACATGATGCAGCCGCAGCTGGCTGAGAAGATTGCCAAGCGTACCGAGAAGCAGTTCCCGAACGGTATCGAGCCGCACGGCACCGACGCCCTGCGCTTTACCCTGGCGGCGCTGGCTTCGACCGGCCGCGATATCAACTGGGATATGAAGCGTCTGGAAGGTTACCGTAACTTCTGTAACAAGCTGTGGAACGCCAGCCGCTTCGTGCTGATGAACACTGAAGATCAGGATTGCGGCTTCAACGGCGGTGAAATGACGCTGTCGCTGGCTGACCGCTGGATCCTGGCTGAATTCAACCAGACCGTGAAAGCGTACCGCGAAGCGCTGGATAACTTCCGCTTCGATATCGCCGCGGGCATTCTGTACGAGTTCACCTGGAACCAGTTCTGCGACTGGTATCTGGAGCTGACCAAGCCGGTAATGACCGGGGGTTCCGAATCTGAACTGCGCGGCACCCGCAATACGCTGGTCACCGTGCTGGAAGGTCTGCTGCGCCTGGCGCACCCAATCATCCCGTTCATCACTGAAACCATCTGGCAGCGCGTGAAGGTCATTTGCGGTATTACCGCCGATACCATTATGCTGCAGCCGTTCCCGGAATATAACGCCGCGCAGGTTGATGAAGCCGCGTTGGCCGATACCGAATGGCTGAAGCAGGCGATCGTTGCCGTGCGTAACATTCGTGCGGAAATGAACATCGCCCCGGGTAAACCGCTGGAGCTGCTGCTGCGTGGTTGCAGCGCTGACGCGATGCGTCGTGTGAACGACAACCGCAGCTTCCTGCTGAACCTGGCGCGTCTGGAAAGCATCACCGTGCTGCCTGCCGATGACAAAGGTCCGGTTTCCGTGACCAAAATCATCGACGGAGCTGAACTGCTGATCCCGATGGCTGGCCTCATCAACAAAGAAGATGAGCTGGCGCGTCTGGCGAAAGAAGTGGCGAAAATCGAAGGTGAGATTGCCCGTATCGAAGGCAAACTCTCCAACGAAGGTTTCGTCGCTCGCGCACCGGAAGCGGTGATCGCCAAAGAGCGTGAGAAGTTGGACGGTTACGCAGAAGCGAAAGCGAAGCTGATTGAGCAGCAGGCGGTCATCGCCGCGCTGTAACACTGTTTGCCGGATGGCGCTACGCTAATCCGGCAAACAGGCACAAAAATTTAAGGCCGGAGCATGCTCCGGCCTTGTTGTATCAGATGAACGGGAAGTAGGTCATCACACCACGAGAAAGCCACATCGCCGGGCCGGTTTCCAGCGCATTGTCGTCGTTAGTCAGCGCCAGCGAATCCAAATCGCCCTGAACATGGGAGTTGCTGGCCAGCCAACTGACAAGCCACATTTTCATCCACGGATAAGCCAACCCAAGCGTTATACCCGAAATAAACATCACCAGCACAAAACGCCAGACCAGACCATGCGCCGTTACTGAAGAATGAAAACGAATCTTACCCTCTGCCAGTACCAGGTTATTCATAAACAGATTGCGTAGCGTGACATATAAATAACTTACGGCGACAATAATCCCGACGAAATAGAGGAAATAGCAAGCCATTATTCTGCTGTGATTTTCCATGATAAACGCGTCATCAGCCACGCCTAACACAGCCAGCATCACCATTTGCAGAAAAATAGGAGCAATCAGCCAGGCTATCACCACAACAAATGGCAGCAGTACCAGCACGGCTTTAATACAACCTACAACGCACGCTTTCATATTAACGTCAATGGCAAAACGGTGAATACCAAAACTCCCGCCATTACCAACCAACTGCATCCATTTTGCATAGGTAATACCATAGGTGATACCCATACCGACAATGCCCACCAGCGCAATAAACGCTATTCTGATCAGCGTTCCCGTGCTGCCATCCAGCCATTCTGTAGCCAGGCTCAGAAGATAAACCACACCCCAGTTAACCAGAGAAAGCACCACTGGCACGAGCAGCATAAAGAGCCAGGCCTGTAATTTTGAGCAGGAAAAACCAAAGCAGACACCGTTAAGCGATGTCATCGCCGCCTGATATTGCAGGCTTTTTATTGCCATTAACGGAATGGCCGCTATCAGTAAGCCGATCAAAGTAAATCCAATGAGATGACTACCGTGAGCGATGAAACTCACGCTCGCGCCATAAATCACCATGATCAACAGGAAGCTAACAAAAATAGCGCCACCCGTTGCCTTATAGGTAAAAGCCTGACCATTAAGAGTCATATTCTCATAAATATAACGGCGACATTTCACTATCGCCCACGGCATATAAATACCCAGGGTAATGCAACTCAACAAAAAATTGATAAGACAAAGCACAAAATACTGCCATCCTTTACCGGTAAAAACAAATGTGTGGCTTTGATTCTCCTGACCACGAACAAACTCATTCATGAATAATATCCCTAACATGCATTCTATTAATAGAAAAAATAAAAACCAGCATTTAATTACTGGTTCGCTTACGATACTATTTTTAATTACTTAATGTTTTTTATTTTTCTCCAATTAAGGAACGTCTTGCACACGACAGAAGAGAGTGGTATTAAATAAATATATAAATGTATTTTTAGAATTGAGCCATATTATGAATATTGTGCTGTCCTCCACGCTGAAGCTACGTCGAATCACCGAAACAGACAATGCCGCCATCGCTGCGGTAATCCGTCAGGTTTCCGCAGAATACGGGCTTACCGCTGATAAAGGCTATACCGTTGCCGATCCTAACCTGGACGAACTATTCCAGGTTTACAGTCAGCCTGGCGCGGCGTACTGGGTGGTGGAGCAAAACGGTGAAATCGTGGGCGGCGGCGGTGTTGCTCCGTTAGGGTGTAGCGAACCGGACATTTGCGAGCTGCAAAAGATGTACTTCCTGTCGAGCGCACGCGGTCAGGGGCTGGCGAAAAAGCTGGCGCTGATGGCGCTGGATCACGCCCGTGAGCAGGGTTTTAAGCAGTGCTATCTGGAAACGACCGCGTTTCTGACCGAGGCTATACGCCTGTATGAACATTTAGGCTTTGAGCATATCAGCGAAGCGCTGGGCTGCACTGGGCACGTGGATTGTGAAGTACGGATGTTAAAGCCCCTCTGACCTTACGCTGAGGGGCTATGGCAACCTTACTGCATCTCAGCTGAAAGCATCAGACGAATCACGCCGGCCGAACGCGCGGTCGGCAGCTTCAACACCTGTGACCAGAGATCCTGCACTATCTCACAGGCAATCTTCTCTTTGCCGACAGCTTTAGTCGGATCGGCCATGATTTGAATATCCGGTCCATAGCGCTGTACTAGTCCAGGACTTATTGCTTGCAGATCCTGCAACGCCAGCTGTTTCTCTTCTGCCGTGACCGTATGTTTGTTCGGACCATAGGCAGCACGCATCATACTCATATCACTCGCCATACGACGGTTCATGATCTCATGCGGAACCAGACGTGCCGGGTTAATCCCCCCTTTTACTGCCGGAAACAGGAAGCGGAAGCATTCGTCATCACCTATTTTGGCCACGGCGGCGATCTGCTCAAGATTAATTTTCATATATTCAATGACATTGGCATCAGGAGCTTGCTGCAATCGTGCCATCTGCAACTGAAGAATCTGCGGCTGTATCGCGTCGATAACCTGCTGTTCGCTGCTCCCCGCTTTCTTCATCTGCGCTGCCTGGCTGATAATTTTTTGTGTCAGCGCGGGCTCCTGTTCCTTAATCACCTGAAACGCCGGATTAGAGAGCATCGCCTTTTCAAACTGCTGCTCTTCGGTCAGACCATAATCCGGGTTTTCACGTGGGATCAGGTAGTGCACATCAAACAGATTCCACGCAATAATCGCCACCACAAAGACCACCGCGCCTGAGATCTTGCCCAGCCAGCCTTTTTTACGAAACATGCCAACGACGATGGCAATCACCACCCCGATATAGCACGCTAACCATACGTGTGCCCAGTTCATTAACCATCCTTATGCAAAACAATCTCTGGTAAGGGGATATATTTCCCCCTTTGTGTGTTTTGATTATTACGGCAGCGGCGAGCGATTTCCAGCCACCAGATTTTGCTAGCGGAAATGGGGGAAGAGGTAATACGCGCGATGATTGAACACCGCACGTCACGGAAAGAATCAAGCCGGTACGCCGCTGTGAAAGCGGAACTCGTCGTCAGGAGAGGTAATCAGCGCGGCTTCGACTTCGCCAAAAAATCGCACCCGGTCGCTGATATCATCAGCAGAAACCTGCTGCGCCAGCGCCAGATAATCCTGATAGTGCCGCGCCTCGGATCGCAGCAGCGACAGATAAAACGCCTGCAAATCAGCCTCCAGATACGGTGCCAGCGCGGCAAAACGTTCACAGGAGCGGGCTTCGATATACGCCCCGCAAATCAGCTTGTCGATCAGCGTCAGCGGCTCGTGGGTGCGTACCTCTTTGAGCATGCCTTTGGCGTAACGGCTGGCGGTAATTTTGATGTAAGGAATATTGCGGCTCATCATCGCCTCGCGTACCTGCGAGAAGTGATGTAGCTCTTCTTTAATCAGCAACACCATGCTGTCGATAAGCTTTCGTCCCCACGGGTCGTCGGTCTGCGGCATGACGCTTTTGCTTATCTGTTTATTCAGCGCGATAAAATCCGGCTCATCCCCTTCTCTGAAAGCAAACGCTTCATAGGGTTTCAGCCAGTCCAACAGCGCCTGCGATCCCTGTTTATCCGCGACATACTTACGCACCAGCAGCATTGCCGTTTGCGCCGCTTTCAGTTCGCAGACGAGGTGATCGGTCAATAACAGCGGCAGATTCGCCGGGTCTCGCGCTTTATCAAGCCAGGCCTGGGGCGTTTTGCATTTCAGGAAGTTGTGGATCGGGGAGAGTATTTGCGGGTAATCCATACGTTGTCCTTGGCCTGCGGCAGCCTGTGCTACCGCAGGTCAGCAGATGACTTAGTGACGCACGCCGTCATCATCTTCGTCGACGAGGTCTTCATCGTCGCCGTCTTCACCTTCTTCGCCGTTCGGGTCTTCAAAATAAGTGCCCCAACCGTCGTATTCCACTTCAAATTTTTCAGCCAGGTTCATCAGTTGCTCAACCTGCGCGTCAATCAGCTCGGCATTCAGGGCGCATTCGCTGAGGATGTCACAGCAAATAACCGTGTCGCCTTCTTCCACTTCCAGCTCTTCCGGCTCGGTCACTTCATAACCCAGCTTGAAGGCTTCTACTGCCGCTTTTTCCAGGGTTTCAAAGTCGTCCGCGGAAAGGTGATGCTCAATGGTGTACAGCGCGTCTGGATCGCTGCCATCTTCGAGTAACTCTTCAATAATCAAGCGTGTTTCTTCACGCTGCTCTTCCAGTAGTTCCGGGTTTGCCATGGCTCGTTCCTCATAATGTCCTGCCGATACTCTTATTGTCACATACCGCTGTCATTGCCTCCACCTTTCCAGGAAAGATTTGTTAAACAAGGTTGCAAGTGAATAAACATCCATATAAATTGAATTTTAATTCAATAAATGGCTTAAGCCATGTGAGGAAACCATGTCTACGTTTTATCAGAAGCACTTTTTGAAATTGCTCGATTTCACCTCTGCTGAACTCACGTCACTGCTCAAGCTCGCCGCGCAGCTCAAGGCAGATAAGAAAAACGGCACCGAGGTCGCTCAACTCACCGGTAAAAATATCGCGCTCATCTTCGAAAAAGACTCGACTCGTACTCGTTGCTCTTTCGAAGTTGCCGCATACGATCAGGGCGCTCGTGTGACATATCTCGGGCCAAGCGGCAGCCAGATTGGACATAAAGAGTCGATTAAAGATACTGCCCGCGTGCTTGGCCGCATGTACGACGGTATTCAGTATCGGGGTCACGGTCAGGAAGTGGTGGAAACGCTGGCGGAATATGCCGGGGTGCCGGTGTGGAATGGATTAACTAACGAGTTTCATCCCACCCAGTTACTGGCGGATCTGTTAACTATGCAGGAGCACCTGCCGGGTAAAGCATTTAATGAGATGGCGTTGGTCTACACCGGCGATGCCCGTAACAATATGGGCAATTCAATGCTGGAAGCCGCCGCGTTAACCGGGTTAGATCTGCGTCTGGTTGCACCGCAGGCCTGCTGGCCGGAAGAGAGTCTGGTGGCAGAATGCAAAGCGCTGGCACAGAAAAACGGTGGCAATATTACGCTGACCGAAGATATCGCCACGGGCGTAAAAGGTGCAGACTTCATCTACACCGACGTATGGGTGTCAATGGGCGAAGCGAAAGAGAAGTGGGCCGAGCGTATTGCGCTGCTGCGCAAATATCAGGTAAACAGCGCGATGATGGCGTTCACCGGCAATCCGCAGGTGAAATTTCTGCACTGCCTGCCCGCGTTCCATGATGATCAAACCACGCTTGGCAAACAAATGGCGCAACAGTACGGTTTGCACGGCGGGATGGAAGTGACCGACGACGTCTTTGAGTCACCCGCCAGCATCGTATTTGATCAGGCGGAAAACCGGATGCACACTATTAAAGCGGTAATGGTGGCGACGCTTTCCAAAAAATAACGTTGCATGATTGATTTGCCGGATGGCGATGCTAAGCATCTTATCCGGCAATCTGCACCGTTGTGCCTGATGGCGCTACGCTTATCAGGCCTACGGTCCGTCACTCAACCAACAGCTTAACCACCGCTTTGCGTACCAGCGCCGGAGCACCGACTGCGCACAGCGGTTTGTGCACTTCCCCCGGATAGAACACCACAAAGTCACCCTCGTTCAGCACCACCGTTTTCTCCTGTGCCCCTTCCGGCAGGAAGGCAATATCTTTATCCGCCAGCCAGTCAGTTTCCGGCGCGCCCGCAGGCTGCGTACTAAAGGTCATGCCTTCCTGCCCTTTGAGCAGGATCTGAATATCCAGATAGCGGGCATGATATTCGGCACGGCGCTGTGCAAACGGCTCCGTCATATCTTCGGCAATCAGATAAAACAGGCGATCGCCATCGATGTCGTGCTTACCCTTTTCCGTCGCATCCGTAACATGCGTTTTAATGTGCTCAATCGCCTGACGCAGCTCTTCCGGCAGCCAGGCACCCAGGTTGTGAATATTGCCGACAATCATCTCAAACCCCTTAATTAAAACATCGTTTCATTTTTGTTGTTATACGAAAAAACGGCCTGCCATACCACTCCTAATTACCGATATTTTGCGGCAACGCATGTTTATCGCTGATGATGTTAGATAGTTGTTAACCTAACACATCAGGTTATGCATAAACACTGCATAACTCTTACCCTCTCATTTTTCTCTTTGCTGGTAACTTGCTGGTTTTGAAAGTGTTATGATAAAACCCAGCCGTCGATCACAATTCACACCTCCCCCACTCGCTTTGTTCGCCACCATATTTATTTGGCAATAAACTGTCCCGTACAAATAATAGAATCACAGAACCGCATAAACATTCACCTCATAATAAAAAACACATAAAAATCAATTGATTATTAAGTGTATATATTTTTAAAAATGTACATAAAATTAACATAGATAAATAACAAGACATATTCATGCGTAGCAATTCAGTTATTGTATTTATTATTTTTTAAAATCTCAGAGCCATCTCATATATTAGGAAAGCAAATTCAAATATCGAACCGACTGTGAAACAAATCACGTTTCCGTATCAAATAAGATCTAAATATAGATTCTGAAATCAGCTGAAAAATCATGACTGCAATAAATTGCATTTGCAGCCATCTCCTCTTTATTTTTTAAAATCGTATTAAAGGAATAATGATGGAAAAGCATTATGTCGGTTCCGAAATCGGTCAATTACGTAGCGTGATGCTGCATCGCCCTAATCTCAGCTTAAAAAGGCTGACGCCATCCAATTGTCAGGAGCTGCTTTTTGATGATGTGCTTTCGGTAGAACGTGCAGGTGAAGAGCACGACATTTTCGCCAACACGCTGCGCCAGGAGGGAATTGAGGTTCTGTTACTCACTGATTTATTAACACAAACCTTGGATATTCCCGACGCTAAAAGCTGGCTGCTGGATACGCAAATTTCTGATTATCGCCTTGGCCCCACTTTCGCCGCCGATGTCCGCGCCTGGCTTGCGGACATGCAGCACCGGGAACTGGCACGGCATTTAAGCGGCGGGCTGACCTATGGCGAAATCCCTGCCTCTATAAAAAATATGGTGGTGGATACTCATGATATTAATGATTTTATTATGAAGCCATTGCCCAACCATTTATTTACCCGCGACACCTCCTGCTGGATATATAACGGCGTGTCGATTAATCCGATGGCTAAAACTGCCCGGCAACGAGAAACTAATAATCTGCGGGCGATTTACCGTTGGCACCCACAATTTGCCGATGGCGAATTTATTAAATATTTCGGTGATGAAAATATTAATTACGACCACGCCACATTAGAAGGTGGAGATGTGCTGGTCATTGGTCGCGGTGCGGTACTTATTGGCATGTCTGAGCGCACCACGCCACAGGGAATCGAGTTCCTTGCCCAGTCACTCTTCAAGCATCGCCAGGCAGAGCGCGTCATCGCGGTCGAACTGCCTAAGCATCGTTCCTGTATGCATCTCGACACCGTGATGACCCACATCGATATCGATACCTTCTCTGTCTACCCGGAAGTGGTGCGCCCGGACGTGCAGTGCTGGACTCTGACGCCAGACGGGCGCGGCGGCCTGAAACGGACGCAGGAAAGTACGCTGGTCCATGCCCTGGAAAAAGCGCTGGGGCTCGATCAAATTCGCCTGATTACTACCGGCGGTGACGCCTTCGAAGCCGAACGTGAACAGTGGAATGACGCCAACAACGTCCTGACGCTACGTCCCGGTGTGGTTGTAGGTTACGAGCGCAATATCTGGACCAACGAGAAATACGACAAAGCCGGCATCACCGTTTTACCCATTCCTGGCGACGAACTTGGACGCGGACGCGGCGGCGCGCGCTGCATGAGCTGCCCACTGGAACGCGACGGCATTTAAGGAGACGTCATGGAAAATAAACCGACCCTGGTTGTGGCTCTGGGCGGCAATGCGCTGCTCAAACGCGGCGAGCCGCTGGAAGCTGACATCCAACGTAAGAATATTGAGCTGGCGGCAAAAACCATCGCCCGGCTTACGCAACAGTGGCGTGTGATTCTGGTACACGGCAATGGCCCACAGGTTGGACTGCTGGCGTTACAAAACAGCGCTTACGCCAGCGTCACCCCCTATCCGCTCGACATTCTCGGCGCGGAAAGTCAGGGAATGATTGGCTATATGTTGCAACAGGCGCTGAAAAACCAGCTTCCACAGCGGGAAATTAGCGTCCTGCTGACTCAGGTTGAAGTCGATGCCCACGATCCAGCCTTCAGCAATCCAACCAAATATATCGGCCCCATTTACGACCAAACCCAGGCCAATGCATTGCAGGTGGAAAAAGGCTGGGTTTTCAAAGCCGATGGTAAAGCGTTCCGTCGCGTTGTGCCCTCTCCGCAGCCCAAACGCATTGTTGAAAGTGACGCGATCCAGGCGTTGATCGCCCGCGATCATCTGGTCATTTGCAACGGCGGTGGCGGTGTGCCGGTCGTGGAAAAGGCCGATGGCTACCACGGTATTGAAGCCGTGATCGACAAAGATCTCTCCGCCGCCCTACTCGCCAGCCAGCTTCATGCTGATGCGTTGCTCATCCTGACCGACGCCGACGCGGTGTACCTCGACTGGGGCAAACCCACCCAACGGCCTTTGGCTCAGGTCACCCCCGAGATACTCGGCGAGATGCAGTTCGACGCCGGTTCTATGGGTCCAAAAGTTACCGCCTGCGCGAATTTTGTCTCTCAATGCCATGGGATAGCAGGCATCGGCTCGTTGGCCGACGGTCCGGCCATTCTCTCGGGAGAGAAAGGCACATTGATTCGGCCCGAAACCATTGCTTACGACGCATGACCCATTTTGCCGGATGGGCGACTGCGCCTTATCCGGCCTACACAAGGACATTCTGATGACTGTTAACTTAAAAAATCGCAATTTTCTTAAATTGCTCGACTACACCCCGGCAGAGATCCAGTACCTGATCGATCTGGCTATCGAATTAAAAACGGCGAAAAAGGCCGGACGCGAAAGACAGACGCTGGTCGGTAAAAATATCGCGCTAATCTTCGAAAAAACCTCAACCCGCACCCGCTGCGCCTTTGAAGTTGGCGCTTTTGATCAGGGCGCACAGGTGACCTACCTCGGCCCAAGCGGCTCACAGATTGGTCACAAAGAATCGATGAAAGATACCGCCCGCGTGTTAGGCCGTATGTACGACGGCATCGAATATCGCGGATATGGCCAGGAGATCGTGGAAGAGCTGGGGCAGTTCGCCGGTGTTCCGGTATGGAACGGGCTGACCAACGAATTTCACCCTACGCAGATCCTCGCGGATCTGATGACCATGCTGGAACACGCGCCGGGCAAAACCTTACCTGAACTGAGCTTCGCCTACCTCGGTGACGCCCGCAATAACATGGGTAATTCACTGATGGTTGGCGCGGCGAAAATGGGGATGGACATCCGCCTCGTCGCCCCTAAATCCTTCTGGCCGGATGAAAAACTGGTTGCCGAATGCCGTGAGATCGCCGGCGTGACGGGCGCGCGCATTACGCTCACGGAGGACGTTGAGGAAGGCGTTTACGACGTGGATTTCCTCTATACCGATGTCTGGGTCTCCATGGGTGAACCCAAAGAGGCATGGGCAGAACGCGTAAGCCTGATGACGCCTTATCAGATTAACCAGCGAGTCATCAACGCAACCGGCAACCCCAATGTGAAATTTATGCACTGTCTGCCCGCCTTCCATAACGAACACACCAAAGTTGGACGTGAAATCGAAGCGGCTTACGGCCTGAAAGGGCTTGAGGTCACGGAGGAGGTGTTCGAGTCAGCACACTCCATCGTCTTCGACGAAGCAGAAAACCGGATGCATACCATTAAAGCGGTCATGGTAGCGACACTCGGCGACTAACCCCTGCGGGCATATGTCGCCTGACGGCATATGCCCGAGTTATCCGGAGAACATCATGGGCAAATTCAAATTTCCCAGCGCGTATACCATCCTGTTTATTCTTATTGCACTCGTCGCTGTTATGACCTGGATTGTCCCGGCAGGGAAATATCAGATGGCGATGAATGCGACCCTGGGCAAAGAAGTGCCGGTTGCCGGGACTTATGCCCCCACCGAGGCGCATCCCCAAGGTATTACCGCTGTACTGCTGGCACCGATTGACGGTCTTTATAATCACGAGACCTACACCGCTGGCGCCATTGATGTGGCGCTGTTTGTCCTGATCATCGGCGGGTTTCTCGGCGTAGTAAACAAAACGGGGGCCATCGACGCCGGTATCGAACGCGTGACGGTCAGGCTTAACGGCAAAGAAGAGTGGATGATCCCCATCCTGATGGGACTTTTCGCTGCCGGAGGTACGATTTACGGGATGGCGGAAGAGTCGCTTCCTTTTTACACGCTGCTCGTCCCGGTAATGATGGCGGCCCGCTTTGATCCACTGGTTGCTGCTGCGACCGTTTTGCTCGGCGCAGGTATCGGCACACTCGGTTCGACAATTAACCCTTTCGCAACGGTTATCGCTGCCAACGCTGCCGGGATCCCCTTCACTCAGGGAATGCTGATGCGCATTCTGCTGCTGGTCATCGGCTATGTGATCTGTGTGGTGTGGGTCATGCGCTATGCCCGGAAAGTTCGCAGCCATCCTGAGCTGTCTATCGTGGCGGATAAAATGGAGGAAAACCGCGCCCATTTTCTCGGTAGTCGCACCAATACCAATCTGGAATTCACGGCAACGCGGAAATGGATCCTGCTGATTTTCGCCGCCGCCTTTGCGGTAATGATCTATGGAGTAGCGGTACTCGGGTGGTGGATGGCAGAAATATCCGGTGTTTTTCTGGCTGCTGCGATTATCGTCGGCGTAATCGCCCGCATGAGTGAAGAGGCATTTACCAGTACGTTCATTGACGGTGCGCGGGATCTGCTTGGCGTAGCGCTGATTATCGGTATTGCGCGCGGCATCGTCGTGGTGATGGATAACGGCATGATCACTCACACCATTCTGCACAGCGCTGAAAATTTAGTCTCCGGCCTTTCCACCACCATTTTCATCAATGTGACCTATTGGCTGGAAGTTTTGCTCTCCTTCCTGGTCCCATCGTCCTCTGGGCTGGCGGTCCTCACCATGCCCATTATGGCCCCGCTGGCCGACTTCGCGCATGTACAGAGGGATCTGGTCGTCACCGCGTATCAATCCGCTTCCGGCATTGTGAATCTGATTACGCCCACCTCTGCGGTTGTGATGGGTGGGCTGGCCATCGCGCGCGTTCCCTATGTGCGTTACCTGAAATGGGTCGCTCCGTTACTGCTCATTTTGACGTTACTGAACATGGTCGTCCTGAGTATCGGCGCGATGCTGTAACCCTTTTAGCCGTCGGATACCGGCGGCTTTTTTGATCGTTCTCTCGTTTTTCTGCACAACCGCCCGTTTGAGCCGTTATTGATACTGCAAATGTGGTGAATTTCGCCATCGCATTGATACAGATAATAAATATAAGGTGATTTTATGAAGGAATTCGATGATTACTCTGCCAAAGAGCAAAAACAGCTGGCGATGTGTCAGCGCCTGATTAGCGAAAAAAGCTACCTGTCTCAGGAAGCGCTGCGCCGCGACCTGCAAAGCCACGGCTTTACCAGTATTAGTCAGTCGACGGTGTCTCGTTTGCTGAAGTTGCTCGGGGCCATAAAAATAAGAAACACAAAAGGGCAAAAAATTTATTCTGTGAATCCTCAGTCACGACCCGCTCCAGATGCCGCGCGATCGATCGCTGAAATGGTGGTCAGCATAGAACACAATAGCGAGTTTATCCTCATTCACACCGCAGCAGGATATGGTCGCGCGGTTGCCAGAATCCTCGATTATCACGCCTTGCCGGAAGTTCTGGGCGTCATTGCCGGTAGCAGTATCGTCTGGGTCGCGCCGCGCGTCGTGCAGCGAACGGGCCTGGTTCACAAGCAGATTAATTATCTCTTTAAAATGAATTAAAATTCAGAAGAACCGTTTGCGATGAATAAATCGTGCATTTTTCGCTTGATCCCATAACGTAGCTGAGTATAATCGCGGACAATTTGCCGGGAGGATGTATGGTTCAGTGTGTACGACATTTTGTCTTACCGCGTCTGAAAAAGGACGCTGGCCTGCCGTTTTTCTTTCCGTTGATCACCCATTCCGAGCCCCTCAATTGAGGGGCTTTTTTTTTGCCCAGGCGTCAGGAGATAAACATGGCTAACCCGCTCTATCAAAAACACATCATTTCCATAAACGACCTCAGCCGCGATGACCTCAATCTGGTCCTCGCAACGGCGGCGAAATTAAAAGCGAACCCACAGCCGGAGCTGTTAAAGCATAAGGTCATCGCCAGTTGCTTCTTTGAGGCGTCCACCCGCACCCGTTTATCCTTTGAAACCTCAATGCACCGTCTGGGTGCCAGCGTGGTAGGTTTCTCTGACAGCAGCAACACGTCTCTGGGCAAAAAAGGCGAAACGCTGGCTGACACCATTTCCGTCATCAGCACCTATGTCGACGCCATCGTCATGCGTCATCCGCAGGAAGGCGCCGCGCGTCTGGCAACAGAATTCTCTGGTAACGTTCCGGTTCTTAACGCGGGCGACGGCTCTAACCAGCATCCAACCCAAACGCTGCTGGATCTGTTTACCATTCAGGAGACACAGGGCCGCCTGGACAATCTGCAAATCGCCATGGTGGGTGATCTGAAATATGGCCGCACTGTCCACTCCTTAACTCAGGCGCTGGCGAAATTTGAAGGCAACCGCTTCTACTTCATTGCCCCGGATGCGCTGGCCATGCCGCAGTACATTCTGGATATGCTGACTGAAAAGGGCATCGCCTGGAGCCTGCATGGCACTATCGAAGAGGTAATGGCGGAGGTCGATATCCTCTATATGACCCGCGTACAAAAAGAGCGTCTGGACCCATCCGAATACGCCAACGTGAAAGCCCAGTTTGTCCTGCGCGCCAGCGACCTGAACGGCGCCAGAGCCAACATGAAGGTACTACATCCGCTGCCGCGTATTGATGAAATCACCACCGACGTCGATAAGACGCCGCACGCCTGGTATTTCCAGCAGGCTGGCAACGGCATCTTCGCCCGCCAGGCGTTACTGGCACTGGTACTGAATAGCGAACTGGCACTGTAAGGGAGAAAAAGAGATGACACACGATAACAAACTGCAGGTTGAAGCCATCAAACGTGGCACCGTGATTGACCATATTCCCGCACAGGTTGGTTTTAAATTGCTGACGCTGTTCAAGCTGACAGAAACCGACCAGCGAATCACCATCGGTCTGAACCTGCCGTCCGGTGAGATGGGTCGTAAGGACTTGATTAAAATCGAAAATACCTTCCTGACCGACGAGCAGGTTAACCAGCTCTCTCTGTATGCCCCGCAGGCAACGGTGAACCGCATTGACGATTACGATGTTGTGGGTAAATCACGTCCGAGTCTGCCAGAGCGCATCGACAACGTGCTGGTGTGCCCGAACAGCAACTGTATCAGTCATGCTGAGCCGGTTTCTTCCAGTTTTGCAGTGAAAAAGCGTGCTGATGACATCGCACTCAAATGCAAATACTGTGAAAAAGAGTTTTCGCATTATGTGGTGCTGGCCAACTAATTTGGGTTGGTTATGAAATGTGGCCTCTCTATAATGGCCGGGAACATTCTATTACCGCTGTAATTCAGGAGAAATCATGAGCAAGACTATCGCGACGGAAAATGCACCAGCAGCAATCGGCCCATACGTACAGGGTGTTGACCTGGGTAGCATGGTAATCACTTCCGGTCAGATCCCAGTCGATCCGAAAACCGGCGCCGTAGCGGAAGACGTGTCCGCTCAGGCGCGTCAGTCGCTGGAAAACGTAAAAGCTATCGTTGAAGCAGCAGGTCTGAAAGTGGGCGACATCGTAAAAACGACCGTCTTCGTGAAAGACCTGAACGATTTCGCTACCGTCAACGCCACCTACGAAGCGTTCTTCACTGAGCACAACGCGACCTTCCCGGCGCGTTCTTGCGTGGAAGTTGCCCGTCTGCCGAAAGACGTGAAAATCGAGATTGAAGCGATCGCCGTTCGTCGCTAAATCTGCTTGTGCCGGATGGCGGCTTCGCGTAATCCGGCCTACGCAAGCGTAGTTTGTAGGCCCGGTAAGCGCGAGCGCCACCGGGCATTTATCACATCACGCCAAACAGTTTCGGCAGGAATAGAGAAATCGCCGGAATGTACGTCACCAGCATCAGCACCAGGAACAGCACCAGGTAGAATGGCAGCATCGCCTTCACCACCTGCTCGATTTTCTGCTTACTCACCGCACTGGCCACAAACAGCACCGACCCCACCGGCGGCGTAATCAGACCGATCCCTAAGTTCACCAGCATGATCATGCCAAAATGGACCGGATCAATGCCGAGCGCGTTGGTTACCGGTAGTAGCACCGGCGTCAGGATCAGGATCAGCGGCGCCATGTCCATCAGCGTACCGATCAGCAGCAGCATGATGTTAATGCACATCAGGATGACATATTTGTTATCCGAGATGCTGGTGAAGGCTTCGGTAATCCGCATCGGCAACTGCATATAAGTCATGACGGCCCCAAACGCGGCGGCAAAACCTATCAGGATCATGACGATAGTGACCGTTTTCACCGTGCGGAACATCAGCTTCGGCAGCTCTGACCATTTATAGTCACGATAGATAAACATAGTGACAAAGAAGGCCCACAGACAGGCAATCGCCGCGGATTCCGTTGCGGTAAAGATACCTGACAGGATCCCGCCCATGATGATCACTACCGTCATTAATCCCCACAGCGTATCGACGAAAATCTTCAGCGCCTGGCGAAACGGTACGCGCTCCCCTTTTGGATAACCGCGTTTATGGGCAAAAGCCACGCACATCACCATCAGGCTAAAGCTCAGCAACAGGCCCGGCAGGATCCCGGCGATGAACAGCGCGGCAATCGACACCGTCCCGCCCGTTGCCAGCGAGTAGATAACCGAATTATGGCTGGGCGGCGTGAGGATCGCCTGCACCGAGCCGCTGGCCGTTACCGCCGCGGCAAAGTCGCGCGGGTAGCCTTTTTTGTCCATCTCCGGGATCATCACTGAACCGATAGAAGCGGTATCGGCCACCGACGATCCTGAAATTGCGCCAAAAAAGGTCGAGGCGACGATGTTTACCAGCGACAGCCCACCGCGGATAAAGCCAACAAAAATATAGGCAAAATTCACCAGTCGCCGCGCGATTCCCCCTTCCGCCATGATTGCCCCGGCCAGAATAAAGAATGGGATCGCCAGTAGCGAAAACTTGTTTACTCCGCTGGTCAGTTGGATCATTACTGCTTCCAGCGGAATATCAATATACCAGGCTCCAATGATGGCGCTAATGCCAACCGCGTACGCTACCGGTACCCCAATCGCCAGCATAATGCCAAGCGTAAAGACGAGAATAAATGCATCCATCTGCTTTCCTTAATGAAATGGGGGCGGTAACTAGCTGGTTGAACCCAGCATGACAACGGGACGTTGATACTGCGGGCCGCGAAATATCTTTTCTGCGATAAACAACAGCGTGATAGCGGAGCCAATAGGCAACGGCAGATAGTTTTGCCCGGCGCTTAAAAGCGGGAATTCCGCTACGGGCTGATCCCACAGCTCAAGACACAGATTGGTTCCATACCAGAGAATAAACAGGCTGATCGCCACCAACATGATATCTGCGACAATCGAGCAGTAACGACGGGCGGACTCCCCCAGACGGTCAATGACCATGCTCACCGCGATATGTGAACCTGCACGATAGCTCACCGCCGCGCCAATAAAGGTGAACGTCACCATACAAAGAATGGCGACCGGTTCAGGCCATGACAGGGCATTGTTCAGGACATAGCGTGCAAATATGCCAATGGGGATAATAGCGACCATAACCAATAATGCGACACCGGCAATCCACATAGAGACCCGATAAAGAAAATCCATTACCGATGAATAGCATTCACCCATAATTATCACCTCGAATTAATCAAAAGACTCAGGCAGAGGATTGCTTCCCTCCGCCTGATGAATTACTTCACATCCTGAATACGTTTGATCAAATCCTGGTGGTCTTTACCGTAATTATCCCGCACTGACTGCGTGGCTTTATAGAAATAGTCAGTATCAATATCGTGGAACTGAACGCCATTGGCTTTCATGGTCTCCAAAGATTTCGCATTATATTCTTGCCAAAGTTTGCGTTGTTCTATCTGCGCTTCTTTGGCGAGCTTAATAATGAGTTCCTGGTCTTCTTTTTTCAATTTATCCCATTTGGCTTTGGAGAACAGAAAAAGCTCAGGAATAATAAAGTGTTTGCTCCAGGTATAGTTTTTAACGACCGGTAAATAGTTGTGCGCAACAAATGTTGGCGGGTTATTCTCTGTGCCATCAATAACGCCGGTTTGCATACCGCTAAACACTTCACTGACGCCCATCACGATGGCGTTAGCTCCCATCGCTTTTAAGGTATCCAGTGCTATCGGACTCCCTTGAACGCGGATTTTCATACCGTGTAAATCTTCCGGTTTCACCACCGGATTTTTGGTAATCAGGTTGCGCGTCCCGGCATCCATCCAACCAAGAAATACCAACCGCGATTTCGTATTAGCCGTCAGACGGTCGCCAATCTCTTGACCGATCATGCCGTCAAGGACCTTATGCAGATGGTCTTCATCGCGAAAGATATACGGCAGGGTAAACACGTTAATTTCAGGAAGAATGGCGGCAACAGGCGTCATTGAGACGCGAATAATATCGATAGCGCCTAATTGCGCCTGCTCAATCATCTGTTTTTCATCACCTAACACGCCACCTGGAAATGTTTTAATCTCCAGACGGCCATCTGTCGCAGCGCTGAGTTTCTCCCCCATATGTTTCACTGCGACAACGTTCGGGTAATCAGCCGGATGCACATCCGCGGCGCGAAAAGTTTGTGCCAGCGTTGCATGACTCGCCAGTAATACGGACGCGCCAATACACAGACTTAACAGTTTTTTTGTCAGTTTCATTTGTCCTTCTCCAGAAGTTCATAATATCCATTAACAGGAATAGCTTGCAGAGCAAATGACTGCCGGAATTAAAACGGGCAGCGAGAAACTTTCTTAACGACGTTACCTGTGCAGACTAGCTGGTGTAACAATTTATTTCGATGACTGTGTTCACAAAAAATCGCAGATGATAATAATTTTTAGCACAGTGTTTCATTTTTGCAACGCAGATCGTTTTCTTGATAAAAAAACAACGCAAGGAAGGCGATTTGATACTAATTCCCTCCGCTAGTATTTCAATAAAAATAAAACACTAATATTTCGTGGGAATATCTTTCGAATGAAAAAGAGAAATGCAGGATGGTATTTACACCATCCTGCTGAGAAGTTTGATGTTTACTGCCAACCGTAGCGACGGCTATAAAAACCTTTCACTAATTGGGTCAATGTCATGTAGCCCGCCAGAATCGCAATCAGCCACGGGAAGTAGGTCAGCGGCAGCGCCTGCAATTGCAGATAGCTGGCCAGCGGCGAGAACGGTAATGCAATGCCCACCACCATCACGACCAGCGTCATTAGCATCAGCGGCCATGCGGCGCGACTTTGGATGAACGGCACACGACGGGTACGGATCATATGCACAATCAGCGTTTGCGACAGCAGGCCCACCACGAACCAGCCCGACTGGAACAATGTCTGATGCTCTGGCGTATTGGCATGGAAGACAAACCACATCAGGCAAAAGGTCAGAATGTCAAAGATCGAGCTGATCGGCCCAAAGAAGATCATAAAGCGGCCCAGTTCGGCGGGATTCCAGCGCTGTGGCTTTTTGATCTGCTCTTCGTCGACGTTATCAAACGGAATCGCCACCTGAGATACATCGTACAGCAGGTTCTGGATCAGTAAGTGCAACGGCAACATCGGCAGGAACGGCAAAAAGGCGCTCGCCACCAGTACGCTAAACACGTTACCGAAGTTAGAACTGGCCGTCATTTTGATGTACTTCAACATGTTAGAAAAAGTACGGCGTCCTTCGATCACCCCTTCTTCCAGCACCATCAGGCTCTTTTCCAGCAGGATAATATCTGCCGCTTCACGCGCAATATCGACCGCGCCATCAACAGAGATACCGATGTCCGCCGCGCGCAGCGCAGGAGCGTCATTGATGCCATCGCCCATAAAGCCAACCACGTGGCCTTCACGCTTGAGCAGCGTAACAATGCGCTCTTTGTGCATCGGCGTCAGGCGGGCAAACAGCGTGGTGCGCTGGGCCAGTTTTGCCAGTTCGTCATCGCTTAACCCTTCAATGCTGCTGCCAATCACCACATCGCCCGCATCCAGCCCCACTTCATGGCACACTTTTGCCGCCACCAGCTCGCTATCACCGGTGAGAATTTTCACCGTAATACCGCTGGCTTTCAGCGCTTTCAGCGCCGGAGCGGTGGTCTCTTTCGGCGGATCGAGGAACGCGATATAGCCTTCGAGGATCAAATCCGACTCATCAATACGCTGGTAATCACCTTCACGCGCGGGCAGGTACTTGGTGGCTACCGCCACTACGCGCAGCCCCTGACGGTTCAGCGTATCCGTGACGCGCTTTACCCGACGTAGCATGCCCTCATCCAGGGGGACAATCTCGCCGTTGTGGCGCACCTGGGTGCAGACGCTGAGGATCTCCTGCAGCGCGCCTTTGCACACCAGCTGATGTACATCAGTTTCTTCAGCAACCACCACCGACATGCGGCGACGTTCGAAATCAAACGGGATCTCATCGATTTTTTGCCAGCGGGTAGAGAGCTGGCGGGCAGATTCTTCATCCACGCCTTCCAGCACCGCCGTATCCAGCAGATTCTTCAGCCCGGTCTGGTAATGGCTGTTCAGCCACGCAGAATGCAGAACGTGCTCGCTGGGTTTGCCGGAAATATCAGTATGATTCTCCAGCACAATTTTATCCTGGGTCAGGGTCCCGGTTTTATCGGTGCACAGGATATCCATCGCGCCAAAGTTCTGGATGGCATCAAGGTGCTTGACGATGACCTTTTGTTTAGACAGCTTCACCGCCCCGCGCGCCAGCGTCGAGGTGACGATCATCGGCAGCATTTCCGGGGTCAGCCCCACCGCAACAGACAGCGCAAACAGCGCCGCCTCCCACCAGTCGCCTTTGGTATAGCCGTTAATGATGAGCACAATGGGCGCCATCACCAGCATAAAGCGGATCAGCAACATGCTGACGCGGCTGATCCCTTTCTGGAAGGCATTCTGCTCGCTTTCCTGCTCGCTGACGCGGCCCGCCAGTTGCCCGAACCAGGTATTGGCTCCGGTCGCAATCACGATAGCCTGCGCTGTACCGCTCACCACGTTGGTGCCCATAAAGCACAGGGTATCGCACTCCAGCGGGTTGCTTTGCTGCGGGTCGCGGCTGGTTGCGACCTTCTCCACGGGCAGCGATTCACCGGTCAGCGAAGCCTGCGCCACAAACAGATCGCGCGCCTGGACGATACGTAAATCCGCTGGGATCATATCCCCTGCCGCGAGCTTAATAACATCACCGGGTACCAACTGGTCGATCGGCAGTTCAACCCAACCGTTCTCCCCTTTTTCGTTGATCACACGCAGCACCGTGGCGGTGTTGCTGACCATCGCTTTCAGCGCGTCTGCTGCTTTGGTAGAACGCGCCTCCTGCACAAAATTCAGCAGCGTCGAGATGGCGACCATCAGCGCGATGACGCCAGCAGCGAACAGATCCTCAGTGGCATAGGAAATGGCGCCAAGAATGGTCAACAGAATATTAAACGGATTGCGATAGCAGACCCACAGATGCACCCACCACGGCGACGGCTTCTGCGCCGGCAACTGGTTTTCGCCATGGATTTCACGAGCGTTCTCGACCTCTGTAGCGTTTAATCCTTCCGGGTGCGCGCCAAACGTTTTCCACAGCGCGGCTTCGTCCATCAGCGCCATTTTCAGGCAATGTTCGCTCAGTGAGGGCGGGATCGGCGTGCTGGCAACGGTTTGCGCATTGGGCAACGGATCGCGATGTACCAGACGATGCGGTAAATGGCGGTTAAGCCGGGCAAACAGCTGGCGAGTCATATTTTTGAACATAGGCAGTCCCCCTGCGCCAGTCTTAACGGGCGCAGTAAATCCTTCAGGCGTGGCAAAGCCTTGCCTGATGGCAATTTTCAAATCACAACAGGGACGTCAGAACGTCACTGTCTTACGCATCCGGTAAGACAGTGAAAGACAGGCTTACCGGAAAGTTTTGTTTCTCCGTCTCGGGAGAGGGGTGGGATCGGGATCCATATAGCCTCCGGTAAGTGAAAGATAAGCGCTGCGGATTATACGCAGAAAACCATAAGGTTTGTGGCAATTATGGCGGTATGATAAACCATAGAAACTAAACCAAACGTATACCAGACTTTGCCCATTGCACTGTGCTTGAGTAAAGTTATTCTCTTTTGGCATAACTTCACACGCGACACGGGAAAACAGGATGCAAAATCGGCTGACCATTAAAGACATCGCCCGCTTAAGCGGTGTGGGGAAATCCACGGTTTCCCGCGTTCTCAACAACGAAAGCGGCGTCAGCGAACGTACCCGTGAACGCGTCGAAGCGGTGATGAATCAGCACGGTTTTTCCCCTTCCCGCTCCGCACGCGCCATGCGTGGGCAAAGCGACAAGGTGGTGGCGATTATCGTCACGCGCCTGGATTCGCTTTCAGAAAATCTCGCCGTGCAGACCATGCTGCCCGCTTTTTATGAGCAAGGTTACGATCCGATCATGATGGAAAGCCAGTTCTCGCCTGAACTGGTCGAAGAACATCTGGGCATGCTCAGACGCCGCAATATTGACGGTGTGGTGCTGTTTGGTTTTACCGGCATTACCGAAACGATGCTCACTTCCTGGCAGGATTCTCTGGTACTGCTGGCCAGAGATGCCAAAGGCTTTGCCTCCGTCTGCTATGACGATGAGGGTGCTATTCATAACCTGATGCAGCGTTTATACGATCGCGACCACCGCCATATTAGCTTTCTTGGTGTTCCCCATAGCGACGTGACCACTGGTAAGCGCCGTCATGAAGCCTACCTGGCATTCTGTAAGAAACACAAACTGCATCCGGTTGCCGCACTGCCGGGTCTGGCCATGAAGCAGGGTTATGAGCAGGCCGCCAGTGTCATCACCCCGGAAACCACCGCCTTAGTCTGTGCGACGGATACCCTTGCCCTTGGGGTCAGCAAATATCTGCAGGAGCAGCGGATTGAAAATCTGCAGTTGGCGAGTGTGGGCAGCACACCGCTGATGAAATTCCTCCATCCGGAAATTATCACCGTCGATCCAGGCTACGCTGAGGCCGGACGACAAGCGGCCTCACAGCTGATCGAGCAGATCAACGGCCGTAGCGAACTGCGACAAATCGTTATTCCCTCCACCCTCGCCTGATCGCTTTCTGAGCGCTAATTTGTGATCTTCGCTGCGTTTCGGGAACGTTCCCATTTTTAAATATTCATCGAAGAGATACTCTGGCGGCAGGTCAACAACAGGGCTTAATAATGAGCAAAGTAAAACAAGCAGACATCGACCGGCTGATTGAGCTGGTAGGCGGGCGCGACAATATCGCTACGGTGAGTCACTGCATCACTCGCCTGCGTTTTGTACTGAATCAGCCTGCGAATGCCAGGCCGAAAGAGATCGAGCAGTTGCCGATGGTCAAAGGCTGCTTCACCAACGCCGGGCAGTTTCAGGTAGTGATTGGCACCGAGGTGGGCGATTACTACAAAGCACTGCTGGCGACCACCGGCCAGGCCAGTGCCGACAAAGAGCAGGCGAAAAAAGCCGCGCGGCAGAACATGAAGTGGCATGAACAGCTGATTTCCCATTTTGCAGAGATCTTCTTCCCTCTGCTGCCAGCGCTGATTAGCGGCGGCTTGATCTTGGGTTTTCGCAATGTGATCGGCGATCTGCCAATGAGTAACGGGCAGACGCTGGCGCAGATGCATCCGTCGCTGAAAACCCTCTACGACTTCCTGTGGCTAATTGGCGAAGCGATCTTCTTCTATCTGCCTGTCGGGATCTGCTGGTCAGCGGTGAAGAAAATGGGCGGCACGCCGATCCTCGGTATTGTGCTGGGCGTTACGCTGGTTTCGCCACAGCTGATGAACGCCTATCTGCTCGGTCAACAGGTGCCGGAAGTGTGGAACTTCGGCCTGTTCAGCATTGAGAAAGTGGGCTACCAGGCGCAGGTTATTCCGGCCCTGCTGGCCGGTCTGGCGCTCGGGTTTATTGAAACGCGCCTGAAACGCATCGTCCCGGATTATCTGTATCTGGTGATCGTCCCGGTGTGCTCGCTGATCCTCGCGGTGTTCCTTGCGCACGCCTTTATCGGTCCGTTTGGCCGCATGATCGGCGACGGCGTGGCGTTCGCGGTTCGTCATCTGATGACCGGCAGCTTTGCGCCGATTGGCGCGGCGCTGTTCGGCTTCCTGTATGCGCCGCTGGTGATCACCGGCGTACACCAGACCACGCTGGCTATCGACATGCAGATGATCCAGAGCATGGGCGGTACGCCGGTATGGCCGCTGATTGCGCTGTCAAACATCGCTCAGGCTTCCGCGGTGGTCGGCATCATTATCTCCAGCCGCAAACACAATGAACGCGAAATATCAGTACCTGCGGCGATCTCGGCTTATCTCGGGGTAACGGAACCGGCGATGTACGGCATCAACCTGAAATACCGCTTCCCGATGCTGTGCGCGATGATCGGCTCCGGTCTCGCCGGTCTGCTGTGCGGCCTGAACGGCGTGATGGCGAACGGCATTGGCGTCGGCGGCCTGCCGGGTATCCTCTCCATTCAGCCAACTTACTGGCAGGTATTTGGCATGGCGATGGTCATCGCGATTGTTATCCCGATGGTACTGACCTCATTCGTCTACCAGCGTAAATACCGTCAGGGCACATTACAGATTGTTTAACTTTTCTTCGGGGCGCAGTTGCGCCCCATCGTATCTCCAGGAAACAGCAATGAATATTCCACACTGGTGGCAAAACGGCGTTATCTATCAGGTGTACCCCAAGAGCTTTCAGGACACCACCGGCAGCGGCACGGGTGATTTACGCGGCGTAACGCAGCGTCTCGACTATCTGCAAAAACTGGGCGTTGATGCCATCTGGTTGACACCCTTCTACATTTCGCCGCAGGTTGATAACGGCTACGACGTCGCCGACTACATGTCTGTCGATCCGGCTTACGGCACGCTTGCAGACTTTGACGAACTGGTAGCAGCGGCGAAAGCGCGCGGCATACGCATTATTCTGGATATGGTGTTTAACCACACCTCAACCCAGCATTCCTGGTTTCGTGAGGCGCTGGATAAAGACAGCCCGTATCGTCAGTTTTATTTCTGGCGTGACGGCGAACCGACCACCCCGCCGAACAACTGGCAGTCAAAATTTGGCGGCAGCGCCTGGGGCTGGCACGCCGAAAGCGAGCAGTATTATCTGCATCTCTTTGCCCCGGAGCAGGCCGACCTGAACTGGGAAAACCCGGCGGTACGCGCCGAGCTGAAAAAAGTCTGCGAGTTCTGGGCCGCTCGCGGCGTGGACGGCCTGCGTCTCGACGTAGTCAATCTTATCTCCAAAGATCAGGACTTCCCGAACGATCCCGACGGCGATGGCCGCCGTTTTTATACCGACGGCCCGCGCGCGCATGAGTTTTTACGCGAGATGAACCGCGACGTCTTCACCCCACGTAGCCTGATGACGGTCGGCGAAATGTCTTCCACCACGCTGGAAAACTGTCAGCAATACGCCGCGCTGGACGGCAGCGAACTGTCGATGACTTTTAACTTCCACCACCTGAAGGTGGATTATCCCAACGGTGAAAAATGGACGTTAGCCAAACCGGACTACGTGGCGCTCAAAACTCTGTTCTGCCACTGGCAGCAAGGGATGCACAATCAGGCATGGAACGCGCTTTTCTGGTGTAACCACGACCAGCCGCGCATCGTGTCGCGTTTTGGCGAGGAAGGGAAATACCGTGTGCCAGCCGCCAAAATGCTGGCGATGGTGCTGCACGGCATGCAGGGCACGCCCTATATCTACCAGGGGGAAGAGATTGGCATGACCAACCCGCACTTCCGCCAGATTACCGATTACCGCGACGTAGAAAGCCTTAACATGTTCGCGGAACTGAACGCTCAGGGACGCGATGCCGAAGAGTTGCTGGCAATCCTCGCCAGTAAATCTCGCGATAACAGCCGCACGCCGATGCAATGGGACGGCAGCAAACATGCCGGATTTACCCAGGGCGAGCCGTGGATCGCACTGTGCGACAATGCGACGGATATTAACGTGGCAGCCGCGCTTGATGATGCCGATTCCGTGTTTTACACCTATCAGAAGCTGATCGCCTTGCGCAAAACGGAGCCGGTTATTACCTGGGGCGACTACCAGGATCTGTTACCAGACAGCCCACTCGTATGGTGTTATCAGCGCGAATGGCAAGGACAGCGGCTGCTGGTCATTGCCAACCTGAGTGATACCTTCCAGAACTGGCAACCGACTCATACCAACGGAAACTGGCAGGTGCTTATGCACAACTATGACGAGGTCGCCAGCCAACCCGTTGACATGACGCTGCGTCCTTTTGAAGCCGTCTGGTGGTTGCAAAAATAGCTTGCAATCTCTTGTTAGCCCGGTGCGAATAGCGCTGCCGGGCGTTGTTGCCTACGTCCAGCTTTACCTTCCTGTTTTTGCTGAATAAATAATCAGAATTTTCCAAGGGTAATTTACAATCGGCTGTAGCGCCCGTCATCTGTACGCTCCGATTTTTACTTTGCGCTACATCAAAAAAATCGTAAACATCCTTGATGCAAATCACTACATATAGAACTTAAAATGCACGCCGACCCAATATGTTGTATTAATCGCCTATAATTGCTACAACTACAATGCACCGCTTCACGGTGGAATTGTGGATAACGTGGGTCAGGATTGCGGGAAGTCATTGGCAATAGAGATGAATAAAGCCATGGCCGCTTCCCCAACCTCTGTGGATAACCTGTTCTTATAAATATGGAGTGATCATGACACCGCATGTGATGAAACGAGATGGCTGTAAAGTGCCGTTTAAATCAGAGCGCATCAAAGAAGCCATTCTGCGTGCAGCTAAAGCAGCGGGAGTCGATGACGCAGATTACTGTGCCACCGTCGCAGAAGTCGTTAGTAGCCTGATGAATGAGCGCAGCCAGGTCGATATCAACGAGATCCAGACAGCGGTAGAAAACCAGCTGATGTCTGGCCCGTACAAACAACTCGCCCGTGCGTACATCGAATATCGCCACGACCGTGATATCCAGCGTGAAAAACGTGGCCGTCTGAACCAGGAAATTCGTGGTCTGGTTGAGCAAACCAATTCTGCTCTGCTGAACGAAAACGCCAACAAAGACAGTAAAGTGATCCCGACCCAGCGCGACCTGCTGGCCGGTATCGTCGCCAAACACTATGCGCGCCAACACCTGCTGCCGCGTGATGTAGTCCAGGCGCACGAGCGTGGTGATATTCACTATCACGATCTCGACTACTCGCCGTTCTTCCCGATGTTTAACTGCATGCTGATCGACCTGAAAGGCATGCTGACGCAGGGCTTTAAGATGGGTAACGCGGAGATTGAACCGCCAAAATCCATCTCTACCGCGACCGCCGTGACCGCGCAAATTATCGCGCAGGTTGCCAGCCATATTTATGGCGGTACCACCATTAACCGTATTGACGAGGTTCTCGCGCCGTTCGTGACCGAGAGCTTTAATAAACATCGTAAAACCGCTGAAGAATGGCAGATCCCGGACGCCGACGGTTATGCCCATTCCCGTACCGAGAAAGAGTGCTACGACGCATTCCAGTCCCTCGAATATGAAGTGAACACCCTGCATACCGCCAACGGTCAGACGCCGTTCGTCACCTTTGGTTTTGGCCTGGGAACCAGTTGGGAATCGCGTTTGATTCAGCAGTCTATTCTGCGTAACCGCATTGCTGGCCTGGGTAAAAACCGTAAAACCGCGGTGTTCCCGAAACTGGTGTTCGCGATTCGCGATGGTCTGAACCACAAGTTTGGCGATCCGAACTACGATATCAAGCAGCTGGCGCTGGAGTGCGCGAGCAAGCGTATGTATCCGGACATCCTGAACTACGATCAGGTGGTCAAAGTCACTGGTTCGTTCAAAACACCAATGGGCTGCCGCAGCTTCCTCGGCGTGTGGGAAAACGAGAACGGTGAACAGGTTCACGATGGTCGCAACAACCTCGGCGTTATCAGCCTCAATCTGCCGCGTATCGCGCTGGAAGCCCATGGCGATGAAGCCACCTTCTGGAAACTGCTCGACGACCGTCTGGTGCTGGCGCGTAAAGCACTGATGACCCGTATCGCGCGTCTGGAAGGCGTAAAAGCCCGCGTTGCACCCATTCTGTATATGGAAGGTGCCTGCGGCGTGCGTCTGAAAGCGGACGATGACGTGTCTGAAATCTTTAAAAACGGTCGCGCATCTATCTCTCTGGGCTACATCGGTATTCACGAAACCATCAACGCGCTGTTTGGCGACAAGCATGTGTATGACAGCGAGCAGCTGCGCGCCAAAGGTATCGCCATTGTGGAACGTCTGCGTCAGGCGGTCGATCAATGGAAAGATGAGACTGGCTACGGCTTTAGCCTGTACAGCACGCCGAGTGAAAACCTGTGTGACCGCTTCTGCCGTCTGGATACCGCCGAGTTTGGCGTGGTGCCGGGCGTAACCGACAAAGGTTACTATACCAACAGCTTCCACCTCGACGTGGAGAAGAAGGTGAACCCGTACGATAAGATCGATTTCGAAGCGCCATATCCGCCGCTGGCGAGCGGGGGCTTCATTTGCTACGGCGAATACCCGAATATTCAGCACAACCTGAAAGCGCTGGAAGATGTTTGGGATTACAGCTATCAGCACGTGCCGTATTACGGAACCAACACGCCAATCGATGAGTGCTACGAGTGCGGCTTTACCGGTGAGTTCGAGTGTACCAGCAAAGGCTTCACCTGCCCGAAATGTGGTAACCACGACGCCGCGCGCGTGTCGGTCACCCGTCGCGTGTGCGGTTATTTAGGCAGCCCGGACGCACGTCCGTTTAACGCCGGCAAACAGGAAGAAGTGAAGCGCCGCGTTAAGCATTTAGGCAATGGGCAGATCGGTTAATATCCGTTTGCAAAGGCCGTAGGCCTGATAAGACGCAATCGCGTCGTCATCAGGCATCACAATGTTGCCGGATGCGGTGCAAGCACCTTATCCGGCCTACATGCTTTCTGGACACCCGCTATGCGCTACCATCAATACTATCCCGTCGACATCGTTAACGGCCCAGGAACCCGCTGTACCCTGTTTGTTTCCGGGTGCGTGCACGAATGCCCCGGTTGCTATAACAAAAGCACCTGGCGGCTCAATTCCGGCGAACCGTTTACCAAAGAGATGGAAGATAAGATCATTGCCGATCTGAACGACACGCGAATTCACCGTCAGGGGATCTCGCTGTCGGGCGGCGATCCGCTGCATCCGCAAAACGTGCCGGATATTCTGCAACTGGTACAGCGTATTCACGCTGAGTGTCCGGGGAAAGATATCTGGGTGTGGACCGGCTACAAGCTCGATGAACTCAACGCCGCACAGATGCAGGTGGTCGATCTCATCAACGTGCTGGTCGATGGTAAATTTGTGCAGGACCTGAAAGACCCGGCGCTTATCTGGCGCGGTAGCAGCAACCAGGTCGTGCATCATTTGCGTTGATCGCTAAAGCCGTTTGTTTGCATCGTGATAGACGGCTGAATGTTCTCGCTTGCCGACCGCGACAACAAACACAATCACAACTGCATCCCGAACCTGGTACACCAGACGATAGCCGGACGATTTAAGCTTAATTTTATAGCAGTCAGGAAGACCGTTTAAACGGGCAGAGTCAATTCTGGGGTTCAATAGCACATCAGCCAACTTTTTCTTAAGCTGAGCCTTCACCGTATCGCCCAGCTTATGCCACTCTTTTAAGGCCCTCGGGTCGAATTCCAGTTCATAAGTCATCCAGACGAACCTTGATTCCCTTTTGCGGACTAGACAGCCTCTCCCGAACTGTCTGAATCAGTGCATCTTCACTGTCGCTAAGAGTGACAGTTTTCACTGGCATGCGCCCCGTTTCCGCGACGTACTGGAACAGTAATCGCACGGCTTCCGTTGGAGTAATGTTCAGTTTTTCCAGCACGGCATAAGCCTCATTTTTGAGTTTGTCATCCAGACGGACGTTCAGCGTGGCCATTATGCCTCCAGTAGAATCGAATGTGTAATGCAGTTTAGCATTACATTCGCATTACATCGAATTCTGGATAACACCTCTCAAAAACGACTCACGCACTCCATCGCGACCGTTTTGAACTCGGTGAAATTCCGGCACGCGCAGAGCCGCGTCATGGCGCGTTCGCGCAGGAAAGTGACGAAAATATCGTAGATAGCCATCGCTTCTTCGTATTCGCTTTTGCTGATGGCGAGCAGGAAGATCACGTGCGCCGTTTCATCGCCCCAGGCAATTCCCTGCGGGGCGAGGATGGTGTAGACCACCGTTTTCTTTGCCAACAGACCGAGGGAGTGCGGCAGGGCGATGCCGTCACCCAGCATAGTGCTGACGATGGCCTCACGCTCGACAACCGAATCAAGAAACTCCGCATCGACAAAGCCTTCATCCTGCAACTGACGGCATAATGTATTGAACAACGTTTGTTGATCCATTGGGCCATCGATAATGCGGAAATGGGCGGCATCGAAAAATTTGTTCAGCATCCACGGACGGGTTCTGTCGACCAGCACCAGTTTGCCAATCTGCTCCAGTTGATAATCGGTAGGGAACGGCGCAATCATCACCACAGGCTTATCTTTTTCTCCGATTCGCGCGGTCGAAATCACGAAGTCTTCGCTGATGCTTTCCCGATGTTCGTAGTCGCGCAGCGTCACGGTATCGACGATTTCTATCTGCGGATATTTACGCGCCAGCACTGCTTCAATCATCCGCGCCATCGCATTTCCGGCATCGCATACCAGCAGAACTTTCGGTTGCCTTTGATAACCAATGTTGTAACTACGCTCCAGCCCAACACCGATATGCAGGACGAGGAAACCAATCTCATTTTCACTGATGGTGTACGGCGTATATTTGCCCCATCCCGAGACGGCGGCCAGCGTCATATCCCATGCCATCGGATAGTGCTGTTTAATATTTTCCAGCAGCGGATTAGGGATCATTATCTGGTAGCGCACCCGGGTGATCATCGTTTTAATATGCGTCAGCAGGTCGGCATGTAACTGTTTGTCATTCAACAGGTTGTAATTGTACTGGCTGTTGATAAACCGCAGGATGTAATTAACCAGCGCTTCGTCATCATCCGCATTAATAGCACTGGGGGCGATCTCCTGAACCTGACGGGCGGCAATATGCACCTGCAGCCAGTTCTCTTCAGAAATGGAGAGCGGTTTATCCGCCAACCGATGCAATACCGCCGCGATTTCCCGCGTGGCCAGGCATACAGATTGATCGGCTTCCTCTGCGGCAAATTCCGGTAGCGGATACCCTTCGCTAATCCGCCGTACTGCCACCGCGCAGTACAAACGCAAAAACAGCTCGCCCTCATCGGTCAGGCGGATATGGAAACGGGAAAAAATGTCCTGCAAAACGGGTTGCAGTTGCTCAGGGATCCCGGCGTTCAATGCTTCTTCGGTCACCAATGGGTGCTGCGGATCCTGCTGTGCCAGCATCCACAGCAGATCGGTCAAACAGGCGCGGATCGCCATCTCGCTGCCGAACAGCTTCATGCCATGACGGGGGCGCGTTTCCAGCGTCAGGTGATAACGTTGCAGATGCTCGCGCACCTCAGCCATATCGTTTTGCAGCGTCGCGCGGCTGATAAACCATTCATCAGCCAAATCTTCCAGCTTCAGCGAAAAGGCCGACGTCAGAAAGCGAGCTATCAGCCAGTGAACCCGTTCCTGGCTGGTGCGTGGGATACGCAGCAACGTGTCGGGCTGCTGCGTCTGCAGGGCATGAAAACTTGCCGGATCGTCAATTTTGAGCTGATAACCGTTACCCCGGCAGAGGACAAACTGCGCGCCATACTGGGTGAGCAGTGCGTTTAACGCGGTGATGTCCGCCCGTACGGTGCGTGTGGAAACCGACAACCGCTGCGCCAGCTCGTCCTGTGGAAGCGCTTCGTTTTGCAACATGCCAAATAGCTGCGCTAAACGTTGGTTGGGGAATCGCACGTCAGTTTCCTCATCAGTCAATTAGCCTACGCAGGCCCGGGTCATCGCCATCAGTTGGCGTACGTCGTCCGGACGGGTATTACCACTCACCTTATCAATAATCGAACTATAGATGTGAGGAATGATTTTGCTCACTCCGGCATCGAGGGCGATCTGCAGGATTTCACTGAAATTATCCAGATCGATCCCGCCCGTTGGCTCCAGCCAGAAGTCATGACGCGCGCAGGCCTGGGCGACCGCGATGTATTCGTCACGGCATTGCAGGCCGCCCATCGGGAAGTATTTAATTGAGCTGCCGCCCATATCTTTGAGCAGCGCAATGGCGGTTTCTACCGGCACAATGCCGTCCGGTGCTTTGCTGCTTAGCGGACCGGTGGAAATCTTTACCAGCCCCGGCGTACCGGTTGGTGAAACCAGACCGTTGACCACCGTGTCCTGCTGGCCCAGCAGCGCACGACTGGTCGCCACGCCGGTAAAGACCTGATTGACATGCTGGGGCTGCACCTGACGGGAAATTTCACTGACCATCGCCGACTGGTTAGGATCGCCCGCCCCCAGCCCCACGGAGAGCGCATTGTCGATAAGCGCCGCGTATTCACGCATATCCGTTACCGCGCTTGCGACATCCGGGTAATTTTTTGACAATACGCCAACCAGCACGTGCCCTTCCGCCGCCTCGTAAATCTCCTGGGCATTTTCTTTGGAGCCTGCCAGTACGTTCAGGCAGACGCGGTCGCGATAAAAGTTAGGGATCAGTTTCATGCTTTTTTCTCCTGCGAAATCACTTCACCAATTCGACGGGCCACAATCTCCAGCTGCGCGCGATCGACGCTGCGCACATCGGCTTCGATAATGCCTTCGTTGGCTTTGTAACCACGGAAGTAAATCGCGTACTCCCCTTGCTTCAGCGCGTCGACCAGTTCGCCAGTGGCGATCCCGGTTACCGCTTCGTCAAACTTAATTTCCGTACGCGCGATGTCGCGCCCTGCACTGTCCCACACCACGCGGGCGCTTACGCCGTGAAGCTGATTCAAGTTATTAATAAACGGCGTCATTTTCTCGACCATTTCCGCACCGCTCTCTTTCTGCGCGTTGAGGTACAGTTCAATAGCGCAGGTCAGGCCAAGTATTCCCTCTTTACCCACCTTCATTGCCCGGCCAATACCTGCCGTTTGACGCTTCACCCACTCAACGTATTGAGTTTTACCGATCACCAGACCGCTGGTTGGCCCTTCAATTGCCTTCGCACCGCTATAGATAACGAGATCTGCGCCCACGCGGTAGTAGCACTGCAAATCTTCTTCCGCCGCCGCGTCCACAATCAGCGGTAGATTATGCGTGCGCGCCACCACCGCAGCCTGCTCCACGCTGAGCATACTTTTCTGTACGCAGTGGTGAGATTTGATATACAGAATGGCCGCGGTGCGCGGTGTGATGGCTGCCGCTAACTGCGCTGCGGAACATTCGTTGGCATAACCGGCTTCTACGACCTTGCCGCCGCCAAGCGCTACCATGGTGCCCACCGGCGCGCCAAAGTTGACGTTGTGGCCTCTGGGCAACACGATTTCGTTGTTGTCGATGGGCGTGACGTGCAGGTTCTCCAGCAGCCAGTCGCTGTCTTTAACCAGCACAGCCGCGACCGACTGGGCGATCCCAGCCGAAGCGCAGGAGACAACGGTTGCCCCTTCCACTTCCAGCAATTTCGCGATGTAGTCACCAGTTTTATTCACCAGGTCTTTCATCTCAAAATATTGGTTCATCCCGGCCATCGCGGCCTCAACCACTTCGGGTCGCGGCGTAGACACACCGAGTGCCGTCATGCGACCTGATGTGTTAATCACCTGTTTTAATTTGTATTTCTCAAAAATCGAAGGCATGTTCCGCGCTCCCTTGTTCGGTCATATAGCCCTTGCCCGCACGTATTGCGGCAAGCGGCACCAGCAGTTGTTCAGCCTGCAGGCTGTCGTTTTCTGCATCTACCAGCACGGTTGGCTGGCGCTTAAGCGTAAAGAGGGTTAAATCGGCATCCAGACCGACCTGCAGTCGCCCCTTCTGTTTCAGGCGCAGACCATCGGCAGCATGGGCGGTAACGCATTCAATGACCTGCGGAAGCGACATGCCAATGGCGAGGAATTTCGACATCACATTCGCCAGGGAATGCACCGGGCCGCTGATACGGTTACGACAGTAAATATCGGAGCTGATGGTGTGCGGCAAAATGCCCAGGCTGATGGCGCGTTTCGCCACTGCAAAGCTCAGGCTGGCGGTGCCATGCCCAACATCCAGACGCACCCCGCGTGAAATCGCCCGCGTCACTGACGCCCGCAGCTCGCCTTGCGGCGTCAGAATGCGATTCGGCTTACCGTTGTAGCAGTGGGTAATGATGTCGCCTGCGCTCAGGCGCTCGGCGATCTCATCCAGATCCGGCGGGTTGTTGCCGATGTGCACCATCAGCGGCAGGCCACCGTTCTGCGCCTGCATCGCTTTGGCGCGCTCCAGCGGCGTGATGCCGTTAACCCCTACCACGCTGCTGCTCATGCGCGCCTTCAGGCCGACGATAAAGTCCGGGTGACGTTTCACCGCCTGCCGCACCGCATCGGCGTCAATATTGGCCATGTTAGCCAGCTCGTTTTGGGCGATCAGCCCAACGCGTGAAACATTCAGCAGCGCATAAACCTCGGTGGCCGCATCACGAGTCAGCGTATAAAAATCGTCAATATCATCAGCGCCTGTGCTACCGGCATCCACCACGGTGGTAACGCCAGTGGCAACACCCACACTGTCCGGTTCGTCATGGTAAATCGGCGATTTCGGGTAGCAGTGAACGTGAGAATCAATCCAGCCCGCGCTAACGTAACATTCGCCGCGCAGGTCAATGGTTTTCAGCGCCGGACCATCAACGTCACCCAACGCCGCGATTTTGCCACCCTGAAGGGCAATATTAGTCAGCGTGTCATCGACCAGACGCGCATGGCGCAGGAGTAAGTCAAACATCGTTCTCTCCTTTGCCGGATGGCGGCGTAACCGCTTTATCCGGCCTACAAATCAACCGTTAGCTAATGGCAATCGGGAAGATGGAACCGAGGATCATCGCGCCGAGAATCGCCCCGCCGGTGATCGGTTTTTGCCAGATATAAAACAGCAGCGCACCCAGCAGTGAACCGACGCCAATCGGAATGGAGGCCGTCATCGCACTGAGGATAATCAAGGGACCGAGGAAGCGGCCAGAAGCGTTACCGGCCCCCATCATCACGTCCGCTCCGTAGGTTGAGTCGCTCTGATTGATGGTGAACTTACGCGCCAGAATGATGATGTAGCCAATCGCCAGACCAATCACCAGGCCGGTGACCAACGAGGCAGCGAAGTTGGCGACCGGGAAGATAATGCCCGCGCCCAGCAGCAGCGCCGGAACGCCTAACCCGACCCCGGTCTGGATCGCCCCGCCGATATCCAGAATCCCCACCAGCGAACCTTCAATGATGCGGGCAAACAGGAAGCTGGCGCCAAATGCCGCTACCGCCCCGTAGGAGCCGGTGTCCATTCCCGCTTTCAACATCGCCACGAACGCCACTTCGTTGAATGCGCCGATACCGTACAGGTAGTACATGTGCGTTCCGGCAAACACGCCGGATGAGAGCAGACCAACGAAGATCGGGAACGACCAGTCGGCGAACCAAAAACCTTTATTCTGTTCCATGATGGCCTCCGTTATTTACCGCTGAGCGAGTTGTGGATAAGTTCCAACCAGTCAGGCACGGTCAGATGGAAGGATTCGATCATCTTCATATCGAAGCCGCGGAAGAAGCCGCTCAGGACGAACAGCGCGACGATAGCCACCATCATCACTTTCGTCACGTGGTTCCAGCCGCTCTCTTCAACACCTTTGCCGATCAAAATGCCAAGCACCAGACCCGGGACGGCGTTGCCCATAATTAACTGCGCCGCGCCGCCAAAAACGGTAGCCCAGAAGCCGGATTTCTTGCCGGCATCAATCGCCGCCAGCCAGAAGATCACTGGCATCACGGTGTTGACCAGCAGGTTTGCCGCGGGCACCAGCACCTTAACGGCAGTAACCTGTAGCGCTTCCGGTACGGATGACGCGGTGAGGTTCAGGAAGGTCACGACAATCATGCCGATAACACCGCAGGCAATCGCCATGCGCTTAGGATCATGCAGCGTTTCACCAACGTTGCGATTTTTAATCATCAGCGCGGCGGCACCCCAGTTGGGGATGATGCGATGGTCGACGTCCTGCGTGAACGCCCCTGCGGCAACGGAAGAAGCCCAGGCGTTAAAGAAAAAGCCCAGGCCGAACGAGAAGTGAGAAGCCGGATCCCCTTCACAGGAATTCAGTTCTCCCAGAGTACGAAACGCGCCCATCCCTTGAGTGGTCGGCGCATGAAACATGCGTGCAGCCCCAGCGCCGACACCGACGCCAACCAGGCCGCCGATGATGAGCGATTTTATTAATATTATCAGGAACATAATTATGCCTTTTAATAAAGAATCAGCGTTGCGTAACGAAATCCACCTTGTCGAGATTGATGGCAGTCACGTTGACGGTCACGTCCAGCTCCACGCTGAAGGTGCGTCTTTCCCGGCGCAGGAAGAGGAACAAAAACGCCTCTTTGCGCACCGTTTCACGCGCTTGAACAACCTGCACATCCTGTGGCTCAATACGCAGTAAGATATGCGGGGACGCTTTCATCACCGCAGCCTGAACGTGGTTCAGAGCATCGGCAAAGGCGCGCGCTTTGGCCTCCCCCTTGCCCGTGACTCTCACCGTGGTGGTGAATTGCTCTTTCATGCTTAAGCGCCGTATTTCTTTTGCCACGCCTGTACCAGGCGCTCACCGAGTTCTTCTTTGTCCATAAAACCGAACCCCAGCACGTTGCAGCCTTCATTGATGGCGGTTACCCCTTCATCGACCGAGCGCATACCATATTTCGCCTTGTAGCCATATTTGGTTTGCGCGGTAATCGCGCCCGCCCCGCCGCTGCCGCAAAACGAGATGCCAAAGGTGGCGTTTTCCGCTTTCATCACATCGCCCAGCTTCATATCTGCCGCCACACCCGGCACCACGACCGCTCGGCCACCCGCTTTCTCAACGCCTGCCGCCACTTTCTGGCCTTTACCCAGACGATCGCCAATCACTACGGTAATTTGTTCCATCTTTTGCTCCTTACAGGTTGTCTTTCGCGACTTCGAAGTGCACCGACAGCAGCCAGGCCTCTTCCTCAGGAAGATTGCCAAACTCAGCGACCACGTCGCGGGCAAGCGCCATTGATTCGGCAGATATTTCATCGAACAAGCTGGCATCGACTTCTGGTAAGGGTTCACCCGTTACCGAGCGGTGCGCCATGGCGCGAACATGCGACGTCAGCATCTGTTCCTGTACGGCGTTGGGAATAATGTGGCGTTCACGCAGCAAGGCATACACCTGCGCCAGCATGCGGTCGGCCAGTTCAACCGATTCCCCCATGTCATTCATTACAGCTCCGTTATTCACTCGTCTTACCCCACTAATGGCTCTGAGGGTAAATTAGCGGTGGGGGTTAAAAGTTTGTAGCGAGTTGTTTTCCACTTCGAAGTGGAAAGAGGCGCAGCGATAGTGATCTATGCCGCAGAAAAGGCGATATTTGCGCTTTAGTGGCGGGAAATTGTGACGGGTATCGCAAGAGATGAGCAGAAAACAGCCGGTTCGGCGAATGATTTCCCTAACTCTAAAGTTGAAAAAATGTGACGGGGATAGCCTTTGGCGTCTTATCCGGCCTACGATTATGCAGGCCGGATAGAGCAGATTAACGGAACTTCTTGTGGTTTTCGTTGCGTGTTTTTTTCAGGTCTTCCGCAACGGCTTTCGCCTCTTTGACTTTACCTTCGTTCGCCAGCTTCAACGCGCCGTCGATCTGACCGATCAGCGTGTCAAAGCCGTGGCGGAAATCCTTCATCTCCGGGCTGTCCGGGGATTTGTTTTCCAGCTTCGGCGGCGTTCCCTTTTGCGCGTCCAGCGCGGCTGCACGCATTTTGGTTAAAGCGTCTTTCAGCTCAGTCGCATTATCCGTTTTTTCGACGATTTTCAGGTTGTCGTTGAGGATCCCCATATCGTCTTCAAGATCGGCTGCAAATGCAGAAGAACCAAGAACCAGCGTTGAAGCTGCGACGATCGCTAACAGGTGTTTACGCATTGCTCACTTCCTTTTTTATTATTCAAAAATAAACAAACGCCAGATACCCTCAATAATTCACGCCACAGCTTGAAGTATGACGGGTATTATTGCCCGGCGATCTTCATCTCCGGCAACAGGACTGAACCACACTGAATATTACTGCGCGTTTCAATATCGTTGCCGACGGTGACGATATTACGCCACATCTCTTTTAAGTTGCCGGCGATGGTAATTTCACTCACCGGGTACTGAATTTCGCCGTTTTCGACCCAGAAGCCCGCCGCGCCACGCGAGTAATCGCCGGTAATGCCGCTTACGCCCTGCCCCATCAGCTCAGTCACCACCAGGCCCGTGCCCATCTCTTTGAGCATCTGCTCGAAGCTTAGACCTTGTCCAGGAATACGCCAGTTGTGAATCCCGCCCGCATGACCGGTGCTCTTCAGCCCCAGCTTACGGGCAGAGTAGTTGGTCAGCAGCCACTGGGTCAAAATGCCGTCTTTAACAATGTCACGGCGCTCTGTGCGTACGCCTTCGCTGTCAAATGGCGAGGAGGCCAGCCCTTTCAGGAGATGTGGATGCTCTTCAATGGTCAACCATTCCGGCAGAATTTGTTTGCCCAGCGAGTCCAGCAGGAAGGTGGATTTGCGATATACGGAGCCACCAGCAATCGCGCCGACCAGGTGTCCGAACAGTCCGGTCGCCACTTCATTGGCGAAAATGACCGGCGCTTTCATGGTGGAAAGCTTACGCGGAGACAGGCGAGATAAGGTACGGCGCGCGCAGTCTGCCCCTACCCATTCCGGCGTTTGCAGATCGCCCATCGCCCGGCCAATGGTGTAAGCGTAATCACGCTCCATATCGCCATTTTCTTCCGCGATCACACAGCTGGAAAGGGAATGACGCGTGGAGCAGTAGCCCTGCAGCATGCCATGGCTGTTGCCAAACACTTTGATGCCATAGTGGCTGTTAAAACTGCCGCCTTCGGTATTGGTGATACGCTTATCAGCCTGCAGCGCCGCTTGTTCAGCACGAGCAGCCAGTTCGATGGCTTCATCAGGGGAAACGTCCGCGGGGTGGAACAGGTCCAAATCGGGCGCATCAAAGGCCAGCAGTTCTTTATCTGCCACGCCCGCGCACGGATCCGGCGAAGTGTAGCGTGCAATATCCAGCGCGGCCTGGACGGTACGGGCAATCGCCTGCGGACTTAAATCGGTGGAGGATGCGCTGCCCTTACGGTTCTGGTGATAAACCGTAATCCCCAGCGCGCCATCGCTATTGAATTCTACGTTCTCCACTTCACCATAACGGGTGCTGACGCTAATACCCGTGGTCTTGCTAACAGCGACTTCCGCGCCATCCGACTTACCTGACGCTAATTCCAGAGCCGTCGAGACCGCTTCTTCCAGAATCTTACGCTGCGCTTCAACTTGTGAGATTACTTTCATCGCAAATGCCATAATGTAGAGAGAGTTTCTCTGAAGTCTAACAGAGAACCGTTTTTCAGTGCGCATCTTAACTGGTAACATTAGCCTCTTTTTTTTAAGGAGCCTGACATGACTAAGCAGCCCGAAGACTGGCTCGACGACGTTCCCGGTGATGACATCGAAGACGAAGACGATGAAATTATCTGGGTCAGTAAAAGTGAAATAAAACGTGACGCCGAGGAGTTAAAACGCCTGGGTGTGGAACTGGTAGAACTGGGGAAAAACGCGCTGGATAAAATCCCGCTCGACGCGGATTTACGTGCCGCCATTGAGCTGGCCCAGCGCATTAAGATGGAAGGTCGCCGCCGCCAGCTGCAGCTGATTGGCAAAATGTTGCGCCAGCGCGATGTTGATCCTATCCGTCAGGCGCTGGACAAGCTGAAAAACCGCCACAACCAGCAGGTCGTTGTCTTCCATAAGCTGGAGCAACTGCGTGACCGTATGGTTGACGGTAGCGATGAAGCCATCGAAGAAGTGATGAACCTGTGGCCTGATGCCGATCGTCAGCAACTGCGTTCGCTGGTGCGTAACGCCAGGAAAGAAAAAGCGGGCAACAAGCCGCCGAAATCAGCGCGTCAGATTTTCCAGTACCTGCGTGAACTGGCGGAAAACGAGGCGTAACCTCTTCGTCTGCCGAAAGTGCCGGATGGCGGTACAAACACCTTATCCGGCCTACAACGCATCGTAGGCCCGGTAAGCATAGCGCCACCGGGCATTTTTTTACTCTTCTTCTGCCTGAGCTTTCTTCGCCAGGCCATCCAGCAGTTTCTGATGAATGCCGCCAAACCCGCCGTTGCTCATCACCAGGATGTGATCGCCTGGCTGTGCGGTTTTCACCACCATATCTGCCAGCGCATCCACATCGCCGCTCCAGTGCGCAGGCTGTACGCAGGCTTCAGCGACTTCTGCTACCTGCCACGGAATGTGCGGCGGTTGCAGCAGGAACACTTCGTCCGCACGACCTAACGATGGCGCCAGGTCATCTTTGCACAGGCCCATTTTCATGGTGTTCGAGCGAGGTTCCAGGACCGCGATAATGCGCGCAGTGCCGCCCACTTTACCGCGCAGTGCAGCAAGCGTTGCCAGAATCGCCGTCGGGTGATGAGCAAAATCGTCATACACCGTCACGCCGTTCGCTTCGCCGCGCAGTTCAAGACGACGACGGGCGTTGATGAATGAGCCCAGCGCATTCGCCGCGTCGGCAGGCACTACGCCAACATGACGGGCAGCCGCAATCGCCATCAGACCGTTGTGCATGTTATGTTCGCCAACCAGCCCCCACTTCACTACGCCAACGTTTTCACCGTCCAGCCACACTTCCCACTCGGAGGCATCGGTAGTGAGTTTTTTCGCCTGCCAGTGGCCTTGTTCGCCCACCAGCTCTTGTTCGCTCCAGCAGCCCATCGCCATCGTCTGTTTCAGATTGATGTCGTTTTCCGGGTAGATGATGCGTCCCTGGCCCGGCACGATACGCACCAGGTGATGGAACTGTTTCTGAATAGCTTTCAGATCGTCAAAGATGTCCGCGTGATCGAACTCAAGATTGTTGAGGATCAGCGTGCGCGGGCAGTAATGCACGAATTTAGAACGCTTATCGAAGAAGGCGCAGTCGTACTCATCCGCCTCAATCACGAAGAAGTCGCTTTCGCCCAGACGCGCAGAAACCTCAAAGTTGCCCGGAACGCCACCGATCACAAAGCCTGGCTTATAGCCGCAGGCTTCAAGGATCCAGGTCGCCATTCCGGCAGTGGTGGTTTTGCCGTGCGTCCCCGCAACCGCCAGTACCCAGCGATCGCGCAAGACAAAGTCATGCAGCCACTGCGGGCCAGACATGTACGGAATGTTCTTCTCAAGCACCGCTTCCACGCAGGGATTACCACGGGTCATGGCGTTGCCAATGATCACCAGGTCCGGCTGCGGGTCGAGCTGGCTGGCATCGTACCCCTGAATCAAATCAATGCCTTGCTTCTCAAGTAAGGTACTCATCGGCGGATACACATTGGCGTCCGAACCGGTTACTTCATGACCAAGCGAGCGCGCGAGCATCGCCAGACCGCCCATGAAAGTGCCACAAATTCCCAAAATATGAATGCGCATACGTCACTATCCTTTTTTAATCTGGGGGCCATTTTACGCACATGTCCGGCAAGTGAGAAACGCATTTCAGGATATTCCGTAGTTTGCTGGCGCGATTCACCTAAGCGCAACAATGGAAATATTTGTTAATATTGTTGCGGTCGCTTTACTCCACATAAATTGCAGGGAAAGTGTTATGAAAACGTTAGGTGAATTTATTGTCGAAAAGCAGCACGAGTTTTCTCATGCTACCGGTGAACTCACTGCTTTGTTGTCGGCAATAAAGCTGGGCGCCAAGATCATCCACCGCGATATCAACAAGGCCGGTCTGGTCGATATCCTGGGTGCCAGCGGTGCTGAGAACGTGCAGGGAGAGGTTCAGCAGAAACTCGATCTGTTCGCGAACGAAAAACTGAAAGCTGCACTGAAGGCGCGCGACATTGTGGCGGGCATCGCCTCGGAAGAAGAAGATGAAATCGTCGTCTTCGAAGGCTGCGAACACGCAAAATATGTTGTGCTAATGGATCCGCTGGATGGCTCATCCAACATCGATGTTAACGTCTCTGTCGGTACGATTTTCTCTATTTATCGCCGCGTAACCCCAGTCGGCACACCGGTTACGGAAGAGGATTTCCTGCAGCCGGGCAACAAGCAGGTTGCTGCGGGCTACGTTGTTTATGGTTCTTCCACCATGCTGGTATATACCACCGGCTGTGGCGTACACGCTTTTACCTACGATCCTTCTCTGGGCGTATTCTGCCTCAGCCAGGAACGTATGCGCTTCCCGGCGAAAGGCAGCACGTACTCCATTAACGAAGGCAACTACATCAAATTCCCGAATGGCGTGAAGAAGTACATTAAATTCTGTCAGGAAGAAGATAAGTCAACCCAGCGCCCGTACACCTCGCGCTACATTGGCTCTCTGGTTGCGGATTTCCATCGCAATCTGCTCAAAGGCGGGATCTACCTGTACCCAAGCACCGCCAGCCACCCGCAAGGGAAACTGCGTCTGCTGTACGAATGCAACCCGATGGCCTTCCTGGCCGAACAGGCGGGCGGCAAAGCCAGCGATGGTAAAGAGCGTATTCTGGATATCATTCCGGAAAGCCTGCACCAGCGCCGCTCCTTCTTCGTGGGCAACGACCATATGGTTGAAGATGTAGAACGCTTTATCCGCGAGTTCCCGGACGCGTAATTGTCTTGATCGTACGGACGTAGGCCGGATAAAACGCGCAGCGTTGCCATCCGGCAATTCATTGACTGATGGCGGCTTCGCCTTATCAGGCCTACGTTCGGTTACACTGTCTGTAGCTTAAACGCCGCCATCGCCTCCAGCAGCGCATGTGACTGCTCTTCCAACGAGCGGGTAGCCGCTGAAGACTGCTGTACCAGTGCCGCATTTTGCTGCGCCGTTTCATCCATCTGCATCACCGCGATATTCACCTGCTCTATGCCGCGACTCTGTTCCTGGGACGCGCTGGCGATTTCACGCATCAGCTTAGTCATGCGCATCACTTCAGTGGCAATTTCATCCATGGTTTCACCCGCCTGCTGCGCCAGTTCGCTGCCTTCACCGACGTGGGTGTGCGAATCGCTGATTAACGCGCGGATCTCTTTTGCCGCTTCGGCGCTGCGGCTGGCCAGATTACGTACTTCACCTGCGACAACCGCAAAACCCCGTCCTTGCTCACCGGCCCGCGCCGCTTCAACGGAGGCATTGAGCGCCAGAATATTGGTCTGAAATGCAATGCCGTCAATCACGCTAAGAATGTCGGCAATGCGGCTGGAACTGCCGGCAATATCGCGCATTTTCTCGATCACATAGCACACCATCTCGCTGCCGCGATCGGCGGTATCCGATACCGATTTTGCCAACTGGTGCGCCTGTTCGGCGTTGTCCGCATTCTGTTTCACGGTTGCCGTTAACTCCTCCATGCTGGCGGCGGTTTGTTCCAGCGACGTGGCTGTCGATTCAGTGCGCTGCGCCAGATGCTGGTTCCCGGCCGTCAGTTCACGACTGCCAATATCAATTTGCGAGCTGGCATCACGCACGCGTTGCACCGAGTCGCCCAGCGCATGACGCATGTCATCCATCGCTGCGTTCAGGCGGTTGAATTCGGCGCTGGCCGACAGCGCAGCAACCGACGATAAATCTCCCGTCGCCAGACGTTCCAGCTGTTCAACAATATTATCCAGCGGTTTGAGAAACTTATTTCGCAGCATAAACCAAATAACCGCCAGCAATGCGATGGCCGCCAGCATCGCTGCACTCATAATACCGTGATAAATCAATGAAGTAATAATGCGGGTAGAGGCGTATAGCCCCATTCCGCCGGTCAGCAAAAGAAGAAACGCCAGCAGAGACAATAACACCAACAAACTTGATCGAATTGAAAGGGATTTTGGCATTGTTATATTTCCGGTTGTAGGGTTAAAACAGACCTGTACAGAACCTATCGACTACAACCGGAAAAAGTTTAGCTATTTAAATGTCTTGTGAAAAATCATGATGTTACTTTGGTGTTGTCGCCGTGCTTACGCGGGTGACCGGCGAGCTTTGACGATTTTCCCAAAGCACCGTGAGACCGCGTTGTAAGGCAATAAAAATAAACAATAAAATACCAATCGCGATCTTGGTCCACCAGGAACTTAATGTGCCGTCAAAATTAATATAGGTCTGGATCAGCCCCTGAATAGCCACGCCAAACAAGGTGCCTAAAACCGTACCCACTCCGCCGCTCAACAGCGTACCGCCAATCACGACTGAGGCAATCGCATCCAGCTCGACACCGACGCCCGCCAGCGCATAGCCGGCCTGGGTGTAAATGGAAAAAACAATGCCAGCCAGCGTAGCCAAACCGGTAGACAACATATAAATACGGATGGTGGTGCTGCGAGTGGAGATCCCCATCAAGTTAGCAGAGGTGGCGTTGCCGCCAATCGCATAAACCTGATTACCGAACCGCGTACGGTGCGCCAGAAAGATGCCGATGACCACCACCACCAGCATCAGCAATCCCATCGCGCTCAGACGGCCGCCGCCGGGGATTTTCCATGCCAGGCTGGAGAGCATGTCATAAACCGGATGGTTAATTGGGATCGACTCTTCAGAAACCAGATAGCTAACGCCGCGCAAAAAGAACATTCCCGCCAGGGTAATGATAAACGCCGGGATCTTCAGCGCATCAATCAGCAATCCCATAAACGCGCCAAACGCGCAGCCCATCAGCAAAATCAGCGGGAACGCCAGTAACGGAGAAATACCCCAGTAGCCAATCGCCTTTGCCAGAAATACGCCGGTAAAGGCGATTACCGAGCCAACGGAAAGGTCGATCCCGCCAGAGAGGATTACGAAGGTCATGCCGACGGCAATAATCCCTAAAAAAGCGTTATCGGTCAGGATATTGCAAATCACCCGGGTGGAAGCAAAAGCCGGAAATTGCGTCAAGCAGTAGAGGTAGCCCAGCGCAAACACGCCGAGGGTGATCATCAGCGGTAAATTACGTTTTATCATGACCACGCACTCCTTTTATCAGGCTGATAAAGCGTTGTGACTGCACAACCAGCACACACAACACCACGACGGCTTTGACCACCTGATTCAGTTCCGGCTGGAAGCCCGACAGTAAAATCCCGGTGTTCATTCCCTGAATAATTAACGCGCCGATCACCGACAGCAGCAGGTTAAAACGCCCGCCCATCAACGAGCCGCCGCCAATGACCACCGCCAGAATAGCGTCCAGCTCCAGCCATAATCCGGCGTTATTCGCATCCGCGCCGCGAATATCCGCCGTGACAATGATCCCGGCGATAGCGGCACACAGGCCGCTCAGTACATAGGTGAGCATCACAATAATGCGGGTGTTGACCCCGGCGTTTTTCGCCGCACGAATGTTGATACCCACCGCTTCAATAAACATGCCCAGCGCCGTTTTACGTGTCAGCAGCCAGAACACCACCAGCGTCAGTAGCGCAATAATCACCGGCGTGGGGAACAGTAACAGCGAGCCGCTGCCAAGCCAGGAAAGCTCAGGTGAGTTGAAGGTGACGATCTGCCCGGAGGTGATCAACTGCGCCACTCCGCGCCCGGCGACCATCAGGATCAGCGTGGCGACGAACGGTTGGATCTTGAGGATGGCCACCAGAATTCCGTTCCACAATCCCGCCAGAATGCCAGAGCCTAAGGCGGCAAGCAGCACCACCGGCAGGCTGTGCCCGGCCACCGTCATCGCAGCGGTCGTCGCCCCGGCAATGGCCATCACGGCGCCAACGGAAAGATCAATGCCACCAGTGGCAATCACCAGCGTCATACCAATCGCCAACAGCGCCACGGGTGCAGCGCGGTTGAGAATATCAATCGGGCTACCGAACAGCCGACCATCCTGCAAAATCACCTGATAGAAGTGCGGCGCAACCAGACTGTCCACCAGCAGTACCAGCAACAACGCTACCAGCTGTGGCATCCCCTTGGGCCAATGAAACCGTCGTTTAGGCGGATTGGATTGAGGGAGAGATTGAGGCATCACCATAGTCTCCTTAGGCCGCAATGGCGTTCATGATCGCCGGGACGGACAATTCAGCCAGTGGGATCTCGGCCACCTGTTTGCGATCGCGCATAATAATGACCCGATCGGCATAGCCCACCAGTTCTTCCAGTTCCGATGAGATAACCAGCAGGGCCAAACCATCGGCGCACAACGTTTCGATCAGGCGGATGATCTCGGCATGCGCGCCGACATCGATCCCGCGCGTGGGTTCATCGAGGATCAGAAACTGCGGTTTGGTCAGTAACCAGCGCGACAACAAGACTTTTTGCTGATTGCCGCCGGAGAGAAATTCGATCGGCTGTTCAGCGTTAGGGGTGCGAATACCAAGCTGGCGAATAAAGCGCTCGGCAATCTCGTTTTGTTCTTTACGGGGAATTGGGCGCAACCAGCCGCGCTGCGCCTGCAACGCCAGAATGATGTTTTCGCGTACCGAGGCGGCGGCGATTATGCCATCCGTTTTGCGATCCTCCGGGCAAAAACCGATCCCCAGGCACGAAGCCTGATGCGGCGATCGCAAGGTCTGCGGTTTACCTTTGATCAGTGCGCTGCCGCTGTCGGCGGGTTTAATGCCAAAGATCACTTCCGCGGTTTCCGTCCGCCCGGATCCCAGTAGTCCGGCAAGACCGACGATCTCACCTGGACGCACCTGCAGATCGAACGGCGCGATGGTGCCTTTCTTGCCAAAGCCGCTAAACGCCGCCACCGGTTTATCGCTCAGCAACGTGCGGCCCGCACGTTGTAGCGCATGGGTATCCAGTTCGCGACCCAGCATCATTTTGACCAGTTCGATCTGTGGCAGCTCGCGAGTTTCACGACAGCCCACAAAGCCACCGTTACGCAGGACGGTGATGCGATCGCTGACCTGATAAACCTGATCGAGGAAATGGGTGACGAAGATCAGACTGACGCCGCGATCGCGCAGATGCCCCATCAGGCCGAACAGCATTTCAACTTCCTGGGTATCGAGGCTGGCGGTAGGTTCATCGAGGATCAGCACCTTCGCAGAGAGATCGATCGCCCGGCAAATGGCGACGATCTGCTGCATTGCCACGGAAAAGCGGTTCAGAGGCTCGCGCACATCAAGAGAAAAACCGTACGACGCCATCAGCTCCGTCGCGCGCTTTTCCATCTGTTTACGCTGCAACAGGCCAAAGCGTCGCGGTTCGCGGCCAATAAACAAATTATCCGCTACCGACATATTGGGCAGCAGGTTCACTTCCTGGTACACGGTGCCAATCCCCAGTTGCTGGGCATGGGCAGTATTTTTGGGGGAGACTGGTTGGCCTTCGAGCCAAATCGTGCCGCGATCGGCATGATAAACACCGGTCAACGCTTTGATCAGCGTCGATTTCCCCGCCCCGTTTTCGCCGAGCAATGCCATGATCTCGCCGCGTCGCAGGCTGAAATCCACGTTATCCAGCGCTTTGACGCCGGGAAAGAATTTGCTTAAGCCCTCTGTACGGAGGATTTCCTGGTATTGGTCGGTGGTCATGGTTCCCCCTGCATCACGCCGGATGGCGCTACGCTTATCCGGCCTACAAAAGAGCTTAATGTAGGCCGGATAAGCGTAGCGCCATCCGGCCTACAAAAGAGCTTAATGTAGGCCGGGCAAACGCAGCGCCCCCGGCAGTTTCATGAAGGCTTAGTAGCCCATGTTTTTCTTCTTCTCTAGCTCTTCTTTCGCGGTATCCGGCAGATAGAGGATCGATTTGGTAATGGTCAGCTTCTCAGGCATCGTGCCGTCTTTTTTGAATTTCTCCAGCGCGTCAAATGCCGGGCCTGCCATATTCGGCGTCAGCTCGACGCTGGCATTGGCTTCGCCATCAATCATCGCTTTGTAGATATCCGGTACGCCGTCGATTGACCCCGTCAGAATGTCTTTGCCTGGTTTCAGGCCAGCCTCTTTGATCGCCTGAATAGCGCCGATCGCCATGTCATCGTTGTGGGCGTAAACCATGCAGATGTTCTTGCCGTTGTTTTCCGCTTTGATAAAGCTCTCCATCACTTCTTTCCCTTTACTGCGGGTGAAATCGCCGGACTGAGAGCGGATAATTTTGATGTTTGGCGCGTTAGCGATGGCTTCAGCGAACCCTTTCTTACGATCGATCGCCACGCTGGCACCAACGGTCCCTTGTAACTCAACGACGTTACACGGCTTGCCGTTCACCTCTTTAATTAGCCAGTCGCCGATCAATTTGCCTTCCAGCACGTTATCGGCGGTGACGGTAGTCATATAGAGAGATTTGTCTTTTACATCGATGGAACGATCAAGCAAAAAGACCGGAATATCGGCATCTTTGGCCTCTTTTAACACCGGCTCCCAACCTGTTGCCACGACCGGCGCAATAAAGATGGCATCGACGCCCTGGGCAACAAATGAACGGACTGCTTTAATCTGGTTTTCCTGCTTTTGCTGGCCGTCAGCGATTTTCAGCGTAATTCCGCGTTTTTCGGCCTCGCTTTTCGCCACGTTGGTTTCTGCGGCGCGCCAGCCGGATTCAGAGCCAACCTGCGAAAATCCTACGGTTAAAGGGGCTGCTATTGCCATAGACGACATGGCTGCCGAAACTGCTGTGACTATAAGTAAGCGCTTCCACATAAGTGCGTCCTCGTAGGGTGATTATTGTTGGTTAATAAACCGTCGCGAAAAAACTATAGACAATTGAGCATGTAACGGATTGCGTTACATCACACTTCAAAAAAGTAAATAAAACGTTAATCACAAGTTTGTAATCGCTTTCATATCACTATGAAAAATGCGGCTGAAGATATGGATTTTTCTGTCACCAGAGAGGAGCAAAAAGAAGAAAATGGGAGTAGAGAAAGCGAAAACAAGCGGAGACATTCTGCGCGAGTTGGCTATAATACCCGCCACTTGTTTGCCATAGCTTATTTAAAGGAAACAGACATGAGCTTACTCAACGTCCCTGCCGGTAAAGACCTGCCGGAAGATATCTACGTTGTTATCGAGATCCCTGCCAACGCAGATCCGATCAAATACGAAGTTGACAAAGAGAGCGGCGCCCTGTTCGTTGACCGCTTCATGTCCACCGCGATGTTCTATCCGTGCAACTACGGTTACATCAACCACACCCTGTCTCTGGATGGCGATCCGGTTGACGTTCTGGTCCCGACTCCGTACCCGCTGGAGCCAGGTTCAGTGATCCGCTGCCGTCCGGTTGGCGTTCTGAAAATGACCGACGAATCCGGTGAAGATGCGAAACTGGTTGCGGTACCGCACACCAAGCTGAGCAAAGAATACGATCACATCAAAGATGTGTCCGACCTGCCGGAACTGCTGAAAGCGCAGATCACCCACTTCTTCGAGCATTACAAAGATCTCGAAGCAGGCAAATGGGTAAAAGTTGACGGTTGGGACAACGCCGAAGCGGCTAAAGCTGAAATCGTTGCTTCCTTCGAGCGCGCGAAGAAGTAATTCTTACTTATGATGCTTAGCCCCGCATGTCGGGGCTTTTTTGTGCCCAAATGCGAGTGCAACGGGCACATAAAACAACGCCACCCGAGGGTGGCGTGTTCATATCAGTACTGGTCTCTGTCTAACCAGTTACCGCTTTCAATCAGCGTTAAGCCATCAACCGGACGTTGGTACACGTACATCCATGCACTTCCGTACGGCGTTTGAATTAGCTGGCGTGCGTATTCACCACCACGGGTACGCAGAGCGTCAAGCTCTGCCAGCGTGGCGTTATCAATACGATAAACTTCCCCGTGTACTGTTCCATTTCCCGGAACGGCGCCTGGATAGTGGCCCAGGTTGTACAACTGGTAGTTGTCGATACTGAAATTTCCCAGCAACAGGGCATTGGTCATCCAGTGGCTGTTGCCTTGTTTGGTTCGTAAACTGCCGTAGACAAATATTCGCATTGCTAAAACTCGAACTGATAGAGCAAATCAAGTGCCTGATCTACGCCAGACACTGCTTCCAGATATAGCTTAGGCATCAGACGATAACGTAGCGTGAGTGTCGCTAAGGAGTCAAATATACCCACACCATATTTCACCTGCAGACCTGGCAGTACGTATCCGCTGACAACGACCTGAGATGAGTCACCCACCCCTTGCGTGTCCAGTGCCAGATTGCTTACGCCAAATGTCTCCCCGATTTTACCCACAACCTGACCACTTTGTGCAACCCCCAGGCCAATAAGCATTGAAGTCATCGCCGCGCTGTCGCTCTGTTCACTATCCAGTCCTTGCCCACGAAGCAGGTAGGACAGCGCCATTTGCTGCGACATCGCCGGGTCGGAGAAGATCTCCGCTTTCGGTTCATCAGCCGTGCCCGTGACGCGAACGCCGGCGATCACGTCATCTTCGGTAGCATCCGGGTTACGAATCGCTTCAATATTGAGCAACGGCTGATCCGGCGGACCGGAGAATAACAGCTCGCCCTTACGCACAATCAGATCCTGACCATAGGCATGGAAGCGACCGCTCGGGATATTAATCTGTCCGTTAAGCCCAAGCCCCTGTTTATCCTGCACCACCTTCAGATCGCCCGTCAGCCGCGCTTTCAGACCAAAGGCATCAAGACGCACGTTATTACCAACGTGGATGTTCAGGTTGCTGTTGATCGGGATCCCGGCGGTCTGTGGTTTCTCAGGCTGGAGATCGTTATTAAGCATCACCATATCGCTGGACACCCCTACCGCGCTTTCCGGCAGATCGTGGACCACGATACGCGCCCACGGCACATCGACATTGCCGTTCAGGGTAAACAGGCTCGGTGTCGCTTCAAATTCCACATCCGGCGAGACATCCAGACGCACCATCGGCGGCACGGTGATCCGCACCCGACTGCCTTTCGCCGCAACGCGCGCCCGCCAGTTGTCGATCTGACTCCAGTCAGCGTCGCCACTCAGGTTGATTTCCCCCTGCTGCGTACGCACCACACCCGCCAACGTTGAGCGTGTTCCGGTGAAGTTAACGGCTAACTGGCTTGGCTGCATGTCAAACGGCATAAAGTTACCGTCTATATCCAGTCCGCTCAGTTGCAATTGTCCAAGCAGCTGTGGGCTTTGCACATCGCCGCCCAGACGCAGGTTGGCGTTGATCGTCCCCGCGGCCTTTTCACCACGTGAGAAGATAGGGTTCACCATCGCCAGATTGAAGTTGCGGATATTGACGTTGCCGCCCAGGTTACGGCGCCCTTGTGGATCGGTTACCTGCACCTTTCCGTCAAACTGTCCGTTATTGGTCAGGCGAATCAGCCAGCCCAGTTCGGCACGGTTGTCGTGCAGGTCGGCGGTCAGATTCAACGTTTCAAATGCCACTGGCAGCGGCGCATCGTTCACGCTTTGCGTGACCTTCACGTTGCGTCCGGAAAGCGTGATTTGCCCCTGCGGCAGCCCCTCTTTGGTCGTGTCCCAACTGACATCGGCTTTGCCGGTGAACACCCCGCTGGCCTGAGTCGTATCCGGCATAAACGGTTTCAGCATCGCCAGGTCGAAACGGTTGAGATTCACCACCGCGCGTCCTTCTGCACCGGCATCAATGGTTTGCGGTACGCATAGCTCCGCATTCGGGTTGTTCCAGCAGTGCGGCCCAATGCTGATTTTTTGCTCCTGATTGCGGTAATCCAACGCGATAGCACGATTGAGCGCCCACGGACCAACCGGTGTCTGGAAACGGGTATTGCTTAATTCCCCTTTCCAGCGCTGCTCTTTGCGATCAAAGCTGCCTGCCAGGGAGAGCTGTCCGGAGACCGGCTCCCCCTGAATGCGCAACTGTAGCTCATGCTGCTTCTCACTGCCTTTGGCGTTAAGCGTCACCAGGCCGATATTCACGTCAGGTTGTACAATCCGTTCTACGCGAACGTTGAGATTACCGGCGATTTGCTCCGCCGATTTCACGTCGCCTTCGACGCGAACCTGAGCAACGGAAAGCTCCTGCCAGCGCAGGCCGCGAGCGGTGATGTCCGCCAACAGCTGTGGCGCTTCTACCGTCCCGCGAACTTTTACCAACCCTTTCGCCGTACCGCCTAATCCCGGCAGCGCGTTATCCAGGCTTGGGGCATCAATCGTCGCGTCGAGATTAAGGTCTTTGACCCCCAGTTCCCCTTTCACGTCCGCACTGTTGCGTCCCAGTTCCAGATGCAGGCCAGGGATCGTCCACTGCAGGTAGCTGTTCCCCTTCAGCGAGCCATTCACATTAACCTTGTTCTGCTTCACGTTACCGGTCAGCTTCAGCTCAGGAATCTCCATCTGCCAGCTTCCGCCGTACAGACTCCCGCGCGTTTTCACCAGACCATTCAGCTTTGACGGCCAGTCCGGGATTGTTTTCGCAGTGTCGATGCCGTCCAGCGTTAACTCCCCGCGCCAACTGATCGCCTGCTGCCAGTCCACCAGCGCTTTCAGCTCGGTTTTCCCTTCCAGCGCCGCAATGCTCAGTTTATCGAGATTGATCTGCTGTTCGTTGCCTTTGGCATCCAGTGTGATGGTAGCCGGAGGAATATCCTGCCCTTTCACCGCGGTACGCATCGACAACGTATAGTCGGTCATTTTGCCGGTCAGCTTGAGCTTAATGTCATCGGCCTGGAACTGCTTGTCGCCGGTAAACGGCCAGTAAACCTGCTTACTCACCACTTCCAGATTGAGCGGTAATCCGGCTTCTGCCAGACGCGTTTGCGCGCGCAGGTCCATATCAACCGGGCCAGACAGATTGACGCCGACTTCCAGCTGTTCACGCAGCGCGCCACCGACCTTCAGCTTCACCTTTTCGCCTTTTAATGGATCGACGTTCAGCGTGCTGTTGAGGGTAATATCCACCGGCCATGTGTTGGTGAGCTGCGCCGTACCGCTGGCGTTTACCGTACCCTGATTAGAGTCGATATCCAGCGCGTCGAGCTTCATGTTGCCGTCAATGCTGCTCACTTTGAGCAGCATGTTATGCACAATTAAATCCGTATCCCCGGTCACGCGCAGTTGCTCGCCGCGAAACTCTTCAATATTGAGATTGAGCGGCAGATGGACATCGGTCATTTCCGGTAGCACCGGCTTTGAGAACAGATCTTTTAGCGTTTCACCGAGCGGTTTTTCATCCGGCTGCGGGTTTTGAATCTTCGGTTCAACGACCTCTTCCTGCGCCACTTCCGCCACTTTAGGCAGGGCAATCAGCAGGCCCTGTAATGACGTTGGCTTCAGGGTCAGCGTTTTTTCCTGCCAGTTCAGGCCGGAGGTAAAATCGAGCACTGAAACTGTGGTGTCGTCAATTTTGATATTGATGTTATTCAGCGCCACGCGTGAAAGCGTGATCGGATAAGGTGTGGAAAGGTTGAGCGGGCCGCTATCCTCCTCCTCAACCGGTGCTGAAGGCGGCATCTTTTTGCTGTCGATCGCCACGTTGATATTTTTCAGCGACAGATCGTTGACGCACAGGCTACTATCCCAAAGACACTCCAGCCCGACGGCCAGATGCACTTCACCGGCATTCACCGCCACGCCAGGCTGGTCATAACGAATATTTTTGAGCGATAAATCCCGCCAGCCGCCGGTGACCTGACCAATTTCCAGCCCCGGAACCCAGCGATTAGCTGCCTTGAAGATCAGGTGCAGGCCCGAGGTAGTACCGACAAGGAACGCCACCGTGCCTAACAACAGCAGGATAAAAATTAGCACGCCGAGGCTTATCTTCTTCCATAAACTCATAATTCAGGCCCCAGACCGATGTAAAACTGTAAACCATGTTCATCTTTGTCGCCGACAGGGACGGCAAAGTCGAGCTTGATAGGTCCGACCGGCGACTGCCAGCGCACACCGACCCCGGCGCCGGTTTTGAAATCGCTTTTGCGAATATCGCTGACCGCTTCGCCGCTATCGACAAACATTGCGCCCCACCATTTCCCGGTCACGTTGTACTGGTATTCCAGCGAGCCGGTTGCCAGCTTCGAGGCCCCTTTCAGCTTACCGTCGCTGCCTTCGGGCGAAATAGATTTGTATTTGTAACCGCGAATACTGCGATCGCCCCCGGCGAAGAAACGCAGATCCGGTGGCACTTTGTCGAAGTCCCCGGTTTCAATCCAGCCGAGGTTACCGCGCATCACAAAGCGATGCCTGTCGTACAGCGTACGGATCCAGACGTTTTGCGCCTGGAAGACGGAGAAATCAACGTCTGAACCCCAGGCCGTATTGGAATAATCAATGGAATAGCGTTGAGAATCGCCCCAGACGGGCATCAGACCGCCGCGCGAACGCGTCCGGCTAATCATCACGCCCGGATAGAGCAGCATGGTGGTATTGGTGACGTTACCCTGCGTAAAGTGGTCGAGGCTCCAGCGCAGGTTAATCGCGCGCTGCCAGCCGCTGGAAAGGTCCCAGTAACGGGAAACCGCAAGCGTCGTGGAGTCCTGCTCGGTGTCGTTTAAATCAGTACGCTTAAAGCCCCCCTGCACCAGGTAATACTGCTCCAGTGGGTTCTTTAACAGCGGCATTTTATAACTAAAATCAAGGACCTGCTCTGGCGCAGAGATACTGGCGCTAGTGGTCAGGCTGTGGCCATAGGAGTTCATCCACGGCTTTTTCCACGAGGTCTTTACCCGTGGCCCGACGTCAGTTGAATAACCAACCCCGGTTTCGATGGTGTTTTCGGTTCGCGGCGAGACCACGCCTTTAAGCGGCAACACTTTGGTTTTGCGGGCTTTATCAAATTCTGGCGCGACAACCACAGAATTAAACCATCCGGTCGCCGACAGACGACGGTTAAGTTCCCCCAGATCTTTCGACTCGTACTCTTCACCTTCTTTAAATGGCACCAGGTTTTGCAGGTACTCATCGCGAATTTGCGAGCCTTCAAAGGTGACATGCCCAAAGCGATAGCGTTCACCGCTGTTGTAATCGATATCCCAGAACGCCTGACGGCGCTCAAGCGCTATTCCAAGCTGGCTTTTATTAAATTCACTGTCGAAATAGCCTTTGCGCAGCGCCACGCTGGTGAGGGATTTTTTGAAGTTGTCATAATCACCCTGATTCAACACGGTGCCGATTGCCGGGCGCGTTTTCAGCAGATCCAGATAATCTTTATCCGTACGCGCGCCACCGCGCAAAATCACTTCGGTGCCGCCAATCAGCACCGGCTCGCCGGGGGTTACTTTGGCAATCAGCACCTGGCGTCCTTTTGCCGGTGGCGGGCGCAGCTCAAAATCGATGGTCGGCTCAAAGTAGCCCAGCGCTTTTAGCCCTTCGCGGATGGCATCATCAACGCGCGCACGAAAGCGTCGGTCTGGAGTGACTTCATCACTTTGAATCGTGGACAACTGCGCACGGACGTTTTTCTCCAGCGGTCCTGATAATCCTTCGACCTGTAAGCGAACATTCGCGGCGGCGGCGGAGCCACTTAAGCACAGTAATCCCACCCAACATAACTGACGGATATGTGGCACATTTTCTCCTGAATATCCTTTTTTCCCACCCCTGGAAAAAAATACTATGCCGTTCCTCGGCTTAACAAAAAATCAACAATAAGAGTTGAAAAACAGACGACAACCCAAATATTTCTTATGTTTAACTCTAGACGTATTCATGCCGTTTATTGTGGGCAAAGACGCGTCTCGTTACAACCTTAACCCAAATGACTGATTTCGGGAGAACGGCCATGAGTTTATTTGATAGAAAGCATCTCGTTACTCAAGCAGATGCGCTACCTGGACGCAACACCCCGATGCCAGTGGCAACGCTGCATGCGGTTAACCAACATTCGATGACCAACGTGCCCGACGGTATGGAAATCGCCCTTTTCGCCATGGGATGTTTCTGGGGCGTGGAGCGTTTATTCTGGTCATTACCCGGCGTGTACAGCACCGCAGCCGGATACACCGGCGGCTATACCCCTAACCCGACCTATCGGGAAGTCTGTTCTGGCGATACCGGGCATGCCGAAGCGGTGCGCGTCGTCTATGACCCGCATGTTATCAGCTACGAGCAACTGCTGCAGGTGTTCTGGGAAAATCACGATCCGGCGCAAGGTATGCGTCAGGGGAACGACCACGGTACGCAGTATCGTTCCGCTATTTATCCCTTAACGCCAGAGCAAACCGCCGCGGCACAGGCCAGCCTTGAGCGTTTTCAGGCGGCGATGACCGCCGCTGGCGACGAGCGCACCATTACAACGGAAATCAGTACGGCAACCCCGTTCTATTATGCCGAAGACGATCACCAACAATATCTGCACAAAAATCCTTACGGATACTGCGGGATTGGCGGGATTGGCGTGTGTTTGCCACCACAAGGATAAATTTCCCCCTCTGGCGACGTTACAGTACCTTACGCTATACTAGCTCCTGAATTTACCGGCTCACTTCCACGAGCCGGTTTTCAATGTGTATTTCACACGGATTTATCAACTTCTCCCTTCCGAGGATCTGACCCGAACGGTCGGATAAGATATGTTAAACAGTATTTTAGTCATTCTCTGCCTGATCGCCGTGAGTGCGTTTTTCTCGATATCCGAGATCTCGCTTGCCGCATCACGCAAAATCAAACTTAAGCTGCTTGCCGATGAAGGCAATGTGAACGCACAGCGTGTTTTGAAGATGCAGGAAAACCCCGGCATGTTTTTTACCGTGGTGCAGATTGGCCTAAACGCGGTCGCCATTCTCGGCGGTATCGTTGGTGATGCGGCCTTTTCCCCGGCGTTTTACAGCCTGTTCTCAAAGTACTTCGCTCCAGAGCTGTCCGAACAGTTAAGTTTTATTCTGTCCTTCTCACTGGTTACTGGCCTGTTCATCCTGTTCGCGGATTTAACCCCGAAACGCATCGGTATGATTGCGCCAGAAGCTGTGGCTTTGCGTATCATCAACCCGATGCGCTTCTGTCTGCTGGTCTTCCGCCCATTGGTGTGGTTCTTTAACGGTCTGGCAAATAACATTTTCCGCCTGTTTAAAATTCCGATGGTGCGTAAAGATGACATCACGTCAGACGACATTTACGCCGTGGTCGAAGCCGGTGCGCTGGCGGGTGTTCTGCGCAAGCAGGAACATGAGCTGATTGAAAATGTGTTCGAACTGGAATCCCGCACCGTACCGTCTTCTATGACCTCGCGCGAGAATATTATCTGGTTCGATCTTCACGAAGACGAGCAGAGCCTGAAGAACAAAGTGGCGGAACATCCGCACTCCAAATTTCTGGTGTGTAACGAAGATATCGATCACATCATTGGCTATGTCGATTCAAAGGATCTCCTCAACCGCGTGCTGGCCAACCAGAGTATGGCGCTGAACAGCGGCGTGCAGATCCGCAATACGCTGATTGTCCCGGATACGCTGACGCTCTCTGAAGCGCTGGAAAGCTTCAAAACCGCAGGCGAAGATTTTGCCGTCATCATGAACGAGTATGCATTGGTGGTGGGGATTATCACGCTCAACGATGTGATGACGACGCTGATGGGCGATTTAGTCGGTCAGGGCCTGGAAGAGCAGATCGTGGCGCGTGATGAAAACTCATGGTTAGTCGACGGCGGTACGCCGATTGATGACGTCATGCGCGTCCTGGATATCGACGAATTCCCGCAGTCCGGCAACTATGAAACCATCGGCGGCTTTATGATGTTCATGTTGCGTAAAATCCCGAAACGCACCGACTCGGTGAAGTATTCAGGCTACAAATTTGAAGTAGTGGATATCGATAACTACAAGATCGATCAGCTGCTGGTGACGCGTCTGGACAGTAAACCTACCGTTCTGGTACCGAAACTGCCGGATGCGAAGGAAGAGGCAAAGGCGTCATAGCGCCTTGCAGAAACATCAACGGCTCCTGTCCTGGAGCCGTTTTTTTAACTACCGCATAGCACTTTGATCAAGCCATCTCAGTTTGCAGACGCAAGACCTGACGGTTAACTTCGGACATCACGGAAAAATGCAGCTTGTCCTTCACTTTTGGGATAAGAATCTTACCCTTATCAAATTCAAAAGCGCCTACATCCTTGATATATAACCGTCCACGAAACAGGATCTTCACGTACTTCGCCACCTGCAGCGGGTTGTATCGTTGGAAAATTTTCATTGTTGTCTCCTGCTGAGCATTACGCCTTTGCGGTACCACAATCGGTCCGACAATCCTCAGGCGCAAATTTTAATGCCCTATGACTATAGACTATCTCGTTGATGTTTCCAGCGTGTATAAGTTTATTTACCTTCCAGTTACAATTATTCAGAATTATCTTTTCAACGCTTCGCTGTCTTCAGTATAAGCCTTCGATTTTCGCAGGATTTGTGCGCCCGTCCGCAAACTGGCATCGCGCTTGCGGGAAAAAGCATCAATCGCACATATGATTAAATTCCAGGCCCAAGTGGTCGGATCACCTGCAAAATAAAGAAAGAAGGAAAACCTATGACCTTACGAAAACTGCTGGCGCTGTCGTGCCTGCTGCTGCCGATGATTGCCTCCGCCCATAAGTTTGAGACTGACCAGCGCGTACCGCCGGTGGGGATCGCCGATCGCGGCGAACTGATTCTCGATAACGATAAGTTTAGCTACAAAAGCTGGAATAGCGCGCAACTGCCCGGCAAAGTACGCATTGTGCAACACATTGCCGGACGCACCTCCGCCAAAGAGAAAAACGCGAACCTGATTGAAGCCATCAAAGCGGCGAACCTGCCGCACGACAAATACCAGACCACCACTATCGTCAACACGGATGACGCCATTCCTGGCTCCGGTATGTTTGTGCGCAGCAGTCTGGAGAGCAATAAGAAGCTCTACCCATGGTCACAATTTATCGTCGACAGCAACGGCATTGCGCGTAAAGCCTGGCAACTGGATGAAGAAAGCTCAGCTATTGCGGTACTCGATAAGGACGGACGCGTACAGTGGGCAAAAGATGGCGCATTAACGCAGGAAGAGGTGCAGCAGGTGATTACCCTGCTGCATAAATTGCTCAGTAAATAGAGACGCGGAAGCCGGGGTTGAGGAACGATTCACGTGGGGTGTAGTCCAGAGGTTTCCCCTGCCAGTCGTGAACGTGCGCTCCGGCTGCGGCGGCAACGGCGTGGCCAGCGGCAGTGTCCCAGACGTTAGTTGGCCCAAAACGCGGATACAGCTGCGCGCGCCCTTCCGCCACCAGGCAGAATTTCAGCGACGATCCAATCGACGTGGTCTGGTGCTCGCCCAGTTGTTGCAGATACTCTTTTAACTCATTGTCGGCATGCGAACGGCTAATCACCACCAGCGGTGGACGCGCGTCACGTACCTGGATTTGTTTGCGCACACCGCACTCTTCTTTCCACGCTTTACCTTCTGCCGCACTGTACATGACCTTCATTACTGGCGCGTAAACCACACCAAGCACCGGCTTTCCCTGCTCAATCAGCGCAATATTGACGGTAAATTCACCGTTACGTTTAATAAACTCTTTGGTACCGTCCAACGGATCGACCAGCCAGTAGCGCTGCCAGTGCTGGCGAACATCCCAGCCAGGAGGGGCTTCTTCAGACAGAACCGGAATATCCGGCGTCAGCGCCTGTAATCCTTCGAGGATCACCGTATGCGCAGCGATATCCGCCGCCGTGACCGGAGAATCATCCTGCTTGCTGGTAATCTCCATCGGTTTGATTCCATCGTAGACCTGCATAATGGCATCGCCCGCGTTCCGTGCAAGCTGGCATACATGTTCTAACATTCTCCACCTCGTTTGTCAGTGGTGTTAACTCGTTGTTTTACTTATACCCGATCGTCAGGGGATCCGCCAACTGTGATAGCGTCTGCGGTTTTAAACGCTATATTCATGTCATGATTCACAGTTCTGTAAGCAAGAAGATTTATATACATTTTCTTTTGTGGCTTAGATCTTAAAAGGATGCCCCTGATGATTAAGTTTAGTGCAACGCTTCTGGCAACGCTGATTGCAGCCAGCGTCAATGCCGCGACCGTCGATCTGCGAATAATGGAAACCACTGATTTACATAGCAATATGATGGATTTCGATTATTACAAAGACACGCCGACTGAAAAATTTGGCCTGGTGCGTACGGCAAGTCTGATCAACGCCGCGCGTGGTGAAGTCAAAAACAGCGTGCTGGTTGATAACGGCGATCTGATTCAGGGCAGCCCGCTCGGGGATTACATGGCGGCCAAAGGGCTGAAAGCGGGCGAAACTCACCCGGTATATAAGGCGCTCAATACGCTGGATTACGCGGTGGGCAACCTCGGCAATCATGAATTCAACTACGGTCTGGAGTATTTGCATAACGCGCTGGCCGGAGCGAAGTTCCCCTACGTTAACGCCAATATCATCGACGTTAAGACCAAAAAGCCGCTGTTTACGCCTTATCTGATCAAAGACACTGAGGTAATTGACCAGGAAGGTAACAAGCAGACGCTGAAGATTGGCTATATCGGCTTCGTGCCACCACAAATAATGACCTGGGATAAAGCCAACCTCAGCGGCAAAGTGACGGTAAATGACATCACCGAAACCGCACGTAAGTATGTGCCGGAAATGCGGAAAAAAGGCGCTGATGTCGTGGTGGTGGTTGCTCACTCCGGCCTTTCTGCCGACCCGTATCAGACGATGGCGGAAAACTCCGTTTATTATCTCAGTGAAGTACCGGGCGTGGATGCCATTATGTTTGGTCATGCTCACGCCGTCTTCCCGGGGAAAGATTTTGCCAACATTAAAGGTGCAGATATCACAAAAGGTACGCTCAATGGCGTGCCGGCGGTGATGCCTGGCATGTGGGGCGATCATCTGGGCGTCGTGGATTTGGTACTGAATAACGATAGCGGTAAATGGCAGGTCAGCCAGGCGAAAGCAGAGGCACGCCCCATTTATGACGCCGCGGCGAAAAAATCACTGGCAGCAGAAGACAAAAAAATCGTTGAGATCCTGAAAGCCGATCACGACGCCACGCGTGAGTTTGTCAGCAAACCGATCGGTAAATCCGCCGACAACATGTACAGCTATCTGGCGCTGGTTCAGGATGACCCGACCGTGCAGGTGGTGAATAACGCCCAGAAAGCGTATGTGGAGCACTTTATCCAGGGCGATCCGGACCTGGCAAAATTGCCGGTACTTTCCGCGGCCGCGCCGTTTAAGGTCGGTGGACGCAAGAACGATCCGGCCAGCTTTGTCGAAGTCGAAAAAGGCCAGTTAACCTTCCGTAACGCCGCTGATTTGTATCTCTATCCCAACACTCTGGTGGTGGTGAAAGCCAGCGGTAAAGAGGTGAAAGAGTGGCTGGAATGTTCCGCCGGGCAGTTCAATCAGATTGATATCCACAGCAGCAAACCACAGTCGTTGATTAACTGGGATGGCTTCCGTACCTATAATTTCGACGTGATTGACGGCGTGAATTATCAGATTGATGTTTCACAACCCGCCCGCTACGACGGTGAATGTCAGACCATTAACCCGAAAGCGGAACGTATTAAAAATCTGACCTTTAACGGCAAACCAATCGATCCGAATGCCACCTTCCTCGTCGCGACCAACAACTACCGCGCCTACGGCGGTAAGTTTGCCGGAACCGGCGACAGCCACATCGCGTTTGCTTCTCCGGATGAAAACCGCTCGGTGCTGGCCGCGTGGATTGGTGCTGAGACGAAGCGTGCCGGTGAAATTCACCCGGCGGCAGATAACAACTGGCGTCTGGCGCCAATTCATAGCGACACACCACTGGATATTCGCTTTGAAACATCACCGTCTGATAAAGCCGCTGCATTTATTAAAGAGAAAGGCCAGTATCCGCTGAAGAAAGTCGCGACCGATGACATCGGTTTCGCTATTTATCAGCTGGATTTGAGTAAGTAACTTTCGTGCCGGATGCGACGCAACAGCGTCTTATCCGGCCGACAAAACACACTGCCAACCTATCACGCAACCCGCTCTTCCCGTTGCGCCAAAACCTGCGGCAAATTCAGTTCTATCCAGTCCGCCAGCGCGGCGACTTTATCGCTCACCTGCTCGCCCAACAGCGTCAGGCTATATTCCACATGCGGCGGCACCACCGGATAAGAGACTCGATTGATAAACCCGTCCTGCTCAAGCGCCTGCAGCGATTGCGCCAGCATCTTTTCGCTGACGCCGCCCATCTTACGGCGCAAATCGCTGAAACGGTGCGTACCGTCGCGCAGCGCCACCAGAATTAACACGCCCCAGCGGCTGGTGACGTGTTTTAACACCTCGCGGGAGGGACACTGTTCGGCAAACAAATTGCCATCGCGTAATTGCTGGGAGAGCGTCGACGCTGTCATTTTCATACTAACCTTTTTGTGCGTACTTACTAAAAGTTAGTTTAAGTGTTAGCGTGATTAAACACAAGACCAATACCAAGGAGTTACCCCATGATCGCAATTACCGGTGCCACCGGCCAACTGGGCCAACACGTTATTGAATCGCTACTGAAAACCGTTCCTGCCAGCCAGATTGTGGCAATTGTGCGTAATCCCTCTAAAGCGACGGCGCTTAGCCAGCAGGGCATTACCGTTCGTCAGGCGGATTACAGCGATGAAGCCGCCTTGACGGCTGCCTTACAGGGTATTGACAAGCTACTGCTAATCTCGTCGAGCGAAGTGGGACAACGCGCCCCGCAGCATCACAACGTGATTAACGCAGCGAAAGCCGCGCACGTGAAATTCATCGCCTACACCAGCCTGCTGCACGCCGACGCCTCCCCGCTAGGGCTGGCTGATGAGCATGTGGCAACCGAGAAGATGCTGGCTGAATCCGGTATCGCCTACGCGCTGCTGCGTAACGGCTGGTACACCGAAAACTATCTCGCCAGCGCGCCAGCTGCACTGGAACACGGCGTCTTTATCGGGGCGGCGGGAGAAGGCAAAATCGCCTCGGCAACCCGTGCCGACTATGCCGCAGCCGCCGCGCGCGTCATTAGTGAAGAGGGGCACGCCGGTAAAACCTACGAACTGGCGGGCGACGCAGGCTGGACTCTAAGCCAGTTGGCTGCCGAGCTGGCAAAGCAGAGCGGTAAAAAAGTGGTGTATCAGAACCTGAGCGAAGCTGATTTTGCCGCGGCGCTGAAAAACTTTGGTCTGCCTGCCGGGCTGGCGGACATGCTGGCGGATTCTGACGTCGGCGCCTCTAAAGGCGGTCTGTTCGATGACAGCCATACGCTGAGCAAACTGATTGGCCGCCCAACCACCTCGTTGGCTGACAGCGTCAAAGGCATCGTGTAAGTGTTAAAAATTAGTTAATTGTGGTGGCATCCCCGCGCATCCTCTCTGATAATGACAGGATGATGCGTGGGGAGAGAAAACGTGCAAGGTGTACCTGAGCAGTTTATTGATGAGAAAGACAGCGCCCGCTTTCGCCATCTGGCGCAGGTGCCGGGCGTTGAGCTGTATCATGCGCACATCTCACGTTACGCCTTTGAACCACATACCCATGAAGCGTTTGGCATTGGCGCGATAGAAGCCGGAGCCGAACGTTTTCGCTATCGCGGTACGCAGTACGTCGCGCCCGCCCATTCTGTCGTCACCATGAATCCCGATGAGTTGCATACCGGCGAAGCCGAAACCGCCGACGGCTGGCGCTATCGGATGATCTATCTTGAGCCCGATCTTCTGGAAGAAGTCACTGGGATCCGCCACTGGTGGTTTCATGACGTAACGCGTCACGATCCGCTGCGCTCGCGGCAGATCTGCTCGCTGATCCACGGCCTGTGGAACACAGAGGATGCGCTGGCGCAAAAAGGGTTATTGCTCGATCTGATCGACACCTTCCAGCCGCTGGCCCGCCATGCGCCAACATCTGCAGAAGGGGCGCATCGCTTTGAACGGGTACGCGAGTATCTGCATGATAATTACATGCACCCGATAACGCTCGACGAACTGGCGCGGGTTGCCTCACTGAGTCCCTGGCATTTTCAACGCCAGTTTAAATCTCATTTCCACGTTACGCCGCACCAAATGCTGATGGCCATTCGCCTGTGGCGCGCCAAAGGTTTTCTCACTCACGGAATGCCCGCCGCAGAGGTCGCTGCCGCAACCGGTTTGACCGACCAGTCGCATCTCACCCGCGCATTTACTCATCGCTACGGCATTACGCCGGTACGTTATCAGAAGCAGGTTTATTCGCGCTAATGCGCAATCTCATACAATACGGCTGCACTCTCCCTGCCTACACTCAACGCAATGTTTAATGATGTGGATGTTAACAATGATTAGCGGCGTGCTGTACGCCCTGCTGGCAGGGCTGATGTGGGGATTAATTTTTGTCGGGCCGCTGATCGTACCGGAATACCCGGCAGTGTTGCAGTCGATGGGACGCTATCTGGCGCTGGGGCTGATCGCCGTGCCGATCGCCTGGCTGGGACGCGCGCGTCTGCGCCAGCTGACGGGTAAAGACTGGATAACAGCGCTGGCGCTAACGATGATGGGTAACCTGATTTATTACGTTTGCCTGGCCAGCGCCATCCAGCGTACCGGCGCGCCGGTGTCAACGATGATTATTGGTACATTACCGGTGGTGATCCCGGTCTTCGCCAACCTGCTCTATAGCCAGCGTGACGGTAAATTATCCTGGTGGCGTCTGTCACCTGCGCTGATATTGATTGCTATTGGCCTGCTGTGCGTGAATATCTCGGAGCTGAACCAGGGATTACCCAATTTTAGCGGCTGGCGTTATGGCTCCGGTATCGTGTTGGCGCTTGTTTCAGTGGTGTGCTGGGCGTGGTATGCACTGCGTAATGCCCGCTGGCTGCGCGAGAATCCAGATAAGCATCCGATGATGTGGGCGACGGCTCAGGCGCTGGTGACGCTGCCCGTTTCTCTGCTGGGGTATGTTGCAGCGTGTCTGTGGCTGCATGGGCAAACGCCAGGTTTCGCCCTGCCCTTCGGCCCGCGTCCGGATGTGTTTATCGGCCTGATGATAGCCATTGCGGTATTGTGTTCGTGGGTGGGCGCCCTGTGCTGGAACATCGCCAGCCAGAAGTTGCCGACGGTGATCCTCGGCCCGCTGATTGTCTTCGAAACGCTGGCTGGCCTGCTGTATACCTTTATGCTGCGCCAGGATTTTCCGCCGCTGCTGACGCTAAGCGGTATTGCGCTACTGGTAACAGGCGTGGTAATTGCGGTGCGGTCAAAACCGCAGAAACCGGCGGTAGTGCCGGTTTCAGGGGATGCCTGATGGCGCTGCGCTTATCAGGCCTACAAGGACTGTACGATCTCATGTAGGCCGGATAAGGCGTTTACGCCGTCATCCGGCGCGACACTTTAAATACAGCCACGGTCTGGTTCAGTCGTGCTGCCTGCTCTTCAAGCGCGGCGGCTGCGGAAGCGGACTCCTCCACCAGCGAAGCATTTTGCTGCGTCACGCGATCCATCTCGGCAACGGCCTGGCCTACCTGATCGATACCCCGGCTCTGTTCATCAGAAGCAGAGGCAATTTCGCCCATAATGTCGGTCACGCGGGTCACGGCGCTGACAATCTCCGCCATCGTTTCGCCTGCTTCATGCACCAGCGCCGTACCGGCATTGACCCGATTGCCCGAGTCATCAATCAGCGCCTTAATCTCTTTTGCCGCCTGAGCACTACGCTGCGCCAGAGTACGAACTTCGCCAGCGACCACGGCAAAACCACGTCCCTGTTCGCCCGCACGCGCCGCTTCTACCGCCGCGTTCAGCGCCAGAATATTGGTCTGGAAGGCAATACCGTCGATAACAGTGGTAATTTGCGCGATTTTGCTGGAACTGGTGGCGATTTCGTCCATAGTACGCACTACGCCATCAACCACGGTTCCACCTTTCAACGCCGTCTGTGAGGCATTTTTTGCCAGACTGGTCGCCTGACGCGCGTTATCTGCGTTCTGCTTCACGGTGGCGGTGAGTTGTTCCATGCTGGCAGCGGTCTCTTCCAGAGAGGCGGCTTGCTGCTCGGTACGTGAGGAGAGATCGTTACTGCCTGCGGCAATTTCACCCGCGCCGGTGTAGATAGTGTCAGCCCCGTCACGCACCACGCTGACCGTATTCGCCAGCGCCTGTTGCATGTCACGCACATTACTTGCCAGCAGCGCCATTTCATTGCTGCCATCGGCGTTGATGCTATGCGTCAGGTCACCCGCAGCGATGTGGCGAATATGTCCCATCACCTCGTGGAGCGGCTTGAGCAACACGCGCTGCATCGCCAGCCAACTGGCGACAATCACAGTGACGACAGTCAACATCACGGCAGACAACAGCCAGATTATCTTGCGGTAATCACTCTCATTGTCCTGCACGCCGGCCGTGGCCAACGCCGTTTGCGCGGCACGCCATTCCCGATATACTTCCTGCATGGCCGTCTGCTTCTGCTCAGCATTCTGCTTGAACATCTCTTCCAGCTTACCTTCAGCCAGCAGCGCGTTCATTTTAGCCAGCGTCGCAGAATAGATGCCGTACTGTTCTTCCAGTCGATCGGCCAGACGCTCATCCAGCCCCGGCGTTTCTGGCAGGGCGTAGTATTTATCGTAATGCTCTTTCGACTCGGCCAGCAGACGATTCGCCGTGTTCACCAGCTCTTTCAACTGACCGCCGTTGATCTCGCTGGCCATCGTTCCCTGTAAACGCAGCATACCCCGGTTGAGCGTGACGCGAGCCTGGTTCAGGCTAATCCACGCATCGGTAAATTCAGCCACGTTCTGACTGGAAAGCTGAGAGACATTAAAGTTCTGTTTATCGTTATTGAGTGCGCCAATAAAGACGCCTGCGGAGATGAGCTGCATCGCGCCCAGCGCGAGTAGCACGGTGATAAGTAAGGTTATCACTTTGATTCGTTTGAACATCTGTTGCCTTTTATTATGCAGGTATTGTCTGAGGTCTAACTATCGGCAGCGGCGTGCGCTTATTTAATTCTCTGGCGCAGCTTTTTTCGCCGTATCTCTCCTTTCCAATAAGATTCAGCACCTTAACGAATTAAGAAATTTTCGTGACGCTCATCACAAAACACCCCACCCCGAAAGGGTTATAGCCTTCCTTATAAGATGCATTTAAAATGCATCTTATATTATTGAGAATGAGGTAACGGCAATGTCTTATCGCGATCAACCTTTAGGTGAACTGGCGCTCTCTATTCCTCGCGCTTCGGCCCTGTTTCGTAAATACGATATGGATTACTGCTGCGGCGGTAAGCAAACGCTGGCACGCGCTGCCGCGCGTAAAGAGCTGGATTTAGACGTTATTGAGGCGCAGCTCGCGCAGCTGGCTGAACAGCCGCTGGAGAAAGACTGGCGTACCGTGGCGCTGGCTGAAATCATCGACCATATCATCGTGCGTTATCACGACAGACATCGCGAACAGCTGCCGGAACTGATCCTGCAGGCCACGAAAGTTGAACGCGTTCACGCAGACAAACCGAACGTACCGCGCGGTCTGGCGAAGAACCTGAGCATGCTGCATGAAGAGCTGTCCAGCCACATGATGAAGGAAGAGCAGATCCTGTTCCCGATGATTAAACAGGGCATGGGTAGCCAGGCGATGGGACCAATCAGCGTGATGGAAAGCGAGCATGACGATGCCGGTGAACTGGTCGAAGTGATCAAACACATCACCCACAACGTGACGCCGCCGCCAGAAGCCTGCACCACCTGGAAAGCCATGTATAACGGCAGACCCAGCGCGATGAACCACAGCGGCGTCACGATCAGCGCCTGGCGGGTATCTTCTTCCAGCGTCAGCAGTACCAGTACGAAAACAAAGAACGCCATACATACCCAGCACATCAGCTTACCGAGCGGCATCTTGTAGATTGATTTTTCATGCAGGTGCGGACGCTGCTTACGGTACACCAGGTACGAGCAAAGAATGATGGTCCAGACGAACATGAACAAAATCGCCGACACGGTGGTGATCATGGTGAACGCGCCAATCACGCTCGGATTCACATACAGCATCACCACGCCGCCCAACAGGCAGATGCAGGAGAAGGTTAAACCTTTCGCCGGAACCGCGCGTTTAGACAGCTTGGCAAACGCTTTAGGCGCCACGCCTTCCTGAGCCAGACCAAACAGCATGCGGCTGGTAGAGAACACGCCGCTGTTTGCAGAAGAGGCCGCAGAAGTTAGCACCACAAAGTTGATCAGGCTCGCCGCCGCGGGCAGACCGACCAGGACAAACAGTTCAACGAATGGGCTCTTGGATGGCACCACCGAGCTCCACGGCGTGACGGACATAATCACAATCAGCGCGAAAACGTAGAACATGATGATACGGATCGGGATCGAGTTAATGGCGCGCGGCAGAGATTTCTCCGGATCTTTGGTTTCCGCAGCGGTTGTCCCCACCAGTTCAATGCCCACAAACGCGAACACCGCAATCTGGAAGCCGGCAAAGAAGCCGCTCAGCCCTTTCGGGAACCAGCCACCGTCATTCCACAGATGCGTGAACGATGCCTGAACGCCGGTTGGCGACTGAAAGTGCGTCAGTACCATCACCAGGCCAACGACAATCAGACCGATAATGGCAACAATTTTGATCATCGCGAACCAGAACTCCATCTCACCGAACATTTTTACCGTGGCGAGGTTAAGGCTCAGCAGTAGCACGATCACCGCCAGCGAGGCGACCCAGTCTGAGAGTTCGGGGAACCAGAATTGCGCATACGCGGTAATGGCGACAACGTCTGCCATCCCGGTAACAACCCAACAGAACCAGTAAGTCCAACCGGTAAAATACCCGGCCCATGGCCCGAGCAGGTCGGAGGCAAAATCACTAAAGGATTTGTACTCCAGATTCGAGAGCAACAACTCTCCCATTGCGCGCATCACGAAAAACAGCATAAAACCGATGATCATATACACAAAGATGATCGACGGTCCGGCGAGACTAATGGTTTTACCGGAACCCATAAACAGGCCGGTACCGATAGCGCCGCCAATGGCAATAAGTTGAATATGACGGTTTGTGAGATTGCGCCGTAGCGACTGTTCAGACGAAGCCTCTTCTGCGGCTTCGACTTTTACCTGATCTACCATGTTTTTTCTTCCTGTACCTGTCTGTGTTGTTCAGGCTCTACGGCCTTTAATGTGTCTATGATACGACGATCCTGTTATCAGGACTCATCGATATTAGGTAAGAATTGGCGGGATGAATACTAAGATTTAGATATAATGTTAATTTAATGTTTAAAGTGAGTGTCATATCACTCTGATAGCGCGAATCAGCTCACAAAAATACACGCTGGTGAAGCATTTGCAATATAAAATATCGACAACAGCGTAACTATAGCTTTTCACGCTATTTCTTTGCTCCCCCCGGCCTCGGGGGGAACAGAAGTCACTGCTTACAGAATCTCAAGCAGTTCAACGTCGAATACCAGCGTGCTGAACGGAGGAATGGACGCGCCAGCGCCACGCTCGCCGTAAGCCAGTTCCTGAGGAATAGTCAGTTCCCATTTGGAACCCACCGGCATCAGAGTCAGCGCTTCAATCCAGCCTGGAATTACGCCGTTAACCGGGAATTCAGCCGGTTCGCCACGTGCGACAGAGCTGTCAAACACGGTACCGTCGATCAGTTTACCGGTATAGTGCACGCGAACACGGTCAGTGCGTGCCGGGATAGCACCTTCGCCTTGGGTCAGAACACGGAACTGCAAACCGGATTCAGTGCTGTTCACACCCTCTTTCTCACGGTTTTCTTCCAGATATTTAACGCCATCAGCGGCCATAGCCTGGAAACGCTCGCGACGAACTGCATCTGCACGTTCATGGATTTCACGCAGTGCGCGATGCACAACATCAACAGGCACTGCCGGATGCTTGCCTTCCAGCGCGTCAGCGATACCCGCTACCAGCGCTTCAGGCAACAGCCCTTCCAGTCCGGATTCGCTCAGCTGCTGTCCTACCTGCAAACCAATGCCGTAGCTTGCTTGCGCTTCGATAGTGTCAAAAGTCGGGGTAGCCATCATATTTCCTTTCATCGGATGTAAAGTAGCGGGCAGCATATCAGCCATGCCGCATCCGGTAAAACTTTGTCTCGGGAACTGATGACAAATCGCGAGGAAAAAGAAACAATGACTATTGTCCGCATGAATGTCACGAAAGCGGGTACCCGAACAAGTATCATAGAGTTAGCGATCTATACTCTATGACTGAGGAACGAGACGCGGAGCAGGAGGAAAGCCATGCCCGGGCGCTTTGAATTAAAACCAACCCTGGCGAAAATCTGGCATGCACCGGACAATTTTCGCATTATGGACCCGCTGCCGCCGATGCACCGCCGCGGCATTATTGCTGCTGCTATCGTGCTGGTGATCGGTTTCCTGCTCCCTTCCAGCGACACCAGCGATGCGCCAGTGGTCACGCGTACTGCCCAGTTGGATTTGCAGTCGCAGTCACAGCCGCCGACAGAGGCTCAGTTGCAGGCACAGCTGGTCGCCCCGCAAAACGATCCTGGCCAGGTCGCGCCGGTTGCGCCGGAACCCATCCAGGAAGGGGAACCAGACGCACAGCCGCAGGCCCAGCAATCTCAGACACAACCTCTTCAGCCGGATAGCGGGATTGACCAGCAGTGGCGTTCCTACCGCGTAGATTCGGGTAAAACGCTGGCCCAGGTATTCCGTGACCATAATCTCCCGCCAACCGATGTGTACGCCATGGCGCAGGTAGAAGGTGCCGGAAAACCGCTGAGCAATTTGAAAGACGGACAGATGGTGCAGATCAGGCAGAATGCCAGTGGCGTAGTGACAGGGTTAACCATCGATACGGGTAATGGCCAGCAGGTCCTGTTTACCCGCCAGCCTAACGGCAGTTTTATTCGCGCCCGATAGCCAGCACACCTGATAAGCGCAGTGCCATCAGGCAGCAAGGTGAAGCGTTAGCGTTTCACCTTGTTCACCCACCAGATCCCCGAACAGACCAGCACCAACGCTACTGCATATTTCCATTCGAGAATATTTTCGCCGAGGAAAATCGCCGACAGCACCGCCCCCGACACCGGGATCAGGAAGTTAAACGGCGCAATCATCCCCACGCGGTTGTGCTTGAGCAAGATACTCCACAAGGCAAATGCCACCGAAGAGAGCAACGTCAGGTAGCCCAGAATCGCCAACGAAGACGCGCCGTGTACGGTCAGCGTACCACCAAAAGCGTAACCGCCGATCACCAGCGCCAGACCGCCACCGCCCAGCTGATACCCCGTCATTACCGTCGGGTCCACCGTTTGAGAAATGCGTTTGCCGTATAACGTAGCGGCGGAGAGAATAAAGGCTGCCATCACTACCGAGCCGTCCCCTAACAGGCTGAAGCTAAAATCCAGCCCGCTGTTAAAGTTCACCACCATCACGCCGAGAAAGCCCAGGATACAACCCAGCGCCTTGTTGTAACTGAGTTTATCGTTCTGATAGATAAAATGCGCCAGCAGCACGCTGAAGAACGTGCCTGTCGCGTTCATGATGGACCCTTTCACCCCCGTGGTGAACGCCAGGCCAATATAAAAGAAAATATATTGCAGCGAAGTCTGCGTCAGCCCCAACAGCGTGAGCTGACCATATTGACGCGGGCTTAACCGGCCAATCGGTTTACGTTGCGCCATCGCCAGCAGGAGCAGCAATAATCCCGCAAACAGAAAGCGATAGCCGGCAAAGACAATTTTCGAGGGGATGTCATCCGTGGCAATCTGGAAGATTTCATATCCGCTTTTGATCGCCGGATAGGCGCTTCCCCACAGCAAGCAGCAGAACGCCGCGCTCAGATAGACAACATTTTTACGCGCAAACAGAGGTTGGTGCGTTGGTTCCATTCCATCACCACTTTGAAATAATGTTTTATTTTTGTAATTATCCCGAAAAGGACAAAGAATAGCCAGAGAGAAAAGCGGGGAACAGAAAAGCAAAACGCCGGCACAGGGCCGGCGCTTTTACGCGGTTATCAGAATAAAAACTTATTCTGCAACTACGTTTACAGTCAGCTTAGCAAACACTTCGCTGTGAACCTGGAAGCTCACTTCGTGCTCGCCAGTGGTACGCAGAACGCCGTTCGGCAGACGAACTTCGCTCTTAGCTACTTCAACGCCAGCTGCAGTTACAGCGTCAGCGATGTCGCGAGTACCGATGGAACCGAACAGTTTACCTTCGTCGCCTGCTTTAGACGCGATGGTTACGGTTTCCAGTGCGTTGATTTTCTCAGCACGAGCTTCAGCAGCGGACAGTACGTCAGCCAGTTTAGCTTCCAGCTCAGCGCGACGCGCTTCGAAAAATTCAACGTTTTTCTTGGTAGCAGGAACAGCTTTACCCTGTGGTACCAGGAAGTTACGAGCATAGCCCGCTTTAACGTTAACCTGATCACCCAGGCTACCCAGGTTTGCTACTTTATCAAGCAGAATAACTTGCATTACCTTATCCTCTCAAAGTCGTATTAATGGACCGTGACCGATTACTGATGACGATCAGTGTACGGCAGCAGGGACAGGTAGCGAGCGCGTTTGATAGCGCGAGCCAGCTGACGCTGGTATTTTGCACGGGTACCGGTGATACGGCTTGGGACAATCTTACCGCTTTCGGTGATGTAGTTTTTCAGCGTAGCGATATCTTTATAGTCGATCTCTTGAACGCCTTCCGCGGTGAAACGGCAGAACTTGCGACGACGGAAATAACGTGCCATATGGCTAGTCTCCAGAATCTATCAATTCAATCTGCTCGGCATGCAGAACCATTTTGCTCAGGCCGTTCTTTGCCTTATGGCAAGAGATGAACCCCTGAACGGTTACTGCGCTACCGACCGTTATACTGTGAGTAATGGCCTGGTTTTCGTGTCCGCTAACAATAACGGGCATTTGGCACCACGCCTGCCGGTGAAACCCGGCTTCCTCCTGCACAGAACGATGCTCAAGCACGAACTGGCAATGAGGAATTCCTGATGGACTGACCTTTCGAAGGGGGGCCCTGCACACGGTGCCGGACAACGCCAGACGGTTGGTCATCAGAAATTACTCTTCAGAATCCCCAGCTTCAGCATCATCTGCGGTTTCGTTTGCGAAATCATCGCGACGCTCACGGCGCTCGTCTTTCGCTTTAACCATCGGAGATGCTTCGGTAACAGCGTGTTTAGTACGCATAACCATGCTGCGGATAACGGCATCGTTGAAGCGGAAGGTAGTTTCCAGCTCATCGATCACTTCCTGCGGCGCTTCAACGTTCATCAGAACGTAGTGAGCTTTGTGCAGTTTGTTGATCGGGTAAGCCAGCTGACGGCGGCCCCAGTCTTCCAGACGGTGGATCGTGCCTTCTGCACCAGTGATGGCAGCAGTGTAGCGTTCGATCATACCCGGAACCTGTTCGCTCTGGTCAGGATGGACCATAAAAACGATTTCGTAATGACGCATCGAATTGCTCCTTACGGATTATTCAGCCTCCTGTCTGGGTCAGCCGAGGCCCATGGAGGCAAGGAACGTGTTAAAGGTCGGCTGAAAAATGACGCGTCATAATACTGGGGTCAGCCGGTAAACTCAAGGTGCTTGTACGATTATTTACCATGCCGCGATTAATACATATCCAGCAGCATCTTGACGCTGATGCAAATAGAGACAATGACAATCATCGGCCGGATAACTTTCTTCCCGCGCGTCAGTACCACCGTTGCGCCAAGGCGCGCGCCGAGGGACTGCCCGGCAAACATCACCAGTCCCAGCGACCAGATCATTTTGCCGCCGAAAATGAAGAACAAAATCGAGGCGATGTTCGACGCAAGGTTAATAAAATTCGAGTGAATTTGCGCCTTATCGATGCTGTATCCCCACAACAGGATATAGCAGAGCGTATAAAAGGAGCCAGCACCAGCGCCAAGAAATCCATCATAAAAGCCTATGCAGCCGCCGCAGATCAGGGAAAAGAAAAACAGGGATACCTGCTGCTTTCTCTTCGGTTCGCTGAGGTTGGGAGCAGAAATAAAGTAGATGGCGACGGCGATAATCAGTACCGGAAGCAGTTTTTTCAACACTTCCGGTTCAATGAACTGAATGAGCGTCGTGCCTAACGCTGAGCCGATAAAAGCAGACAGGAAGACGTACTTGTGCTCCTGCACATTGATATGTCCCCGGCGTAAAAAGTAAATACCGGAGGTCAGCGAACTGCCCAGCGCCTGAATTTTATTGGTTGCCAGCGCGTTCGCCGGGGGTAAACCAGAAATTAACAGTGCGCCAATAGAGAGAAACCCGCCGCCGCCCGACACCACGTTAATAAAGCCAGCCACCAGCGCGACCATAAACATAATCACGAAGTAGCTGAAATCCATGAATGAAGTACCCATAAGTTTTTGCCTTATTATCATAAAGTTATATTAATTATACGGCTCACTATAAACAGGGTATCCATCCGTTTAAATTGACTATTTGGTAAGAGCTTGTGCGCGAAAGACAGGTATTTTTTAACGCAGCGGTATCTATCAGTTACCTGTAAATAAAAGAAAAGGTGGGCATGCGGTAATTTTTTGAACAACTGCATCAGAAATGGTCGCTAACGCCTGCGCCGGTAGCGGTTAAAATTACATCAGAAGCTCATCACTCACAGGAGAGAGGCAACCAGAGACCGCAGTCGAGGAGGTACATATGCGAGCCCGTGTTTTGACCCTTCTGGCTGTGCTTTTGCTCAGTGCAAATGCAACGGCAGCCATCAAAATTGACAATCATCAGGCCAGGAATATGGATGATGTGCAGAGCTTAGGCGTTATTTACATAAATCATAACTTCGCCACTGAAAGTGAAGCCACTCAGGCCCTGAATGAAGAGACCGATGCGCAAGGCGCAACATACTACCACGTGATCCTCACCAGGGAGCCCGGTAGTAACGGAAATATGCACGCCAGTGCAGACATTTATCGCTAGCTACCCGCAAATAACCAACGAGAACATTGCCACAGTTTGACTTGCCCCCTTCACCGGGGGCTTTTTTTTGCGCATCAGGTAAATGAGAATTATTTTTCTTTGTATCTTATCCTGGTCATCATTTACTGATTAAATAAAGCATTACCGAACTGATTCTCTGGAGCGAAACCATGTTTGCACGCTATGCGACGCTGAATCGCATACCAAAAGGCGTTTGGGTGCTGGGCGGCGTGAGTCTGCTCATGGATGTCTCCTCCGAAATGATCCATAGCCTGCTGCCGTTGTTTATGGCAACCACGCTGGGAGCCAGCGTCATTATCATTGGCCTGATTGAAGGATTAGCTGAAGCCACTGCGCTGATCATTAAGGTTTTTTCCGGCGTCCTCAGTGATTATCTGGGAAAGCGCAAAGGTCTGGCGATGCTCGGTTATGGTTTGGGGGCACTGAGTAAGCCCCTGTTCGCGATGGCTGGCTCATCAGGCATGGTACTCAGCGCTCGCATGATTGATCGTGTGGGTAAAGGTATTCGCGGCGCTCCCAGGGATGCGTTAGTCGCGGATGTCACCCCGTCCGAGATCCGCGGTGCCGCCTATGGCCTGCGCCAGTCTTTGGATACCGTTGGCGCATTTCTGGGCCCCCTGCTCGCCGTCGGGCTAATGCTGCTATGGAACAACGATTTTCACACTATCTTCTGGGTTGCCGTCATCCCTGGAGTGCTCTCTATTGCCCTACTATGGTTTGGCCTGAGTGAACCGAAAACCCCCGTCACTGATAAACGCACCAACCCGTTACGACGGGAAAACCTGCAAAAGCTGAGCGCAGCCTACTGGTGGGTCGTGGGACTGGGCGCGCTCTTCACGCTCGCCCGCTTTAGCGAAGCGTTTCTCGTGTTGCGCGCATATCAAATGGATATTCCGCTGTTTGCCATTCCGCTGGTGATGGTCGCCATGAATCTGGTCTACAGTCTGTCGGCTTATCCTTTTGGTAAAATGTCTGACAGCATGAACCACACCCGCATGTTACAGGCGGGCCTGCTGGTCCTGATCGCGGCGGATATCACTCTGGCGCTGAGTCACCACTGGAGCACGTTACTGATAGGCGTGGGACTGTGGGGGATTCATATGGGCATGACGCAAGGGTTGCTGGCTGCCATGATTGCGCATACCGCGCCAGCAGAGCTACGCGGTACAGCCTTCGGTATGTTTAATCTGATCAGTGGCATCGCCCTACTGTTAGCCAGTACCGGCGCGGGCATTCTGTGGGAAACGATGGGCGCAGCCTCGACGTTTTACGCTGGTGCTGTCATTTGTGCGATAGTTTTAGCAGGAATGCGATTTACACCAGCGGCTTACCAGCAACGCTGAAGATTGCCCCGAACAGATCGGTGACGCACATCCGTAGATGCACGTTGTCCGGGGCAAAGACGTTACTTCTGCCCGTAGTAGGCGTTTGGGCCGTGCTTACGCATGAAGTGTTTATTCATCAGATAACTGTCGATGGGGCTAAGAGCCGGATTAATGCCACGCGCAATCCATGCCATTTTCGCGACCTCTTCCATCACCACAGCGTTGTGTACCGCGTCGTGAGCATCTTTACCCCAGACAAACGGGCCATGCTGATACACCACTACGCCGGGCGTATGGAGAGGCTCCACGTTCCCCAGCGTTTCGATAATCACCTTGCCGGTATTCAGCTCATACTCGCCCTGAACCTCTGCTTCAGTTAATGCCCTCGTGCAGGGGATATCACCAAAGAAGTAATCCGCATGCGTCGTGCCGAGTGCCGGAATTGCCCGCCCTGCCTGCGCCCACGCCGTCGCGTGGGTTGAGTGGGTGTGCACCACGCCGCCGAGAGAGGAATAGCGATGATACAGCGCCAGATGAGTGGCGGTGTCGGAAGAAGGACGATAGCGTCCTTCCACCACATTGCCATCCAAATCCACGATCACCATGTCGTCAACCTGCATCGTTTGATAGTCGACGCCGCTGGGCTTAATCACCACCAGCCCCCGTTCGCGGTCGATGGCGCTGACGTTACCCCAGGTAAACGTCACCAGCCCATAACGCGGCAGATCCATGTTGGCTTCAAAAACCTGCTGTTTAAGTTTTTGCATTACACCGCCTCCACCAGACCTGCGCTGGCCATCCGCGCTTTCACCCAATCGCGCGCCTTCGCCACCTCATGCGCCGGATCGTCCGTCGTTTCACTCCACATCTCAATCAGGTATGGCCCGCAATACCCACTCTGTTTGAGCGTCGTAAAACAACGTTCAAAATCGACAACGCCTTCACCAAACGGCACATTTTTGAACACGCCGGGTTTGGTGTCCTTCACGTGGACAGCCACGATATGGCCTATTCCAGCCTGTAGCTCCATCTGTACGTCGTTATCCCACGCTGACAAATTGCCAATATCGGGATACAGCTGGAACCACGGATTATTGAGATAGTGGGCATAACCCAGCGCCTTACTGATCGAATTCATCAACGGATAATCCATGATTTCCATCGCCAGCGTCACCTGCGCGCGACTCGCCATCTCAACGCTCTCTTTTAGCCCCTCGCGAAATCGACGACGCGTTTCGTTATTGGCCTGCTGGTAATAGACGTCATAACCCGCCAGTTGAATCACGCGAATACCAATATCCTGCGCAAACTGAATGGCTTTCCGCATGATCGCCAGTCCCTGATCGCGCACCGCATCATCTTCGCTCCCTAGCGGGAAACGGCGGTGAGCGCTCAGGCACATAGAAGGGACGCGTACTCCCGTTTCGGCGATGGCGGTCACCAGCGCCAGACGCTGCTCGCGGCTCCAGTCAAGGCGCGCAAGGCGGGCGTCGGTTTCATCAACCGACATTTCGACAAAGTCAAAACCTAACTCTTTCGCCAGCCGCAAGCGATCCAGCCAGCACTCCCCTCCGGGGAGCGCTTTTTCATAAATACCGAGCGGGACCTGTTTCGACAACATAGTCGCTCCTTAGCCCCACAACTGGGCGATGGAACGTTTGAACTGACGCGCTGCCTCAACCGGAGAAGCGGCATCACGAATACTGCGACCAGCTATAAACACGTGAATCGGGATCCCCTGGAACAGCGGCAGATCCTCCAGCGCCAGGCCGCCGGTTACGGTGACTTTAAAGCCCATATCAGACAGGCGTTTGATGGCACTGATATCCGCCTCTCCCCACGCCACACCTGCGGCCTGCGCATCACGACTGCGATGATAGACAACCTGCCCGATACCCGCATCACGCCACTCCTGAGCCTGTTCCCAGGTCCAGTAACCGGTCAGTTCAATCTGTACGTCGCCGTTAAATTCTTTCGCCACCTCGAGCGCACCTTTGGTGGTATTGATATCCGCACAGCAGATGACAGTGACCCAATCAGCGTTAGCTTCGAAACACATGCGGGAGAGGATTTTACCCGCATCGGCGATTTTGGCGTCCGCCAGCACAATTTTATGTGGGTAAAGCGCCTTCAGGTCACGTACGGCACGTACGCCCTCGGCAACACAAAGAATGGTGCCCACCTCAATAATATCGACCTCTTCGGCGATCAGACGCGTCGTTTCATACGCAGAAGACATTGATTGGTTATCCAGCGCAACCTGCAACATAGGTAATGGCATTTCGGTATCCTTTTAAACAGCCGCCGCAGTGGCGTTATCAATTAAATCCAGCACTTCCTGCGCGGTGCGGCAGGCACGTAAACGGTCGAAATTGGCTTCATCGTCAAACAGATTCACGATCTGCATGATGCCAACTTCCTGATGCGTGTTGGCGTCGACCGCCGCCATCGTGATCAGAATGTCCACCGGGTCGTTATCTTCGTGGTTAAACACCAGCGGGGTTTTCAGCGTCACCAGCGCAAAGCCGGTCTTCTTCACACCTTCTTCCGGGCGACCGTGCGGCATCGCCAGTCCTGGGGCAATCACAAAGTACGGACCGAACTGTTCTACCCCATCAAGAATGGCCTGGTAGTAGCGCGGTTCAACCACGTCTGCCTTAACCAGCAAATCGACGCCCAGCTTTACCGCTTCCTGCCAGGTACTGGCTTCGGCTTGCAAAAGGATGGAATTATTATCTGCCAGCGAATCACGTAATTTCATATGCCGTGTCCTTACTTCACGTCCTGAGGGAAATGCGCTTTGATCACTTCCAGCAGTTTTGGGCCAAAATCGGCGGGCGACAGCATGTTGCGTACGCCAACAACATATTTATTGCCGGTTACGGTAATTTCACCGGCAATATGGGTAGAGGCGATGATGATATCCGCGCCGTTCAGTTCACTTTTGTACTCACCCACTGCGCAGCTGTTCACGGTATGGTCAATATTTGACTGGGTTAAAAACTGGTCCACTTTCATCTTCATGATCATGGAACTGCCCTGCCCATTGCCACACACAGCCAGAATACGTACGGTCATAATCGGAACTCCTTATTAAGCAGAGTGTTCTGCCAGTTGTTTTTCTGCGTCTTCCTCAGCGCGCAACGTGCGTCCTGCGAAAAACATATAAGCCAGTGCAATCAGAATAATGACGGCCATAAACACGATGCCGATGGAGGCAAAGCCCTGCATCATCGGCGGCGCCAGAATTGACCAGTCCGCCATCCCCATCCAGGCGCTCATACCGGTGAGCTTTACCGCCCAGACGCAGCCAAAGATTTCAATCATCCCCATCACCAGACAAATCTTGAGCGCCGCGCGCCAGCCGCCAAAGTGATTAGCAAACACGCCGATAGTGGCATTAGAGAAAAACATCGGGATAAAGCCGGGGATTATCAGGATGGAAGAGCCGCAGCCCACGAGGATGCCGACTGCAATCAGTTGGCCGATGGTGCCCCACATGAAGCCCCACACCACCGCGTTGGGAGCAAAGCTGTATATCGCCGCACAGTCAATCGCCAATACCGCACCGGGAATCAGACGCTGCGAGATACCGTTGAACGCTTCTGAAAGTTCGGCGACGAACATACGTACGCCCTGGGTGATGATGAAGATCGCGACGGCAAACGAAAAACCGGTCTGCAGGATGTACACCGTCCAGTGCGTTTTCCCTGCCATCGCCTGAACCACATCAATGCCGAAAGAGAGCAGGATCGCCCCGAAGAAAATGGTCATGACAATCGCGGTCGAAACGATGTTGTCATGGAAGATATTCAGCCAGCCAGGCAGTTTGAGATCTTCTACGCTCTCCTCTTTTTTACCCAGATAAGGCGCGACCTTGTAGGCAATCCATGAAGCGAACTGCTGCTGGTGGCCGATGGAAAAACCGCAGCCGTCGGTCACTTCCTGCGTCGGCTTGTACATCATATTGGAGGTAATCCCCCAGTAGAGCGACACCAGCACCGCCGTGCAAATAATGGTTGTCCACATGGAATAGCCGAAGATATAGAAAGAGACCGCAATCAAGCCCGCCTGCTGGAACATGATGTGCCCGGTGAGCATGATGGTGCGAATGCCGGTAATACGCCGTAGCAGTACGTAACAAATGTTCAGCGCCAGCGCCAACAATACGGCATACCCTACCCAACTGTAGGCATCCCCCATTCGTTCGATGGTTGCCATCATGGAGGCATAGGTATCGGAAATCGCACCATTGATACCGTAAACCTCGGACATCTTCGCCACTACCGGTTTAAACGTGCTGGTCAGAATGCCCGATCCCGCCTGCAGCAGCATAAAACCGATAATCGTTTTGATCGTGCCTTTGATAATAACGCTGACGCTTTTGCGCAACAGGATGTAGCCGAGGCAGGTCACAATACCCAACAGCAACGGCGCGTTGGTCATGACCTGATTAAAAAAGACGGTAAAGATGTTGTAGAGGATCTCCATAACGATCTCCAGTAGACGAAGTTGCTGAACATTCATTACAGATGCTCAGGATGTTGTGCCTCCACTCTAATTTTCAAAAGTAATCACAACAAGATTGAATTTGATTAAATGTGATGGAGTACGCAAATAAATCTCTTACCCGAGACAGGGTTTTATTGAGCATTCATAGAGCAAAAAATAAAACTCATAAAAACAATAAAATACAGAAATAGATTCCTGCAAAGCATCCCGTTACGTTGTGAGTTATAGACGCTTTACGACGGAATCAGAAAAATCCACGCATTGCCTTCTTGATAAATTGATGTCAGTATCAATCAAAACAAATCATAATTTGATTCAACTTGAACCAACATGAAGGTAAATGCGATGAGTAAAGTAAAAAGCATCACGCGCGAATCATGGATTCTGAGCACATTCCCGGAGTGGGGAAGCTGGCTGAATGAAGAGATCGAACAGGAACAGGTCGCACCTGGCACCTTTGCTATGTGGTGGCTTGGCTGTACCGGAATTTGGCTAAAGTCGGAAGGCGGGACTAACGTCTGCGTCGATTTCTGGTGCGGAACAGGTAAACAAAGTCACGGTAATCCGCTGATGAAAACCGGTCACCAGATGCAACGCATGGCGGGCGTGAAGAAACTGCAGCCAAACCTGCGTACCACGCCGTTTGTGCTTGATCCGTTTGCCATTCGTCAGATCGATGCGGTGCTGGCTACGCACGATCATAACGATCACATCGACGTAAATGTCGCGGCTGCGGTCATGCAGAACTGCGCGGACGACGTGCCGTTTATTGGACCACAAACCTGTGTGGATCTGTGGGTCGGCTGGGGTGTGCCGAAAGATCGCTGCATCGTGGTAAAACCCGGCGATGTGGTTAAAGTGAAAGATATTGAAATTCACGCGCTTGATGCGTTTGATCGTACCGCGTTGATTACTCTTCCCGCCGATCAGAAAGCGGCGGGCGTGCTGCCGGACGGTATGGACGCGCGCGCCGTTAACTATCTGTTCAAAACACCGGGCGGCACGCTGTATCACAGCGGCGACTCACACTACTCCAACTATTATGCAAAACACGGCAATGAGCATCAGATCGACGTCGCGCTCGGATCCTATGGCGAAAACCCGCGTGGCATTACCGACAAGATGACCAGCTCCGACATGCTGCGTATGGCCGAAGCGTTGAATACAAAAGTCGTCATCCCCTTCCATCATGACATCTGGTCAAATTTCCAGGCCGATCCTCAGGAGATTCGCGTGCTGTGGGAGATGAAAAAAGATCGGCTGAAGTATGGCTTTAAGCCATTCATCTGGCAGGTAGGTGGCAAATTCACCTGGCCGCTGGATAAAGATAACTTTGAATATCACTATCCACGCGGCTTTGATGACTGTTTCACAATTGAACCGGATCTACCGTTTAAATCCTTCTTGTGATTCACACCAAATGCCGGGCATAACCCGGCATTTTTTCCCCATTTACTTTAGTATTTCCAGGCTATTTCAAATATCATCTTTTCAAATCAATTTGTATCGGAATAGCTCATGACTGAAGCACAAAGACATCAAATATTGCTGGATATGCTGGCGCAGTTGGGCTTTGTTACCGTTGAGAACGTAATTGAGCGCCTGGGAATTTCCCCCGCCACAGCCCGCCGGGATATCAACAAACTCGACGAAAGCGGCAAACTCAAGAAAGTTCGTAACGGCGCAGAAGCCATCACTCAGCAGCGCCCGCGCTGGACGCCAATGAATCTGCACCAGGCACAGAACCACGATGAAAAAGTTCGTATTGCCAAGGCCGCATCCCAACTGGTGAATGCGGGTGAAAGCGTGGTGATCAACTGCGGCTCGACCGCCTTCCTGCTCGGACGTGAAATGTGCGGCAAGCCAGTGCAGATCATCACTAATTATCTGCCGCTGGCGAACTATTTGATCGACCAGGAGCATGAGAGCGTGATCATCATGGGAGGGCAATACAACAAAAGCCAATCCATCACGCTTAGCCCGCAAGGTAGTGAAAATAGCCTGTATGCCGGGCACTGGATGTTCACCAGCGGCAAAGGGTTGACCGCAGATGGACTGTATAAAACCGATATGCTGACCGCGATGGCGGAGCAGAAGATGCTTAACGTGGTGGGCAAACTGGTGGTGTTGGTCGATAGCAGTAAGGTCGGTGAACGCGCCGGGATGCTGTTCAGCCGCGCCGATCAAATCGATATGCTGATTACCGGCAAAAATGCGAACCCTGAGATCCTGCAACAGCTCGAAGCTCAGGGCGTGAGCATTATGCGCGTTTAAAGGTGCTGGCGGAAAAACGTCACCGTCGCAGCCAGCGCTTCTGGCGTAATGCGGTGGCGTACGCCTGCTTCCCACAGGCAGGTCAAATTATTGTCCAGACCGGCCTGAATCAGCGCCTGCTGTAAGCGGAAGGTTTCAACGGCCGGTACCACATCATCTTCCTGCCCGTGCCATAGCAGCAACGGCCTGTCGGCCAGGCGTGGCAACTGGTGCGTCACTTCCCATTCGGCCAGCGGCGCGATGAGGGCATCAAACTCAGCCTGCTGTTCTGGCGTCTGGACCAATAAAGGCGGAAAAAGCGTCTGCGCAAGCCGGGTAAAGTAGCCCGAACCCATCAGGCTGGCTACACATTTAACCTCGGGATAGCGGGCCATAATGCCCAGGGCCGTCATTCCCCCCATTGACGCCCCGCCTACGGCAAGCCGTTCATCTGACAACCAATTTTCTGCCACCAGCGCCGCACGTAACGTCGAAAACTCCTGCATGTTTTGCTGCAATATGTGCCAAAAGCGGTATATCCGCCCCTGTGCGTCACCCTTGAAGCGGGCACCATGGTCTGGCGCATCTGGCATCACTACCCGGAATCCGGCCTGAACCAGAGCAACGGCAAAATAGCTGTAGACCAGGCTGGAAGATGTAAATCCGTGATAAAAAATAATACAGGGGAGTGAACAGTCGCGTTTGCCAGCCGGAACGGCGTACAGAACAGGGATACCCGCCAACTGTCGTGTTTCAATTTCGATCATTTGTCGCCTCTTTCTTTCTGGTATGCCATGCAGCAATACTTAACGCAAGCGAATGTGTTCGACAATGATTCATAATGTTGAGAACTGGGTTACGCTTTCGCAACATTTTCATTCGAAAATCGCGTGAGAGATAACAATTCGGGAACATTCCCCTAAAGGGAAATTAATAAGGCACTACACTATGGCTATCAGGAAACGAGATAGAGTTATGCGTCGGTTTGCCTCTTTGTTGCTGGTTTTATTTTTAAGCGCCTGTAGCGTGCTACAGGGAACGCCGCAACCCGCACCGCCCGTTGCCGACCACCCGCAGGAGATTCGCCGTAACCAGAGTAATGGGTTACAGCGAATAGGGACGGTCAGCGCGCTGGTAAGAGGCTCACCGGATGATGCGCTGGCTGAAATCCGCGACAAAGCCGTCGCGGCAAAAGCTGATTATTATGTGGTCTTATTAGTCGATGAGACCATTGTGACAGGCCAATGGTATTCACAAGCGATTTTGTATCGTAAATAACATTGGCTTGAAATTTAGTCAGCTTTACATTGCTTTGCGCCCCTATGCGTTTACCTGTGCACAATAAACCAACAGCAGGAAGCTTGAGGTTTATTATCGCGATGGAATGCCCTGCCGTGTGTAGGGGTACGAATAATGGAGCTGACGATGAAACAATCACTAGCCTTATCCTCACTGCTGCTTTCTACCGGACTGGTAGGTACTACGGCGCAGTCTGCCGAGTTCGCCAGTGCTGACTGTGTTACCGGCCTGAACGAAATAGGGCTGATATCCGTCAGTAACATTGCAGGAAATCCGCAGGATGTAGAACGCGTCGTTGCGTTAAAAGCGGATGAACAAGGCGCCTCATGGTATCGGATCATTCAAATGTATGAAGATCAGCACCCCGATAACTGGCGCGTCCAGGCCATACTCTATGCGTAACAGATTGCCGGATGGGGTAAACTTATCCGGCCTGTTTTAACCCAGGCATTATGATAAGACGCGCCAGCGTCGCCATCAGGCATATTATTACCGTAATCCTCCCGTTGCCCGTAGCAGCAGATCATTCTGTACCTGTTCAGACAATCGTCGTCCACCACGCGTATCCAACATCATCTGACACCAGGCCTGCGCCACTGGCGGAGAGGCATAGCGCAACATTTGCGCCCCGCAACCGAGCAGGAAAAGCTGCTGCGTAATCTCCCGGCCCAATTCTTCACTGGGTTTACGCAGGTGTTGCTGCAATTGACGAACCATCCGATCGTAATGACGATCCTGCCCTTTGACCTCTGCAAAGGCTTCGCTGAGCATATCGTAGATACCGGGTTGTTTTGTCAGCACCCGCAATACATCAAGGCACATAATGTTGCCGGAGCCTTCCCAAATACTGTTTACCGGCATCTCACGGTACAGACGTGGCAGCTCACTCTCCTCGCAGTAGCCAATCCCACCCAATACTTCCATCGCCTCAGCGACAAACGGCATCCCACTTTTGCAGACAGAATATTTCGCCGCTGGCGTGAACAACCGAGCCCACAGCGCTTCTTTGGCCTCAGCGCGGCGGTCCCAGGCCCTCGCCAGTCGAAACAGTAACGCGGTCTGACCTTCCAGCTGTAGCGCCATTCGGCTTAAGACCTGACGCATCATCGGCTGTTCAATCAATGGCTTGCCAAATACCTGTCGTTGGTGCGCATGATAAATCGCCACGGAAAAGGCACGTCGCATCATGCTATGGCTGCCGAGCGCACAATCAAAACGCGTCATCCCGCCCATTTTCAGGATATGGCGTATACCTTCCCCTTCATCACCCAGCAGCCAGCCAATCGCATCGTGGAATTCAACCTCGCAGCTGGCGTTGGAGCGGTTGCCTAACTTATCTTTAAGCCGTTCAAGACGGATGGCATTACGCCGCCCATCGGGTAAAAATCGCGGTACAAAAAAGCAGGATAATCCTCCCTTTGCCTGCGCCAGCACCAAATGAGCATCACTTTGCGGCACGGAGAAAAACCACTTATGTCCCACCAACCGATACGAGCCGTCTGCGAGGCGTTCCGCCTGAGTAGTATTGCTCAGCACATCTGAGCCACCCTGTTTCTCGGTCATTCCCATGCCAATCAGCAGCCCACGCTTTTGCCCACCCGGCAGTAAATGCGAGTCATAGCGGTCGCTTAGCAGCGGCGTAAACCAGTCGTGAAATTGTGAAGGTAGCATCTGCAGTAACAGCGGCGTGGCGGCAAAGGTCATGGTCACCGGACACAAAGTGCCTGCTTCCACCTGCGCATGCAGCATGAAACGCGCCGCACGGGCAACAAATGTTCCCTGCCGCGCTTCGTCTTCCCAGGCAAGGTTATGTACACGGTTAGCGCACAGTCCCTGCATCAGCAAATGCCAGGCAGGATGGAAACGCACATCGTCCAGTCGCTGCCCCTGCGGGTCGTAACGCAAAAGTTCGGGTGGAAAAGCATTGGCCAGACGGCCCAGTTCAAGCGATTCCGCGGTGCCTAGCTGCTGGCCAATACTCGCCAACAGATCGCTGTCCCAGCCCGCGCCTTCGCGGATAACCGCTTCACACAGGGCGCCGTCGGACAGATATAAGTTACTGTTATTGAGCGGTACAGGTTGGTTAAAAACGGTATGCGTTTGCCAGTGCATTGTGTCTCCCTCCTTCAACGGCTGCGCCATTAAGTATGGTCGCTGCTGCGTGCATGACGGCGGAGAGAGATCACAAAAGTGCGGTTAGCCCGCAATATAGTGAGGAATAAAACGAGAAGTATCTTTAGTGATCAAGGTATTATCCTCGCGGATCCCCATACCACAGGCTTCATCATCCACGATCCAACTGCCGATCAGCGTGTAGCTGTCGCCAAAGCGCGGTAACGGCTGAAATGCCTGATAGATCATCGGTTCTTCGGCGTAGTCACCCTCAGCATGCTCCACAATCTGCTGCTGACCATCAAAAATGGTGACGTTTCCCCCCTCGCGGGAAAATATCGGTTTGCGTACATAGCTTTCCCCAGCCGCAACTTGTGGCGTTTCACCGTCAAACCAAGCGGGCAGCAGGTTGGGATGGTTAGGAAAAAATCGCCACAGCAAAGGCATCAACCCTTTATTGCTGAGTACGCTCTTCCACAACGGCTCAACCCACTGTTCGCGGCGATGGCGCAGCAAGGGGCCATTCTCATCTCGCATCATCCACTCCAGGGGATAGAGCTTAAAGGCGCGACGAATGACGTTATCGTCAAGGTCAGTGAGAACGCCACCAACGCCAAGCCCCAGATCCTCCACGTAAATAAACCGTGATTCTTGCCCGGCCTGCTGCGCACAATCCTGCAAATACAACACCGTGGTACGATCTTCATCGGTATCTTCGCAGCAGCAGAAATAGAAGGGATCCGGACTATAAAGCTCAGCAAAACGGGAGATCAGCCGCTCCTGAATGGCGTTGTACTGGTCGGCGTCGCGTGGTATCACCCCGCTGCGACGCGCATCTTCCAGCCATAACCACTGGAAATAGGCTGACTCATAGAGCGACGTTGGCGTATCCGCGTTGTACTCCAGCAGCTTGACCGGGGCGTTATTTCCGCACCAGACAAAATCCATGCGGCCATACAGGGAGGGATCGCGATGGCGCCAGCTTTCGGCAATAACGTCCCAGTACAGCGGCGGGATCGCCAGTTGTTGCATAATCAGTTCGTCGTTAACTGCCCGTTCGACGACATCCAGACACATCTGGTGCAGTTCCGCAGTAGGTTTTTCGATCTGCTCTTCCACTTGCCGGAGCGTGAAGCGGTATGCCCGACTCTCATCCCAGTAAATTTCGTTATCGATAATATGAAAATCGAAGCCGTGATCGTAGGCGATCTTGTCCAGATCCGGGCGAACAGGGACATCATGTCGCAGCATCGTTAACCTCCCCAGTGCCCACGCGCGCTGGACGAACGCCCGTAGCCGCCGCGTGAAACCGTCGAGACTTTCTTCGTCGTATAGCTATGGCTGGTTGCGGTATCATTTTTTCCACTACCGGAACGCCAGCTGTAATCCCCGGAAGTCGTACGCCAGACCGGGCGCGAAACATAGGAAGAACCACCGGTTGTGTAAACATACTGTTCATCCCTGTCTTTGCGGATCGCCCGACTGAGTAAAAACCCGCTCATCGCCGGCACCCAGCTCTGTAAAGCGTTATCATACGAGCAGTTATCGAACTGCCTTTGGCAGTTCTCCAGATTCATCTGCTGGGGAAGTTGTGCGTTAAACGCGTTTTTTGCGTTGCTCCAGGCATCAATGCAGACGCTGAATTCGTTATTGTCCGCTATACAGTCCTGAATTGTGGAGTAAAAAACGCCATCACCGTCGTTATCATTATCACCGCTGTCGCTGCATCCTTTGATGATAAAAAATGCCGCTCCGCCCATAATGGCCAGCGTCAGATATTTTCCGCTGTAGCGACTGCGTTTTTTTGCAAAAGGATCGACCGGGCGTCCGATTCGCGTGATGGCGGAATGCCCTGGCGTCCTGTTTTTGTTTCCGGATTTACTTTTTCTTGCCATGATCGTCCATTACCATGTCATGCAGGCGGCGTTAAAAATGCCCCCCGCCAGGGCAGCAGTTCCCATAAATAATCCCGCTGCAGTATTATGATTAATAATTTTTTCACTCAGTGTCGGCATGTATAAGCGCACACCGCCGTAAATGACGAGTTGTATCACCAGCGCGATGCCGCCCCAGGCGAAATAATCCGGGACGCTGACGGCGTTAATTGCCGCGCTGGATAATGGAATAACGTAGCCCAGCAACGTGCCGCTAAAGGCCAGTGATGCTGCCGTATTATTATTTTTAATCAGTTGCCATTCGTTGTGCGGGGTGATTTTTGAGTAGATAAACAGAAAAACGATCACCATGGCCGCGCCAATAAAAAAATAGGCGCAAAAAGCCAGTAATGAATCCAGTATGTGCATTGTGTAACCTTCTCTGAAATTAACCAATTACATTAAGTGATGTTAATGGAATATCTACACCCAGCGCCCGTGAGAATACCCACTCTGGCTCTCCCTGCTCATTGAACGACTCTTCACCGTTTAACAACAGGTATTCCCAGGTATCATCTGTAACCTGCCGCTGGTAGCCCATGGTAAAATTATGAACATCCCATGTGGCATGCTGATGATTTTCCACTTTTTCCAGCATATAAACCGGCTCAATGTTCCCCGGCTCTTCATCGTTAAAGAAGCGCTGCCAGCATACTTCCTGCCAGTTAAGCGTTGGCGTACCTATCGCGGATGGACTAATGGCAGACTGCCAGTGTTTTTTCTGCGAAATCCCATAACTTTCTGCATAAACAAAAAATTTGATATCATCGATATCATCAATATCTGAGCCGCCTGTGGTATTGATTTGCAGGAACTCCTCTCCAGAGGTGTAATAGCGGAAAATCTGGCTTCCGCCCCCCAAATCAATATGGCTAACCGCGGCGACGGTGTACTCCTCACCGGGTAATTCGATCAGCAACGACTCTTCCAGCAGGCGAAACGCCAGCGTATTGAGCGTAAACCCTGCATTCAGATGTAACCCCAACGGCCCGCGTACTGGCGCATCGGCAGCTGCTTTACCAAATAAACGCTGGAAAAAACTTGTCATCATTTTCCCTCTATCTCTAGCCATGCAATTTCTTTCGCCAGAATGCGGCTATTACCTATCAGATGCAGCCACATACCTCCTTTTACCTCTGTCGAAATGACCGGATTTAATTCCATCCCCCGACCATTTTTACAGCTGCTAATCCCCAAAACCGTGGCATCGTGACGAAGCTTCATATAGCGCATGAGGTCGCCATAACGAATTGAAACCACCTCTTCAGGTATTGGCACGGCAAACCCCGTATCACCCAGCATGGGATTCATGATGGATGCGACCGACTGCGAAGACCCTGGGTCCTGAATGGAGCGAGAAAGTTGCTCAGCGGAGAGATTGCGCACAATTTCAATGCGCGGACAATGAACTTCCAGCAATCCTGCGTAACGCTCATCTTCCATATAAGCAACAACATGGCATTGTTCAGGAATGGAATCTACCAGTGAAAGCGCGATGGTAAACGTGAGTTCATCTGTACGAGCAAATATGATCACACTCTGGCAATTGCATAACCCCATGCGAGCATGCTCTTGCGGGTCATTAAAATTACGGATACGAATGAAATCAACCCAGTTATTTCCTGATAAAGGATGCTGAATATCATCTGATTCACACAGGAGCACCCGCTCAAAAACGCGCCGGGTGTCATACAGCAGCAGCGATATCATTTTTTCCGTCTGGTGGCCCCGCCAGCCGACCACCAGCATATGGTTACGCAAATGCCGATAATCTCCCATCCCCATCATTTCTTTCGCTAACATCCCTTGCACCAGGCCAATAACCTTTCCCATTAATGCGCCAAATAAACCAACGCTGACAGGAATTTGCCAGATCGCCGTAAAAATCCGGCCTGCGGCGGTTTGCGGACTCATGTCACCAAAACCCAACGTAGAGCCGACGACTGAGCAGTAATAAATAAAATCGCTCAGACGACCAACCAGCACCGCCTCACCAAGTAATCTCAGCACCAGGTAACAAAACAGATACTGCCCTGCGAACAACCCTAGTAATGCAGGCCAGGTCAGTCTTGAAAGGTGCCGTTGGCACGTTTTGATGACCCAAGTGAACAGCATTACTCGCCTTGCTGCCGTTGCAGTCTCGCCAGCACATCCTGAGCAGAACTTTTATTGCTTACCCCGATGCCGACCTCAGCCAGTTTCTCGTCGAGGTCACGTCCATCTGCGACTTTCTCCAACTGCTCAGCCGCATCCAGGCGAGCCTGACGCTCTGCCTGCCGCGTTTGTAAACGCTTGAGCGACTCTGCGGCTGTAGACACGCTGGAAGACGCGCCGACGGTCGAGGTAGTCACTGCCTGCTGGGCGCGCTGCATCGCTTCCGTCGCCTTTACCACCTCAAGCTGCTGTTCAAACTGTGCAATCCGTTGTGCGGTTGCACTCACCGCTTTTTCAACGCCATCCCGCGACACTTCAAGGTTAGCGAGTACTTGCTCTTCTGCAGCAATGACATTCTCCAGGCGGGCAATTTCCTCTGCAACTTCGTTGATCAGTGACGGGTTAGCGTTTTTACTCAGCGCTTCCAGCACTCGCGTTTCCAGACTGGATTTACGCTCGCGCAGATCGCTCAACTTGTCATGGCTCAGCTTCACGCGCGCCAGCAGGTCTACTCGTGATTTTCCAGCTTTATCCAGCTCACCTTTCGCATCACGGATATGCTGTTCCAGCATGCGGACCCCCTGCGCTTCTTCAATTGACTCTTCCGCCTGAGAAAGTACGGACTTGCCGAGGGTAAACAGGCTTTTTAAAATTCCCATAAATAGCGTTCCTTGTTATTCGTGAGTGTATTCTTCTGTAATTTCAGCCAGATCCAGCGCGTTATCCGCAAGCGTCGTCATCTCGAGCAGCACATCATTCAACGATGAATTAAGCGAAAGAGCCCCAAATGCGACGTAATATTCATCCTGCTGAACGCGGGAGATCCCTACGGAAGAGAGTGGAAGGAGTTTCTGATTACGTAATAAGAAAATATTAAATTTATCCTGCTGATGAATACTACTAACAGGACAAATAACTGTTTCAATAATAATCTGGCGAGAAGTAAACACAATATTGAGAGGTAAATCGCCATAATCATTCATTTTAACGATCAATGATTGCTCATCATATTCAATATCTATATTTAATTCAGGGCTAGTTTGTAGTGCTTCAGCAAGTAACTGCGGTGTCCATGCCATATATTATCCATATATAATTTAATTAGTAATAAATAAAATGAATATCATTTTCTAGCCTTTATCATACTCGTTTAAAATAAAAAAAAGCCACCCGAATCCGAGTGGCTTTGTCTGAAAAATAAGTTTAGCCGCGCTGGCGGACTGCTTCAAACAGGCAGATGCCGGTCGCGACTGAAACGTTTAGCGACGAAACGCTCCCTGCCATCGGGATACTGATCAGTTCGTCACAATGCTCACGAGTCAGACGACGCATACCTTCGCCTTCAGCCCCCATGACCAGCGCCATACGTCCGGTCATTTTGCTCTGATAGAGAGTATGGTCGGCTTCACCAGCGGTGCCCACAATCCAGATATTCTCTTCCTGCAGCATACGCATCGTGCGCGCCAGGTTAGTTACGCGGATCAGCGGTACGCTTTCTGCTGCGCCACAGGCCACTTTTTTCGCCGTCGCATTCAACTGTGCGGAGCGATCTTTCGGTACGATAACCGCATGTACACCAGCAGCATCCGCGCTACGCAGGCATGCGCCCAGGTTATGCGGATCGGTGACACCATCAAGGATCAAAAAGAACGGCTGATCGAGCGCGGCAATCAGATCCGGCAGATCGTTCTCCTGATACTGACGACCCGGCTTCACGCGCGCAATAATCCCCTGATGTACCGCACCCTCGCTTTTCTCATCCAGGAACTGGCGGTTAGCCAGCTGAATGACAACACCCTGCGCTTCCAGGGCATGGATCAACGGCAGCAGGCGTTTATCTTCACGGCCTTTGAGAATAAAGACGTCCTGGAAGCGCTCAGGCGCACGTTCCAGCAGAGCCTGCACCGCGTGGATGCCGTAAATCATTTCACTCATGAATGTACTCGTTAATAGTTTGTGCGTAACGCCGGGCAACATGACAGTTGCCCGGCTTACAGTTTATGACTGTTATTGTGCGACGTTCTTTTTCGCCGCGCGTTTAGCTTTGGTGGCGGCAGCGATTTTAAGCGTTTTTGCCGATGGCTTTTTCGCTTTTTTATCGCCTTTCTTCTCAGCCGTTTTTTTATCCACCTGAGGTTTGGCTCTGCCTTTCTTCTCGCCGCGGAAAGCGCTGTCCGGCTCGAAATTCACCTTTTTGCCCATTTGACGACGTTTACCGGTATTTTTACCTGCATCGCCTTTTTTGGCTTTTTCGCGCGCGGTTTTCCCCTCATTGCGCGGCGCACGTTCGCTGGAGATCAAACTGAAATCGATTTTACGCTCGTCCATGTTGACCGCTTCCACGCGAACTTCCACGCGATCGCCCAGGCGATACATCTGACCGCTTGATTCACCCGTCAGGCGCTGCCCAACCTGGTCAAAGCGGTAGTAGTCGTTATCCAGGGAGGAGACATGCACCAGACCGTCGATAAACAGTTCGTCAAGACGGACAAAGAAGCCAAACCCGGTCACGCTGGCGATCACGCCTTTAAAGACGTTACCTACCTGATCCAACATGAAGTCACACTTCAGCCAGTCAGAGACGTCGCGCGTAGCTTCGTCCGCACGGCGTTCGGCCATCGAACAGTGCTGGCCCAGTTGCAGCATCTCTTCCATCGAATAATGGTAACCACCGGTTTCCGTGGTGTTGCCTTTATGGCCCTGCTCCTGCGCCAACAAATATTTAATTGCACGGTGCAAAGAGAGATCCGGGTAACGACGGATCGGCGAGGTAAAGTGCGCATAAGATTGCAGCGCCAGGCCGAAGTGACCACGGTTTTCCGGATCGTAAATCGCCTGCTTCATCGAGCGCAGCAGCATAGTTTGCAGCATTTCCGCATCAGGACGGTCAGCAATCGACTCCAGCAGTTCAGCGTAATCGCGCGGCTCAGGTTTGTTGCCGCCAGGCAGCTCCAGCCCCAGCTCTGCCAGTACGGAACGGAAGGAGGTAATCGCTTCGGTCGTCGGCTTATCGTGAATACGGAACAACGCTGGCTCTTTGGCTTTCTCAACGAATCGCGCCGCTGAGATGTTCGCCATGATCATGCACTCTTCAATCAGCTTGTGCGCGTCGTTACGCTGCGTCTGCTCAATACGTTCGATACGACGTTCAGCGTTGAAGATAAACTTCGCTTCTTCACTTTCAAATGAGATACCGCCGCGCTCTTCACGGGCTTTATCCAGTACTTTGTAGAGGTTATGCAGCTCTTCAATGTGTTTAACCAACGGCGCGTACTGCTCGCGCAGTTCCTGATCGCCTTGCAGCATATGCCAGACTTTGGTGTAAGTCAGACGCGCATGGGAGCTCATTACCGCTTCGTAGAATTTAAAGCCGGTTAAGCGGCCTTTCGACGAAATGGTCATTTCACAGACCATACACAACCTGTCCACCTGCGGGTTCAGCGAACACAATCCGTTAGACAGCACTTCCGGTAGCATCGGGACAACCTGCGACGGGAAGTAGACAGACGTGCCACGGCTGCGCGCTTCCTGATCCAGCGGAGTCGGCGGACGAACGTAATAGCTTACGTCAGCAATCGCCACCCATAAACGCCAGCCACCGCCGCGTTTCTTCTCGCAGTAAACCGCATCGTCGAAGTCACGCGCATCTTCGCCATCAATAGTGACCAGCGGGAGATCGCGTAGATCGACACGTCCAACTTTCGCTTCTTCCGGCACTTCTTCTTTCAGTCCGGCGACCTGTTTTTCGACTGCCTGTGGCCAGATATACGGGATTTCGTGGGTACGCAGGGCCATATCAACAGCCATGCTGGTGCCCATGTTGTCGCCCAATACTTCAACGATTTTACCCACCGCTTTAGTGCGACGGGTTGGACGCTGGGTCAGCTCAACCACGACCACAAAGCCCATACGAGCCCCCATCACCTGTTCCGGCGGAATAAGGATGTCGAAGCTCAGGCGGCTGTCGTCCGGGACGACAAACCCGACCCCAGCGTCGGTGAAGTAGCGGCCGACAATCTGGCTGGTTTTCGGCACCAGTACGCGCACAATACGCGCTTCGCGACGTCCTTTACGGTCCGCGCCCAGCGGCTGCGCCAGCACCTGATCGCCATGAATGCAGGTTTTCATCTGCTCGCTGGACAGGTACAGGTCATCTTTGCGGCCTTCGACGCGCAGAAAGCCGTAGCCATCACGGTGGCCAATAACGGTACCTTTCAGCAGGTCAAGACGTTCCGGCAGCGCGTAGCACTGACGACGAGTGAAGACCAGTTGCCCGTCACGCTCCATCGCGCGCAGGCGACGACGCAGCGCTTCTTGCTGTTCTTCACCTTCAATGTTGAGTTCAGCGGCCAGCTCATCGCGGTTGGCCGGTTTTTCACGTTTAGTTAAATGTTCGAGGATAAATTCCCGGCTCGGGATAGGGTTCGCGTATTTTTCAGCTTCGCGTTCCTGGAAAGGATCTTGTGACATCTCGGTTCCTCCGTTGTCATCTCTGATGAAGATTTTCGTCACTCCACCAGCAATAATTTATAAAGCGGTTGATTTTGTTCAACCAAATCAGCAAGTGTGTAGTTGTCCAGTTCCGTGAGAAAACTTTGCACTGCTTTAGAAAGCGCCTGTTTGAGTCGGCAGGCAGGGGTTATGTGGCAAAACTCGCTGCTACAGTTGACCAGCGATAAGGGTTCCAGCTCGCGAACCACATCACCAATACAAATATCCTTAGCGGGTTTACCCAGGCGGATACCGCCATTTTTTCCTCGAATAGCAGTAACAAAACCCGCCCGGCTAAGTTGATTGATTATTTTGACCATATGATTACGGGACACGCCGTAGACTTCTGTCACCTCAGAAATACTGGTCATACGTCCTTCGGGAAGTGACGCCATGTAGATTAGCGCACGTAATCCGTAATCGGTGAAACTTGTTAACTGCACATCAACCTCAGGAAAAGGGATAAAACGGATAAACCTGGTGGTATTAATTATATTGATGATAAACCAGCCACCAGCCAGGTCGCTAATTTATTTCAGTTCGGGAAGGAAAAAAGCGAGGAACTTACGTGATTTTAAGCCGGATTCTGATGCAAAACGCCTCATCCGGCCTAAGAGAGTGCAAGCGCAGCGCCATCCGACGCTACGCCATAACCAGAATTATGCGTCGAACGGGTCGCGCAGGATCATGGTTTCAGTACGGTCTGGGCCAGTTGAGATAATATCAATCGGCACACCGGTCAGTTCTTCAATACGCTTGATGTAGTTCAGTGCTGCCTGCGGCAGACCGCTACGTTCCTTCACGCCAAAGGTGGATTCAGACCAGCCTGGCATGGTTTCGTAAATCGGCTCGATACCTTTCCAGTCGTCAGCCGCCAGCGGAGTCGTTGTAACTTCACGGCCATCCGGCATACGGTAAGCGACACAGATTTTCACCTCTTTCAAACCGTCCAGCACGTCCAGTTTGGTCAGGCAGAAGCCAGACAGGGAGTTAATCTGTACTGCACGACGTACGGCAACGGAGTCCAGCCAACCGGTACGACGACGACGGCCGGTGGTTGCGCCATACTCGTTACCTTGTTTGCACAGGAACTCACCAACGTCATCAAACAGCTCAGTCGGGAACGGACCTGCGCCGACACGAGTAGAGTAAGCTTTGATGATGCCCAGAACGTAATCCACATAACGTGGACCCAGGCCGGAGCCGGTCGCCACGCCACCCGCAGTGGTGTTGGAGGAGGTTACGTACGGATAGGTACCGTGATCGATATCCAGCAGCGTACCCTGCGCGCCTTCGAACATGACGAAATCGCCACGCTTACGCGCCTGGTCCAGCAGATCGGAAACATCAACAACCATAGAGGTCAGGATGTCGGCAATCGCCATCACATCATCCAGCACTTTCTGGTAGTCAACGGCTTCGACTTTATAGAAATTCACCAACTGGAAGTTGTGATATTCCATCACTTCTTTCAGTTTTTCAGCGAAGGTTGCTTTATCAAACAGATCGCCAACGCGCAGACCGCGACGAGCCACTTTGTCTTCATAAGCCGGACCGATACCACGACCGGTAGTACCGATCGCTTTCTCGCCACGCGCTTTCTCACGAGCGTTATCCAACGCAACGTGATAATCAAGGATCAGCGGACACGCTTCAGACAGCAGCAGGCGCTCGCGAACCGGGATACCACGATCTTCCAGCCCTTTCATTTCTTTCATCAGCGCGGACGGAGACAGTACAACACCGTTACCGATGATGCTGATGACATTCTCGCGAAGAATACCTGATGGAATAAGATGGAGGACGGTTTTTTCACCGTTGATTACGAGAGTATGGCCTGCGTTGTGACCACCCTGGTAGCGCACAACATATTTAGCCCGTTCAGTCAGAAGATCGACGATCTTCCCTTTACCTTCGTCACCCCATTGGGTGCCCAGTACGACGACGTTGTTACCCATTTTTCAAAATCACCGTTTGCTTAAAAATGGATTCTACCACCGCTTTTTCAGATATACAGCACTTTTTGCATGCTAAAATCCGCAAATTAGGCTACTTATTGATCAGCCAATCGTTTTCCTCAACATGTAGTAGACCACAACGCCCGCGACCACAAGACCTCCACCAAAACGACGCAAAGTATTTTCGGGAAGTTGCGCCATCGCGGAGATCATTTTCTTCCATGCGCTGGGATAAAGCATAGGACCCAGGCCTTCCAGCACCAAAACCAGCGCGAGCGCCAGTAAGATTGTTGAATTCATTCATCGACCTTATATAAAAAGAAAACCACCGCATCCCTGGGGACGCCGGTGGTTTTGCTGGTTTAAAACCGCTGAAACTATTTTAGCGTGTCGCGGTATTCGGTGTCTTCATGTAGCGGAAGAAATCGCTGTCCGGGCTCATGACCATCACGTCCTGGTTACCTTCGAAGCTCTTCTCGTAAGCGCGCAGGCTACGGATGAAAGCGTAGAAGTCAGGATCCTGGCTGAACGCATCGGCAAACAGCTTAGCCGCTTCCGCATCGCCTTCACCACGCATAATGCGGCCCTGACGTTCAGCTTCTGCCAGCGTTTTCGTTACTTCATAATCCGCCGTTGCACGCAGTTTTTCCGCTTCTTCCTGACCTTGTGAACGATGGCGACGAGCTACCGCTTCACGCTCAGCGCGCATACGGTTGTAGATAGCCTCAGACACTTCAGCAGGCAGGTTGATTTGCTTAATACGCACGTCAACCACTTCAATGCCCAATGCCGCCATACTGTTCGGGTTGATGACCGGTACTTTACCGTTCGTTTCAGCCTGAACACGTTCAGCCGCTTCGGCAATCGCGCTATCCGCCGCCGGTGTCGCGACTTCATCTTCCGTGCCAGCAGAACCGGAGTTCAGCGCGTCACGGACTTCCAGAGTCAGGCGACCACGGGAATCGGTAACGATGTCTTTCACGTCGAGACGACCAATTTCAGAACGCAGACGGTCAGAGAACTTACGTTTCAGCAGAACTTCCGCCTGAGAAACGTCGCCACCGCCCGTTGCCAGGTAGTAACGGCTAAAGTCGCTGATGCGCCACTTAATGTAAGAGTCAACGATCAGGTCTTTCTTCTCTTTGGTGACAAAGCGATCGGCCTGGTTGTCCATGGTCTGGATACGCGCATCCAGCATTTTCACGGATTCAATAAACGGAATCTTGAAGTGCAGGCCTGGTGCAACGACCAACGGCTTGTTGTCATCGTCACGCAGAACTTTACCAAAGCGCAGAGTAATACCGCGCTCGCCTTCTTTGACCACAAAGACAGACATGAACAGAACTACCAGAACGATGATGATAATCGCAATAACTGACTTACGCATCGTTATTCCCCCTGACGCTGGTAGTCGTTACGCTGCGCGTTGGCGCGGCGTTGGTCCATAATATCGCCCTGACTGGTGGACGAGGTGTTGCTTGCTCCAGTGCTGGAGGTCGTCGCTGGCGGCAGACGCAGCAGGTTTGAACTGCTGTCGCTCTTGGCTGCTGGCGCACTACCGCCTTTCAGCATTTGATCCAGCGGCAGAACCATCAGATTGCTGCCCTTATCGTTAACCAGAACTTTGCGAGTATGACTCAGCACTTTTTCCATGGTCTCGATATACAGACGCTCGCGAGTAATTTGCGGTGCGGCTTTATATTCCGGCAGAATTTTAGCGAAGCGAGCCACTTCACCCTGTGCTTCCAGGATGGTTTGCGTTTTGTAAGCACGCGCTTCTTCCAGAATACGCTGCGCCTGACCGTTCGCACGAGGTTGCACTTCGTTGGTGTACGCTTCCGCTTCACGGATGTATTGCTGTTCGTTTTCACGCGCGGCAATCGCATCGTCAAACGCGGCTTTAACCTCTTCCGGCGGACGTGCTGCCTGGAAGTTGACGTCCAGCAGGGTGATACCCATGTTGTACGGACGGATCGTTTCTTCCAGTTCACGCTGGGTATCGCTACGAATAACGGTACGCCCTTCGGTCAGGATACGGTCCATAGTGTATTTACCGATAACGCCACGCAGTGCGCTGTCGGTTGCCTGACGCAGACTGTCATCCGCGCTGGTTACGCTAAACAGGTAACGCTGCGGATCGGTTACGCGGTACTGCACGTTCATTTCAACGCGCACGACGTTTTCGTCAGATGTCAGCATGACGCCGGATGCGGCAAGTTCACGCACGGCTTCAACGTTGACCGGGGTCACTTCGTCGATAAAGGTCGGTTTCCAGTTCAGACCCGGCTCAACCAAATGGCTGAATTTACCGAAGCGTGTCACCACGCCGCGTTCCGCTTCTTTAATGGTATAGAAACCGCTGGCCGCCCAGATAATGACGATAGCGGCCGCTGCGATAGTAAAGACCCGACCGCCCAGTTGCGGACGCGGACCTTGCGATGAACTACCGCCGCCAGAACCAGTACCTTTACCACCGCCCAGACCACCGAGCTTTTTGCTCAGTTTGCGGAAGATATCATCCAGATCGGGAGGTCCCTGATCGCGACCACCTTTGTTTCCATTTCCCTCAGGGTTGCCGCCAGGTTTGCTGCTTCCCCACGGGTCGCGGTCTTGTCCGTTATTACCGGGCTGATTCCACGCCATGTTTGTGCTCCATATTTGTTATGCGGTGATATACCCCGTTTTTTGCACTACAGGGGCGTTACCGCCGACCTGCAACCCAAAATTCGATGAGTATTGGGCAAAAAATCCCCAGGCATTTCCTCCCGGTCAGATAATGTAATCTGCCAGGGTCGGTTCTTGTTTACAGAGGCGACGCCAGTCTACGATCGGCATACGAACCTGCAGACCTACGCTGCCGTCCTCCTCCATCCACTCTTTTTCTATTGCCTGAAGTTGGTAAAACCGGCTTCTCAGACGCCCTTCCTGCGGCGGCAAACGCAACGTATGCTGCGCTACCTCACCGGAAAGCCGCTCAGTCAAAGCCTGAAAAAGCTGTGGTATTCCTATTCCCGTTTGCGCTGAAACCCAAACGCGAATGGGTTTATTCTCTTCATCTCTGTCGATACGCGGTTCAAAGTCATCCAGCATATCGATTTTATTCATCACCAGCAGGGTCGGGATCTCATGCGCATCGATCTCCTCAAGCACCGTATCAACGGCCTCGATGTTTTCTTGCACACGAAAATCTGCTGCATCAATAACGTGCAGCAGCAATGTCGCCTGACGTGTTTCCTGCAAGGTGGCTTTAAACGCCGCCACCAGGTCGTGCGGTAAGTGACGGATAAACCCTACGGTATCCGCCAGCACGGTTTCACCGACATCCGCAACGTCGATCCGGCGCAGGGTCGGGTCCAGGGTCGCAAACAGCTGATCCGCTGCGTAGACTCGGGCTTCAGTTATCTGATTGAACAGGGTGGATTTTCCGGCGTTGGTATATCCCACCAGTGATACGGTCGGGACATCCGCTTTCTTACGCGACTGTCGCCCCTGCTCACGTTGCTTTTCAACTTTTTCCAGGCGCGACTGTATCTGCAAAATGCGATTACGCAGCAAACGACGGTCGGTTTCGAGCTGGGTTTCACCCGGACCGCGCAAACCAATCCCGCCCTTTTGCCTTTCAAGGTGGGTCCAGCCACGGACCAGACGCGTAGCCATATGGCGCAGCTGCGCCAGCTCAACCTGCAACTTACCCTCATGGGTTCGCGCACGCTGGGCAAAAATATCCAGAATAAGACCAGTCCTGTCGATAACCAGACACTGGCACAATTGTTCCAGGTTACGTTCCTGGGCAGGGCTTAGAGCATGATCAAAAATCACCACCGCAGCGCCAGTCGCTTTTACGGCTTCGGCAATTTCGATTGCCTTACCTTCACCAACAAAATACTTCGGGTGCGGTGCTTTACGGCTCCCGGTAATCACCTGCATTGCTTCGACACCGGCGGAAGAAACCAGAGATTCAAACTCCTGGAGGTCTTCCATATCTTTGTCTTGCGAAAAATAGATGTGTACCAGTACCGCCTGCTCACCGGCATCATAACGGTCAAACAAGCGTCAACCCCTTAATATGTATCAACGGGGAACGCAGGTTCGCTGGCTCCCCGTATGTAAAACAGCGATCAACCTTATTCGGTTTCTTCGCTGTCCTGTTGCGCAGATGAACCTTGCGCGTTGCTACCGTGATGGTAGTTGCTGCCAGTGCCGCCGGTGGCATTATTGCTGTGATGAGAAACCGGGCGAGACGGGACAACAGTAGAAATCGCGTGCTTATAAACCATCTGGCTGACCGTGTTTTTCAACAGGATCACGAACTGATCAAAAGACTCGATTTGACCTTGCAGCTTAATACCATTCACCAAATAAATAGAAACTGGAACACGTTCCCGACGCAGTGCGTTCAGGAACGGATCTTGTAAAGATTGCCCCTTAGCCATTCTCTCTTTTCCTTATATGCTTATTTGTACTTTGAACCTTTCGATTCTGAAAAATTGCGCACGATACGTTTCAATTGTACACATTCAGTTCGCGATAGCACCAACAACCTGTAATACTTCGTTTCGCGCCTGGTCAGGCTTTTCACTGTCAAGCCAGTGCACCCCTTCCCAACCACGCAACCAGGTTACCTGCCGCTTCGCCAACTGCCTCGTGGCGCAAACACCTCTATAAACCATTTCATCGTATGAAATTTCGCCTTCAATGTATGACCACATCTGGCGATACCCGACACAACGAATGGAAGGCAAATCCGTATGCAAATCTCCACGGGCAAAAAGCGCCCGGACTTCTGCTTCAAAACCTGAAGCTAACATCTGATGAAAACGCTGCTCAATTCGCTGATGGAGCAGTTCACGGCTCGCCGGGGCGATTGCAAACTGATGCACCTCATACGGCAAAGCATCTCCTGACGTTTGCGTCAGCTCCGTTAAAGTTTTACCCGAAATGAAAAAAACTTCCAGTGCCCGGGAAAGTCTTTGCGGATCATTTGGATGAATACGCGCGGCAGCCACGGGATCGATCTCCTGAAGCTGTCGGTGCAATGCGTCCCACCCGTGCTCTGCCGCCTGCTGCTCAATTCTGGCCCTGACGTCCGGGTCTGCCGACGGTAACGGCGACAGCCCTTCAAGCAAGGCTTTGAAATATAACATTGTGCCGCCCACCAGCAGCGGGATACGCCCCGCGGCGGTGATATCGGCCATCTCGGCTAACGCATCGCGGCGAAAATCCGCAGCAGAGTACGCCTGCGACGGATCGCGAATATCCAGCAATCGGTGCGGCGCGGCCTGTAATTCATCTGCATCAGGCTTGGCTGTACCGATATCCATCCCTTTGTAAATAAGGGCGGAATCAACGCTTATCAACTCTACAGGCAAAACTTTACGCAATTCAATTGCTAATGCCGTTTTACCGGAGGCCGTTGGCCCCATTAAAAAAATCGCCTTTGGCAGGCTCGCCTTACGGGTATCACTCATGTTTCAGGGCATTCATTACCGAATGTAAATCAACAGGTTGTAACAGACCACCCGGCGGTGCCTTCACGAGTTGTGGGCAAAGCCGCTCAACATCCGCTAGCAGCGTAATCGCCTGGGCCATGCTCCACTGCGGATGCTCGCTCATCAGGTTACGTGCAATCCACTGTGCAATATTGCCCGGTTCAAATACGGACTGCTGCGCCAGGTAGCCTATCAGTTCAGGAATCAAGATTTGTAAATTTTGTTGGCGTAAGGGTAAAGGCACTGCCCGGATGGTCACATGCTGCGCATCCAGTTGAAATTCAATGCCCAGATCGGCCAGTTGGCTCTGCCCTTTCTGCAGCGCCGCTTTTTCATCGGCGGTCACTTTTAGACGTAAAGGAATCAGCAACGGCTGGGCGCAAACAGTACCCTCTCCCGGCGTTAACTGCGCCTGACGCAGCCAACGTTCCGCCACCGGTAATGCCAGTAACCGAATATGACCATCACATTCGAGTAAGGCACAGTCCGCACCGACAATCGTTAGCACCCGACCAAAACCTTGACTATTGCCGGTCAGCGGTGCTGATGGCGCTTCAGATTCCGGCGCTTTACGCGTTGGAACTGGCGTCTGCAGCAGTTGCTGATAAATCTCACCCTGCTGCTTTTGATATCCAGGCTGGGCATGAGGCCAGCTGGCGCCCGCCTGACGACCACCACCGCCAGCGGGGGCAGAGTAGCGAGGTGCAGCAGCTTCACGCGCCGGAGCGGGCTCAGCAAAATGGTTACGTCCGGCTGCAATGCGGTTTTCCGGGATGTGCCGGGGGGCGGGCTCGTCGTCATCAGCCAACGGCAGCGGCGTTTCAAGCTGCTGTTGCAGGACGCTCAATACGCCCTGGTAGATAAAATCATGCACCAGACGCGACTGATGGAAACGGACCTCATGTTTGGCGGGATGCACGTTGACATCCACCTGATGCGGATCGATTTCCAGGTATAAAACAAATGCAGGCTGCTGATCGGCGCCCAGCTTATCTTCACAGGCCTGGCGGATAGCGTGGTTGATCAGGCGGTCACGCATCATCCGGCCATTCACGTAGCAGTACTGGATTTCCGCCAGCGCCGTCGTCGTGTGGTGCGGATCGGCTACCCAGCCCCGCAGCGTCAAATCGCCATGCTGCCATTCAATCGCCAGCGCATGTTCCAGAAACGGCATACCGCAAATCGCGCCCAGTCGGCGCTCTTTTTGCCCATCTGCTGCCACTGCACGGTACTGACGCACCACTTTGCCGTTGTGCGACAGATTAATCGTCACATCGAACCGCGCCAGCGCAATGCGGCGGATAATCTCGTCGATATGATTAAATTCGGTTTTCTCGGTGCGCATAAACTTGCGCCGCGCCGGGGTGTTGTAGAACAGATCCAACACCTCCAGCGTGGTGCCCACCGGATGCGCGGCGGGTTTCACTGTGACATCCATGTCGCGCCCTTCGGCATAGGCTTGCCAGGCTTCAGATTGCTCTTGCGTGCGCGACGTCAGGGTTAAACGAGAGACTGAGCTAATGCTGGCTAACGCTTCGCCGCGAAACCCGAGGCTCACGATGGCTTCGAGATCGTCAAGCGAGGCAATTTTACTGGTGGCGTGACGCGCCAGCGCCAGCGCCAGCTCGTCTTTTTTAATCCCGCAGCCGTTGTCACGAATACGGATAAGCTTCGCGCCGCCGCGTTCGACATCAATATCAATACGCGTCGCGCCGGCATCGATACTGTTTTCCACCAGCTCTTTCACCACTGACGCAGGCCGTTCTACCACCTCGCCCGCGGCAATCTGGTTCGCCAACTGTGGCGGTAGAACCTGAATCGGCATGGCTAATCCTTAATTTGTTAACGTGTTGCCAGGCGACACGGCACTGGCGGTTTGCGCCGGCGCTCCCTGCGGCCCGGTTTGCATCGGGTGCGCCTGGAAATAGTTACGCAATCCTTTGTAAATCGCCTCGGCCAGTTGCTGCTGGTAATCATCACTCGCCAACAGACGCTCTTCGCTGTTGTTACTGATAAAGCCGGTTTCAACCAGCACTGACGGGATATCAGGCGAACGTAATACGCCCAGGCTGGCATGTTCCGGCCGACGTTTATGCATTGAGCCAATACGTTCTAACTGACCGATCATGCTGGTCGCCACATCATACCCGACGCGTTGCGAATGACCGAACTGCAGATCCAGCACGGCCTGACTGAGGTAAGGATCGGCCTGGCTGTTGGCCAGCACATCACCCGCACCGCCTAACAGTTCCGATTGCTTCTCGTGCTGCTCCAACCAGCCGGCCATTTCACTGTTCGCCCGGCGGTTTGACAGTACCCAGACGGAAGCGCCAGTGGCATCCCGGTTTGGCGCGGCATCCGCATGAATCGAAACCAGGAAGTTGGCGTTTTGTTTACGCGCAACGTCGGAACGCCCCATCACCGAGATGAAGTAATCGCCATCGCGGGTGAGAACACCTTTAAACATCGGGTCATCATTCAGCAAACTGCGTAGTTTACGCGCCACGGCAATCGTGACATTTTTCTCACGCGTACCGCCGGGGCCAATTGCGCCGGGATCCTGTCCACCGTGCCCGGCATCAATGGCGATAACCACTTTGTCGCCGCTGTTGGTGCTGGCGCGCGCCGCAGGTCGCGTGGACGTATTACTGCTGGTAACCGCCGTGGTGCGGTCGTTTTCCGCTTTAAACGGGTTACGTGCAGGCTCGACAGGACGCGGGGCGACAACCGGCGCCTCGACACGCTTCGCGACCACCGGAGGCGGTGGCGGCGGCGTATCCGCTTTGATGGTAAACACGACGGTATAATTGCCGCCGTTTTGTCGTTTAACGGCTTCTGCTTTACCGTTCTCGGTTAAATCCACCAGCAGGCGCAGAGACTGCGCGTCTTTTGGCGTACCGGAACGAATAGATTTGACCAGATTATTACCGCTAAACAGCAGCGGTAATCCCTGAATCACACCGGTTTGTTTAATATCCAGCGCGACGGTTCGTTTCCCATCCTGCGAAACGGCGTATTCAGGATCGCCAATAAAGCTCAGCGTAATCCGCGCCTGTTGATCACCATTGGAAACCTGAAGATCGGAGAGGCTGGCGGCCCCTGCCTGCGCGCACAGCAGGACCAGGGTTGCCATCAGCCAGTTTCTGATGCGATAAATCATCCCGCCACCCTTAAGGTTAATCGGCTAAACGCGCCAGCAATAAATCACCCGATGAGGAGACTGCGCTTACGCGCGCCTCTCGACCTTGTGCCTGGTATTCAATGTGTATTTCGACGTCCGGGTCTGGCAGTACACCTTTACCTTGTTGTGGCCATTCCACCAGGCAGATGGCATCATTGGCAAAATAATCACGGATCCCCATAAATTCCAGCTCCTCCGGGTCCGCAAGTCGATACAGATCGAAGTGATAAACCATCAAATTATCGAGCGAATAGGGTTCAACCAGCGTGTAAGTCGGGCTTTTTACATTACCTTTGTGGCCTAACGCCTGCAGGAATCCACGGCTGAAAGTGGTTTTGCCCGCACCCAGGTCGCCGTACAAATAAATTACCGTCGCGCCGTCACAGGCTTTGGCTACCCGCAATCCAAGGTCTAAAGTCGCCTGTTCATCAGGTAGTGGAATTACTCGATTCATCATGATAAACGTCAATCACATCAGGGTTAACAATACGCTGTAGCGTAGTAAAGAGATCGGTCGCCAGCATGCCGCGCGTACCAAAACGCGCCGCCAGCACATCCGCCGCCGCACCGTGCGCAACACATCCCGCACATGCTGCATCATACGGGGTAAGCTTCTGTCCGAGCAATGCGCCAATAATACCGGAAAGCACATCACCCATTCCGCCGCTGGCCATGCCTGCATTGCCGGTATCAATAATACCCAACTCAGCCTGTTCAGCAGCAACAACCGTACCCGCGCCTTTCAGCACTACCACGCCTCCGTACCGTTTTACCAGACGTTGTGCACAAAGTAAGCGATCGTCTTCAATTTCTGCAATGGAACAGCCCAGCAGTCGCGCGGCTTCTCCCGGATGCGGCGTGATCACGCGATTGTGACGTTTATCGGGGTTGATTGCCAGCAGGTTCAGTGCATCGGCATCCCAGAGCATCGGTTTGCGAAAATTCTCGACCTTTTGCAGCGCTTTTTTGCCCCACTCCTGCTGACCAAGCCCAGGGCCAATCACAACAACATCCGCCCACGCCAGGCTTTCATCCAGAGTTTGCGGCGTTAGCGTATCAACCATCAGTTCGGGCCTGGCGGTCAGAATCGGCGCGATGTTTTCACTGCGGGTCAGCATTTTGACCAGCCCGGCGCCTGCACGCAGCGCCGCTTCACCGGCCATACGTATTGCGCCTGCCGTCCCGTGGTCACCGCCGATAATCACCAGCCGACCGTGGGAACCTTTGTGCGAGGTAGGTCGGCGTGGCGTTAGCCAGTGCGCAAGCTGTTGAGCATCAAAACGTTGAATTGGCGCATTCTGCCCAACCAGCCAGTCGTCCAACCCAAGCGCGTTAACATGCAGGCGTCCGGTGACATCGCGCGCTTTACCCGTTAACAGGCCTGGTTTGAGTGCAATAAAGGTGACGGTATGCGCCGCATTGATGACTGATCCCGGTGTCGCTCCGGTTTGTGCCAGCAGGCCGGAAGGAATATCGATCGCCACGATGGGAGCTGGGTAAGTATTGGCACGTTCAATCAATACCGAGAGAGAGTCACGCGGCGCGTACTTTAAGCCAGTCCCTGACAGCGCGTCGATGATGACGTCCACGCTACCAGGCCAGGTGATATCCGCAGCATGAATGACGCCACCGGCGTTAAGCCAGGCATCGCGCGCCTGCTGTGCTTCCTTCGGGAGCGGTTTGTCACTCTCTTGCGCCAGCAGCGTGACCTTAAGTCCCTGCGCTTTGGCAAGCCTTGCCACTACGTAGCCATCGCCGCCGTTGTTGCCATGACCGCACAGCACCAGCCAGTGTTGAGCGTGCGGATAGGCTTCGCGGGCGACCTGAAACGCGGCCTCTCCCGCCCGTTGCATCAGTTCGTACAACGTCAGCCCTAAACTGTCTGCTGCCTCTCGCTCCATCCGCCTGATGTCATCGGCGTGCCAGATGGAGTGTGGTATACTTGCGGGGTTTTTCTTCATTGTATGGTCCATCATGTCAGAGCCCCTCGATCTCAATCAGTTAGCGCAAAATATTAAGCAGTGGGGGCTGGAGCTTGGCTTTCAGCAGGTCGGTATTGCCGATACCGACCTCAGCGAAGCGGAGCCCAAACTGCAGGCCTGGCTGGATCAACACTATCACGGCGAGATGGACTGGATGGCCCGTCACGGCATGATGCGCGCCCGACCTCACGAATTATTGCCCGGTACGCTACGTGTCATCAGCGTACGTATGAACTATCTCCCAGCCAACGCGGCCTTTGCCAGTACGTTGAAAAATCCCTCTCTGGGTTACGTCAGTCGCTACGCACTGGGGCGCGACTACCATAAGCTGCTGCGTAACCGCTTAAAAAAGCTGGGCGAGATGATTCAACAACACTGCGTTTCGCTGAATTTTAGACCTTTTGTCGATTCCGCGCCCATTCTTGAGCGTCCGCTGGCGGAAAAAGCCGGGCTTGGCTGGACAGGTAAGCACTCACTTATCCTCAATCGCGAAGCCGGTTCATTTTTCTTCCTCGGTGAATTGCTGGTCAACCTGCCCTTGCCGGTCGATAAGCCAGTAGAAGAAGGATGCGGGAAATGCGTCGCCTGTATGACCATCTGTCCCACCGGGGCCATCGTTGAACCCTACACCGTAGATGCGCGCCGTTGTATCTCTTATCTCACTATCGAACTGGAAGGCGCTATCCCGGAAGCGTTTCGTCCCTTGCTGGGGAATCGAATTTACGGCTGCGATGATTGTCAGCTCATTTGTCCCTGGAACCGCTATTCGCAACTGACGGTAGAGGATGACTTTAGCCCACGTAAGCAGCTGCATGCTCCGGAGTTAATAGAGCTGTTTAGCTGGAGCGAAGCGTGGTTTTTAAAAGTCACGGAGGGGTCTGCCATTCGTCGTATTGGCCATCTGCGCTGGCTGCGAAATATCGCTGTTGCGTTGGGCAATGCACCCTGGGATGAAGCCGTAATTAACGCACTGGAAAAGCGCAGAGGTGAGCACCCACTTCTCGACGAACACATAGCGTGGGCGGTCGCTCAGCAAATTGAGAAGCGAAATGCCTGCGTAGTTGAGGTGCAGTTGCCGAAGAAACAACGTTTAGTCAGGGTCATCGAAAAGGGTCTACCGCGCGACGCTTAAGTCATCCACAGCTTGTGTATAAAAATAAAAACACATTGATATTCAAGAGGGAAAAAATCGTCAAGTGATCGCATTAACAATTTGAAATGATAATTAATCCAATAATTTCAATGTGTTAAAATGATACTATTAACCAGGCGAAGTTTTTTGCATTCCAGGAATAATACCCGGGCCTGTGGATAAGTCTGTTTACAAGAGTATGTCAACGACGAAACAAAACGTCCCCAACGCGATTCTTCGTTGTGGATATTTTTTTGAGATAAGAATTTGGAGCGGGAAACGAGACTCGAACTCGCGACCCCGACCTTGGCAAGGTCGTGCTCTACCAACTGAGCTATTCCCGCTTGGTGTGTCTGTGCTGAACAAGCACTTTCAAATTTTGGAGCGGGAAACGAGACTCGAACTCGCGACCCCGACCTTGGCAAGGTCGTGCTCTACCAACTGAGCTATTCCCGCATAATCTTCGTCTTTCGAACCGCTACTGCGTTGGCTGCCTTCACTCGCCTAAGTCACTTACTTCAGTAAGCTCCTAAGGACTCATTCAGTTGCCGCCTTGTCGCAATTCGAAATCCTGCGATTGGTGGTCTGTGCTTAACAAGCACTTTCAAATTTTGGAGCGGGAAACGAGACTCGAACTCGCGACCCCGACCTTGGCAAGGTCGTGCTCTACCAACTGAGCTATTCCCGCATAATCTTCGTCTTTCGAACCGCTACTGCGTTGGCTGCCTTCACTCGCCTAAGTCACTTACTTCAGTAAGCTCCTAAGGACTCATTCAGTTGCCGCCTTGTCGCAATTCGAAATCCTGCGATTGGTGGTCTGTGCTTAACAAGCACTTTCAAATTTTGGAGCGGGAAACGAGACTCGAACTCGCGACCCCGACCTTGGCAAGGTCGTGCTCTACCAACTGAGCTATTCCCGCAAATTTGTTGCTGTCGTAATTCGCATTTCTGCGTCGTTACGGGAGGCGCATTATACGAGAAATCCGTTTAGCTGCAACCCCCCTGAATACGTTTTTTTTGAAAATCCGTTCAAGTGATTACTTTACAATCAAGCTGAACAATTTAGCGTCAAAACCCCGGTGACGCAAGTCACCGGAGAATAAAATCAAAGCTTAATAAAATGTTCGCGATAGTAAGCAAGCTCAGCAACCGACTCACGGATGTCATCCATCGCCTGATGCGTTCCTTGCTTGGTGAAGCCAGCAAGGATCTCCGGCTTCCAACGACGCGCCAGCTCTTTCAGCGTGCTGACGTCGAGATAGCGGTAATGGAAATACGCCTCCAGCTCCGGCATGTATTTAAACAGGAAACGACGATCCTGCCCGATGCTGTTGCCGCAGATAGGTGATTTTCCTGCCGGAACCCATTCTTGCAAAAATGCCAGCGTAGCCAGTTCTGCTTCGCGATCGCCCATGGTGCTCGCCTTTACCCGTTCCACCAGCCCGCTACCGGTATGCGTACGTACGTTCCAGTCATCCATTAATGCCAGTTGTTCGTCAGACTGGTGCACCGCAATCGTCGGTCCTTCAGCCAGAATATTTAAGTTGGCATCCGTCACCAGTGTGGCGATCTCAATAATGCGATCGCGCTCGGGATCCAGACCAGTCATCTCCAGATCGATCCAAATCAGGTTGTTTTCATTGGCACTCATGCTATTTTCCACCCTTCAGCGTCACATTCAGTGTGACTATATTCATCTAAAATTGCGTGTATCATAAATGTTTTGCCCATCATGGGCGACCAGGAGCCAGTCCGATTGAGTAAGAATAAACTCTCCAAAGGCCAACAGCGCCGTGTGAACGCCAATCACCAGCGTCGTCTTAAAACGTCCGCGGAGAAGCCCGACTATGACGACAACCTGTTTGGCGAAACTGCTGAAGGCATCGTGATCAGCCGTTTTGGCATGCATGCCGACGTGGAATCTGCTGACGGCGACATTCACCGCTGCAACATCCGCCGCACAATTCGTTCGCTGGTTACCGGCGATCGCGTCGTCTGGCGTCCAGGTAAAGAGGCCGCAGAAGGCGTAAATGTCAAAGGCATCGTAGAGGCGGTACACGAGCGCACCTCGGTACTGACACGTCCCGACTTTTACGACGGGGTAAAGCCGATTGCTGCCAACATCGACCAAATTGTTATTGTCTCAGCCATCTTACCCGAGCTGTCACTCAATATTATCGACCGCTATCTGGTTGCCTGCGAAACGCTACACGTCGAACCGATTATCGTACTGAATAAGATCGATCTGCTGGATGCCGAGGGCATGGCCTTTGTTAACGAACAGATGGATATCTATCGCAACATTGGCTATCGCGTGTTGATGGTATCAAGCCGCACTAAAGACGGTCTGAAACCGCTTGAAGAAGCATTAACCGATCGCATCAGCATTTTTGCTGGCCAGTCGGGTGTAGGTAAATCCAGCCTGCTCAATAATCTTCTCGGCCTGCAGGAAGCGATCCTGACCAACGATGTCTCCGATAACTCCGGTCTTGGGCAGCACACCACTACCGCTTCTCGCCTGTATCACTTCCCACATGGTGGCGACGTTATTGACTCCCCGGGCGTACGCGAGTTCGGACTGTGGCATCTGGAACCGGAACAAATCACCCATGGTTTTGTCGAATTCCATGACTACCTGGGTCATTGTAAATACCGCGACTGCAAGCATGATACCGATCCAGGCTGTGCTATCCGTGAGGCTGTAGAAAAAGGGGAAATAGCCGAAACTCGGTTTGAAAATTATCACCGCATCCTGGAAAGCATGGCGCAGGTAAAAACGCGTAAAAACTTTTCTGATACAGACAACTGACAACTAAGCTAAGCATCGCTAGAATCGTCCCCCTTTTTCAGGATCCGGCCCGTATGCCGGATCGGGAACAAATTATGGCCTGGAGGCTACCTTGTTAAACTCATTTAAGCTTTCGCTACAATACATTCTGCCGAAACTATGGCTCACTCGCCTGGCGGGTTGGGGTGCGAGCAAACGAGCGGGATGGCTGACCAAACTGGTAATCGATCTGTTCGTGAAATATTACAAGGTCGATATGAAAGAGGCGCAAAAGCCGGATACAGCCAGCTACCGCACCTTTAACGACTTCTTTGTTCGTCCCCTGCGCGACGAAGCTCGTCCAATTAACACCGATCCTAATGTACTGGTCATGCCTGCTGACGGTGTGATTAACCAATTAGGTAACATCGATGAAGACAAGCTGTTACAGGCCAAAGGGCACAGCTATACGCTTGAAGCGCTGTTGGCCGGCAACTACCAGATGGCGGACAAATTCCGCAACGGTACGTTTGTGACCACGTACTTATCACCACGCGATTACCACCGCGTACATATGCCCTGTAACGGTATCCTGCGCGAAATGATGTACGTGCCGGGTGACCTCTTCTCTGTAAACATCCTGACGGCGCAAAACGTACCGAACCTGTTTGCCCGTAACGAACGCGTTATTTGCCTGTTTGATACCGAGTTTGGCCCGATGGTGCAAATTCTGGTCGGGGCAACTATCGTTGGCAGTATTGAAACCGTCTGGGCTGGCACCATTACCCCGCCGCGTGAAGGCGTAATTAAACGCTGGACCTGGCCGGAAGGCGAAAGCGAAGGGTCAGTGGCACTGCTCAAAGGTCAGGAAATGGGCCGCTTTAAGCTCGGTTCTACTGTCATCAACCTGTTTGCACCGGGCAAAGTTAACCTGGTTGAGCAATTGCAGGACCTTTCAGTCACGAAAATCGGTCAGCCAATGGCCATCTCAACAGAGACTTTCGTGACGCCAGAGGCAGAACCTGCCCCACTGCCGAAAGAAGAGATCGAGGCAGAACACGACGCCAGCCCGCTGGTTGACGACAAAAAAGACGAAACTTAAACATAGGAATCGCTGCTGTGCGCCTGATTATCACTTTTCTGATGGCCTGGTGCCTCAGCCTGGGGGCGTACGCTGCGACGGCCCCCGATGCCAAACAACTCACCCAGGAACTGGAGCAGGCCAAGGCGGCGAAACCCGCTCAGCCAGAAACCGTTGAGGCGCTCCAGTCCGCGCTGAATGCCCTTGAGGAGCGTAAAGGCTCTCTTGAGCGCGCTGCGCAATATCAGCAGGTTATTGATAACTTCCCCAAGCTCTCCGCAACGCTACGCGCACAGCTTAGCAATCTGCGTGACGAACCGCGCAACGTACCAAGCGGACTGACAACTGATGCGTTAAACCAGGAGATCCTCCAGGTCAGCAGTCAGTTGCTGGAAAAGAGTCGTCAGGCCCAGCAGGAGCAGGATCGCGCCCGGGAAATCGCCGACTCGTTAAGCCAGCTCCCTCAACAGCAAACCGATGCCCGCCGCCAGCTAAATGAGCTTGAGCGGCGTATTGGTACCGCCAACGCCAATCCCGCGCAGAATCAGGCGATGCAGGCTGAATCAGCCAAACTCAAAGCCCTGGTCGATGAACTGGAGCTGGCGCAGCTTTCCGCCAATAACCGCCAGGAACTGGCACGTATGCGCTCCGAACTGGCGGAAAAACAGAGCCAACAGCTCGACGCTTATCTGCAGGCATTACGTAATCAACTCAACAGTCAGCGGCAGCGTGAAGCTGAGCGAGCGCTGGAGAGCACCGAACTGCTGGCGGAAAACAGTGCGGGATTGCCCGAAGGCATTGTTGACCAGTTCAAGGTTAACCGCGAACTGTCCCAAGCCTTAAACCAACAGGCACAGCGAATGGACCTGGTCGCATCGCAACAGCGTCAGGCCACCAGCCAAACGCTGCAGGTGCGTCAGGCGTTGAATACGCTGCGCGAACAATCCCAGTGGCTTGGGGTTTCGAATATGCTGGGAGAAGCGCTACGCGCACAGGTGTCTCGTCTGCCCGAAATGCCCAAACCTCAGCAGTTAGATACCGAAATGGCGCAGCTACGCGTACATCGTATGCGCTATGAAGATCTACTCAATAAACAGCCGCAACTGCGCCAGATCCATCAGGCCGATGGGCAACCACTGACCGCGGAACAGAGCAGCATCCTCAACGCCCAGTTGCGCACTCAGCGTGAATTGCTGAACTCACTGTTACAGGGTGGCGATACGCTGATCCTTGAACTGACCAAGCTGAAAGTCTCCAATAGCCAACTGGAAGATGCGCTAAAAGAGGTCAACGAAGCGACACACCGCTATCTGTTCTGGACGTCTGACGTCAGCCCTATCTCCCTCTCCTGGCCTGTCGACATTGTTCAGGATCTGCGGCGTCTGATCTCATTAGATACATTTAATCAGTTAGGTAAAGCCAGCATCATGATGCTGACCAGCAAGGAAACGCTGCTACCGCTGTTCGGTGCGCTGGTGCTGGTTGGATTTAGCCTCTATTCTCGCAAACACTTTACCCGTTTTCTTGAACGCTCGTCCGCGCGAGTGGGTAAAGTGACCCAGGACCACTTCTGGCTAACGATACGCACGGTATTCTGGTCGATTCTCGTCGCCTCACCGCTACCGGTGCTGTGGGCCACCCTGGGTTACGGCTTGCAGGAAGCCTGGCCTTATCCGTTGGCCGTCGCTATCGGCGATGGCGTAACCGCCACGGTGCCCATGCTGTGGGCGGTGATGATTTGCGCCACCTTTGCACGCCCTAACGGTCTGTTCATTGCCCACTTTGGCTGGCCGCGTAATCGCGTCGCGAAGGCCATGCACTATTACCTGATGAGTATCGGGCTGATTGTCCCACTGATCATGGCGGTAATCATGTTTGATAACCTCAATGACCGGGAATTCTCCGCCTCATTGGGACGCTTGTGCTTTATCTTGATTTGCGGCGCGCTGGCGGTCGTGACTCTGAGCCTGAAGCGCGCCGGAATACCGCTGTACCTCGATAAAGAGGGCAACAGCGATAACATGGTCAACAGCATGCTGTGGAATATGTTGATGGGTGCTCCGCTGATTGCCATCCTCGCGGCCGCAGTCGGCTATCTCGCCACATCACAAGCTCTACTGGCACGTCTGGAAACGTCCGTGGCTATCTGGTTCTTGTTACTGGTGGTGTATCACGTTATTCGCCGTTGGATGCTGATCCAGCGCCGCCGCCTGGCGTTCGACCGCGCCAAGCATCGACGCGCCGAAATGCTGGCACAGCGCGCGCGGGGTGAAGAAGAACCGCCGCACTCCACCAGTCTTGAAGGCGCAATTGACGTTGATGAAAGCGAAGTGGATCTCGACGCGATCAGCGCACAATCGCTACGTCTGGTGCGCTCTATTTTGATGCTTATCGCCCTGCTTTCAGTCATTGTACTGTGGTCAGAAATTCATTCCGCATTTGGCTTCCTGGAAAACATCTCGTTGTGGGATGTCACCTCTACGGTTCAGGGCGTGGAAAGCTTAGAGCCAATCACGCTGGGCGCGGTGCTCATCGCGATACTGGTATTTATCATCACCACCCAGTTAGTGCGCAACCTCCCCGCGTTGCTGGAGCTGGCGCTGCTGCAACATCTGGATTTAACCCCCGGCACCGGTTACGCCATTACCACCATTACCAAGTATTTGCTGATGCTGATTGGCGGTCTGGTTGGCTTCTCGATGATCGGCATTGAGTGGTCCAAACTGCAATGGCTGGTGGCTGCTCTCGGTGTTGGTCTGGGCTTTGGTTTGCAGGAAATCTTCGCCAACTTTATTTCCGGCCTGATTATCCTGTTTGAGAAACCGATTCGCATTGGCGACACGGTGACCATTCGCGATCTTACCGGTAGCGTGACGAAGATTAACACTCGCGCCACCACCATCAGCGACTGGGACCGCAAAGAGATCATCGTGCCCAATAAGGCCTTTATCACCGAGCAGTTTATCAACTGGTCGTTGTCAGATTCGGTCACCCGTGTGGTGTTAACTATCCCGGCGCCGTCAGAGGCTAACAGCGAGGAGGTCACGCAGATTTTGCTGACTGCCGCGCAGCGCTGTTCGCTGGTTATCGATAACCCGGCGCCAGAAGTCTTTCTGGTAGATCTGCAGCAGGGGATTCAAATCTTCGAACTGCGTATTTATGCCGCAGAGATGGGACACCGTATGCCGCTGCGTCATGAGATCCACCAGCTGATTCTGGCAGGCTTCCGCGAACACGGTATTGATATGCCATTCCCGCCGTTCCAGATGCGTCTGGAGAGCCTTGGCGGTAAACAAACGGGAAGAACGTTAAGTTCTGCGGGCAGAGGCAACCGCCCGGCGGGGAGTTTGTAAATCGTGTCACAATAAGATGAACGTTGGGTGTGTTGAGCACTACCCAACGTCTTATTTACCAACATAATTGGTATCGTATAACAAAGCGCCATAACCAAAAGAACAGGAGAGCCGCTATAACAGAATATTGCCAGATACTACGTTGCCTTCTCCATACAGTTGCATAGATAAAAGGAATAAACAGAGGTAGAGTTAAAGCTATACCCACAGTTCGAATATCATCATTCTCAATATATTTCATGACATCACAGATATCATTGATTCCCCTGCCATCGATAAACCATTCCTTGTCCTGCGTTGAAAATATAATTATCGATATAATACTTACTATACTCCAGATAAAATTCAACGTAAAAGACTTCCAACTCATTAACCGCCTCGCATAATTTTAAGTATTATATCTTTCTTTTCTATAATTCGACGACCATATTCACTATATTCACGCCCCGGAGAACCGGGCAACTCACTAATTGATTGAACAATATCATCTTTACTTCTCATTATTCCACGATTATATCTGGAACCTGCCAATATTATCTGCTCGTCAGTCAAGTACAAAGTATCAGCGTCTGGATTATCATATAAAATAAGATCATGTAAATGGAATGCTACAACCCGAATGTTAAAGCTGTTATCAAGTAAACACTGCGACAGGCGAAATTGCTGAAAATGAGTCAATTTATCAGGGTGGATACCTATAGTTTTGGCTGCAACACCTATCTGGATAGCAATTGAACCGACCGATGTAGCATTAGACGATTCATTACTGTTCTTTCCCAATATTTCTTCAATTATCTGTCTAAATTGCAGAACACCAACACCTTTAAATCTCTCTGGAGTTCCGCCTACTTCAGCAACAGCAACACCTGCAAGGAGTAATTCAGGGATTCTTGCTTCAAAAGCGTATTGTTTTATAATTGCCCTATGGTGAACTAACCAAGCTGTTTTATAATACCAGAGATATGCTTTCCCAGTCATAAAACGCCAATTAGTAGGTAAGGCATACCATCGAAAAAAATCTAACCCATTCCAATGAGGAAAACCATATTCATCGATCTCACAAAAAGGTGGAGAGCTAATCATCATGAAAATTCATCACCAAAGTTAATTTAGCATTGACCCGACAATAGCTATGGTTCTCAATTAGTAATGAGATAGACATCACATGTATAGAAAAAGCAATCAAAAATTATATTTACAAATAGATTCATAGTAGCAATGATTTTCACCATAAGAAATCACTTCCCTGGATGTGATATGTAAACAATCATAAAATATATATGCAAATATCATTCTGATAAAAATCTCGAAATTATTTTATATGAAAAAGCCCGGAGGGTGTTCCATTCGGGCTTTGGGAAAATTCAATATGTACCTTTCCTCAGTCTGTCACCCAGCGAAACTGTTTCGCCATGCGGCGGCTGTAGTTCTGATAAATCGCCATCGCCAGCAGCGAGAAGAAGATCGGGCCGCCGGTCATCCACAATGCGCTGTTCCAGTCCCCGGCTTCAATCACCGGCTGGATGATAGTGAACACGTTGGCAAACGTCACCACCAATACCACCACGCCTGTTGTCAGTAACGTCGCCGCCCGCGTTTTAAAAATCACAAACGGCCTTTCCAGATCCGTACGCGCTTTAAAGAATGGGAAAGCCAGCGCAAGGAACAGATACGGCAGCGTCATGGAGACGTTCGCCATCAGGGTCAGTTTGTTATAAAACGCTGAGGCCGTGTCGCCGCCAAACGAAACCAGCAGGATAAACAGGCTCACCAGTAAACACTGCAACCACATTGCCGTCGTCGGCATCCCCACCGCATTCAGCCTGGTCATCGGCGCGGGCCACAATGCCTTCGGCGTTCCCTGAATAATCGCTTTCAGCGGCGAGTAGCTGAGCGTGAAAAAAGCGCCAGTATAGGCGAGGAACATAGAAAGGCCGGTGATACGCGCGAACCATACGCCCAACGCCATCGCGCTTTCCGGGGAAAGGTGCAGCGCATTACCCAACGTCATCCCGAGGCTTTTCATCAGGATATAGGTGATGTTGCCGAGGTTGACCGAGCCATCACTTAATACCTGTTGCCAGTTGGTGCTAACGCCCCATAAAAATATGGCCAGTGAATAACCGACAGAAATGACAATAGCGGCAAAGACGATCCCTTTCGCGAAGTTCTTTTCTGGCTTTTCTGTTTTATCTACCAGTCCACCCACGGCCTCAATTCCGCCGTAAGCAAAAATAGCAAATACAACAAATGACAACATTGCCAGACCGGACTGATATCCCGGATTAGGCGAGGAGATAAAATTAATATCCTGCGCAAAGTGGCCACCCGTTAATAACAAAATAGCGACACTCACTAACAACAAAACTAAATTAAGACACATTACGGCAATTCCACCTACAGCCGTAATACGGGCAATCTTATTAATCCCCCGTGAGGCCACGCAGGTCACCAGAATCATCCAGCCGACGGCGAGCAGACCGACAACCTGCGTAGGCTCAAGCCCCTCAATACGCCAGTGCTGCGTCATGTCTGCGCCAAATAAGAAGGTCGAAAAAGGTACCCAGACTTTTGCCGCCGTGCTTACCATCCATATCACATAGGAAGAAAACCACATAAACGTGCCGATAAACGCATAGCGTGGGCCAACGCTATTATTCATCCACGAATAGATTCCCCCCTCTTCTTTCCGATAGGCAGAACCCATTTCCGCCATCATTAAAGCAAATGGAATAAAAAATAATAATGCGGAAAATATATACCATGGAATCGCGCTATACCCCATTAAATAGAACGCGGAGGGGCTGTTAGCAAAACCAAAAACAGACGTAAATATCATAAGGATGAGACCAATCAGGCTCATCTTTTTTATTGTTTGGGTCATTAAACCATCCCTTACTCTGGCAAGCGTTTAACAAACGCCGCTCACCGATTGGCACTGCTCTCATTGCGGAGTTCAGCGATAAAAAATTAACACAGAATTGATACCTGAAAGATACCAAACATCCAGATGTAAATTGTGGCTATTAGAGGGTAATTGAAAAAATATGCTACAAAGTGGCGGTTTATCCGCCACTTTGTATGGAGAGAGCGTGAATTACGCGCGATCGACGGTAAATGCGATAACCTCAGCCAGGCTTTCCGCGCCCAACGCCAGCATCACCAGACGGTCAACGCCGAGCGCCACGCCAGAGCAATCCGGCATGCCCACTTTTAACGCTTCAAGCAGGTTGGTATCGATAGGTTGCTGTGGCAGGCCGCGTGCGGCACGTTTGCGGTTATCCTGTTCAAACCGTTGCTGCTGCTCGCGCGCGTCGGTCAACTCATGGAAACCATTCGCCAGCTCAATACCTTTGTAATACACCTCGAAACGCTCAGCCACGCGGTGATCTTCGGTACTGATTTGCGCCAATGATGCCTGGCTGGCGGGGAAATGATAAACAAACGTCGGTTTGTCTTTGCCGATATGCGGCTCAACGCCCATCGTGAACAGCAGTTGCAGTAAGGTGTCCCGGTCTTCTTCGGTATCGGCGATGTTGCTAAGATCCAGCTTAGCCGCCACTTCCCGCAGTTGGGTTTTGTCTGCAGACAGTGGATCTATCTCCAGATGACGCTGGAAGGCCTGCTGATAAGAAAGGCTTTCCGCCGGAGAGCAGTCCAGCACCTGCTGGAGCAAATCATCCACTTCATTCATCAGGCGATACATATCGTAGTGGGGACGATACCACTCGAGCATGGTGAACTCAGGGTTATGATGACGCCCCATCTCTTCATTACGAAAGCTGCGACACAGTTGATATACCGGGCCACATCCTGCCACCAGCAGGCGCTTCATATGATATTCCGGACTGGTCATTAAATAGAGATTCATTCCCTGGGAATGTCCAGGGCCGACGAAACGTGTTTCGAACGGGAACAGATGGATGTCCGTTACCGTTGCCTGACTCATACAAGGGGTCTCAACCTCAAGCACGCCACGATCGGCAAAAAAGCGGCGAATCTCCGCTATAATTGCTGCACGTTTTAACAGATTGGGGATGGACGCGCTCGGCTGCCAGGTTGCCGTTTCGCTCATGGTTGTTTCTCCGATTTAAGACAAGGGCACGAAGTCTACTCGTATCGCGCTAACGAGACAAATTTCACGCGGTAGTAATCAGCACAGGCAATCGGGTAAAAAAAGCGACATGGGGTGGTTTAGTAATTAAATTAATCAAATTCAATGATAATTCCCCCCTTTGACACGCTAAAAAAATCGAACACGTCAAATTTCCCGCACATCCCTAAGACTATACTATTGTACCTATAAAGGAGCAGTGGAAACGCGTTCATAACCTGTTTGAAGCCGATGAAGCATCTGAGTTCAGGCGGGGATGAAATAACAACAATCTGGAGGAATGTCGTGCAAACCTTTCAAGCCGATCTTGCCATTATAGGCGCCGGTGGCGCGGGATTACGTGCTGCAATTGCTGCCGCACAAGCAAATCCCAACGCTAAAATCGCACTGATCTCAAAAGTGTACCCAATGCGCAGCCATACCGTTGCTGCCGAAGGCGGCTCTGCTGCTGTCGCGCAGGATCATGACAGCTTTGACTACCATTTTCACGATACGGTAGCAGGCGGAGACTGGCTGTGTGAGCAGGATGTCGTGGATTACTTTGTCCACCACTGCCCAACTGAAATGACGCAACTGGAACAATGGGGCTGCCCATGGAGCCGTCGTGAAGACGGTAGCGTCAACGTACGTCGCTTCGGCGGCATGAAAATCGAGCGTACCTGGTTTGCCGCGGATAAAACCGGCTTCCACATGCTGCATACGCTGTTCCAAACGTCTTTACAGTTCCCACAGATTCAACGCTTTGACGAACACTTCGTTCTGGATATCCTGGTTGACGACGGTCATGCTCGCGGCGTCGTCGCGATGAACATGATGGAAGGCACGCTGGTACAGATCCGTGCTAACGCAGTCGTGATGGCAACGGGCGGCGCAGGTCGTGTTTACCGTTACAACACCAACGGCGGCATCGTAACCGGCGACGGTATGGGCATGGCGCTGAGCCACGGCGTTCCGCTGCGTGATATGGAATTCGTTCAGTATCACCCGACGGGTCTGCCAGGCTCCGGTATCCTGATGACTGAAGGCTGCCGTGGTGAAGGCGGTATTCTGGTCAACAAAAATGGTTACCGTTATCTGCAAGATTACGGCATGGGTCCGGAAACCCCACTGGGCGAGCCGAAAAACAAATATATGGAACTCGGTCCGCGCGACAAAGTTTCTCAGGCTTTCTGGCACGAATGGCGCAAAGGCAACACCATTTCCACTCCGCGTGGCGATGTGGTTCACCTCGACCTGCGTCACCTCGGCGAGAAAAAACTGCTCGAACGTTTACCGTTCATCTGCGAACTGGCGAAAGCCTACGTGGGTGTCGATCCGGTTAAAGAGCCGATCCCGGTACGTCCGACCGCACACTACACCATGGGCGGTATCGAAACCGATCAGCACTGTGAAACCCGCATTAAAGGTCTGTTCGCTGTCGGCGAATGTTCCTCTGTTGGTCTGCATGGCGCTAACCGTCTGGGCTCTAACTCCCTGGCGGAACTGGTGGTCTTCGGTCGTATGGCCGGCGAGCAGGCTGCGGAACGTGCTGCAACGGCTGGCGCTGCAAACAGTGCCGCGCTTGATGCACAGGTTGCCGGTATTGAAAAACGTCTGAAAGATCTGGTTAACCAGGAAGGTAACGAAAACTGGTCTAAGATCCGTGACGAAATGGGGATCTCCATGGAAGAAGGTTGCGGTATCTACCGTACGCCGGAACTCATGCAGAAAACCGTTGATAAGCTGGCTGAGCTGCAGGAGCGCTTCAAGCGCGTGCGTATCACTGATACCTCCAGCGTCTTCAACACCGACCTGCTGTACACCATCGAACTGGGTCACGGTCTGAACGTTGCTGAATGTATGGCGCACTCCGCTCTGGCGCGTAAAGAATCCCGCGGCGCGCATCAGCGTCTGGATGAAGGCTGCACCGAGCGTGACGACGTGAACTTCCTCAAACACACCCTCGCCTTCCGCGATGCTGACGGCACGACTCGCCTGGAATACAGCGACGTGAAAATCACCACTCTGCCACCGGCTAAACGTGTTTACGGTGGCGAAGCGGAAGCAGCCGATAAGAAGGAGAAGGCGAATGGCTGAGATGAAAAACCTGAAAGTTGAGGTGGTGCGCTATAACCCGGAAACCGATACCGCGCCACACAGTGCTTTCTACGAAGTTCCTTACGATGAAACCACGTCTCTGCTCGATGCGTTGGGTTACATCAAGGATAACCTGGCGCCGGACCTGAGCTATCGCTGGTCCTGCCGTATGGCAATCTGCGGCTCCTGCGGCATGATGGTCAACAACGTGCCGAAGCTGGCGTGCAAAACCTTCCTGCGTGATTACACCAACGGTATGAAGGTTGAAGCGCTGGGCAACTTCCCGATTGAGCGCGATCTGGTCGTCGACATGACGCACTTTATCGAAAGCCTGGAAGCGATCAAACCGTACATCATCGGTAACCCGCGTACACCGGATCAGGGCCCAAACACCCAGACTCCGGCGCAGATGGCGAAGTATCATCAGTTCTCCGGTTGCATCAACTGTGGTCTGTGCTATGCCGCGTGCCCGCAGTTCGGCCTGAACCCTGAGTTCATTGGACCGGCTGCGATTACGCTGGCGCATCGTTACAACGAAGATAGCCGCGACCACGGTAAGAAAGAGCGTATGGCTCAATTGAACAGCCCGAACGGCGTCTGGAGTTGTACTTTCGTGGGCTACTGCTCCGAAGTCTGCCCGAAACACGTCGATCCGGCTGCGGCCATTCAGCAGGGTAAAGTTGAAAGTTCAAAAGACTTTCTTATCGCAACCCTGAAACCACGCTAAGGAGTGCAACATGACGACTAAACGCAACGCCTATGTGCGGCCAATGACGTCCACCTGGTGGAAAAAACTGCCGTTTTATCGCTTTTACATGCTGCGTGAAGGCACAGCCGTTCCGGCTGTCTGGTTCAGTATTGAACTGATCTTCGGCCTGTTTGCGCTTAAGCACGGTGTGGAATCCTGGGCTGGCTTTGTCGGGTTCCTGCAGAACCCGGTGGTGGTGATCCTTAACATCATCGCCCTGGCAGCCGCGCTGCTGCATACCAAGACCTGGTTTGAGCTGGCGCCGAAAGCGGCCAACATCATCGTAAAAGACGAAAAAATGGGGCCAGAGCCAATCATCAAAGGGCTTTGGGCGGTTACTGTGGTTGCGACAGTAGTAATACTGTTTGTTGCCCTGTTCTGGTAAGGAGTCCGGAATGATTAATCCAAATCCAAAACGCTCTGACGAACCCGTATTCTGGGGCCTGTTTGGTGCAGGCGGTATGTGGAGCGCAATCATTGCGCCGGTAATGATCCTGCTGGTAGGCATTATGCTGCCGCTGGGCTTTGTTCCTGATGCCTTCAGCTATGAACGCGTCCTGGCATTCGCACAGAGCTTTATCGGTCGCGCATTCCTGTTCCTGATGATTGTCCTGCCGCTGTGGTGCGGTTTACACCGTATGCACCACGCGATGCATGACCTGAAAATCCACGTGCCTGCTGGCAAATGGGTATTCTATGGACTGGCAGCTATCCTGACCGTTGTAACGGCCATTGGTATCCTGACCATCTAATCGCATGCGTTAACTATCAGGCCCGCCATTGGCGGGCCTTTTTATTTGTGCAGAGCACCAGCCAGCCAACGGGAAAACTCACGCATTGCAGATGTCTCCGGTCGGGATTGCAAACGCGTTATCCAATAGCTCCCCAGATCAATCTGCGTTAGAAACGGTTGAACGATACGTTCACTACCAAGCAGATGAGTGAACATTCTTACCGGGGCAATCGCCACTCCGATCCCTGCCTGCGCGGCCTCCAGCATTGTGACGGAAGAATCAAACACCACCACGTTGTGCGTCGGTGACGGAGGCGCTTCTCCGGCGGCCTGCATCCAAAGCGTCCATTCATCTCGCCGATAAGATCGTAATAGCGGGAATTTCAGGAGGTCTGCAGGTACCTTGATCTGTGCGGCTAATTCTGGCGAGCAAAGCGGGGACATCAGCGCGCTACACAAATATTGTGCGTCGGTATCATGCCAGGCTCCTCCCCCGTAACGAATGGTATAGTCCAGTCCCTCAGCGGCGGGATCCACGCGGTTATTGTGGGTGGAAATATGCAAATCAATATGCGGATAGTTACGCTTAAAGTCGCTGAGTAGAGGAAAAAGACAACCGATCGCAAAGGTCCCCACTACCCCGATTTTAAGTTTTTCCTGGGTTTGTTTAGTGGCAAAACGATCCAGCATCCCCGCCATACGATCGAAAGAATCATTAAGTACAGGTAACAGACTTTCCCCTTCTGTCGTCAGCATCAACCCACGAGAGCCGCGCACAAAAAGCTGACAATTTAGCTGCTGTTCCAGCGCTTTGACATGCTGGCTGATGGCAGAGTGCGTTACGTTGAGCTCAATTGCAGCGCGGGTAAAGCTAAGGTGTCTGGCCGCGGCTTCAAAAGCCCGCAGCGAGTTAAGGGGGATATAGCTACGCGTCATCATCTGGCCTGTTAGAAAAACTTATATCTGCTGCTAAATTTAACCGTTTGTCAACACACTGCAAATCAAACAAACTGATTGCGTCTGACGGGCCCGGACACCCTTTTGCTTTTTATTACGGAACTGATTTCATGATGAAAAAATCGTTATGCTGCGCGTTGCTGCTGACAGCCTCTGTCTCAACGTTTGCCGCCGAAAAAACAGAACAACAGATTGCCGATATCGTAAACCGCACCATCACACCGCTGATGCAAGAACAGGCTATTCCGGGTATGGCCGTGGCAATTATTTACCAGGGAAAACCTTATTACTTTACCTGGGGTAAAGCCGATATCGCCAAAAACCGTCCTGTCACCCAGCAAACGCTGTTTGAACTAGGCTCAGTCAGTAAGACGTTCAACGGTGTGCTGGGCGGCGATGCTATCGCCCGTGGTGAAATTAAGCTCAGCGATCCGGTCACCCAATACTGGCCCGAATTAACTGGCAAACAATGGCAGGGTATCAGCCTGCTGCACCTGGCCACCTATACGGCGGGTGGTCTGCCGCTTCAGGTACCTGACGATGTTACAGATAAAGCGGCATTACTGCGCTTTTATCAAAACTGGCAGCCGCAATGGGCCGCGGGTGCTAAACGTCTCTATGCTAACTCCAGTATTGGTCTGTTTGGCGCATTGGCGGTGAAACCTTCAGGAATGCGCTATGAAGAGGCGATGACCAAACGCGTCCTGCAACCATTAAAACTGACGCATACCTGGATTACGGTTCCGCAGAGCGAACAAAAGGATTATGCCTGGGGCTATCGCGAAGGAAGGCCCGTGCATGTATCTCCGGGGCAGCTTGATGCCGAAGCCTATGGGGTAAAATCCAGTCTTGTCGATATGACCCGCTGGGTTCAGGCCAACATGGACGCCAGCCAGGTACAAGAGAAAACGCTCCGACAGGGAATTGAAATCGCGCAGGCTCGTTACTGGCGTATTGGCGATATGTACCAGGGATTAGGCTGGGAGATGCAGAACTGGCCGGTGAATGCCGACTCGATAATCAACGGTAGCGACAGTAAAGTCGCGTTAGCGGCGCTTCCCGCCGTTGAGGTCAATCCGCCAGCCCCGGCCGTGAAGGCCTCATGGGTGCATAAAACCGGCTCCACTGGCGGATTTGGCAGCTACGTTGCTTTCGTTCCAGAAAAAAATCTTGGCATCGTGATGCTGGCAAACAAAAGCTATCCAAATCCTGCTCGCGTCGATGCAGCCTGGCGCATTCTTGAAAAATTACAGTAACTGACGACGAGGTCCGCTATAGCGGACCTCGTTTCTTCCTCTTCTTTTTCCTGCTGTCATCTACACTTAACAAAAAAACAGCAAGGAAAATCTTATGCGTATTCTGCCCGTCGTTGCTGCAGTTACCGCTGCATTTCTGGTTGTCGCCTGCAGTACCCCTACACCGCCAAAAGGCGTTACCGTTGTGAATAACTTTGACGCTAAACGCTATCTTGGTACCTGGTATGAAATTGCACGTTTAGACCATCGCTTCGAACGTGGACTGGAAAAAGTGACCGCAACGTATAGCTTGCGCGACGACGGCGGTATCAACGTGATCAATAAGGGCTATAACCCGGACAGAGAGATGTGGCAAAAAACGGAGGGTAAAGCCTATTTCACTGGCGACCCAAATCGGGCTGCGCTCAAGGTGTCATTCTTCGGCCCCTTTTACGGCGGGTATAACGTGATTGCGCTCGACCGGGAATATCGCCACGCGCTGGTTTGCGGTCCGGATCGCGATTACCTGTGGATCCTTTCACGGACCCCCACCATTTCAGATGAAATGAAGCAGCAAATGTTGGCTATCGCGACCCGGGAAGGGTTTGACGTCAATAAACTGATTTGGGTAAAACAGCCTGGTACTTAGTGAGTGCTAAGCTTCAGACCAATAATACCAGCCACAATCAGCCCCAGACTCAGCAAACGCGCCGGACTGGCGGATTCACCCAACAGCAGAATCCCGGTAATGGCCGCCCCGACGGCGCCAATACCGGTCCAGACGGCATAGGCGGTCCCAACTGGCAAGGTGCGCATCGCCCAGGAGAGCATGGCGATACTGACGATCATGGCCGCAATAGTGATAATACTTGGCGTCAGACGTGTGAAACCGTGGGTATATTTCAGGCCAATCGCCCAGACAACTTCGAGCAAACCGGCAATTAATAAAACGATCCAGGACATATCAGGCTCCAGAACAATGGGGCCGTCCCCGGTGAAAGAAGCGTTTGCAGGTCGTCCTGCAAAGCTGTGTGTGAAATGGCATTTTTGCCCGACAGAAAATGAATTTCAACCTTTTTATTCACCGTCTGTTAAAAGCAAGAATTAAGCATAATTAGCGGCGTAGTTCCCGCATTTGGCACTCATCGGAGTTCTCTATGATGAAGGGCTTTCTGAAATCAGGAAGTCGATTGCCCCTCTTCTGAATGCGAAAAGTTTATGCTTAAAATTTTAGTGATTGACCGATGCCACTTTACCCGCACAGGGATAGAGGCATTGCTTAATCATTCTGGCAGGTTCAACTCCTCATTTCTGGTATCAGGAATTAATAATCTTCTGTTGGCAAAAGAGCATATTTTGCAGTGGAAACCGCATCTGGTCATTGCGGATTTATACAGTTTTATTAGCGAGGCGCATTCCACTCCGCCAGTTAAGCCCTTTTTCATGAGCTGTGGCGTAATACCTCTGATCTTACTGCAATCAGCGGACAGACAACACGCGTCCATCCCAGCTTCTCAAACCACCGCCTATTCGGTATTAACCAAACACACCTCGCTAAACGCACTTACACACACGATTCAGGAAGCGCTACAAGATCGCCCCACATTAGCATTAGCCGAAAACGCGACGCCACTACTTACGCCGCAGGAGGAGAAAGTATTGTCAATGTGGATGGATGGCGTGAGTAACCAGGTTATAGCCGCCACGCTCAGCATTCATGGCAAAACGGTGTATACCTATAAACGAAATATTCGTCTGAAGCTTCATCTGGGGAACCGCTTCTCACCGTTCCTCTCACTCCCACACAGGGAGAGTTAACGGTACGACCCAGCGTCGTACCGTTGAGCATTATTGCTGAGCTTTTGTCGCCGCACCAGAGATAGCGTTACCGCCGTCAGAAATATCCTCCCCTACGCCTCGCGTGGTATTACACGCGGTTAATACGGAAGAAAGTACCAACACAGAAAAGATCGCAGCAATTGTCTTCTTAATCATAACGTCTTCCTTTTCTAGCCAATATTGTTTGTGTATAGCTACTTAATAATAGACAAGATCCGGAAGTGTGATGGATAAACAACCGTTTTTCAGATTATGTGAGAAGTTTAACTGGCGGCGTGAGAGATTGAATTGCCGAGATGTTTGATGTCTTCACCGAAGCCGCGTGCGGTATTACAGCCCGCCAGTAGAGTGCTGGTGAAAAGGATTAGCATTACAAGACTGAGAAGACGTTTCATCATTCCTGCCCTGGAAAAAGTATGGCGCAGCAACCTGCGCCACAAGATCAAATAAGTGTTTTATTTTACGCGGGAAACGTATTCGCCTGAGCGAGTATCCACTTTGATCACTTCGCCGATCTGTACGAACAGCGGAACTTTAACGACTGCGCCGGTAGACAGGGTAGCCGGTTTGCCGCCAGTACCAGCGGTATCGCCTTTCAGACCTGGGTCGGTATCAACGATTTCCAGCTCAACGAAGTTCGGCGGCGTCACGGAGATCGGCTGACCGTTCCACAGGGTCACGATGCATTCAGCCTGGTCCAGCAGCCATTTAGCGTTATCGCCTACCGCTTTCTCGTCTGCAGCCAGCTGTTCGAAAGTGGTGTTGTTCATGAAGTGCCAGAATTCACCGTCGCTATACAGGAAGGTCAGGTTCATGTCGGCTACATCTGCGCCTTCGGCAGAGTCGGTAGACTTGAAGGTTTTTTCTACGCGAGTACCGGTCAGCAGGCGACGCAGCTTAACGCGCGCAAACGCCTGGCCTTTACCTGGTTTAACGAATTCGCTGGCTTCAACCGCATAAGGTTCGCCGTCCAACATGATTTTAAGACCAGCACGAAAATCGTTGCTATAGTACGTTGCCATAAGGCCCTCTGAAAATTGTTAACTGGTAGCTAAGCCACAAAATGGCGCATATTGTAACCCTAAATACCCCATCCAGAGAAGATTGGTTATCGCAACTTGCCGATGTTGTGACCGATCCCGATGAACTTCTGCATCTTTTGAATATAGACGCAGATGAAAAACTGTTGGCCGGACGCGACGCGAGACGACTTTTCGCCCTGCGCGTGCCGCGCGCGTTTATTGCGCGCATGGAGAAAGGCAATCCAAACGATCCGCTTCTGCGTCAGGTACTTACCGCCGAGGAAGAGTTTGTTGCCGCACCCGGCTACTCGACCGATCCGCTGGAGGAACAGCACAGTGTGGTTCCCGGCCTGCTGCACAAATATCGCAACCGGGCGCTGCTGCTGGTCAAAGGCGGCTGCGCGGTAAATTGTCGTTATTGCTTCCGCCGACACTTCCCGTACGCCGAAAATCAGGGCAACAAGCGCAACTGGCAAGTCGCTCTGGACTATATTACCGCCCATCCAGAACTGGATGAAATCATCTTCTCCGGCGGCGATCCGTTGATGGCCAAGGATCACGAACTGGACTGGCTGCTCACGCAGCTGGAAACCATTCCACACATTAAGCGTCTGCGCATTCACAGCCGTTTACCAATTGTGATCCCGGCGCGTATTACCGAAGGGCTGACCGAACGTTTTGCTCACTCTTCACTGCAAATTCTGCTGGTCAATCATATTAACCATGCCAATGAAGTTGATGAGACATTTCGTCAGGCGATGCTCAGACTGCGCAAAGCAGGCGTTACGCTACTCAATCAAAGCGTATTGCTACGTGGTGTTAACGATAACGCCCAAACCCTGGCCGACCTTAGCAACGCATTGTTTGATGCGGGTGTTATGCCCTATTACCTGCATGTACTGGATAAAGTGCAGGGTGCCGCCCACTTTATGGTCAGCGACGAGGAAGCGCGTCAGATTATGCGTGAACTGCTGACGCTGGTTTCCGGTTACATGGTCCCTAAACTGGCGCGAGAAATTGGCGGAGAACCTAGTAAAACGCCGTTGGACCTGCAATTACGCCAGCAATAATTCTTAGTGAGTGTCCGATTATGGACACTCACTACCAATCCCGAGTATTTAATATCCGAGCAGGTAGAGTCGCACTTTTAATATGTGCTATTTTAACTAGCACTGTGCAACAACTCATTTGCAAATTTTATAAATTAATACAAGTGTAGATTTCCAATAAATATATGGTTAGGGAGAACCCTGGATGGTTATTAGTATTAAGGGTATTAATACCGGTGTTATTCGTCAGAAGAATGAATTTGTTGCTCTGGCACTTAAGATCAAAGAACCAAGAAATAAAGAGTCGCTGTTTTTTCTCTCACCGTTGGGGCTAAGAGATTTGCTTATCGCCCTGGAGAGCAGACTCCATGCGAAGCACCAGCTTAGCGAAGAAGCGCGTTTGCAATATGAAAAAGAACGCGACAAAGCCAGTAAAAAGATGCACGAGAATATCCCGTTAATTCAGGAAGATGAGTTAAAAAATGCGGATATAAACCGTCGCATCAATTCGCTGATGTTAGTGGATGACAAAGGAGAAAGCTTAGCATTTTCTCTGACGCTACATGACGGACAAACCCACCAATTACTGATTAATGAACTGCAGATCCAGGTATTAGCCCATGCAATCATTCATGCAATAAATAATGCTGGCATGCAGGAATTAGCGTTAAGAATTACATCGCTGCTGGATTTCTTACCGCTGTACGATGTTGATTGCCAGCAAAACGACAATCTTGAATATGATTCATATACACAACCAGAATGGAAACTTAACCTGTTTAACCATTACCTGGCGATTATCTACCGCTATAAGGATGAAAAGGGTAAAGCTCAATTCTGTGGCTCAGTAGTAAAAACTCGCGCCCTTTCCGGCAGTAAAGAAGCTGAGGCCATTACCCGACGCCTTCTGGACTTCAGCCCACGACTGAAAAAACTTGCCGGTGTACCGTGCCAGGTGTTTGTCAGAACATTGACGGGTGATAAAACCCAAAAGCTCAATCAGGATCAGTGTTTGCGCGCGCTACATCATTTACGCGTTCAGTCTGCGCATAAAGCTCAGAATGCCTGATGGCGCTGCGCTTATCAGGCCTACGATCATGTGTACCGTAGGCCGGATAAGACGCTTTAGCGTCGCCATCCGGCATCAACCGCGTTTATCAATTTGGGCACTTATAAACCTGACCATTCATCTCGCTGGCGGTAGGCACAAAGCTGGACAGCATTCCCTGTGATGGGCTGCTGACGCCATAAATCACGTTACCACCCATTGCTGCGGCCTGGTTACGCAGATCGTTCGCTGCACCACGCATAGACCCACCCTCTTCGCCATGCTGACCAGAAAGCCAGTTGCTCTGCGTACCGGTTGCGGTGCCAATCAGCTGGCACTCTGCGCCTGGCTTGTCTTCGACAAAGCGTACGCTTTGTCCGGCTGAACTCAGTTCGTTGCTGGAGCTACAACCCGCCATCAGTAGCGCGGCACCAACGATCCCTGCTAAATATTTCACGTGCATGTCATTCCCCATAATCAATTAGTTGGACGTTATGTCCGTAGCTGAATCATATACTAAAAAGATGACCAAAAGAAAAACCCCCGGACAATTCTGCCCGGGGGTTTTCAATTCTGAGAGGTTCAGAACAACATGATTACATCATGCCGCCCATTCCGCCCATACCGCCCATACCACCAGCAGCACCTAAGTCAGGCGCATCGCCTTTCGGCAGATCGGTAACCATGCACTCGGTAGTGATCATCAGACCCGCAACAGAAGCTGCATACTGCAGAGCAGAACGCGTTACTTTGGTTGGATCCAGGATACCCATGTCGATCATGTTGCCGTATTCTTCAGTTGCAGCGTTGTAACCGTAGTTACCGTCACCCGCTTTCACGGTGTTAGCCACTACAGACGGCTCTTCGCCGCAGTTCAGAACGATTTGACGCAGCGGAGCTTCCATTGCGCGCAGCGCAACTTTGATACCGACGTTCTGGTCTTCGTTCTGACCTTTCAGGCCGGCAATTTTGGACGCTACGCGAATCAGCGCAACACCACCACCAGCAACCACGCCTTCTTCTACCGCAGCACGGGTTGCGTGCAGGGCATCTTCAACGCGGGCTTTCTTCTCTTTCATTTCAACTTCAGTCGCAGCACCAACTTTGATTACCGCAACGCCGCCTGCCAGTTTCGCTACGCGCTCCTGCAGTTTTTCACGGTCGTAGTCAGAAGTTGCTTCTTCGATCTGCTGACGAATCTGAGTTACGCGACCCTGGATTGCAGCTTCATCGCCTACGCCATCAATGATGGTGGTGGTGTCTTTGTTGATAACAACGCGTTTTGCCTGACCCAGATCTTCCAGAGTTGCTTTTTCCAGCTCCATACCGATCTCTTCAGAGATAACGGTACCACCGGTCAGGGTAGCGATATCTTGCAGCATCGCTTTACGACGATCGCCGAAGCCAGGTGCCTTAACAGCAGCGACTTTCACGATACCGCGCATGGTGTTAACAACCAGAGTTGCCAGCGCTTCGCCTTCAACATCTTCAGCGATGATCAGCAGCGGTTTGCCTGCTTTCGCTACGGCTTCCAGAACCGGCAGCATTTCACGGATGTTGGAGATTTTCTTATCAGCCAGCAGAATGAACGGGCTTTCCAGTTCTACAGCGCCAGTTTCCGGCTTGTTGATAAAGTAAGGAGACAGGTAGCCACGGTCGAACTGCATACCTTCAACCACGTCCAGTTCGTCCTGCAGACCGGTACCGTCTTCAACGGTAATCACGCCTTCTTTACCGACTTTGTCCATCGCTTCAGCGATCAGTTTACCTACGGTTTCGTCGGAGTTAGCGGAGATGGTACCAACCTGAGCAATAGCTTTGGAGTCAGAGCACGGTACGGACAGCGCTTTCAGTTCTTCAACGGCAGCAGCGACCGCTTTGTCGATACCGCGTTTCAGATCCATCGGGTTCATACCCGCAGCAACAGCTTTCAGACCTTCAGTGATGATGGACTGAGCCAGTACGGTTGCGGTGGTGGTACCGTCGCCTGCAGCATCGTTCGCTTTAGAGGCAACTTCTTTCACCATCTGCGCACCCATGTTTTCGAACTTGTCTTCCAGTTCGATTTCACGTGCTACGGAAACACCATCTTTAGTGATGGTCGGTGCACCGAAAGATTTATCCAGAACTACGTTACGGCCTTTTGGACCGAGGGTAACTTTCACTGCATCTGCCAGTACGTTGACGCCGCGCAGCATTTTCACACGAGCGTCGTTACCGAATTTTACGTCTTTAGCTGCCATTTTCTCTTTCCCTTAAATTCGTATGTTCAGTGTCGTTCGCGGATTAGGCTTCAACAATTGCCAGGATGTCACTTTCAGACATGATCAACACTTCTTCATTGTCGATCTTCTCAGATTTAACACCGTAGCCATCGTTGAAAATAACGATATCGCCGACTTTCACGTCCAGCGGCTGTACGGTACCGTTGTCCAGGATGCGACCCTTACCGACAGCGATGATTTCGCCACGAGTTGATTTACCTGCTGCAGAACCGGTCAGTACGATGCCGCCAGCAGATTTGGATTCAACTTCTTTACGTTTGACGATCACACGATCATGTAACGGACGAATACTCATTGATAGCTCTCCTTTGAGAAAGTCTTTATCAGTTATGGGTGACGCCGGCCCGTAAACGGTTTCCCGGCTAGTGACCAGAGAGATGGGGATGGGGTTTTGTGCCTTCAAGGGGGCAAGCGAAAAAAAATTTTTATCAGCAGAAAATCCCGTCAAAACACCGACGCACCTCACATTCCATAACGATTTCAGTCACGTCGTCATAAGCAAATCCGATTGTGATACCATCAAAAATCTGCGCTGTAGCCCAGTCAACGGGCATAACCGGATAACAACTTATGAGCGGACTGAAACAAGAGCTGGGACTGGCTCAGGGCGTTGGCCTGTTGTCGACATCATTGTTAGGTACAGGCGTTTTTGCCGTCCCCGCGCTGGCTGCGCTGGTGGCTGGCAACAATAGCTTGTGGGCCTGGCCGGTGCTAATTGTTTTAGTCTTTCCCGTGGCGATTGTCTTCGCCGTGCTCGGCCGCCATTTCCCCAGCGCGGGCGGCGTGGCGCATTTTGTCGGTATGGCCTTTGGCTCGCGCCTGGAGCGCGTCACCGGATGGTTGTTTTTATCAGTAATCCCCGTGGGCTTACCTGCGGCATTACATATTGCCGCAGGATTCGGCCAGGCGATGTTTGGCTGGCATGACGGGCAGCTTCTGCTGGCAGAACTCGGCACGCTGGCGTTGGTCTGGTACATAGGCTCCCGCGGCGCCAGCTCCAGCGCTAATCTGCAAACGGTCATTGCCGGGCTGATCGTTGCCCTCATTGTCGCCATCTGGTGGGCGGGCGATCTAAAACCCAATGAAATCCCTTTCCCTGCGGTTAGCGAAATTGAACTTCCCGGACTGTTCGCCGCGCTGTCGGTGATGTTCTGGTGCTTTGTCGGCCTTGAAGCATTTGCCCACCTGGCCTCTGAATTTAAAAATCCGGAGCGAGACTTCCCGCGCGCGCTGATGATCGGTCTACTGCTGGCAGGTTCTGTCTACTGGGCATGCACCGTCGTCGTCCTTCATTTTGACGCTTACGGCGAGCAAATGGCAGCGGCGGCATCACTGCCCGAAATTGTTGTACAGCTGTTTGGCGTACAGGCACTGTGGGTCGCCTGCATTATTGGTTATCTGGCCTGCTTTGCCAGTCTCAACATTTATATTCAAAGTTTCGCCCGGCTGGTCTGGTCGCAAGCGCAATACAAGCCGGAGAGTTATCTGGCGCGTCTGTCCCCTCGTCATCTTCCGCGCAATGCGCTGAACGCCGTGCTAGGTTGCTGCGTGGTCAGTACCTTGTGCATCTATATGCTGCAAATCAATCTCGATGCGTTAATCGTCTACGCTAACGGCATCTTTATTATGATTTATCTGCTGTGCATGCTGGCAGGTTGTCGATTACTGAAAGGACACTATCGCGCATTGGCGATCGTTGGCGGTTTGCTATGTCTGCTATTGCTGGCGATGGTCGGTTGGAAGAGTCTCTATGCGCTGATTATGCTGGCGGCGCTGTGGCTGTTTTTACCCCGCAGGCCGGATAAGTCGACGCTGACGCCATCATCCGGCATATAAACATGTTTGCCGGATAGCGCTAACGCTTATCCGGCCTACAAACTGATACTTAATCCCGACGATCGTCTTTATGTTCAATACTGTCGCGATGCTCGTCTTTACGCTGAAACTCACCGTCAAAGGTCTCGCCCCCACCCGTTCCGGCGCTAAAACCACCGCCGGGCATACGAGAAAAACGCAAATGTGGCAGCAGTTTCATCGTCAGATGCTTCTGCACCGGGGGTAGTAAAAGAAGAAGACCAAGGAAATCGGTAAAAAAACCAGGCAGCACTAATAGCAGACCGGCAATAATCAGCGAAACGCTCTTGATCATTTCTGCAGCCGGGCTTTCACCTGCCGCCATTTTTTGTTGCATCAGTAAAAAGTTCTTAAATCCCTGGTTACGAACCAGAGACATCCCGATAACCGACGTAAAAATAACCAAAATCAGGGTCATCAGAACACCCAACACATGGGCAACCTGAATAAAAATAGATATCTCTATGTAAACATAGAGAAAAATGGCAAGTAATGGTATCCAGCGCAAAGGGGACTCCTGTTAATAACAGGCGTTTTGTACAACGTCTGTCCAAAAATTATGTTAATCGCATCGATTTGATATTGTGGTGATTAGCAAAATTTCAAGCCGCTTGTACACTAATATTTAGTGTTAATCCTAAAGGGGTGATCTATTTCACAGAATAATAAATAAGGGGTAAATTCCACGTTTTAAGTGATCCAGATTACGGTAGAAATCCTGAACCAGCATATGATCTCGGGTATCAGACCGATGCAGGGGATAATCGTCGGTCGAGAAACAATCGAAATCACATATATCCTGTGTGTTTAGTCAAATCATTGGCAGCTTGAAAAAGAAGGTTCACATGTTAAACAACATTCGTATCGAAGAAGACTTGTTGGGTACCAGGGAAGTTCCAGCGGACGCTTACTATGGTGTTCACACTCTGAGAGCGATTGAAAACTTCTACATTAGCAACAACAAAATCAGCGACATTCCTGAATTTGTTCGCGGCATGGTAATGGTGAAAAAGGCAGCGGCTATGGCCAACAAAGAGCTGCAAACCATTCCTAAGAGTGTGGCAAATGCCATCATCGCGGCGTGTGATGAAGTCCTGAATAACGGAAAATGCATGGATCAGTTCCCGGTAGACGTTTACCAGGGTGGTGCGGGTACCTCCGTCAACATGAACACCAACGAAGTGCTGGCCAATATCGGTCTGGAACTGATGGGTCACCAGAAAGGTGAATATCAGTACCTGAACCCGAACGACCACGTTAACAAATGTCAGTCTACCAACGACGCATACCCAACTGGCTTCCGTATCGCGGTATACGCATCCATCATCAAACTGATTGATGCTCTGAACCAGCTGCGTGAAGGCTTCGAGAAAAAAGCCGATGAATTCCAGGACATCCTGAAAATGGGTCGTACCCAGTTGCAGGATGCTGTGCCGATGACCCTCGGTCAGGAATTCCGTGCTTTCAGCATCCTGCTGAAAGAAGAAGTGAAAAACATTGGGCGTACTGCAGAGCTGCTGCTGGAAGTTAACCTCGGCGCAACGGCAATCGGTACGGGTCTGAACACACCGAAAGAATACTCTCCGCTGGCAGTGAAAAAACTGGCTGAAGTAACCGGTTTTGCCTGTGTTCCTGCAGAAGACCTGATTGAAGCTACTTCTGACTGCGGCGCATACGTTATGGTGCACGGCGCACTGAAACGTCTGGCTGTGAAGATGTCCAAAATCTGTAACGACCTGCGTTTGCTCTCCTCTGGTCCACGTGCCGGCCTGAACGAGATCAACCTGCCGGAACTGCAGGCTGGCTCTTCCATCATGCCAGCTAAAGTGAACCCGGTTGTTCCGGAAGTCGTAAATCAGGTGTGCTTTAAAGTCATCGGTAACGACATCACTGTCACTATGGCGTCTGAAGCAGGTCAGCTGCAGCTGAACGTTATGGAGCCAGTAATCGGCCAGGCAATGTTCGAATCCATTCACATTCTGAGCAACGCTTGCTACAACCTGTTGGAAAAATGCGTTAGCGGCATTACTGCTAACAAAGAAGTGTGCGAAGCATTCGTTTACAACTCTATCGGTATCGTTACTTACCTTAACCCGTTCATCGGCCACCACAACGGCGACATCGTTGGTAAAATTTGTGCCGAAACCGGTAAGAGCGTACGTGAAGTTGTCCTGGAGCGCGGCCTGTTGACCGAAGCCGAGCTGGACGATATCTTCTCAGTACAGAACCTGATGCACCCGGCTTATAAAGCAAAACGTTATACTGATGAAAGCGAACAGTAATCGTGTAGGGTAGTACCAGAGAAGGCACGTCAGATGACGTGCCTTTTTTCTTGCACGAAGTTACTTAAAAACAACAATTTAATATCAACTTGTTAAACAACAAGGAAGGCTAATATGATAGTTTTAGAACTTATCATCGTTTTGCTGGCAATCTTTTTAGGTGCCAGACTTGGGGGTATCGGTATTGGATTTGCAGGTGGGCTGGGTGTCCTGGTTCTCGCCGCTATCGGCGTAAAACCCGGTAATATCCCGTTCGATGTCATTTCCATTATCATGGCGGTTATCGCTGCCATCTCAGCTATGCAGATTGCAGGTGGTCTGGACTATCTGGTTCATCAAACTGAAAAACTGCTGCGTAAGAACCCGAAATACATCACGATCCTTGCACCCATCGTGACCTATTTCCTGACCATCTTTGCGGGTACGGGTAACATCTCTCTGGCAACTCTGCCGGTTATCGCTGAAGTTGCGAAGGAACAAGGGATCAAACCTTGCCGTCCGCTCTCAACTGCGGTGGTTTCTGCTCAGATTGCGATCACAGCATCACCAATCTCTGCAGCCGTGGTTTACATGTCTTCCGTAATGGAAGGTCATGGCATCAGCTATATTCACCTGCTGTCCGTGGTTATTCCGTCCACCCTGCTGGCCGTTCTGGTAATGTCCTTCCTGGTGACTATGCTGTTCAACTCTAAACTGTCTGACGATCCGATTTATCGTAAACGTCTGGAAGAAGGTTTGGTTGAACTGCGTGGTGAAAGACAAGTTGAAATCAAAGCAGGCGCAAAAACTTCCGTTTGGCTGTTCCTGCTGGGCGTAATTTGCGTTGTTGTCTATGCGATCGTCAACAGCCCAAGCCTGGGTCTGGTCGCTAAACCGCTGATGAATACCACCAATGCTATCCTGATCATCATGCTGAGCATCGCGACGCTGACCACCATCATCTGCCGCGTTGAAACGGATTCCATCCTCAACTCCAGTACCTTCAAAGCCGGTATGAGCGCCTGTATTTGTATCCTGGGCGTTGCGTGGTTGGGTGATACCTTCGTATCTCACAACATTGACTGGATCAAAGATACTGCAGGTAGCGTAATTCAGGGCCATCCGTGGCTGCTGGCTGTCATCTTCTTCTTTGCTTCTGCGCTGCTGTACTCTCAGGCAGCAACCGCTAAAGCACTGATGCCGATGGCTCTGGCGCTGAACGTTTCCCCGCTGACCGCTGTTGCCTCTTTCGCAGCTGTTTCCGGCCTGTTCATTCTGCCAACCTACCCAACTCTGGTTGCAGCGGTTCAGATGGATGACACCGGTACAACCCGTATCGGTAAATTCGTCTTTAACCATCCGTTCTTCATCCCAGGTACTCTGGGTGTGGTTCTGGCTGTCTGCTTCGGCTTCTTGCTGGGCAGCTTCATGCTGTAAAATTTTCCTGCAGGGTGCCTCTGCACCCTGCAGTTCCTCCGCTTCATCACCCCGCTTTAGCTAACATCCTTCCCTCGTCCGTTGTATAGTGACCACTCTTTAGCTGGTTACTCTGTTCTTTCGAGGTGTTTATGCTTGATGTAAAGAGTCAGGATATTTCCATCCCCGATACCGTTGTAGTGCTCTGTACTGCTCCGGATGAAGCAACCGCCCAGGATCTGGCTGCAAAAGTGCTGGCGGAAAAGCTGGCAGCCTGCGTGACACTTCTGCCCGGAGCAACCTCCCTCTATTATTGGGAAGGTAAACTGGAGCAGGAATATGAAGTCCAGATGATTTTAAAAACCACCGTCACGCACCAGCAAGCCCTTCTCGATTGCCTGAAGTCACATCACCCGTATCAAACACCTGAACTTCTGGTTTTACCCGTCACTCACGGAGACTTTGATTACCGCTCATGGCTCAACGCATCCTTACGCTGATCCTGCTGCTGTGCAGCACATCTACCTTTGCCGGATTATTTGACGCGCCTGGCCGCTCGCAGTTTGTGCCTGCCGATCGGGCGTTTGTTTTTGATTTTCAGCAAAACCAACACGATCTGAACCTCTCATGGCAGGTAAAAGATGGCTACTATCTCTATCGCAAACAGATTAGCATTACGCCATCTCAGGCCGATATTGCCGAGGTAAAACTGCCGCCTGGCGTCTGGCATGAAGATGAGTTTTATGGCAAAAGTGAGATTTACCGTAAACAGTTGAATATTCCGGTCACGGTTAATCAGGCCGCATCTGGCGCAACATTAACCGTCACTTATCAAGGGTGTGCCGACGCCGGTTTTTGCTATCCGCCGGAAACGAAAACAGTACCCTTAAGTGAAGTGTCAGCTGCTGCCGGGGGTGCTCCAGCTCCTGTCACTGAAGCCCCGGAAGAGAAACCACAGCCCGCAGCCCAACTACCCTTTTCCGCACTGTGGGCATTGCTAATCGGCATTGGCATCGCTTTCACGCCCTGCGTACTGCCGATGTATCCGCTGATTTCCGGCATCGTGCTGGGCGGCAAGCAACGGTTATCAACCGGGCGAGCGCTGCTGCTGACGTTTATCTACGTCCAGGGAATGGCGCTCACCTATACTGCGCTGGGTCTGGTTGTTGCCGCCGCCGGATTACAGTTTCAGGCGGCGTTACAGCATCCTTATGTTCTGATCGGTCTTGCCATCATCTTTACGCTGCTGGCTCTGTCTATGTTCGGCCTGTTCACGCTGCAACTCCCTTCCTCATTGCAAACGCGCCTCACGTTGCTGAGTAACCGCCAGCAAGGCGGCTCTCCCGGTAGCGTCTTTACGATGGGGGCGATTGCGGGTCTCATCTGTTCTCCTTGCACAACAGCGCCGCTAAGCGCGATTTTGCTGTATATCGCTCAGAGCGGAAATATGTGGCTGGGAGGCGGTACGCTGTATCTGTACGCGCTTGGGATGGGCTTACCGCTGATGTTGATTACCGTCTTTGGCAACCGCCTGCTGCCTAAAAGCGGTCCATGGATGGAACAGGTTAAAACCGCTTTCGGCTTTGTCATCCTGGCACTTCCCGTCTTCTTGCTTGAACGCATCATTGGCGACGTATGGGGCGTGCGACTGTGGTCGCTGTTGGGCGTCGCGTTCTTTAGCTGGGCATTCATTACCAGCCTGCAGGCAAAGCACGCCTGGATGCGCATCGTGCAGATTGTCCTGTTAGCCGCAGCGCTTGTCAGTGTACGTCCATTGCAGGACTGGGCGTTTGGCACGCCGCATGCTCAAACCCAGACACACCTTAACTTCACGCCGGTGGCCTCGGTAGAGGCGTTAAATCAGGCGCTGGCACAAGCTAAGGGCAAGCCCGTCATGTTGGATCTGTATGCCGACTGGTGCGTGGCCTGTAAGGAGTTTGAGAAGTACACCTTCAGCGATCCGCAGGTTCAGCAAGCGCTAGGCGACACAGTGCTTTTACAGGCGGACGTAACTGCAAACAATGCCGGGGATGTCGCTCTGCTGAAACATCTACAGGTTTTAGGTTTGCCCACTATCCTGTTTTTTGATGCCGAGGGTAAAGAGCATCCGGAGGCTCGGGTAACGGGCTTTATGGACGCAGCGACCTTCAGCGCACATTTGCGCGATCGTCAACCGTGAGCGACACTTGCAAAAGGAAATACGGAGGAGAATACCGTGCAACGTGAAGATGTCCTGGGAGAAGCCCTGAAATTACTTGAGGTTCAAGGGATAGCCAATACCACGCTGGAAATGGTGGCCGAACGTATCGATTATCCGCTTGATGAACTACAGCGCTTTTGGCCAGATAAAGAAGCCATCCTGTATGATGCGTTACGTTACCTCAGCCAGCGGGTGGATATCTGGCGGCGTCAGCTTTTGCTGGATGAGACCCTGAGCGCTGAACAGAAATTACTGGCACGCTACAGCGCGCTATCCGAATGTGTGAGCAATAATCGCTATCCAGGCTGCCTGTTCATTGCCGCCTGCACGTTTTATCCCGATCCTGGACATCCAATCCACCAGTTAGCCGACCAACAAAAAAAAGCAGCGCATGACTTCACTCATGAGCTACTGACTACGCTGGAAGTTGACGATCCGGCCATGGTCGCCAAACAGATGGAACTGGTGCTGGAGGGATGTCTGAGCCGCATGCTGGTGAATCGTAGCCATGCTGATGTCGAAACGGCACACCGTCTGGCGGAAGATATTCTGCGCTTTGCCCAGTGCCGTATGGGTGGCGCGCTAACCTAAGCGAACAGGCCCGTCCAGGCCGAAGTGAGTGAGCATCAGTCGTTGAAAACGCACCATCGCCACGGTGGTGCGAAATAATCTGTTAACCGCCCTGGTCAGCGTTTTATTAAAATGCAGCGAATTACTCTTTTGCTATACAGCCCTCTTCTTTCGCTCAGCATTCCCTGTCGACATCATGACGGTCTGGAAGATTTGTGCAAACTTCAGGCACAAACGCACAGATTGCCGCAATATTAAGCGGTTGAACCGTTTTTCCTGAAATTTGATTGACTGACAGACGTGAATACGGTTTAATGCGCCCCGTTGCCCGGATAGCTCAGTCGGTAGAGCAGGGGATTGAAAATCCCCGTGTCCTTGGTTCGATTCCGAGTCCGGGCACCACTATTTAAAGAACCCGCCCACAAGGCGGGTTTTTGCTTTTGTAGTTTCTGATAGCTTCCAGCCGATCGTTTTACTCTATTTCTGACCCACCACCTCTCACCAACTCCACACGCAAACTCAATCTCGCAGTTAGCAGCCAACTTCAGTAAGCAGACGCCAGGGATACTATATAAAAATGGGATTCAGCGTGACGGGACGTACAGAGGTGGACGATCTTGGGCNATGGGATTCAGCGTGACGGGACGTACAGAGGTGGACGATCTTGGGCGACCGTACCCGTTGCTCAGTCTCGTGCGCGGGTAGCAGGACAAGCTTTTGCGTAGTGCGGAATTGCCTGATGCGCTGCGCTTATCAGGCCTACAAAATACGTTCAGTCCAGCGCAGGCCGGATAAGGCGTTTACGCCGCATCCGGCAGGTTTCATTTCGCACAGACGCAAAAAA
>NZ_SZWK01000019.1:0-1254 GCF_005280815.1 Citrobacter sp. TBCS-15 | reverse complement strand
ATGGAGGCGAAATTGATTTGACTGGCCATTCATTAAAACTTACATATCAATATACTAATAGCAGTAATTCAGGTTTTGTTATGATTCCTCCTGAAAACTTAACTAAGGGAGAGTTTATTTTAGTAATTCCTACCGAAATGACAGAAACTGGAGTTATTGAAGCGAACTTAATACTTCTCAATGAAGATAAAGAGCAGGTTATCGTCAGCAAGAACCTTACGTTTATATCAGATAATTCTACGGTTACAGATTTAGCTCAAGAAGTAAATAATAAGATTGATGATTTTACAAAATTATTATTGGAAAATATGCCACAAGTAATGCGTAGTGAGTTGAATGACTTACATGCTCAAACTGAATCAAACAAGAGCAATATTGAGCTTAAAGCCAATCAAACAGACTTGAACAACTTACAAGCTGATGTCAGCAGGCAAGGGATTGCAATTTCAACAAAAGCTGAACAATCAGATTTATTAATCACAAATCAAAATGTAACAACTGCTCAAGAAACAGCAAAACAAGCTGAAAGTGAAGCCAAAAATGCAATGGCAAAGGCTACCGAAGCACAAGCGAACAGTTTAACACCAACAACTTTAAATGTTGCTTGGGAAGTTGGTAAATATAATGATAATAATGGCGAAACAGTTATTAATGAGTCTATGAATAGAACTGTAAAGTTTGATATTAGCGGTACTGTTGAATTAAATATTAAAAATCCAACTAATTATACACTTTATAAATATTTTTTATATGATAAAAATGGTGCTTTTTTACGCTATGGCGAAGTAAAAAATGGAATGAGTATAAAGCATATTGGCAAAATTGCTTTTCAAACTGCCAAAACTGGTTTTGGAAAAATGGGAGAAGATGTTGCAACGACAAAATCAAATTTTATTTTTACATCATATATTTCAACTACAGACAAAATAGACATTATTGAAGATGAATTAAAATTTCTCAAAGATAGAATGTTAGTTGATATTGACTTGACTGTAACATATGGAAAATATAGTGTTGGTAGTGCTTCAAAAGATATTAACAAGACATACTTTTCAACTCAAAAAATGACATTAAATAAGGGTTCTATTTTAAAATATACTAACTCAAAATATTTAAGATTAGAATTAGTTAAATTTAATAGCAATACTTTGAAATGTGAGAGTGTTACTGTTACAAACGAAAAAAATATAAACGCAAATGGAATATATGCTATTCAAGGGTATGTTAGATTAAAACCTCTTACACAATCTGATA
>NZ_SZWK01000020.1:0-1427 GCF_005280815.1 Citrobacter sp. TBCS-15 | reverse complement strand
CTCGGGGTTCTTTTCACCTTTCCCTCACGGTACTGGTTCACTATCGGTCACTAAGGAGTATTTAGGGTTGGGAGATGGTCCTCCCGGATTCAAACTGGATTTCGCGTGTCCAGCCCTACTCAGGATACTGCTAGGTATAAGCGCTATTTCGTCTACGGGATTATTACCCTCTTTGATTAACCTTCCCAGGTTATTCGACTATAATGCTTAAGTCCACGTTGCAGTCCTACAACCCCAAGAAGCAAGCTTCTTGGTTTGCCCTTCTTCGCGTTCGCTCGCCGCTACTTACGAAATCGTTTTTACTTTCTCTTCCTGCAGGTACTTAGATGTTTCAGTTCTCTGCGTTACCTTTACATGAGCTATGTATTCACTCATGAATAACTGCTAGTAGCAGCTGGGTTTCCCCATTCGGAGACCTAGGGATCAATGCGTACTTACTGCTCCCCCTAGAATATCGTCGTTAGTCACGTCCTTCATCGGCTCTTAGTGCCAAGGCATCCACCGTGCGCCCTTATTAACTTTGCCATGATGATTTATAATCATCGTTTTTCAAGTATAAGTTTGTAAATTCTTTAAAATTCACAGCTTTTGGTTTATTTATCGTTATTAGATATTGTTATTTAGTTTTCAATGTTCAAGTGATTTTAACGTCTTGTCTGACAATGGAGCCTAGCGGGATCGAACCGCTGACCTCCTGCGTGCAAAGCAGGCGCTCTCCCAGCTGAGCTAAGGCCCCACAATCAAGAATTTGATTCTTGCTTAGGTTTATGACTAAACCCCTCAAAACTGAATAAAGTTGAATGCTCACGTCTTTGTATATATTCCTTAGAAAGGAGGTGATCCAGCCGCACCTTCCGATACGGCTACCTTGTTACGACTTCACCCCAGTCATCGGTCTTACCTTAGGAAGCGCCCTCCTTGCGGTTAGGCAACCTACTTCGGGTACTCCCAACTCCCGTGGTGTGACGGGCGGTGTGTACAAGGCCCGGGAACGTATTCACCGCGGCGTGCTGATCCGCGATTACTAGCGATTCCGACTTCATGTAGGCGAGTTGCAGCCTACAATCCGAACTGAGAATGGTTTTAAGAGATTAGCTAAACATCACTGTCTCGCGACTCGTTGTACCATCCATTGTAGCACGTGTGTAGCCCAGGTCATAAGGGGCATGATGATTTGACGTCATCCCCACCTTCCTCCGGTTTATCACCGGCAGTCTCGTTAGAGTGCCCAACTTAATGATGGCAACTAACAATAGGGGTTGCGCTCGTTGCGGGACTTAACCCAACATCTCACGACACGAGCTGACGACAACCATGCACCACCTGTATCCCGTGTCCCGAAGGAACTTCCTATCTCTAGGAATAGCACGAGTATGTCAAGACCTGGTAAGGTTCTTCGCGTTGCTTCGAATTAAACCACATGCTCC
>NZ_SZWK01000021.1:0-1134 GCF_005280815.1 Citrobacter sp. TBCS-15 | reverse complement strand
CTCCGTCAAAGTCAAATGGCATTGATACGTTTTCCTTGATCCAAGCGAAAGCTCCGTCAAAGTCTTGTCTTAATAAGCTCATTTTATCCACGATGTCGATAATTTGCTCTCTCTCTTCTTCTGTGTACATGTAACCACCTTTCTAGAAAGGAAGTTCTGATTCATCAACTTCAACAGGTTCAGAACCACCAAATAAGTCTTGTTTAGCTTGTGATTGACTACTATTATCATTAGTGATAAATACTTTTTCAACCGTAGGGAAAACAAAGTTATAATTTACGTATTCTCCTGATTCCTTGGCTTGTACACGACCGCTGACCGTTACTGTGTCACCTAATTGAATGAAATCAGGCAAGAAAGCCGAACCGTACGCAACTTTTACGTTAGATCCCTTTTCTTTTTCAAATAATGGGACTGAAATAATTTTCTTATCGCCTTTTGCTGTACTTACTGTACGTGTATTTTTTTCATTCGCTTGTGCTGTTACTGTGATGATTGCCATTTAATTATTCCCCTTTTTCTGTTTCTTGCTGTGCTAACCAAATCTTCATGATGTCGGTAATTTCTTTTTTAGTCTTATTTTTCAAGCTGTCAATATTTTGGTATCCTAGTTGTTCAGCTCGTTTTATAAGTGGCTGAATCTCTCTAAGTCGTTGTTTTTCTGCTTCAAGCTCTTTTTGTTCTTCTGTTAGAACTGGTAAATCTTCATTTGCATAAATATATAGCCCTAAACCATGACGAGCAATTGCCTTAACTAGTCCACGCTGAATGGCTTTATTTACGTCCATAGAAGTCAGTTTTTCAACTGGGATAGATTGGTTACGATAGTCCATTACAGGCAAGTATTCAATGTGCTCCAAGCCCTCAATAGTCATACCAACCTTAACCCATGCTGTGCGACCGTCTGTGTGATAATTTAACCCTTGTTCATTTTCATAAACTTTACTGTTAGCTTCAGGATATACTTTTTTAACTTCAGACCATGCATATGCCCAACTAAGATAATCTAAATTATTCTTTTTGCTTTTCTTATCATTTACATTAATAACGCTTAGTTCTTCAAATACACTCATTCGATAACCTCTTCTCTCCAACCTTGGCTTTTAAGCTCTGAGGCTTTTGTCAAATCAGATT
>NZ_SZWK01000285.1:609-942 GCF_005280815.1 Citrobacter sp. TBCS-15 | reverse complement strand
ATTTATCGCTTAAAGGTTCAATCAATGCAAATGATATATCACTTAGAGGTACAATCGATGTTCCAACTCAAATGTTGACAATTCAAACTGGAAATGGTATGCAGTTGCAATTCACTAAAAAGAACGATGATTTAGTAATTGTTAGACTCTTTGGTAGTGTATCAACTACAAAAGCTGGCATTAAAATGTCTGGACCATGGGTAGATAAAGAATTTCGTCCAGCTGTTGTTCAAAGTATTGTTGGTCATTTTGCTGGACATGAGACTTCTTTCCATATTGACATAGACACAAACGGTAGTATTACTTGGTGGGGACCAGATATTGGTAAAACAC
>NZ_SZWK01000285.1:0-543 GCF_005280815.1 Citrobacter sp. TBCS-15 | reverse complement strand
CTCTTTGGTAGTGTATCAACTACAAAAGCTGGCATTAAAATGTCTGGACCATGGGTAGATAAAGAATTTCGTCCAGCTGTTGTTCAAAGTATTGTTGGTCATTTTGCTGGACATGAGACTTCTTTCCATATTGACATAGACACAAACGGTAGTATTACTTGGTGGGGACCAGATATTGGTAAAACACCTATTGCAACACGTGGTAACGGAAGTTACTTCATTAAATAACAAAATAGAAAGCGAAACAAAATGGTAACTAGAATGATTTTAATAACTATCTTAATTTTAGCGATTCTTTTCGCTACATGGGTAAAAGATAGAGAAGCAATGAACCCACCTTTCAAACGTAGACTTGTGATTGACTTAACGGTTATTTTATCCCTGTGGGTTTTATATGCGGTCTTCTTCTTTACACAAACTCCCTCAACTTCTGATATTGCCAAAACTGTGATTGACGTAGGTTTATTGTACTTTGTAGGGCAATTTATTTATTTGGTCGCAAAAATCAGTCCTATGTTCGACGGTTTGGTTAAACTTATGAAA
>NZ_SZWK01000117.1:0-1115 GCF_005280815.1 Citrobacter sp. TBCS-15 | reverse complement strand
ATTCGCAAAATGCAAGTGCAATTTAGCCACTAGATAGATTCAATTAACATCTGATTTGGTGTCTTGAAGTTGAACATTTTTCTTGGATAATTGTTCATCCAGTTCTCAATGTAAGCCACGACTTGTTTCGTGGTTTTCTTTGTGCCTTTAGGTAAGTGCCTACGTATCATTCGGTTGTGATTTTCATTTGTCCCTCTTTCGTGGCTGGCATAAGCATGACAGTAATATACAGGACAATCCAGAGCTTCTGAGAGTTTAGCGAACTCCCTGCCATTGTCTGAAGTTACAGAAAGTGCTAAAAATTCAATTCCCCTTAAGGCCTGATTGACGGAGTGTGTGGTCTTATTAGGGATAAGCCTAATAATTTCTAAGCGTGTCTTGCGTTCAGTCAGGGTCAAGAGACACTCGCCCTTCTCTTTGGTCAAAAGCACCGTATCAATCTCCCAATGCCCATATTCTGAACGTTCATCAACACTTTCAGGACGTTCCTCTATAGATTGACCTAGCATATGTTTAGGCTGTGTCACACGCTGTTTCTTAGGTTTTCGATACTGAGGATAGAGCAGTTCATGGTAAGCTACAGAAAGAATACCAGAGGATATCCAGTTATAGAGTGTACGCAAACAAACCACGCCCTTGAGTTCTTGATGAATGACTTCGAGAGATATCTTGTTTTTCACTGCTTTGGAGATTTGATCGTCCAATTGAGCGTTCAGCTTTGTGGAACGTTTAGAGTGTGTTCTTAAAGTCTTGTAGCTCTCTTGGGCAATTTTCGCTGAATACTTTGTCTTATATTTGAGTTGAACTGTCCCTCGTTGTATCTCGTTATGAATCGTTTGAGGGGCTTTACCAAGACGATAAGCGATTTCTCGATTACTGACTTTTTCCTTATTGTGCCAACGTTCAATAAGGAGACGTTCTGACTCTGTTAAATGCTTACCTTTTGAGGTATAATTGTTTTGCATCATGAAACCTTTCGACTTTGTTTTCTAGCAACTACAAGTCTAACATTTCAGGGTGTTTTTTCATTCTCTCAAGGTGGCTAACTTCATTTTACAATTTGCGATTTTTTCTAAATACTCTTAACTTTTATTTTCATATTAATTCACAAAGAT
>NZ_SZWK01000132.1:0-1187 GCF_005280815.1 Citrobacter sp. TBCS-15 | reverse complement strand
TTCATTCTTTTTTATCCTCCGTTTGTTCTTCTTCCACTTCTGGAATATTTACACCATTCTTTTTGATAAGTTTGAGTAAACCGGCAAACATAGGGCTGATACTTGCAATTAAATAAACAAATTGTCCGACAAAGTACAACAAACCTACGTTAATCACAGTTTGAGCAACATCTGAAGTAGAGGGTGTTTGTGTAAAGTAAAAGACTGCATATAAAACCCATAGGGAAAATATCACTGTCAAGTCAATTACAAGTCTACGTTCGAAAGGTGGGTTCATTGCTTCTCTATCTTTAACCCATGTAGCGAATAAAATCGCCAAAATTAAGATAGTTATTAAAATCATTCTAGTTACCATTATGTTTTTGCTTTCTATTGTAAATAAGTTGCTGTTCCACCAGCATATTGATTATTCCCAGCGTAATGACTCCATACTCGAATTTCTCCATTAGCCGTAATTTGTAATTCCATTGGTTTGTTATTGTTGTTTCCATTTAGAGAAGATAGGGTTACTGATATATCGCCTACAGGACGAACGTTTTCAGGTAGAAACGCAACTTGTTTGGTCTGATTAGCCCTAAAGTTTCCAAAATTACCGCCACCAGTAACCGTAACTATGCCATTTTTCTTTTTGTATTGTAGTTTAGCTGTAGTGACGTTAGACATGTTCAAAGCTGTCCAATCACTAACGTCTCCATCTACACTAAGTAATTTAACATTGATATTTTCTGCATTAACTTGGTCTAATGTCGTAACGTTTCGAGGTTTTTCGCTTGAAACTACACCTGTTCCGTCAGTTGTCCTGATGTCAATCAAAACTTTTAGAACTCCAGAACTATTATTTAAATCGACATTATTGCTATTATTTGAAGTTTCAGCCGATAAAGTAACAGGGTGCGCTGTTTGAGTTAAGTCAATATTTGCATGGATATAGTTGACAGAATTCCCCTTTAAAGCTACTGTTTCGTTTGATAGTTCAAAATATCTTCCGCCAGCAATAATTGAAGTATTAGTATATTGTACGTTTAGAGCTGTGTTTATTGGATTAGACCAGTCTTTTCGTCTAATTGTTCCATAGTCCATTCCAGTCAACATCATGTATAATTTTCCGTCATTGTTTGAACCTACTGGAAACTCTGTACCACTTGGACTGAAAAACGTGAAGTTTTTAATTGTCATTTTTAACCTTT
>NZ_SZWK01000255.1:0-866 GCF_005280815.1 Citrobacter sp. TBCS-15 | reverse complement strand
TGGTCAATGGTTTGCTGATATATGGAACGGAGCAGTTGACGGAGCTAAAGGCATTTGGCAAGGCTTAGTCGATTGGTTCAGTGGAATTGTACAAGGTGTTCAAAATATTTGGAACGGAATAACAACATTCTTTACTACTTTATGGACAACTGTTGTTACTGGTATTCAAACAGCATGGGCAGGAGTTACAGGGTTCTTCACAGGGCTATGGGACGGAATAGTAAATGTTGTTACAACTGTATTTACAACCATTGCTTCTTTAGTGACAGGTGCTTATAACTGGTTTGTTACAACTTTCCAACCTTTAATTAGTTTCTTTCAATCTATATTTGGGTTAGTTGGATCAGTAATTAATTTAGCATTCCAACTTATATTGGCTATTATTCGCGGTGCTTACCAATTAGTTATCGGAGCGTGGAACGGCATATCAGGTTTCTTTGGTGTAATATTTAACGCAGTTAGTTCAATAGTTTCAACAGTATTTAGCGCCATAGGTAGCTTTGCTGGTTCAGCTTGGGATATACTGGTTGGCGTATGGAATGCAGTTTCAGGCTTCTTTGGCGGTATATTTAACGCTGTAAAATCAGTAGTTTCAACAGTATTTAGTGCAATCGGAAGTTTTGCTTCTAGCGCTTGGGGAGTAGTTTCATCAATATGGAATGCAGTTTCAGGCTTCTTTAGTGGCATATTCAATTCTGTTCGCAGTGTCGTTAGCGGAGTGTTTAGCGCTCTTGGTGGCTTTGCTTCAAAAGCTTGGGATGCAATTTCAGGTGTATTTAACGGAGTAGCTGATTTCTTTAAGGGAGCGTTTGACGGTGCTAAAGATATAGTTAGCGGAGTATTCGAGGCTTTTGGTAAATTTGCTT
>NZ_SZWK01000159.1:0-1094 GCF_005280815.1 Citrobacter sp. TBCS-15 | reverse complement strand
ATTTTTGTGTATTTGCGTTTCTTACACATAATCTAACCACTCCTTTATAGTAAATAATTCAAAGCCTTTTAGCTTGTCTTGCTTTTCAATCGCTACCTGCTTATTATCTTGCTCTCTTAGTAGTTCAATTATAGGTCTACCAATATCGAACCACTTGACGACTGTATTAGTTTTAAGTCCGAAATACTTAGCACATTGAGCTTTACAACTAAAGTGTAGCTCTTCTTCTGTAATAGGGTTATAAGCTACTATTTCCCTATCCTTTCGCATTGCCATTATTTAACCACCTTTCTATAAGACAATAGTATCAAATTATTTTATGTTTGTCAATAATAAACTCTAAACCTCTTCAATAAAATACAAATATCTTTCATCAATCGCTTTAATTTCTTCTTTCGTAAACTCTGACTTGAAGTTATTTCTTTCTTCTTTAAACCCTAGGAATAGGAACTTTTCCCCTAGCTCATTTTTAAAAGAGTTTAAATATCCTTTTTTATTGTTCATCAATTTAACGTTGTATTTTTTCATTTGTTCTCCTTTGTTTCTATAAGACTATGATATCAAAAAAAGTTTATACCGTCAAGCATAAACTCTTTTAACTTTCATTCTTCTACTTTCTTTTTGAAGTATTCTAGATGTTTAGCTACTTCATGTTTATCAATTTCTTCTTGTGTCCATTTATAATCTTTATCGTCAGGCAACCTATCAAAATACTGTATTCCATTAACTTTCGATAAAGATGTATAGTTAAACACGGATGACTTAGGCTCTGGAATACAGATATAAAATAACTCATCTTCTTCTACTTCCCATTTGTCACGGTTCAACAATAACCATAAGTGAACTACTTTAGTATACCCACTTAAGCCAAATACTTCTAAAATATTATCATACTTCTTTGTATCGCCAACTTCTACTTCTTCATACAATTTGTCGAAAATTTTTCTGCCAAAACGTTTGCTATATATTGTATCATCAGTATCTAATGTTTGATGTTTTTCTAGCCATTCGTTCAACTCTTTAGAGATAATAATTTTTTTGTCATTTTATTCGCCTTTCCATTGTTTGAAATCATCAGCTATATCTTGTGCAAA
>NZ_SZWK01000253.1:0-924 GCF_005280815.1 Citrobacter sp. TBCS-15 | reverse complement strand
AGAAACATCTTGACCAGCACCGCCTTGCACGTTAAATGTGTTATAAGTTCTATTATCGCTTGATACGCTATTCGTGCTCAAACCGTAACCGCTAGAAGATAAATTAACATCTGTTAAGCCTACTACCATAGAACCTTTGAACATTCCGCCAAGTTTACCTGCAATACCATTAATTGATCCTGATACTTTTTCAATCGTACCTGTGACGCCACCTAGAACGCTGTCTATCGTATGCTTGATTCCTCCAAATAGTCCACTAAAGAAACTACCAAGCCCATTAAATACTCCTGTTATTGCGTTGTAAGCATTAGAAGCGAAACCACCAAAAGCGCTGAACACTCCATTAACTGCATTTTTAGCACCATTGAATACTCCGCTAAAGAAACTACCGACTCCGCTAAATACACCTGAAATTCTTGACCAAGCGTTTGAAGCAAAGTTACCTATGGCACTAAATACTCCACTAACGACACTACGAACAGAGTTGAATATGCCACTAAAGAAGCCTGAAATTGCACTCCATATTGAGCGAACTACTCCCCAAGCATTAGAAGCAAAACTGCCGATTGCGCTAAAAGCACTAGATACAACTCCTTTTACAGCGTTAAATATACCGCCAAAGAAGCCGGATACTGCATTCCATACGCCAACCAGTACATTCCAAGCTGAGCCAGCAAAGCTACCGATAGCGCTGAACACGGTTGAAACTACGGAACTAACAGCATTAAATATTCCACTAAAAAAGCCAGTTACTCCGCCCCATACAGATTGAACGCCACCAATAACAGTTGTCCATAAATTGCTAAAGAATGTTGTTATTCCGTTCCAGATATTTTGAATACCTTGTACAATTCCGCTGAACCAATCAACTAAGCCTTGCCAAATACCTTTTGCTCCGTCAACTGCTCCGTTCCATATATCAGC
>NZ_SZWK01000254.1:0-896 GCF_005280815.1 Citrobacter sp. TBCS-15 | reverse complement strand
ATGAGGAAACTTAACGATCTAATAATAGAGGAAGTCAACATGTTAGTGAAAAAGATGAAATGATACCGAACAAAGAAAGCCCCACAATTAAGTGAGGGCCTTTTTCGTATTATTTTTTAGCAATGATTGGTTTGTCGATTCCGTTAGCTTGCATGAAACGAATATCAATAGGCGAACCTTTCCAATCGAAGTTTTTAAGGTCTTTGCCAGTTGTTTCTTTATAAGTTTTACGAACAATTGCCAATTGGTCTGGGTGTGATAGAGCGATAACTTTTTCGCCATTAAAGTAGTAAGTTGTTTTATCGCCATTTGTATATGTAAATTTCATTAAATCGTCGTCCTCTAATTCTGTATTTGTTTGTGTATTGTTTACTGCGACTGTGCCACTAGTTTGTCCTGTAAGGCGCTTGTTTAGTTCTGTGATAAAGTATGAGCGACAACTCTCTAACGTGCCTCCGTGTACTTCTACTGAACGTCTAGGGCATGAAGTTGCTGAAAGTTCTTGATGTAGTTTAACAGTATCACGATTAGGAGTTAACCCCCATTGTTTCATGTACTTAGCCACGTCATCTAGTACCGCTTGCTCATTTCTCAAGAACTGGTTTAAATCGCCCTCTGATTGGCATACTTCCCAGCTTGCATAGTTAGCATTACCGTACGAGTTGGCACAATGCCATGCCATATTAGAGAAATCAGAAGCTTGTAATCTTCCGTCAGAAGCAATGTAGACATGAGCAAAGCCATTTTCAGGGTTATGATTAGGTAACCAGTTGTTGTAGAAGCCAGCGTTAGCACCATTCGAACCAGCGTCATTGTGAATTACAACCCCAGTAGGGTTATAACCACGTACACCAGCATTAGTTATATTCATTCTTTTTTATCCTCCGTTTGTTCTT
>NZ_SZWK01000290.1:0-796 GCF_005280815.1 Citrobacter sp. TBCS-15 | reverse complement strand
GTTACGGTCTTTGTCGTAGCTTTCACCCTCTTTCTTGCCAGCTCTTACTAGATACTTTAATACCTGCATTGTATACCAACCTGCAAGCTCTTCATAGTTAAAATTATGTTTAAAGTATTCGTTAAGTTCTACACCGTATTCATTGGCATAGTGCCGATTCTTTTTAAAATTCAATTAGTACTCCTTTACATACTCATAGGCATATCCATATTTGTCTTCATTAAGCCCAAACCGCTTAGCTTCATCAATATTATCAGTCAAATGATGTTCATTTACATAGTAAAGTTTTTTATTTTCTTCTCCAATGGTAACAAGTTTGACGAATACTTTATACTTTTTAGGTTCTTTTTTAAACTTAATATATCCTTGTTTTTCTAACGATTCTAAAACACTTCTAATATCTGGTTGTGAAACAAAAACTTTATTATTAATTTCTAGAAGTACTTCTTCTATTGTTCCTTTTTTCAATTCTTCTTCTCCTGTGATTGATTGAATATGTTTATCAAAATAAGCTAACTCTTTGCCATTTTTATCTTTTAACCAAGTGGCGATAATGTGCTTCCGTGTTATGTCATGCTTAAGCATATCTATCATTTCTTCTTGACTTCTTTTATAGTATTCAAGCTCTCTGAAATCTCCGTTTGACCATTTAACGCATTGTATATATTTCATTAGATAATTCCTCCAAGCCATGTAATAAGCAACGTTGCGATTATACCTATCCAAGTGATAGCGATAAGTGTAAAGCCGACACCTGCAGCTATCATTAAAGTTTTTACTGTATCTTTCATTTTGT
>NZ_SZWK01000207.1:0-850 GCF_005280815.1 Citrobacter sp. TBCS-15 | reverse complement strand
CCTAAATTAAGGAAAATTTCATTAATTAGGTTTACCTGAACACCTTTTTCGTCAATCATATCATAGCCGAGCATTAACTCGTACCAATATTTTTGCGTAGGGTGTAACTTAATTTTCATCAAATTTCCAGTAGTAAGGTAAAAGTTATCTTCTATCCACTCGATAGCTTGAGTAACTCTATCATAACGATAAATATATTTCTCATGAATTCTGATTTGCTTTTTAATAGTTTTACGCATATATTTATTTAGTTCTATGCCATGTTCTTTATTATAAGCCAACATTTGATTCATGTAATACATTTTATACCTCAAATTCTACATTTAATATACCTTTTTTTATTCTATTCTTAACAGTAGTTCTACTTAGTCCCATTTTTCGAGCCAATTCATTTATGCTATTAAATTTTAACCCTTTATAAACAAGTTTTTTACAACCGTGTAATTCTCCATTAAAATTGTTTTTTAAATGGTCAGTTCCAACACGTTCAAACATTCTTCTTGTATTTTCGGCTTGTGTTACATACTCAAGATTAGACAAACTATTGTTTTCTTTATTTCCGTCTTTGTGGTCAACGGTTAAGCCACTTTTACCTCTGAACGCTTCCATTATAACTCTATGTAGCCAAGTGTTTTTTATTACAAATATAAATTTTATAATAACCATTCTTTTGTAAAGTTGGCTTCATCATTTTATTTTGAGAAAGGCTGTAAATATTACCGTCTTCATAAACTATATATTTATCTTTATAAGTTACACTTTTCATTCAAACCCCTCTGGAACTTTAATTTCTGGCGTTTTATATTTACTTAGCTTATAGTCGTCAAGTTCTTCAATTTTAGCTTTAAGG
>NZ_SZWK01000099.1:0-757 GCF_005280815.1 Citrobacter sp. TBCS-15 | reverse complement strand
CTCAATTGTTTTGCCATTTTATTTTATATTCCTTTACTTAATCTATTTTTAGTCTTATGAATGGTCAGTTACTGAAACTCCTGCGGTAACATCTTTATAACCCTCAGCGGAGAACTTTACGTTATAGGCACCTGGAGCAAGTTGTCCGTTTGTTGCTACTTTTCCATTTGCGTCATTAATCACTGATGTTACTTTTACAGTTCCACCATTAGAATCTTTCAAAGTGGCAGGCACTACGATTCTTCCGTCATTATGACCCTTTGTAGCAGTAGTCACATTAGGAATAACAGGAGCTACGAGTGTAATTCCACCAGCTAGAACTGTATCAGGTTGCATAATGAATAAACCACTTTCCATTTTCTTGACGAAATCTTTTGCTTGTTCTCCCCAAATTTCGTACTCAATAGCAGGGACTTTTTTACCGCCATTCAAATAAATATCTGACTCAGTCGCTTGTACTGCCAAAGTCCATTGGATAGGGTCTACACCGTCAACTGAATCTGTTTCTGATTCTTTTGTTGCTTCTGCTGTTGGTCTCAAATTTGGATAAACGACTACGCGATAACCGTCAACAAATTCCCCTGTAACTTTATCACGCTTACGCCCTTTAATAAGGTATTGAACACATTTCGTTTTCCAATTACCAGTAGGAGACCAACCCAAGCCATTTTCTGTTCTTTGTTGACCTAAAATGTCTTCTTTAAGCGATTGGTCTGTTTGAATGAATACCATTTCGCCTTGAAGTAAGGTAGCACCT
>NZ_SZWK01000010.1:0-735 GCF_005280815.1 Citrobacter sp. TBCS-15 | reverse complement strand
TCAGAACTTCACGGTTCACTTGAAGCATCAGCTGACGCCAGTGAATCCAACGGATCCACAGACACCGGGAGCGCCAATCCATCCAGATGAACCAGATGGACCAAAGTGGCCAACTCGCACCAACTATGATAAGACGGTCCATGAGACCGTCAGTTATGTTGATCAGACTGGACACGTAGTGGCCAAGCCGCACACTGATTCTGTCAACTTCACACGAACCGTCGTTGTCGATAACGTTACTGGTGAAGTGATTACGAGTGGTGCTGGAACAACCGCCTGGACAGCGACAAATGGTGATACAACCTTTGATGCCGTTGTTAGTCCAGTGGTGTCGGGATCTGTAGCTGATAAAGCGCAGACAGCTGTCGTAACTGACCTGAATGCCGATTCAGCAGATGTTAATGAGACCGTGACATACACGAAAGTCGGATCATTGGTACCAAGCTCAAGTGATGGGAACTTCCCTAGAGTACCAAGAGTAGTCTATCCAAATGACCCACGTGATGCGACGAAGGTTACACCAGCCGGTGTACCGACGGTACCAGGTTATACAGCACATGATCCAGAAGGTCATGTTTTGACACCCGGTAGCCGTTATCAGCCAAGTGATCCGACGAAAGATACAACGATCACCTATACCGCAGATCAGCAAAAAGGTAGTGTCAGCTACGTTGATGATACGACCGGCAAAACTTTAAAGACGGATTCAATTTCAGGAACAACGGGCTCGAAATC
>NZ_SZWK01000009.1:0-734 GCF_005280815.1 Citrobacter sp. TBCS-15 | reverse complement strand
GTTATCTCTCAAGACCGTGAGTGGATTAAAAGCCTTATTGTTTCACGTACAGAGTTTACCGAGATTAAGGAGAAAGAAAACAAGACAACAGATGACTTTTTGAAGTTGCTGATTAACTCTTTCGGTAATAAAAAGAGAGATTATTTATATTCTAAAGAAATTTCAGATTTAAAATATAATCTAGCTAAAGAAATAATTGAAAAGCATGACGTTTTTAGTGGTTATAAACAGACCAAAACATATAAGAGATCGATTGAAAAGTACAAACAATTTCAACAAATTCAACGACTTCAACAACTTGAACGACTTGAACAACTTCAACGAATTCAACAACTTCAAAAATTAAATAAAATAAAAGCTACAAGCAAAAGTTATCACGCTTTTAGTGATGTTTCTGGAGCTATTCTATATCTTGACCCACCTTATGAAGAAAGTCACCAAAAAGGTTATATTAATCAATTCGATAGTCAAGAATTTTATGACTGGGCATTTGTAATGGCTAAAAATAACATCGTGATAATTTCAAGTTATTCAATTTCAGATGAACGCTTTGAAGCTGTATATTCTTTTGACAAAGCGCGCAGCACTCTCCAAAGTGGAAGAAGCAAAAAAGAAAATGAGAAATTATTTATGGTTAAAAACAGTTAATATTTGATAAAGTAAAAGCAATTTGATAGAATAGAGTTATAAATAGAGGAGAACAAAATGAAAGATACAGTAAAAACTTTAATGAT
>NZ_SZWK01000224.1:0-744 GCF_005280815.1 Citrobacter sp. TBCS-15 | reverse complement strand
AAGTTGACTTTAACGAGTTCTTACTTAACGCTGTGGAATGTGGTTTGATTAATCTTGATACAGCTTTAATTTTTAAAGGAGAATAAAGAAATGAACAAAGAACATATTTTAGCACAAAAAGAAGTATTAACTCCAATTGAGTATGAACACTATATTAAGCACTTATTTGATATCGGAGAACTAAGCAAAGAACTTTATGTTGAATTGAGTTCTGATTTATGAGCAAAGCTTTAGCGATTGACTTTAGTACTTCTAATACTGGTTATGCGTTTCGTAATCCTTTAACAAATGAGTATGTAGTTGGTTCAATAGCAGGTGGTAAAAGCAAAGACCCTTTGGAACGTGCAAAACAAATTGCTGACGGCATAACAGAAGTCATTGAGCATTATAACTTATTTGATTATTTTATTTATATTGAAGAACCTATCATCACGTTCAAGTCTAAAGGAAATATCTCATTGATTAGGGCTAACGGTTCTTTCTTAGGAGTAATGCGTAATCGCCATAATATTGGATATGTTGATGTAAGTAATTCAATGTGGTGTGGTTATCACTTAATCAAAGGTAAAAGCAAAGCAAGAAAAGAACAAAGCATTGATATTTTAGAAAGTTATAATATAGTCCCTAAAGACAAAATCAATGACGACATGGCAGACGCGTTCTGTATCTTGCTCTATGTAGAAAGTCAGGAGAATATATAATGATTGTAATTAATATTGCCTTGATTATTCTTGGCATTTTATA
>NZ_SZWK01000011.1:0-716 GCF_005280815.1 Citrobacter sp. TBCS-15 | reverse complement strand
CACGGTTTAGGTTTATATATCTATATGAATGAAGACCTCCCTGACTTGACAGAAGAACAGAAACTGTTGGAAGCTGAAAAGCAACGACTTCGTGAGATCCAACCAGCACTAAAACGAGCTGAAGAACTTGGATATCCTAATATGGAACTACTTAAAACAAAGACAAAAAAAGAAATCTTTGATATTATGACAATTTGGAAAGCAACAGAGGGAAAATAAAAAATGGCAATTATCACAGTAACAGCACAAGCGAACGAAAAAAATACACGTACAGTAAACACAGCAAAAGGCGATAAGAAAATCATTTCAGTACCATTATTTGAAAAAGAAAAGGGATCTAACATAAAAGTTGCGTACGGTTCAGCATTCTTGCCTGACTTCATTCAATTAGGCGACACCGTAACGGTCAGCGGTCGTGTACAAGCAAAGGAATCAGGCGAGTATGTAAATTATAACTTTGTTTTCCCTACGGTTGAAAAAGTATTTATTTCTAATGATAATAGCAGTCAATCACAAGCTAAACAAGACTTGTTTGGAAACTCTGAACCGATTGAAGTTGATGAATCATACCTACCTTTCTAGAAAGTCGGTTACATGTACACAGCAGAAGAAAAAGAGCAAATTATCGACATCGTTGATAAAATGAGCTTACTGAAACAAGACTTTGACGGAGCTTTCACTTGGATCAAGGAAAACGTATCAATGCCATTTGACTT
>NZ_SZWK01000013.1:0-712 GCF_005280815.1 Citrobacter sp. TBCS-15 | reverse complement strand
AAACAATTAAAAAAATCCAAGTAGAAATGGAAAGGTTATAATAAACTAGACACAAAGTTAAGAGAAATCGTGGAAAGGTTTATTATGGCAAGAAGAAAATTCGATAAACAATTTAAAAATTCTGCAGTAAAACTCATTCTTGAAGAGGGTTACTCTGTTAAAGAAGTCAGCCAAGAGCTTGAGGTTCATGCCAATAGTCTTTATCGCTGGGTTCAAGAAGTTGAAGAATATGGAGAAAGTGCTTTTCCAGGCAATGGGACAGCCCTAGCTGATGCCCAAAATAAGATTAAATTGTTAGAGAAAGAAAATCGTTATCTTCAGGAGGAACTTGAACTTCTAAAAAAGTTCCGGGTCTTCTTGAAGCGAAGCAAGTAAAACGTTTTGAATTTCTCTTGAAACATCATGGGAAGATAAAAATTAAGCATGCAGTAAAAGTTCTTAAGGTTTCTCGCTCAGGTTTCTATGAATACATGCATCGTCGTCCTTCAAAACAACAAGTGGAGAGAGAAATTCTCTCAGAGAAGATAAAAGCTGTCTTTCATGAGCATAAGGGACGCTATGGTGCGGTTAGAATTACCAAGGTACTTCATAATACTGGTATTATGACCAACACGAAACGTGTTGGGAAACTGATGCACTTGATGGGACTTTATGCCAAGGGAAGCCGTTATAAATATAAACATTACAACAGAAAAGGAGCTTCGCTTTCAAG
>NZ_SZWK01000012.1:0-690 GCF_005280815.1 Citrobacter sp. TBCS-15 | reverse complement strand
ACAGCGTTAAGTAAGAACTCGTTAAAGTCAACTTTTGACAATGTTTCTTGCTTAAATAATAGCTGTTCTTCTGTCATTTGCTTTCCTTTCTTAACTTCTTTATATAGTATAACATATGCACTTTTTGGGATAGTGTTATCCTCTGTTATGTAAACTATGATTGACTTTGTAGGCATTTTATGTTATACTCTTTATAGGAGGTAACAATGGCTAGAGATAAATATCTAATGTACTTACGACAGCAAGAATACAAGAAGCGTATTAAAATTAAAGTAGATAACACAAGGATTAGAATGAACAGAGAGTACATGAATCAGCCAGAAGTAGATAAGGAAACATTAGAACTATGGAATAGTCAACCAGCGATACATTTTGACTTAGGAGAAAATAAATGAAAACATATATTTACGCTTTATTAATTTTATTAGGAATTTTTGCAATTGTAGCTTTTATAGTAGGTCTATGCATTTTAGGTTCATTCTATCCACTTTTTAGTATAATTGCATTTAGTTTGTTTTTTACTAGCTTGCTGTACTGCTTAATATTATTTATTGTTAAAGATTATATGAGAAAATAAAAAAAGAAATTAGCCCCTTAGGGCTTTTGTTTTACGCTTGACCGCAATTTGACTAGAAGTGGCAGAATGTAAGTGCATTGTGTGTCCTGTTTGTAAAGTATGGTATCAGTAAG
>NZ_SZWK01000008.1:0-687 GCF_005280815.1 Citrobacter sp. TBCS-15 | reverse complement strand
AGAAGAGTTAAAAGCCACCTATCAAGAAACACAACATCAATTAGACAAGCTAGACACAAAGATTTTAGAGTACGTGGAAACAACAAAAACCTTGCCTTATGAAGATACCTCTATCAGAGATACCATTAAAAACTTAACAAAAGAACGTGATGATTTGCGAGATACTTTATATAAAGTCGATAAAAACATTCAATACTATCAAAAATCAGAACAGCGATTAGAAGCCTATCAAAAAAATCAAAGTCCAAAACACAAAGCACGTGATGATGATTTTGAAATTTAGTCCGTTGAAAATTCTGATGAGTAAACAATAAAAAAAGTCGGATCTGAAATTTTTGGGCTTTAAAATTTAAGACCGGACTTTTTTATTTGAGTTTTGAAAAAACTCTATTTTTTACAAAGTAAAAAATAATGCTCCTGTCGTTGAGCAAACCAACGAAAAAGCACTAAAGAAATTGAAAAATAAATTTTTCACTCCCTTTAATGCTTGAATCGTCCTATAAGCTCATATTTTGCCTTTTAAGCCCTTTTAAATGGTTTTGAGTAGAATTATGCCACTTGAATAATAATAAGCCCTAAAATCATTTTTAAGGGCTTTTATTTATTCTTTCAAACTTAGATATTTTATTTTTTGTAGAAATGGTATTTTTCTTCTGAAATAAAACCAGTCGTGCAATTCCTCCATAA
>NZ_SZWK01000002.1:0-638 GCF_005280815.1 Citrobacter sp. TBCS-15 | reverse complement strand
ATATATGAAAAGCAACTACAAAAGTTTAAGGGCAGAAGAAAAAGCAAGCAAACATTATGCTAGAGGCGTCAGAAAGCTGTCTAAAGAGCTTGAAGAAATGAACGAGATAAAGTATAGGGTTGGGCCTAACGAGTGCTTATATGGCTTGATAAGTGAATTATGGAGCTATTGGGAAGACGGATATATTTTACCAATGCTTAAATATAATATCGAAATTACAAGACAAGGGGATGTATTCATCGTGGAAAGAGGAAAAAATGAGCGTATTTGAAAACTTAAGCGTCATTAATGTCAATGATAAAAAGAGTAAAAAGAATAATCTTGACTATCTATCTTGGGCATTTGCTTGGGCAGAAGTAAAAAAAATATATCCTGAAGCAACAAACAAGATTTATAAGAACAAGGATGATTGGAATTACCACACAGACGGTCGCACAGCTTGGGTTGAGGTTGGAGTTACTATCGAGGGGTTAGAGCACATTGAACATCTTCCCGTGATGGACTATCGAAACCAGTCAATTCCGCTTGAAAAACTGACTTCAATGGACGTGAATAAAGCAATTCAACGCTGTTTAGTAAAAGCAATCGCAAGGCACGGTTTAGGTTTATATATCTATATGAATGAAGACCTCCCTGAC
>NZ_SZWK01000256.1:0-656 GCF_005280815.1 Citrobacter sp. TBCS-15 | reverse complement strand
TGGACCAATGTCAAATATTTAGACACAAAATGAGCTATATTTTCTTAAAATAATTTTCTTCTTTCTGATTTGGAGTTAAACCATTGTTGGCGGAATGAGGATTATAATTGTTATAAAATTGTTCGATGTATTCAAAGCAAGAGAGTTGAACTTCTTGAATGGAGTGATAAGTTCTGCGATTAATTTCTCGTTGTTTAAGATACTTGAAAAAGACCTCAGTGACGGCATTATCATAAGGATATCCAGGCTTGGAGTAAGAAGCAAGCAATTGATGCTCATCTAATAACTTTCTAAAGGAAGCTGATTTAAATTGGCTTCCTTGGTCCGAATGAAAGATAATTGGTTCCTTAGGCTTCCTCTTATTTATAGCTATTTCTAAGGTGTCACAGGCGAGTTTGGCATCAATCCTATCACTCACTTTCCACGCAATACATTTCCTTGAGTAGAGGTCAAGAATAGCACAGAGATAAACATGTCGCTTAGGTCCTATAGAGATATAAGTGAAATCTGTTGTCCAAACTTGATTTGGGGAGTTCGGGTTAAATTCTTGTTTAAGCAGATTATCAGAAGAAAATACAGGAGATTTATTTGATTTAAAACGAGGTTTGATGGTTGACATTTTAGGGAGTGTCATAGACTTGAGAAGTCTTAAGATA
>NZ_SZWK01000076.1:0-557 GCF_005280815.1 Citrobacter sp. TBCS-15 | reverse complement strand
AAGAAAAAAGAGAGGACGGCGTAAAAAACTAGAAAGCATTGCATCGTCTATGACTCAGAACCCAAATGATTCTCAACGAATTAAAGAACTTGAACAAGAATTACGTTATGCGAAAATTGAGGTAGCTTATTTAAAAGGACTTCGGAGATTGGAGAAAAATGCTCTAATGAACAAAAATCAAGACTCATCTACAGTCTCCGTAAAACCTTCAAACTCAAAGAAATCTTGAAAGTTACAGGATTCCCTAAAGCCACTTATTATTATTGGGTTAACTGTTTTGAACGGGTAAACAAAGATGAGCTTATCGAAAAAGAAATGCTTAAAATACGTCAAGAACATGCCAATGCAGGTTATCGTCCAATGAGTGAATTACTTAAGCAACGTGGCTATCACGTCAACCACAAGAAGGTACAGCGCTTAATGAAGAAGCTAGGGCTTCGTGTGACGTCTTATTGGCACAAATCACGTAAATATAATTCATATAAAGGAAAAGTAGGGACGGTAGCTAAAAATAAATTGCACAGACGATTCAGAACTTCCATTCCTCATCAAAAAAT
>NZ_SZWK01000262.1:0-653 GCF_005280815.1 Citrobacter sp. TBCS-15 | reverse complement strand
TTTGCACAAGATATAGCTGATGATTTCAAACAATGGAAAGGCGAAGAATAATTGAAAATAAAGTTTATGCTTGACAGTGTGAACTTTTTTTGATATTATAGTCTTATAGAAATTAAGGAGATACAAATGAAAAATACAATGTTAAATTGATGAACAACAAAAAAGGATATTTAAACTCTTTTAAAAACGAGCTAGGGAATAAGTTTCTCTTCCTAGGGTTTAAAGAAGAAAGAAATAACTTTAAATCAGAGTTCACGAAAGAAGAGATAAAAGCGATTGATGAAAGATACTTGGAATTTATTGAAGAGGTCTAAAGTTAATTCTTGACAAATATAAAGTAATTTGATAATATTGTTTTATAGAAAGGGGATTAAACAATGGCAACACAAAAAGCTATAAAGGTCGTAGCTTATAACCCTACAACGGAAGAAGAACTACACTTCAGCTGTAAGGCTCAATGTGCTAAGTATTTTGGTCTTAAAACTAATACAGTCATCAGGTGGCTTGATAATGGTAGACCTGTAATTGAACTGCTGATAGACCTAGATAGAAATCAAGTAGAAATTGAAAAACAAAGCAAACTAAATGGCTTTGAATTATTTACGATTAAGGAGTGGTTAGATTATGTGTAAGAAACGCAAATACACAAAAAT
>NZ_SZWK01000263.1:0-572 GCF_005280815.1 Citrobacter sp. TBCS-15 | reverse complement strand
CATGAATAAGGTTGTATTGTTGTGTCGCCCGGGTTTTGAAAAAGATCGTTTGTGTTGATATCGTGGTATAATAAAAGCATAGAGAAATCATGACGGCAAAATCAGTTTCTCTATACCTAATTCAAAAACACTCACAAAGGAGCGTATTCACATGCCTATTATATCAGAAAAACAAAACAATCAAAAGCAGGTGCTAACCTTGAATGAACTTGAAAAACGTAAAGTGGTGGAGCATAACAGCCTCATTACCTCAATAGCCAAAATGGATAAAACGCCCTTGAAAATGTTTGAATTGGCGGTGTCTTGCATTGATACGGAAAAGCCACTTGAAGATAATACCGTGTATCTTTCAAAAAAAGACCTTTTCGCTTTCTTTAAGGTGTCTGATAATGACAAACACAGTCGTTTTAAAGAAGCGGTTGAGAAAATGCAGAAACAAGCCTTTTTCAAAATCAAAGAAAAAAAAGATAAAGGTTTTGAGTTTGAAAATATTGTGCCGATTCCTTACGTCAAGTGGACAGATTATAACGATGAAGTGTTAATTCGTTTCAGTCCTGAAATTATCCCCTACT
>NZ_SZWK01000264.1:0-635 GCF_005280815.1 Citrobacter sp. TBCS-15 | reverse complement strand
AATGCTTCTTGGTCCACCCTGTTAGACAAGCTTCAAAACCAAGGAATCCAACAGGTTTCTCTTGTAGTGACCGATGGCTTCAAGGGGCTTGAACAGATTATCAGTCAGGCTTACCCATTAGCTAAACAACAACGTTGCTTAATTCATATTAGTCGAAATCTAGCTAGTAAAGTGAAACGAGCAGATAGAGCGGTTATTCTGGAGCAATTTAAAACGATTTATCGTGCTGAAAATTTAGAAATGGCAGTGCAAGCTTTAGAGAACTTTATCGCCGAATGGAAACCAAAGTATAGGAAAGTCATGGAAAGTCTGGAGAATACGGATAATCTTTTAACTTTTTATCAGTTTCCCTACCAGATTTGGCACAGCATTTATTCGACAAACCTCATTGAGTCTCTTAACAAAGAAATCAAACGTCAAACGAAAAAGAAGGTTCTTTTTCCTAACGAGGAGGCTCTGGAACGTTACTTAGTTACTTTGTTTGAAGATTATAATTTCAAGCAAAGTCAACGCATCCATAAAGGGTTTGGCCAATGTGCTGACACACTTGAAAGCTTATTTGATTAATATTCTTCAACTCTACTTGAGTGTTTACACATAATTATTGACAGTATCGGACAAAATCATTTGCTTCA
>NZ_SZWK01000265.1:0-565 GCF_005280815.1 Citrobacter sp. TBCS-15 | reverse complement strand
CATAGCTAAAGAAATGCAAACTAAAGTAACAGAACGCATGGGCGACTGGTTTGAAGCAGAATTTAAAGCTAAAGCGAATAGTGCAAGCCGAAGAACTAGATTAATTAGAAGTCATGGTCACACCTATACTTATGCTAGATACCAAAATACTGGTCAATTATCAAGTAACTTAAAACAAGTTAAAAAAGGCGATAAAATAGTTATTGACGCAGGTACTAGAGCTAATTATACTAGCGGTTATCATGGTATGTACTTTTTAAGAAATAAAAAAGGTATGCAAGACGTTAAAACAACATTGAAAAAAGGCGCTATTTATGCTAATTCAATGAAATTATAAAAGTAGAAAGTGGTTTAATTACATTTGATTGAAATTAACAATAATGGTATTTTTTAATGAGTTTAGATAATTTTAAAAATAGAGCGATTGTATGGGATACGGTCAATAAAGGCTTCCCACAACCAATTCAAATAATGCAAGGCGACGTCAACGCTAGAACATTGTCAATTAAAATACTTGATAATGGAGGCGAAATTGATTTGACTGGCCATTCATTAAAACTTACAT
>NZ_SZWK01000258.1:0-625 GCF_005280815.1 Citrobacter sp. TBCS-15 | reverse complement strand
TGGTATATCGAAGCAGTGGCAATATCTTTTGTCATTAAAGTATTTACTCATCTATTTGCTTCCTTTCGTTTTAATCAGGTCAACTAATGCAAAAAAAGTATATAGTCCAATTCCGACTAGTGCTATTATAATAACTTTACCAATTATTGATTCAACATTCATTTATTTAGCTCCTTTATTATATGCCTTATTATAATCTATTTCTTTTTAATTGTCAAGCGAAAACTCACATAAACCACTAATAAAATAATTGTTATTATAAATAGCGGTGGGATAAATACAGTTACTGCAAACCAAACAATAGAAACTAAAGTATAGATCATGATTTTAAGTATTAGTTTACCTGTTTTAGTATCTTTAAAAGTTGTTTCCTCATCTAATGGTGAATCATCTTCTGTTGAATTACCGTAAAATATTTTATCTTCATTTACTTCGTATTGATTTCTACAATAATCACATTTACCATTAGTAAAGCTTGAAGCCCCACAGGTTTGGCATTCAATTAGTTCCATTGTTTTTACCTCTTTCCTTAACTCGATGTACTAAGTATATCAAAAAAACTCTAAGCTGTAAAGCCTAAAGTCTTTATCATTAATTATTTTTCTTTCAATTTATTCTTGAACCA
>NZ_SZWK01000259.1:0-605 GCF_005280815.1 Citrobacter sp. TBCS-15 | reverse complement strand
AATAAGGTTTGGTCAACCGACATTACTTATATTCCTACTCAACAAGGATGGGCTTATCTCTCAACCATTATGGATCGTTATACTAAAAAAGTCATTGCTTGGGATTTGGGCAAGCGAATGACTGTAGAATTAGTGCAAAGAACTTTAAATAAGGCCATTAAATCACAAGACTATCCAGAAGCTGTTATTCTTCATTCTGACCAAGGAAGCCAGTATACGAGTCTAGAGTATGAAGAGTTGCTTAAGTATTATGGGATGACTCACTCTTTCAGTCGAAGGGGATACCCTTATCATAATGCCAGTCTTGAATCTTGGCATGGACATTTAAAAAGAGAGTGGGTGTATCAATTTAAATATAAGAACTTTGAAGAAGCCTATCAGAGTATTTTCTGGTACATCGAAGCCTTTTATAATTCAAAACGAATCCATCAAAGTTTAGGGTATCTTACACCTAATCAATTTGAAAAGGTAAGTGCTTAAAATAAATAGATTAAAATTCTACGTTTGTTACTCTAAAAACTTGACTTAACGTCAGATGATTATTTACATGATTATTGGGACAGTTACTTTTACTTATGTTTATAGTCGGGCGAAAAAGAATGGAA
>NZ_SZWK01000260.1:0-517 GCF_005280815.1 Citrobacter sp. TBCS-15 | reverse complement strand
ATTGATTATTCAAGAATACTTGATTGGGTAAGACGTTATAGATCTGACAATTTTGAGGCTTTTAAACAATCTCGTGGGAGACCTAAGACAGGACAAGAGATCATTAATAAGAAGACAGAGTTAAGTCTAGATGAAAAGGACTTTCGTATAAGGGAATTAGAGCGGGAGTTGGAAAACACTAAAATTGAACTTAAATATTTAAAAGGATTGAGGAGGCTGAGAATGGAACAACAAGCGAAGGAAAAGCACGTCTTGTTCAAACCCTCCACAGAGAATTCAAGTTCCCAATCAAACAACTGTTAATTATTTCAGGACTACCTAAGGCAACGTATTATTATTGGGTTAATTGTTTCGGACGCCCAAATAAAGACGAAGAAATCGAAAAAGTATTGATTAAGCTTAGAAAATTACACCCTAATGCAGGTTATCGCCCCATGGTAGAACTTTTAAAGCGTGAAGGATATATTGTTAACCATAAAAAAGTTCAACGTTTAATGCGAAAGCTAGGACTTTGTAT
>NZ_SZWK01000261.1:0-540 GCF_005280815.1 Citrobacter sp. TBCS-15 | reverse complement strand
GCAACAGTAGGGTCAATTTTATCTTTTTCAAGTTTTTTAGTATACATATAGTCCCCATTTTGTCCGATTTTAACAGCAGTATTATTTAAAGCCCACTGCATGACTTTTTGGTTATGGATAAGTTTATTTTCCGCTAACTTAGATTTTAATAGCTTGATATAGTCACTCATTGAGAAACCTTGTCGAATTGCTCTTTGGTTGTCTCCATCTTTGTCAAAGAAATAACGCTCAATCAGCCCTTTTAAAATTTCATAGCGAGCTGGGTCGTATCCGACTTTTCTAAGTCTGCACCCTGTTTTGGTTCTAAAGTCATTAATATGCGGTATTAAGTCGTTCACATTGATGTATTCCGTATCAAGTAAGATTAGTTCGCCTCTGTCAACGAATTCAGTCCATAACTCTTGTTGTTCTGTGTCCAGTTGCTCATATTGAGACCGTACAGAGAAAGTTAGCGTATGGCTGTAAGTTTTACCCTCTAACTCACAAACGAACGATACAGCGGTTAAATCGCCAATTAAGGATAGGTCAATTCCGACATAA
>NZ_SZWK01000015.1:0-549 GCF_005280815.1 Citrobacter sp. TBCS-15 | reverse complement strand
TCCTCTTGTTTAGCTCCCACATAAGACAAGTGGTCTTTCACGCCATTAAGCCCTCGTAAGTCTTTCAGTTCGTCATAAAGCGGATAAACGTTTTTCTGTAAGCCTGCCAATATCTTTATGTCCATAAGGTCAAGATAAGACAATAAGAAATGTTCCATAAGTAACTTAGTATAAGGGCTATTGATTGCCTGCAAGACTAATTCGTCTTCTGTTTCAGCTTTACGTGCTTTATCTTCTTGATAAGCCCTATCGTCCAACTTGTAACTGTTATCGTCTGCCATGCGTTTCTTCTCAATATGAAAGACAATGCTATCAATCGAACGCCCTTTTTTGACTTTCTCATAGGACACATTAAAAGAGGTGTGAGCGTTGATTTCTTCTAAAGGTTCTTTTAATATTCGTTCTGTAAATTGGTGCATTAGCTTATACTCATTAATCGTATCTGTCATCTCTCGCAACTCTTTAATACTAATTGAGGGATTACGGTAGGCTTCTACCTGCTCCGCTCTCCGTCCCCCTTTAACACTATAATGCTCGTATTGGTTGTAG
>NZ_SZWK01000014.1:0-547 GCF_005280815.1 Citrobacter sp. TBCS-15 | reverse complement strand
TTATGTCGGAATTGACCTATCCTTAATTGGCGATTTAACCGCTGTGTCATTTGTTTGTGAGTTAGAGGGTAAAACTTACAGCCATACACTTACATTCTCTGTACGTTCGCAATATGAGCAACTGGACACAGAACAGCAAGAACTATGGACTGAATTTGTTGACAGAGGAGAGCTTATTCTACTTGATACGGAATATATAAATGTAAATGACTTAATACCGTATATTAATGACTTTAGAAGTAAGACAGGGTGCAGACTTAGAAAAATCGGTTATGACCCAGCACGATATGAAATCTTAAAAGGGTTGATTGAACGTTACTTCTTTGATAAAGACGGAGATAACCAAAGAGCAATTCGACAAGGTTTCTCAATGAATGATTATATCAGGCTATTAAAATCTAAATTAGTCGAAAATAAGCTTATCCATAATCAAAAAGTTATGCAATGGGCTTTAAATAATACGGCTGTCAAAATCGGACAAAGTGGGGACTATATGTATACAAAAAAACTTGAAAAAGATAAAATTGACCCTACTGTTGCCTTGACA
>NZ_SZWK01000027.1:0-436 GCF_005280815.1 Citrobacter sp. TBCS-15 | reverse complement strand
GCTCGAGCAGGTGCGAAAGCAGGTCTTAGTGATCCGGTGGTTCTGAATGGAAGGGCCATCGCTCAACGGATAAAAGGTACTCCGGGGATAACAGGCTGATACCGCCCAAGAGTTCATATCGACGGCGGTGTTTGGCACCTCGATGTCGGCTCATCACATCCTGGGGCTGAAGTAGGTCCCAAGGGTATGGCTGTTCGCCATTTAAAGTGGTACGCGAGCTGGGTTTAGAACGTCGTGAGACAGTTCGGTCCCTATCTGCCGTGGGCGCTGGAGAATTGAGGGGGGCTGCTCCTAGTACGAGAGGACCGGAGTGGACGCATCACTGGTGTTCGGGTTGTCATGCCAATGGCACTGCCCGGTAGCTAAATGCGGAAAAGATAAGTGCTGAAAGCATCTAAGCACGAAACTTGCCCCGAGATGAGTTCTCCCTGAGACT
>NZ_SZWK01000026.1:0-530 GCF_005280815.1 Citrobacter sp. TBCS-15 | reverse complement strand
CGGACAAGCAGCAACGCAGTAGTCACAGCCAATACAGCGAGATTTCTGCCTTTTACACCAGACTTAATAAACCACCTGCGCTCGCTTTACGCCCAATAAATCCGGACAACGCTCGGGACCTACGTATTACCGCGGCTGCTGGCACGTAGTTAGCCGTCCCTTTCTGGGTAGTTACCGTCACTTGATGAGCTTTCCACTCTCACCAACGTTCTTCTCTACCAACAGAGTTTTACGATCCGAAAACCTTCTTCACTCACGCGGCGTTGCTCGGTCAGACTTTCGTCCATTGCCGAAGATTCCCTACTGCTGCCTCCCGTAGGAGTTTGGGCCGTGTCTCAGTCCCAATGTGGCCGATCACCCTCTCAGGTCGGCTATGTATCATCGCCTTGGTGAGCCTTTACCTCACCAACTAGCTAATACAACGCGGGATCATCTTTGAGTGATGCAATTGCATCTTTCAAACTTAAAACTTATGTTTAAAGTTGTTATGCGGTATTAGCATTCGTTTCCAAATGTTGTCCCCCGCTCAA
>NZ_SZWK01000025.1:0-525 GCF_005280815.1 Citrobacter sp. TBCS-15 | reverse complement strand
CCAACTACAACCATTCAACACGCTCCATCTGAAACAGACCCTAGAAACTTGTTATTCATTAACTTTGCTTCAAGAAACTGGAATAGAAAAAGAATCACGACAAGGGTAGATATTAAGCAAAGTGTGACAATGGACACGGAAACAATAGTAGAACGTTCAGCTTATAATTTTGCTGTTGTGTTCGTTAAAAATAAAGCAACAGATGACTACACAGACCCTCCTAAAATGTACACAGCAAAAAATAACGGAGATGTCATTGATTATAGCACTTATCATGGAGACGGAACAGACTTGCCAGATGTAAGGACAACCAAAACATTGTTTTATGATAGAGATGACCACGGAAACCCTCCTGAGTTGTCTACTATTAAGGTTGAAATTTCTCCCTCTACAATCGTCACAAGGTTATTCTTTAATCAAAATGAACTTTTTCCTTTGTATGTTAATGACTTAGTAGATATTTGGTACGAGGGCAAGCTATATTCAGGATATATAGCAGATAGAGTTAAAACAGAGTTCAATGAT
>NZ_SZWK01000024.1:0-508 GCF_005280815.1 Citrobacter sp. TBCS-15 | reverse complement strand
GCTTTTGTCAAATCAGATTCACTAGATAAATAAAACTCCGAAGCATACTTTTTTGACAAAGTGTGAAAAGCATGCCCAAAGTAAAGTTTACCTTTCTCGCTTGCATGATTTGCTTCATTAAATTCTAAATACATTACTGACACTTTTTCCTTTGCTGTATCTGAATCTTTCTCTTTTTTAAGTTTTTCAGTAACTTTTTTCACAACTTCTTCTAGCTGTTTTTCATCAAATTTAATATTAATTGTTTCCATTTACTCCTCTTTCTACAATGAAGACGTCGCCTTGTCTTGTAATTTCAATATTATATTTAAGCATAGGCAGGATCCAACCTTTACCCCAATAGCTCCATAATTCGCTTATCAAGCCATATAAGCACTCGTTAGGCTCTGCCCTATACTTTGTTTCGTTCATTTCCTCAAGCTCTTTAGATAGCTTTCTGACACCTCTAGCGTAATGTTTACTAGCTTTTTCTTCTGCCCTTAAACTTTTGTAGTTGCTTTTCATATAT
>NZ_SZWK01000023.1:0-520 GCF_005280815.1 Citrobacter sp. TBCS-15 | reverse complement strand
TGGAAAAAGAAAAATAAAAAATCCTTTTATTCATGGAAAATGGATGAAACGTACATCAAAATTAAAGGAAAATGGCATTATTTGTATCGAGCCATCGATGCAGATGGTTTAACCTTGGATATTTGGTTACGTAAAAAACGGGACACACAAGCAGCCTATGCTTTTCTTAAGCGGTTAGTGAAGCAGTTTGATGAACCGAAGGTTGTAGTCACAGATAAAGCCCCCTCTATTACAAGTGCCTTTAAGAAACTAAAAGAATACGGCTTTTATCAAGGGACAGAACATCGTACCATTAAATACCTGAATAATTTGATTGAACAAGACCATCGTCCAGTAAAGAGACGCAATAAATTCTATCGAAGTTTACGCACTGCCTCACCCACGATTAAAGGCATGGAAGCCATCCGAGGATTATATAAGAAAACCCGAAAAGAAGGCACTCTCTTCGGGTTTTCGGTCTGTACTGAAATCAAGATATTATTGGGAATCCCAGCTTAAATCATAGATACCGTAAGGGATT
>NZ_SZWK01000022.1:0-493 GCF_005280815.1 Citrobacter sp. TBCS-15 | reverse complement strand
GTGAGTTAGTAATAATTATCATGGATAAAAGAAAAAGCCCTTAAATAGGCTTGTATGTAATTGACTAAAACGTACAATTTTAGCTTTTAAATATGACCGTTATTTATGACCTGCTCTAACCTCACTATTCATCTGCATGCTAAAAACAGCTCACAACTGTTAAGTTATGAACTGTTCCGTTCCGTTCGATTGTTTCGGCATATAAATCACTGTCATTTTTTCTAGCCCTCCGAAATATAATGAACCACTTCTTGAATTTTTTCTTCCAAATTTTCTAATTGATTTTGATAATTAGACATCAATTCTTTCGTCTTCTTTTTCATTTACGAAGAACCTTTTTAAAATATTTCTCTCACGATTTTTGATTTTTTTCATCTTGTCAACCTTTCAAACTACTGTCAACTCTAAAAGCCCAAAATAGTGGGTTAGTGTCTTTAGTGAACTTAGCAAGTGTGGCTACACTTACAGTAAAAAGTATTCATCTTTCACTCAC
>NZ_SZWK01000104.1:0-513 GCF_005280815.1 Citrobacter sp. TBCS-15 | reverse complement strand
CGCTAAGGCACTTTCGGCTAGTTCTAATAGATTTCCCCTAGCAATACTTTTAGCTTCGTCATACGCCTTTATATTGTCGTCTCGCCACTTTCTAAAAGTTTTAGCTGAACAATGCAAACTTGTGTAGATTTCTCTATCGTTGCAACCTGATTCAATTTTATCAATGATTTGACTAAATAGCGGTTCTTCGTACATCTTAGGTAAAATTGTGGGTCTGCCACCGTTTTGTGTTTGCATATTGTCCTTTCTTTTAAATGTGGTTATATCGTTTAAAGCCTATATAATCGCTTCTAAGAACAGCAATAACTTTTGCTTATAAGTTTACCCGCTTGGATAACTCTGCTCTCACAAGCCAAAATATGAGCATATAGCCCTATAATTAAGATTTAGCAAGATTTAGCAAGATTTAGCAAGATTTAGCAAGCTAAAACTTTTCTTTTTGATTTTTTGGGGGATTCGCAGCCGGGATTCTCGCCCTGGTTAGCCTCTTTCCAGGAAGAAAGGCACAGGCTG
>NZ_SZWK01000105.1:0-509 GCF_005280815.1 Citrobacter sp. TBCS-15 | reverse complement strand
CCCGTTAATGGGTGAGAGCGTGCCTTTTGTAGAATGAACCGGCGAGTTACGTTATGATGCGAGGTTAAGTTGAAGAGACGGAGCCGTAGGGAAACCGAGTCTGAATAGGGCGACTTAGTATCATGATGTAGACCCGAAACCTAGTGACCTATCCATGAGCAGGGTGAAGGTGTGGTAAGACGCACTGGAGGCCCGAACCAGGACACGTTGAAAAGTGTTTGGATGACTTGTGGATAGCGGAGAAATTCCAAACGAACTGGGAGATAGCTGGTTCTCTCCGAAATAGCTTTAGGGCTAGCGTCGAAATGTAAGTGTATTGGAGGTAGAGCACTGTTTGGGTGAGGGGTCCGTCTAGGATTACCAATCTCAGATAAACTCCGAATGCTAATACACATGTTCGGCAGTCAGACTGCGAGTGCTAAGATCCGTAGTCGAAAGGGAAACAGCCCAGACCAACAGCTAAGGTCCCAAAATATATGTTAAGTGGAAAAGGATGTGGGGTTGCACAG
>NZ_SZWK01000041.1:0-439 GCF_005280815.1 Citrobacter sp. TBCS-15 | reverse complement strand
GTTGCGTACGTAGTTGTCAAGCGTTTGTTTAATTTTAAGTTTTTTATGCAATTCTCTTAGTGTTGTCATTTATTCCCCTTTACTATTTAAGTGATATTGATAATAGTCCATTTTCGTACGAAAAAGAATTAACTTCCTCATTATCTTCAATAAACATGAGTAAATCTTCTTCTAAATCAGAAATATTATCCATGTCTTTTATATCAAGAATAGCATTTCCTGAAAATATCCCGAAGTAAATTTTTATTTGTTCCACTATATTTTCATTTAAAGCCATGCTTCTAGTTAGCGTTTTAACTTTCAATTTAATACTCCATCATATATTTTACCAAACTTCAAAGCGTTAATTTTAACTAACTGTTTCAAGTCTGATATGAATTGCTGTTCTCCGTCGAAGTCAAATGGCATTGATACGTTTTCCTTGATCCAAGTGAAAGCT
>NZ_SZWK01000035.1:0-488 GCF_005280815.1 Citrobacter sp. TBCS-15 | reverse complement strand
TTTATGAATTTGTTTATACTATCTTGATTTAATCGTTTAGATATTTTTCTTAGTTCATCATTAGTTTTAGCCATTTCGCTTTTATAAACAATTTTTTTAGTTTTTTTCTTTCATCTCTAGCTTCTTGTTTGCACTTAGGACACTTTAAATAACTTAAACCACTAGCTTTTCTCATTTCCTGACACTTAGTACATTTAGATTTCATTTTTTGTTTCTCCTTTTTTCTAATTCAATGCAATGCTTACATTTAGGGTTATCTACATGGATATATTCTTTTACAACTTCTTTTTTTAAACTTTTTATTCTAAGTTGTTCTTTTTTTAAGTCCATGCAGTGTGATATTGACCAGCCACAACCACTACATTTAATGCTTTTCAGTTTGTAAGGTTTGTGTTTTGTTGTATAACTCATCTATTTTCTCCGTTTATTTTATATTTATCAAATCTTAGATATTATTTGAACCAAGATAAATCAATTTCATTAGCTAA
>NZ_SZWK01000267.1:0-486 GCF_005280815.1 Citrobacter sp. TBCS-15 | reverse complement strand
ATCGCAGAACGAATGTCTGATGTTTTTTCATTTTTTGGTTTAATTGATCGAACATCAACAATTGGACGATAATCTAGTTTTGCTGATTTTTTCCAAAGCTCTGTCCATTCATCTTGTGAAATATAATTATTTTTATTTTTAAAGTATGTCGGACTAATAAAAAGTAAAACGTGAATATGAGGGTGATAAGTATCCATTGATTCGTTTATCGTTACTTCAGTTGCTCTCAGGAATCCAAGAATATTTTTAGAAACTTTTTTATATTTCATCAACCGATTGAAGGCTTCAGAAAGAAGAGATAGTTCGTTATTCAAACCTTCTCCAGAAACATTTTCAACCGTTAACGTCAAGAACAAAAAGCGTCCCTTGGGTTTTCTAATCATTGCTTCTTCGACAATTTTTGAGATCTGAACTTGATACTTCATTGACCGCCTCCAAGAGCAAATAGCACATTGTTTATTTTTACAAGTGTACATTTGGAATAAA
>NZ_SZWK01000034.1:0-484 GCF_005280815.1 Citrobacter sp. TBCS-15 | reverse complement strand
AGGAACATATTTTTCTCTCACATTGCTTTCATCGATGCCGTTAGCATGGAAAAAATGTTGAAGTCCAATTGTTCCTAATTTTTGTTTAAGGAGAAGTGGGTCAGCATTCGCAAGCTCTTTGATAGAAGTGATTCCAAGTTTGTTTAATCGTTTCTCAGTTCGCTTTCCAATTCCCCAGAAATCTGTCATCTTAGGAATTGTCCATAGTTTATTAGGGACATCTTCATAACGGATTAGGGCTCTCATATTATCATTGTGCTTGGCATAGTTATCCATTGCAAGTTTGGCAAGCAAGGGGTTGTCTCCCATCCCAACAGTCACATATAGTCCTAGTTTATCTCGAATCTCACGTTGCAAGTCAAAAGCAATTCGATTCATCTGTTCATAACGATTTTTGGTTCTGTTGCAAAGTTTTCCAAAAAATCTATTTTAGTGTAAAATTGAGAAAAAAGACAGAGAGGACAGAGTAATGAATCATTTTAAA
>NZ_SZWK01000188.1:0-483 GCF_005280815.1 Citrobacter sp. TBCS-15 | reverse complement strand
ACGGCGTTATCCGGCGGCGCGGTGGACAGGCAATTGCGTCCGGTTATATCTCTCATATGGTGTCATAGGCGGCTTAGGACTGGGAGCAGGATACGTTACCCCTGTATCAACAATTATTAAATGGTTTCCAGACAAACGCGGTTTAGCAACGGGGTTAGCTATTATGGGATTTGGTTTTGCAGCAATGCTGACTGGTCCTGTTGCTCAACAGCTAATGGCTAGTGTTGGTCTTGAACAAACATTCTATCTCTTAGGAACATTTTATTTTGTTATTATGCTGCTCGCTGCACAGTTTATTGTTCGTCCAAATCTGGCACTATCAAGCACTACTGAAAATAGCATTTCTCAAAAAAAGGGAACACGTCTAACCCGAGGACCGGAGCTAACAGCTAACCAAGCCCTCAAAACTAAATCCTTCACTTTTCTTTGGATAATGTTCTTTATCAATATTACATGCGGGATCGGCCTTGTCTCAGCTGCATC
>NZ_SZWK01000237.1:0-416 GCF_005280815.1 Citrobacter sp. TBCS-15 | reverse complement strand
GCTAAGTCTACCTGTACTGGCGTTGAAATGTTCCGCAAACTGCTGGACGAAGGCCGTGCTGGTGAGAACGTTGGTGTTCTGCTGCGTGGTATCAAACGTGAAGAAATCGAACGTGGTCAGGTACTGGCTAAGCCGGGCTCTATCAAGCCGCACACCAAGTTCGAATCTGAAGTGTACATCCTGTCCAAAGACGAAGGCGGCCGTCATACTCCGTTCTTCAAAGGCTACCGTCCGCAGTTCTACTTCCGTACTACTGACGTGACTGGTACCATCGAACTGCCGGAAGGCGTAGAGATGGTAATGCCGGGCGACAACATTAAAATGGTTGTTACTCTGATCCACCCGATCGCGATGGACGACGGTCTGCGTTTCGCAATCCGTGAAGGCGGCCGTACTGTAGGTGCGGGCGTTGTTGC
>NZ_SZWK01000227.1:0-468 GCF_005280815.1 Citrobacter sp. TBCS-15 | reverse complement strand
TAACGGTTATGAAGTTATTGAACCTAAATTTAAGTTTTATAACTTCTCTGATAAGACTAGGTTTGCACCTTTATATTATGCTGGAGAAGAAGAACTAACTAGTGATAAAGAATTTGCAAAAGAGGTTGAAGAAGATAGCGAAGAATATGTGGCTTTGAAAATTTTAGGTTTCCTTAAAGCAGAAGTATGATAACATCTTTTGAATCACTAGCTAAAAGGCGATTGATAACTCTTAATTATCACAAAAAAGATAGTCAGCAGTACATCAATAGCTTAAATTACTTTGAATATGCTAGAATGTACTTCGAGAAAAATGGTTTCCCAGAAGATAACAGGCGAGTTTATCAAAGTGGTAAACGAAAAGGTCAAAAGGTTGGCTGGTCTGATAAAGAGGAAAAACAGCAGAAAGAAGATATTAGAAAATTCATATATGAAAAGCAACTACAAAAGTTTAAGGGCAGAAGAAAA
>NZ_SZWK01000257.1:0-453 GCF_005280815.1 Citrobacter sp. TBCS-15 | reverse complement strand
TTTTTGATAAACAGTTGCTTGGGCCTATTCACTGCGGCTGGCTTTTACACCAGCACCCCTTCTCCCGAAGTTACGGGGCTATTTTGCCGAGTTCCTTAACGAGAGTTCTCTCGATCACCTGAGGCTACTCGCCTCGACTACCTGTGTCGGTTTGCGGTACGGGTAGATATGACTTTACGCTAGAAGCTTTTCTTGGCAGTGTGACATCAGAGAGTTCGCAACCGTAGTTGCTTCCCCATCACAGCTCAATGTTAGAGAGAAATGCATTTGACACATCTCACACCTCACTGCTTAGACCAGAATCCATTAACTGGCATCTCTTAGCCTACTGCGTCCCTCCATCACGATCATATCTAGTACTGGAATATCAACCAGTTGTCCATCGACTACGCCTTTCGGCCTCGCCTTAGGTCCCGACTAACCCAGGGCGGACGAGCCTTCCCCTGGAAACCT
>NZ_SZWK01000100.1:0-446 GCF_005280815.1 Citrobacter sp. TBCS-15 | reverse complement strand
AATCTAAAAAAGAACCAGATAGCGAACTAGTGGAAAAAGTAAAGGTTGAAACTCCTGAAGAAGTAACGAAAGAATCAGCACAGGCTTTCTTAGACTTAGCAAAAGGACAAGGTAAGGTAACAGAAAATGATTAATTATGAAAACAAAGCGATTAATTTACATGCTGAAGTGTATGGCTGGATGTATCGTGCATTAGAAGAAATGGTAAAAGCAGAATGGCACAATGATGAACTTTTCAAAGTATGGCTAAATCGTGCTGAATTTCTAGTAAAGCAGTCAAAAAAGTTGCATAACGCTTGCGAAAATGATTACTCTAAGCGTGCATTAGTTAGGGCATTACAATTAAAAGCAGAAATAAATAAAAAAATAACATCTAATGCTTGACAAAGTGAAAGCAATTTGATATAATAATATATATAGAAATAAAGGAGAACTATAAATGGTAG
>NZ_SZWK01000214.1:0-445 GCF_005280815.1 Citrobacter sp. TBCS-15 | reverse complement strand
GTATTCTTGAATAATCAATTATACCTAAGTCTTTAGCAATATCTCTAGCAGACCAGTTACTTGTTAAATATAAGTTTACCGCATCTAACTTCACTTCGGTTGAATATGCTCTATTTTTACCAGTTTTCAAACCTTCTTCACCAGCTATTTCATAAGCAAAAATCCATCTTCTGATTTGTTGGGTATCTTTAAAACCATATTTTTTTGATAAGGAATGATAACCAGTTCTCTTGTCAAGATACTCTTTAACAATCTTTAGTTTAAATTCAAATGTATATTTTGTCATAAAAAAATTGACCTCCATTAACTAGACTTTTTAGTCTAACTTATGGGGGTCATATCACATTATTCCAAGATTTTTTTTTATTTCCTCTTCTGATAAATCTGTCAGTAATTTTGTTGCCTTTACCTCTTGAGATTTTTGTAGTGCTAATTCTAACCAAAC
>NZ_SZWK01000213.1:0-375 GCF_005280815.1 Citrobacter sp. TBCS-15 | reverse complement strand
GTGTCGTCGCCCGGGAAATCGTACTGAGACAGAAGTTCACGAACTTCCATTTCTACCAGTTCCAGCAGCTCTTCGTCATCAACCATGTCGCATTTGTTCAGGAACACGATGATGTACGGAACGCCTACCTGACGACCCAGCAGGATGTGCTCACGAGTCTGCGGCATCGGGCCGTCAGTCGCAGCAACAACCAGGATCGCGCCGTCCATCTGCGCAGCACCGGTGATCATGTTTTTAACATAGTCGGCGTGGCCCGGGCAGTCTACGTGTGCGTAGTGGCGAGTCGGGGTGTCATATTCAACGTGAGAAGTGTTGATGGTGATACCACGAGCTTTTTCTTCCGGCGCGTTATCGATCTGGTCGAATGCACGAGCA
>NZ_SZWK01000086.1:0-428 GCF_005280815.1 Citrobacter sp. TBCS-15 | reverse complement strand
TTTACTAATGCTTCTGTTTTACTGACCGCTTTTTTAGCGCTATCGCCTAAACCAATGAACGTTGTTGAAAGTTTTAAAGTATCTTCGGTATTTGCATTTGTATCTTTAGCAAGATTCTGCATAGATTTGCTTACATAGTCAAAGTCTTTTCCATTGCCTTTGAACTTCATTGTATTTTGCAATGAAATCATGGCTTTTTGAGTATCCATTGCGTTAGATACCCAGTCTTTTAAGCCGTTACCGACAGCACTAACAGCACTTGCACCGATTTGTCTGAATGCACCAACAGCAATCTCTCTAAGACCGCTAAAGCGTGACTTCATGCCCTCAATTCCGCTATTAACGCCTTTAGTATCCATTTTAGCGTCAATGTTCCAAGAGCCTGAACTAATAGCACCCTCGACTTGCTTAATTTCGCCCTCTAGCCT
>NZ_SZWK01000215.1:0-421 GCF_005280815.1 Citrobacter sp. TBCS-15 | reverse complement strand
CTCATGATTTTCTAGCATGTAAAGCAAGCCGAATGACCTATCATTGTAAAATTCTTCTTCTGATTTGAATCGTTCAACAAGTTTATCATAAAGTCCGTCGCGTTTAAGTCCGCCAGAAGTGATGTAAATACTTTGCCAGTTATCTTGTTTTTGACGTGAACCTTTATTAACTGACTCTGTTATATCCTCGCCATAGGTATGGACTTCATCAAATATATTAAGGGAACTGTTACCACCTTGCGCTCGTAAAGTATCATTTGTTTGCTTTTTAAAAGTGGTTTTGAAAGACGTAAATTCTAGCCCTTGTTTTGTACTCTTGAAAATCTTGTTTTCATTGTACACTCTTAATGTATCACTTGCTTCCGTTTGATTCCTAACTTGGTCAAATACGTGTCTAGCCTGTGTATTATCGTATGCAATA
>NZ_SZWK01000070.1:0-406 GCF_005280815.1 Citrobacter sp. TBCS-15 | reverse complement strand
TATTGCATACGATAATACACAGGCTAGACACGTATTTGACCAAGTACGAAACCAAACAGAAGCAAGTGATACTTTAAGAGTGTACAACGAAAACAAGATTTTCAAGAGTACAAAACAAGGACTAGAATTTACTTCTTTTAAAACCACTTTCAAAAAGCAAACAAATGATACTTTAAGGGCGCAAGGTGGTAATAGTTCGCTTAATATATTTGATGAAGTTCATACTTATGGCGAAGATATAACAGAATCAGTTAATAAAGGTTCACGACAAAAGCAAGATAACTGGCAAAGTATTTATATCACTTCTGGCGGACTTAAACGAGATGGACTTTATGATAAACTTGTCGAGCGTTTCAAGTCAGAGGAAGAATTTTATAATGATAGGTCATTCGGCTTGCTTTACATG
>NZ_SZWK01000212.1:0-417 GCF_005280815.1 Citrobacter sp. TBCS-15 | reverse complement strand
TCGTTGCTTTATGTTTGCAGGATTCTCGAATCAATCTGGCATAGCGTTTGACGGTCGTATATGAGCCTTGATAGCCTTTTAGTTGGATGAAGTAGTAAATTGAGCGCACAGAGCAGCCAAGCTTGAGTTTATCTTCAATGATTGATTTATAGTTCTCAATAAGTGACGGTGGGACCCTTCGTTTTGAAGCTTCTTCAAGGGTCTTTTCTTTTCCGAGGTCATAATAACGTTTGACCGTCCGATAGTCACAATTATAGCGTCTGGCAATATCAGCGAAATTAGGTTTAATTCCAGTCATAAGATGTTCGGTTATACTTTCTAGGATGTCTTTTCTCATAAGGAAAAGCCTATCACAATTTTAAAGTTAACCTACATTTTCAATGGCCCGTTTCCTACATTTTAGCATGGCCCTTTACA
>NZ_SZWK01000211.1:0-412 GCF_005280815.1 Citrobacter sp. TBCS-15 | reverse complement strand
CATAGCTAAAGAAATGCAAACTAAAGTAACAGAACGCATGGGCGATTGGTTTGAAGCAGAGTTTAAGGCTAAGGCAAATGCTGCAAGCCGAAGAACTAGATTAATCAGAAGCCACGGTCATACCTATACTTATGCCAGATATCAAAATACTGGGCAATTGTCAAGTAACTTAAAGCAAGTTAAAAAAGGCGATAAAATAGTAGTTAATGCAGGGACTAGAGCTAATTATACTAGTGGCTATCATGGCATGTACTTCTTAGTTGAAAAAAAGGGTATGCAAGACGTTAAAACAACATTGAAAAAAGGTGCTAATTATGCTAATTCAATGAAATTATAGAAAAGAGAAAAAATGAAATTAGATTATAATTCACGTGAGATTTTCTTTGGTAATGAAGCTCTAATCGTAGCTGAT
>NZ_SZWK01000157.1:0-412 GCF_005280815.1 Citrobacter sp. TBCS-15 | reverse complement strand
GAGTTTGATAACCATCTCTTCCAAGTGGTCATCTCGACGTCCATAAGCGGGAAGCAAAGCTGGACTAAAGTTCCCATTACGATCTCTAGGAATGCTCAACTGAACAGTCCCATATTTGGTTTCAAATTGCCGTGAATAGCTTCCGTTACGACTATTCCCAGAATTATAGCCTACTTTATCGTAAGGTTCATACCCTAAAAAGGCTGATAACTCTGCTTGAAGCAGATCATTCATAGCAGTTTCAAGAGAAGTACGGAAAAATTCATCAATATCTTGCTTTTGGGCTAGGAAGTTAAGTAGTTCTGTGGTAAACTGAGTCATAGGAATAAATCTCTTTCTAGTAATGTTTCGCAACTCTACTATAACGGATTTATTCCTTTTTGTGTTTACACAACTTATTTTACACTACCTT
>NZ_SZWK01000298.1:0-411 GCF_005280815.1 Citrobacter sp. TBCS-15 | reverse complement strand
GTATGCCAGTCATCCTTTTCTCATCTATCTTTATCCTTATTGCCTATGTCCCAAATGCTTGGGGATTCCACTGGTCAAAAGACATTGAGACCTTCTTGATGACTCCTTATAGCTATTCGATGGGTATCCTAGCATTCTTTGTTGGTGGTACTACCGCTAAAGCTTTGACGGACTCAAAGAACCGTGACCTACCTGCGACCAATCAGATTAACTTCTTATCTACGATGCTAGCGTCTATGGTAGGGTTCCTTTTGATGGCAGCTGAGCCTGCAAAAGAAGGAGGCTTCTTGACAGCCTTCATGGGAACAAAAGGCCTTTTGACAGCATTTATCGCAGCCTTTGTGACAGTTAATGTTTATAAAGTCTGGCCCACGTGAGCGCGTGGTGATTGTTGAGGTTGAAGATGCGCGC
>NZ_SZWK01000142.1:0-401 GCF_005280815.1 Citrobacter sp. TBCS-15 | reverse complement strand
GCTTTAGAGACGGAGCTTTCATTAGATTTAGAGTAGAGGTCTATCCATTTATAAATTGTTGCAGGGGCCACGTCGTATTCTTTAGACAGCTGGGTGACGGATTGACCAGAATGATAGAAGGCGATAAGGGTTTCTTTAAATTCTTTTGAGTAGCGTTTTTGCATGTTTTTGTCCTTTGTCTAAATTATACAATAGTGACTCTAAGATTTAAGGATAACATCACTCACAACTTAGGGTTATTAATAGAGGTCAAAATATGAAAATTGGGTATGCACGTGTCAGTACTTTTGAACAAAAATTAGAATCTCAAATTGAAGTTCTGAAAGAAGCAGGAGCAGAAGAAGTTTTCCAAGAAAAGTTTACTGGAACTACAGTCGAACGTCCACAATTTAATCTAGTAT
>NZ_SZWK01000299.1:0-402 GCF_005280815.1 Citrobacter sp. TBCS-15 | reverse complement strand
GTTGTTGACAATTTGGCAAAAGGAACCGAATCAGCTAAATCTGACACCGAATTAAAAGTTACACGTGAAGATGCGGCTAAAAAAACTAATGCTGTATCTGACGCTAACGTTGCTGACGCTCTTGTTAAAACTAAAGAAGACGCTAAATCAACAATCGACGGATTAAAATTCCTGTCTAACAATGTTAAATCAGAATTTAAAGCTAAAGTTGACGCAGCAACATCTAAAGATGACGTTGATAAATTGATTGCTAGTCTCCCAGTTGTTGCAGTAAGATTATCAGTCTCTGGATATAATGGAAATCTTAAAAAAACTGTGCCAAAACTTATCGGAAAGGGATTTGGAAGCATCGTTGATATTGAAGTTGTAAAATCCGGAAAAACAGCTGTATCAAATGCAACT
>NZ_SZWK01000300.1:0-375 GCF_005280815.1 Citrobacter sp. TBCS-15 | reverse complement strand
GCTAATGAAATAACAAAAGTAGAATTTAATCATGTTAAATATAAAAAGTCTGATGTTGGTTCTGATACTTTGATTAGTATGGCAGGTTCTGACTTAGACGAGGTTCTAAACTGGAGTTCTAAGGGCGAACACAATAGCATGGAGTTTTGGCAGAAAGTAATTAAAAAGTTGCTATGCACGCGCTATGTTGACCTGTACCCTATATTTGATAGTGAAACAGGAGATCTATTAGACCTACTATTTGCTAACGATAAAAAAGAATATAAACCTGAAGAATTAGTAAGGCTTATCAGTCCTTTTTATATCAATGAGGATACAAGTATTTTAGATAATGCTCTAGCTAGTATTCAAACTAAGCTGGAACAAGGTAAATTG
>NZ_SZWK01000143.1:0-385 GCF_005280815.1 Citrobacter sp. TBCS-15 | reverse complement strand
ATAATATGGTGTCTGATAAGCCCAACCTTGGTCTGAATGGAAAGTACGCCGATAAGGACAATCAGATGTGATTTCTATTGCTTTACTTAATGCATTGCTTATTGCTATAAAGTTTGGTTGCTTGCTTATCTCAAAAGAGACAACTTCACGATTAAACAGATCCATATAAGGGTTGAGGTAAGCTTTCTTCACTTGCCCATTATCGTAGTATTTAAACTCAGTAGTATCAGTTACCAGTTTTTGATGAACAACTTTGGAATTAAAACGTCTATTTAATAAATTTTTTGCGACTTTTCCAACTTTTCCTCTGTAGGAACTATACTTTCGTGTTTTCCTCCAAAAAGAAGTAATACAAAGTCCTAGCTTTCGCATTAAACGTTGAACT
>NZ_SZWK01000144.1:0-382 GCF_005280815.1 Citrobacter sp. TBCS-15 | reverse complement strand
TAAAATTGCTAATGAAATAACAAAAGTAGAATTTAATCATGTTAAGTACAAAAAATCTGATGTTGGTTCTGATACTTTGATTAGTATGGCCGGTTCTGATTTAGATGAGGTTCTAAACTGGAGTTCTAAGGGCGAACGTAATAGCATGGAGTTTTGGCAGAAAGTAATTAAAAAGTTGCTTACAACTCGTTATATTGACTTGTACCCTATATTTGATAGCAACACAGGCGAACTGTTAGACTTACTCTTTGCTAACGATAAAAAAGAATATAAGCCAGAAGAATTAGTAAGGCTGATTAGTCCTTTTTATATCAATGAGGATACAAGTATTTTAGACAATGCTCTAGCTAGTATTCAAACTAAGCTGGAACAAGGTAAATTG
>NZ_SZWK01000303.1:0-374 GCF_005280815.1 Citrobacter sp. TBCS-15 | reverse complement strand
ACGAACTATTTTCAAGAAAGAATGTAATTGTAAGTGATGAAATTCTAATAAATGTCGGCAATAATATTATTGAAGCTATCAATCAGGTAAGCAATTGATGCGCAAAAAGGAGAGCAATTATCTTTATTTTAACAGACGACACAACTAGAAGTATCGTATTGATTCAAAAGGCTCATAAAAGGGCAGATAAGGGCTTTAATGATATTGTGGCACAATTATATGAACAAGAGCTTAAAACGCAAGAGAAAGCAAAATATGAGCATATAAGGCAAGCTAAGGAGAAATCACTTGAAGAACAACGAATTAGTGAAAAAAATCAACGAAGAGTTGAAGCTGAAAAACAAGCCTAAGTTGACAGAATCGCAAGAGAACAC
>NZ_SZWK01000080.1:0-370 GCF_005280815.1 Citrobacter sp. TBCS-15 | reverse complement strand
TTTTTAAGGGAGAATAAAGAAATGAATAAAGAGCATATTTTAGCACAAAAAGAAGTATTGACTCCGATTGAATATGAACACTATGTTAAGCACTTATTTGATATTGGAGAAATTACTAAAGAGCTTTATATTGAATTGAGTTCTGATTTATGAGCAAAGCCTTAGCTATTGACTTTAGCACCTCTAATACTGGTTACGCATTTCGTAATCCTTTGACAAATGAGTATGTAGTCGGTTCAATTGCAGGTGGTAAAAGTAAAGATCCTTTGGAACGTGCCAAGCTTATTGCTGACGGTATAACAGAAATTATTGAGCATTACAATTTATTTGACTACTTTATTTATATTGAAGAACCTATTATCACGTTCAA
>NZ_SZWK01000053.1:0-373 GCF_005280815.1 Citrobacter sp. TBCS-15 | reverse complement strand
ACGCTTTAATCGAATCTAATTTTTCTTGAGGCATTAGATCTCCTTTTATTTCAGTCACACCTAATTGCTTACCAATAGATTCAGCGGTTTTAGTATTATCACCAGTAAGCATAATAGTGTGTTCAATTGACAACTTGTGGAGTTCAGAAATAACGGCAGCACTTGAATCTCTTACTTCATCCGCGACAGCAATTACTCCTAAAATTTGTTCGTCAGTACCGAAATACATGGCGGTTTTCCCTTGTTCTTGAAATTGTCTGTATTGTACTTTGACCGCTGTTTCTTCGATTACTGATGCAGAAAACAGTTTAGGGCTTCCAATATAGTAAAGCCTGCATCACCACCAGTTCACTGCGCTGAGCCAACATGCCCA
>NZ_SZWK01000051.1:0-372 GCF_005280815.1 Citrobacter sp. TBCS-15 | reverse complement strand
TTGAGAAGATAAAGGACTACATGATGTGGTAAAGCTTGAATTTTCTTATCATCTTTTTTTTCTTTTTCAAAAGTATTTTGAGCCTCCGTGAGTTCTCCAGTCGCAAATGCGCCCCATTTCATCATCCCTCTATCGTGATAAGCACGGATGACTTCATAGGGGCTATATGAACGGTCAACTGACATCTTTTTCCTCCCCCTCTTGACTTGCTGCATGACCTCCAATGAGCTTGTTGCGATAAATGACACGTGATCCCTCGGACAAACTACTTGCCTTTTGTATTGATAGAAAATCGAATGTTTCTCTAATCTCATCAATAGCTTTTTGGAGTGATTCTTGCTTTTTATTAGTTTGATTTTCTTCAACACTTTC
>NZ_SZWK01000082.1:0-365 GCF_005280815.1 Citrobacter sp. TBCS-15 | reverse complement strand
TAAATTATTTGCATTGATTGAATCTTTAAGTGATAAATCGTTTGCAGAAATACTATCTAAAGTACTAGCCTGAAGAATTGGCTTAATGCTTGTTACACCAGTTCCTGAAGTCGTAACAACATCAAAACAAACTTTCAAAACGCCAGAACCGTTGTTTATATCAACACCGTTACTATTATTTGATGTTTCTGCTGATAAACTTACAGGGTTTGCTGTTTGCGTTAAGTCAATATTTGCATGGATATAATTAACTGCATTACCTTTTAAGGCAACAGTTTCATTCAATAGTTCAAAATACCTCCCGCCTGCAACGATTGATGTGTTAACATATTGCACGTTAAGGGCTGTATTTAATGGACTTTTCC
>NZ_SZWK01000206.1:0-372 GCF_005280815.1 Citrobacter sp. TBCS-15 | reverse complement strand
CAATCCTCCAAGCTGATATTGAAAAAGTGGGTCTAATTGCTCAAGATAATGCTCTTGGCATGCATGAACAAAATCGTCTATGTCTTGAACCATTTGACTATTTTACCTCTGAAACGCAACGTGTTGTAGACTTTACAAAAGAATGTTATAAAGCGGGCTTACTCGCCTTTGTGACCATTGATGCTGGACCAAATGTAAAAATTATTACTGACCATGCGACAGAAAAAATCTTGTTAACCAAGTTAAAAGCAGAGTTTCCAGAATTAACTTTTGATATTGCACGTGCTGGAGGCGCTTATGAGTATCTCTGAGAAGAAAATTAAGACAAAGATACCGGGGAAACTTTTTTTTGCAGGTGAATATGCGGTCACA
>NZ_SZWK01000039.1:0-369 GCF_005280815.1 Citrobacter sp. TBCS-15 | reverse complement strand
CAGATAGAGTTAAAACAGAGTTCAATGATAGACTTATTTTTGTAGAAAGTGGAGACAAGCCAAATGTTATATGAGTATGTTGCTACTTATGGCGACAAATATAGAATAGATAGCTTCACAGGGTACAGAGAGCTACGTAAAGATCACTTAGAACTTTTATCAGGTAAAGTATATTACAATAGTGAAAACTCGCTTAGAATCGAAACTACGCTCTTGTACGAGGTCGGTCAATTTGTATCAATTGGTGGTTATCCGTATGGCGGTAGAAAATTTAGATTACTAGAATTATCAATTACTGATAACCCAGTTTTAGATAAAGCAAAGATAATTTCAAGAAAGGTTAAAAATGACAATTAAAAACTTCACGTT
>NZ_SZWK01000042.1:0-335 GCF_005280815.1 Citrobacter sp. TBCS-15 | reverse complement strand
TATTGAAAAAGAACTCTGGAAAATCAGAAATTAAAAACGCTTGGAGCGCAAAACTTGCTGAAAATGGTGTAACTATCACAGATAAAACTTTTGAGCTTCCACGTAAATTGGTTGATTCAATCAACACAGTTTTGTTAAATACTAACCCAGTGTTCAAAGTATTCCGTGTTACAAATGTCGGCGCTTTGCTCGTATCACGCTCATTTGATTCAGCTAATGAAGCAAATCTCCACAAAGACGGACAACAAAAAGTAGAACAGGCTGCAGCTCTCACTATTGATACTCTTGAACCTGTAATGGTTTATAAATTGCAATCACTTGCTGAACGTGTTAAA
>NZ_SZWK01000229.1:0-348 GCF_005280815.1 Citrobacter sp. TBCS-15 | reverse complement strand
TGAAACAATAAGGCTTTTAATCCACTCACGGTCTTGAGAGATAACTCGTTCAAAAGCGTTGGTTATATCCTTGTCTAAGTCGTTATAATATACTTCTAAGCCATTTAAAATACATTCGGATGTAATTGCTCCGCCTCCTCCGAAGATGTCGTATATCGGCTTGTCTGTGCCAAAGTTCTGTTTGATAATCTCAACTATTTTCTTGCTTATCTTTTTCTTGCTTCCTTGGTATGGTAATCCAATAGGTTTACCTTTTCTGATTTTCTTCTCGTCTAAACTAAGCATTATTTATTGTCTTTCTAGTTTGGTAAAATTTATTCCAGTTTTCTATAAGTTCCAGCAACTTAG
>NZ_SZWK01000046.1:0-355 GCF_005280815.1 Citrobacter sp. TBCS-15 | reverse complement strand
TGGCATTAACGTTTCTCACACAACAATTTACCGTTGGGTTCAAGAATATGGTAAGCTGATCTATCAAATCTGGAAAAAGAAAAATAGACAGTCCTTTTATTCGTGGAAAATGGACGAAACTTATATTAAAATTAAAGGGAAGTGGCATTATCTCTATCGTGCAATCGACTCAGAAGGCATGACACTGGATATTTGGCTAAGACGAAAGAGAAATACTCAGTCTGCTTATGCTTTCTTTAAACGACTATACAAGCAGTTTGGGGAACCGAAAGTTATCGTGACAGATAAAGCACCATCAATTGCTAGTGCTTTTAGGAAGTTACAAAAGCAGGGGCTATACAGCGAAACTGAGCAC
>NZ_SZWK01000171.1:0-342 GCF_005280815.1 Citrobacter sp. TBCS-15 | reverse complement strand
GTGAACGTAAACGGATTAGAGAACGGCAAGCCCAAGGTATTGCCATTGCCAAACAACGTGGACGATTTAAAGGACGAAAAAAGAAATATTCTTTTGAAGATGAGGGATTGCAACATGCCTTTGATTTATACCAACAAGGATTAACAGAAAAAGAAATCGAGCGTAAAACTGGAATTAATCGAACGACTTTTCGACGTTATCGTCAAAAATATAACGTGGTAAGAGAAGACAGAAAAGAATAAGCTGATATTAGCCCTCAGAAGGGCTTTTTCTTTTAACTATGATATTATATTACCAACTCACGTTTAGAATGTCTTAGAATGCAAGCCATAAGCTTCTAGG
>NZ_SZWK01000089.1:0-351 GCF_005280815.1 Citrobacter sp. TBCS-15 | reverse complement strand
CATTTTTAAAGATGGACTCCTTTTTCAACTAATTTTTCTAATTCACTCAATCGATTTTCAAAAAGCTCAAAGGCAGCATCTAAATAATCGGTAGATTCCATATCAACTCCAGCTTTGGCAATTACTTCTAAAGGATAAGCTGAAGAACCAGCCTTTAAATATTCAAGATATTTTTGACGATCCTCAGTTGAACCATGAACAACTTTTTCAGCCAAGAAAGTTGCCGCAGCAAAACCTGTTGCGTATTGAAAAACATAGAAATTATAATAAAAATGCGGAATTCTAGCCCATTCATACTGAATTTCTGGATTTTCTTTGACTGCTAAATTATAGTATTTTTCATTTATTTCG
>NZ_SZWK01000178.1:0-346 GCF_005280815.1 Citrobacter sp. TBCS-15 | reverse complement strand
TGGCAAAATGACTTGCGATTGCTCCACCACCATGTTTTTGATATTCTACGGCAACAAAGCCAGCTTTTCTAAAAAGTTCTTCAAGCGTCTTGGCATCTGGAAAATCTTCTGCTGATTTTTGAAGCCATTGATATTCTTTTAAAGATTTGGCAAAAACTTTACCAAAAAAGGGCATGACATTTTTAAAATAAAGTTCAAAAGCTTGTTTATAAATTGGCAATGTGGGATGTGAAGTTTCGATACAAACTACTCTGCCCCCTGGTTTTAAGACACGAAAAATTTCTTTTAATACAGTAAGATAGTCAGGTGTGTTTCTTAGCCCATAACCAATCGTAACTACATCAAA
>NZ_SZWK01000044.1:0-342 GCF_005280815.1 Citrobacter sp. TBCS-15 | reverse complement strand
AATCATCATCCGGTCGCCAAACATTTGGGTCAATAATTTGATATATGGTGTTTCACCACAGCCAGAGCAAGCTCCTGAAAATTCAAAGAGTGGTTTTTCAAACTGACTGGCAGCAATTGTCCCTGGACGAGCTGGATTTTCTTTTGTTTTAAGCGTTTGTGCAAAAGCCCAATTGACTGATTCTTTTTCTTGACCTTCGTAAGGAATCATTTTCAATGCTTCACCTTTTTTAGGACAAGCTTCAACACACAAACCACATCCTGTACAGTCTTCAACTGAAACCTGAATACGATATTTTAAACCATCAGATCCTTTGTAATCCATAACATGAAAACCTTCAGG
>NZ_SZWK01000176.1:0-342 GCF_005280815.1 Citrobacter sp. TBCS-15 | reverse complement strand
AGGTTGGCAGAGAATGAGTTCATGTTCAATGTGTCAACAAAGAATTTAAAGATCCAAACGTTGACAATCGGAGCGAAAATGAACGGTACAAAGAAAATCGGATTCAATACGATTGGTGCACCAAATAAGATTGGCTCATTAACCCCAAAGAATGTTGGAACAACTGAGGCACGTCCGATGGCACGGTTACGATCTGATTTACAAATCCACATGAACAAGAATGGAACAATCAATGTAGCTCCTGTTCCACCCATGGTAGCAATAAACATTTGAGTACCAGAAGTGATAACTTTATCTGCATGTTGTCCAGCTTGGATAAGATGCAAGTTGACATCGATATTG
>NZ_SZWK01000177.1:0-328 GCF_005280815.1 Citrobacter sp. TBCS-15 | reverse complement strand
AAATTTTTGAAAGTCCTTCAGAAACTTTTGAAATTTTTGATAATGCGGATATTAAGTTACCTATGGTCAAAAATGAATCTGATGAGATGATCCAACTCACGCATGGAAATTACTCTTCCTTAATGGAAAGTAAGAATAGGGGAGTACGAAAAGCAGCCTACAAAGCACTTTATAGTAATTATGAACAATATCAGCATACTTATGCAAAGACCTTACAGACTAATGTAAAAGTCCATAATCTTAATGCCCAAATCCGCTCTTATGATTCAGCCCGTCAAGCTGCTCTGGCTAATAATTTTGTTCCAGAAAAAGTTTACGATGTTTTGAT
>NZ_SZWK01000175.1:0-342 GCF_005280815.1 Citrobacter sp. TBCS-15 | reverse complement strand
AAAGGCGGTTGAGTTGAGCTAACCCAAAAGTAGCATAAAAATAGATATGAGAATTCAAGGAAATCACAAAGAATTACGTCGATTGGTTTAACAATCGACGAATATCACAGAAAACAAAAGGCATGACTCCCTGCGAATACAGGGAACATGCCTTAGCAGTTTAAAAATATTCAATTTTGTCTAACTTTTGTGTTGCACTTTACGGCTCATGCTGTTTTAGACTCTTTTTTATGCAATTTTGTCTTAGTTTTTAATAATTTAATGCGCTTTAAAGTAGTTTTTTATGATTTGCTTTTTATTAATTTGCTGGCTTTAATGAAATCTCGTTGTATCCAGAATGAG
>NZ_SZWK01000055.1:0-339 GCF_005280815.1 Citrobacter sp. TBCS-15 | reverse complement strand
TAAATTGCACAGACGATTCAGAACTTCCATTCCTCATCAAAAAATCACAACAGATACGACAGAATTCAAATATTATGAAGATGGAATTCAGAAAAAGTGTTATCTCAATCCTTACATTGATTTATTTAATAGCGAGGTGATTAGTTATCATATCTCTAAACAACCCTCTTATCAATCAATTGATATTGCTCTAAATCAAGCCTTAGCTGTGACATCTGATTGTCCTTATCGACGTACTTTCCACTCAGATCAAGGATGGGGATACCAAATGAGAGACTATGTTTCTAAATTAAAATCTCATAGAATTTTTCAGTCTATGAGCCGTAAAGGAAACTGTCA
>NZ_SZWK01000174.1:0-335 GCF_005280815.1 Citrobacter sp. TBCS-15 | reverse complement strand
TGCCCGGCTGCGAATCCCCCAAAAAATCAAAAAGAAAAATCTCGCTAAATCTTGCTAAATCTCGCTAAATCTCGCTAAATCTCAAATAAAAAGGAAATTATATGGCTATATGCTAATATTTTGGCTCGTATGAGCGTGTTTATATCATTACGATATAATTTAAGTCTAATTAACTTAACGCTCACAGGAACGAAAATATAGGCTTTAAACGATATAACCACATTTAAAAGAAAGGATAATATGCAAACACAAAAAGGTGGCAGACCCACAATTTTACCTAAGATGTATGAAGAACCGCTTTTTAGCCAAATCATTGATAAAATTGAATCAGGCTG
>NZ_SZWK01000054.1:0-329 GCF_005280815.1 Citrobacter sp. TBCS-15 | reverse complement strand
ATCATGATTTTTAGTATTAATTTACCAGCAGGAGTTTCTTGAAAGGTTATATCCTCATCTAATGATGAATCATCTTCTTTCGAATTGCCGTAAAATATTTTGTCTTCATTTACTTCGTACTTGTTACCGCAATAATCACATTTACCATTAGTGAAACTTGAAGACCCACAGGTTACGCATTGTATTAAAATCATTTTATTACCTCCTTTCTTTAACTATATGTATTATTATATCAAAAAAGCTCTAAGCTGTCAAGCCTAAAGTTTTTATTCTTAATATTATTGTTCTTTCAATTTATTCTTGAACCAAATGATTCGTTCTTTGAACCA
>NZ_SZWK01000271.1:0-335 GCF_005280815.1 Citrobacter sp. TBCS-15 | reverse complement strand
TTTAACACGTTCAGCAAGTGATTGCAATTTATAAACCATTACAGGCTCAAGAGTATCAATAGTGAGTGTGGCTGCCTGCTCTGTTTTTGTTTGTCCGTCTTTGTGGACTTGTGCTTCATTTGATGAATCAAAAGAGCGTGATACGAGCAAAGCACCAACATTTGTAACGTGGAAAACTTTGAATACTGGGTTAGTGTTTAACAAAGCTGTGTTGATTGACTCAACCAATTTGCGTGGAAGTTGGAAAGTTGTATCTGTGATAGTTACGCCATTTTCTTCAAGTTTTGCGTTCCAAGCGTTTTTAATTTCTGATTTTCCAGAGTTCTTTTTCAATA
>NZ_SZWK01000270.1:0-332 GCF_005280815.1 Citrobacter sp. TBCS-15 | reverse complement strand
TTTAATTGACATGGGTTGATGCGTATTGAGAGATACAATTTGGGAAGAAATTCCCAGAGTGTGTTTCTTTTGCGTTTAACCTGAACAGTCTCATCGTGGGCATCTTGCGATTCCATTGGTGAGCAGCGAAGGATTTGGTGGATTACTAGCTAATAGCAATCTATTTCAAAGAATTCAAACTTGGGGGAATGCCTTGTTGAATAGCCGGTCGCAAGACTGTGATTCTTCAAGTGTAACCTCCTCTCAAATCAGCGATATCAAACGTACCATTCCGTGAAACACCGGGGTATCTGTTTGGTGGAACCTGATTAGAGGAAACTCAAAGAGTGCTA
>NZ_SZWK01000273.1:0-332 GCF_005280815.1 Citrobacter sp. TBCS-15 | reverse complement strand
TCATAGGGATTTCCTTTACGACTCATGCTAGATTGAGCACCGACTTGACGAAGAGTAGATTGATAACGAGAGCTTGTATATTGACTCCCTTGATCAGTATGGACAATCAAGCCAGGCTGAGGATGTTCTTTCCCACAAGCTTGTAAGAAGCAATCCCTCACCAGTTTATCTTGCATCCGTGAAGACATTGACCAGCCTACAATCTTACGTGAAAAAACGTCGATATTCACGGCTAAGTATAAGGTGCCTTCTTTGGTAGGGATATAGGTCATGTCTCCCAGCCATACTTTATTAGGAGCTGTTGCTTTAAAGATCTGATTAATTAAATTGGG
>NZ_SZWK01000272.1:0-328 GCF_005280815.1 Citrobacter sp. TBCS-15 | reverse complement strand
CTAGTTACCTCCATTGGCTCTGATTCTACGCAATAAACTTTGAACGGCTTTTCTTCTTTTGCTCCATTTCCGAAAAATAGCTCCCATTGATAATTTAATAAAACACAAGTCTTAATAGCTTCGTGTTTTTTTGTATAAAGAGATAATCGTTTTCCGCTATAATTTTTAGCCACTGTGTCTTTATCAGTTGTTAGTGCCACATAGTAAATTTTCATTTATTTCTCCTTTTCTTATATCATGATATCAAATTATTTTATATTTGTCAATACTTAATTCCATTTTTTTCTTTTATGAATTTGTTTATACTATCTTGATTTAATCGTTTAGA
>NZ_SZWK01000275.1:0-328 GCF_005280815.1 Citrobacter sp. TBCS-15 | reverse complement strand
GCGGTTTAGTCGGTGCTGATACGTATACACTGGATTTGAACCGTGGAACAAAATTTGTCAGAAGATACATGATTTATGGCGATTACATCACCATTGGTAAGGATAAAAAACAGCAAGTGATTTATAAAGTGAAACACGATAAACTATCTGATTTACTTAAAACGTTGGACAATTTGGCAGAAGCCAATAATGATAAAGAGGAGGAATAGAAAATGGCAAAAATAGGTTATGCTCGTGTTTCAAGCAAAGAACAGAACCTAGACCGCCAGTTAGAAGCCTTACAGGACGTTTCTAAGGTGTTTTCAGATAAGGCAAGCGGACAATCTAC
>NZ_SZWK01000277.1:0-326 GCF_005280815.1 Citrobacter sp. TBCS-15 | reverse complement strand
AAGCTTTGAGAAAACAAATGCTGCAAGTAAAGTCACTTTTAATTCAACATCAACAACTGTGCCAACTGAGGTTCAAACTGCAGCATTTAAGTTGAAAAATGGTGAATTTTCAAGCGTAATTGAATCTACTAGTGCATCAACTGGTGCTACTTCTTACTACATTGTTGAGATGGTTAAATCTTCTGAAAAAGGTAGTGATATGAACAAGTATAAAAAAGAACTTAAAAATGTCATTAAAGCTGAAAAAGAACAAGATACAACCTTTGTCAGCGGAGTTATTGCTAAGTACCTTAAAAAGAATAATGTCACTGTGAAAGAATCTGCTT
>NZ_SZWK01000276.1:0-323 GCF_005280815.1 Citrobacter sp. TBCS-15 | reverse complement strand
GTGTTTAAACACCGGGCTTTTTATTAGTTGCGGTACAGCACTTTATGATATAATTCTGTAACCCCTCACTAACACTGACTTTTTTTTCACGCAAAAGAACAAAAGATTAAAATATATATGATAAATTAATATAGGCTTCGCCTTTTTTCACTTCGTTTCAAAATCTAAAAATCAAGGTCAAAAGAAAAAGTCAAAACCATTGAATTGAGGTTCTAAATTTAAACTCCCTGCGTTGCTCTTGTCGCTCCGCTTGTACACTCTGATTTTATATTAGATACATTCTGCCACTAAAAAGAACTCCCTAACGGTCGTGGCTACTTTGT
>NZ_SZWK01000279.1:0-324 GCF_005280815.1 Citrobacter sp. TBCS-15 | reverse complement strand
GAAAATCCGCCCAAAGATAATATTATCTATCTTTCAAAAAAAGAGTTGTTTGCTTTTTTTGATGTATCATCAGCAAGTAAACACACACGTTTTAAAGAAGCCATTGAGTTGATGCAGAAACAAGCTTTTTTCCAAATTAAAGAAGTCAAAGATAAGGGTTATGAAATGACAAGCATTGTGCCTATTCCAACAGTTAAGTGGAACAGTTACAATGATGATGTAATGATACAATTTAATCAGTTTATTATGCCTTATCTGATTGACTTAAAGGCAGAGTTTACGCAATATAAAATTTCTGAATTAAAAGAACTCAATAGCAAGTAT
>NZ_SZWK01000278.1:0-321 GCF_005280815.1 Citrobacter sp. TBCS-15 | reverse complement strand
TACCAACAAATTCATCTAATAATCCAGTATAACCCAATCGGTTCTGTTGCAAAGTTTCAATACTGAGTACAAAAGTCCCATTCTGATACTTTGACTATGCTGGTATACCCATCAAAACTTTAATTTCAGTATATGCCAAAAAGCCGAAGAGCGTTCCATTTCTTCGGTTCTTTTTGTATATGCCTCTCAATGCTTCTATGCCCTTAATCGTAGTTGATGCAGTACGAAGACTTTGATAAAGTTTATTTCGACGTTTAACAGGTCTATGATCTTGCTCAATTAAGTTATTGAGATACTTGACTGTCCGGTGCTCAGTTTCGC
>NZ_SZWK01000284.1:281-674 GCF_005280815.1 Citrobacter sp. TBCS-15 | reverse complement strand
ATCGTCCATTGAGTTTGCATAAGCTGATTTGTTTGCATGAGCTACTAACAAGAAAGTAACGTCTTGGAAAAGTAACTTTAAGCGTGTAATTCTCCTAAGCATTGGTTCAAAGTCTTTACCGTAGATAATGTCTCCATTTCTTAGCATTGTCATTAAATTATCCAAGATCACGAATTTTATATCATTTTCTTTAATGTATTCATATAATAAGTTCATGTGGTGCGAATCATCAAGCATAAACTCTCCACCTGTCAAAAAATGTAAGTCTTCTGGTGCATTATCTTTATTTCTAAGCCTTTTGTTTAACTCTCTGTCAGTATCTTCATTGTCTATGTATAGTGTCTTGCTTCGCTTTGTATCATAACCAAAAAAAGGTAACCCTTGCGATACCAT
>NZ_SZWK01000284.1:0-201 GCF_005280815.1 Citrobacter sp. TBCS-15 | reverse complement strand
GAATCATCAAGCATAAACTCTCCACCTGTCAAAAAATGTAAGTCTTCTGGTGCATTATCTTTATTTCTAAGCCTTTTGTTTAACTCTCTGTCAGTATCTTCATTGTCTATGTATAGTGTCTTGCTTCGCTTTGTATCATAACCAAAAAAAGGTAACCCTTGCGATACCATTAAAGCCATGTGCATTGCTAGAGAGCTTTTA
>NZ_SZWK01000127.1:0-839 GCF_005280815.1 Citrobacter sp. TBCS-15 | reverse complement strand
CTTACTGATACCATACTTTACAAACAGGACACACAATGCACTTACTTTCTGCCACTTCTAGTCAAATTGCGGTTAAGCGTAAAACAAAAGCCACTAAGGTGGCAATTATTTTTTTAATATAATTTATTTATTTTTCCCTAAATCAAAATGTATTGCTGGCTGACTATTCCATAGTTCTAATGTTTCCTTGTCTACTTCTGGTTGATTCATGTATTCTCTGTTCATTCTAGCTCTTGTATTAACTACTTTAATTTTAATACGTTTCTTGTATTCCTGTTGTCGTAAGTACATCAGATATTTATCTCTAGCCATAGTTACCTCCTATAAATAGTATAACACAAAATGCCTACAAAGTCAATCATAGCTTACATAACAGAGGATAAACCAAACCTGAAAAGTGCATTTGATATAATATATATATCAAGTTGAGAGAGGAAAGCAAATGACAGAGGAACAGCTACTATTTAAGCAAGAGACATTGTCAGAAGTTGACTTTAACGAGTTCTTACTTAACGCTGTTGAATGTGNCATCAGATATTTATCTCTAGCCATAGTTACCTCCTATAAATAGTATAACACAAAATGCCTACAAAGTCAATCATAGCTTACATAACAGAGGATAAACCAAACCTGAAAAGTGCATTTGATATAATATATATATCAAGTTGAGAGAGGAAAGCAAATGACAGAGGAACAGCTACTATTTAAGCAAGAGACATTGTCAGAAGTTGACTTTAACGAGTTCTTACTTAACGCTGTTGAATGTGGTTTGATTAATCTTGATACAGCTTTAATTTTTAAGGGAGAATAAAGAAATGAATAAAGAGCATATTTTAGCA